>JAUIGV010000051.1 GCA_030432565.1 Verrucomicrobiia bacterium | reverse complement strand
TGGTCTGGCGTCTTAAACCAAGTTTAGCGCGTAAAGCAATGGTCTTGAGTGTCGCAAGAAGGCTGCGGCCAATGCTGGAATCGGGAAAGGTAACTCCTGAAAAGTTCTCCTCAAGGGCGTCAAATTCGGTCTGAATGAATTCCTGTTGTTCAAGGCTTTGCTCGGTGAGTTCGGCGAAGGCCTTCTCCATCATGTTGGCATACTGTTGCTCCATCATCGAGCGGAGCGCGAGATTCTTGAGTGCGGAAGGGTGGTTGGCTCCGCTCTCTTGAGAGAAGGTTAAGGCGCCACGACTGGTCATTACAAATTGCTGGGTATTCCGACCGACCTGAAAAATATTGTTTCCGGCAAGAGAGATGCTCATCGAGGTTTTTGAACCTCCGTTTGATTGGTCGTGCAGAACATCGGCGACACGTCCGGCCCAGCCGGTTAGCTTGACGTCACCTTGGGGCAGGGAAGTTTGCCACTGCTCGGTCTGGTCGCTGTGCGAAAAGAGGCCGCGTGGCCGGGGTTTTAACCTGTCTTTGTAATCGGTCATCGTCATCGGTTCCATGAGAGTTCCGATATTAGAGATGAAGGAAAGTCTCCGCGGACCTTGTGGCGTTCCATCTCCGTTGAAGAGTGATTGGAGACCTCCCATGGCCGGGTGGATTCCGTACTGCTGACCGTCTCCATTTGCGGCTTGCGTCAGAGGAAGAAGAGACTGTTGCGGGAGAGCGAGATTGGTCCGGGTCGCAGCGTAGTCGTTATATCGGTCGGCATCGTTTGGAACAAGAACGTTGTAGGAGTCGATACCACCGTGGAGATAGAGGCAGACCAGTGTCTTTCGATCTTCCGGGTCGGCCGGAAGGTCGGCGGCGACGGCATTGTTGGCCATCTTGAGGTTCAAGAGGGTCGACATGATGGAGGCCGATCCTAGAGCTGCGCACGCACTTTCGCCCATGAAGGAACGGCGTGAGAGGTTGTGAAAAGAGGACATATTATTGTGTGTTTAGCGTTGCACTGCTCCTTCGGGGGACATGATGGCTAGGTAAACTGCGAGGCGTACTTTTTCCACGGGATCGGAAATCGCAGTGTTGGCGAGATTTGTTTTGATAATTGAGCGGGTTTTGGCACCCATGCCGCCGGCGCAGACGACCACGTTGAGGTAGTCGAGCAAAACGTCGGAGTCTTCCAGGTAAGGCATGAAGTTTCCGTAGTCCGGAGTGAAATGATAACGCCCGCTAACCCGGAACCCACGATCAGCAATGCTCCAGAACCGATTGGGCAGGGAGACCATGGTATAGGAATTTGCAATCTCAAACGCGGGGCCATCCAGACCTGCGCGGTCCAGACTGCCGGGTGGGGTGTAATCGGGTCTGTAGAAATTAAAAACCGTTGGGGCATTCAGCGGCATCTGCAGGGTGTCCTCAAAATAGTTTCCGTAGTCCCACCAGACCAGATTTCCGGATCGGTTCATCCTGGTGAGTCTGGCGAGATGCATGGTGCGAACAACCGGCTCGCGGAAAATTCCGAAGTTTGGAGAGGTTGCAATCGCCGGATCACGGGCTTCCGCATCCATTAAAATTGCTTTTACCACAGCACCGAGGTCTCCACGTTCGCCTGTTCCATTGTCGGCAAAAACTGCGGAGATTCTCGCCACATAAGCGGGCTTTGGGTTGCTTGTGACGAGGAACTGAATGAGGGACCGACAGACGAAGGGGGCACAATTGGGGTGTTCAAAAAGATGCCGGATGGCATCGCGAATATCCTGCATGCCATTCTCAACATTGGGCGTTCGTGCGGGAATGACAAAACCATTGAGAAGTGTTTTTTCGCCGAAGTCGTGGTTTTCAGGAAAGAGTTCCATGGGGACGAGATGTTCCTGATCCTGCCTGGTCTGGGATCCCCAGCCGTTGTTGGCAAACCAGAGGCCAGTCATCACACGCGCTAATTCCGTAATCGTATCGTTGTCGTAGGTTGGAATCGGATTGTCTTCCTGATCAAGCTTGCGCGTGCCATCCTGGTTTAATTCCCAGAGTCCAATCGAGAACAGCTGCATGACTTCCCGGGCATAGTTTTCGTCGGGGAAACGATTAATGGCAGGGTCCGGGGGAAGATTGCCAACATGGGAGAGGTAACGTCCCATATTGGGATCAAGAGTTACTCCCATGAGCAGGTCGTAATAGTTTCCGAATGCGTGATCGACGAGCCGATCGTAATAGCGGGCGAGGCTGCGAACATTTTGATCAATATTGCCATCCTGGCGCGAGATCACGAGGATTTGTGAGAGCGCGAAAGCGACTCTCTGGCGGAGTTGGTCGGGGCCGGAGATGGCGGCCCGGGCGAAGGCGGATTGGAGGTTCTCATCTTCAACCCGTTCATCATTATTGGTCCGGTATGTGTGATCGACCTGGGGGCCGTTAAGGTCATTCTCAATTTCCTGAATATAGTCCTCGTGGTGGGTCGCAGGTTGGTTCTCGATTTGATCGTCAATCCAACCCTCGATGCCCAGCTGGCGGACGGTTTCGATTTCAGACATTGTCGGCCCAAAGGAGCCCTGCATCAGCAGGCGGGAGGCTTCGGTTCGTGTTGGCGTGACGCTGCCGGTGCCTGCGGCCAGAGAGGTTCGGTTGGCGAAGCGTTCAAGGTAAACCGCCCGGTCTCCGGGGATCATTCCGTCTGGATTACCATCATCGTCACGATCGAAAGCCACTGCCCGGCCCAGCGAGTTTGAGTCCGATGACCCGGACCCGAGGATGCTTTCATCCCAGTCACTCAAACCATCCGAATCGAGATCGCGGTCAGAGACTGCGACGCGGAAGAATTCTTGTGAAAAGCTGAAGGGCGCCGTGACGCGATACTCGCCGCCCTCTACATTCATTGAGAGAGACGACGGATTGAAGTTTTGCAAGCTGTTTGATGAATAGATCTTCTGTGATTTTAAGAGGAGCCTTGGGAAACAGAGATCAAAGGAATTCGGGCTTTCCGACTCTTCGGTGGCGATACGGAAGTTTGAATTTGGATCAAAAGGGTCGCTCCCAAGTCCGGCTTCTTCCTGGTTGGTGAATCCATCCCCATCTTCATCCTCAGTTGGGATGAGTCCGCCTGCTCCGAAGTGAGCCTCCCAGAGGTCCGACATTCCATTCTCGTTCAAATCTGTGCCGACATGAGCGGGTGAATTAAAAAGCGGGGGGATTGAGTCGGCTGAATTTGGATCAGAAAATTGGGCGGCTTCAAGGGAATCACCAACACCATCATCGTCGCTATCGAAATCAGTTGGATCGGTCCCAAGAATTGACTCTGATAGGTTGGAGAGGCCATCGGCATCTCCGTCGAGCAAAGCGTCGGAGGGGTCGTTTGGGTTGAGCCCGTGGGTTGATTCGTAAAGATCGTTCATCCCGTCATTATCCGCATCCGCGCAGTGGGCGAGTCCGTTGAGTCGGGCGACCGGGCTCGCTGTCCGGTAGAGTTTGATTCCCTGGCCCAGGAGCATTTCCGAGGCTCCGGGAACGTCATCGTCTCCCCAGACTGCAGACTGGTCGGCGACGGATGGAACTGCATCGCATCCGGTAAACTCCCGCATGGCAACAATGATACCGGATTTTTGGTTTACGATGGAAAAGTTGACTGTCCAATTTGAACCCGTGGTGCCATCACTCAATGCCCGGACCCGGAAAGTAAGGGGGTCCGAGGTGTCACAAGAGCCGAATCCCACAAATCCAAGTGCGGAAGTCAGATCGGTGTTGTAGTCATTGTGGCTAAAACTGCTTCCATTTCTGCGGAAACTGCCCTGTCCGCTGGTTGAAACATTGAAGACGATTTTGCCATTGCGGCGGGGTAGCCTCATCCGAAGTGTGCTGCTCACATCAGCGGTAAGGTTGTCGACCCGCCAATCGATAAAGTCACGATTTGTTCCGCTGTCACTCCGGATGCCATCGCCGTGATCGTTCACAAACTGCAGGTCGGTCGCCTCCCACAAGATCTCGGTGTCACTGACAAATACGGGAACCGGTAGCATGGCGAAATCCCCGTCTCCGGGGTCTGAGAAGTTGGCTCGCTCGCTGGCATCATCCACGCCATCGCTGTCGGTGTCCGCGAGTGTCGGGTCACTTGGGAGAGGGTGACTGACTTCATCAAAGTCAGAGAGCCCGTCGTCATCGGTGTCTCCAAAATTGGGATCGCTACCTGCTGCCACTTCTGCGGCATCATTGAGTCCGTCGCCATCGGTGTCTGCTTTCCAGGGATCACTTCCAGCATTGAATTCAGCGAGCCAATTCAGAGAATCGCCGTCCGGATCGTCGCCAATCGTGACGTCGGATCGGTGTAAAATTTCCCACCAATCGGGAAGTCCGTCGGAGTCAATGTCACCGCTGGTATCAATAATTTGAATTCCTGCGATTCCAGACGAGTTGTCGGACGTCCTAAAGCTTTCGAACAGAACCGATCGCCCCGTAAGCCCTTGATAGCGGACAACATTGGCGCGAGGAGCCACTGGTCCGGTGGAGGGGCGGAACAGAATAAAGTCCAAATCGCCACCTGCGCCCAACGGCCTCATCAATGCACTTTCGAAGAATATCCCATCTCTTCTTAAGGTGGCCAGAGGTCCCAGATAGGACGTCGACATGTAAACATAGACATCGTAGGTGACGAAGGAGGCCGGGATATTGTCAATTTGCAAAGTCGCCGGGGTTGAGGAGTCGGAGGAAAGGTAGCCATTCAAGAGATGAGCCGCAGGCGTGTCGTTGGCTCGGCTGGTCCTCGTGCCGTCGAAGGTGAACGAGGCGGTCGCTGAAGTGGGATTACCGGCGGAGTCAACGATGATTCCGGCCACCGGATCGGAGATTTGGCTGCTGTCTCCCGGGCGCAGGGGGCTGCCACTTGACACTCCCGAGCTTTCCAGAAGCTCCGTTTGGTTCCAATTGATCTGAGGGATCAGGCCATTTGGAAAGGTCGAGGGCCAACGACCGGCATTGCGACGACTCTCAGATCGGAAGTTGATTCCAATCGCACCTGCCCATTGTGGAGGGGTGCTCTGATCGTCGTCAGGATTGTATCCGGTTTGAATCTCCCAGGCGTCCGACGCTCCGTCCGCATCGGTATCGACCAAGACCGGGCTGGAATTTGTCTCCTCGCCGTCAAGGAGACCATCGTCGTCTGAGTCGGGATCTCGTGGATCACTTTCGGTCTCGTCCTGGTCATTCAAGCCATCTGCATCGGTGTCGGAGAGACGGGGATTGGTTCCGGCCAGAAATTCGGCCAGATTGGTCAGTGTGTCACCATCAAAATCAGCTGTCGCATCGGTAGGGTCGGAGTCTGAAAGTTGATACCGGGTTTCCCAATGGAGAGGGAGGTTGTCTCCATCTGCATCAACGAGAGCGTTCGGGTCAAGAGAGGCTGAAATTTGATCCATGGCCAACCAGGTTCCCGGAGTATTTCCGATTCGCCGGATCTCCAGAGTGTTGGCTCCGGGGGAAAGTCCGAGCCCGGTCGTAGGAAATTCAGCCGAGATCACGACATAATTTTGAAAGGCCTCACTTGTAAACGAAGCCGGGTTGCCGTTCACACTGACTTCAACGACATTTTCGAACGGGGCATCGTTGCCATTCACGGAAGCACCGCTCCAGATGAAGTCGAGTTCGATTCTCATCAGTCCGGTGTTCGTGGCTTGTGCCGGTTTCAGGTGGAAATGAATCACATTGCGAGGGTCCGATGAGGTTAGCGATCTTTCGTAGTCATCAACATCTTCGTCGTCGAGGAGAGTGCCCACTGGTGCCGGGTAGGTTCCGGCAAGATAGTAGTGGTCGTCCCGAATAGTAGCTGATCCCGGGGCAGGATCTTCCGAACCGTTCTCCTTCGAAAACTCCGAGGTCGAATTGTTGTTGGTGCCCACCTGGATGATGGGCGTAAATTTGGCGTGGGCGGGAAATGTTCCAGCCAAAAGAAGATATAACAAAGATTTCATAATCCAGCGTGTGTGTTTGGTGATGATCCCACAAGCTGAAGGATTGGACAAGCTACAAAGATCCCCTAGGTTCCCGGTGTGGATTTTCGCCTCGTCAGTGAATTTGGCCCCAAGGGGGATCAGGAGCAAGCGGTTGCCAAGTTAGTGAAGTCGATTCGGGCCGGGAACCGGCACCAGACTCTTCGTGGTGTTACGGGATCCGGCAAGACCTTCACGATGGCGAACGTCATTGAGCAGATCCAAAAGCCAACTCTGATCATGAGTCACAACAAGACTCTGGCTGCCCAACTTTACTCCGAGTTTAAAGCGTTTTTCCCCGAGAATGCTGTCGAGTATTTTGTCTCATATTTCGACTACTATCAACCGGAAGCCTACATTCCACGGTCGGACACCTACATTGAAAAAGACTCTTCGATCAACGAGGAAATCGAGCGGCTCCGGCTGAGTACGATGGGCTCATTAATCACGCGTGATGATGTGATCGTGGTGGCCAGCGTAAGTTGTATTTACGGTTTGGGAAATCCGGAGGATTACAAGGATATGATGTTCGGCGTTCGCCAGGGCGAGGAATTGGGGCGTGATGAATTTTTGACCGAACTGGTGAACCTTCTCTTCGAGCGTAACGACATCGCTTTCGAACGGGGACATTTTCGTGTTCGGGGTGATGTCGTGGAAGTGCGGCCAGCATATCTGGAAGAGACCGCCATTCGGATCGAATTCTTCGGTGATGAGATTGATCGAATCACTTCCATCGATACCCGGAGCGGGCACGTTATCGACGAGGTAACTCATTACGTTTTCTATCCGGCCAAGCAGTTCGTCAGCTCGAAGGAAAAGCTCAAGGGCGCGATGGTGGCGATTCGGCAGGAACTCGATGACCGCATCGCGTGGTTTGAGAAAAATGGCAAGCTTATTGAAGCCCAGCGCATCCGCATGCGTACGGAATACGATCTTGAGATGATGCAAGAGATGGGTTTTTGCCAGGGAATTGAAAATTACTCTCGACACATCACCGGCCGCAAGCCGGGCGAGAGGCCCTACACACTGCTCGATTTTTTCCCGGATGATTACCTTTTACTGGCTGATGAGAGTCACGCCACTCTTCCGCAAGTCCGAGGCATGTTTGAAGGCGATAAGAGTCGAAAATCGGTTTTGGTGGATCATGGGTTTCGGTTGCCGAGCGCGATGGACAACCGGCCTTTGCGCTTCGATGAGTATATGAAGATGACCAAGCGTCGCCTCTATGTGAGTGCAACACCAGGTGCTTTTGAAATCGTCAATTCCCGACCCGATAACTCGACTTTCATTCCAATCAAATCCAGGAATGAGGCTGATTTTGATCCCACCTTCTTCAAACGCCTTACCGTGAATGCCAGTGGTTCGGCGGAGGATCCGGAGGACTTTGACGTCTCCCGGAGCGGTGGACAATTGATCGTGGAACAGATTATTCGCCCGACCGGATTGCTCGACCCCATTCTTACGATGCGGCCGTTAAAATCGCAGATTGATGAAACCATCGAGCTCTGCCAGCAGCGGGTGGAAAAGCACGAAAGGGTTCTCATCACAACGCTCACCAAAAAGACCGCGGAGGATTTGACCGAGTATTTGCAGGGAGTTGATTTGAAGGTTCGTTATATTCATGCCGATGTCGATGCGATTGAGCGTGTCGAAATCTTGCGTGCCCTGAGGGCGGCGGAGTTCGACATCCTGGTTGGAATTAACCTTCTTCGTGAAGGTCTGGATCTCCCGGAGGTCTCATTGGTTTGTATTTTAGATGCAGACAAGGAAGGCTTCCTCCGAAATGAGACCAGCCTGATTCAGACAGCCGGCCGGGCCGCGCGCCACGTGAATGGCGAGTGCGTTCTCTTTTGCGATACGGTGACTGATTCGATCCAGTGCCTCCTTGATGTGACGGAGTATCGTCGTTCAATTCAGAAGGAGTATAACGAGAAGCATGGCATTACTCCGCAGAGTGTGAAACGAGCCGTTCAGAAGAGTCTCCATGATCGTGAAGCGAGCCACCAGGCGGCAAAGGATGTGAACACCTCGCTCGTGGCGGAAGACGAGATGGTCTTCAATGCCGTTGAGGTGATTCGTGAGATGGAGGAGGAGATGCAAAAAGCCTCGGCGAAGCTTGAGTTCGAGAAAGCGGCCCACCTGCGTGATCAGATTAAGGAACTGAAGAAGCGGGCCGGAATGGAAGAGCCAGCCCCAAAAAGGAAAGGTCCGGTGGATTACAAGTTCGCGAAAAAGCCCGGAAAGGGGAGGTCGTAATGAACTTGCATCGGTTAGTCCCGCCTTTAGAACGGAGCGATGCGAAAATTATTCTTCATTTTGATCTGTGCCGGCTTGTCCCATGGACAGGAAAACGAGGCCGATCCGGACGCCCTTGAAGATGATTTTCAGCAGAATCCAAAAATGGAGAAGGCCGGAGACATCCGGTGGAACGCACAGAACAAATTCATTGAAGACAAGAGAAAACTCGAGGCTGCTTATCGAAGTCAGCTAGCGGAGTCATTTCGACTGGTCGATAGGGCCGAAATCATGCTTTTGGATTTCGAACCAACGCCAAGACCCACGGACCTTCCGCCTGGTGAATTTTACGGAGAGGTTGAAGGATTCGAGCGCAAGCACTACCTGTTTATTCCGAACTATGATGCTTATTCAAAAATTCTGAAAACAAAGAAGGTCGGCGAAGAATCAAAGGATGAATTGGTGAACGCAATGGTCTCGGTTTTCAGAGAGCCGCCTCGATTACAGGGACCGATGTGCCACTATCCGATTCATGGGGTTCGTCTCTACATTGCGAACGAGTTGCTTTTTGAGACTTCCTTCTGCTGGCACTGCGGGAACTATTTCATGAGAATGACCGGGGCGTGGGACGGGATGTGGGTTGATTTTCATGGTGAAAAACTTGAGGCCTTCTTGAAAAAGGAATTGTCCATTCCACAGGCCCAACTTGATCGGTTTGATGCCAAATATGGCGCAAATAGAAAGAAGAAGTAGCGAGGCTCTTGCGGATCTATCGGGAGACCTGACTTTCTGCCCATCTTGGATTTTGACACCCTCGCAAGATGGAGTCATTCTGGCGATCGAATGTCCGTTCCACAGAACACGATCGCGCTGGTTTATGATTACGATCAGACGCTGAGCCCCAGCTACATGCAGGATGATGTCTTGTTTCCAAAGTTTGGGATTGATCCCGAGCAGTTCTGGCGGAAGTGCAATATTCTGGTGAAGGAAAAACTCTGGGACGGTGAGTTGGCCTACATGAAGTGTCTCCTCGATTATCTTGGAATGGACAACGTCACCAACGATGATCTTACGGAGTTGGGAAAGGGTCTGAGTTATTACCCCGGAGTGGAAACGGTCTTTGAAGAGATTCGGGAATATTGTCTCCGTCCCGAACATGAGACGGCTGGAATCAAGGTGGAACACTACATTGTTTCGTCCGGTCTGCAGGCCCTGCTCAATGGATGCTCGCTGGCCGGAAAAGTGAAGGCGATTTTTGGGTGTGAATTTGGAGAGGATGAATTGGGGCGGATCAGTTTCCCGAAGCGAACAATTTCCCACACGACCAAGACCCAGTATCTTTTCCGGATCAACAAGGGCATGTTGGAGCATCATGACGATGTGAATGACCACATGCCGAATGCGGCGCGGCCGATTCCTTTTCAGAATATGATTTACGTCGGTGATGGCCCCACTGATGTGCCTTGCTTCACAGTGATGAAGAAAAATGGAGGTCATGCCATTGCGGTATACAATCCAAAGGATCAAACCGGCCGCAGCTTTCGAAAATGTTTCCAGCTTTGCACCCATGCCGACCGGGTGAAGCACATCGCTCCGGCGGACTATCGCAAGGGAAGTCACCTGAGGCTTCTTCTTGAGGAGATGGTGAAGGAGGTGGCGGATCGAATTCTTCAGGAGCGGCTTGATGAGGGACAGCTGGGGCGGGTTGCGGCACCGGGTTTTTGATTTTTTGAAGCGATGAGCAAAGAGCAATTTCACTTTGTCGGGGTCTGCGGAACAGCCATGGGGTCGGTGGCAGCCGGAATGATCGAAAAAGGTTATTCCGTGACCGGTTCCGACCAAGCGGTTTATCCGCCCATGTCGACTTTCCTTGAGAGCAAGGGGGTACAGATCATGGAGGGTTATCAGGCCGGGAATATTCCGGAGGAAGCGACGACCGTTGTGATTGGGAATGCCATCAGTCGCGGAAATGAGGAAGCGGAGGCAGTTCTCGATCGCAGGCTTCGCTACATGTCATTGCCTGAAGTTCTAAAGGAGTATTTTCTCCGTGGCAGGAGGAACTACGTCGTAAGTGGAACCCACGGGAAAACCACCACGAGTTCGATGCTGGCTTGGATCTTCGAGTCCTCAGCGAAAGACCCCTCCTTCATGATCGGCGGTATCCCGGCAAACTTTGGACAAGGGGCCCGGTTCACCGATTCTGATTTTGTGGTGATGGAGGGAGATGAATACGACACCGCCTTTTTCGACAAGCGTTCGAAGTTTCTTCATTACCTCCCGGAGTTGATCGTGATGAACAACATCGAGTTCGATCACGCCGACATCTACAACAATCTGGAAGAGATTATTCTTACTTTTTCGAGGCTCTTGAAGATCGTTCCCCGGAACGGTCTGGCTCTTATCAATGGGGATGACCCAAATTGCCTTGCTGCGGCGAAAGATTCACCTTGTCCAACGATGCGAGTTGGTTTTGGAGAGGCTTGCGACCTTCGGATCACAGACGTGGAATACTTGCCAACGGGAAGTCGCTTCGCGATCGGTGGCGAAGGTTACGAGGTCCCCATGGTTGGTGAGTTTAATGTTCGGAATGCCGCCATGGCGGTTTGTTCGGCAAAGTTTGCGGGTCTTCAACCGGAGGAGATCCGGAAGGGCCTTCGGTCCTTTCAGGGAATCGCCCGACGACAGCAGGAGCGGGGGGAAGTCCACGGAATCACGGTGGTGGATGACTTTGCCCACCATCCCACGGCGATTGGTTTGGCTATTGATGGACTTCGTCAAAAGTATCCGTCCCGCCGCCTTTGGGTGATCTTTGAACCACGTTCGAATACAACACGTCGCAACATCTTTCAGGATGATTTGGCCGTTGCTCTTAAAAAGGCGGATTGCGTCGTGATCCCTGCGGTGCCTGATCCTGAAAAGGTTGCCGAAGAGGACCGGCTTGATCCTGAAAAGTTGGTTGCCGATATTTCGGCCGATGGTGCCAGGGCGTGGTATCTCGGTGAGGTTGATGGGATTGTTGCTCATGTTTCGTCGCTGGCCGTTGAGGGCGATGTCATCGCGGTTTTAAGCAACGGGGGATTTGGAGGGATCCATGAAAAGTTGCTCGCTTCTCTTGCTGGCTGAAGCTTGGAGTTGATTTCAAGCCAAGGAACTGTTAGAAATCTTCCCATGGTTGAAAATTACATGTCATGGGAAGGCGGTGTTGATCTGCTGGGCCTTTTTAATGGGGCGTCCGAACCCAATCTGATCGTTCATGTGGCGCGGATGGTAAACACACCTGTGGGGTCGGCTCCCGCCGGGATGATTCTCGTTCAGTCTGATCCCGGCGCCCCGCCTGAATTGATGGGGTTTGTGAGTCCGGATCCCGCTGTCGGTGCTTATTTCGGGCCGAAAATTTTTGCAGGAACCCCGTTTGAGAACGCCCCTGTGCTGGAGGCTCAAATCTCGGTTTCGCAAGATGGCGATACGTTAACCTCAACCGTGGAGGTCGGTGGCAGGACAATCGTTTGCAAGCTCTCATCACTTGCTGCTTTGGAATCGCTCAATCGCGCGCCTGGAGGCATGACCCCCTTTTCTCAACAGGTTCTGGAAGCCGCGGCGGGAAGCGCCGAGGTCTCGATTGATGGTCAAGCGATCGAGGTGACGGTTCCGGCAACCGGGCTTTCCGGAGGAGCGGGAGCGGTATCGTCGCCTGCTGGCATCTACTCACGGTAAGCCAATCGAACATTCAAAAATCCAAAGCCCTTGGGGTCCTATTCCCGGGGGCTTTTTTTATCGATGTGCCATTGCAATCAGGAAATAGAGGATTGCTCCGAAGATCCAGGAGCAAAGAAATCCCGATACGCAGAAGAGAAGTGTTGTTGAAGTGCTTCGGGAAATTGGCCGCCGATAGAGAAAGCACGCGCCCGCCAATAGGTTTAGGATCACGGGGGCGTAAAAGAGAGTGCGGGCAATGGTCTCATTGAGTCGATGGATTTCCGCGGTCAGGACCAAGATCAAAAACAAGGCTGGAATGAAACCGGCGCCCAAACTCATGATTGCCGGAAACCGGGGTTTGAATTTTAAGCCGACTGAGTTTGCGAGCCCAAAGGAGGCGCACGCGATAGCCAGAACACTTAATGGGATGATAATCATCGCTTGATGTTTCTTGCGGTTGTTCTTGGGTCCAAGTCGACAGAAAAACGAATTGCTTGGGGGACGAATCCTCTTGGAATTCCCGGGGTGCGGGACAAGGTTCCCAGCATGATTTGGAAGATGTTTTCTCTCATGATGTTTCTGTTGTGGCCTCTCGGGGCTGCGGAATGGCCGGAGTTTCGAGGGCCCAATGCCCAGGGTGTGGTTGAGGCAAAGGATGTTCCTTCAATAATGGGCAAAGAGAATCTGGTTTGGAAAACTGATATTCCAGGGAGTGGATGGTCTTCGCCGGTAATGAGTGGCGGCTTGATCGTAGTGACAACGGCGGTGAAGGCCGAGAAGCTTGAGTTGCGGGCCATCGCCTTGAATGCTGAGTCCGGCAAGGTGGTGTGGGATCAAAAACTTTTCGAACCCAGCGAAGAAGAGGCTGGAGATATTCACTCGAAGAATAGTCTCGCGAGTAGCACTCCCTTGATTGCGGATGGGGTGGTTTACGCCCACTTTGGACACATGGGGACTGCGGCGCTGGCGCTAAAGACCGGAGAGGTAAAGTGGAGTTTTCACAAAACCTATCCTTCCATGCACGGTAATGGCGGATGCCCGGTCCTGGTTGATGATGTGTTAATCTTCAGTGCCGATGGCATAAAGAAAGGTCTCTTACGGGGGCTTGACGCGAAGACCGGTAGACTCAAGTGGGAAGTTGACCGCAAGCGGGAGGTGAAGCAGAAGTTTTCATTTGGGACTCCCTTGGTGGTTGAAGTCGATGGAAAGAAGGTCGCTGTAAGCCAAGGAAGTGGCATGGTTGGCGGGTATCGCCCCGTCGATGGCAAATTGCTATGGTGGGTTGATTATGGAAAGGGCTTTTCAGTGGTTCCTCGTCCGGTGTATCAAGACGGACGAGTCTATGTGACAACAGGGTTCAATAAGGCCAGGCTACTCGCAATTCGATTGGAAGGCGCTGAAGGCGAGGTGACTGAGTCTCACGTGGAATGGGCTGCCACCAGAGATATTCCGACGACTCCATCATTCGTGCTCTCGGGAGAGGAGATCTACCTGACAGATGATACCGGGCGACTCAGTTGCCTGGATCGGAAATCGGGGGAGCGCTTGTGGCGGGACGGCTACAAACGAAAAATTTCCGCTTCATTGACTCTGGTGGGTAATCGTCTCTTCGCCTTCTCGGAAGAAGGTCAGGGATTTGTCCACGAGGTTTCTCGTGAGGGAGCCAAGGAAGTTGTGGTCAATGAATTCGACGAGCCGATCTTTGCATCACCAATCGCTTTCGACGGAACAATGATCGTTCGTTCCAAAAGCGCGCTTTGGAGGTTCGGGAAGAAGTGAACCACTCTACATGCTGAGGAGTTCCCGGAATCCTCCTTGAGCCATTCGCGAGCAGTCGAAACTTGGATCATTGGGGTCCCATATTTCGTTCATGCGAGGATCGTCCATGATTTTTTGGTTTGCGAGATCACGGGATTCCTTCGACTCGAAAACGACCCAGGCGAACATGACTGTTTCGTTTTCCTTGGCACCAGTCAGGTCTCGGAACGAGCGCACGTATTTCATATTGAGGTCATCGCCAATACACTCCCAGTATTCGAGAGCTCCGCAATCCTTCCAGACTTGGGCGGCGACTCTTGCGATGCTTTCGTATTTGTCGAGGCGATCCTTGGCGATGGGCAGGACGAAGCCATCAATGTAGCGATTCATCCAGCGAAGGTGAGTCGAAAGCTGGGCGATGGAAGAACATTCTAGCCGAGAATTTCGGAGATGACCCGGGTCGGATTGACGCCGGTGAGTTTTTGATCGAGGCCCTGGTATTTGAAGGTGAGCTTGTGATGGTCGATGCCGAGTTGATGAAGGATGGTCGTGTGCAGATCGCTGATGTGAACGGGGTCCGCTGTGATGTTGTAGCCGAAATCATCGGTTTCCCCATAAACCTGACCACCTTTGACTCCGCCTCCGGCCATCCACATTGAAAAGGCCCGAGGGTGGTGGTCGCGACCATAGTTGGTCTCACTGAGTTGTCCCTGTGAATACACGGTGCGTCCAAATTCTCCTCCCCAGATTACCAGAGTGTCCTCCAACAATCCCCGTTGTTTGAGGTCTTGAACGAGGGCCCAACAGGGTTGATCGATGTCGTCGCACTGGGGTTTGATATTTGCGGGAAGGTTTCCGTGCTGGTCCCAGCCACGGTGGAAAATTTGCACGAACTGGACTCCGCGTTCCATCATGCGACGCGCCAAGATGCAGGAGCTGGCAAATGAACCCGGCGTCTTTGACTGCGGGCCATACATCTTGTGGATTTGCTCGCTTTCAGAAGAGAGATCGCTGAGTTCGGGAACGGAAGCCTGCATGCGGAAGGCCATCTCATATTGCTGCATACGGGTTTGAATCTCCGGATCTCCAACCGAGTCGTAGCTCTTTTGGTTGAGAGTGTTTAGTGAGTCGAGCATGTTGCGGCGAAGATCACGGTCAATACCCGGGGCATCACGAAGATAGAGAACGGGATCGCCCTTTGGTCTGAAGGCAACGCCGGCAAACTTGCCGGGAAGGAAGCCCGAACCCCAAAGTCTGGAGGAAATCGCTTGCACGTTACCGGGACCGGTGTGCTGGGCGTGTAGGACGACGAAGTTTGGAAGATCTTCGTTTTGGGATCCGAGACCATAGGCGAGCCAGGAACCAAGCGACGGCTTTCCGTTTTGTTGGGTGCCGGTGTAGCAAAGCTGATTGGCCGGTTCGTGGTTGATGGCCTCGGTGTTCATGGATTTGATGATGGCGATGTCATCGGCCATTTTCGCGGTGTGCGGAAGGAGTTCTGAAATCCAGGCACCCGATTTTCCGTGTTGCTTGAACTTGAAAACCGAAGGTGCGAGGGGGAATTTCGCCTGGCCGGAAGTCATTCCGGTGAGGCGTTGACCTTGTTCTTTAAGATATCCCGAAAGGTCCTCGGCAAAGCGATCCTTCAACTTGGGTTTGTAGTCAAATAGATCGAGCTGGCTTGGAGCTCCGAGCATGGAAAGATAAATGACCCGTCTGGCCTTGGGCGCAACTTTCTTGACGGTGGCGGGAACCGTGGAGTTAGCGAGTCCGCTCAGAGTTCCGGGCAGGAGCGTGGCAAGCGAGGCCGCCCCGAGACCTGTCCCGTTTTTGCGAAAGAACTGGCGGCGTGAGATGGCAGCGTTGAAATCTGCAACGGTTTTCATGTCAATGAGTGCTACTTGGTCAGGGTTTCGTCGAGGTTGAAAATCTGGGAGGCAATCAGCGTCCAGGCAGCCAGCTCGTGCTTGGGAATCGAGGTGTCCGTTTTAAATTCTCCGACGGAAACGAGCTGATCGGCAAGCTCCGGCTTCTCCTGATAGTAGGCGAGGTGATGGTCGAGAGCCTTGCGAACCACTTCCTGTTCTTCATTGCTTAGAGTTCTTGCCATGAGGATCATGGTGATGAAGTCGAGGCGCTGGCTGAAGGCTTGGTTTTGCTTGAGGGTTTTCGTCGCGAGAACACGAGCTGCTTCAACGAACTGCGGGTCGTTCATGGTGACAAGCGTTGCCAACGGAGTGTTTGTGCGATCGCGGCGGACGCAAAAAACTTCGCGGGTCGGCACATTGAGAATTTCCATGTTCGGTGGAGCTGCGGTGCGTTTCCAGAAAGTGTAAATCGAGCGGCGGTAAAGCCCTTCGCCCTGGTCCTGTTTGTAGAAACGGGTGTTGGATTGTTTCATCGCGACGGCTTCCCAAATCCCGTCCGGTTGGTAGGGCTTGACCGGAGGTCCCCCGATCTTGTCGACGAGAAGCCCGCTCGCAGCGAGGGCCAGGTCCCGGAGTTGTTCGCCTTCGAGTCGATATCTTGGCCCGCGCCAAAGGTAGCGATTCCCGCTGTCCTTCTCGCGGTTTGCCGAAATGGTCTTTGCCGACTGCTGGTAGGTGGCGGAGGAAGTGATCAACTTGATGATGTGGTGAAGATCCCAACCACTGTCGACAAGTTCGGTGGCGAGATAATCGAGTAGCTTGGGATGGGTTGGCTGGGCTCCCATGATGCCAAAATCTTCAGTGGTTTCAACAATCCCGCGACCGAAGAAGTTGTACCACATGCGATTGACGGTCACGCGGGCCGTGAGCGGATTTTTTTCGGACACCAACCAGTCGGCGAGGTCTTTTCGTGAGAGTTTTTTGTCTCCTTGTTCGTAACCGAAAACTTCCGGGATGGCAGCGTAGACCTTCTCTCTTTCCAACGAATAATCACCACGTTCCAGGATGTGAGCGAAGGCAGCTTCCGGCTTTTCCTGCATGATCAAGGTTGCGGATCCCCGGTCATTGATTTGCTTTTTCTCTGTGACGAGTTGCTCCCGCTTTTCCTCCAGTTCCTTGGTCAGGGGATCAATATTTGAGAGGAAGCAGGTGAAAATCGCACTCTTTTGGCTGCCGTCGCGTCGGGCTGCCGGCAGGACAAGAGACTTTTGGAAGTTATCGGTCGCGTTGAAGAAAAGGATTTCTTCAATGGAGAGCTTGCGACGGGCTATTCTCAGCGTGTGCAGGGAGGCTTTTCCAGTCAGTCCCAAATCAGGGTGACGCCCTCCGAGACGCAGGGGAGCGCTGGTCTTGATGGTCGAGATCTCACTGGAATGGCTCCGTTCCAGGTCCATTGATTCCAGGTTGAGGTAAATGGTGATGGACTCGGCGGGTTTTTTCCTGCCGTCGTAGACGATGGCAAAGTGATGCCATTTTTCGGGCTCCAGGGGTTGGGCGGTGACCGCTTTGATTGCTTGATCAGGCCATTGCTCGATGAAGTGGGCCCCCAATTTTCCGTCTTCCAGCCAGAGGTCCCAGCCGCGGAAGTCTGCGGTCGAATCCATGCGCGAAATAAGAGAACCTTTGGCACCTTTCTCCAGATAGAGGTAACCTGAGAAGGTGATTTGGTCCCGGGCCTCGAAGCCGGCGAAGTCGCCAAGGGCAAGATTTAAGTTTTCGAGTTCGGGGACCCGTCCAACGACATCGGCTTCCCGGGTGGCACCTTCGAAGGAGATGGTTTTTGAATTTTCTCGTGCAGTGATGGTTAGGTGCGAATCTTTGATCACCAAAGGAAGATCGATTTCAAAGAAACTTTCCTTCATAGCCTCACGGTTTGAGTCCTTGCCCTTGCTCTCAATCCACTTCTTAAAATCAGGACCGGCATTTGCCCGCCGTTCCTCAATGAGTCGATCGATTTTGGCGATTTCCTGTTCCAGGGAGGAGAGCCTTTCCCGGTCTTTCGGGCGGGGTGCAAAAACGGTGGGCGGATGTTCAGCCTGGTTCCGGTCCATCGCCTTCATGGTTGTGTTGCGAAAAAAGGCGGTGAGGGAGTAGAAGTCCTTCTGCGAGATGGGATCGAACTTGTGGTCATGGCAGGCGGCGCAGCCGGTGCTTAATCCAAGCCAAACTGCAGAGGTGGTGGAGACTTGGTCTGCCGCATAGATCGCTTCGTATTCCTTGGCAATCGCTCCTCCCTCGCCGGTGGTGGGCATGCAGCGGTTGAAGCCGGTTGCGATTTTCTGATCGAGCGTAGCATTCGGCAGCAGGTCGCCCGCGATCTGTTCGCGGGTGAATTGGTCGAAAGGCATGTTCTTGCGGAAGGCCTCAATGACCCAGTCGCGATACGGCCAGATGGCGCGGTAGTTGTCGATATGGATGCCGTGGGTGTCGGCGTAGCGGGCGCCATCGAGCCAGTGGCGGGCGAAGTTCTCAGCGTAAGCGTCGGTCGTGAGGAGCCGGGCCACGGTCAGTTCGACAGCAGTGGAAAGGTCTTGGGCTGCCATCTCGCGAAAGGAGGAAACTTCTTCCGGAGTGGGAGGGAGCCCGGTGAGATCAAAAGTAAGTCGACGGAGGAGGCGGGCCGAATCTTCGGGCGGGCCCGGCTTGAGGTTCTCTTCGAGATGTTTGGCGGCGATAAATTTATCGACGGCATTGTTTCCCCAATTGGATTTCGGGGGAGCCGGTTTGACCGGGTTCAGGAAGGACCAGTGTTCCTCATAAGGTGCACCCTGATTGATCCACTTTTTAATCAGTGCGATTTCGTCGGCATCAAATGGCTTCTTGTGCGACTCGGGCGGAGGCATGACGTCATCGACATCAGAGGTCGTGATGCGCTTGAAGAACTCCGAGGCTTCGGCGTCACCTTTAATGATGGAGGGCTCTCCGTTGGCACGCTTTTGAAAGGCATACTCCTCCCGGTCGAGCCGGAGCGGGTTTTTCTTGGGCGCGCGGGTCGAGGAATCGGGGCCGTGGCAGTGGTAGCACTTTTCGGAAATGAGCGGTTGGATGTGGTCGTTGAAGTCGACGACATCAGGGAGTTTGATTTCCTGTGCCGAGGCTGAAATCAGAGTGAGAAAGATGACGGGAAATCGCTTCATACCTTGCTGCAATCTACGTCGAAACATCGGGGTTTCATGCAGAAATGCCCTTAATCGCCTTGATCCCCGAGCTGGAGAGCACCGAGGCAGGCGTGGATCTTGAAGTCAATCTGGACTCCGGCCTTTTCCTTTGCCCGCATGAAGGATGCAAGTTCGTTTGAGTGAACCACGTGGGTGGTGATATCTTCGCCTCCGACCCCGCCGCCTGCCTCGGTCTTGACGCAGTCTTCGGCCAGAAACAAATGGGTGATTTCGTCAGTCATGCCCGCAGAGGTTGGTGAACTGAGCAGGGGGGAAATTTTTCCGGCGGTGTAGCCGGTTTCTTCGAGCAATTCGCGTGCGGCGCAGTCGATGATGGCTTCATTTGCAAATTCCTCCTCATCGCCAATCAATCCGGCGCAAATTTCGAGAACGCGCGCCCCCACAGGACGGCGGTATTGTTCGACCAGGATGACCTGGCGGTCGGCAGTGAAGGCAAAGGTGCCGACGACGCCGGTTGCATTGGGGCGGGTGGCGAACTCCCAATCGTTGATTTCTCGTAGTGAAAGGAAGCGACCTTCGTGGTGGGAAGTGATCTCGGGCATGTTTTCACGATACACGGCAAAGAATCGGTGGCCAAGCCACGTATGAAGCGTTAGATAAAGAGACTTAGATGAGCGGAGAGGATTTTAATATCACGGTGAGTTTTCAGCACCGGATCCGATTTACCCGGGCGGCATTCGCTCCGGGAAATCGTTTGGTGGCTGAACTTTTGGAAACCCGGGGTCGGAGCAAGGTGCTGGTTTTTGTCGAAAAGGGTCTTCGCGGGTTCTTTCCGCAGCTGGAGGGAGAAATTCAGGATTATTTCTCGGATCTGAGCGGATTGAGGCTGACCGGGGTGGAGTGGCTGGCCGGTGGCGAGGAAGCAAAGCGGGATGCTCAGGTGTATCAGGACGCCATGGCGGCGATCGAGCGTCATCACATTGACCGGCATTCTTATGTTGTCGTGATTGGTGGAGGAGCATTTTTGGATGTGATTGGATTCGCGGCTGCGACGGGCCACCGCGGCGTGCGTTTGGTGAGATTTCCAACGACGACTCTCTCGCAGGATGACAGCGGAGTGGGCGTCAAAAATGGGATCAATGCCTTTGGAAAAAAGAACTTCATTGGTGCGTTTGCGGTTCCCTATGCCGTGGTGAACGATTTCCGGTTTCTGCATACCCAGCCGGAGTTAACCCGGCGCGCGGGGCTCATCGAAGCCGTCAAAGTGGCCTTGGTTCGCGACGGGGAGTTTTTCGATTGGATGGAGGAGAACTTGGAGGGTCTGCGTTCTTTGGATGAAGCCACGCTCGAAGAAGCAGTGCAGCGTTCGGCAATTCATCATGCCAGGCATATTGCCCAGGGTGGCGACCCCTTCGAATTGGGGAGCAGCCGGCCGTTGGACTACGGACACTGGGCGGCTCACAAGCTGGAGCAGCTCACTGATTTTGAATTGAGTCACGGCGAGGCGGTGTCGGTCGGTGTCGCTCTTGATACTCTTTATGCGGCAAAGGTTGGCTTGCTAAATGCAGATGACGCTGAACGGGTTTTGAAGGTGATCGAAGGGCTGGAGCTGCCGGTTTGGCACGAGGCCCTCGAGCTCCGCGATTCCAAAGGGCGTCGCCGTGTGTTCAACGGTCTCGAGGAATTTCGGGAACACTTGGGCGGCGAACTCACGGTGCTGCTTTTGAAAGAGCCCGGAGTGGGAATGGACGTGCATGAAATCGACGAGGCGGTCTGGGACGATTGCGCGGAAGAGCTCAAGCGCCGTGCCTTGTCGCCCGCCTCGAATTAGCAGAGCCCGCGCAGACGCGTCACTTCACCTCGAGGTGGAGCCAACCGAAATTCTTTCGCTTGTCGCCGGTTTCCATGGCCTTTGGCGAAATTTCTCCCGTTTTCATGGGCGGCGGTCTCTCACTCAATCGTCACGACATCATCCGTTTTTCGTATCCATCACTGCGAAAGTCATGGTCAGTGACGTTTGGCAGTTGTTTTTCGGGGGAGATGGGTGGATTTTCGGGCCATGGGAAAACGCGTTGCGGTGCTGAATGTCGTTGGTTTGACACGTTCGGTTTTGGATGAAATGCCTCGACTGAAGAAGTGGAGCGGGGAGCGGGAGCTAAAGACCTTTAAACCGGCCTTTCCGGCGGTGACTTGCACGGCGCAAAGTTCCTACCTCACTGGAAAGACCGTGGGTGAACACGGGATTGTCGGGAATGGCTGGTATGATCGTGAGGATGCCGAGGTGAAGTTCTGGAAGCAGTCCAATCATCTTGTGAAAGGGGAGAAGGTTTGGGAGGCGGCGGGTGTCAAGTGCGCCAAGATGTTTTGGTGGTACAATATGTATTCGTCGGCAGATTTTGCGGCGACACCGAGGCCGCTTTATCCGGCCGACGGACGAAAATTTTTCGATATTCACACACAGCCAATGGGGATGCGCGAGGAGATCAAGGCGGACCTCGGCGACTTTCCTTTCCCGGCGTTTTGGGGGCCGAAGGCCGGGATCGGATCATCCGATTGGATTGCCAAAAGCGCTCGCTGGATTGAGGAAAAGGAAAATCCGGGGCTCAATCTGGTGTATCTCCCTCATCTCGATTACGGGCTGCAGAAGTATGGACCCGGTGCTCCCGAAATGGCGGCGGAGTATCGTGCCATCGACGAGGTGACTTGTGATCTGATCGACTTCCTGGAAGGACGGGGTGTTGAGGTTCTTGTGCTTTCCGAATACGGGATCTCGAAGGTTTCCAAACCGGTTCATCTCAATCGGATTTTTCGCAAGAATGGATGGATTCAGGTGAAAGACGAGCTTGGTCTGGAAACCCTCGATTGTGGTGGCTGCAAAGCTTTTGCGGTGGCGGATCATCAGGCGGCACATGTTTATGTGAATGACCCCTCGATTGCCAAGGAAGTGAGAAAAGTGGTTTTGGCGACCGATGGAGTGGAGGAGATCCGGGAAGGCCGGGAGTTATGGGGCGAAGGAATCGGCGCGGAGCGCGGCGGTGATTTTGTAGCGGTTTCGGATGAGGACGCTTGGTTCACTTACTACTTTTGGGAGGACGATGCCAAAGCGCCGGACTACGCCCGGTGCATCGACATCCACCGCAAGCCCGGATACGATCCGGTGGAGTTGTTTTTGGATCCCGGGATCAAATTTCCGCTCGTGAAAATCGGGGGATTCCTCGCGAAGAAGAAGCTCGGCTTTCGTGGGCTCATGGATGTCATTCCGCTTGATGCCGACCTGGTCAAGGGCTCGCACGGGCGGGACAATGTTTCCCAAGAGGAGCAGCCGCTCGTCATTGGCGAGGGAGCCGGGCAGGTCTCTTCAGCTGAGGGAGTCTTCGACTGGATTCGGGACTCGTTGACAAAGTGACCGGCAGCTGATTCAACCCAAGCATCGCCAGACAGGTCAAGGGTTCGCTTTTCCCTGTTGTGATCTCTTCCAGCACCCAGATTTTTGAGCACTCTTACTTCCACCTCCACGGTTCCAGCCGCAGCGGCTCGCGAAATTTCACGTCGCCGAACCTTCGCGATCATCTCCCACCCGGATGCGGGTAAGACCACGCTTACCGAAAAACTCCTACTTTACGGCGGGGCGATCGGGTTGGCTGGAAGTGTCACTTCAAAGAAGGAACAGCAATCGACCTCCAGTGACTGGATGTCGATGGAGAAAGAGCGGGGGATTTCGGTTTCCTCGACCGTCCTTCAGTTCGAATACCAGAATTGTTGTGTCAATCTGCTGGACACTCCGGGTCACCATGATTTTTCGGAAGATACTTACCGTGTTTTGTCAGCGGTCGATGCCGCAGTTATGGTCATTGATGCCGGCAAGGGAATTGAGGCGCAGACCTTGAAGCTTTTCGAAGTCTGTCGGCGTCGGGGTGTTCCGATTTTTGTCTTCATCAATAAGATGGATCGTCCTTCGCGTCCACCACTCGAACTGATCGATGAATTGGAAACCGTGCTGAAATTGGCACCAGCGCCCGTGAACTGGCCGCTCGGTGATGGTCCGCGATTCCGTGGCGTTTATGATCGCCGCAAGGATGAGGTGAACCTCTTTGAACGGACCTCCCACGGAGCGTTTAAAGCCCCGCTTGAAGTAGCAGGTATCGAAGATGACAAGGTGCGTGAAGCCTTGAGCGATGAACTTTACGAGACGGTGACGTCTGAAGTCGAGCTTCTTGACGGGCTCACCGAGGCTCTAGACATCGAGAGGGTTTTGGCCGGTCACCAGATGCCGATCTACTTTGGAAGTGCCATGAACAACTTTGGGGTTCAGAACATGCTTGAGAGTTTTCTTGAAATGGCTCCGCCTCCGGCTGGTCGTATCAATGTGACTGCGGATGAGGTGATCAATCCGGAGGCTGAGAGCTTTTCCGGCTTCGTCTTCAAAATTCAGGCCAACATGAATCCCCGGCACCGGGATCGAGCGGTTTTCGTGCGGATCGTCTCAGGCGTTTTTGAGCGCGACATGCAGGTGATTGACCAACGCTCGGGCAAAAAGGTCAGACTAGCCAATGCCCAGAAGCTTTTTGGCCAGGACCGGGAAACGCTCGATACGGCCTACGCCGGTGACATTCTTGCCCTCGTGGGGAACTACAACTTCCTGATCGGGGATACTCTCACCAGCGATCCCAAGGTGACCTTTAACGAGATGCCTCGCTTCACTCCCGAATGCTTCACCTATATTCTCAACAAGGATACCTCCAATATCAAACGATACCGTTCCGGGATGGAACAGCTGATGAAAGAGGGCGTTGCGCAAGCCTATCACGTTCACGGGAGTGCCCAGGCCGTTCCGTTGCTGGGCGCGGTGGGACCTCTGCAATTCGAAGTTCTGCAAGCTCGTCTCGAAAGTGAATACTCCGTCGAGACCCGCCTCGAACATCCCCGCTGGAATTGCGTGCAATGGTTTGTCGAAAAGGATCCGGTTCAGGCGAAAAGCGACCGAGATCCGCCAGAGGTGACCCTTCCGTCCGGGTGTGTGATTGCACGAGATCAGGATGGCAATTGGGTCGTTCTCCTGCCAGCCCAGTATCTCGTTGGAATTCTTCACGAGCGGAACGAGCATTTGGTATTTCGGGATAGCGCTTGAATTTCTCGGGTGATTACTCGTTGTGTGATTGGGTTCACAGGAATGCTCTCGTCCGACATGCCCGGTCATGTTGATCTCCAGAGAAGTACGTTGCTCGTGCGTGTCCATGGTACGGGCCACTTTTTCCAAATGACGTTTCGCTTTCCTTTTGTCCTGCCGAAAATGGCGGGGCGATGGGCGAAATATCCGTAAAACGAGGTTTTTTTGTCTAAAGATGCAAAAGACCGTTGGTGTTTCGGTCGGAAATTGGCTAGTAGTGTAAATGCACATCTTCAATCTTAATACCGTCAGACTCTTGCTGCTTCTTGGTTTCGCTGGAGTTGTGCCTCTCCATGCGGTCCCAAGAATTTCCGAATTTGTCGCTCTCAATTCTCGTTCGCTTTTTGATGAGGACGGTGATTCTTCGGATTGGATTGAAATCGAGAACACCGATGGAACTGCTGTCTCGATGGAAGGTTGGTATTTGACTGACGATCCCGATGATCTCACCAAGTGGACGATTCCTGCGGTGACGCTTCTTCCAAACGACTACCTCGTCATTTTTGCCTCCAACAAAGATCGGGTGGATCCTGCTGGCACGCTGCATACGAATTTCACCATCCAGCCTGGCGAGTTTCTCGCATTGGTCGAACCTGATGGAACGACGATCGCATCTTCCTACGATCCTCCCCCGCAATTTGAGGATATTTCGTATGGCGTGGGAACGGTTGGAGCATCGATCGTTACGGTGCCGGTCGATCAGGACACCAACGCAAAATTCTTTGTGCCCACTTCGGATCCGGGAGCAGAAGATTGGCGGGTTCCCTCCTATGATGACGCCGCGTGGAACACCGCGGCACTCGGATACGGTTGGGACACCATAGGCAGCCCCTATTTCGATCTCCTTGGTGTTGACGGGGATTTGAGCTCCTTTGCAAAAGGGGTGAATGCTTCGATCTTTGTTCGGGTTCCGATTATAATTGATGATCCCAGCGCTGTCCAAAGAATGGTTCTCGATCTCAACTGGGAGGATGGTGTCGTAGGCTATCTGAATGGACAGCAAATCCTTTCTGAGAATGCTCCGAGTCCGCTCGCCTGGGATTCGGCCGCGACAAGGTCCCACAGTGATAGTGAGGCTGTGATTCCCGATACCTATGAGGTGGATTTTGCGGGTAAGCTGGTGGCGGGCACCAACATCCTCGCATTCCAGATGATGAACACCACGGCAAATGGATCCGATATCCTTCTGTTGCCCAAGTTGACAGTGGTAGCCAAGGATGCAACGACTGGTGAAGTGGAGGCCTTCTTTGAGGAACCGACCCCGGGAACTCCCAATAGCCCCGGAAAACTTGCGCCCGCTTACGTGACCGTTGATACACCAACGAGAACATTTACGTCTGGATCGCTCGTTGTTGCTCTTTCATCGGAGACTCCCGGGGCAACCATCCGCTACACTACGGACGGAAGTATTCCAACCAATGAGATTGGGGCAGCATCACCCGAATACACCGAACCCCTGACCTTTACCGAAAACACCCTGCTCAGAACCCGCGCCTACCTTCCCGGAGCGCTGCCCGGTCCTATTGAAACACGGGCCTATTTCCGCCTTGAGAGCGATGCTGCTGCCTTCACATCAAATCTTCCGACGGTTCTCATTGACAGTTTTGGGAGCGGCTCCATCCCATCCGCCGGTGCCACAACCAGATTGCCGATGATTATGGCGATCTTCGAGCCCAAAGACATCGGAAATGGTGTCATGCGCTCCTCGATGCTCAATTTACCCGATCTGGTGACCCGCATGGGAAGCCGCAAGCGCGGATCAAGTTCGTCCGGATGGCCCAAGAACCACTTCTCGGTGGAAGCTTGGACCGAGAACGATTACGAAGAAAAGGGCATCGAGCCGCTTGGATTTGGTGAAGACAACGACTGGATTCTGGGCTCGTTCTACCAGTTCGACCGGGCATTGATTCGTAACCCGTTTATCTATGACATTAGCCGCCAGATTGGTCGGTTTGCGGCGAGGACCCAACATGTTGAACTCTGGAACAACCTCCGGGACAATGTCGGCGGTAATGACTACTTTGGAGTCTATACCTTGGGTGAAAGACTCGATCGGGGAGAGTCCCGGATTGATGTCGACAGTCTCAATTCAACCATCATCGAAAACAATTTTGCCAATGGTGGTCCGGGTGCGCTTGCGCCATTCGACGCCGATGTTTCAGGTGGATATATTTTCAAACGAGACCGGGGAAGCCCCACCTTCTTTTCTCCGGGCATGGGAAGTTTCGTTTACGTGTATCCCAGTGGGGGGAGGGACCCCAACCGCCCGGATGATTTCTTCATTAATACCGCGCAGACCGCATGGCTCACCAAGTATCTGGAAGAGGCTGATGATGCCCTCAATGCTCCAAATGGAATCAATCCTGAAACAGACCTTCATTTTTCCGACTACATTGACGTCGACTCCTTCATCGACCATATCATGCTCAATAACTTTGCCATGAACGTGGACTGGGGCCGATTGAGTGCCTTTTTGCACAAACCACGTGGAGGGAAGCTGCAAGGTGGCCCTATCTGGGACTTCGACCGAAACATGGGATCTGAGGACGGACGTGATCGTTTTCCAGATCGTGGATGGAACGGAACGGGCGATTCCAGCCGGACATGGTTCGACAGCCGTTATCCCTATTACGGCAAGGTTATGGGCTACACAAGCAATACACCGGGGCCTCCAAGCACCCAGAGCTCCAGGCCGGACTCGATGCAAAGGTGGATCGACCGCTGGTTCAGCCTGCGGAAGACCGTATTGTCGATCGAGAACATTAACGCCACGGTCGACAAATATGCCGATCCTCTCAATGTCGAGTCCGGCAGCAATCCCGCTTTACCAACTCCTCAGTCCCGTAATTTTGCCCGATGGACGAGCGTGCCACCAAATGGCGGAATCTATGACGGTGGTGACAGGACCTGGACCGGTGAAATCACTCACATGAAAGGTTGGTTGAGGGCACGGGCTGAATGGATTGATGCACAGTTCCCACCACAACCGGAGTTCAGCGTTGAATCCGGGAGTGTTCCAGTGGGGACCAACCTGATCATGAACTATCCTCAGGGTGAAGCTTACTACACGACCGACGGCAGCGATCCGAGAGCACCTGGTGGTGGAGTTTCAGCAACCGCCCAGCAGTTTGAAGGGGGAGCGATTGATACTACCATCGTGCCCGTGGATGCCCCCGTGGATTACTTCATCCCGACCGATGGCTCGCTTGGTTTGACATGGACTCAAGCGAATTTTGATGCCTCGTCCTGGACTCAAGCCGCTACCGGTGTCGGTTGGGAATCGTTGGGAGGGACTTTGGAGCCACTCATTGCGACAAATATTTCTGATGAAATGCGAGGTGTGAACGGCGGAGCCTATTTCCGTTGGGAGTTTGACTTCAACAATGCCGGTGCCGTGAATAGCGCCACTCTCAATGTGAATGTGGATGATGGCTTCATCGCTTATTTGAACGGAGTCGAAATTGCCTCCGAATTCGCACCGGATCCGGTTGCTTGGAATAGCACCTCATCGGGTTCCACATCAGATACCAATGTGGTTGCCGGATTGCAGTTCGACATCTCGGCTTTCACGGATGCGTTCCGCAATGGTAAGAACGTGCTCGCGATCCATGCGATGAATTCCAGCCTCAATGGATCTGACTTCCTCATCCGTGCGGGGCTCGATATCAATCAGACCGTAGCGGCCAACCCGGTGGTGTTGAACGAAAGTCAGGTGGTGATCGCACGCGTGCGGGAGGGTGACTTTTGGGGTGCTCCTACCATCAGCTCTTATGCGGTCGGCACCATACCCGCGAGTGCCGAGAACCTGATGGTTTCCGAGATCATGTATCACCCGAGTGAACCCACGACTGTAGAAATTGCTGCCGGATACGATGATCAGGATTTGTTCGAATTTATTGAGTTCGTCAATATCAGTGACACCGCAATTGATATGTCCGGTGTTTCCTTTGGAGCGGGTGTGAACTTCACGTTCCCTGCGGGATTACAGCTGGAGGCTGGCGCGCATGTCATTGTTGTCAGCAATGCTGCGGCATTCAGAATCCGGTATGGGGCCGGTCTCAATGATTTCATTGCGGGCCAGTTTCAGAATGGAACAAATCTAGCCAACAGCGGGGAACGTATCCTGATTTTAGGGGTTGATGGGAATCCGATCAGGGAGTTCACCTATGACGACAGATCGCCGTGGCCGGAAGCCGCCGATGGCGATGGATTCAGTCTCGTGCTCAATTCTCCGAATAGTGCTCCCGATCACAGTCTTCCTGAGAGTTGGTCAACCGGCGTTCTTGGTGGGACCCCCGGAATGGCCGAAAATACCACCATCTTCGAAGGAGATCCCAACGCAGATATGGACAAGGATGGACTTAATGCCTTTGCCGAGTATGCCATGGGGACATCCGATTCCGATAGCTCATCAGGCCCGTCTGCCATAAGGAGTCGTGTTGATGGGGGTGGTGATCTCCGCATCACGTATCCTAAAAACACCGTGGCCGGCGATGTCATCTACATTGTTGAAATTTCCACCGATCTTGAAAACTGGACAAGCGGCGAAATGGTCTCACTTGTCAGTGAAGAGCCAATTGGCGGAGGAATCTCTGAAGTCACCTACCAAAGTGTCATGCCTGAAGCGACCAAAGTCTATATGCGTCTCAGGTTCCAGCAGAGGTAATTATGTCTTGAACTTTGTTTCACAAGGAGAGGGACGCTCCCATCGGGCGCTTCTTCTCCTTGGTTACAGGCAATTTTTTTGGGACAAACTTTTACTGATGATTTTTCGGGGTTTTGCCCAAGAACTGGGATTCAGGAAGGAATGAACGCCTGCCGCCCGTTTCTGGTTCCGAGCCAACCCTGTTCCAACTTGGGCAGGGGGCCATATCATTGAAATGGCTCACGTCGATGGGAGTGGCGACGTATTGCCGCAGCCCGGCCCGTGACTGCAACAGAGATGCAATTGAAGCGGTGGCATCGTTGTGGCATTTCCACGGTGATGTTTTTGAAAAGATCTGCCTCTGATAGGTCGTAAGCGTCACGTGGAGTGCCGTTGTTTTTTCATTGAGCTGCGGATACGATCAGTCGTAGCAGAGGAACTCTGACTGATGTGATCTGCTATGCTCCCACTTTTCTTCGCTGGATTTGACTCTCTTTC
>JAUIGV010000050.1 GCA_030432565.1 Verrucomicrobiia bacterium | reverse complement strand
CGGGAATTCACGTTGATTGTTTCCACGCTATAAATCTTGTTGATTTTTTGGGTGAGTCATGACGAACCCAAATAAAGATGTTTGTATGGAACTCGAAGGGCGTGCTGAGAAGGGGAGATGTGCATGACGAAGACCTCCATTTCCTTGATCTCGCAGTATAGGGTAGGGGGATTTGATTTGGATTTTCACTCTTTGATCATTGCACCGGCGATGTCGACCCATTTTTTCTGAACTGCCAAACCCCCTGCTGGTGGCGCGATTCTGTTGAGGTCCCGGGGGGCGAGAGACCATGGTTCTTCCAGATGAAAAAGGAGGTAATGGCTGATATCCTGGTTCGGGGTGACGTTAGCGCGTTCTTTGAGCTGATTTCCCGTGACAAGTTCACATCGGGTAATCTCAGCACACCAATCAGTTGAGACTCGTTGTTGGTGTGGTCCAGTATAACCGAGGAGCAAGGTGCCCGCTGATATCGAGAGATCGAGTTTCACTGGCGTGCCCTTTTTGTCGGTTGCCCAACAGTAGAAGAATTTCTTGTTCTGGAAGAGCGCTATGTCCTCCGCTGTTTTCATGTATCCGAGAATGACGGGAGTTTCCGGGTTGGCAATCATCCGGCTTATTCCACCGGAGATGATTTCCGTGGGGTAATCCTTGATGATTTTATGGGTGCTTTGTCGTATCCGAAACGACTGAGTCATGCGGTCGGCTTGGTGAATCACGACATCCTTGAGAAACGTGGCAAGCACTCCCTGGCCATCGGCAGATGGCTCTCCGTCTTTGACCGTGGGGCGCATGACGAATGCTCCAACCCCGGGTAGGAGTTCGTGGTATTTTTTGAAATCCGGATTCGAAGCTAAATCTGTTCCCGGGTAGAGCACGTATGACCCTACTGTGCGGCGGATTGCTTCGTTGTAGGTGTGCATTTTGTAGAGGTCGCCGCGCTTGTAGGTCCGAGTGACCTTCTCCTCCCGCCGTTCTTCTTCTGCTTCACTGACAGTTCCATTTCCAAAAATGTCGGTGATGGTCTCGACTCGATACTTGGCGTCAAAGTGGAGGTAGGTAATCAGACCTGCACTCTCTGCTTCTGCCTCTGCAGCATATGGATTCTTGTACTTCTCGGCGATGGATTCTGGCAGAATTACGAGGGAGTAATCCGGGCGGAGCGGTCGGCTGTAGCTGCCGGATTCCAGGACAGATCGTTGTTGGAAGGCGCGGTTATAGTAGAGATTGAGCCGGTTGACGATGCCGTCGTTTGAAGTGAATCGGAATGCGCTGTATGATGCCCGGCCCTGCTTGAGGTTGACGCGGAGCCCTTTACCCTCCACCCGGGCGATGAATGGGAGTGCAGAATCTTTGTTCGGAGAGCTGGGGGTGTCTATTCGCTCGCATCCGACATCTTCGGTAAGGAGGGTCAGCAGTTCGAAAAAGAGCCAAAACTCGTAGAGAGTTGCGACGTCCCGATTGTTGCCATCGTATGCGTCTTCACGTCCTTCCCAGTCGAGCTGAGCCGCCACGTCGGAAAGGAACCAGGCTTCCAGCAGTTGCCGATAGCCTTCCCTCCTCAACAGGGTTTGGTTGTTCAAGGGGATGTGATCGAGCTCTCCAACTTCCCAGAGCCATTGCTGGGCAAGGAAACTATCCAGGGATTCGCGCATAGCGATGGCCTCGTCATTGGCCGCACCTTCGATCTTGTCATGCTCTACGACTGCTTGGCAAATGCTCAGGAACTGACCGAGGGCATACTTCACGAAGCGATTTGGGGCTGTGTCCAGGGTTTCCCGTTTGTGCGAAGAGTTGATCTCATGAGGGAGTCGGCCTTTAAAGTAGCCCGTGTTGTCACCAGGAACCTTGAGCCATTCCCGGCCATATCGAATCGGGTCTCGGAAAAAACGAGGGTCTCCCTCTGAGCCCCAGCGATCTTCATGGAGTAATCCACGATGGGGGTTTCTTCCAAGAATTTCCAAATACAAGTCCAGGCGTTCGGTTCCGAGACTGTGACGAAGGAATAAAAATTGCTCAAGAAGAGTTCTCTTTGCTTCCTCAGGGTTTGGGGTGAATGAGAGAGTGGTGGGAGTATTCCACTCAAGGAGAAGCTGTTGGCACTGACTCGCGATGGATTCGACCATTGAGCGATACTCGACTTCGTAGTCAATTTTCTCTGGAGTGATCTCCAGCTTGATGCGCGGGAAGTCTTGAACCTGAATCCAGGCAGTGCCGATATAGTTGATGATCTGAAGTTCGCCCGTCTGGGTGCCTCGGATTTTTCGCAAGTTCCATTTGGCATTTCTACCGTTGCTCAAACTTGAGGTAATTCGTAGGGTTGAGGCGTCCTGTTCGCTTCCTTGGTTCAGAAAATGAACGGTAAGGGAGTAGCGTCGGACTTCTTTGATTGAAAGTGGTTGGCGTCCCTTGTGTTGAGCATCCGGAAAGTAAATGATGGGAGCCTTGGTCTTCTTCGTTGCCAATTTCCCCAAGAGACCAACTGGCAATTCAGGAAGTGCAGCGGTGCAAGCGATCGGGTCATCAAGTTTACTCGCCGCGATTGTCATCGCGAGCCCAGAGGACTCATCAAGAATGATGGAGATGGCGTCGAGAGAGATCACTGAATGAAACTGACGAATTGATCCCGCTGAACCACCACGATCATTTTCCGCAGCTTGGCAAAGCTTTCCGGGAACCGGGGAGTCTTCTGGTCGAGCTGGAAGTGAGACGGGGATGACTTACCGGTGGTATATTTTTCTGCCTGTTTCAGATCTACATCGGTGCAGTAAGAAGCTAAGCCGACCAAGAGGCTTTCGATTCGCCGCCGACTACCATGGAGTTTAGGAAGGATCTTTTGGAGGATCTGAATGTCGCATGTTGTGTTACGACTCCACGTTCCCTCGTCACTCAAGTTATGGTCGATCTCACAATACTTAAGGAACTCGGACGGGGTGCGGAATCCGAACTCCATGCTGGAACCTTCGAGGAGGCTGAAAAGATCGGTGATCGTTGTCTTGGTATCGGAGAGATCATCCCCAAGAGCTGTCGTCAGTGTCTCTTTGCTCCTTGGTTTCTGATGAAACGACACGAAGGCGCTACTTCGGTCTTCGGGAGCACGTTTCGGCTTTGAGAGTCCGGAGCCGCTGGCGTTCATATAGTCGGTTAGGTTCGTCTTGGTGAGTGAGAATTCAATGACGTTTGCCCGATCGAGCACCTTGGGGCTGAACATATAGGTTGTCTCGTCGATGTTGACGGTGCCAACTGCAAATAGGTTTTTGGGAATCCTGATCTCCTCCTCGACCGCTTCTCCTGCGGCCGTTTTGACGTTTGGACCATTCCGATGAAGGGAGATGGGATCTCCGGACTCCATCGCGCTGAGAAAGTCGGCAAAGTAGCGTTCGACATGCGAGAGATTCATCTCGTCAAGAATCAGGAAAAATGGAGCCCCGGGAGTTTCGTGTGCCCTTAGAATCAGGTCGAGCACCCGGGTGCTGACGAACTTCTCCTCAAAGGGATTGTAGTGTCCAAGGACTTGCCGATTGTCGGTCCAGTCGGCTCCCACCGGGACCAGTTCATAGCCATCCTCGCCGACGAGCCATTGACTAAATTTTAAGGCAAGCTGTGTTTTTCCCGTGCCGGAGGTCCCGGTCAGCAATACGAATGGTTTGGCCAACAGTGAAACCACACATCGTCGCAGAAGGTCTTCGGAGTAAATGAGGCCCGAGCTACGAATCGCTGCTGATGCTTCTTTGAGGAAGTCTGAGTTGATCATGGATAGATTATCGGATAGGTGGGCGCTGATTAACTTTTTGCTATGGAACCACTGTTCTTCGAGAGTCTTTCGAGCCCTACGGAGGGCACTCGAATCCTGGAGTAGTTCCCAGTAGGTTTCTTTCAAGAGAGCGAATTTCACTTTGGTCCGAGCCGCTGAAGGACCTGCTTTGCCTCCGTCCATGAGGTCGTGGGTATTGTGGACAGCGTGAAACCAGATTAGATCTCCAGTGAGGTGATAGAAGGGCTGAGCGGCGTTGGTCTCCGAAACCGTTTCTCCTAGCGCCGCCATCTTCTCGATGAAACGTGGTGCGATGAAATCGAAAGAGATCTTATTTTCGGTGAGTTGCCCTTGGTCGATTGCATCCAACACGCATGCCAGCATGGCGGGTTTATAGAGGCGGGGACCGTCTTGGGTTTTTGCTACCTTGAGATTTTCAAGGATCTCACAGAAAACCCGAAGCCGTTGGTCGATGTCAGTGACGTCAACAACGGTTTGTCGATCAGCGGTGAGTGACAGGACCCGGGATTGGATGAGGGTATTCTTGATGGCGACCGTGTTGGTAAAATCTGAGAAGGGAAGAGTGCCATTGTGTGCAGAGAGGGTGGCAAACTTCTCCCTGTAGATATCTTGAGAGATTTTCACCGGCTCGTTGGCATCGATTCGGTTGGTTTGGAATTTACCTGGTTCAAATTCGGAAATTGAATAGGCAGCGCCCCGCTCGGTGCTGTGGAAAACAACATTTTCGTCCGAGTATTTTTTGAGGACTTCGAAGAGGTCGGCCGGATCGCATTCCGACGGTTTGTCGGGTATGGGTAAAGTGCTGTTGACGTTGGCGATGCTCTTGAGCTCGTCGATACAGAGTTTGAGAGTGTCCTGCCCGGGCTCTGGGAGCTGATCAAGGTCAAGAAGTTGACTGGCGCGCTCAATATTGTTGACCGCTGACTTTTTACTGACATTAGGGCCTAGAAGATAGGTGTTTTCACTGCTGCCCAGGGTCTTCCATTTCCAGTCTATTGGAGACGAGATCGTGGCAATAATTCGTAACCGGACGAAGTTCTCCCATTTCCCCGCGAGTTGAAACGAGTGTCCAAGGTCGTCAAACAGAGTTTGGTCTTCTGAATTCCTATATGTCGTAGGAATTTCCTCCGCGTCGAGCTCTGTATAAAGAATTTCACCGCCTGACTTGTTGACCACAAAAATCACGTCTGTCGGAACGAGTTTGGAAAATTTTTTCTGATTCCAGTAGAAGTGCTTTTTGTCTGGAGATTTAAGGATTTGGTAATTTCGCTGGCCAGGTTCCGAAGGCTGCTGTCCCTTGATCTCGTAGATCATGACTGATTGGGGTGCTTCTTCTGTTATCATGAGGGCGCTAACGAAATCGAGATGCGGGATAGAGTTCGGCTTTGAGAGAACCGGTGAGAATTCCCGACTGGTTAGAGTTCACGATTTTGGGCTTTGATGGTCAATCATACTGGATGAAAGATTTGCCTCACATGGGGCATGAACTTGATGAAGGCGCAGTGCTGAGCTTCTGCGGCTCGATGCGGATGAGTAGCGGGTAGGCAAACTCATTTCAGACGTAATGGGGTTGGTTTTTGCCGGTTTGGCTGCTAAAGCCTTGCGGCCACAGGCAATCGTGAATCTACCAAACTCAATCAAGACCATTATCTCCGAAGTAGAGGATTCCTCTGGCCTTCCGGTCAACGTGCAAGAGGACCGATCGTTGAAGACCCTTGCTACGGTCTCGGTCGCCCGTGGAGGGGCTCTTTTTCATTCGCTCACTTACCGACCCGACGCTGTCGGGGTTCACTACGTGATTGCGTTTCAGCTTGGTTTCATCATTCGTAAGCTCCGATCTCCCGAGGAAAGTCGTTTTGACGTGGTTTCTGAGCCGGGTCACTTTGAGTAAGCTGTTGCTGATTTTGATCTGGGGAAGTTTCCACCGGCATTGGCGAAGCAATTGTTCGATTCCCTGATCATTCAATTAAGGTCGATCAGTGTGGGTGACCGGGTGGATCAGTGGATCATTGAGGAGCATCCGGAGTTCATTCCTGAACAGGAGGCCTCGGTGAAAAGTCAGTTGAAGGAAAACCAACAAGCGCTTTCGCCCGAAATTAGGAAGATGTTCCCTGGGAAGATTCTGAACGCTAATTTGGCCATGAATGCAGCCTATGGCCGGGTTTGGTCGGAGCGTCTCAAAGATGCCCGATACGGCTTGGTGTACAAGGCTGCTGGCTATGGAGAAATTGCCGACAAGCTGGTATCTTGCTGGAATCAAACTTCAGCATCCCCGGAGTTCGATCAGGAGTTGATCGCGGGGTGGGCCAAGGTGCTTTCACTCGTTCCGTATTTCACTTTTAAACATTCGTCCGCCAATGCCTGAATTCCTGAACCAAGTCCGTTTAGCGACCGCAGATTTTGACACTGCATTGTTGGAGATCCCACAATTTGAGAACCTTGATGAATCCAATCAGGTTGCTGCCATCACGGCGTATTTTGAGAACGAATTGGTGTCGTCACTCGGTTCCTCGGATATTCGAGTGACAACCAAAGAAATCGTTGTTCGTTGGTCTGAGCCCCAGCCTATCGGAGGATTGGCCGAGAGTGCGCTCAAGAGCTTAAACTCGGGAGACCCAAAGACCGGAGCCTTGCTCCTTCGACTATCCATCGCGGGAGGGGACAGATCACTTTCCACCCGCCTTAACCTTGGCATGGTTCTGAGTGACCTGGGTGAGTTGGTCGAAGCAATTCGGATTCTAAAAGAGGTGGTTTACGAAGCTTCTGACAATGCCAATGCATGGGTTGCCTACGGAATTGCCTACAAACGCAACGGCAATAGCGAGAAGGCGATCAAAGCATTGAGAAGGGCACTTTCCGTGGAAGAGGGAAATCCTTATGCCCTCAAGAATCTGGGTGCCGTTCTTTGCGAGAATGAAAAGACGAGTGGAGAGGGGCTGGAGCTGCTCGAAAGAGCGTCGCAAATTATGCCCGGTGACGTTCAGATCTGGCTTGGGCTTGGGCAAGTCTATGAGGATCTTAAAAAACTTGATGATGCAGACCAGGCTTATCGCACAGTCCTTGATCTTGCTCCGTTCGGACAGTTCAACGATATGGCCAAAGAGGGGCTTTCCAGAATCTCTGAAAGTTCCTTTCGAGATTCCGGGCCTGAGCGTCCGGATGCCGTGATGTATTGTCTGGGGGCGCTGGAACGGTTTGAGGGAATGCCGATCAATGAAGTGAAGAAAATCAGCATGGAAATCGCCGTCCTCGGAATGAGTGGACTGGACGTCAATAGTCCCGATCAGAAATACACTTTGAAGAGTCTCGCGGGTAACTTCTCGGGGCTCCATCTCTTCTGCATCGAATACGTCGGTTTCAAAATGTTTGAGCCATCCCTTGATCTGGGTTTCGACATCTCTTCTGAATACCAGCAGGCACAAGAGCTTTTTGAATCGCGGCAAGGCTAGGGTGTCCGCTGGGACGTCATCGCCTTGATTCGCTGAACCACTCTTCCAATGCTTCGGCTACGATGTCCTGTTGGCTTGAATTCTTCTGGCGCTTTTTCCGTCGCTCGGCAGAGGCGTCGATCAGGGCATGGGCAATTTCCTCAGGAAGGCGGAGCGTGACGGCGATGCGGCGTTCCGGGGTTTTGGGAGATTCTTTTGGCTCAAGATTCGGGTCCGAGTTTTGGCGATTTTCCGTCCCCGCTTCGAGGAAGGCTCTCACATCTTCTCGTCTTTTGAGAGACTCTGTCATCGAATGTCTCTTGGATTTCGTTGTCATCTCTCCCTCCTCAATTCGCAAAAAGATGATCGAAGAGCCCGAGGATCTCGGTGGCGGCAGGTTCGGCCTGGCGGTTCATTCTCCAGACCACTGATTTTTGCCCCGCTGAATCGGCGAAGGCTTGGCGGAGCCCGAGGCCGGGAGTGACATCGAGTCCGAGAGTTTTGGCCGTGATGAGTAATTCCTCGGAGAGGCGGTAGTTCTTTTGGAGCTTGTTCGGGATGAACGCGCCCTTTGGCTTCTCGCCGCGAATCCGGTGGACCTGGTCGAGAACGCGCACCGCGTCACTTGCTGCCCGGAGGTCGAGGACGGAGGGTCCGCAAGGAATGAGCGCGACATCAGCGACAAGAAGCATTGAACGGGTCACTTCCCCGAGTCCGGCAGGACCGTCGATCACGATGACTTTTTCGCTGAGGAGTTTGACCTCGTCGAGAATCTCATCGGCGGATTGGAGGCGATAGACCGGCGTTGCGGTATCGAGTTCCTTCGCCCACTCACTGGATGACCCTTGTCTGTCGGCATCGACAAGAGCGGCGTTGATGTTCTGCTCGCGAAGCCAGGTCACGAGATGAACGGCGATGGTGGATTTTCCGACTCCACCTTTTTGGTTCACGGTAGCAATAATCATAACCGCCAGTTTACCTGATTTCAAAAAAGCATGCAAGGGAGCCAGTTTCGCTGGAAGCCAGCTTGCTGGATGATCATCTTGTCAGAAAGCTTTTCAGCTGCCTTGTCAGTTTGCTGATTTGCAAGCAAGCCAGCATTCAAGCCCGGCCCCTTGTGCGATTCCTGGAATCTTGGTATTTCATGCAGGAGTTGGCCAAGTCATTGGTCGGCGATGCAGGATTGCGTTGTCGGACCGTGCAGGATGGCTTGTTGAGTGGAGCAGGAAGGCTTGGTTCACCGTGCAGTCTTTTTCGGCCAAGTGACTGGAATCGCTGGGAGATCAGCGGGCCAAACTTTAAACGAAGAATAAACGAGACAACAACACCACGGGCCGGTTTGCCCGTGGCCGGATTTGTTGTTTTTTTGGAGGAATGAATGGGAAATGGAGAAGAGGAACCGGGTGGGGGGATGTTACCCTTTACAAACACGGACATTGAGGAGTTCGAGAAGGGGAAGGATGAATTGAATCTGTCGGAGTTTCCGATTGCGGTGGTCGCCGAGGCGGCCCGTCCGGGGCAGCTCCGTCTGGAGTTTTCGGATGCGATTCATGATCGCTCAACCGGCAGGATGGTGGAGCGCAGGATGACGGTTCATGCGACTGAAGAGTGGGGGCTTCCTGCCGCCCAAGATGACGAGGTGATGGTCGGTCTGTTGCAGCTCACCTATCTGGCGGGGTGGCCCAAGAGGATTCGCTTCACGCGCTATCAGCTCTGCAAGCTCCTCCGCTGGTCGGTGGGGGGAGCCAGCTATCGGCGGATCTATCGGGCGCTTCATCGCTTCAGCACCACGACCTACAACTACCGCTATGGATGGCGCGACAAGGCCAACCAGGAGTGGATTCCGAGCCTCGTTTTTTCCTATATCCAGTCGCTCAAGATCCACGAGGCCGACCGACCGACGAAGTCGGGTCTGTGCGAGGTGACCTGGTCGGACGATTTCCACCGCAGCCTCGAATCGGGGAATCTCAAGGGGCTCGATTTTAACCGTTTCGTCTCGTTGAAGAGCGCCATCGCAAAGCGCCTTTTTCGCTTCCTCGACAAGCGATTTGGGCTGGGGATTCCGCGTTATTCCTGTGACCTCCACACCCTCGCTTTTGAGAAGGTCGGAGTGTCCCGATCCTACGGCGATGCCGCCCAAATCAAGCGCTTGCTTTTGCCTGCCATTCGCGAGTTGGAGCGAGTGGGATTTCTGCGAGCGGAGTCGCCCGAGCGACGTTTTGAGAAGCTGGGCCGGGGACGGTGGAAGGCTCATTTTCAGCCTGCACCGAGGTTGAAAAAGACGGTCGCGGAACCGGCCAGGTGCCCGGTTGAAAAGAAGCTGATCGATCTGGGAGTCGTTCCTTCCGAGGCCAGAAAATTCGTCCGTGATCACCCCGTGGATTACCTGAAATTGAAGATCGATCAGTTCGCTTTTCGCGAGGTGAAGTCGAGTCCGGGCGGATTATTGGCTGAGACAATTCGTCGCGATTTGCCTCCTCCGACCGGATATCGACCTCCCGAGCAGCGGGCTCGAGAGGCGGCTGAGGCCCGTGAGCGGGCACAGCGAAAAGCAGCCGTGACTGCCGAAATGGAGCGCTGTCGTCAGGCCGAAAGGGCTGCCGAGGATCGCGAAATTACCCGGGCCGAATTGGCCTTTGAAGCCCTCTCGAAAGACGAGAAAATGACGCTTGAAAGCGAGGCTCGGAAGAAGTTCCCAAAGAGGGGAAGAGACTGGATCTACTGGACGATGATCCGTCTCTTGAGGGAGCGATTGAGTCAGCCATGACTCAATCGCTCCTTCGATCCGAATGGTCATTCTGTCCATTCGGATCCACCCAGAGCTCCATAAAAAAATGAAAGTCTCTGGGTGATAATTACCCTCTGGAGGACTCCAGAAGGGTAATGAAAGGAAATTCTCACACCCGATGCACCTGTTGGTGCACGGTGCCAAGGCTAAGCCTCGGTGTTGTTACGAATACTTCGTATACGCACGCGATTACGGTCCAATCCCAAGTAGTGGATATTCCACGCCAATTCTGGTACACTCAAACGCTGTTTTATTTTCGCCGAAACGATGCCTAAAGATCCTGTCACATTCCGACTCGAACGCGACGTGAGGCCGCTTCTTCAAGAGGCTGCCCAGGTGGCAGGATTGAAGATTTCGAACTACGTTGAGGAGGCCGTTTTGGAAAAACTTGGCCAGATTGATCGGCTTCGAACCAGCCAGGAAATCGAGCTGCTCCGAAACGAGATTCGGATTCTTCGGGAGGAGCTGTCTCTCGCCACCGAGGCCAGTCTTGTCATCACGGGGAGTCGTCAGCCGTATTCAGCAGAGGCCGCAAAAAAATGGGTTCGGACTCACCTCAAAACTCGGAATGGAGGCCACTGATGCTTTCCATTGGAAAAATGACGATGGGCCAGCAGGGCTACTATGCTGACCTGGCACGAGAGGATTACTACCTCGAAGGAGGTGAACCTCCAGGTCAATGGTTCGGATCCGGAGCGGACGCCTTTCATCTGAAGGGGCAGGTCGACAATGAGGTTTTCAGGAAGCTCTTCGAGGGGCGCTTTGGGGACCGAAATCTTGTCCAGAATGCCGGAAGCGAAGATCGTTGTCCGGGGTGGGATTTGACATTTTCCGCGCCGAAGTCGGTGTCGGTGGCGTGGAGTCAGGCGGGGACGGAAACGGCTCTTGAGATTCGCTTGGCACACCAGGAAGCGGTGGAAAAGGCGCTGGAATATATCGAGGCCCAATGTGGTTGGACAAGGAGAGGGAAGTTCGGTGCTCAAAAGGAACCGGCCAAGCTCTTCTTCGCCGCTTTTGAACATGGCACGAGCCGGGCGCAAGATCCCCAGCTTCATACCCATGCCCTCATGTTGAACGCCTGTTTGCGTCAGGATGGCACGACGGGGGCACTCGATACTTTTGAACTCTACTATCACAAGATGGCGGCAGGGGCTCTCTATCGCGCTGAGTTGACTCGGCAGATGGAGTTTCGTCTCGGGCTTCAAGCCGAGCGAACTGGTTCGACTTTCGAGCTGGAGGGAGTTCCCCAGGGTCTCATCGATGAGTTCTCAACCCGGAGACGGGAAATTGAAGATCGGCTTCGTAAGCTCGGAGCGAGCGGGGCGGTCGCCAGTGAAAAGCTGGCTCTGATGACGCGAGATCACAAAGAGCAGCAGCCGAGGGAGGATCTTCTCAAGGAGTGGCGGGAGACGGGGCTGCGCTTTGGTTTCGGAGTGGAGCAGATCGAGGCTTTGGTTTCTGCTTCGGGATTGCGCGCGGAAGCAGATGACATTTTTGCAGCGAGGCAGGCGGCTCTGAAGGCGGTTGAGCGGGTCACCGAAGGACAGGCCACTTTTCTGGAACGTGATCTGGTTCGCTTTACGGCCGAGGAGGCGCAAGACAAGGCGTTTGGAGCCGATTTGGTTCTCTCGGCAGTCGATGATGTTTTGGCAAACTCGCCAGAGCTTGTTCGGCTTGGAGTGATTGACGGTGAGGTTCGATTCACCACGAAGGAGATTCTTGAGATCGAGAAGGACATGATGAAGCGGGTCGAAGAATCAATCGGGGAGTGTCGATTCGCGGTGGCTGGACATCACGCTGAAGAGGCCATTGAAAAGCGAGAGACGATGACCGGGGAGCAAGCGACGATGGTGAGGCATGTGACTCAATCCGAGGACGCGATTGTTGCTGTGACCGGCGACGCCGGGACAGGGAAGACTTTTGCTCTGAATGCGGTTCGTGAGGCTTTTGAGGCCGCGGGTGCGACGGTTCACGGAGCAGCTCTGGCTGGGAAGGCGGCGCAAGAGCTTCAGGAAGGAGCTGGGATTGAGAGTCAGACCTTGCACTCGTTGTTGTGGCAGATTGAGAAATCAGCGGAGCAATTTGATCCCGAAAGAGCGAGGCAGCAACTTGAGGAATGGGTTCAGGAGGAAAAACGCGAGGGTCGAATGGCTCCGTTCGCCCAACCCAAATTTGATGAGGAAAAGGCGAAGGAGCGTTTTCTGAAATACCGCCCGAGTAATCCGTTAAGTCCTGAAACCGTGCTCATTGTCGATGAGGCCGGGATGGTCGGAACCCGGCAGATGGCTGATCTCATCAAGAAGTGTGAGGAAACTCGCACGAAGCTGGTCCTGGTTGGAGATGGAAAGCAATTGCAGGCCGTTGAATTAGGAGGAGCCTTTCAAGGGATCGGAGAAGCTGTTGGGGAGGTGCGTCTCACAGGCATCATTCGCCAGAATTCAGAAGAAGATCGCAGAGCGGTAAGGGCTCTCTCCGAAGGAGCTGCAAAGGCAGCCCTCGAGCACTACGCTTCCCAGGGAGCTCTTGATGTTGCTCGTGATCGTGAAGAGGCCAAGGAGCATTTGCTTCAGGCTTGGCAGGAGGGTGGGGTGGACAATCCCAAAGAAAACCTCATTCTTTGTGGTCAGAATATTGATGCCGTAGGAATGAATCGTGCGGTTCAAGAGAAGCGCAAAGCTGAAGGCTTTCTCAGTGAGAAATGTATTCGAGTCGGACAGGAGGAATTTCATCAGGAGGATCGAATCTTGTTCACCCGTAACCATCACGGACTTGGCGTGAAGAATGGCGACTTGGGAACGGTGAAAGTCGTCAACCGCTTGCTGGGAACTTTGACCGTGGAGCTAGACTCTGGGAAATCTCGAACCATCTCAGCCAAGGCATATGAGGATGTGAGACTCGGCTATGCCGTTACCACTCACAAAGCGCAGGGGATGACCGCTAAGAATACCTTCATTCTCACCGACGAGGCCATGCAGGATCGCGAGCTGTCCTATGTCCAGGCATCACGCGCGAAGGATCGAACCCGATTTTTCACAACCGAGTTGGAAGCCGGTGACGACCTAACAGATTTATCTAGGAGGATGGCCAAGAGTCATGAGAAGGAATTGGCCATCGAGCAGGCCAAGCGGACTGAGTTAGTTTTGTCTTTGGATTAGGGAGAAAAATTGGTGATCGGCAGCCTTGAAATTGGAGCTTTAATCGGCTGTATTGTAGCTGCCTTTGCTTTTTCCAGGCGGAGGAAAGTAGTTCGCACCACCCACTTGCGAGGCACAAAAATGAGTCAGGATTACCTCCCCACAACACCAACAGAAGGATTGCCTTACCTTTGGGGAGGTCGCTTCATTTCGTTCTCCTCTGCTTGCAAGCATTTCCTCGCGGTAGGATCGACCGGATCAGGGAAGACGGTTCTCATTTCGCTCTTGATGAAGGAGGTGATGCGCGAAATCGTAAAGAGTGGAGCAGCGAATGCGCGTGCGCTGGTCTACGACAGCAAGACGGATCTTCTTCCGATTATCAAAGGGATGGGCGTGCCTGAGGAAAAGATTGTCGTGCTTGACCCGTTCGATGCTCGGGTCTGGGCATGGGATATGGCGGCAGACATCACTGATCCGATGCAGGCGGATGATGTGGCGAGCGTTCTGATTCCCACAAGGCAGAATGAGAACAATCCATACTTCCCTGATACCGCCCGTCGCTTTCTTGCTGGAATCATTGAAGTCTTCATTGAATCTGCGCCTGGAAAATGGACGTTGAGGGATCTGGTTTTAGCGGTAAAGACTCCTGACCGTTTAAAGACAATTCTAAGGAGCTCGGAGGATACGATTGATCTGGAGCAGCATTTTGAACCGCCTTCCACGTTCGCAAACGTCAACGCAACCTTAAGTGGAAGTCTTAGAAAATACCGAAGTATCGCAGCAGTATGGCATCGTGCCGGAAGTCGTCAGTTCTCGATCCGAGATTGGATCAAATCACAGCAGGTCATGGTGATGGGGAACAACGCGAAGGCAAAGGAGCCGATTCAACGGTTGAACTCGCTTATCTTCTCAGAAGTCGCCAAAGAAATACTGAGTAATCCTGGCCGGTCGACTGCGGAAAACTGGATTTTTCTCGATGAGTTTGGAGACTTGGGAGATCTCAATAGCCTCGTCGACCTGATGAAGTTAGGAAGAAGTAAAGGAGCTGCAGTTGTTTTGGGTACTCAGGATGTGGCCGATATTGATTCAGTCTATGGGAAAGATCGCTCACGAACGATTTTTGGAAATGCTCAGAACCTTGGGATCGTTCACATCAACAGCAGTCAGCCGGAAACACAACGATGGGCCTCGGAGGTAATCGGGGATCAGGAGTATATTAGAGAAGAAAAGTCAAAAAATAGTTCAGTAAATCAGAAAGGTGAGACTACAACCGGGGATTCTTCAGCTTTCAAGCATGTGACTGAGAAGGCTTGGCTCCCGTCCATGTTTTCGTCGGACTTGCCCCCGACCGACGCACATTTTGGTTTAACTGGAATATTCCGAATCGGATCGACGTTTTTCAATCAGAATATTCCAGGTGATATCCTCTTTGGAAATCGGGGGAAATGGAATCGAGTGCCCGACCCTGACTCAACCTATCCTGTTCAGATTCCTCATCAAAACCAAGCTATCTTCAAGTTGCCTGATTGGAATCAAGAAGACATTGACCGTCTTGGGATCGACCAACTCCGACTACTTTTGAATAATCAGGAGAAACCCGAAGATCAAGACGCCCCCCCGGAAGACCTACTCGGTGGAGTTTCGTAATTCTATACGACTAACCTAACATTTTCATCATGACTGGAGGACAGATTTACCCTGCTGATCTAGACGGCAAGACGCCCGTTACACCCGAAATTAAAAAGCTGTGGGAAGACGCGATGAGGGCGGCGAAAAGCCAAAGAAATTGGGATGTCTTGAAGATAATTTCCCTAATTTTTCTGGCTCATCCGGGCTCTTTTTTAATAGCTGCCTTTATTCATCCCTGGGTCGGTATCGCGGTCTTTGGATCGGTGATCGTCACGCCAGTCATTCTCAACTATTTAATGATACACACCTTTGAATATACCGTCTCAGAGGACCGAAAATCGGCGAGAATCGAGTTCAAACGGATTTACCAGACACTTCCTGCTGCTCTGAAGAAAAGCGCGGGAAAAGCCCGTGAATCTGCCTCCAAAGATTTAGATGGGTGCATGCGAACTGTCACCATTGGTTTCATAGGTGTCATGCTCTTCCCATTTTTAAGTCTTTGTTACTTGCCCGTTTTCTTGAATCGCGTCATCTGGTTGTCGGACTACAAATACCTTCTTAGCAAATGGGTTCCGCAATCAGATGGAACAGAAAAAAGAATAGTCAGGGGGACAAAAATTCAACCATCCGTAGCGCCAGCTGGCTCCGCTCCTGATTCCGGAGATGAGGACGAGCTATTTGCCGAGGATTCCATTCTTAGGGTGTTCGATGACAAGCTGGAGTTGTTTCCGGATGGAAAAGTAGCCTGCAAAGGTGGAGTGAATTTTGGTGCTCAAGCGAAGATCGAGGGCATGACGATCAACGGAATGACTCTCACCCGAACTGATCGAGGTCTCCTTCGCGTCCATTACGAGGGAGCGGACCACGCTTTTTTCTACAATGGCTCGACCTGGGCAAAAGTCTGAGGTGGCTTTGGGCACGGGTTTGATCATGTGAGATCAATGATTCAGCCATCTCAAACGGTGGTCACTAGAATGATCATTCGGTTCGCGAGACTAGAACGGTGTTCTATGATACCGTGGCTCCTCACTTTACCCATTTATGGAGGAAAACCATGGGAGCAGAACAACAAACAAACCGACCGGAGCAGAGTTTGCGATACGGTGCGGTCGAAGCCGCCATCTGGCGCAACAACGGAGAAAACGGAGATTTTCTCAACACGACGTTCAGTCGGCACTTTCGTCATGAGGATGAGTGGAGGCAGACGGACTCATTCCGTGAACAAGACCTGCCGACCCTTTCGAAGGCTGCTGCGGATGCCCATAGCAGGATTCAAGAAATGAAAGCTGCAGATCGCGCTGCCTCCGGGGAGGGAAAATAGTCGTGGGGAAGAGAAACGCGGTTTCCGGGAACGCCCGGACGCCGCTTCCCAAGCCCATTAAGTTTCCACTCGGCAAAATCGTGATCACCCCGGGCGCGGCCACGGAGATTGACAGTGATGAAATCACCGCAGCACTCCGAAGACATCAGGGGGGCGACTGGGGAAACCTCGATCCTCGTGAACGAAATTGCAACGAGAAGGCCCTGAAAGCCGCAGGGTGGTTGTTGTCCTCATACGTCGATCCCGTCGGCGGGGAGCGCTTTCTGGTGATCACGCAGCCCAATCGCACGGTCACGACGGTGATGATTCCGAATGAGTTCGGAGACATGTGATGACAGCGAGGCAGAAGCATTCGGCGGTGTGGGGTGGAACCCCATCGCGACTCACCGTTGATATTGGAGAAACCAATGATTTATGAAAACAACTACAAAAAATTGCTGCAGCTGCTTCCCGATCTTGGGACCGAGAAATTCGAATCTCGGCAGCTCAAGGCGGAAGGATTCATGGATCTCAATATCGATCTCTTGATGTGCGAGAAGCACCGGATCGTCTTGGCCCTAAGTCACTACTACAAGCATCCGTCCGGAGATCTGATCGCGGATCCTGACATGGAGGTCGCGGTCTATCCTGATCGCCAAGTGGCGGAGGCGCTCAGCTATCAGGACATGTTTGGATATTGCGTCGTTTATCCCGAGGAGGGGAAGGTTGATCTTTCCGCAAAGAAAGAGCTCAATTCCTTTCTTGGGCAATGGCTTTCAAATCTGAAAGCGCAAGGCCATCGGCAAGAGGACTGAGCAAAGATGGATTTCGCCAATGCTCCGCACCCCCGACACAGATCGAGGGCATCAAATCTCATGAACGACGATCGTTTCGAGTTTTGTTGTCATGCCCTCGAACAGTGTCGCACCTCCCAGAGGTAGCCAGCGACCGGTTGCCCGTCTGCTTCGCAGACCGGCGGTCGATTCGATTTGAGCGAGCGGCGCGCGGTGAATTCAAGCGGAACCTTTTCGCCTACCGACCCCTATTCCGCTTGAGTTCACCGCTCAGTCGCCGCTCTTTCTGTTCCGTATCAGTTTTCTTTTCAGAAAACAGTTTTTGGCGGGGTGGGGGACTCACTCTCCGATGATTTGATCGGGACGATCGATGTCTGGTCAAAAAAAATCAAATTTCTGGTTCAAAAAGCGGCGAAAGTTACTCTTCTCCATTGGGGACAATCTTTTTGGCATGAACACTCCAAGTGACAATGGCATCGATGAAAGCTGGATCGCAGAGCTGCAAGCTCCGCTGTTCCGTTTTGCTTTGTCCCTGGGGCTCGCCACGCACGATGCGGAGGATATCGTCCAGAATGCCCTGGTCTCACTTCACCGGCAACTTACGAAGAAGCCCGGGTCGGTTGAAAATGTGAAGAGCTACGCTTTTACCATCGTTCGGAATAACGCCTATCGGCATTTCAGGGTAAAGGCCCAAAAAAATGAAGTTGAAATGCCGGAGGAGCACCCGGACCAAGAGGTGCATATGGAGAGTCTCGAGGAACCTCTTCTCATGGAGTCTTTCAAGCAAGCTTACGCGAAGCTTCTCCCCCAGGAGCGCGAGATCATCCAAAAATACTACGTCGATGGATGGACCTACGCCCGGATCGGAAACGAGATGGGCTGCTCTCCTCAAAATGTCTGGAAGCTGATCAAGAAGATCGTATCGAAGATCTTGGCTGGAGAGCTGAGAAAGGTCCTCCACGAAAGCGATCCCGACTTCGCCAAAGAACTTTTTACCCGCTGACGCCATGAATGAATCAAACAAAGAAGAAATTGGATTCCTGATCGAGTTGGCAATCACCGGCCAAGCTGATGCGAGGCAATTCGAGGAGGTGATGACACGGGTTGAAAATGAGCCGGAGGTTGGAGAACTTTACCGGCAGGCCCTTGCTGAGCATCGTCTGTTTGAAGGGCAGGTGCCCGTTGCCGAAAAAACGCTGGAACAGGAGCGTGTTCAGCAGCAGGCGGAACAACAGCGACGCCAGCAGGAGAATAATCTCGACCTCGGAATGTAGCAGAATTTGGCGGTTTTTGGTTTAAATCGGACAGGTGTGAACTCTTCTCATTGGAAGGGTAAACCATACGATGAATCGGATCTCCATAGACCTGCTTAAAATCTCCGGAAGGCTGGAGGAAGCGGGATTGACCGAGCCTGCCACTGAGTTGGCTGAGCTTGCTCAAGAGATCGCGAAGAATGATCGACTTCTCACCGTCGCCGAAGCTGCCGCATGGCTGGGATGTGGTCGGAGAACACTCGACCAGATGGTCGCGGATCGGAGGATTCCCGCTCATTTGATCGGAGGGCGCTACCGCTTCGACAAGCATGAGGTGTTGAAGGAAACAAAGCTCGGCGCGTAGTCGCCGACCGATGCGAGAACAGCTCCGCCACCGGCAGAACCCGGATCGAACTCCGACTGTGAAGTGGTGGAATGACTTCATGGTGAGGGTTGGAAAGCCAGCTCCAGCAGCCGGTTTCGTTTTCATGGATTCCCTAAATCTCTCACGACGGTCTCCCTTCGATTTCGTTTCAACCTTAGGATCTTTACTGGCTAGGCGAGTCGGAGGCCTCCCGTCAACTCCCGGCCCGCACCATTCCTCGCAAGGTTTGCTCGGCTCAGGCCATGCCTGACCGTGTTGTCCATTGACTGGATTCCTCATCCCCGCCTGGACGCCCATCAATCCTTCGGGAGAAACTTTATTTTCGGGAGAACCCCATGATGACACTTTATGAGAACCAAATAATCGAAAACGACCTCGGCACCTTCGAGGGTTTCAACCACAAGACCCAAGAAGCGATTTACCCCAACGTCACGGCCCAGGAGATGATCGACTGGGATCACGACCGGCTTGGCGAAGCGGAGTTCGGGCACTCCGGCGACGTTCCCGCCATTGCCAAAATCCTCGACTCCAACGACGTGTTGCTCAGAGATGTGGTCGCCCTGGATCGCCTCCTTTCGGAACTCGGCGATGACCTTCCCGTTCTGGTCAAGATCATCTATCTCAATCAATCCTGCGGCCATCGGCTGCAGGAACTCGATGCGGAAACGATCGAGGATTCACCAATCTCCATTTTTAGCGACAACGTCTCTTTCATCGACCTGCGAAGAACCGCGGCCTACGAACTCTTCGAGCTCTATTACCCGGAGGAATACCGGGTCTGGGAGAATTCCTCATGCGGCGGTCTCATCTTCGACGTCGACCGCTTTCTCAACTCTCCGGTATTCTGCACCGAGGAGTTACAACTCGGAGAAGACCGGATCCTCATCGTCGAACCGCAGTAAGCGGTTTTGAACCGGAACGGGTGCCAACTTCCAGCCGGAAGTTGGCCGACACACTCAGCGGATAACGCGGCGGGAGTGAGTGCCGCGTTTTTTTCGCGTCTTTTGGCATATCCAAGCTCACCGAGTTCGCTGCCGAGCTCGCCATCCTCGTTGAGGAAGTTGCCCTGGAGGATCGCCTTCGATCCGCGCGGATCACAAATACCGAACGAACCTTCAATCTGACCAGATTTACTCGCACTGCCTCCCGTGCTATCTAGGAAGTTTACTAAAGGGCTGGAGATATGACGGGTTTGGAGAACCGACCGGAAGGTCGCAAGAATAAGAGGGCAGGAGCCGGGGGGAAGCTTCCTTCGACCCGCAAGAAGGAACCGTCTGATGCCTACGAGCGAATCACGGAGCGGATTCTGCACCTTCTCGAGAACGGAGTCGTGCCATGGCAGTCACCTTCAATCGCCCGAGTTGGCTTCCCTCGAAATTTCTCTACCGGTAAATTCTACCAAGGCATCAATATTTTCGTCCTTGGATCCGCTGAATTTCAATCACCCTATTTTCTAACCTACCGCCAGGCGAAAGAGATGGGCGGCCAGGTGCGAGCAGGTGAAAGAGGCCTGCCAATCGTCAAAGTCGGAACTTGGGAGAAAGACAAGAAAGCGGAAGGGAAGAATGTTGCCAATTCTGCCGAGGAACCTCGCAAGTTCAAGTTTCTGCGGATCTACACCGTCTTCAATGCCTGCCAAATTGATGGGATCGCTTTTCCGGAAACGCCTCCTTGTCCGGTTTACACCGAGTCGGTGAAAAATGAGGCGGCTCGTCTTATCGCTGCTGATATGCCGAACCCTCCGTCGATTTTCGAAGGTCGTAGGGCTTGCCCTCACTACATCCCCTCCACGGACACTGTCGAAATGCCCAGCCGAAATACCTTCCGGGGTGAATGGAGGTTTTACAAAACCTTGTACCATGAATTGGCCCATTCGACAGGCCACCCGTCCCGTCTCAACCGTCGATCATTGGTTGAGAACCGTGGCATGTATGCGGCCGGAGATTCCCGGAAAATCTACTGTGAAGAGGAACTGGTCGCAGAAATGACGGCGGCGTTTCTCGGTGCTCACGCTGGCATTATCGAGGATGATTTTGAAAACTCAGCTTCGTATCTCAAAAGCTGGCTCGACGTGCTCCGCCTGAAGGACAACAAGCGCTGGCTGGTGCAAGCTGCCAGCGAAGCGCAGAGGGCGGCCAATTATATTCTAGGAGAATCAGGACGCTGAGGAGAGATATCGGGCACCCTCAGCTCAGCATAGTCGCAGTGCCGACGAAGAATGGGCACTGCGCGAGTTGGTTTTGTTGCTACGAGGCTCGTCCGAAATCTAATTGGTGAGGAAGATCTTCTGGCGCACTCCTTGGTGACAGAGCCCAATGGATTTTCATAAAAAACTTGACCACTAAGTCCTTCGTCATGAAGTTTCGTTCAGTGTCTATTCGACGTTCGGTAGAAGCTTTGCTTCAAACTGTCTTAACTCTTTCGATCGTTGTGGTCTATGGAGTGGGGTCAGTTGCTGCCATCGAGTTTGAACACGACCATGGAGACTGCCATTCGGTGGAATCTACCGAGGCTCCTAATGACCATCATCATGACCATGACGGTCATCATCACCACGATGACCACAATGGCGATGAAGACGACAAAGGTGGAGAAGCTCCAGATGGCAAGGAGGATTCTACTTCGCACCACCACTCTCATGTCATTTCCTTCGATACGCAGTTTGCGACAGATTTAGTAAATCTGCTGCCCTCCGAGGTGGGAGAATTTTCAAATGAAAGGCTCGTTCCTGAAAAGGATCTGTGTCCCGATGGCCCTTTCTATGAGCTGTCGAAGCCTCCCCAATTGGGTTGAGTTGAGTGACAAAAATTGAGTTGAATCGTATTTTTAGGCTTGCTCGGAATGGGCATTTCTGGCTTTGGCCGACATCCGGAAACGATATTCAAGTCGTTTTGCAACCCCACGGTCACTCCGATACAGAACGCTCCTTTTAGCGTCGCGACTCCTTTTGCCCTCGTGTCAACGAGAGGCCGGGAAGCTCTAGATCGCACGGAGGCATCTTTTCCAATTGACCCTTTCTACCCAGCCCATGAGGCACCATGAAAATTTATATACCAAGTAGTCGGGACGCTTTGTCCCATCCCAAGGGACTTCGTCCAAAAACATCTCTCCGAATTGCGGCGGCATCCGGTGCCGTTCTTTTGCTAGCTGGTTGTCAGACCTTTGAGAGTCGACCTCTCAATTTATCGACTCACGACCAGAAGTGGAGGGCGCAAGGCCCATCAGGCGAAAAGGTTAGTGCCTTCGCCAAGCGCCTTGCAAAAACACCTTCGGGTGCAACCACCTTCAATCCGTCCGACGGCGTTTCCCTCGGTGAGGGGAAAATGATCGCGCTCGTGTATAATCCAGACCTTCGGGTCGCTCGCCTGAAAGCCGGGGTGGCCAAAGCGGTCGCTGATCATGCCGGATTGTGGGACGATCCCGAGGTAAGCTTTAACGTCCTGAAACTTACCAAGAGTGTCCCGGATCCATGGATCGTCGGGCCTTCACTTGCTCTGACTTTGCCTCTATCCGGTCGTCTCTCGGCGGAGAAGAAACTCGCTGAGGCCTCGATGTATGCCGAGCTAGACCGGGTCGCCGAATCCGAGTGGCAGGTTTTGATTCATCTGCAGAAAGCCTGGATTGAATGGTCCGCTCTTCGCACTGAACTTGAGCAGACTCAGAAGATCGTAGAAACCTTGGTTGCTATCGTACAATCAACCACTCTTCTTGCTGAACAAGGTGAGATTCCGAAGACCGAGGCAGGACTTTTTACGATTGAGCAGACAAGTCGCCGTGTCGAAATGAAACGCCTGCAAGGGGAGGTCAAAGCGCAGGAACAGGAAATCCGTTCTCTGCTTGGAATCTCTCCTGGTGCTCCGATTCGCCTCGTCCCGCATCTGGCAGTGGCCAGTTGGCAGCCGAGTGAAGATCGCCTGAAATATAACAATCCGACGATCAATCGTCTCCAACGTGAATACGAAGTCTCCGAGCGAAAGCTGATCCGGGAAATACGGAAACAATATCCCGATCTTGTTTTCGGACCGCAAGCACAGAGAGAAGAAGGCCAATCGAGTATTGGTTTTATCAGCGCCATTCCACTTCCCATCTTAAACGCGAATAAAGGTGGCATCGCCAAGGCCCGAGCCGAGCGCGAAGTCGCGAAAGCCACGTTCGAGACAGAGTATGAGCGAAAGGTCGGGAAACTTGCCGTCCTTCGCGCCCGACTTAGGGGGATTCAAGCCCAACAATCGTCCGTTGAGAAGGATCTCATTCCCTTGGTAGATCGGCAGGCGAGTGATGCCCGAGATCTTGTCGAACTTGGAGAAGGCGGAAGCCTTGTCCTGCTGGAGAGCCTTGTCAGAGCCCACGAAGCAAAGCTGAAAGTCATCAACATCCAACTTCAACACTCCCAAGCGGAAACGGAGATTCAATCTCTGCTGGGACCCACAAATCACAAGTCGAACCCAAAGAAAGACTAATACCATGAACCATTTAAAAATTGTCCCGTTATTGGGACTCCTTTTCCTTCTTCCTTCCTGCAATCGTAAGGGTGAAGAAGCCGTTTCTGCTGCTGAGGAAGAGAGCGAACAACCCACCAATCGGATTGCAATTCCGACCACCGTCCGCAGTAATCTCGGTATCACCTTTGCCAAGGTGGAGCGGAGAAATATTGCGAATACCGTCCGTGTGCCGGGATCATTCGAGTTGAAGCCCCTCGCCAGGAACGAATACCGAATGATGCTTTCCGGCCATATCGAATTTCTCGTGAATCAGTTCGATGAGGTCAAAGCGGGAACTCCGGTCTACCGTTTCCGTTCGTTGCAGTTGTTGGATCTCCAACAACGCGTTGATCTCGCACAAGCGTCGTTGAGACAAACGGAAGTTAAGTTCGAATTGGCAAAAGCCAGGAAACGAACTCTCGCGGAAGCGGACTTTAAGCGTGCTGATCTGGATACCCAGGTAGCGGAGTTGGAGGCCGAAATCGACCAACGTGAAGCCGAACTCACCGCAGCAAGCGCCGCTCTTCGGAATGCCTCGCAAACATCTTCTGAAGAGAACCCGGCTGCAAGGACTGCTTCCGGGGATTGGATCGAAGTTCGCGCCAAGGAATCCGGCTTTGTGGAGTCGCTTGCCGTGACCAACGGAACCTTTGTCGAGGAGACGAGCTTGATTCTCACCATCGTCGATCCCACGAAAGTTCGTTTTCATGCCATGGGCTTACAAAGTGATTTACCGAAATTTAAAAACGGACAGTCGGTAAATATCGTTCCCCCACAGGGAACCGGAAATGACCTGAGTGAATCTATTGAGGCGACGCTACAGATTGCTTTGACGGCAGATCCTGAACAGCGAACGGTGGGACTTTTCGCCATGCCAGGTGAGCTGAAGTCATGGGCTCGTCCTGGAGTTTCGGCCTTTCTGGAAATCGCGAAGGAAACGACTGATGGCATCGTTCTGGCAATCCCGCGCTCTGCCGTGGTGAAGGATGGTATCACTCATGTCTTCTTCAAACGCGATCCGCTTGATGCCAACAAAGCGATTCGTATTGAGGCTGATTTAGGCGTGAATGACGGACGATGGATCGAAATCAAAAGCGATCTCGGGCCAAAAGACGAAGTCGTTTTAAATGGAGTTTACGAACTCAAATTAGCGAGTTCGCAAAGTGGAACCTCCCAGAAGGGCGGACATTTCCATGCCGACGGAACTTATCACGGGAGTGACGAGTAACCCTCTGATATCATGCTAAGTAAACTGATTAAATTTTCGCTGGAGCGAGCGCCCTTGGTGCTCATTCTGGCGGGGGTGTTGCTCGCCTTTGTCGCACTGCGCCTTGCAAAGACTCCGGTGGATGTCTTTCCAGAGCTCAATGCTCCGACCGTCGTCATGATGACCGAAGCCCCCGGCCTGGCTGCTGACGAGGTCGAACAATACGTGACCTTTCCGATTGAAAGTTCGGTCAACGGAGTGCCCGGAGTGAGACGTGTTCGCACCTCGAGCGCGATTGGTCTTTCCATTGCCTATGTCGAATTCGATTGGGGAACGGATATCTACACCGCGAGACAACTCGTCTCCGAGCGCCTCGATTCCGTGCGTGAAGATCTTCCCCCTAATGCCCATGCCGAGATGACTCCGATCACCTCGATTACCGGAGAGATCATGCTTCTTGCCATCTCATCACCCGGCAAGGAAATGAGCGATCTTGAGATCAGGGCCTATGCTGAATTCGATCTGCGAAACAAGCTTCTGGCGATTGCCGGCGTATCCCAGGTTTCGGTGATCGGCGGTGAGCTTCCAGAATATCAAGTGCTCGTGCGTCAGGACGATTTGCGTCTCTATGACCTCACCATTCAAGATGTCATCGATGCCTCGGGAGCCGCCCATAGCACGCTGAGTGCGGGCTACTTGCCGGACGTTGAGTCTCTTGAACTGCCAGTCCGACAAAGCGGAAGAGTTCGTTCGGTGAAGGATATTTCCAGCACCTTGATCAAGTATCACGACGGATTCCCAGTCACGATTGGACAGGTCGCAAACGTGAAGCTTGGTCCGGCACCCAAGCGGGGAACCGGAGCCGATGGAGGGCAACGGGCGGTCGTCATGACCATTCAAAAGGCACCGGGAACAAATACCCTGACCCTGACTGAATCGATTGACTCAATGCTGGATGAGCTGGAGATGAGTCTTCCAGAGGGGCTGAATATCAACCGTCAAATTTTCCGGCAGGCTGATTTCATCAACCTTTCCGTTTCCAATGTCGTTCACGCCCTTCGCGACGCCGCTATCATCGTTGCGGTCATTTTGATTCTTTTTCTGCTCAACGTCAGAACGACGATCATCACTCTCACCGCGATCCCGCTTTCGCTGGCGGTCGGTTTGTTGGTGTTTGATTGGATGGGCATGACCATCAATGTCATGACTCTGGGGGGACTCGCCATCGCGGTCGGGAGTCTGGTCGATGATGCCATCATCGATGTTGAGAATGTCTTTCGAAGGCTCAATGAAAACGCGGCAAGGCCGGAGTCCGAACGTAAGCCGCGACTAAAAGTCATTCTAGACGCAAGTAACGAAATTCGCCCCGCGATGGTTTTTGCGACCATCATTATCGTCTTGGCATTTCTCCCCCTCATGTTTCTTGAGGGGATCGAAGGCCGCTTTTTCCGACCACTCGGAATCGCTTTTGGGGTGTCCATTTTCGCTTCTCTCGTGATCGCCCTCACGGTGACTCCAGCGATGTGCCGCTATCTCATGTACGGGAAAAGTAATCACGTCAGCTCCACGGATCCACCTCTCGTGAGGAAGCTGAAACGCATCTACATACCTCTTGTGAGATCGGCGATAAAGTTTAGAAAAACTGTGATTGGACTCGCGATCATCTCAACTTGCCTGGCCCTTTGGCTAAGTTCGACCTTTGGGAAATCTTTTCTCCCTGAATTTAAAGAGGGAACCTTTACGGTCATGCTTTTTGCCCCTCCAGGGACTTCGCTGAATGCCAGTGACCGCATGGCCAGCTCGGTTGAGAAGCAACTCCTGGCACTGGAGGGTGTCAACAGTGCCACGCGCCGAACGGGTCGAGCGGAGCGGGATGAGCACGCGGAGCCCGTCAGTAATTCGGAAATCGAGGTGACCGTGAAACCTGGATTTGATGATCTTGTGGTGCGGAAGCAAATCAGGGAAATCTTGGGAAAAACCCCCGGCATCACCACCAACATTGGTCAGCCCATTGAGCACCGCCTTAGTCACATCCTATCCGGCACTCCCGCAGCCATTGCGATCAGCATCTATGGAGATGATTTGGAGAAACTGCGCGTGATTGCCAAGGAGATCGAAGGGGCGTTGAAACCACTCGACGGAGCACGGGACGTGGCCGCTAATCGTGAAGTCATGATCCAGTCCCTGCCGGTTGACTATCGTCCGGCTGATCTGGCCGCTTACGGACTCACTCCTCGCTCAGCCGCTGAACAAGTAAGAAATGCCGTTTTCGGTGTGTCCGTCGCGGAGATCAACGAAGGAGTCCGGCGCTACAGCCTGGCAGTTCGTCTTGAGGAAGATGAACGCGACGAACTGCGGGATATCAAGAACCTGGTGCTTCGCGGCAAAGGAGGCGCACTGGTGCGTTTACATGAAGTCGCGGACATCGGCCCCGAAATGACCTCGAACCTGATCGGCCGGGAAAATGCGCAACGCCGGGCGGTCGTGACTCTCAACGTAGAAGAAGGATACAACCTCGGTGACCTCGTCGAAGAAGTGCAAAAACGGGTCGATCCCATCGTGCAAAAATTCGGCTACACCGTGAAATACGGAGGTCAGTTTGAGGCGCAACAAGCGGCGAGCCGAACGATCTTCCTTTTCAGCGGATTGGTCATCCTGATCATGGTGTTTCTGCTGCAGTTGGCCATCGGCTCCTTCCGGGTCTCCCTGCTGGTACTGGTCAATTTGCCTCTCGCCCTCATCGGCGGAATCGCGGCGATCTATCTCGCCGAATCACCGGGCATCTTGAGCAATACCGCCGCGCTCTTCGGACTCGGTGGACGTTACACTGCTCCGGTCATCTCGATTGCCAGCATGGTGGGATTCATCACCCTCTTTGGCATTGCCGTGCGCAACGGAATTTTGCTGGTGAACCACTATGATCATCTCATGAAACATGAAGGAAAGACGATGTTTGAAGCCATCGTCCAGGGCTCATCCGAGCGCCTTATCCCGATTCTCATGACCGCTTTGACGGCTGCTCTCGCGGTCGTCCCCATCGTCTTGCAGGGAGATCAGCCCGGGAATGAAATTCTCGCGCCCCTGTCAGTCGTGATTCTTGGAGGTCTTCTATCATCGACCTTCCTGAATCTCATCATTGTTCCGGCAGGCTATGCGGCCATCCACCGCGTTTCCGCCGAACAACCCAATCCGAAAACCAAACCTCCAAACAAAATAGAAAAACCATGAAAAAGATAAACACAATGATTACCGCCATGTCGCTTGCAGCACTTCTCGTCAGCTGCAACGACAAGGAAGCTGCAGCACCTGAAAAGGCCAAGCCTGAAACGCCCGAAGCTCCGGCACATGAAGAGGAACACGAACATGAAGAAGTTGCCCTTGGGGAATTTGACATCGATGGATTGAAGGTCACAGCGGCCCAAGGCCACGGCAATGTCGAAGCAGGGAAGGAAAGTCTCCTCGTGATCGTCTTGCCCTACAAAGACAACGGCGAAACTGTCACCCGTGCCTGGATTGGCTCTGCAGATCGCACCATGTCATCTGTAGGAAAAGGCGAGTATGCCCCGTCCCACGATGACTACGAGATCCACGCGATTGCACCTGATCCACTCCCGGTTGGAGCCACCTGGTGGCTCGAAATCGAAAAGCCCGATGGCACGAAAGCTATGGGATCAATCCCGTTGCTTAAGGACATACCCAAGCAATAAGAAACTGCTTTTCTGCGCCCGGGAAGCCATCGTCGTGCGAAAGCAGGGCATGGTTTTCAGGTGCAGTAAGAGCTGCTTAGTTTGATGACTTTGCAATTGTTTCGGCCGAGAATAATGGTCCGATTTAACAAGCGCAAGAATATCGCAATTCCGAGCGCATCAAATGGAGGTGGTTTTATCAAAAACGAGCCATTTCGGCCTTGGACTAAATACTTACTACCATCCTGTTTATGGTGTCCAAGTTCTCTGTCAATCATCGGAGTGAGGGACTTTATTCTAGGGAGCGGTAGTGAGCGCCGCGTCCTTTCCCTCGTCGTTCCGCGTAGCCAAGCTCAACGAGTTCTCCGAACTTATCCTTCAGGGTATTCCGATTCGCTTCGAGTATCTCCGCTGCCTCGCCAACCGATAAGGTTTCGCGCTCTTCAAGCAGCTTGAGGAGTCGTGCTGAAAGTGGCGAGAGATCAGGAGAAAGGGGAGCGGGGATGCCCTTTGCTTTTGGGGTCGGCAGGCGTTCGCGCAGGCGCTCGGTTTGCGATTTGAGAGAGCGGAGAAAAAAGATGATCCAAGGTTCCCAGTCCGCTCCTTTTGAGAATGATGTTTGCGTCCGCCTCAAAGCCAGATAGTAGGCTTCTTTGTTGTGCTCGATGACGCTATCGAGTGAAGCATAGGAGGCGTAGGCGTACCCAGATCGCAGCAACATGAGATTGGTCAGGACTCGCGAAAGCCGTCCGTTTCCATCGTGGAATGGATGGATGGCAAGAAAAACGACGTTGAACACGGCGATCCGAAGGAGGGGGTGCAGAATGGGGTCGTTCTCTTCCTTGCTGTGCCAGGAGAGCAACTTTTCCATGAGCATCGGAGTTTCGAAAGGGGAGGCGGTTTCGGAAACGATTCCGACCTGCTTTCCATCGGCATCAAAGGCCGCGACATGGTTGTCGAGCGACTTCCATTGTCCCCGGTGTCGCTCGTCCTTGTCGCTGTAGCGGAGCAAGTCACGATGTAACTGGAGGAGGATACTCTCCGCGATGCGAAGGTCGCTCCAAGCCGTCTGGATCGAATCCATGACATAAGCGTAACCAGCGACTTCCTGTTCATCGCGTGACTGGAATGATTCTTTGCCCAGGCCTCCCAGCAGTCCTTCGACTTCTGAATCGCTGAGCCTCGCCCCTTCGATCCGAGTTGATGAACCGGCGCTCTCGATAGTGGCGATTCGCCGGAGCGAACGCAGGGTGTCAGGATCAAGGCTGCCGAGGGCTCGCCACTCGCCCTTGAATTCTTCGATGGAACCGATCAGTCTCAGCATCTCATTCGTCGGCTGAAGATCAGGTGGCAGTGGGATCCGCATGCCTAAGTTTACCTGGAAATGTTCTCAGCGCCATCCAATTACCTCCGTTTTCGAAATCCGCGTGTTGCCTCACAAAAGAGGACACCCTACGGGAATTGTGATTGGGCGGGCAAAGTCCCCATTGCCTCATAAAAGAGGACACCATGGCGCCAGCCATGGAAATGAGCAAAAAGAGCATTGATGAAT
>JAUIGV010000076.1 GCA_030432565.1 Verrucomicrobiia bacterium | reverse complement strand
GGCAAGCTCCGAGGTCTCCATTTTGGACGCTTCGATGGCCTCTTCGCCTTCACCGCCGAGAAGATCCCCTGACCACTCCGGCCACCAATTCACGGTAGGAGGAATGAGGCCTTCCAGAGCCAAAACCCCAGGATCGCGCGCGACCGTCTCAAAAAGTTCGAAATTTTTGACCTGCTCGACAATGGTTCCGAGGGCTTCTTGAGACCTCATGCTGACATCAGTATCGTCCTGGCGAGTCCCCTCGAAAGCGGCCCTGGCCGAATCCTTGACCAAGATGGTCGACGTGGCTTCATAAAGTTTCGGAGCCTTGGCTAGATAGTAGAAAGCACCGAGAAGGCCCAAAACGAGGCCGAGTGCCATCCAGTGCCAACGGACCAAGAGGTCACCAATCAATTGGCGAGTGCGGGCGCGGCGAGAAGCTCCACCGGCTGGACCATCCTCCTCTTCGAGAAGGTCGACATCTTCGGGCTCCTCGTAATACTTCTTTTTTCTCACAAGGCGCTTTGCTACTGGACTACCGTTCGAAATGCAACTGTTTGTCAACTTATCTTAACAATCAAAGCGCCACTTCTAAAACCACCGCTCGGTCACCTTCAATTCGTCGCTCGGGAAAAGCCAGAAAGGCTGGTTTTTGTTTTCTCTCAACTTGTTTAAGCTGAGAGTCCTAGGAGCTTCTCCGGGGCGGCTCAGGATAATTTTCTTTTCATTGGCGAGCTCGGTGGTTCCCCCGGCCATCGCGAGGGCCCTGAAGACGTCAAGCTTTCCATCAAGCGGGAACTTCACGATCCCAGGCTTGGCAACCTGACCGATCACACTGACGACAGCATTGACGAAACGGCTTTTGGGAATGTTAAGCCGATCTCCCCCACGAAGGCGGATCTTTCCGGCCTCGCCCTTTTCGACAGATTCATAGGTGTAGGAGGAGGTGCCACCGTCGGCGCGGATGAGCTGGATGGCGCCTGGATCGGCTTCTTCACCCAGACCTCCAGCTTGAGCAAGGGCAGAAGCCAGCTCAAGGTTGCCATCGGCAGGGATACTCACCGTGCCTGGTTTGATGACCTCCCCGGAAACCAGCACCGTCTTGCCGGCAAAGGGACTTTCACGAACCACGACCTGATCTCCCGACTTAAGAATGATGGTGTCACCTTTTTGACGGATAAAGTCGTAGGAATACTCCTGTGCCTCGCCACCGATGGGGTTATAAACAATCTTCTCGCGATCAGCGAGGGGGGTGAGGCCCCCGGCATTGGCAACGGCGGCCCGCAAATCCAAGTCGCTAAACTGCGGAATGGGAACTTTCCCTGGATTGGTCACCATTCCGATCACATTGACAAAATCGACGGCGTATTCAGAGACTGACAAATTGACCCGAGGGTAGCGGATGTAATCAGCGGCGTAGAGCGCACGGATTTTTTCCGCAGCTTCACCCAAGCTCAGTCCTTCCAAATTCACGGAACCAATCAAAGGAAAACTGGCCTCTCCGGTTTTCAAAATGGTGGCGATCTTGGTCAGATCCGGCTCCTCGTAAACCGAAAGCTCAACAACATCATTCGGGCGAAGAACATAAGCCTCCCGCAAGCCTGCTTTGACCGGCGGGGCCTCTTGTGCAAGGAGAGATGAAGACGAGACGATGAACGCAGTGAGCGCGAGCGATAACGAGGTGAAGAATTGATTCATAGGTCGGGAAAAGAGGTTGGGATGGTGTCGGAAAAAGATCTAAAAATAAATAGGGGCCATAATAGGCACACGGGCAGGATTTCGGACGAAATTTCGATTAACTTAACAAAACCGCCCAGTCATCTAACAAGACGCGGAAACTCGAGTAGAAGTTACAGCTCTTTTCAAGTTTCTTCTCTCCACGACTTGGATGTTAGAAGGCCCAAGCGAAAGAGAGCCCAGACTGGAAGCCATCCCAAGATTGAGACGCGTCCGCACTATCAAAGTCACGCCATGCGAAATTTAAATTTAAGTCAACCTCATCACCAAAGACGGGAAAGCCCAGTGAAGCGGTGTAAGTGAGGAAGCGACTCTCTCTGAAACCATTGAAGACCTGAGTTGAGCCCTGAGGTGCACGATCCTCATAAGACAACCCGAGGTTGAGGCGAGCGCTGCGGATCTTACGGGTGTATCCAAGGCGGAAATTAGTAACCTGATCGAAGCCCCCTCCTGCAAATAAAGTCGCTTGGGTATCGCGGATCATTCTCAAGTTCAGGCCCCAGAGCGCCGAGGCACGATAGTTTAAGCCAACCTGCCAGTTGAATAACTCATCGTCTCCCGAAGGAGAGTCCACAAAACCCAACCCAATATTGGAGCTTAGGTTCACCTTCGTGGAGAGCTTGTAGTCTAAGCGCAAGGTCGGGCCAGCCGTCGTGAGTTCCTGCTCTTGAAGGCCGCCGACCTCAGCCGTCCTAACTCCGTATCGAAAGCCCGGACCGAGGCGAATCAGAGGAGTGGCCTGCCAGAGCCCAGCAAGCCGGAAAGTGGTCGAGGTGGTATCAGCAAAGCCAGAAGTTTCGCTATCTAGCGAATTCTGTCTCAAGGAAAGCTCGAGTGAAGTTTTAGGACTAACGATGTAATCACCGGTGAGGCGCGAAGAAATATTGGTTTGCTCAAAAAAGTTTCCGACGAAGCGGTTCAGCCCTCCTGTGGAGCCGTAAGATGTCTCCAAATTGAGCTTCAGCCGCTTTGATTCATATCCTCCATTGAGCCCAAAGGAATAATTGGTAACATTAAAACGATCGAGCTCCTGAAACTCCATGCGGGCCACATTTCCCTTCACCCCAAACCGCCAATCTCCCGTTCCCGATCCAAGCCGAAACGAACCTTCAAGAGAAGGCTGGATTAGAAGATCCGACTCCTCGGCCAATCGACCTTGGGGAGATCCCAGAGTGACGTTCGAGTCGTATTGAGTCAGGAGGCCAAGCTTAAGATCCAGCTGGCCAAAGCTCGGCTCTTCGCTTTGCCCGATGACGGTGGCAGCGGCCTCGTAGAAACCGGAAGGCAAGGTGGGTAGCTCCGCGGTTTGTTGCGCATGGGCTTGCTGGGCTAGCGAGTAGCACAAGAACCCGTGACGAAAAAAACTAAGGCAATGAGAGCCTGAACATTTGCCTCCAAACTTCATAACCTTCGCCTTGTGAGCCTATGTGCCTATCTCAAATGTTAGCGGCGTCTCCGGATCGCGACCAATCCGGCAGAGAGAACCATTAGAAATGATGAAGAAGGCTCCGGAATCTGCACAACGACCTCGTCAAAAATCATGGTATTTGCCGAAGTTCCCGCGGAAGAAAGCGGATCATGCTCGAAGGCAATTCCGGTGATCGTGTTGAGCGTTCCCACGGCTCCGAGGGTGTCAATCGTGACTTGGTTACCACCGGCTGGTCCGAAACGAAAGTCGGTACCGGTCGTGTCCGAGTCAATGAAGAAACCATAGGCGGAATTCGCTGCCACTTGGTACGGAGTCGCGATGGTCGAACCATTTGTTCCGACCGTAAGATCCCAAGACTCATTATCCCCGTCTACCGGAGTGAACCCGATGGTAACGATGTGGCTGCCAGCGGAATTTACCAGACCAACACTGAAAGCGTCCCGACCCTCGAAGGAATCTGCCGAATCGTCGACAATCGCCAGATTGAAGGACAACGACATGGTGTTATAAAAGGACAAGGAAGAGAGATCTCCGGTCAAGACCGTGTCGGCATTGTCGGGAGTGTTTGCAAACTGCGTCCCAAGATGGGCTGTCAAGCTAGCGCCACCCCCGAAGTCAGTCGTGGCAATGTAGGCCAGAGGGAAAGTCTGTCCAAATGCGGTTGGGTTAGGAATGTCCTGTGACCATCCCGGAACCCCTCCGCCCTCGAAGAGATCCCCCGAAGCCGAGCTTTCGAAATTATAGGTGACTGAAGTGGCTGCCATCAACGATCCTGTGAGAGGCATGATGACCGGAGGAATGAGTGTAAGGAATTGTTTGATCATCCTAAATTTGATTCGTGTTAAAAAGATCCTGTTCGATCACTCAGCGCTAATGACGACAGGGATATCCAGTTCTGGGTCGACAGGCACAAAAGTGGTTGTGGGGGGCAGATCGAGATCAGCCTCATCGACATCGTTCACGTTGACCACGGTTTCCTGGGTCACGGTGGGAGCAATCGGAGTTCCGACCGCGTCAACCGGAGTCGTCAACACCTGAGTGGTTGTCTCAACATCAAAAGCGCCGGAAACCGGATCGACCGTCGCAACGGTTGCCTCCTGGGTGACGATGGTCTCCTGACCGCCGTTACCATCCGGGACCTGGACGTAGGTCTGCCTCTTGGCAGTGATTTCTCCGGTGGCAGGGTCAATCTCGGTAACGGCGGCGGTCGCTTGAGTCGCGGTCACGGTGTCACCATTGGAATTAACCACGGTGACAGTCGTGAAAACGACCTTAATGTCGCTTCTTGTTAAGTCAATGAATTGTGCCTGCAGGCTTATGCTGGAAGCTAATAAGAGAGCGCTGAGGAGTAGTTTTTTCATTTTTATTGGGGGTTTGGGGTTTGGGGTTTGGGGTTTGAAGTTTAGCTTCTTAGGCACTCACCTAGAAACTGGAGAATGTAAATAAAAATTTTTGTAAAATTAAGGGAATCGATCTTAGGAGGTTAAGGACGCTCGGGGGGGATAATGGGTCGTTTTCATGAGAAGACAAGGTCAAAAATCGCCGCCTTTGATGACAAGTTCGTCCCTAAGGTATGAATGCCTTTCTAGAACAAGTGACGAACAGCGAACAAATCACGTTACAAGTATTTTGCTTTCCTCGGGAAAAAAGCGATTCCATCAGGAATTCAGTTTTGTCGGAACACTGAATTGGACGTTGATAGGGCTGCCAGCGGGACGGCCTTGCGAATTCCCAGCAAAAGCGATGAGTTCTCGGGAGACTGAGACGATGCTCTTTGGGGTGATCACGGAGTTGCTTTTCTTTTGGCATTTAGACCATCTGCCAAAAGTCCTTACATAAAAACGGGGATTGTTGTGTCGAAAGGATCAGCCGCTGCGCGGGAAGGCTGACAGACTTCCGGCCCGTGGGAGCCGATTGCAGCGTTGCTCGTCAGTTGCGTATGTTCACGCACCTTCCTCGCGCCTTGCACTCAATTCCCTCAGTCTCGGCCTTTTCCCGCAATCACTTCTA
>JAUIGV010000014.1 GCA_030432565.1 Verrucomicrobiia bacterium | reverse complement strand
CTGGATCTCGTCATTTTGGGTCTGATTTTGGCTGTCTCGCTCTACCGCATGGGTGCCAGACGGAAACAATCAAGGGGATAGATTGATCGGCGGTTTTTCATCCCCGGTAGTGGGGAGAGACCGAGAGTCTTCCGGAGGCGCTCTGCCGAATCGCCCCTGATTTGAGGAGTGCGGTCACGGCATCCAGACTGTCAACCAGTGAGGCTCCGGTGAGATCGGAGATCTGCCCGGGAGTGGGGAATTGATCACCTGCGCGAACCTTCTCATTCTTGAGGGTTCTGAAGATGTCTTTGATGAGTGCGGTCCTGCCGGCTTCCCCGGAATCCTCTCTTTGGTGAAACATGGGATCCCGTTTGAGAAAGCCACTGATTCCCGGAAGGCGGAGATTCGAGTTTGTAAAAAGGTTCATAGTAATCAGGCTCTTTGCCCGGAGCAACATAGGCGTGATTTGGGAATCCGGGTGGGAAAGTTCCGAGGGGAATAAGTGGGTTCAGAAGATCTTATGAAAGAATTCCGCAGTGATTCCGGAAACAAGGCCAACCGCTCATCCTTCTCCTTTTCTAGGTCGGAGCTGGCCCCGTAGATTCTGGCGAGATCCGCGATTTTTGCCACGGTACTTCGGGCGACCCTTTCTGAATCGCTTGCCCAATCATCTTGATGAACTGGTAGCAGGCTTCGTAAGCGTTCCGGCGGTCGCTACTGTGGCGTCAGCACTTCTTTTGATCCAGGTAGACCACAGTGATTGTGAGCCCGGGTGTCATTTAAGGAATTTCAGGAAAGTCGATTGGCAAGGGGAGGGGCTGTGGTTAGAAAGAAATGCCCCTCGCGTTTGGGGGAATCACGACTTTCCCAATTTTTCCATCATGCAGATTTCTTGTCCTCATTGTTCGACCGCACTCGATGTCACTCCGGAGCATTTGGGCCATCAGGTTCAGTGTCCGGCCTGCCGGAACCGGCTGACGGTTCCTTCGGAAATTGCCCCGGCGGAAGGGGCCTCCGCGCCCAAGCATCCGGAGAGAGCCGGTTGGGAGGAAGGTGATCACGCCAATGTGAAATTTGGGAAGAGCCTTCTTTTTGGGGCGTTGTTGACGCTTGGTTTTCTGGGGCTGATGTTTCCCTTTTTGGGGACCCGGCTGGGCGATCTTTTTCTCGATCGAGGCTGGGTGAACTGGGTGGAGACCTTTCTCTTTTGCTGGGGATTGGTGATGCTGGCGATGAAGTGGAAGAAGAATCAAAGCCAGGAGCGGGCAACCTTGCTCAATCTTTTTCCGGAACATCTGGGGCGGGAGATTCACGTTGGGAATGTGGGTGCGTTCATCGACAATGTCTATAATGCGCCCACCAAGCTTCGCGACAGCCTCATGGTGAACCGCATTCGGAAGGCTTTGGAGCTTTTTGAATCACGGGTGAACAATCAGGAGGTGGCTGATTTTCTCAACACGCAATCGGACATCGATGCCAACCGATCCAGTAGCTCTTACTCTCTGGTGAAGGTTTTTTTGTGGGCGATTCCCATTCTTGGCTTCATTGGAACGGTGATTGGATTGTCGGTTGCGGTGGGGTCGCTCGCGATGGGCGACACTTCGGATCCGGAGTCATTGAAGGAATCGATTAACAGTCTCACCGGTGGATTGGGAACAGCATTCGATACCACCTTGCTCGGTTTGATTTTGAGCATCCTGATGAGTTTTCCTCTGGCGGTGGTTCAGAAGAAGGAAGATGAAACGCTAACGATGATCGATTCCTTCTGTGTGGAAAAGCTCCTGCCGAAGCTGAACGACAGCCGGACTTTGGTAGGTGAGGAATTGATTCAGCAGGCGGATAGCATACCGCAATTGGTGACATCGCTCGCAAAGGCGCACGAGACCTTTCTCGTGAACTTAAACGAATCAACCCGCATGCTTACGGAGTCTGCCGAGTTCCTGCAGCTAAGATTGACCGAGCACCAGAAGATCGTTGAGAAGACTTTCACGGATGCCGCGAGCAAGTTGCTGGAGACGAGCCGTGATGTCTTCCTGCGGTCGAACAATCAACTGGAGAAGAGTTTCGAGAGTATCGCGACCGGGATCGATTCGATGAACCGATCACTCAAGGAGCTCGGAGAAAACCAAATTCCAAACGAAGCTAAAAAGAAGAAAGGCTTCTTTTCCAAAAGCTGATTTTTATGCCATGGGCCGTCGAGCGAAAGATTCCGAAACCGGGGTTTCCCTTTTCCCCTTCATGAGCATCCTGGCATGTCTCATCGGAATTCTGACGCTCATGATCAGCGTGATGATGCAGGTCCAGCAGATGAAGAAAGCCGGTCGGACCGAGGAGGAGATGGCTCTTGCGATGAGGAATCGGGATCTGACGAGGAAGGCCGGAAAATTGCTTCAGGAGAATCAAGACAGGGAGAAGAAGCTTGAGAAGGAAAAGGCCACGGTATCTGCGATGGCAAAACTCAAGGATCGTAAGATCGTCCTGACGATGGAATTGGAGGGCTTGAGAAAAGCCGAGGACAAGAGTCGCTCCGATGCCGGATTACAGAAGCAGGTGGAGAATATGAAGAAGGAGATCATTGCCCTCAAGGAGGAGCGCCCGCCGCTCGCGAGACGCTTGAAGGAGTTGGAAGACGAATTAAAGAAGAGGAAGGAAAAGCCCAAGCCGAAAGACTCGGTCAAGGTACAGCCAAGAGGTGTTTTAGAAGGTGGTCCGGATGAAATATTTTTTATCGAGTGTAACTCAACGGGAATTGTATTGCTCGATGCTCAAGGTGGAAAGAAGGCGATTTCAACGGCGGCGATAAAAACGAGTGGGGTCTATGCGAAGTATCTGGACCGGGTGAAAAAGACCGAGGACTCGATGGTTCTTTTTTTGATCCGCAAGACCGGGAATGAAGCGTATCGCTGGGCGGCGGGCACGGCTGAGCTTAAGTACAAGCTCCCGACCGGCAAACTTCCTCTGCCCAATGACGGGGAAATTGACCTCTCACTTTTTAAGAAGAAGTAACGATGGGACGCCGCCAAAAATCCAACTCGGACCAGGGAGTTAATCTGGACTCTCTCATGGATGCGCTTACCAACGTGGTGGCGGTGTTAATCCTGGTGCTGATTTTGGTGCAAGCGGATGTCAGTCAGAAGGTGGTTGAGTTTTTGGAAGGGTTGGAGCCGGCAACTCAGGAGCAGGTGGAAGCTTCGGAAAAGAAGGTTGAGACCCTTGCGAAGCGGCAGGCTGAGTTGGATCAGTTGCTGCAGAAAGATGCGCCGACCCAGGAGGAGATCGAGGTGGAGAAGCGCCAACTCGCCCTGCTTGAGAAGGATGCGAAAGAGCGTAAGGAGCTGTTGGTGGAACTGGATGAGTTGCAAAAAGCGGCGAAGAAAGCCCGGGAACAGCGGGATGCCGAAGCGAAAAAAACCGGGCAGATTCAGGACCGTATCGCCAAGCTCGAGGCTCTCCTGGACGACACTCCCGTTCTCAAGGTTGAACCGACTATTGTGGGGATTCCGGCCAGCCGGCCAATTCCGGATAAAGCAGAGATTTACCGGGCGATCGTGATTCACGACCGGATTCATTTTATCGATACCATCACTCCATTGGAGTTGTTTGAGGCGGAGTTCAAGAAGGCGAAAAGTGATTTCCCCAATCAGCGAATCAAGCAGCGCGGGGCAGATCGATACATCTATCAGGCTGTGCCGATTTTGAGGCATTTTAAGAATTTTGATTTTAAGAATTCAAGGGGGCAGAAACATGAGCTCGCGGCTTATCCGACCTCGACCCGCTTGCACATCCGGATCTCTCCCGATCTCAAGAATGGTGGAACTTCGCTCGCGGAGTTGGCCGAGCCACGCAATAGATTTGCGAGGATTTTGGACAAGCTCAGGTTGAACCGCCGGGCGGTGTTGATTTTCAATGTGCATCCCAACTCGTTTAATACTTACCTGAAAGCGAGACGGCTGGCTGATCGCGAAAAGGTCACGGCCGGCTGGGAGGTGAATGCTTCAAGTTCATTCGTGATCCGGATCGGTGACATTGAGATTCAGCGTCAACAGGAGCCTGCTCCCTCGAAGCCCGGGCCGGAGAGGCCGCCCAATCTGCCCACCAAGATAGACTAGGTTTTTGATGCCACCTGTCATCAAGATCGCTTGATCGTCGACCGATGGGATTGGTTTTGTTCGATGGAGGACAAGTCGATAAAAATTGCCCACGGGCTTAAGCTTGATACTCTGGTACCACGAAAAGAATTATTCAGTGTCTGCACTTCGTCATTGTGTCTGCCACGATAGCTTTGGGTGGAGAAAATTGGCCCCAGTTTCGTGGAAGTGGTGGAGTTGCCGCGATCGATGGGGCCACTTTTCCGCTGCAGTGGAGTGCTGATGAAAACGTGAAATGGAAGACCGAATTGCCGGGGCCGGGAAGTTCCAGCCCAATTTTCTGGGACGATAAACTCTTTGTGACGTGTTACACCGGATATGGAATTGACGAAAAAAATGTCGGAGAAGCAGCCAAGTTGGGACGCACGCTTCTTTGTCTTGATCGCAAAAGTGGAAAGGTTCTTTGGAAGAAGGGCGTGCCCCTTGCGAATCCGGAAGATGACTACCGAGGATATTTAACCGAACACGGCTACGCGAGCGCCACACCGGTCACCGACGGGAAGCACGTCTATACTTTCTTTGGTAAATCCGGAGTTCATGCGTTCACGATGGATGGAGAAAAAATCTGGAGTAAACAAGTGGGCGATTCTTCCAGCAATCGCCGTTGGGGATCGGGGGCGAGTCCGGTTTTGGTGGGCGATTTGCTCATTGTGAATGCGGCCGATGAAGCCCGCGCGATCATTGCTTTTGACAAGACGACGGGAGAAGAAGAGTGGCGGTATGATGCAAAGCACCTGGAGCTGGCCTATAATACCCCAACCGTTCACACTTCAAAGTCAGGTCGATCGGAGTTGGTGATTGCAGCGACCAATGAAATATTTGCTCTTGATCCCAAAACAGGAAAAAGACTCTGGTGGGCGGAATCTGAAATCTCCGGAAACATTACGCCGTCTGTCATTAGTCAGGGGGAGATTCTTTTTGCAACCGGTGGGTATCCACGTAAGGGCTCTTTCGCGATCGAAGGTGGTGGTTCGGGTGATGTCACCGATCAGATCCTCTGGAAAAGCAAGACCTCATCCAGCGTTCCGAGTTCGGTTTACAAAGACGGTCTTCTCTTCTTGGTGAATACCGGGGCCAGTGCCATTGTAATGGATTCGGTAAAGGGTGAGACGGTGACAAAGCGGAGTGTTGAAGCGGTCAAGAAGCGTAAGAAGTTCAGCATTTATGCTTCGACTCTCCGGGTGGGTGACAAGCTTCTCGTAGTGAGCCGAAGAGATGGGGCTTTCATCTTCGAAGCCGGAAAAGAAATGAAATTGCTTGGAGTTAACACCCTTGGTGATGACTCGGATTTTAACGCCACTCCGGCCTTGGCCAAGGATGCGATCTATCTGCGCTCGAACAAGGCGGTGTATTGTATTTCGAACGGCCTCTAACAAAAGAGGCTGTCATTTTTCATTTTCTTTTCATTGTCATGCCGCGCCCGTGGTGTGGAGACCCCGGCGAAAAATTGGCCACCATTTTACGGATTAAATCAAAAGTGGCTTGATCAATTCACCATGGACATCAGTGAGCCGGTAGTGGCGGCCCTGGAATTTAAAAGTGAGTTTTTTGTGATCGATCCCGAGGAGGTGGAGGATGGTGGCGTGGAGGTCGTGAACGCTGACGGGATCCTTGGTGATATTGTAGGAATAGTCATCGGTTTCACCGATGGATTGTCCGGGTTTGATTCCGCCTCCGGCGAGCCACATTGAAAAGCACCGGGGGTGATGGTCTCGTCCGAACCCGTTGGGAGTGAGGTTACCCTGGCTGTAAACGGTACGGCCGAATTCTCCGCCCCAGACGATGAGGGTGTCATCGAGCAGGCCTCGCTGTTTTAGATCGGTGATGAGGGCTGCGGAGGCTTGATCGGTTTCCTTGCAGCGTTGCGTGAGTTGTCTGGCAAGACCGCTGTGAGTGTCCCAGCCCCGGTGGAAGAGTTGGACGAAGCGCACGCCGCGTTCGCTGAGGCGGCGGGCCATCAGGGTGTTGTAGGCGTAGGTGCCGGGTTTGCGGGCATCTTCACCGTAGAGCTTAAAAGTGCTGTCAGGCTCACTTGAAACGTCGGTGAGTTCGGGAACCGACATCTGCATGCGGAAGGCCATTTCGTATTGGGCGATGCGGGTCTCGATTTCGGGATCGTAAAAGTCCTGATGATGGATTCGGTTGAGTGCGCTGATTTGGTCAAGGGTTTTGCGGCGAAGACCAGTGGAGATGCCCTCGGGATTGTTGAGGTAGAGAACCGGATTCTTGCCGGAGCGAAAGCGGACGCCCTGGTGTTTTGAGGGAAGGAATCCCGCACCCCAAAGCCGGTCGTAAAGGGCCTGACCGGAGCGGTTGGAGGTCATGGCCACAAAGGCGGGGAGGTTGGCATTTTCACTGCCGAGTCCGTAGGAAAGCCACGAGCCAATGGAGGGTCGCCCCGCGAGTTGGAAGCCGGTTTGGAAGAACGTGATTGCGGGGTCGTGATTGATGGCCTCGGTGTGCATTGAGCGAATCACGCTGATATCGTCCGCAACTTTTGAGAGACGGGGAAGGAGGTCGGAATTAAGCCACTGACCGCTTTGTCCGGCTTGCTTGAAGTTGAAGGTGGACCTGGCAACGGGAAAGGAAGTTTGTCCCGCGGTCATACCGGTGAGGCGTTGACCATTGAAGACCGATGCGGGGACCTCCTTGCCGTGAAATTTTGCAAGGTTTGGTTTGGGATCGAAGAGATCCATTTGTGGAGGCCCCCCGCTCTGGAAAAGGTAGATGATTCGTTTGGCTTTGCCGGGGAGCGATTTCGAATTCCCGGCGAGGAGCGATTGGTTGAGCAGGGAAGCAAGCGCCATCGACCCGAGGCCGTGGGACCCTTTTTCGAAAAAGTGGCGTCGTGTGATTTCGTTCATGGCTATTCCCTGGTGATGACTTCGTCGAGGTTGAGGAGGACGTTGGCGAGGGTGGTATGGGCGGCCAGTTCGATTGGGTCGAGGTCCTTGGGGACGGGGGCGGTTCCGATGGTGGTGAGGGATTTGGCGGCGTCCGGATTGGCTCTGAAGTGGGCCAGGTATTCGCGGAGACCTTGGGTGAGAATCTCTCTTTCGTCAGGTCGTGGATCACGCAGGGTGACGATTTTGAAGGCGTGGGCGACGGGATCACGGGGATTTTCACGGAGGATGCGTTCGGCGAGTTTGCGGGCGGATTCCACGAAGGCGGTTTCGTTGAGCAGGGTAAGCGCCTGGAGTGGGGTGTTGGTTCTTTTGGTTCCGACCGAGCAGGCTTCGCGGTCGGCAGCGTCGAGGATGGCCATGGAGGGCGGGTTGACGGTGCGTTTCCAGATGGTGTATAGGCTGCGGCGGAAGAGATCATCGCCGGTGGATTGTTTGTATTTCTGACCCATCGACATCTCGATCCAAAGGTTTTCGGGTTGGTAGGGACTGACCGAGGGGCCCCCGATTTTTTCAACGAGGAGCCCGCTCAGGAAGAGGGCTTGATCGCGGATCACGTGGGCGGGAAGGCGTTGACGTGGGCCACGGGCGAGGAGTCGATTGTGAGGGTCGACTTCGAGGAGTTTTGGGGTGAGGTTGGATTGCTGGCGGTAGGTGGCGCTGGTGACGATGAGTTTTTGGAGGTGCTTCACGTTCCAGCCTGAGCGGATGAATTCGGTGGCGAGCCAGTCCAGGAGTTCGGGGTGTGAGGGGTTCTGGCCCTGCACGCCGAAGTCTTCCGAGGTTTTGACGAGGCCGGTGCCGAAGTATTTTTGCCAGTAACGGTTCACGGTGACGCGGGCGGTGAGCGGATTATCGGGCGAGACAATCCAGCGGGCCAAGCCCAGTCGATTGCGGGGAAGATCCTTCGACAGGGGCGGCAGGATATCGGGGACGTCGCGAGTGACTTTTTCGCCGAGGGAATGATAGACCCCGCGCTTGCGGATGAAGGTTTCTTTCTCGGTGGGATTTTCCCGCATGACCATGGTGGTGGGCAGGGTGCGGATGAATTGGTCGCGCTTTTCTTCGGCAGCGATCAATTCCTGGTAGGCTTTCCTGGCAGGGCCTTGTTCCAGGAAGAGGGTTTGAAGCCGGGCCTCCGGGTTCCCGGCGAGGGTGAGGATTTCCCGGATTTTCAAGGGGCGGTTGTAGACGCGGAGGTCCCGGAGGTCGCCTTTGAAGTAGTCACCGGGGTATCCGCCGAGACGGAGTGGAGTGGCCTTCTTTGCGGAGCCGGTGTTGCTGTTGGTATTGTGGAGAATCTGGAGCGGGGCTTCTTTTCCGTTGATGAAGATGTGCTGATTGGTGGCCCGGAGTTGGCCGTGGAAAGTCAGGGTGAGATGGGTCCATTCGTTGGCGGGAAGCCTTTCGGTGGTCTCGACCTGCGCGACTCCGGCGATCCAACGAGTGATGATCGAGTAGCGTAGGTGGCCATCCCGGAGTGAGAGGTTAAAGCCGGTGGCAAGGGCGTTGTTGCCGGATTGGCGGGAGATGATGGTGCCGGAGTCGAGGTCGGTGGGCTTGACCCAGAGTGAGACGGAGAAGCGGGAGAGGGGCGAAAAGACTTCGAAGCGTCCGGGGGCATCTTTCTTCCTGGTAAGCGGGGTGTTGGGGATATTGAGTGATTCGTTACCGTCGAAGGAAACGACTTCCGGTGGGTGTTGGTAATTGAGGCCCTGAATGACGAGGGGTGAGCTTGCGTTAACCGGACTAGACGGGATTCTGGAGATGGCAGTTTTTGCGGCGGTGACTTTATCTTCCAGGCTGGCGAGTTGGAGTTGCTGGGGCCTGGTGGGAGCGGAGATGTAAGGCTCTGAGTTGCCGGCTTTTACGGCGCGGCCAAATTCGGGGATGTTATTGAAGAAGGCGAGCATCTCGTAGTAGTTCTTTTGCGAGAGTGGATCGTATTTATGATCGTGGCAGCGGGCGCAGCCCATGGTGAGTCCGAGGAAAACCGTACTTGTGGTGTCGACACGATCGACGGCGTTTTCCAGGAGGAATTCCTCGACGACGAGTCCGGCTTCGGAGTTGTAGCGATGGTTGCGATTGAAGCCGGTGGCGATTTTTTGTTCGAGGGTGGGGTCGGGCAGGAGGTCGCCGGCAAGTTGTTCGATGGTGAACTCGTCGAAAGGTTTGTTTGAGTTGTAGGCTTCGATCACCCAGTCCCGCCAACGCCACATACTACGGGGGCCGTCGAATTGGTAGCCATCGGTGTCGGCGAAGCGTGCGGCTTCAAGCCAAGGGAGTGCCATTGTTTCGCCGTAACGGGGCGAGGCGAGGAGTTGATCGATAACGCGCTCGTAAGCGCCGGGTTTTTTATCGGAGAGGAATGATTGAAGTTCTTGAAGCGTGGGAGGGAGGCCGGTGAGGTCGAGCGTGACGCGGCGGAGGATTTTTTCACGGGAGGCTTCGGGGGATGGCGGGAGTTCTTTTTGATCGAGGGTGTGAAGGATGAAGTGATCGATGGGATTCCGGGGCCACTCCGGGTTGGAGGGTTTTGGAAGGGGCGGAGAGGCTGGCTTCACGAAAGCCCAGTGCTTTTCCCATCTGGCCCCTTGTGTGATCCAGTCATTTAGAGTTTGTTTTTCTGCGGCGGTGAGTTGGCGGTGTGCCTCCGGGGGAGGCATGACCTCGTCCGGTTCCTCGTTGAGGATACGAAAGATCAGCTCGCTTTCAGCGGGATTGCCCGCAGCAATGGCGGGGAAGCCGTCACGATGGGCTTTGGCATCGGCCTCGAGGTCCAGCCTGAGGTCGGCTTCGCGCGCTTCGGAGTCGGGGCCGTGGCAGGTGAAGCAGGTGTCGGACAGGATTGGGAGGACATCGCGATTGAAACTGATCTCCCGGGCATCTGTGTGTCCTGAAAGAAGGACGGAAGCTAGGATGATTTTAAGATGAGACTTCATGGCACGACCTGACCTCCAAGTGACGGTGAGAACAGTGCCACGGATACGCCCTGAAGGCGCAGGCAAATTTCACCTGAAAGTGAGAAGTTTGACCACGCTTGCGGCGAAAGAGCCCAAAGCCAGGAAGGTTGGTGCATCCGACAAGCTTCACTTGAACACGGTCTCCGGAAGCGATGCAGCTTCCGGGGTCCATTTTGATTGTTGTCAATGGCCCCGACAGGCCTCTTCTCCGGATTCGGCCGCGAAAAGCCTGTCTGATCCAAAGGTAACGGGACCAGGGAGGAAAATGGAGGCGGCATCATGACTTGTTTTCTGCCGGTTTTGAGAAATTCGCAGAATCTTCAAGGCAATGGTTTGCGGGGCGATCCTCAAGATTTTGACATTTCCGGGTGGCTGTTGTCTTGAGAAATTTCATAGACTCAACCCAGTCATGATTCGGCGATACAATCGAAGTCAAATAATTGTCGGGGTGCTGGCAATCATTGGGGGTCTTTTTTGCAGTTGGTTGGGCTATCTCTTTTACCGATACCTTCTAGCATATGCCTTGGAATCCTTTGGGGTGGTGGTTTCCATCGGGACCGAAACGATGATTGGCTGGTTGGGATTGGTGGTGCTTTTTTCGAGTGCCTACTCAATTTGGAACAAGGGAGGCGGGCTGACTTCGTTCGGAGAGTCGGCGCTTTACTTCGAATGTCTTGCAGGAAGCGATACGGGTGGAGCCCTTGTCGTAAACCGCAGGCTTGGGCAGTTGACTGGCTCGGCCCATGCCTTAAGCCAGCTCTTTCTGGCGGGTCCTCTGATGTTGTTCAATGCGGTGACCAGATTTGCGAATCTCATCCCGGCAAGTTTGGAACTGGAAGGGCGAATGCTCAAAGTTTTGGAACGATCAAGAGCGATGAACAAGTGGGAGAAGATCGAGGAATATGCCGGTGTTGAGGAGGAGGTGGGTTATCTCATTCAGATCGATTCCATTGATTTTGGAACGCCCAAGAATGTGGCGAAGATCAAAGCCAATCCAACTTATGGAAATTAAGGTAACTCCGATTCGAGGGGTGGTTCTTCTTGCCCTTCTTGTTGCCTTTTACTTCTGGGGTGGATTTGAGATTCCTGATGGTGTGTCCCGGCGGAGACTTTCCAGAGGCTGGACGACTTGCATTTTAATGTTTGTCGCGGGAGCGGTGAGTATTTCCATTGTCGATCACTGGGTGGGAAATGTTGAGCGTTCGAACATTCGAATTTTTTACATCATCGCCGGGATTCTTTTGATGGCCGTTGCTCTCGTGTGGCAGGCAATGCTCAATTCCAGTTTGGAGGTGGCGCTGATTCCGACCCGTTGAATATTGGGCGTTTGCAAGTGGTCTGGAATCCATCATAAACCGGTATGCCTATTCGCCCCTGGTATTGGCCGGAACGAGGACAGCCGGAGAGAACGGAGCCCTTCACTTGGATTGTGGAGGGGATCATCGCGGCATCGTGGTGGCCCGATCCCTATGTGTTCGATCTCTTTGATGACAAAGGGATCAAGTCGGTGGTAAATGTTTGCGAGTTTGACAACCGGCGGGACGTACCAAAGCGATTTGACTATCATTTCATCCATGTTCCGGATTTCGGAGTCCCATCCGATCAACAGATTGAAAAGTTTCTTGAATTGATGGACCGGCATCATGCGGCGAGGGAGCCGGTGGTGGTGCACTGTGTGGCGGGTTGCGGCCGGACGGGGCAATTCATCATCGCTTGGTGTGCCAAGGCGGGCTTTATTCCGAAGGGAGCCGACCCGGTGACGTGGATTCGAGAGCGTAGGAAGTGCTGTCTTGAGACTGGTGGGCAAATTGAGTGTGCCAGGCGATTGACCAAGAAGTATCGAAGGTAGCCGGGGGAAATGGGATCTTGATTAAGCTGACTTGTCTTGGCGGGGTGTTTTTGTGTAAGCCTTTTCCATGGCAGAGACATTGCGATGGGGAATTTTGGGGTCGGCGAATATTGCGCGGAAGAATTGGGATGCGATCCGCAATTCCGGCAACGGAGTGGTGGTGGCGGTTGCGAGCCGGGATGCGGCCAAGGCGCAAAGGTTCATTGATGAATGCCAGGGCGAGGTTCCTTTTGCGGAAGCTCCGAGGGCGATTGGTGGCTATGACGAAATGATTGCGGCTGATGATTTGGACGCGATCTATATTCCGCTTCCAACCGGCATGCGTAAGGAGTGGGTGGTGAAGGCTGCCAATGCCGGGAAGCATGTGATGTGTGAGAAGCCGTGTGCGATTAATTTCGATGATCTGGAAGCGATGACTTCGGCCTGCGCGGCCAACAATGTTCAGTTCATGGATGGGGTGATGTATATGCACAGCGACCGCATGCCGAAGCTGCGGGAGGCGCTCGATGATCCCGAAAATGTCGGAGAGATCCGGCGAATTGCTTCCGCTTTTTCCTTTTGTGCTCCGCCTGAATTTTTTGGCGAGAATATTCGAGGGAGCAGCGAACTGGAGCCTGCGGGAGCGCTTGGTGATCTGGGGTGGTATACCATCCGGGCCACTTTGTTTGTGATGAACTACGAGATGCCGGTTTCGCTTCGTGCGACTCTTCTTTCATCGGCAGGTGGTGGTGACACTTTGGACGGAGTACCCACCGAGTTGAGTGCCGAGCTTATTTTTGCGAACGGGACTTCCGCGACATTCTACAATTCCTTTCTCACCGAGAACCAGCAATGGCTTCACGTGAGTGGATCAAAAGGGCATTTAAGAGTGGATGATTTCGTTCTGCCTTATCCGGGTGGGAAGTTGGGCTTCAAAGTGGCGAACCCCAGATTCGTGCAAGAAGGCTGTCAATTTTTCAAGGAACGCAACGAGAGGGAAATTACGGTGCCGGAGGAGGCAAACAACCATCCGACGGCACAGGAGACCAAGCTGTTCCGGAAGTTTGCGGAACTTGCTTTGAGCGGGAATCCGGATCCGTTTTGGCCCGATATTTCGCTGAAGACCCAGAAGGTCCTCGATGCCTGTCTGGTCTCCGCCCGCAATGACGGGAAGCGGATCGACGTTTAGGGCCGGATTCCGACCATCCAGGGTGGTATTCTTGGATTGAGGTCATTCGTGATCCGGGTAAAAGAAGAAATGACATCCGGAAGAAGAGCCCTGAAGTTAATCGCAATAATAGTCTTCGGCTGTCTTGCTGTATCTCCGGTATGGGGTGACACAAGCAAGCTACTGGTGAAGGAAGGGGAAAAGATTGCCTTTCTGGGAGATTCCATCACGCAGGGTGGCAATCGTAAGAGTGGCTATGTCACTCTGGTTATGGAGGCGCTGAATCACGAGGGATTGAAGTTGTCCCACGTTCCGGCAGGGGTTTCAGGGAACAGGTCCAAGGATATGTTGGCGCGATTGGACCGGGATGTGATCAGTAAGAAGCCCGATTGGATGTTCCTCAGTTGCGGGGTGAATGACGTTTGGCACTTCACCCTGAAGTTGGGGAATCGTACGTTCCAGGGAATCCCGCTGGAGGATTATCAAGAAAACGTTCGGGCTATTGTCGGGCAAGCCCAGGCGGCCGGCATCAAGGTCATGATTCTCACCTCGACGATGATCGGCGAAGATCCTGAAAAAGAGACGAATAAGAAGCTGATACCCTATAATGATTTTCTCAGGGAATTTGCCAAAGAGAACCAGCTTCCGTTGGCGGATCTGAATCGAGAGATGCAAGCCCAATTGAAAACGATTCCGGATGTTCCTGGCAAGGCGCGGATGTTTGGTGAGCCGAAGTACGATCGAAAGATTCAAAACAAGCTCACAACCGATGGCTGCCACATGAACAAGTTGGGAAACATCATGATGGCCAAGGGAATCTTGAAGAGTCTGGGCCTGAGTCCCGCAAAGATTTCAGAAGCCGAAGAGCGCTGGCTAGACGAGTAGCCGTTTTTCCGGGGCGACTCTAGCGTCCCAAGTCGACGCCTGTTTCCCGAAGGCAAATCCGGAATCCCTGATCGATGAAGCGAAAGGTCGATTCGATCTGGTCGCGCTGGGCCGGGCGGCAAAATTTTGCGTCGGCCAGCCAGCTTCCTCCCCGCCTTGGATTAAGGGCGGATCCGGTCCCGGCACCTTCTTCGCGTTCGCAAAGTTCCCAGACATTGCCGAGGCAGTCGTAGAGTCCCCAGGGGTTGGGCAACTTCAAACCAGTCACGTGTGGCCCGCCCCGCTCGGCCGCCGGGTCCGTGATTCTAATGAGAGAGCGCGACAAGCCAACCCCTTCATAGTCAAGGAAGGCGTTGCCGAGATGCCAGCCATTTTCCGAAAGATCGGTGGAGTAATCAAACTCTGCAAACCGACCGCCGCGGCAGGCGTATTCCCATTCCCATTCGGTGGGCAGACCATATTCCCAGCCTTTCGGGAGGAATCCGCGGTCGTGATCGATTCGGGTGAGCTCCTGGCAGAACTCGAGGGCCTCGTGGCAATTGACCCAATACATCGGAAGCTCCGGGTTCTTTTTCAGAACAAGATCAGCGGGTGTCTTTGCTCCCAGATAGCCGCGAATCGTTTTCTGATTAATGGAGCGGTAACTATTCGCGTCGTTGAATGCCTTGCCGGCCTGTTCTGTGAGGTTCGTCCGAAAGACACTTTTCCATTCCCGCTGGGTGATTTCACGTGATCCGATCAAAAACTTCGGAGTGATCATACGGTCAATGGGCTTCTCATCTCCTTCATTGCTTCGGCCTTTTTCATCCTGCTTGCTGCCGGTCGTGCATCGTCCTTCCGGGCAAAAAATGAATTGTTGACCGAGAGCATTGTGAATTTTTGTTCCGCCCGGGGTGGTCTCCGGGTCGAGTTCATTCAGGAAAGTGAAAAATGCTTTTCCTTCGGTCGGATCGAGATCGATCACCTCGGTCTTGGCGACCGATGCCAGTGCTTCCGGGTTGATAATGAGAGGGGAGAAGCCCGTCTTTGGATTCGGGAGGTTTTGTGCAACGGCTTGCCAGGTTTTGAGTTCGTTGTCCTTGAGGCAGCGGATCAGTTCCTTGTTCAGCAAACTCTTGGCGGGAGCCTGTTCCCCGATGCTGACCGGCGCCACAAGACAAACGTTATCCGGGCAGTCCTCGGTGAGCTTTGAAAGTTCAAATTGCGTTTCATCACCTTCGAGGCAGCAGTCAATGACAACCAGAGTGGGGACGTCATCGTGCTCTTTGATCAGTCTCAGGATTTGGTCCAGCGGGCAGGTCTCGAGCAACATGGTGGGAGAGTTGCGGTGGTATTTTGAGTCGCTGGGAAGGAGGAGAATTTGAGAGCCTCTGATGAGGCCGTGGCCGGAGAAATGCAGATAGCAAAAATCCTTTCCTTTGATGCCCTCGGAATCGTCCGCACCTATGATGAACTTCGTAAGCTCCCTCTTCATCGGGGTTGCATCGAGATTGTATTGAATGTCCAGATGCTCGAATTTCAGGAAGCTTCTCAAGGATCGGGAAAGCAAAGGGAACTCCTTTCTGATCTCGGGTAATTGCTGTGACCCAAGGGGGTATTTGGCGTTGCCCACGAGAAGAGCCGAACTCCCGGCGGACGCAGTCAAACTGCTCAACAAGAGCAAGAAATATGGAAGTCTTTTTCTCATGAACCAGACCCTTTTTGATTGTCCGCCTCACCGAGTCAAGACAAGCTGCGCGCATCATGAATTTATCTTGGCGACTGATTCTTTTGGCGGTTCTTCTTTCCGGCTTTTTGTCCTCTTGTGGAAGTAATCCGGAATTTCAGAAACCGGATCCCATGGCTTCTGTTTCAAAGAATTATCTCATGAATAAGGCGGAAGCCGGGTTGACCTGGAAGACGAGGGCCGAGGAGATCATTCGCCAGTCCAAGGCTTCTGGAAATTTTCAAGTCAACGAATTCAGGATTCAGCGGGCCTATGCGAAAGTGGATACCAATTTGCAGGTTTGGGCCAATGCCGTAACCGCAGATTCGAAGGTCGGGAAACCGGTATTGGAAACCAAACAACTCCAGGATCAGGTCGAGGTTTCTCTGAAGGAACTGGGAGAGGTTGCCGGAGTTGAGGGAACCAAAGGGTGGAAGCGCGATCTGGTGGCGGCTCTCTTAAAAACTCTTTTCCCGGCGGCTGCGCCGGTTGTGACCCAGTTGAACACCGCTTGGGACGCCGCCGAAGCGGAACGCTTGCGAACGAGCTTTATCAAGGCTCATCAGTTGCTGCCTGCCTCAAAACTTGTTCCTCCCGCGCCTGCACCCCCAAGCTAGACCAAGAGCGGCAAGGAGATTTAGGGGGGTTCTCCCAATGGAAGGAGCTTCCACCGGTAGAATCTGGTGCCAGCGGAAATCGCTTCAAACGTTGAAGTGATTTTTTCTCCGGTCCCTACAATGGGTGCCGAACGCGTGATCCAATCAGCGAGGTTCGCGCTTTCTTGCACCTGATAAGGGATGCCTTCGACACTTTGAATGGTCAGAGCGACGACTGGATTGATTCCCGATGGTCCACTCAACGAGCCGTTTGCGGCGTCGGCTGCAAAGCCCGGAGTTTTGGGCAGTTTTGAAAGAGCGAAGAAGTCGAACCTGCGCACGTTGGAGTCGGGATCCAGCTCTGATTTGAGCAGTCCGGCAAAGTCCTTTCCGGCCGACATCGTAAAACGAAAGATCCTCCCTCCTGCGGTCACGACGATCTCTTTTGAGTCGATGGTCCAAGTGACATTTTGCGCCGGATCACTCCGGAGAACAGTTTCGCTATTGAGGTTGGAGATCGTTCCTGTGCCATCAAGGTTGAATGCAATGCGGGCATTTTGGATTCCGATATCCACGAGCTCCAGCGTGTTTCTACCGGTGTCCGGCAAGACCTCGATCATGGATCCAGCCAGACCCCAGCTGCCGACGACATCGGAGATGGCGAGCGAGTCGGGTCTTTTTAGCCAAATCTCCGTCGTGGTGCCGAGAAGAGTCTCATTACCGTTCTCGAGACTGTCCTCCTGGCCATGGATTATGAGATCTCCACCGGCGGATAGATTGGGCCGCGACACGGTTTCACGACCGACGAGTGCCGAGAATTCTCCATCATTCATCAGCCATTTCCCACTCAGCATGGTCCCCTGGTTTTCAGGGCTCTCGGTATCAGTGACGACCTCTCCTTGGAAGGTGCCACTCACATCCAGATTGATGTCAGTTCGATTGTGATTCACTTCAAGGAGATTGGCCGTCACTGACCCGTCTTCATCAATCTCTGAAAACTGCAATGATTGACGAAGTAAGACCCAGTCGCCGGCGACCTGGACAGATGTGGGATCTTCTGACGGTCTTTTCAGAGCGACCGTGAAGCCTGACTCCCGGATAGATTCGGATGGAGAACCGAAGGAGTTTGAGGCGGCAAAAGTGAATGAGTCGCCGCCCTCGTTGAGGGCCAGGCTATCGATATGTGTCTCCTGAATCGCGAGAAGGTAGCCGTTTGAAAAAATCCAACGTCCGGAGTCGGTGCCTGCGCTGAATCGGTGATCGGGGAAGATTTCGAGGTCGAGGCCTTCGCTGTATCCCCGGAGAAATTCTTCACCGGATTCACCTCGATGGGATCGAATCCGTTGTTGTTCAAGATGCCAGTCACCTGCGAGCGAAGGTTGCTGGGCGTTCAACGGGTAAGCCATCAGAATGATGCAAATGGAGAAAATCCTCGTAGTCATAATTTAGTAAATAGCCGAACCAAAACCATTTTTGAAGAGTAGTTTGCGCCGCGCAGGGTGTCACCTCTCCGGTGGAAATTGATGGCGTCCGGTTCTTGCGATGTGACATCTCGAAAATTTGGCCGGCTTCGGTTTTGCTGGTTATATCAAATCCGAAGCTCTCGTTGGGCATAGTCAAGACTGCCTCTGTGGAGCTCGGTGAAACTGTTCTTTGGCGATGCGGAACCACTCATTCTGATCAAATGGCCGGGTTCCCCAAGCGGAATAAAGACTCCGTTCTGAGGTGCGATTTGTCCGTTGAAGATTCTTCATCCGGTCGGGGTGCTTCCGTCTCCTGCGCTGGTGGCAATAAATCTACCACTGTGATCATCAGTGCCGGCGACCGAAGCAATGTCGACGGAGGCGCCTTGCGGTGAGCCCGATGCCAGGGCCGCTGCAACAGTAACGGATCTCTTTAGCGAGTAGAATTGTGCATTCGGACAGACAGCCCGGTTTGACCTGCCAGCTGTATCTTGATGGGCGGGAAGTCTGAATTGCTTACGCGATGATATCGTGAAGAACCCGCGATGACTTGGTCACGTTTGTCAGCCGCTGGTCGAGCCCCTGGAAAGGATGGGTGAAGCGTTTGTGATCAAAGCCCAGCAAGGTCATGAGCGTGGCGTGGAGATCGTGGGCGCTGACAGGATCGGTCACGGCATTGTAGCCGAGCGCGTCGGTTGCACCGTAGCTGAGGCCGCCTTTCACGCCGCCTCCCGCCATCCAGAGTGTGTAGGCGGCGGGGTGGTGATCGCGGCCTACGTTTTTCATAGTCTTGCCGCCGCGGTTTTCTCGCATGGGAGTCCTGCCAAATTCACCCGACCAAATCACGAGGGTTTCTTCAAGGAGCCCGCGTTGTTTGAGGTCCTTCAGAAGGGCGGCGATGGGCTGGTCGATCTCCTTGCACTTTTTCACAAAGCCATCCCGAAGATCGGTGTTGGGGCCGGTTCCATGGGAATCCCATCCCCAGTCAAAAAGCTGGATGAAGCGAACGCCACGCTCGGCAAGTCGTCGCGCGAGGAGGCAATTGTTGCTGAAAGACTCTTTGCCGGGTTGGGTGGCATAGGCTTCGTGGACCGAGGCCGGTTCCTGGCTGACATCGAAGGCATCGGATGCGTGCATCTGCATGCGAAAGGCCATTTCATATTGGGCGATGCGGGTCAAAGTTTCCGGGTCGCCAACCTCGGTCGCGATTCGTTGATTGAGCTTCGAGAGGGCATCGAGCGATTTGCGCCGAAGGTTTCGCGAGACTCCGTCAGGGTTACCGAGAAACAAGACGGGGTCGCCCTCGGAGCGGCATTGCACGCCCTGATAGACCGAAGGAAGAAAGCCTGATCCCCAAACCGATTTTCCGGCATCGGGATTCTTCCCGCCCGAGGTCAGGGCGATGAAGCCGGGAAGGTTTTGGTTTTCGCTGCCGAGTCCGTAGGTCGTCCAGGCGCCGGCCGACGGGCTTCCCGGGTTCTGACTGCCGGTGTGAAGGAGGAGTTGGGCGGGAGCGTGGTTGAATTGATCCGACCACATCGATTTGATGATGCAGACATCATCAATGACGGTCTCGAGGTGCGGCATACGGTCGGAGATCCACTGACCCGACTTGCCTGCCTGATGGAATGGAAAGACCGAGCCTAGCATCTTCGGAACGCCCTGGATGAAGGCAAATTGCTGCCCTTCGAGGAACTCGGACGGACAATCCTTACCATCGTATTTTGTGAGCTCCGGCTTGTGATCGAAGAGTTCGAGTTGGCTGGGAGCTCCGGCCATGTGCAGATAGATGACGCGTTTGGCTTTGGGCGCGAAGTGGGGGGCCGTGGGAGCAAAGGGTTGGGCGGGGTCCTTGTGAAGGGCCGCTCCGAGTGCCGGATTTCCCTGACTGGCGAGCCAGAGGCCGCCCAGGCCGATCGAGCAGTTATTGAGAAAGTGCCTCCGCGTCTGGTGCTGCAGGCGGTCGTGCTGAAGTTGTTGAAAAGGATGGATCATCGGTTCAGGGCGGCGTCGGAATTTAAAATGGTGTTGGCAACAATAACGAGTGCGGCGAGGGAAGGTTCGTTTGCAAGTCTGGCCAAGTCATCGGGTGTCTTTTGCAATTCGGCCATGGCATCGCGATGGAGTTGCGCAAGCGTATCAAGTGTTTCCGGGTCGGGATCTTGAAGGGTGATCCGCTTCCATCCATGCGAGAGTTGGGCGGAAAGATCGGGGTGATGTTCCGACATGACTTTGGCGAGTGCTTGCGCAAATTCGATGTGCGCCGGGTCGTTGAGAGTGACAAGTGCCTGCAAGGGAGTGTTCGTCGCGATGCGACGGGCAGTACAGACATCGCCGGTAGGAGCGTCAAAGGTGAGGAAGGCGGGGTAACCCGAAGTTCGCTTGCGGTAGGTGTAGATGGCACGGCGGTAACGATCCGGCCCGGTCGAAGTCTTCCAGGTTTGGCCGTTGTATACCGACCGCCAGATCCCATCAGGTTGCGGCGGGTAAACGGGAGGTCCGCCGTTTTTGGTGGTCAGCAAGCCCGAGATTACAAGTGCCTGATCCCGGACCATTTCGGCACTCAGTCGTTGGCGCGGTCCGCGGGCCAAAAGGCGATTTTTTGGATCGGTTTGCAGGAGCGATGAGGTGGCCTTGTTGTCCTGACCATAGGTCGCCGAGAGGGCAATTTCGCGCAGGAAGGGCTTGAGGTGCCAGCGATGGTGATCGCGGAGGCGGAGGGCCAGGAAGTCGAGAAGTTCGGGATGGGTGGGAAGGGCTCCCGAGCTGCCGAAGTCTTCCAGCGTTTCCACGATTCCAACTCCGAACATCGATGCCCAGAGCCGGTTGGCGAGAACGCGCGCGGCCAGTGGATTCTCGCGGCCCACCAGCCAGCGGGCCATGTCGAGACGGTTCTTTTCCTTGCCGTTTCCTCCGAAAATTTCGGGGACACCGGGAGCGACGACCTGGCCCAAGGTCATGCGGTTTCCCCGAATAAAGAGGCGGGTCTCGCGCCTGGCTTCGGCAAGGCGTTCCTGCATCACTGGAATGGTCATGCCGGGAATTGCCTTATATTGTTGTTTAAGCGTTGCCAGTTGTTTCCAGGCTTCGTCTCTTTCGGGAGAGGCGAGAAATTTGACAAGGCGTGGGTCCCCGGTGGATTCAAGCCGGAATCGGCGAAGGACACAGTTCTGGTTGTTCCCGTTGCAGACCGCTCCGTGGCGAATGGTGATCTCGAGTTTTTCCCCGGCACCGGGAGTGACCGGGGCATTTGGTACGATCCAGGCCGTACGAGGTCCTTTCATCATGGGGAACTCGCCGAAGCCGGATGCACCCTTTTTGAGGGAATCATTCGGGTCATAGGGGCCGGCAAGGTAATCGGCGACAACTTCCCGAAGTGCCACCGGCTTCCTTGAACCGTCCCTACCCACCAGGGCCATTTCGATTCCGGATACGACGGCGCCTTGTTCGTCCCAATTGGCAGGATCGTCGCTGAGCGGAAGAATGGTGAGGCGAATAGCTCCAAAGGCCGGGGCGGGTGCGGTGAGCTTGAAGATGGCGCGGGTTGGATTGGTACCCGAGGAAAGGAAGTCGCCGTTCTTCTGCTGGGTCACCTTCCCGGTATCAGGCTGCGCGATGCTTTCGGTGGTTTCGATGACGGACCAGTTCCCGATGTTTTGAGCGAGTTCCCTTGCCGTTTTGTTGATCATCGCGCGGGCATTACGGATGCCTTTTTCAAGAGTGACGGATGCTTCTTGTTGGGCCGGGTCTTTTGCGACTTTGGTTTTTGGGAAATCGTCGTTTTGGTCAATATCCTCCGAATTGTTGAAGAAGGCGAGGAAGCGATAGTAATCTTCGTGGGGAATCGGCTCATAAGGGTGGGAGTGGCACTGCACACATGCAAAGGTGGTGCCGTTCCAGGCAGTCCAGGTGGTGCTGACACGGTCCATGACGGCGGCCATGCGCCATTCTTCATCGTCGGTTCCACCCTCGGTATTGTTTTGGGTGTTCCGATGAAAGGAACTCGCGATGAGATCATCCGGGGATGGTTTTTCGATGAGATCACCGGCGAGCTGTTTGATCGTGAATTGGTCGAATGGAAGGTCCTTGTTGAAGGCTTCGGTGACCCAGTCCCGATAGGGCCAGATGTTGCGATGAGGATCTTTTTCGAAACCGAAGGTGTCGGAGTATCGGGCCAGATCGAGCCATATCGCGGTGAGGTGTTCTCCGTAAGCAGGTGAGGCGAGGAGGCGGTCGACCACGGTCTCTCTGGCTTTGACGAGATCGCCGGCAGCCTCAGTCGAAAAGGCTTCGAATTCCGCAAGGGTGGGGGGCAGGCCGGTGAGATCGAGAGTGACACGACGAAGCCAGGCTTCGGGAGAGGCGGGAGGAGAAGGGGCGAGTCCTTTTTGCTCCAGCTTCGCAAGGACAAAACGATCGAGGCCGGCTTTGGCCCAGTCCTTTTCTTCCACGGGTGGAAGGCCTGGGTTTTGGGGTTTCACAAAAGCCCAGTGGTCTCCCCACTCCGCCCCTTCGGCGACCCATTGTTCCAGGAGGGCGATGTCGGAAGTCGCGATGGGCTCGGGATGGTGATCGGGAGGGGGCATGCGATCATCGGGATCGCTCGTTTTGAGCCGCCGGATCATTTCTGAATCTGCCGGCGATCCCGGCACCACCACTGGGCGGCCGGATTTGCCCTTTCCCAGAACGTCTTCGCGGTAAAGAAAGGAGACATCGCCCGCCTTTTTGACCCCGCCGTGACAGGTGGTGCAGTTCTTTGTCAGCAGCGGCCGGATTTGCGCGTTGAAATCAATCTCCGCCGGAAGTGCCAGCGGACAATGGATCAGCAGGAAAAAAAGAAAAGAACGTGGTTTGAGCGAAGGCATGTCTGTGGCCCAACCTACGCGATGTTAGACGTTGTTATAGCAAAAATCCCTTCGAAATCATGCCGTTCCCGGAGGGTGTCACAGGCTTTTTCGGGCCGGGAGGAACGCATTGGAAAAGAGAAGTCCGGCGGTCAGGGCCATGAAGGCCATGACGGCAGTGCTTCCGCTTTGGCTGGGGATGATGGTTTCGCCGGAGACCCATTCATTGAGGATGGAGTAGACCTTACTTCCGGGAACAAGCACGATGATGCCGCAAGTCATCAGGATCGATCCGGGTCCTCTCATGATCCGTGAAAACAGATTGGCGTAAAGCCCGACCGAGAGTGCTCCCAAAAAAACTCCGGCGAACATTCCGAAGTGAATTTCCCCGATCATCGCCGAGGTGAAGGCAATGATGACGGCCAAAACACCCCAGCCGATCCGCTGGGGCGGGAGATTGAGCCCGATCCCAAGAGAGAGGGCCAGTCCAATCAGCGCAGGCCAGATTCGCCAGGCCGGCAGGTCTTGAAAAACCATTCCGGGGTCGATGAGCCGTGGGATGGAGGCGCTGGCAAATCTGGTGATGGCGATGCCGCTGAGAGCACCAAAAAAGAGTTTCAGCAAAGTCATGACGGCATCGACCAAACGGGAGGAACCTGAGATGAGGTGACCTGCGGAAATCTCGGTGAGCGAAACGGTGAGAGCTAGTCCGGGAATAAAAATGATGATGGAGGAGAGGACGACAAGAGCCGGATTGACCGCAATTCCCGCCGCCGCGATGCCGCTGGCAAGAAGTCCTGCCGTCATCGCTCCAAGAATCGTGGCGACGGGCTTCCACCGGGGACGGGACGAGCTTTGGCTGACAATCAGAAAGATGACCACTGAAATGAACGGGGCAACCATCGCATTCAAGGGATTGGGCGAGAGCAGGGCCGAAAAGCATCCTCCGGTGAGAAGCCATGAGACCGTATTGACGGGAAGCGAGTAGTTGGGAGAGGATTCGCTGAGTTTTTGAAGCTCCTCAAGACCGGAGGAGAAGTCGGTTTCTCCATGCTCGATGCTCTCGACGAACTGATCGATTTCCCAAAGTCGGCCCATATTGTAGTCGGCTGGTTCGACTCGCTCGATGTGGACGAATTGATCGATCTCGTCTTCCTCCCAGAAGGCGCAAGTGAAAGTAGTCGGGCTGACAAGGAAGCTTCCATGCAGGCCCAGCATCCGGGTGACGTTTTCGAGGTGTCGCTCGATTCTCTCGCTGGTCGCTCCGCACTCGTGGAGAGCGCGACCCAGCTTTACGATAAAGCGGGTCCGTTGCCGGAATTCTGATGGGTCCAAAGCCATGGATTAGGAAAGCGGAATCCCATCGTCAGGATCAGCGATCGAGCCTTTTAGTGGGGATTCTTTTTCGGCCACGACTGTTTTTGCGATGCGCTTGGCGAAGTAATAAATACGGCGCTCTATCTCCAGAACGCGGCTTTCAAGACGGTAAATTTCAACCCGGTTGGGATCATGGCTTCGGAGTCTGGATCCGAGATAGGTGCCGAGTTCGTCGATCTCGGTGTAAAGCGCATGCTTGATACGAATTACGCGATTTGCGGTTTCGTAATCCCGTTCTTGGACCGCCGTCAGTGCGTCGCGAAGAGCGCGGGTCACCTGTAGGTGAATGGACTGGATTTTTGAGCGGGTGTCGTCGCTGGCATCGAGTTGGGCGGCCCGCCATTCCTTGACCAGTGTGCCGAGGTTGTTGGCAATGGTGTCGGAAACTCCACGGAGTTGGTTGGTGACATCGAGAAGATGTTCCAATTCGCGGTGACTTTCCTCGCTGAGGCTGGCATAGGAGATCTTCCGCGAATAGGAGAGGATTTCGGCCGAGAGAAGTTCGGCGTCGTGGGCGGATTTCACAAGGCGTGAGGCGCTCACTTGCTTTAGATTGATATTTTCGCTTTTTGAATTTTGGAGCATGGAAAGGACCAGTTCGCCAAGGTGGCCGACCTCCATGCGGACACGGTCAACGGCAATTGCGGGTGTCTCCTGGAAAATTGGATCGAGGAATCTGGGTTGTGCCTCTGCAGGAAGCGACTTGGGTTTGTCGCGAATGATCAAGCGGGAAAGCTTTACAAACAATGGGGTGAACCAAATGAAAATGAAGGTATTGGCGACATTGAAGAGAGTGTGGGCGTTGGCAATTTGGCGGGGGACTTCCCTGACGAGGCGTTCCTTGCCATCGAGATCGGAATGATTGGGCGAAATTGCGCGAACCCAGTCGGCGAGGTGGTCGATAAAGCCAATCCAGAGGACAACTCCAATCAGGTTAAAAGCGATATGGACCACGGCTGCTCGCTTTGCTTCCTCAGGCTTTCCGAGGGCCGCGAGAGCGGCTGTGACGCAGGTGCCGAGGTTGGCTCCGAAGGCGAGCGCGATTCCTGCCTCCAGGGAAATGAAGCCTTCGAGCGCGAGCACTATTACGACGCCCGTGGTTGCGGAGGAGCTTTGGATCAAGGCGGTAAAGGCGGCGGCGACGAGGATTCCCAGGAAGGGGTTGTCCATTCGGGCCATCATGTCGATGAAGGGTTGATAGTCGCGCAGCGGATTGGTTGCCTGACTCATCAGGCCCATCCCAAAGAAAATAAGGCCAAGCCCCATGATGGCTATTCCGGCCTGGCGCAGTTTCTCTTTTTTGCTGATAAAGAGCGTCGCAAATCCAGCCGCCACGAGTCCGAGGGCATATTCGGTGACCTTGAAAGCGACAATCTGGGCGGTGATGGTGGTGCCGACGTTGGCCCCCATGATGATCCCGACCGACTGGGTAAGTGAGAGTAGTCCGGCGGAGATAAACCCTACGGCAAGCACCGTCGTGACAGAGGACGACTGAACCACGGCGGTCGCAAAGGCCCCGGTGACAACGCCGTAGAAACGGTTCTTGGTGAGACTTCCGAGCAGCTTTCGCAGTCCATCGCCTGCAATCGCCTTCAGAGCGCCCGACATCTGTTCCATGCCATAAAGGAAAAGCGCAAGGCCTCCCAAAAGGGTCATGATCATGACGGGTAAATCAAATGGCATCGGCACTAGAAAACACCAATAGGTGCCTTTTTGGAAACGTTATTGTTTCATTGTGAGGCTCGACAAGATCGTCCGAAAGGACCCGAGGTCGTGACAATCAGCTCTTGACCCGGCCGTGGCGGTGGGTCGTTTCGCTGACCGATTGCTCGTGGAGGTAGTTCAAGAGTTCGAGTCTACCGTTCGCGAGTCCATTTGCAGGAAGAGGTTTCGCGAGTGGATGGTCGGATCGACCCACGATCCTGGTGCCCACCGTTGCGGCTGCGATGATCTGAAGGTTGGTGGGCTTGCTGGCCACGACTTCGGGAGCAACACGGTATCTAAAGTGGTTGGTTTCGCCAAGGAGCCCGGACGGATCGTGCTCCCTCGAAAACTCTTCCTTCCACCAGAAGGCGAAGCTCCGCGCGGCCGCCACCAGACGTTCGTGATTGCCAAATTCCTCCAACAATTCCTGAACGTGAGGGGCCGGCTCGGCCCCTGCGGCGGGAAGGTCGTTTTCCTGCCAAATTGAGAATTGGGTCAGGTAGTTGGGTCCACCGGCCTTGGCACCGGGGCCAACTGAAGAGCGTTTCCAGCCGCCGAAGGGCTGGCGACGTACGATGGCTCCCGTAATGGGGCGATTGATGTAGGCATTTCCAACTTCGACGGTCTCGCGCCACTGCGATATTTCTCCGGGATCAAGGGAGTGAATTCCACCGGTGAGACCGAATTCGGAGGAGTTTTGAATCGCGATGGCTTCATCAAGATTTTCCACCCGGATGAGCGCGAGAACCGGGCCGAAGAGTTCGGACCGGTGAATCCAAGATCCCGGTTTTACGCCCAGCCGGATGCCGGGAGACCAGAGGCGGGGGCTGTATTGTCTGGGCTCAAGAAGCCAGCTCTCGCCCTCGTCAAGCTGAGTGAGGCCGCGGAGGAGTTCGGGAGACGGCTCTTGAATAAGGGGGGTGACAATGGCGGCTGGGTCGGTGGCTTCGCCGACGGGCAGGGACGCGGCGGCGTCACGGAGCTGAGCCATAAAGACGGGGCTGTCGTAAAGGTCAGCCTCAATGAGGGCGAGGGATGCGGCTGAGCATTTTTGTCCGGCATGGAAGAAGGCGGATTTCACGAGATCCTTGATCGCGAGATCGGGATCGGATGAGGCGGTGATGATCAGTGCGTTCTTCCCCGAGGTTTCAGCGAAGAGCTTGAGATCCCTGTTCCAGTTTTGAAAAAGGTCGGCTGTGTTCGATGAGCCGGTCAGGATGATTCCGTTGACCTTGGGGGATGAGACGAGAGCTTGACCCACTTCGTTGTCGGGGCAGGGAAGGAACTGCAGGGCGTCCTTCGGAATGCCTGCGGCCCATAGGCATTTGACCATTTCCCAGCCAGTTTGAATCACTTCGGGGGCGGGCTTCATGATGACCGGATTGCCGGCGGCCAGAGCGGCGAGGATGCCGCCGCAGGGGATGGCGCAGGGGAAGTTCCATGGCGGGGTGACGACGATGACGCCAAGGGGCACCGGGGTGGTTCCGTCGAGGAAGGCCGGGTCCAAAGCGCGGTCCGCGTAGTAGTTGGCGAAGTCGACAGCTTCGGAAACCTCGACATCGGATTCAAAGGGGCGTTTGTCGGCGTCCAGTCTCATGCAGGCGATAAGACGTCCCCGGGTGGATTCGAGTTCAAGCGCTGCTTGACGGAGCAGCGCGGCTCGCTGTCGGGGAGTGGTTCCGGACCAGCCGGAGCTTGCCGCGGTTTCGAGGGCGGTCTCGACCTGCTCAAGGTCCGCGGGAGCAGGCGGACTGTCTGGTCGATAATTTTTGATGGATCGGGCGAGCCATTGGCGGTTTGCAGGGAGAACCCAATCGGTTTCCGGGGAGTTCTCAAACGCATTGCTCGTCATTGTGACGGGGAGGTTCCGGTCCTGGTCTCGATTTGGGCCGGTTTTTACGGTCTGGATCCTGCGACACGCTTCGCGAAAGCGGGCTTCCTGTTGTTTGAACGCATCATCGCCGGGCTTCATCGAGAAGACGTGGGCGAGGAAATTCTCGGGTGAGGTGTTCTCGTCCAGTCGGCGAACAAGGTAAGCGATGGCCGAGTGGAAGTTTTCCTTTCGCACGACGGGAGAGTAAAAAAGAACGGGAGAACCTTTCGCTGCGAGGGCACGGGCATGCTCGTTGGCCATGCCTTCGAGCATTTCGAGTTCGACGAATTCCTCGACGCCGTTTTCCTCGCGAAGAAGGAGGGCGTAGGCGATGTCGAAGAGGTTGTGCGAGGCCACTCCGATGCGGACGTGCCTGGCGTTCTCCGGGAGCATGGCGAAGTGGAGCATGCGCTTGTAGTTGGCGTCGACATCGGCTTTGTTGTCGTAGGGAGCCTGCTGCCAATGGTGTTGACTGGCTTCCACTTTTTCCATGGCAAGGTTGGCTCCTTTGACAATACGGATTTTTATGGGGGTGTTCCGCTTTGAGGCCCAAGCGGTCAGATCCTGGAGAGCGGGATAGGAATCGGGAAGGTAGGCCTGGAGGACAATCCCGGCTTTGGTGTTGTGAAACTCGGGTTCGTCAAGAGTGCGTTTGAAGGCCTCGCAGGTGAGATCGAGATCGCGGTATTCCTCCATGTCGAGGTTGATAAATTTCCCGGTTCGATAGAGTCGGCGGAGACGAGTTTGGATGGCGGCAAGAGTGCCTTCCTGATCGAGCAGATTGATCTGGGAAAAGATCGCGGAGATTTTCACCGAGAGATAGTGGCAATCGGGCTTGGCGAGGAGTTGGAGATTTTGTTCGAGCCGGTGCTGGGCTTCTTCTTCGCCCAGGATGGCCTCACCGAGGAGATTCAGGTTTACTTTTGAACGCCTCGCAAGGTATCGGGACAACGGTTTTTCTTCGCGGGCCAAAATGACGCGCTGGCTGTCCTTTCGGATTTGCGCGGTGACGGCGGGCATGACGAGCGAGGGGAAGAAGCGGGAGGCGAAGGAACCGAGTTTCATGAGAATCTTCTCGTGCGGGCGAAGATACTCAGGAACGCCGTGGGTCGCGATGAGCCTGCGAAAAGTCGCAGCTTGGGCTTTGGCGCCGGGTGGGCGGAACACCTCATCGGCGAGGTGGAAGGTGAGCTCCTTGCCATTTTCATCGGCCAGCAGGCGGGACATCTTTTCAGCTTCGCGCTTTTCGATGGGATTGCGGGGTGCCTGCAGGAGCTCGGCGGCCAGCTTGCAAGCGCGGTCGACCAAGTCCGGAGAAGGAACCCGGGCTGCCAATTGTTCGTGGGACGGTGCTTTCGACATTTTCCCTAAGATAGCCCAAATCCAGCTGTGAGTCTTGACCGTATCACTCGTCCAATGACGATAAGTCGGCCAAAACTTGGTGGATTGATGGGATCAGATCCTCCTTGGTGTGGTTGATTCCAATATTGATTGAATCGATGATCCGACCTGTGCAATCTATTTTCTGAAATGATGAGGGCGAACTAAGGTCCTCCGTTGTGAAGAGCTCCCGATCCAGCGATACCGCAAAGCTGATTGCGAGAAGCGTGATCCTGGCATCCAACGATGGGGTGAGGTCTCAGCTGGTGACTCCGGAGGCGATTGAGCTTCTGGAGCAGCTACGGGGTAAGGATTGGTTTTCTTGGGCCTCAAATTTCGTTCTTTTTCGAAAGGCGGTTTTGGCAGGAGAGCGATTTCTGCTGAGTGGAATTATCACCCATTATTTGGTGAGGAAACTCCACATCGAACGGGAGGTGGAAAAGGCGATCGCAGAAGGTTGTCGACGGGTCGTTGTTTTGGGGGCGGGTTACGATACTTTGGCGTGGCGGCTTCATCACAAACATCGGGAGATTCAGTTCGTCGAAATCGATCATCCCGCGACTCAGCGAGTGAAGGCCGGGCGGATGGAGGTGGATCAAAATCTACGCCTTGAACCATTGGATCTCAGTAAAGGACTGCCTTCTTCCGTGCTCGAGTCCGATGACTCAGCGACGGCATTCGTTATCGAGGGGTTGACGATGTATCTCACTCCAGAAAGGGTGGAGGAGTTGCTGAAGGATGTTTCCAGGCTTGCGGGTGAAGCGGGGAAAGTCATTTGGACCTTCATGGAGAGGCAGGAAAACGGATCGCTTGGATTTCAGGGAGAAAGCCCGCTCATTCCCCGATGGCTTGAGCTCTGCAATGAGCCATTTCGGTGGGGAATCTCCCGAGAAGAACTCGCAGACTTCACCGCGAGATGCGGCCTCGAAGTTCAGCGATTGGGAGATCACCAGTCTCTTCGATTGGAGTACTTGATCTCGAAAGAGTCACAGGCGCTGCCTCTCGCAAGGGGCGAGCTGATTTGCATCTCAACCACCACTGTATCATGACGACCGAGGTCATTCTTAACGACAAACATTCGAAGTTGAACGCGACCACGGTTGCGGAAGTCTTAACGCCCAATTCTGAGGCCGGGGTGATTGCTGCGATCCGGGAGGCCGCCAAAAAGGGGGCACGGATTTCGATCTGTGGTGGGCGACATGCGATGGGTGGTCAGCAGTTCGGAACAGATACCGTTCTTCTGAATCTTTGCGATTTAAGATCGCTTGGTGAAGTCGATAGGGAGCGCGGCCTGGTTGAAGTGGGAGCGGGAATGATGTGGCCGGAACTGATAGAGGGTCTCCATTTTCAACAGGCCGGGAGGTCGCCGGTTTGGAGTATCCGCCAAAAACAGACGGGAGCCGATGATCTCACGTTGGGAGGTTCTTTGGCGGCGAATATTCACGGCCGGGGTCTCCGAATGAAGCCGATCATCGAAGACGTGGAGGCTTTCACTCTGATTGATGGAAGCGGGGAGAGGCATCGGTGCAGTCGGAGCGAGAACGAGGAATTGTTCCGTCTCGCAATTGGAGGCTATGGTTGTTTCGGAGTTATCACCTCAGTCCAGTTGCGCTTGGTTCTGCGGACAAAACTCGAGCGCCTGGTTGAAATCGCCACGATCGATAGAGTGATTCCGGCTCTTGCAAAACGAGCGGCGGAGGGGTGCCTCTATGGTGATTTTCAGTTTTCGATTGATGAAAATTCCGGGGCGTTTTTGAACGAAGGAGTTCTTTCCAGCTATCGCCCGGTCGATCCGGAGACGGTGATGCCTGAAGTTCGAATGGATTTGGTGGGCGACGATTGGGAGGAGCTGATTTATCTGGCCCATCATGACCGGGCCAAGGTGTTTGAGGTCTATTCGCAGTTCTATCTCAAGTCGCACAAGTCACTCTACTGGTCCGACACCCATCAACTGAGCGTCTATCTGGAAGACTATCATGCCAAATTGGATCACGATTGTGGTGCGAAGGTTCCGGCAAGTGAGATGATCAGTGAGTTGTATGTTCCCAGAGAACATCTCGCAGCATTTATGAAGGCAGCCGGCGATGAGTTGCGAAGTCGGAAAGTGCCGGTGATCTATGGAACGGTCAGATTGATCCAACGGGACGGGGAGAGTTTTTTGGCCTGGGCCAGAGAGAGCTTTGCGTGCGTGATTTTTAATCTGCACACCGAGCATGATGAGCCGGGGATTGCCCGTTCATCGGGTGCTTTTCGAGCGCTGATCGATTTGGCTCTGGAATTTGGGGGCTCGTATTACCTGACCTATCACCGCTGGGCCCGGATTGATCAAGTGATCCGGGCCCATCCCCGGATGAGTGAGTTTTTGGAGAGGAAGGAGTACTACGATCCTGGCGGGCGGTTTCAAAGTAATTGGTGGAGGCATCACCGTGACTTGTTTCAAAAGATATGAGCGTTTATGAACCAGCAACTCTTGTGACTGATTACCTGCTCGCGGGTCTCGGGGTGTATCTTACCTGGCGCCTCTGGCAGGCCCGGGAGTTGCTGGGATCTGCAGGGGTTTGGTGGCTGCGCGCGATGGGTCTGCTGGCGTTTTCAGCTTTTTTGGGTGGAAGTTATCATGGCTTCGCTCCGAATTTCCCGGCGCTGGTTGATGAAATTTGGTGGCGCCTTGTCCTGGCCATCATTGCTTTGCTGGGTTTCTCGCTGGGGGCGGCTCTGGTGGCGGAGGTCGCAAGAGGGAGGATGCGACGGGTGATTCGAGTGGGTCTCTCGATCAAGTTGCTGACGGTCCTCGGTGTGATTTTGGTGAGGCCCTATTTTCTGGTCGCCATCATTGATTATGGATCTGCGATGCTCGCGTGGTTGGTCGCTGCGTTTTGGATGAGGCGGTCCTGGAGCGGGTGGGTGATTTTGGCAGTCGTTCTTTCAGGGCTGGCGGCGTGGGTGCAGCGGCAAACCTCCTTGAGTGCCGGTAGTCTCAATCACAATGATCTCTTTCACCTTATTCAGGCGGCGGCTTTGGTGGCCTTTTACCGCGTTGTTCTTCATTGCCGGAATGGTGGCGGTTATTGGGTGGACCTGGCTTCGGGTTGCTCCAGTTCGCGATTGAGATGATGAGGAATTTGGGGTATTCCGGATTGCGATGAACCTTGAAATGGTGGAGCGAATTTTCCGGGTGATTCCGGATATCGTTTTTTGCGTGAAGGATACGGAGATGATTTATCGTGCCGCAAATCCCGCTTTTGCCCTCAGGTTGGGATTGGGGTCTGAGGATTACGTCATTGGGAAAAGGGCCGAAGAGTTGTTTCCGCCCGAGTTGGTAAATGTGTATCGTGAGCAGGATGAGGCGGTGTTTTTGCGAGGGGAGGAATTTACGGATCGACTGGAATTAATTTCGAACCGTGACGGGTCGCTGGGCTGGTATCTGGCGAGCAAGTTTTTGTGGAAGGATGATTCCGGGGAAGTTATCGGGCTGGTTTCTATTTCGCGGGATCTCGATACGCCCAGTGTGGGTGACTTGAAAATGGCGGGACTTCAGCGGGTGGTAAACTGGGTCCATGAGCACCTCGACGAAGAAATAACGGCGGAGGTACTGGCTAAGATTGCGGGGATGAAGCAGGCTCATCTGGAGCGGCGGGTGAAGCGGGTTTTTAAGATGAGCGTGGGGCAGTTTGTGCGAAAGGCGCGGATTGATCTGGCAGCCCGGCTTCTGAGGGATACGGATGAGGGCATTGCCGAAATCTCGTTGAAGTGCGGATATAGCGAGCAGTCTTCACTCACGCGCCAGTTCAAGGCGGCGGTGGGATGTCCACCCGGTGAGTTCAGGAAGAGGCTGGATTCCCAGGCCAGTCGAGTTCGAAATTGGGGGTGAATTTTTTTCATCGCGGTTTCAGAGAAATGCCTTTAGCTCCGGGCGTAGATACCAAGCATGAAATTTCTGAAATTCGCCACCCTGCTCGCTTTGATTCTTCAGGGCGGTGTCCGCGCCCAAGTCAACCTCCTTGCCAACCCCTCGGCTCAGGACGGAGGATTGAGTGGTTGGACTGTGATTGCAAATGGTGGCAACGGGTGGACCACCCGGGGAGATTCCGTGGATGGTGACGGTGCCAGCTTTATCACTTCCTACAATTGGTGTACCCGCTCGCAGACCATTGATCTGATTGCGGAGGGATACACGCCGGAGTTCCTCGACTCTTCCCCGCCAATTCTCGTTCGCGAGTCTTTCAAGGGGGTCAGCAATACTGCCGACTTATACTTTCTGAGGGTCGAACTCCGTGATGAGAATGGCAATGTTCTCGATTCATGGGAAGCGGGCAGTCAAGCGACTCCCCTGACTGCCAATGGTGGCTGGGTGCTTCAAGAGCATCGATTTAGAAACTACCCGGCCGGAGTGCGTGAGATTTACTGGGAAGATGGCGGGGATGACGCTGAGTTTTGGGCTGGCCATTACGGAACGATATTGGATGGCGCAGAGCTAACATTCGACGATCCGATTCCCACTGCCTTGACCCTCATTCCCGGCACTTATCCGCTTAATGCTCCACGAGACGGGATCTGTGGAATTCTTGAGACCGAGGATAATCCGGATGCAACACACACTTACGATCTCGTCGGCGAGGTGATCAACGAAACCCTCGTCCCGCTTCAGTCGACATGGTCCTATCTGGATGATGGGTCGGATCAAGGCACGGTATGGAACCAATCCGGCTTTGATGACAGCGCCTGGCCGACCGGTGCCGCTGAAATTGGTTACGGTGAGGGTGATGAGCAAACGACGATTGCAGGTCAGGGAGCTCATTTCACCAACTATTTTCGTCATCGGTTTACTCTCGATGCTGGAACGCTTGCCAATATTTCCGGAGCAGCACTTCGTTTGAAGCGGGACGATGGTGCGGTGGTCTATCTCAATGGCAGCGAGATCGTCCGCGAGAACTTGCCGGCCGGCCCTGTCACCTTCAACACCGCAGCTACAACGGCCACCGATGACGGTCAGCAGTTTTACTCGTTTAGCGTGGATCCCGACCTGCTAGTGGCGGGAGAAAATGTCCTCGCAGTCGAAATCCACCAGGTCAACCTAACGAGCAGTGACGCCAGCTTTGATTTGGAGCTAACGGCGGAGACGGTCGCGAATAATTTCGACAACGATTTGTTTGAGATTTCCGGCAACCAGCTTCGCTTTGCGCAGTCCGGCCCGTCCCTCCCAGTGGAAATTGACGACTCCTGGACGGTTAATATTCGGACCACGGACAATGGCGGGAATTCTCTCATCGGTCAGTTCGAAGTGATTGCGGTGATCGACCCGACCCAAGCTCCGACCGCAATTTTATTGAGCTCCAATCAAGTCAATGACGGTCAGCCCGCCGGGACGATTGTGGGTGAGTTGACTGCTGTCGATGGGGACGAAGGGGATCTCCATTTGTTTGAACTCGTCCCGGGGGCGGGAAGCCGTGATAATGCTCTTTTCGAAATCTCCGGGACTCGATTGGTGACCCGTGGGATTCTCGATGCGTCGCTTCAAACCACGGCGGAAGTGCGGATCAGCGCTACAGATCGCGCCGGGCTTACCACCGAGATGGCCCTGACTGTTAACATTGCGGAGTTTAATAACCCGCCGACGGATCTCACACTCAGCGGTCTCGTCCTTGTTGACGATGCCGGGGCAGGCACGCTTTTAGGAAGCTTGACGACAGAGGATCTGGATGTGGACGAGCCCCACACTTATTCCATTACCTCGGTGAAACGTCGCGAGGCGATTTTCGGATTTGGGAGCGAGTGGAGCTTTCTCGACAATAATACTGATCCCGGTGGTTTCTGGAGAAGTTCGGCATTCGACGATTCAGGCTGGAAGTCGGGAAGTGGCAGTTTTGGCTATGGTGATGCGCAGGACACCTTGGTGGACTTCGGGGTTGATCCCGCCAATCGTTACACCACAACCTATTTTCGCCGGGGCTTTGAGATCTCCAATCCCGGTCTCTTCGAGGGCTATGAAGCTCAGGTTCGACGGGATGACGGAGTCGCGGTTTATCTCAATGGCAGCGAGGTGGGACGCGATAATCTCGCTGAGGGAGCAGACTTTACCACTTTGGCCGACGTGGCAATTGGAGGTGTTGATGAAATCACTCCGATTGTGTTTACGATCGAATCGGGCAGCCTCTTGACGGGCGATAATATTTTTGCAGCTGAGATCCATCAATCAGCTCCGGGTAGCAGCGATCTAACCTTTGATCTTTCGCTTGTTGGACTGGTTGATGCCACGCCGGCGCAATATTTCGAGATCACCAACGGAAATGAAGTTCGCACCACGGCGGCTTTCGCCAACGCCGCTCTCCCGTCGGGGCCGCTCGATCTTACCATCCGCACCACCGATCCCTCCGGCGATTTCCTGGAGCAAACTTTTACGATCGAGGTGACTTCGGACGATCCGGATGATGTCGATAATGACGATCTTCCGGATGCGTGGGAGTTGCTCTATTTTGGGAACACTACGGGTCAGGGTGGGGCTGACGATTCCGATGGCGATGGGGAGTCAAATCTTGATGAATTCCGCTTCGATACCCTGCCCAACGATCCGGCTTCGCGACTCGATTTTAAAGTGACCGAGTTGGAGGACAGATACATTGTGGAGTGGTTTTCGAGTAGCCGGCGCACCTATAAACTTCAGTCGAGTCTCACCCTGGAGCCAGACTCGTGGGGCGACACCCAGAACGGGCAACGGACCGGCACCGACTCGGTGATCGGGGAGAGCTTTCGAGCTATTGGCCGACCTGAAAAGAGCTTCTTTCGTCTCGTGGTGGAAGAGTTGTAGTAGCCGTTTCTCTCAGTTTGCCGGATTGAGTAAGTCCGACAGACTGCTAGGAGCTCTGCAAAAGGCTTGCGATCAGGCCGATTAATCCTCCGCAGACCCCTCCCCAGACGACGAGCCAACCCAGGTGGGCGCGGATCATTTGCTGAATGATTTCTTTGACCATCTTGGGCGTGAGTTCCTCGAGTCGCTTTTCGACGATGACGCTGACCCGGTCGAGGAGTTCGGAGTGATCGCTGCCGCCTCCGGTGGCGAGAGCCTGAAGCTTCTTCTGGAAGTCATCCGATGAAACAATCTCTTTGACCGAGCTTCTCATCTTCTCGACAAAGTCCGGCTTGATGGGATCGAGAGCGGCTGGTCCGCCGAACATGGCGAGGGCTCCTCCGAATTTTGAGTCGATGACGGCTGTTTTCAGGGCCTCAAAGGTGGGATCGAGATCGACCGAATCAATCAAGGGAGTGAGGTCGACTCCTCTGTTGTTTCCTCCATCGGTTCCTTCAAAGAAGCGGGCCACGTTCCCGGAGGTGAAAAATTGCTGCATCATGAGCCGGTGAATCCCTTCCTTAAAATCTTCAAAGCGGGCCGGGATGACTCCCGATCCGTAAAAGCCGGGGACCTTTTCGAAGAGCATGTGAATGGCGAGCCAGTTGGTGAGAGCCCCCGAGAAAGCGAAGAGCCCGATGTGAAAGACGGGGTCCCGGAACGGGGCGGGGAGGAAGTAGCTCACGATTGCGAAAAGGATCGCAATGAGATTGGTGACAAGGCTTTTGTTAAAGGGCATGATTGGCTGCTCTTTATTAGGGAGCGAAGTCGTGGTTTTTCAATAGCGCTTTTTGATATCTTTGCCGGGGATGGCTCTTGCGGGGAAAATCGTCCGGCCTCGATGGATCGAGGGCATAAAATGTCCGAATTCTGTCGGGAAGACGTTTGCGTTTTGTGAGTGCGGGCAAACTGCTTGTTGACGGGCGTTCTGTATACCAAGCTTCAAGAGCGCCGATGCCTGATGAAGAAAGCCTCATAAAAATTGAAGCCCTTTCGGGTTCGTTGCGAGATCGTCGTCGCTTTGTGCAATTCCAGTTCCATCTCTATCGGAATGCTCCCTTGTGGGTTCCCCCGCTGATTCGCGACGAACTTCAGTCTCTGGATGCTCACTCCAATCCCGGACTTCAGGATTGTGATCTTCAGTTGTGGTTGGCGATGCGGGGTGACGAGTGTGTGGGGCGAATTGCGGGAGTAATCAATCGCCGTGACAACGAACTCCGGGAGGTGAAGGCGGCTCGATTTTGCCTGCTTGATTTTGTGGATGATGCGGAGGTGTTGAAGCTTCTTCTGGACGCTGTCGGGGACTGGGCTTCAAAGAAAAAGATGACACTTCTCGAAGGACCGCTGGGGCTCACCACCTTTGAGCGATCCGCAGTGCTTGTGGATGGTTTTGACAGACTGCCAACGGTCGTTTCTTCCTACAATTTTCCCTACTATGGGCCGCTTATCGAAACCTGTGGCTTTACTAAAGAGATCGATTACGTCGAGCATCGCTTTGCACTCCCTCCGGAGCTGGATCCGAAGTATCGACGGGTTGCTGAGTATGCTTTGAAGAAAAAAGGGCTTCGCTTGATCGAGAAAAAGTCTGCACGCGAGTTGCAACCGCTGGGTCATGAGATTTTTCAACTGGTCAATGCGGCCTACGCGGATCTCTATGAATTCACCCCGATGACGGATGGTGAGATCGACACCCTGATCAAGAAGTTCTTCAGCTTTATCGACCTGCGCTTCGTGAAGTTGGTGGTTGATGCCGATGAAAAAATCGTAGCGCTTGGGGTGGCGATGCCCTCGTGGTCCGGTCTGATGAAAACCTTGCGTGGCAGGATGAGACGAATTTTTCTAGCCTGGCTGTGCGGAGATTTGAAGGGAAGTCGTGATACGCTGGACCTCTACCTCATCGCGGTGGCGCCGGAACTTCGGAACGCGGGATTGAACGCGATTGTGATGCAGAAGATGCATCAGTCCGCAGTTGCCGCTGGTTTCAAATGGGTGGAAACCAACGGCGAACTTGAGACGAATTCTAAAGTGCTCTCGCTTTGGAAGGACATCGAGCACGAGACCCACAAGCGCCGTCGAATCTACTCCAAGGCGCTTGGGGTTTAAGCTGTCTTAGTCCGTGGTGAACGGAGATGCGGGAAGGCCTTCCTTGTTGTAAAGATTGATGCCGACAGGGTTGGATTCGTAGCCAAAGCGAACGTGCTGCGGGTCTTTGACCTCATCATGCCAAACGACAACGTCTTCGCCGTCGATCTTGGCCTTGGCCCAGTGCCACTTTCCGGCTTTGTCCTGAATGGAGAAGCGGGCGAGATCCACGCCTTTGGTTTCCTTGACCGGGTCGAGGCCTGTCTTTTCGCCGGTCATGAGCCCTGATCCGACGTAGTCAAAGGAAACTCTGATTTTTGAACCCTCTTTCTTCATTGACTTGTAAAGCGGCCCGGAAGGAATGAGGTCTTTACCGTAGTCTTTTGCGAGAGCCCAAAGCGCAAGACGCTTTCCGACGTCTTGCTTGTTTTTGGGGTGAATGTCTTTGGCGTTTCCGATGTCGATGATGACGGCCATTCCGGTTTTCGGGAGTCGCAGGGCACGGCGTTGTCCTTCTCGCACGGGGCCCCAGCCACCACCTTCGGGCTTGTCTTCCGGGTTACGGAAATTTGCGAGTTGCACCCAGTAAAAGGAAAGGTCGTCGTTTTCAAAGACCGAGCGCCAGCCTTTCACGAGACCTTCCTTGAGGTCGTCGTAACGGAGCCCGTCGCCGGCGTTGGATTCGCCCTGATACCAGATTGCTCCGCGAACGCTGAGCGGGGTGAGGGCATGGACCATGCCATTGTAGATTTGAACTGCGCCTCCCTTGGGTTTTGCTTTTTTTCCTTCGGCACGAGCCTTGGCAACGGTCTCCAGATTTTCGACGTAGTCTTTCAAATTGGGAACCGATTTGAAGCCGACCGGTGGAGTCCACGGTTCGATGCGGGTGCCTCCCCAGTTTGTGCCGACGAGCCCGATGGGGACCTTGAGTTCCTTTTGGAGCTCGCGTCCGAAGTAGTAGCCGACCGCGCTGAAACCCGGAACGGTTTCCGGGGAGCAGACCTGCCAGTTTCCGCGTGGGTCGTTTCCTGGTTCCGGTTGGGCGACATGCCCGGGAACATTGTAGAGGCGAATCTGCGGATGTTTTGCGGCCGCGATTTCTTCCTGCGGATTGAGCGATCGATTGACCGCCCATTCCATGTTGGATTGACCGGAGCAAATCCAGACTTCGCCGAGAAGAACGTCTTTGATTTCGATGGTGTTCCTACCTTTGACGGTCAGAGTGTGGGATTTTCCGTCGGCAGAAAGGGATGGCAGATCAACACGCCAGGAACCTTCCTTCGATGTGGTTGTCTTCGCGGTTTTGCCCCCGAGTGAAACGCTGACACCTTCTCCCGGGTCGCCGGTTCCCCAGACGCGGATGGGTGAGCCCTGTTGCAAGACCATGTGGTCGCCGAAGACTTTCGAGACGGTGACGTCGGCGAGAGCGTTCGGACTGGTCACTAATGTGGCTGCCAAAATGAATGGGCTTGAGAATCGGCGATTAAAATTCATGGATGTTTGTCGATTTGGATTTTGAGCGTTCCTCACCGGCAAGGTGGGGGTCGCAACCAAAAGATAGGCTTTGAAAAGACGCAGTCTTTCATTTGTCTTGGGAAAAATGGGCGAAGTCTTCAATCTGCTGCGCGGGTGGCTCCATTCCACTCGAGCTGCGCCTGTCCTTTGGGCAGGTCGAAACAGACAACCGCTTTGCCGGTCTGCTCACACCAGGTGTTCGTTTGCAGCTGATTCAGAGTGGCTACTTGCCTGAGGGCTGTGATTTGATCTTCGTTTCGAATGGCAGGCATACCGGGTTTTGTGTTTGGAACTGAAATCGTAAAGTCGGGGCAGGCGAAGGGGGCTCGAAAATGGATGGTCCCTTTGTCGACCGTGATCCGGGTCAGTTCTTTGGCCGCCCAATAGCGCGCCAGTTCGCTAAGTTTCATCCAGATCAGGTGATCAAAGCGGGTGTGCAGTCTTTGCACAACTTCCCGGAAGACTTGGAATCCTTTCTCTTCGCCGTTCCAATGAATGCCGGTCCAGTGACAAACCATCATCGCGGGTTCCCCCCGGAGAATCACATCGACCATACGGCCCGATTTGAGATCGGCGGTGATGAATTTGTCGGCTCCGGCTGGTTCGACATTGTCCCATCCTCCGGTCCAGTCGCCGGTGCATCCGATGATGCTGACGACACATCGCGGATCATCTCCATCGAGACCACTGGCGTTTTCTACTCTTGGGGTCACGCTGGTCTCGTCGGTGTAAAGATGGCGGAAGTAGTGGGGGATTTCGCTTCCAAAGACATCGCGGACAGATTCCAAGGTGGCTTGTGAAAGCTGGGGAAGAGCCTTGTTCCCGTAGCCGCCGGGTGTGGTCAGTCCATCACAGGGCAGATCGATGTTCTTCAAAATCTGCAGGGCATAGGCGTGATAGCTTGCGAGTTCGTCGACACTTTTGCCGGTCGTCCAATCCCAGTTCTCCATGAATTTGGGCGAGATGTCTGGGTAGGGATGTCCTGTTTTAAGGTCGATGACGCGGGTGTGGGTGATCATCTCGGGATGAATGTCCCAGTTGGGCATCATGCGCTCACGGACGAGCTTAATACTGTCTTGCATTTCCCGGCGTGACCAACCGGGAACTTCCCGGTCGAGACGCCCAACGCAGGCCGGGTAGGGAACGATGCTGTATTTTCCTTTCACTCCGTTTTCGCCGCACCAGTCGCCGAACTTCCTCACGAAATCGTCCGGGATTTCGCTCGGCCAACTTTTCCAGTCGCGTCGGTAGGCTTTCTTCTTTCCACCAAAGGCCGCATTGAACTGCGGCATTGCAAAGCGGTTTAGATTCACGAGACAGGTGGAGTCGTCGATGATAAGACCGACCGGGACCCGCGCGCGAGGATTGAGGGTTTCAACGGCTTGCGATTGTTTGGGGCGCGCTCCGGATTCCTGTGCGGCCAGGTTCTCAAGTGCCAGCATGCCGGCGGGGAGGGCGTGCGAGGTTTGCTGGATAAAGTTTCGGCGCGTTATGGATCGGGGGCTTGAAGGAGGCATGACCGGGTTGGGGGAAGGCTTGCTTTCGAGGCTAGCGCATTCACACCTCCGACCAATCTCATTTTGCACGCTGCGATGAAGAATAGGACTGAAATGCTCGCCAGCAGTTTTTGAAATCGTTAGGATTCCGGAATGAAAAATCGCCGCCAATTCATCAGCACGGCCTCCGCGGCTGCGCTGGCAGGGAACTTGCGAGCCGGGAGCCAGCCGGGAAAAAAGCTCAGGGTGGGCGTGATGGGTTTGAACCGGGGAAAAGCGCACATTAACAATTTTGCGAAGCTGGAAGGGGTTGAAATTGCCTACGTCTGTGATGTTGATCAAAGTCGCCTTTCCGCCGGAGCGAAATACGCGAGCGACCGTCAGAATGGCAAGTCGCCAAAGGCGGTGACCGATTTCCGTCGTATTCTTGAAGATAAAGATGTCGATATTCTCTCGATCGCGGCCCCCAATTTCTGGCAGGCGCCCGCAACAATTCTCGCGTGTGATGCGGGGAAGCATGTCTATGTGGAAAAGCCCGGAAGTCATAATCCACGGGAGGCCGAACTCATGGTGGCTGCCGCCCAAAGAACGAATCGGAAAGTGCAAATGGGCAATCAACGTCGCAGTGCTCCGGGTTATCGGGAGGGGATCGAAAAGCTCAAGGCCGGCGCGATTGGGGAACTCCGATATGCACGTTGTTGGTATGACAACAAACGTGGTTCGATTGGGAAGGGGAAGCCTGCGGCGGTTCCGGCGAATCTAGACTACGATCTCTGGCAGGGGCCGGTTCCGCCACGGCCCTACAAGGATAATTTGATCCACTACAACTGGCATTGGCACTGGCTTTATGGTGGCGGTGAACTTGCCAACAATGGAGTTCACGCCCTGGATATCGCTCGCTGGGCGCTGGAAGTTGATACACCCATTCGCACCAGTTACGTTGGAGGGCGTTACCATTTTAACGATGACCAGGAGACCCCTGATACCGCCGATGCGACCTATGATTTCGGCAGGGTTGGCATGAGCTGGCACGGCAGCAGTTGTCTGCAACGAAAGCATGAGCAGCATCCCTTCGTCAGTGTTTATGGCGATGGGGGGATCATGTCATTCGACGGCGGTGGCTATCGAATTTATGATAATACCGGCAAGCTCGTGCGTGAGAACATGCCCAAGTTGAGTGACGTCCCGCATTTTCAAAATTTTGTGAACGCCATTCGAAACGGAGTAACTCTCAATTCGGAGATTTCCGATGCCCAAAAGAGCACGATGCTCTGCCATCTCGGCAACATTTCCTATCGTGAGGGCATCCAAATCAAAGGCATCGATGTGCCCAAAAAGCTTTGGCAAAGGGAATACTCAAAGGCCTGGAAGCCTGCGGGGATTTGATCCCAATTTTAGGTGTTGTCTGGATTCTGAATGACACGCCGTTGGAGGCAGCGACCTGGAAATCTAATCAATGAATCAGGCCTTGCTCTTGGCCCTGAGGCGGAGCTTCCTGGTCTGCCACCACTGGAAAAGAACTCCGGCGAGGGCAATAACGGCGCCGAAGAATTCGCGGGTGAGTTCGACCCGGGGGTCGGTTCCAGACATTGATTCGCCGGTCATTGTGAAGGGTTTTTCGCCAAAGACGTTTTCCCAGAGCCCGGGGCCGGAGAGATACATCTCAGTGAGGCAGGCAATGATGGCGAGGATGAAATACCAGAAGGGGAGGAGCTTTTTGATCAGGTAAAGGAAGGCAAACCCGATGATGGCGTAAAATAGGAACCAAAGTGCGGAGTCGAGGGTCGGGTTGTCGAATGAAGGGCTGGAATAGATCTCCGGATCGATGTCATTCCGCTGGAACCAGGCAAAAACGAAAAACAGGCCGGCCAGAATAATATTGATGGGTGCGAAGAGGATTTTCATGACAAGTGAATTGCTTATTGAGAGATACTTGGGAGGCGCTAGCGTCCTTTCCATGTCTCGGAAAGTCTTATTTGTTTGTACTGGAAATACCTGTCGGAGCCCGATGGCGGAGGGGATTTTTCGCAAGGCGGCCGAAGGAACCGATTTCGAGGTCTCATCGGCCGGAGTGGCGGCCCAGCCCGGGAGCTCGGCAAGTCCTGAAACGGTCACTGTTTTGAAAGAACAGGGGATTGCGCTGGATAATTTTCGAAGCCGCATGGTGGATCGCGCGATGCTGGAGGAGGCCGAGGCTGTTTTCTGTATGACCGAGGGACACCTTGAAATGCTCGAAATGATGCACCCCGAGCATGAAGAAAAGTATCATCTCGCCTGCGATTTCGTGGAAATCAACGGCACGGTAGGCGTGGACGTGCCCGATCCCATCGGAATGGGTCGACCCGCCTACGAGATGACCTCCAAGGTCCTCAATGCTGCCATGGGTGGTATTTTGGGATATCTGGAAACCCGAAGCAGCTCGTAGCGCGTTCATCTCAAACCAGGCGATGGTCATTTCGTCGGGGTGGACAAGTGATTACTTGAATCCCGGCATGTTTTGAGCTTTGGTAACGTTGTTTCTACCTCAAACTATCGTTATGAAACTCTTTTCGATCTCCCCGTGTCAGGCCGTGTTGTCGATTCTGGCATTGTTCACCTTAATGCCTGCGGTGGCCAAGCCACGCACGTTTACGGACCAAAAAGGTCGAAAGATCGAGGCCGAGCTCGTCGCGGTGGCCGGGAAGAAGGTCACGCTCCGTCTGACCAACGGGAAAGATTATACGATTCCGATTGGGACCCTCAGCAAGGATGACCAGTTCTTTGTGGAGGTTTGGGCTGATATGGAAAAGAAATCCGGTGCCGGAAAAGCGGGGGAATCGGGCAAATCCACTCCGGTCATTCCTGATAACATCGACTACCAGTTTGAATTCGAGGTGGACAAGAAGCGGACCAAGAAAGGATCCATGGGCAAGGTGCAATCCGGTGAAATTAGGACCGATGAGTGGGGGTTCGAAGTCGAAGTTGAAAACCGCTCAAGGGTGACCCTGGAAGGGCTCGAAATGAGTTACCGGATTTATGTTGATCCGAAGGCCAGCGCGAAAGTGGAGATTGATAGTCCTCCCAAATTCTTCGGGGGGCGGGTCAAGGTGAATCCCGTTGCCGATAGGGCGATTGCGATGGTTAAGACCAAGTCGGTGCCACTGAAGATTCTGGAATTGGACCCTGATTTCGTCTTCACAGATGGTTCGCGGAACGATCTTGAAGATGATCTGGAGGGGGTATGGATCAAGCTCTGGCACGGGAAAAAGAAGGTTGCCGAATACAAATCCAACAATTCCACGGTGAAGAAGGCGAAGTGGGCTGACAACGAAACCGCCGATCCGGATGCCGAACCGGAAGAGGATCAGAAGACCAAGGAGGCGGATCCGAAGGAATAGGGGTGCTCGGGGGGGCATTTGCGTGGCCCCACCGCCGCTTCTCACTTTGTTCTTTTCGAAGTGAGCGCTTGCCATTTCGGTGGCGAGAGGTCACGGAAGGGGCGTTCTATGAGTGCTGATTCTTACCGCATTGCAGTCGGGGCCGATCACGGCGGAGTTGAGTTGAAAAATGCCATCGTGGAGGCCTTGCAAAAGGCGGGTCGCGAGGTTGTCGATTACGGCACTCACGGGACTGAGTCGGTCGACTATTCCGACTACGCCAATGAGGTCGCGCGAGCGGTAAACGAGGAGCGTGCTGATCGTGGGATTTTGGTCTGTACTTCGGGAGTGGGGGTTTGCCTCGCTGCCAATCGTTTTCGCGATGTGCGCGGAGCGAATGTGCGCACGGTTGATCAGACGAAGATTTCACGCTCCCACAACGATATCAATGTGCTCTGCCTCGGACAGAAGGCTGTCGAGCAGGAGGTGGCCCTGGAGATGGTTGAAGTTTTTCTGGAGACCGCTTTTGAAGGTGGGCGGCACGAGCGTCGGCTCTGCAAAGCTTCGGGTTCCCGTCTTGCAATGACTGATCCGCAAGTTTTTGAAGCCATCGTGGGCGAGGAGAAACGTCAGCGCAGCCACATCGAGCTGATCGCTTCGGAGAACTTTGCAAGTCCGGCGGTGATGGAAGCGCAGGGTTCGCTTTTGACCAACAAGTATGCCGAGGGCTACCCAGGGCGACGCTGGTATGGCGGATGTGAAAATGTCGATGTCGTCGAGGAACTTGCGATTGATCGGTTGAAGGAAATTTTTGGAGCCGAGCACGCCAACGTGCAGCCTCACTCGGGATCACAGGCCAACACCGCCGTTTACTTTGCGGTGTTGCAGCCGGGCGACAGGATTCTCACGATGGACCTGGCCCACGGTGGTCACTTGACGCACGGCCATCCGGCAAATTTCTCGGGTCGGCTTTACGATGTCACTCATTACGGAGTGACTGCGGAAGACGAACGCATCGATTATGATGCTTTGGAAGCGCAGGCCAAGGAGGTGCAGCCCAAATTGATCACGTGCGGAGCGAGCGCTTACTCGCGGAAAATTGATTTCGAGCGTATGGGCAGCATCGCCAAAGCGGTTGGGGCCTACCTTTTTGTGGACATGGCACACATCGCCGGACTGGTCGCGGCGGGAGTGCATCCCAGCCCGGTTCCGCATGCCGACTTCGTCACCTCCACCACTCACAAGTCCCTGCGCGGACCCCGTGGCGGCATCATTCTTTGCAAGGCGAAGTATGCCAAGAAGATCGACGGCCGCGTTTTCCCCGGGGTGCAAGGTGGTCCGCTGATGCATGTTATCGCTGCCAAAGCGGTCTGCTTTGGTGAGGCACTCAAGCCCGGCTTCAAGGAATATCAGGCGCAGGTTATCAAGAACGCACAGGCGATGTCGGCGGCACTGGCCAGGAATGGTTACCGCATCGTTTCCGGTGGCACCGACAACCACGTTTTCATGGTCGATCTTCGTCCGGTTGGTCTCGATGGATCAATTGTCTCCGACACGCTCGACAAGGTTGGAATCACAGTGAACAAGAATTCGATTCCATTTGATGAAGCCGGCCCAATGAAGCCGAGCGGAATTCGGATTGGAACGCCGGCGGTGACGACCCGTGGAATGAAAGAGAGCGATGTCGAAACGGTGGCCGATCTCATTCACGAAGCTTTGCAAGCTCGTGAAGATGACGAGAAGCTCGCCGGGATCCGCAAGAAGGTCTTCGCCTTTAATGCAGCCTTCCCGCTGCCCTGGTAGCCGAAAGTTCCTGCTTTCGGTGTTGAGTGGCGAGGTTCCAAAAGCTTTCGGCTACTTGTTCTCCAGAGATTTGCGGCAGAGTTCTTGACCTTCGTGGCGCAGCTTTTGGTTGCGGAGGTGAGTCCGGACCAGCCAGATGACGGCCACTAGAACGAGAGCGATTACCGCTGGGATTTCCCACGGTTCTGGATAAAAATTATCGACGTGCTCGAGGGCGCTCTTTTCGATTTTTGAGTGATCGATCATTCGCTTTCGAGTTTGGCAAAGACGGTGCGGGCTCCTTTGACGGAGATTTTTTGATTCTTCGCGTAGGCCTTGGCGGCGGCTTCGCGGATCTGGGCCTTGCTCCCGTTCTTAAGCCAAACCTCGATGGCGTCGTGCAGGATGAAGGATCCGGGATACATCAGGCTCCGGGTCAGGAGAAGGGGGTTGGAATTCATCTTCTTGAGCGGGTCGGTGAAGTGACCTTCGCTCAGGCAGCCGAGGACGATCGCGCTGCTTGCTTCATCATCATCGGCGGCTGCTTGTGGAATGGTGACGATGTTGTCCATCATGCCGTTGTGACCAATGAAGGCGACGAGATCGTCTTTCCCGGCATCGCGGGTTTTGGCGTAAAATTCTTCCAGGCAGTCCCGCATCCGGTCGCCCCGGTAGGCGTGGGCGGTCAGAGTGGTTTTTCCGGTGTGATGTTTGAATTTCAACGTCACCAGAATGTCGGAGTCCTTGGGTTTGGTGGTTTCGACGAGTTTCCACTTTTTGCTTCGTTTGAAGTAGGTTGAGAGTCCATCGGAACATCCCCAGTAGAGATTGCCGGCGGGGTCGAGTCCGTTGCCGATGGCCTTGCCCACCGGAGCGATGGCCTGGTGGTCGTTATCGCAGAGACAGACGAAGACTTCGACGTGACGCCCGCTGACGAGGGAAGTGGTTAAAGCGAGGAGGATGAGGAGGTGTTTCATTCGAAGGTAATCCTAGCTGATTTGGCGGTTGTTTTCAAATAAGATCGGGGCTTGGCGGCGATGATGATTGAAGTCAGTCTTCGCGCGTGAGCTTACTTGCCTATCTTGCCTTTCTTTTGCTCCTGGGAGTGGTGGCCCAATGGTCTGCCTGGCGGATGAAGCTGCCTTCCATTTTGCTGCTGCTGGTCTTCGGTTTCGCTCTTTCGCATTTTACCGGAACCCGGATTGACAACTATCTCAAGGACGAGAGCTCGCTATTGAGTCTTGTCGGGTTCTTCGTGGCGATCATCCTCTTTGAAGGCGGGCTGACTTTGAAGTTTTCCGAGCTTAAGGAAGCTGGTACTCCGGTGTTGAAGCTATGCACGACTGCGGTGGCTTTGGCCTTTGGTCTCACCGCGGTGGCGGCTCGCTATACTCTGGGATACCACTGGCAGATTTGCGCGTTGTTGGGTGCGATATTGGTGGTGACCGGGCCGACGGTGGTGGCTCCTTTGCTACGCTTGATCAAGCCGCGTCGCAAGGTGGCCTCGATTGTGAAGTGGGAGGGAATTGTGGTGGATCCCATTGGCGCCGTCCTGGCGGTGTTGGTTTTTATCACGATTCAGGAAGGCGGGCTTGGGCAGGGCTGGGACAATGTCGCCATTGCTCTGGTGAAGACTTTGGTGGTCGGGGGAGGGCTTGGATGGGGGTTGGCGAAGGTGACGGAAATCTTGATGGTTCGTCATCTGATTCCAGACTTTCTGGAAAGTATGTTTTTTCTGGCTCTGGTGGGGGTGGCGTTCGCCGGGTCGAATGCCATCCAGCACGAAGCGGGTCTTGTCACGGTGACCGTTTTAGGGGTGGCTCTGGCGAATCAGAAAAAGGTCTCGGTGCGGCATATTCTTGAGTTCAAGGAGAACTTGAGAGTGCTTATCATTTCACTTCTTTTTCTGATGCTTTCCGGTAGGATTGGGATACCGGAGATTCAGATGGTGTGGCAGAAGGGGCTCTTGTTTCTTGTCGCGCTTATTTTGGTGGTTCGCCCGGCTTCCGTCTTTTTGGCGAACCTGGGATCGAACCGCACGACTTTCCGCGAAAGGCTATTTCTGGCCCTGCTCGCTCCACGGGGAATCGTGGCAGCGGCGGTGACATCGGTCTTTGCCCTTCAGATTACCGGGGCGGCCAAGGCGAATCCCGAGAACGAAACTTATGTCGCTTTGGCCGGAGAGGCGGGTGAGTTGGTCCCACTGGTTTTCATTGTGATTTTGGGAACAGTGACCTTTTACGGTTTGCTGGCAGCGCCGCTGGCGCGGCGGCTTGGCTTGTCCGATGCCAATCCAACCGGAATTCTTTTTGCCGGGGCTGATCCATGGATCAGGACGGTGGCGAAGGGTCTGGTCAACGAGGGGCACCACTGCCTTCTGTTGGATACGCGCTTCGAAAAAGTATCGGCCGCGAGGCTTGAGGGATTGCAGGCGGTTCGGGCCAATATTCTTTCCGAGTATGCCGAAGAGGAAATTGATTTTTCAGGCCTTGGTCACCTCGTCGCGGCCACTCCAAACAACGAGGTGAACTCGCTGGCTGCGCGCGAATTCCAGCATCGATTTGGGAAGGCCAATGTGTGGCAGATTACTCCGGCTGACGTGCATGTTCACCATCAGAAAGCGGTTGCCAATCATATGCGGGGTCGCTTCTGTTTTCTGGGTGGTCCGAGATTTACCGAGCTAAGTTCGTTCGTGAGACGGGGCGCCGAGATGAAGTCGACTCTGTTGACGGATGTTTTTACGCTGGAAGATTTCAAGAGGACACATGGCGACAATGCGATGATTCTTTTCACTGAAACCGAGGATAAGAAGTTGAGCCCGGTCTTGTCGGGAACTGAGAAAATTGAAGGTCCGATAACCATTCATTCGCTCGTGATTGAACAGGATGATCCTGAGACCAGGGCGTTGAAAAAGAAAGAAGCGGCAGGGGGGAAGTTGGAACCATGAGTTCAGGCTACGAGGGATTTGAGGCTTCATGGCATGACTTGTTTTGGGAGGCGGAAGAGGCTCCCGGCGAGTTGCCTTTATTGGAGGAGTTTCTTCGGGGGAAGGAGGGGCAGTGTTTGTATGTCGGTTCCGGGTCCGGGCGCTTGCTCGGTCCCCTGGTGGCAGCGGGACACGAGGTGCTGGGGCTCGAATGCTCGCCTGAGATGGCGAAGCTCTCGCGAAAGAATTTTCCTGATGCCAGGGTGTTGGAACAGGAGTGGCAAAAACATGAAGGTGAGTATTCCGCCATTGTCATTCCGGCGTTCACCTTCCAGTTATTTCCCGATCCCCAAAAACAACTCCAGCGGTTGCGGGAACAGACAAACCATCTTTACCTGACCTTGTTTTTTCCATGGGCTGAAATCTCGGGGGATCTGCCGCAGAACGAATGGTATTTTGATCGAGAGGTTGATTTGCCGGATGGAAGAAGCGGAAAGTTGGAAACGCGGCATAAAATCAAGGAGCAGACTGGAAGCCTGGTGCGGAAGCATCGTTACACTTTGAAAGATGCTTCGGGGGATGTTTTGAAAAGAGAGGAAACGGAGCAGCGGTTACGATTTTTTACCGATGTGGCGTTGAAGAATCTCCTCAAGAAAACGGGGTGGGAGATTGAAAAGGAAATCAACAATCTCGGAGAGGGTGACGAGGAGGATTTGGTCTATGTTGCCTCGCTGCATCTCAGGCCCGTCGGGTAGCACGAGCGCCCCGGTGGGGTGAGTGACCGTTTTGTGCGATCCAAACTCTCGACTTCCTTTCCGATGCACCTTGTCACTTTCATTCATCGTTCCGGATGGCCGGTGACCCGTTTCGGCGGGGTGAAATCAACAGATCTGCGTTTCGTTTGCCTGGCCATCCAGTCCAAGGGAGCGGTTTTTAGCAGAAACTTCTGGTGACTTTTCCGATTGGAATGAGCTCGCCGACTCCCGCAATGCCGGCCCTGACGGAACGACGAGCTACTTGGCGCGCCTGAGTTGATTTGCAATTGCCCGGGATCAGCGGAACCGCCTTTTTCAGAGGGTCTCTAAGCTCCGACCGGATCGGGCTGGCCGGCGCGCTCGAGACTTTGGCGGAAGTTGTCGAGCATCTTGGACTCGCGCTTCAGCATGTTGATGAGATTGGTCTCGTCTTCCTCGGAGATGAGCTCGCGTTCGGAAAAGAAAATGATGAGGTTGGCGATTTCCAAAGTCGCTCCGCGGGCTTGTCCCACAAAGACGGCGAATTCAGGCTTGGTCGGGCAGCTGCTTCCTTCGGCGAGAATGCCGGAGATGAGGTAACTGCATTCGCGCAGGCGGTTGGCAAAGGCGGTTTTTCCAAGGGAATCAATGCCATCGGCGAGGTCGGCAATGCGATGCCCGATCTCGGTTGCCATTTTCCATACCTCAAGGTTTTCAAATCGAAAGTCAGCCACGGGGAGGGCACTATCGGCAAAAGATGTTTTTGACAAGTGCCATCTGGCGTTTACCCGGGTTGCTTGGTCTGGTAGGCACTGATGTGAGATGAACGGAAGATTGGTGGCGGCCCTGGAATCAGGCGGAACAAAAATGGTGGCGGCGCTCTCGCGCGGACCTGGTGAGGTTTTGGCGCACGCTAAAATTCCGACTACGAATCCAGAGGAAACGATCCGAAATTTGGTGGAATTCTTCGAGCGGGCACAATCTTCCCACGGGAATGCGGAGGCTCTGGCCATCGGGACCTTCGGGCCGGCTGATCTTGATGAGAAGTCGGCGACCTATGGTTTCATCACCTCGACGCCCAAGCCTGACTGGGCGCAGACGAATTTGCTGGGGCCCCTTCGAGGGGCGATTGGTGATGTCCCGGTGGTGTTTGAGACCGATGTCAATGCGGCCTTGTTTGGCGAAGCGAGATGGGGGGCCGCAAAGGGTCTCAAGCATGCCGCTTATTTTACGGTGGGAACCGGAATTGGGGGAGGTTTGATGATCAATGGTTCGTTGGTGCATGGATCGGGGCATCCCGAGATGGGGCACATGCGGGTGACGAGGCATCCCGAGGATGATTTTGAGGGAGTGTGCTCATTTCATCAAGATTGTTTGGAGGGCTTGGCCAGTGGTCCTGCGATTGAGAAACGTTGGGGCAGGAAAGCCGAAGAATTACCGTCCAACCATCCGGCGTGGATACTGGAGGCCCACTACCTTGCGCAAGCGTGCGTGAATGTCCTGACGATTGCTCCGGTGGAGAAGATTATTCTTGGCGGAGGCGTGATGAATCAAAGGCAGTTGTTCCCGATCGTGCGGGAAGAGCTAGTCGGGTTGGTCAATGGCTACTTGCAGTTGCCAAACTCCGGGGAGCTGATTGTAGTGCCCGAACTGGGTGATCACGCCGGGCTCCTGGGGTGCGTTGCCTTGGGGCAGGATCCGACCCATCGGCGAATGGTCCGGTCTTAAAAGTTGGACAGGCCGTCGAGGGCGCGCACGATTCGCTCTTTGGCCTGGGAAACTTTCCGGTATTTACACCATTTGCCAGAAGTGATTGCGGGAAAAGGCCGAGACTGTGGGAATTGAGTTCAAGGCGCGAGGAAGGTGCGTATGAACATACGCAACTGACGAGCAACGCCGCAATCGGCTCCCACGGGCCGGAAGTCTGTCAGCCCTCCCGCGCAGCGGCTGATCCTCTCGACACAACAACCCCCGTTTTCACGTAAGGACTTTTGGCAGATGGTCTAAGGGAGTGCAATCCTCCGGACGCGAGGAATTGGCTTTTGCGTTCGAGTGGGCGCAACCGGGGCCTTGGTGGGCTTTGGCTCTGCTGCCCGGACTAAAGTCCAAGCTCCGTTTTGGCGGCGGCGACAAGGTCGTCGAGTTTGTCGCGCCCGGAGGCGGCACCACGGGCCATGTCGGGTTTGCCACCCCCTTTGCCTCCGGCGATGGGGCCGAGGTTTTTGATGAGGTTTCCGGCACCATGGCCCTTGTTATTTCCGTCTTCCCCGCAAAGGGCACCAAGGTGGAGTTTTTCGCCATCGTCGACGATCAGGAAGGCGGCTTGGGTGAAGTGAATCTTCTTTAAGCCATTCAGCAACTCCTGGAGAAGGGCCGGGGATCCTTCGCTGGAAATGACGATGTTTCCGGTGAGGTTTTGGTCAGCGATGAGCGAATCTGCCATACGGGCCGCTCCGGCAGCCTGGGCTTTTTTGAGAGCCTTGTCGCTCTCGATTTTGAGTTCGCTGAGCTCCGCGAGGTGCTTTTTGTAGCTGAGGTAAGTGGAATTCAGCTGATGGAAGGTGCCGCCTTCGGTGAGCAGGGACCCCATGATGCGGGGAAACTGGGGGATGGCAACTTCGGGCTGTTGAGCTGCGGCAAGTGCTTGGTTGGTTTCGCTGATTTTGCTCTGAAGTTCGTCCTCTTCTTTGGCAGATTTTTCGAGGTCGTGGCGCAACCAATTCCAGGCGGCCTCGCCACAGAGGGCTTCGATGCGTCGAATGCCCGCTCCGGTGGAGCCTTCCGACTTGATTTTAAAGAGTCCGATCTCGGAGGTGTTGCGGACGTGTGTGCCGCCACAGAGTTCCATGGAGTAGCCGTCGAGGGTCTTGTCGCCGCCGCCGATTTGGACGACGCGGACGAGTTCTCCGTATTTATCTCCAAAAAATTGCATGATGTCGCTGCGGTCCTTGACCTCGGTGTGGGGAACTTCGATCCAGGAGACGGTGTCACCTGCCTCGATGGAGGAATTCACCTTCTCCTCGAGTGCGGTGAGTTGGTCTGGTGTCAGAGCCTTGGAATTGAAGTCGAAGGTGAGGCGGTCCGGTGAGACGCTGGAACCTTGCTGGGCGGCGTCGGGTGAGACGACTTCGTGGAGGGCCCAGTGGAGAAGGTGGGTGGCGCTGTGGTGGGCTTCGATGGGAGCGCGGCGGCCCCGATCAATGGTGAGGGTGACGGTGTCTCCGACCGCGGGAAGTTCGCCTTCGATTTGGTGGGCGACGGCGGAGCCGATTTGCTGGGTGTTGGTGATGATCGCCTCGCCGATTGTTCCGGTGTCGCCTTCCTGGCCACCCATGGTGGTGAAGAATGGGGTCTTGTCGGTGATGACAAGGTTGTCATGAATTTCGAGAACGGTGGCTTCGCAGGAATCTTTTTCGAAGCCGATGAATTCGGTCACCGCTTCGGTGGAGATGTCGGTGGCGCGGACGATCGTTTTCTTTTGAGAAGCGCGTGAAAGTTCGCGGGCTTCTTCCATGCGGTCTTCGACGGCTTTTTCATCGAGAGTGATGCCCCGCTCGCGACAAAGGAGGGCGGTGAGGTCGAGGGGAAAACCGTAAGTGTCGTAGAGTTGGAAGGCGTCTTCGGGCGGGAAGATTTTTCCATCGGCGGCCTTTTCGAACTTCTCCATCCCCCGGTCGAGGGTCTTGTTGAAGGATTCTTCCTCGGTGGCGAGGGTTTCTTTGACGATTTCGGCGCGGGATTTGATCTCGGGGAAGATGTGGCTGAACTCTGCGACAAGGGTGTCGACCAGTTTGGGGAGGAAGGGTTCGTTGCCATCGAAGCCGAGGGTGCGACCGTATTTCACGGCGCGTCTCAAGATACGGCGGAGGACGTAGTTGCGTCCGTTGTTGCCGGGGATGATGCTGTCGGCGATGGAAAAACTGAGAGTGCGGATATGGTCGGCGATGACGCGGAAGGCAATCGCTTCGTCGAGGGCGTCGCTTTCGTCTCCGGGATAAACGTCGTGGTATTTTTTACCGCTGAGTTCTTCGAGTTTGCGGAAGATGGGTTGGAAAACGTCGGTGGCGTAGTTGGTGGGTTTTTCCGAAAAGTCGGTGAAGCCCTTGGTGTTTTGGATGAGCGAGCAGACTCGTTCGAAGCCCATGCCGGTGTCGACGTGCTTCGCGGGAAGGTCGCGGTAGGTGCCGTCTTCTTCGGCATTGTATTGGATGAAGACGAGGTTCCAGATCTCGATGCAGAGGTCCGAGTCCATGTTGACGAGCTTGCCGCCGGTGTCGCCATTGGGAGTCATGTCGACGTGGAGTTCGGAGCAGGGGCCGCAGGGGCCGGTGTCGCCCATTTTCCAGAAGTTGTCTTCGACGTTGCCGTTGACGATGTGGACCTTTGGATCGAGTCCGGCTTTCTCGAAGAAGCCTTTCCAGATGTCATAGGCCTCCTGATCGAATTCGGAGGGGTCGCCTTCACCGGGAGCATAGACGGTGGCGTAGAGTCGATTGGCGGGGAGGCCCCAGCGTTCCACCACGAGTTCCCAGGCCCAGGCGATGGCGTCTTCCTTGAAGTAGTTGCCGAAGGACCAGTTCCCGAGCATCTCGAAAAAGGTGTGATGATAGGTGTCGTAGCCGACGTCCTCGAGGTCGTTGTGTTTGCCGCCGGCGCGGATGCACTTTTGGGTGTCGGTGGCGCGGGGGGGATTGTAGGGGGGCTTTTCGGTGCCGAGGAAGTAAGGGACAAATTGGTTCATCCCGGCGTTGGTGAAAAGGAGTCCGGGGGACTGTGGCAGAATGGAGGCGGAGGGCACGACGGTGTGCTGTTTCTCTTTAAAGAAGTCGAGGAAGCTATTGCGAATCTCTGCCGAAGTCATGACGGGGGCTTTAGGATCACATTTTGAAGTGAGTTGGAAGTTTGAAGTTTATTGGGGTGAGGAATGGGTGCGATAGCCCGGAGGGTCTTTTTCAGGGGGTTGTCAGCAGGAACCGGAGTGGATAGGGTTTTGGAATGTCAGAGGAAGTTTCGCCTTATTCCACTCCGTTGCCCGAGGGACGATTGATGTCGCTGGATGCTTTTCGGGGCTTTGTAATGTTTTGGATTGTGGGCGGTGAAGCGCTGGCACATGCGCTCGCCAATTTGAACGGGCTGCAATCAGAGGCACTGGATACGGTGGCGACGCAGCTGAAGCATGTTGAGTGGGAAGGGTTTCGTTTTTACGATCTGATTTTTCCTTCTTTTGTCTTTATTGTGGGGACTTCGTTGGTGTTTTCGCTACGCAAGTTGCTGGCTCCGGGTGATCGACGCGATGCGGTGCGGCGGGTGATTTGGAGGGGGCTGTTGCTCTGGTTGATCGGGATGATTTACTACGGAGGAATTGCGAAGGGTTGGTATGATGCGGGGACGAATCAAGGGGTGCGCTTGCTGGGGGTGTTGCAGCGGATCGGGATTTGTTATTTGGTGACCGGGCTGCTGTTTATTTACGTGCCGGTGCGTGGATTGGTGGCGGCCTTTGTGATTTTGCTTGGGGGATACTGGGCGCTTTTATCCTTTGTCGCGGTGCCGGGTCAGGGGACGGTGAGCTTTGAGGAGGGACGAAACATCACGAACTGGTTTGATTCGAAATACCTGCCGTTTTTCAAGTGGAAGGTGACGCACGATCCGGAGGGGATTCTCTCGACCTTCCCGGCGGTTGCGACATGCCTCTTAGGGGTTTTTGCGGGCTTGCTTTTGAAGAACGAAAGGATGGCGCGGGTCAACAAGGCTTTGATTCTGGGGGCGGTTGGGGCGGCTTTGATCTTCGCGGGGAATTTCTGGGGCGGGTATCATCCGGTGATCAAGAATCTTTGGACTTCCAGTTTCGTGGTGCTGGCGGGCGGATGGAGTTTGGTTTTATTGTCCTTCTTTTATTTGGTGATGGATGTCGTGAAGGTGAAGATGTGGGCGATGCCATTGGTGTGGATCGGGATGAATCCGATTGCGATTTATCTGCTGTCGAGCGTGGTTGATTTCAATAAGATCGCGGGGCGAATCCTGGGCGGTCCGGTGGCGGATTGGGCGGATGGGATGGTGCCCGGGTTGGGTGCACTTTTGGTTGCGCTGGGTGGAATGGGTCTGGTGCTCTGGCTGTGCCGGGCGCTTTACAAGCGGGGTGTCTTTTTTCGGATTTAAGGGCGATGCGGGAGTGCCCGGAATGTGGATTTCCTATCGATCGCTTCGGGGTGGATCATTGCCCGAAGTGCGATGGCCTGGCGCCGCGCGAGGTGCGGCAGGGGATGCTGGAAGTGGATGTGGCGCACGCAGGGGAGACCTGGGAACATGCGCGGGAGAAGATTGTGGCAGCTCTTGACGAGGCGATTTACTACCGGCATGCGGGATTGAAGATTATACACGGATATGGATCGAGGTCGGGACAGTCGATCATCGGGCCGCGGGCGACAGCGTTCCTGCGGCATCTGGCGGAGGAGGTGGGCGGGAGATATGCGGGCGACCGGAACAACCGGGGGGCCTCGATCATCTGGCTCAATCGCTGAGTTCCGATTAGTTCTTCGGAAAGTCGATGCGCATTTGGTCTTCTTCGAAGATGATGCGTCCGCCCCCGCGCTTGGTGATTTCTTCTTCCATGGAGGTCAGCTCCTCGGAAAATAAATCCCGCAGCCCCTGGAAGGCATCGTGGGTGAAGAAGAGAAAACCCTGTGGAACACGGGCGGGACCGAAGCGGCCTCCGGCGGCGAGGAGATTCCAAATGCGGCCTCCGTCTTCGTAAACATAAGTGGTGAAGGACCCGTCTTCCTTCTTCTTGCGTTCGATGCGGACAAACTTGGAGACGGTCTGGGGGTGACCTTTAATTTCCCGCTCGATGATGATTTCGGCGCGACCGCCTTCCTCTTCATCGAAACGGACCCAGACACCCTTCATTTTGACGTGGTCGGCGAGGAGCCCTTCCTGGCGGGCCTTGAGCTTGGTCGCGAGCCAGGTGTTGAGCTGGCGTTCGGTGATGGTGACGCTGTTGCTGCGGTCCTTGGCGGCCAACTGAATGAGGCCGGGAACGCTGGAGGGATTCTCTTCGCGATCATTCTCCATGCGGCCCTTGATGTCGGAAAGATCCTGCGACTGGAAGCTGAGGTAGATTCCGTAGCCAAGCGCTCCGACGAGAGCGAGGGTAAAAAGGATGAAGAAGCGCTTCATGGCTTTACCTTCGGGGAGAATTTGCGATGAGACAAGCTTCGAGGGCTGGTCGGGTCAGGAAAGCATGTTTAGTCCGAGGACTTGGCGGGCTTGGACTCCTTCTTCTCCGGTTTCGGCGAGCTTGATTCGGAGGCTTTCTTCTCTCCGGCTTTGTAGGAATCCGAGCGGTAGTCGGTTTCGTAAAAGCCGGAGCCTTTGAAGATGATGCCGGAGCCGGTGCCAAGCAGGCGCTTGACCTGACCATCGCAGCCTTCCTGCGGGCAGTCGGTGAGCTTGGGGTCATTCATACTCTGAAAGACCTCAAAGACGTGGTCGCACTTTTCGCACTTGTAGTCGTAGTTTGGCATGGGGGTGGTAGTCAATTGTTACGCGGATTCGTCGGGGAAGTTTTCGAGTTCCCAACCGGTGTGGCCCACTTCATCGGCCAATTCCTTGAATTCGGCAAGCTCGGCGGCGGAGAAAAGAAGGCCGCCGGCGGCGTCGGTGCGCTTGCGGAAGCCGGCTTCGATCTGGCCGGGGAGGAGGCATTTTTCGTTGCCGTGACCGAGGATGTCGTCGATGACGGCTTTCATGTTGGCAGATTGGTTGCCGTGGACGAATGCTCCGCCGGACCAGGCATCGGGGTGGATGACTTGGAAGTAGAAGCAGGAAGTGGTCTTGGCTCCTTCGCGGCCGCGCTCGGTGGGGATGTTTCCGCCGATGAAGCCGCCGACGAGCTCGTTGATGAGGGCCATGCCGTAGCCTTTGTGAGCTCCGAAGGGCAGGAGAGACGCGACTTCGTTGGGATCGGTGGTTTCGTTTCCGTCCTTGTCAACGGCGGCTCCGGGAGGGAGAGGCTTGCCTTCGCGCTTGAGTTGCTGAACGCGGCCCATGGCAACGGTGGAAGTGGCCCAATCGATGACGATGGGGAAGCCGTTTGCCTCCTGGGTGGGGAATCCCCACGAATGGGGATTGGTGCCGAGGGTGGGGAATTTGCCAAAGAAGGGAACCACTTCGGCCAAGGTCGAGGTGCAGTTGGTGTATGCGATGTAGCCTTTTTCGGCGGCCTTCATGACGTAGCCACCGCCCCAGAGGTAGTGAAAGGCGTTGTCGATGGCGACTTGCCCAACGCCGTATTCGTCGGCCATTTCGATGCAGCGATCGATGGCGGCGACGGCGACGGCCTGGCCAAGCTTCTTGTTGGCGTTCCAGACTTCGGAGGCTTTGAAGCGGTTGTTGACGACTTCGATCTCCGCGCCGGGAACGCAGCCACCGGTGGCGGAGCCGAAGAGGTGATCGAGGTGGAGGGCCTTGAGGGCATTGTGAGTGCGAATTCCGTGGCGGGTGGCGTCCTGGCAGACGGAGGCGGCGACGGCTGATTCATCGGCGTTGTAGCCTCGAGCCTGATAGGCGGCGGTGACTAATTCATCGTGTTTGGCTGCTGGGACTACGTGGAATTCGCTCATTTGTATGACGGGTTTTGTTGCGCGGAAGACTGGCTTTTTCCGATGAGATGGCAAGTGCCAAGAAAGGTCGTCCTGAGGAATGCTTTCGACCTGGAAAAAATGGCTGGAATCCCTCGGGAAAAGTCCAGTGGTATTTTCCTCCTTGCATGAATGTAATTCTATGCAATCATGAATTCATTCTACTTCAATAATCCGATGATCAAACGAGTTTGCCGACGAGCTAAAATTTCCGCTTTTTTTGCTGCCAGCCTCACGCCTGTGTGGGTTGCCGAGGGGATGATTCCTGATGGCGATTTTGAGGCGGCGGATGGCGCGGCATGGGAGCAAACCAGCGGTGGCGGGACCTTTGTTTACGAATTCCCGGCAACCGGGGGAAATCCGGGGGGGTGTGGGATCATTGATAACACGGGCGGTGGCGGCTTTGGGATTCTTGTCACCGACAACGGTCTGGAGCTCCCGCTCGCCAATCTCGGTCTCACCGCAGGAGAGGCTTACGATTTCAAGTTGGATATGCGCATCGTCAGTGGTGCCAATTTGGGAGGGTTGAAGGTAGATTTTTTCGAGAACGGCGCCTTATCGGGATCGACCGGGGATATTTTCCCGCAGGTGATAGGAACCGGTGCGACTTGGGAGACGTATTCATTTCAAGTGACCATTCCGGTGGGTACCGAGGGTTTGAAGCTGGTTCCGCTTTGGGGTGCCGGTTCCTCGGTGGCTTATGACAATCTCACTTACGATCCCAATCCGATTGACGTGGAAGCGATCACTGAAATTCCGAATGGCGATTTCGAGGGTGGCGGCGCGTCATGGGCTCAGGGCGGTGGTGAAAATACCACGTTTGCTTTTGAGGCAGCCGATGGCAATCCCAACGGATACGCGGTCATGGAGAATGATGGGGCGGGGTTCGGAGTTTTGGTGGCGAATGGAGGTGCCATTATTCCGATCGGTGGTCTCGAATTGGAGGCAGGTTCCGCCTATCGTTTTTCGCAGGATATGAGGCTGTTCTCTGGATCTGATCTTGGAGGATTGAAAGTGGAATTTTATCGGGGTGCGGTGCTTAAAAGTGAGGTGTCGTTCACGCAACCTGCTCCGATTGGTGATGGGTCCGAGTGGGCCACCTATACCTTCCAGGTGGACATTCCCCTTGAGGTGGATGGCATCAAGCTTGTGCCTCTGGCGGGAATCGGTTCGCGGGTGGGTTACGATAATTTCGTGGTCGGCTCGCAGGCATTCCCGAGCCCGCCGATTTTGAATGCGGGATTCGAGGATGGTAATGCCAACTGGACCGAGTATCAGGTTGGAACGACTTACGATTATCCCCAGACCGGGGGAAATCCGGGGCGTTTCGTGGAGATGACCAACGATGGATCGGAAGGTTCCTACGGGGTGATTGTCGCGAATGGGGACAGCATTAGTCCCAAGAGCAGATTTGGAATTACCGGGGAAGGGAACTACGAATTTAAGGCTGATCTTAAGATCTTTGAAGGGTCAAGTATCGGAGGCCTCAAGATTGAGTTTTACGGAGAGGGAGGGGCGGACTTCGGAAATACCGGAGACATGTTTCCGGCCTTGATCGGTGATGGCTCGACCTGGGAAACCTATACCTTTGATGTCTTCGTCCCCGCGGATGTCGTGGGGCTTAAGGTGGTGCCTCTTTGGGGACCCGGATCACGGGTCGGAATCGACAACATCGTTGTTCCCGGCGCTTTGCAGGATGGCTATGCAGGCTGGATCGCGGGCTTCCCCGATGTCGGTGAAATGACCGGATTCAACGACGATCCGGATCAAGATGGTCAGCCCAACGGGGTCGAAAATCATCTCGGAACTGATCCTTCGAAGGCTTCAACCGGCCTGAGCATGGGGAGAGTGAATGCGGCGACCGGAGAGATCATTTTTTCTCATTCAATCAATCTTGAGCCCGTTCCGGAAGCTGCCAATGCGAGCTATTTTTGGTCGACCGACATGGTCAATTTCTACGGCAGTGGGGAAGCAGCTCCGGATGGAACCTCGATCACCTTTGACACGAACCCCGGTATTCCAACCACCGGATTGACCCGCGCGATCCGGGCTATCAGCACCGGTGCCCAAGTGCCTTCGCGGGTCTTTGTTCGTCTGCAGGTTTCTCCGGCTTCCAGGTAGGGAAGCCGTCCGGCGAGATCGGACTATTCCAGGAACTTCAAGCTCTCAGCCAAAACGTCGAGCCGGGGATTTCCACCTTTGCTCTGCCTGGCTTTCGTCAACCATGATTCTGGAACGGCCTTGGTCTCACGCAGCTGCATGTAAGTATTCACGATCAAGGCCTGGTTGGTCCGGGAAAGTTCATCGTTGGTGAGTTCGGAGGCGAGCGCCTGCAGAGCCGCCTTTTTGTCACCGATGCGATAGATGGCTTGGGCTGCTTGCGCACGGTTGATGGTTTTGGGGTCGGCCAGGCTTTTGACGAGAAGGTCTTTTGCGGGAGCGGCTTTTTTGCCAAGGGTGACAAGGCCACTGAGCCCCCAGTATCGTTCGACGGGGTTGTCGGAATTGGCGGCAGTTCGAAGCGTCCCGATATGTTTGATTTCATTATCCGAGGCTACGAAGGCGAGATCGAGGAGTTTTGCCAAAGGGAAATCTCTCTGGCCAACGGCTGTGGCAATTGGCTGCCCGCCTGCCACGGCCTCGAAGAGGGGCTCGGGAACAAGTGCGGTATCTCGGATTTCGGTCATCTTGTTTTTGAGTGCCGTGCGCATTGTGATGAGGCGCTCTTTGAAGGCAGGGTCTTTGGCGAGGTTTTTAAGTTCCCACGGATCGTTACGGATGTCGTAAAGTTCTTCGGTCGGCTGATCATTTTCCCAGATCGATGCCTGGACACCTTTCAGTTTTCCTTCCTTCCAGGCTTTTTGCCAGGCCACCCAAGAAGGCATCTGGAATTGATAGAAGGAATACGGCGCGGCCCAAACGTGCGGGGTGAAGTGACGGACGTATTTGAACTTTCCATCGGTCAGCCCGCGGCGGAGACCATAGATCTCGTCGAAGCGGTCGGCGAAAAGAAAGGCGTGATGAGCTTCAGCAGGCTCCACCCGATTTTTTCCAAGGAAGGGGCGTCCCTGCATGTTGCTATCCTTTAGTCCGGCAAGGGACAGGACAGTGGGAGCAAGGTCGACGAAGGCAACGACTTCATCGCTGGGTTTTCCGGGGGTGAATGGTGAGAGACTCCGCCACTTCTCCGGAACATGTACGATCATGGGAATGCGCACGCCGGTGTCATGGAGGTAGCGTTTGCCGCGAGGCGTGGGACCGCCGTGGTCTCCATAATAAAAGATGATGGTGTCATCGGCCAGGCCGTCGTCCTCAAGCCGGGCGAGAATTTTGCCGATCTGCACATCGGTCGAGGTCATGATGTCATGGTAGCGGGCGACATCGCGGCGGACTTCGGGGAGATCGGGAAGGTGGCCGGGGAGGGTGAGGTCGGCAGGGTTGAGGCGGGTTTTCTTCGGGACGAAGCCGGACTTGCGGCTCTTTTCAAACTTGGTTGGGAAGAGGGAGCTTTCGTGACACGTGGTCAGATTGAAAATGGCAAAGAAGGGCGATCCTTCCGGGCGGTTTTTGTAGTGGGCTCGACCCGAGCAATCGTTCCAGTGGCTCTTGTCGTTTCCGGCGAAGTTGTAGTCAGTCTTCGAGGCATTGGTGCAGTAGTAGCCCGCTTTCCGCAGGTGGTGCACGTAGGTTTTGAGATTTGCTGGAATGGTGTGACGACTTCTCATGTGCTGGGTTCCCATCGAGGGTGAATACCTGCCCATGAGAATGGTTGCGCGGGCGACCGCACAGACGGGCGCGTTTGAATACGCGGCGGTGAAGCGGGTCCCTTTCTTGGCGAGGCCGTCCAGGTTCGGGGTCCGGGCCTCCGGATTTCCGTAGCAGCCGAGCCAATGGGAGGCGTTGTCTTCGGTCGTGATCCAGAGAATGTTCGGGCGTTCGGCAGCAATCGAAACGAAGGGGAGAAGCGTGAAAAGGATGAGACGGATCATTGTTTTTGGCAGGTTTGTGGGTGGACCAAACGGCGGATTTGGATCGTGGCTTTCAAATTCGGGAGCGAATCCCACTTCGGATTCCGGAAGAGGCAAATGGACATTTTGTTATTTTAACCTTTTGAAATTAAATAACTTAGTCCACATCACTAGTAATATTTTCCAGTTAATCTTGATTTTTGCAGAAAAAATCATCATTTCGCGTTCAGAAATTCATTTCTTGGAAGAAAATTCCTTTAAAGGATTGTTTGATCTCACTCGTATAGAAAATTACAGAATGAAGCGCGTAAGTTTGAAATTTTTCAATCTGGCACACGTCACCATCATGGCGGCAGGGGTTTTGGTCTCTCCGGAAAGTGGCGCTTCGGTTGTGGTGCTCGACGATTCGCCGATTCTGCGGGTGAAGACCGTGGCAAACCCGGAAAACGGCCATACCTACCATTTGATCTCGGGTGAAGCGACTCCTGAGAACCCGCTGGGTGGAGTCACCTGGAGTGCTGCGGACGCTTACGCGAAATCACTTTCCTCGGATACGGTCTTGTCCGGCTTGGTTTCGATCAATAATCCGGCCGAGCAGAGCTGGTTGACGACTCATTTTCCGGCGATTCTTTCCGGTCAAGGTTACAGGCACCAGGTGATTTGGATTGGCTTGAACGATCGTAACCACGAGGGTATTTTTTGCTGGGAAATGGGGAAAAAGTGGAGCACACGAATTGGGCGATGAATCTTCCCAATGACCCGGATGGCAGCGAAGACTTTGTCTATCTCACGAACACCTCCATGTTTGACCCTTTTATCCCGCAAGGGACCTGGAACGATCATTATGATGAGTCGACGTTTTTTGGAGAAATGCCTTTTTCGGCCATTATTGAAGTGCAGCCGATTCCCGAGCCGTCATCGGCGTTGCTGGTATGCCTCCCGGCGTTCGCTTTCCTGAGACGCCGCCGATAAGGAAGACGAGCGGGCAGCTTAATCGAGTTCTTTGATCCGGACGTTACGATACCAGACCCGTTTGGCTTCGTCCTGAAAGCTGATGTATCCTTTCAGTGGCCGGTCTTTCATGCCGGTTTTGGAGAGATCCAGATCTTGGATGAGTGCGTCGTTCAGAAAGACTGTGAGCTTGGATCCTTTGAGCGTAATGAGGTAGCGATTCCATTCGCCGGCCGGCTTCACGGCCATCGTTTTAGGGGCCGAGGTGCGGATGACTCCCCCGCAATCATGGTGGCCGAAATTCTTCTTACCGTGGGTGTCGAGAATCTGGACCTCGAAACCACTGGTGACGTGATCCTTGAGATCGCCGACGCGCATGAAAACACCGGAGTTTCCGGTTGGCTCAAATTTGAATTCAAGATCCAGGATGAAGTCGCCGTATTTCCGGTCGGTGGCGAGGTAGTCATCGTAGCGCTGCCAGCCGCTTTCGCCGGGGCGGGGTTTGAGAGCGATGACCTTGTCTTTTTCGACGACCCAGTTGCCGTTGGTCTTCCAGCCTGTCAGATCCTTGCCATTGAACATCTCGACGAAGCCGGAATCATCAGCAATTTCCTGAATGGCGATGTCCTTGAACTCGACATGCATCTTCTGTCCGCCGTGAAGCTGAAGACCGAAGTATCCTTTGAGCCGCCCCTTGTCATTAGTGAGTTTGGACGAGACTTCGCCATTGATCTTTACTTCGAGATCGCGTCCGACTGCGCGGAGTTCAAGCGTTGCCCATTCACCGGGCTTGTAATTGCGTTTGGCGATGATTTCCGGTGTGGGTTGCTGTACCCAGGCACGTCCTCCGGTTTCATAGAGCCCTCCGGTTTCCTGCGAGCTATCAATTTCGACCTGAAAGCCGTTGACGCTGACATTGCTCTCAACGCGTTCCGACCGGAAATAGAATCCGCTGTCGCCCGCAAGCACTCTAAATTTTGCGGTCACGACAAAGTCCGAATATTGTTTGTCGGAGAGCAACATGCCGTGTCGCTTCTCGCTTTTGGGGCTCTTTCCAACGATCACTCCGTCCTCAACCGTCCACGTTCCACCGGGGAGAGCGGTCCAACCTTCGAGTGTTTTTCCGTCAAAGAGAGAAGTGGGCCCGGAGGAGGTTGCCGGTAAGAGGCTTCCACCAACCAGTGAAAACCCGATGAACAATAGTCTTGGAATGCATTTCATGTGACTCATCGCTACCGAAGGTGAACGGGCGAGCTTTCATTCAATCGTGGTTCAGCGATCCCGATCGCCACGACAGAGGCACCAAGGGATTCTTTCCGATCTGCAAATCCGACGTCACCCATGATTTGCGACAAGCCCCGATTCGGCGAAGGCTTCAAGGAGAGTGATGCGGGACCCGGGATCCAGGGTCATTTGAAGGCTCCGACACCGCAGGGATTCGTGGGTTTTTCGCTGATTGGCGGACGTCAGGCGATGTGGTGCGGGGCGAGAGCCTGGTCTTGGGAAAGATCGGTGCCCAGGGTGATTTCGGATTCGAGGCTGGTAATGGGTACTTTTCCCGGGGTGAGCGGTTCGACGAGGCCGTAGAGTTCGGCGGAGCCGATGGCGTGGGAGATTCTGGTGCCGGCGGGAAGGTTGCTTTTGGCGTAGGCGTAAACTTCGCAGATTTTCTTTTTGGGAGGAGCAAGGATGGCCTTGCCCGCGGCTGCACTAAAGACCGCTTTCGGGGTTTCGAGATGGCAGAGGTGGTAGGGGCGGTAGAGGAGCCGGTATTTTCCGCAGGGAGATGTACGAAGTTTGTAGTAGTTTAGGTAAAAGGATTGCTCGGCAGGGATCTCTTTCTTGGGAGTGACGATAAGGTAAACCCCACCGCCGGGTTCGGCTCCGAGGAGATACTCGATACGTGGCGTTCCTTCGTAAGTGTCGAAGTCGAAAAGGGTGAGAGATTCCTCGACGCGGTCGGCACGTGGTCCCGTCATCCCTCCTCGTGGCGGGAGGTAGCCGAGCGCATTGGCGAGGACGGCCATTTCGATGTGGAGTTTGGTGCCATCGGTGTAGGCGCAGCATTGGGTGGCGGAGAGATTGCGCTTTTCAGCCTCGAGGCGAATGGAGTCGGGTGTGGCGCGTCGGTCGAGAAAGCCTTTGATGTTGCCGGCCTGGACGATTTCGAATCCCATAAGGCCGGCTTCTGCGATCATGGTGGCGAGGACGCCGTGTTGATCTCCGGCATCGGAAGTGATGACGAGTTGATTGGCCTCGGCAAGACGGGCCAATTCGGGACCGTGGGCGAGGTCGACCTCGGCGTTCATGAGGACGACGTGAGCCTGGTGGGTGAGGGCAAAGCGGCAGTGGTTCGCGGCGGCTTCGATGGAGTTGGTGGCTTCCACGAGGACGTCCACGGGTTGGTCTTGAAAGAGGATTTGGAAATCGCTTCCGTGGAGCGCGCCGGGAGCGAGTTCCGCGACTTCGGCGGCAGCCCCGGAGTGAAGGTCGGCGACCCAGGCGAGAGCGAGGCCGGGAGTGGCATCGATTTGGAAAGCGATGCCGCGACCCATGCAACCGGCTCCGACGAGGCCGACGCGAATATCTTTGGGAGGAGAAATCATGAGGGGGGGTGACGATCGAGCCAAAGTTGAAGAATAACGATTGCTGCGAGTTGTTTTAGCGGGAGGAAGGTGGTGGCGTCGAGGAGGGGACGGACTTTTTGTGGATTGAGGAGGCCGTGGCAGGTGAAGTTTTGCGTGGCGAGGAGGTCGTGCGCGAGAGTGAGGAAAGCTTTGCGCCAAGCGGGCGATTCGAGGGGGAGGTAGAATGGTTGCTTGGGGCGATGGGTGATGGCTTTGGGGAGGTGTCGGGAAGCAAGGGCGCGCCAGATCACCTTGTCCTGACGGCGGGAAAGCTTTTGGGAGTCGGGAAGGGTGAAGGCGAAGTCGATGAGGCGGTGGTCGAGAAAGGGGGCGCGGTATTCCAGGCTGTGGGCCATCGCGTTGCGATCCTGGCGGATGAGCGACCAATCGGGGAGCCAGGAGGTGTATTGGGTGGCGAGGAGGTCGGAGAGGGTTTCAATCTCGAGCTGATCTGGAGATTTTTGGGACGGTAGAAGATCGGGGTGAAGGAAGGATTGGGCTTCGGAAGGCGAGAAGAGGGAATGGAGTCCGGTGAGTTGCTGGTGCGAGGTGAGGGAGGAAAATTCGCGAAGGTAGGCGATGACTTTGGCGCGGCCTTCGGGACCGAGTTTGGCGGGGAAGGAGGTGATTTTCTCAACGACAGCCTGTGGGGCGAGGTCGAGGGCGGTGGCGGCGAGGTGGCGGCCGGGGTTTCCGAGTTTGCGCGCGGTGAGGTAGGATTTTTGGAAAGAATACCCGGCGAAGTGTTCATCGGGCCCTTCGCCGCCGAGGGCCACTTTGGCTCCGAGCGCGGTGGTGTGGGAGGCGAGTTTGTCGAAGGCCAGGATGAGGGCGTCGCCGATCGGGAGGTCCATTTGGGAAACGACTTGGGGGAGGTCGGCGAGTGAATCGGGGGAGAGTCGGGCGGGGTGATGCTCGAGGCCGAGATGACGGGCGGTGGCTTGGGCGGCCGGGGTTTCATCCGAGGCGGCGCCAAAGCCAAGGGAGACGGTCTTAGGGGATTGATCGAGATCGCGAAGGTAGTGGCCCAAGAGCGCGGAATCGACTCCGCCGGAGAGGTAGGCGGCAACCGGGACATCTGATTGAAGGGCGAGCTCGACTGTCGATCGAGTGAGCTCATCGAGGAAGTCGATTGGGTTTCTCAGCCTTCGTTTGATTCCCGGTCTTGGTTTAGGAGGAGCGGCTTGCCAGTATCGGGTGGTTTGTCGGGAGCCGTTTTTTTGGATCAGGGTCCAGTGGGCGGCGGGGAGCGTCTCGATGTTGTGGAAGAGGGTGCCTGGTTCAGGGAGGTAGCGGAGTTGGAGCCAGGTGGAGAGATGGGTGAGATCGGGAGTGAGTGGAATCCCGATGGCGGCGAGAGCTTTGATCTCGGAGGCGAAGCGGAGGCGGCCGGATTCGGGTTTGGTGAGGTAAAGGGGTTTTTGGCCGCAGCGGTCCCGGGCCAGGAAGAGGGTGTTTTTTTCGGCATCGTGAATGGCGAGGGCGAACATGCCATTGAGTTTGGCGGGGAGTTCGGTGCCCCATTCAAGCCAGGCGGAGGGAAGGATTTCGGCGTCGCAACGGGTTTTGAAATGGTGCCCTTTCTTTTCCAGTTCGGCCCGAAGTTCCTGCCAGTTGTAAATCTCGCCGTTGCAAATGGCGTGGATGGGGCCGGAGGTAAAAGGTTGTTGGCCGTTCTCGGGATCGAGGATGGCGAGGCGGGTCATTCCCAGGCTGAAATGTCTGCCCTCGTGGCATCCCGAGCCATCGGGGCCCCGATGGTGCAGGGTGGCGAGCATTCGTAAAAGGTGGTCCGGGGATATTTTGAGACCACCGGCAATTCCGCACATGGGGCGACTTTAGCGGTCGGGAAAAAGTTGTGGATGAAAAAATGGACGGCGTTGAGTCTCTTTGGGAGGGGGTGGTGCGGCTCTATTTGTTTTCTGTACATCGATCACATGTTCTTGAAGTAGTTTCATTCATATATCACATGTTCGAGATTCTTGATTTTCAAAAAAATCAATTCACGGGGCTGTTTTTCTACTTTTAAATCCCCCCTCATGAGTCGTCTTTTTTGTGCAATATAATGCAATTGACGATTTTTTTTACCTTCTTTCCCCCACTTTCAAGTCAATGCCCCGGCTGTCCCCCTGCGCTTCCCCCAAGTTTTCCGGGTGCCTCACATTTTTGCGTCGAGTTTCTCCGATTTTCGGGGATTGGACCACGAACTGCATTTTTTCTGCATCCGTCTGACTAATTGGATCGTATCCACGTGAGAAAACGCGATTAAATGAAGAAGAAAGGGCAAAAAGGCGGCACCCGAAAATCCGGGAGGAAGTCGGGAGACGGGAGAACCCGCGCCGGGGGCTCGAATTTGTCTGATAAAGACAAGATGCTGGGCGAAGCTGTCTTGGTGGTTTTTTTGGTTTTGCTGGCTCTTATCCCTTACTTCCAGACCCTTGATTTCGGTTTCGTCAATTATGATGATCCTCTTCATGTTTCGAAGCAACCCGGGGTGTTGGAAGGGATCACTTCCGGCAGCGTGGGTTGGGCAGCTGAAGCCACTCCCGCCAATCTGTGGCATCCGTTGACCTGGATTTCATACATGGCCGAGGTGCAATGGTTTGGTGGGGGCGCCGATGCTCCCGGAGTTCATCACGGCGGGAATCTCTTCCTTTATGCCATCACCATCCTGTTTTTCTACCTATTGGTCCGCAAGCTTGGTGTTCCCATGCTTTGGAGCTCCATCGCGGTGCTCTTCTTTGCGCTTCATCCGCTCCATTCCGAGCCGGTTGCCTGGATTTCCGCTCGCAAGGATCTCCTAAGCGGTGTCTTTGTGCTGGGGTGTATTCTGAGTTATGTGCTGAGCATTAAGGCTTTAGGGAAGTCCTCCTTGATTTGGAAGGTGGTTAGTCTACTCGCTTTTGCAGCGGCGCTCCTCTCCAAGCCCTCCGCGGTGGTGCTGCCGGCTCTCTTGATTTTACTCGATTGGTTTCCGCTTCGTCGGGCCGGATTTGAAGACACAGAGTCCGGCGCTCCTTCCTGGAGAGCCATCTTCGTGAGGCAGCTCCGATCAAAAGGGATTTACTTCGCAATGGCTTTGGCCGCTGCTTTGGTGGCGATCTCAGTGCAAGGGGAGGGAACCCATCAAGACTTCGCAAGCGAGTCCTCCCTGATTTCACGCTTGATAGACGCGCCCGGTCACCTCGCGTTTTACTTTCAGCGCTTCGTTTGGCCCTCGGGCTTGATCTTCGAATATTCCCGTCCCGGCGGCATGGGGGCGACCTTCTATGTGATCGCGGGGACCATCCTCGCGCTGGGATTGACCTGGCTGGCGTGGAGGAACCGGCAGCGCTTTCCCGAAATCATGCTGGCCTGGCTTTGGATCCTGATCTGCCTGTCGCCGGTCTTGGGTCTCTTCTACATTGGCTCCAGCTACACGGCCGACCGCTATTTCTATCTGGCGCTCGCTGGCCCGGCGCTCGCGCTTGCCTTCTTTCTCGAGCGTGAGACTCGCTGGCGGAATGCTGCCATTCCCGCCTCCCTTCTGGTTTTGCTTGCTTTGGGCCTACTCAATTTCAGGCAGATCAAAGTCTGGCGTGATGATTTTTCGCTTTTCCACCATGCCGTCACGGTGGATCCGGGCCATCTCACGGCTCTGGGGAACTTGGGTTCCTACTATCGGGTTCAGAAAGATGATGTTCAGGCCCTCAAGTATTACGAGGCTGCTTTGGCAATCAATCCGAACGATCATATCGTGCATTACAACGTCGGCCACCTTCGGAATAACCAGGGTGATCGGGTGGGGAGCATTGCGGCCTTCCGGGCCTGTCTTGAGGGCTATCCCAACTATGAAAGGGGGCATCACTTTTTGGGCATTATGCTCGCAGAGCCGTCCCACCAAGAGACTTACGAGCCCGAGAAAGCGCTGTTTCATCTGAAACGAGCTTGTGAGATCGATCCCTCAGAGCCCCGGTTCGCCCTCAATTATATCTATCACCTCTACCGTCAGGGCTTTCGTGAGGAAGCAAAAATCGCGACGGCAGAGGCGCTCAAAACACTCCCGAAAGAAGCCACAAGCGTCACCGGTCGTCTCAAAAAGTGGCTGGAGACTCCGGTCCCTGGAAAGCGTCAAATCCCAACCGGCAACTAACCACCAATTTTTATAAAAATCAGCGAACCATCCTTGACTAGGTTGGCCAATTTTTCTAAATCGAATGAAAGCCTAGTAAAAACATAATATCGAAGGGGAGTTGGTCTTTCTCTCTCTATTTTGTGTTTTCCTTCTAAATTTTCCCTCTGCTGAAACCTGCCAACAGCCCTTTTCTGCGCACTTTTCATCCCCATCCCTTCCTCACTTTTTTAGACAATAACCAGCCTTCTCCCTATGAAACCTCTAAACCCCAAGCTGCTGCCTTCTTTGAGATTCGCTCTGCTCCCCGCCTGTCTGGCTGCGTTGTCCATGGTGCCCGCCTATGCCAAGGATGTTATTTCAAGTGTCGATCCTAGTCCCGCAAACAATAATGGAGTTGTAAATGTTCCGCCTGTTAGCGTGGGGGACTTTAATGTTTCCGCCAGCAACGGAACTTACACCGATCCGGATGGGAATTCAGTTCCTTCCGTTGACATGTATCTGGCCAGTTCGGGTATGGGTGAGTGGTGGGTCAATAGTTCATCAACGGATCCCTAGAATGCATTGGATGACGCAAACGATCAATTTGCATACCACCACCGTGAAGGTGTTGAGGCGGGGGGATTTATGTGGGCTGCCTGGAGCTTTAAGTTCCAGTATGAGGACTACACCTCCGAGTTTCGTCATACGGACGGTCAGCTTCCCAATGGATCGATTATCTCTTTTGGAATTTCTGATGGCGGAAATCCCTACCCTGAAAACCTCGCTGATTGGAACATCGAGAATGTGGAGGGAATGACATATTTGGGGAATACTTTTGGGCCCACCGTTGCGGAATTCCCTGGAGCTGATGCCTTCACCTGGCAGTCTTACACGGTTACCGGGGGCGCAGATGGCAGTGGCCCTTCTGCTGATGATGTCACAATGGACATTAAGCAGCCGGCAACACCGCTGACTGACTATGTGGTTTTTGTGCGACTCCCTGCGGGAGAATCGCTCAGTGCCGATGGACGATCATTTCAGGATCTTACCGATAACCAGATGGAAGGTCTTGGGATGACAGATGAAATTGTCTTCAACTGGACGATCGATTCGAAGAACGACCAAGTTGGAGAAGAAAATCCCCAATTTGGAACAAATATTCAGCCGGATGTGTGTACTCTTGAATTCACTGATGGGGCGGGTGGTTCTCCGCTTTATCTGGTCGGGGATAGTCTGTTTATTGAGGTCGAAGACTCAGCGGCAAACGACGACGCAGGAGTGGCTGAGCAAATCACGGTCACGGTCACCAACGACGAGACCGGTGAAACAGAGGCCGTCACTCTCACTGAAACTGGAGTCGACACCGGAATCTTCACCAATACGACAGGCTTCCCAACGACTGACTCGGGGAATACCGGGAATGACGACGGGGCTCTCAACGTGCAGTTTGGACAAACCATTACCGCAAGTTCCCTTGCCGGTGGCGCAGGGGCGGCTTGCACTGATACTTATCTTTTCCCAACTCAAGCGGACCTGACCAAGGCTGTTGATTTGACGAATGCGGCCCCAGGGGATGAGCTGAACTATACCATTTCCCCCCGCTATCCGGGTGCAGGAATCCTTACGAACGTTGTCGTGACGGATGGGGTTCCCGCCAATACGACGATTGTTGGTTCGCCGGGGCAGGGAGGGAGTCATGATGGTGGATCGCCCGGCACTGTCACCTGGAATCTCGGAAGCGTGACATCGGCGAGCGATGGGCTCGAGCCTGGCGTTCCCGGTGGCCCGGGAAACAATTACGAGGATGATCTAGATCCAACGAGCTACGAACTTAATAGTACCGGGGGGCCTGTGAGTACCGGGGAGAACAATAGTTCGGGTTCGACAGCGTGGAGCACCAATTGGTTCGCCCAAGTGTTAGAGAACGGTGGTGACTCCAAGGTCAAGTTCGCTGATAATCTTGAGGTCAAATCGAAGGACGGGCAAAACGGCGACTTTGCCATCGCATCCCGGGTCGTGCCACTGGCCGGCCACGAGTCTGCTGTCGTGCAAATTACAACTACGGAGGGTGTAAAACTGGCTGGAGGTTCGGTTCTATTCCAGGCCAGGTATTCGGCAGCCGCTCCTTGGGTTACCCTTTTTACATTTTCCGACAATGACGATGAAACTGACTTTGGGAGCCCGGTTCTCAATACCGCTACCCTCGGAGGGGAATTGACCGAGACCGCCGAGATTCGTTTCCATGCGATTTCCGACGGGGGTGGGGAGAGCAAGATTAAGCTTTCTCTGGTGACGGTGGACGGCACGATTGCGGCGGAGCCTGAACTAACGAGTTCCATTTCTGCCTATCCATTGCTCCTCGCGGATGGTGATACATTGACGGTCGAGGTCGAACTTGGTGCAAACCTGGTTGGTGTGGACGGGGTCAATCCAAGCAATTTTTTGCCAAATCTTGCTGGTTCCAACGGGGCCACTCTGACTCTGCAGAGCGGGCCTGCTCCGGCTACTGCTGATATCGCCGCAGCTACTACTCAAGTCTTCACATACACCTACTTGGTCGATACGGATTCGGCAACAGCGCCGGGTTCGTTTTCCTTTGGATCGCAGGGTTCGGGGGATGGTGGAAGTGTCACCTGGCCAGACGCGACCTCCAATAGTGTCCTTGTCAGTCCGCCGCTTACCTACCAGGTTGAGATCGGAAGCTCGTTTGAAGGGGTGATCCCCAACATCGCGAGCATTTCGGATAGTTCGGGAACAATTCCTCCAACTGACAGTAATGAGGTAAAAACAGTGGTCGAACTTGCCACCCTTGGCAACTACGTTTGGCTTGATGAGAATGGAGATGGCATCCAGGACGCCGGCGAAGACGGCATCCCGGGAGTCATTGTGAAACTCCAGGACGAAAATGGAACTCCTCTGGGATCAACCTTCACGGACTCCAACGGGGGATACCTTTTCAGCAACGTCCCGCCAAATGTGGCTGTTACCGTTGTCGTGGATCCGACTTCCCTGCCAAGCGGTTTGACCAACCAGACCGGAGATCCCGATGCTTCACTTGATGGCGAATACACCGTCACCCTCGCTCCTGGCGGGGAAGATCTCACCGCTGACTTCGGATACAACTACGCGCCTTCAACTGATACCGATACCCCGCCAAGCGGAGCGCTCGGAGCCATCGGTGATCGTGTCTGGAATGATGCCGACAGCGACGGCATCCAGGATGCCGGTGAAGCCGGAATCGGCGGGGTCGAAGTGAAGCTCTTCACCGATCCTGATGCTGATGGCGTATACGATACGCTTTCTGATACCCGGACCACGGATGCCTCCGGAAACTATGTCTTCGACGACCTTGCTCCTGGCAGCTATCGCGTCGAAGTCACCCCACCAAGTGGCTATACCCAGACTGCGGGCGACCCCGACAGCATCATCGACAATGCGACCACTTCTCCGATTGTCCTCGCGCCAGGAGATGTCTTCCTGAACGCCGACTTCGGCTATGTGCTTGATAGCGGTGCGGCTGATATTGGCGACACCATCTACCTGGACGTCAATGGCAACGGGACCTTCGATTCAGGAACCGACACCGGGATCGCCGGTGTCACCGTCGTCCTCTTCGACACAGGGGCCAATGCCATCGCCACCACCACTACCGACGCCAATGGCAACTACCTCTTCCCGGGGCTGCCCTCCGGTGTTGGATACACCATCTTTGTGAACGACACCAACAATGTCCTTGGCGGACTGGTGCAGACCGGAGATCCGGATGCCGCTCTCGACGGAGGAAGCACCGTTGCAAGCCTGAGCCCTGCCGGTGATCTCGATCAGGACTTTGGCTACGCTCCTCTCGGAACGACGCCGGGCACCGGTTACATCGGTGACACCATCTATATCGACACTGACGACAGCGGTGATTTCACTGCAGGTGAAGGAGTCGAAGGAGTCACCGTGGAACTTTATGACGCCACCGGGACCACTTTGATCACTTCCACCGTTACCAACGATAACGGCACCTATGGCTTCCCCGGACTTGATCCGAACGCCACCTACGTGGTCAAAGTGGACACCACCGGCATCTTGTCCGGGCTCACCAACATCGAAGATCCGCAGGGGCCGGCTGACAGCGAGTCGCTCGTTGATCTTTCCACCGGCACCGGAATCGACCTCGATCAGGACTTCGGCTACGCCGGCCTGAATGACATTTCCGGCCTCGTCTGGCTTGATCCGGATGCCGATGGCACCCGGGTAGGGACTGAAACCGGTCGCTTCGGCGGCGTCACCGTCGATCTGCTCGACGCCAGCGGCAATGTCGTTGCCCAGACTACCACGCTGCCTGATGGCTCCTACACCTTCGACAACGTGCCGGACGGCACCTACACCGTCGATGTCACTGATGATGCCAACGTCCTTGCCGGATACTGGCACTCGCTCGGCAGCGATAGTGCACCTGATCCAACCACCGTCACGGTGAACTCCGGCAATCCCTCCAGCACGATTGACTTCGGTTATTACAAGGAGCTCGCCGCTCTCGGTAACTACGTCTGGCTTGACGCCGGAGAAGACGGGATCCAGGAAAGCGGAGCCGGTGTCGCCGGAGTCGAATTGACCCTCACCATCACCTATCCAAATGGTGACATCATTACCGTCACGACCGTCACTGATGCGAATGGCAACTACAGCTTCAACAACCTCCTTGCCGATGAAGATTTCAACGAAGGAAGTGTTGCCGGACAGCCGGTCTACACCATTGCAGTGACTCCTCCCCTGGGTCTTATTCCCACCTTGAGTAATCAAGGCGGGAACGAATTCCTCGACAGTAATGTCAGTGGATCCACCGCGCTTCCGATCCAGGGACTCAACGATGTCACCGCCCAGGATCCCGCAAGCGGTGAGAGTGTTGCCGCCAGCTATGACTTCGGTCTTATTGTGAAGCCAAAGAGCGCCGCTTTCGCCGACTTCCTCGTCGACAATGCCGCCCTCTTCGGACTCGATGATAACAGCCAGCCAGGAGTGCCCGCCACCGACCCGCTCACCGGAGCAACCACTGGTTCGACGGATACCGACAACGATGACTTCGGCACTGCCGGATCGCCAAACCCCGGCCTCACCGGCAATGTCGATGGAGATGTTTACAACAACCTCCTCGAGTTCGCCCTTTGCTTTGACCCCGGTTCGGGAACCAAGGTTTTCCCGAACGGGGACCCGAACCCCGGCTTCCACCTCGAACTCAACGGCTCCTCCCTGGACGCAAAGTTCAATCGTCCCGCCAACGTTCTCGCCGAGGGTGAGCTGACCTACACTGTGCAGATCAGCACCGATGGTCAGACCTGGAACGACTTCACTGGTATCACTCCGACGATTGTGCCAGGCCCCGTCAGTGGTAGCGAAACCGTTTGCTACGAAGGCCTCGATACCTCCACCCCCGGCTTGCTTCGCCTAGAGGTGAGCGCCGGAACCGGAGGAGCAACCACCACTTCGGTGACTGGTCCGGTCGGTTGGCAAATGGCCACCATCAAGGACTTCTGTCAGACCTATGCCGATCCGCTTCTCGAACCCTGCCTCGTCACCGGCACCATCACCGGAGTCAGCGGGCAAGTCCTTGACCTCAGCCAGGCCGCGGGCACCCAGGCTCTCACCGTCCGCCTTGAAGCCGGGAAGGACTACTACCTCGAAGTCATGAGTGGCGATCAAGCCGGTCACCGCTTTGATATCGAGAGCTTCACGGATGATAGCATTACCCTTGCAGCGGACAGTGACCTTTGCGGTCTTTCTGCTCCGTTCAACACCCGGCTCGATGTCCCGGCAGACCTCGCCGGAGACAGCTTCGTGATCCGCGAGCACAAGACCTTGGACAAACTCTTCCCGATTGATGATGTCGACACCGGCGGCATCGTGGAGGGCTTTACCGCCGGAACCAATGCCACCAACGCCGGAGTCCTGCTCCGCTTTGACCGCACCACCGGAGGACTTCAGACCTACATCGCCAACAGCGTTGCCGGCCCTGATGGTGAATCCTGGGAAGCAAGTGCGCCGGGTTCCAGCAGCATTATGCCACCGGGCGAAGGGATCTTCGTTCACAACCTCCTCGGAGCAGCGGAGTTTGACATCTTGCAATACGGCGAAGTCCGGACCAATCAAGCTGCCGTGCCACTTTGCGAAGACTTCAACTTCGTGGCACCGACCCACCCAATCGTGGCCCAAAGTATCGATGGAGGAGATAGCACCAGCCGTCTCATGAACGCCGACAACACTGACGGTAAGTTCGTCTTCGAAGGAAGTGGGGCCCGCTCGCTCGCCGATCAGGTCCAGTTCTGGGATGATGACAACATCACTACCGACGCCAGCGACATCCACCTCTGTTACCAGATGATCTTCTACCTGCGAAACAGTTCGGGCAGTGTCGATCAATGGTCAATCGGAGGAACGCCGGCCGCAACCAATGAGGAAGTCAAAGGGCTCTTCGATCCAACCCGCAGTGCGATGTATGACATTCAGGAGGATGACATGCCGGACTACTACATCCCATCGCCCATTAGCAACGCCGTGAACTAATGAACTTAAAAACTCGACAAATTCACGACATCAACCTGCCAACTCAGACCACCCGAAAAGCGATGCAACACCTCAAGACACCCCACCTGATCGCCAGCCTCATTCTGGGCGTCCTCATGGGTAGCTCCCAAGCCGCTACCATCAACTGGGGAGGAGCCTTCTTCACGTCCAACTATAGCGCCGACGGAACCGCCCTCGAAATTGGCCCCACCGCAGCCGTCCCCAGTGGAGAGGTCATGTATGAACTCGGAGTCTTCCAGAATGCCGACGGCACCCAATTCATTCCCACTTACGCCAACGTGGATGAGTGGAGTGACCGCTGGGTGGTGCTCAAGGCCAATGATAACACCGTAGACAGCGCGACCTCCGAATACGATTCCACCGTGGGCTACTTTGGCAATATTGCCTCCATGGGTGATCAGGATGAGCAAATCAGTACCGTCAGCAGCTCTCCGAGCGGAGGTACCGTGGTTCACGGCTTCCAGGCCTACATCTGGGGTTTTGACACCAAAGACCTTGACGGCCCCGAACAGCCCGAATGGTTCCTCGTGACCGGTAAAGATGCGGGAGACGGGAGCAATCCAAGCACCACCAACTGGCTCGTGCCCGACAGCTCCACCACGAATAACGTCAGCTTTGACATCCAGTGGGACATCGCTTCTGCAAGCGAAGCAATCGTCGGCCGGATTGACAACAATATCGGAGCAGGCGGGATGGTGGACCCGGTCCCGGGTGGCAATTTTGATCACTCGGACCACCAATTCGCGACCGTGCCCGAGCCAAGCAGCGTAATCCTTTTCCTGTTTAGCGCCCTCACCCTCACCCTCATCCGCCGCAAGCGCTAGCTCGCACCTATGCCCCCGAGAGTTCAGGCACCGGTTGACTGTTGGCCCGGTGCCTTTTCGTGTCCTCCTGAAAGCGAAATTTCATCTTTAGGCTTCGGTGGAGTGCAAGCTGGAGAATTTGCACTTGGGCGTTTTGGGGCGGGTGGTAGTTTTCCATTGTTATGAGGCTTATCCGTTTGATGTTCTTGTCCTTGCTTTGCGTTCGACTTGAAGGAGCAATTACAATCGAGTGGGCTAGTGATCTCAATGCGGTGAATCGTCAGAGTGATGGAGTCACACCACTCGATGATCAGTTTGAATTCCTTTTGGGGACTTTCGAGGGAATCATCCCTGGCGCTGATAATCTTGAGGAGTGGGAAGGCGCTTTTCGGTCACTAGGGTCGGCGGCTTACTCGGTAGATACCCAGCGATTTTCCAATGCGAAATCACTGACAAGCAACGATCCCCCGTTTACCACCAGTGCCCGCGCTTACATCTGGGGAAGAAACGGGACGGAATCAGGCTCCGAGTGGATCCTTATCGGGAAACCGGATTGGACCTGGCCTGTCGCCAATCCGGGTGGTCCTCCGCCTTTTCCGATTCGTTGGCTGGTTGCCAAAGCCGTGGATGATGACGACGTGATCTTGGGATCGGTGGAAGAAGGGGGATTCCACATGCAAACCGCGTCCGTGGAATTGGTCCTAAGCTATGATGCGTGGGTGGCTGCAAATTTTGAAGGAGAAGAGGACGGCAGCGCGTCTGGAGATTTTGATTCGGATGGGAGAACCAATTTTCTCGAGTATGCCCTCGGGAGCGACCCCAAGGTGCACGACGGCCCCTTTGTGACACCAATTAGTGCCGATCTGGGGATCGAAGTGACGAGAGCGCCCGGTCGGCAGGTCGAGTGGGTTCTTCAGACCAGTGGCGACCTGACAGGGTTTACTGACATGACCGATGGTTTTGAGATCACTGTCGACGAGCCCGGGCGGCTCGTCTTCAAGGTCGCTCCTGATCCGGCCGCCCGTCGCTTCTTTCGTGTGAAAGCCGTTCCTGCCGGATAGGCCTTTTTACTTTTGATTCCAGAGTGGATGGGGATCGTTGAGGCGCTCCATTTCGCTTTTGAGGAGTTCTTCCATTTCGGCAAGCTTTTGAGCCTGGGCCGGGTCGCTGGCCAGGTTCCTGAGCATCGGATTTTTCTTGCCGTGTTGAGTGAGAAATTCGTCGGGGTTGTCCTTCAAGTTGAATAATTGGGTTTCCCGAACCGCGCCGTCAAGGACATCAAATTTCACGAGCTTCCAGTCACCTTTGCGGACCGATCGAATGCCCGGCTTGGTTCCTCCGGCATAGACTCCAAAGAGGGTGTCGCGAACGGTTTTCTTCTCCCCGGTGAGGACGGGCTTGAAGCTTCTCCCTTCATTACTTGCCGGAGCCTCGAGTCCCGCAAGATCACAAAGGGTGGCGAGGGTGTCCAGAAGGTAGATGTTTCCTTGCACCCGGCCTTTTTTAACTCCGGGGCCTTTGACGATATAAGGAACACGCCAGGTGTGCTCGTAGAGGTTTTGTTTCCCCTGCAGTCCATGGCGGCCGATGGCCATGCCGTGATCCGAGGTGTAAATGATGTAGGTGTTGTCGAGTTCACCCATTGCTTCGAGCTTTTTGAGCACGCGCCCGATCTGAATGTCGATATTTTCAGAGCAGGCGAATTCGCGTCCGAGTTCGTTGCGGATCGTTGCTTCATCGCGATTTTCCCAAACTCCGGGAACCTTGACCTCGTCCCGGAGCCCGGGGTGACCGTGGGGGAAGGGGTGTTTTTCAAGGTAGTTGACAGGTAATTTTGGCTGCTTTGAATTCAGGGCTGGAATTGAGTTTTTGTCGCGGTGGTTGGTGGCTCCGTATTTTTCAAGGAGTTCGGGCTTTCCGTTTCGTTCGTCGTGTGGATGGGAAAACCCGAAGTAGATCAGGAAAGGTTCCTCGGCTTTCCGGGCTGCGCGAGCTTCAAGATAGTCCATCACTTGCTGGCCGTGCCAGTGGGAGCCGGTTTCGTCGGTTCCACCTCGTTTGGTGGCATCCTTGACGATTTTGAATTGGCTGTTGGCGACGCTGTAGCTGTTGCCCCGTTTGCATGTTCGCATCGTTTCGTAGCCACCGAGATTGAAGGTGGTCGGGAGGGTTTGGGGGCCGGCGTGGGTCGGCTTGGCTTCTTTGTTCTTCGGGTTTCGTTTCGCTTTTCTTGGGATGTTCCAAACGCTCCGGCCTGTCATGATCATGGTCCGGGAGCAGGTGCAGACGGCTCCGCTCCACGAACCCATGTGATAAGCCCCATCAAAGACGAGCCCATCTTTGGCCAGGGCATCGATGTTCGGGGTATCGAGCTGGGACTTGGGATCATAGACCTTGAGGTCGAAGGGAGACTGGTCATCGACAATGATGAAGAGGAAGTTTGGCTTCCTACCGAAAGCCAGAGAAGCGAGGGCGAGGAAGAAAAGGAGCGTCTTCATTTGCCCATCGTTAGCGGATTGAAGAATCCCGGGCCATTCTATTTTTGTCTTGGTCCTATTCCGGTGGGTTTTGAAGTGGTTCCGCGCCCTCCGCCAGCGGTGCTCATCCCTTCTGGACTTCATCCGTTGATTCGGCTCGAATGGCGTCCGCCGGATGAAGATCGTTTTTTATGCCATTAATGGAATTGGCCTGGGGCACTTGAGCCGATGCGCCGCCATTGCCCGGCAAGTGCGTCTGCTTGGTGAGGTGATCGGGGAGTCTGTCGACATCCAGTTTCTCACAACGAGTGATGCGGACTGGGTGGTTCAGGATTTTCCGGTTTTCAAGTTCCCCAGTAAATCAGTCTTCAAAGGAATGGGCGGTGCGGGAAAGCGTTATGCCTCCGGGGCAAAACTTATGCTCTCCAACCAATTGGCATGGCTTCGGCCGGATGTCCTGGTGGTTGACACCCAGAGCCAGGGCGCGTTCGGGGAGTTTCACTTCCTTCGGGATTATGCGAAGAAGACGGTGTTAATTGAACGTCATAAAATGGCTGCTGAATCGATGACGTCGGTTCATCAGGCCCATCTCAGACTCTATGACCGCGTGTTGGTGCCGGATGATGATACGCATCGCGAGCGGTATCCGGTTCCTCCCGAAATCAGTCCCAGATTTGTCGGGCGGGTTTGTGGGTTTGATTCCAACAGGGCCTGGAGTGCGATTCGCGTCCGTGAACACTTCGGTGTTGGTGAGGGGCAGCGCTTGATCTATGTCGCGGCAGGCGGAGGCGGTGATCCTGCCGCGGTCGATGAAGTCCGGAGTTTGGCCGGGACATTGACTCGCAAATTTCCCAGCGTGGTGGTTCTCGCGGCGTTTGGCCCGTTGGCCGGCGAGCCCGGTATCTACGGAATGGATCGGGTGATCACGATTCGGGAGGCTGAGGTCTGGCGTTACTTTCCAGGAGTGGATTTGGCCATCAGTGCAGCTGGCTACAACTCGTATGAAGAACTTCTTGAGGCCGGAGTCCCGGCGTTGTTTTTCCCGCAGGCCCGCGGCCTCGATGACCAGGACGAGCGAATCTCCCTGGGGGAAGGCTTGGGGTATCATGGACGATTGGATTGGCATCACGTTGCGGAGCAGGTTGGCGGTATTCTTGAGGGAGCCGAAAGTATTGATGCAAACCTGGATGATCGGCTTCCAGCGACAGGGGCGTTGAATGCTGCGGCAGAACTTGTAAATCTGGCTTCGTCAGGGGATGAATCGACAACCCGCCTTGTCGTGAATGCGGCTTGTTTTGCCATTCGTCGGAATGCGGGTGCAGGATTTGGAGAGTGGCTCCGGTGGCAGAAGCGGGTCAATGTTCCTGATGTTTTGACGGAGAGGCTTCTTGAGTTGTGGCCGTCACCGGACGTTTGCCCTGCTTGGTTTTCCGAAGCCCGGGCATGGGGTGAGTCGATCTCCGGTCTCCGAAGGTTGGCCGAATCCCCCGTTCAGGTGGAAGCTCTGGCTGCCCGGCTTTGCAAGCGTTATGCGAGGGATTCAGCCGACTTATTCCATTCATCAGCGGAGATTGTAATGGGAGGAGCTTCAATAATTGAGATCATGGAGGCCCTGGATGACCCCGGGCTTGATTTCCATGATTGGCTGGGAAATCGCAAATTAAATCAGGAAAAAGACGAGTTATGAATTGGTCCAAAAGTCAAGCGGTCTCGAAGGCTCAAGAAGCAATCGACAATTACAACGAGCAGATTCAAGCCTTTACCGGAGAGCGAGATGATACGGCACGCAATGCCGACCTCTGGAAGCAGGTGCTGGATGATGCTCATGAAGATCTGGCCGGAGCGTGGATTGGACCCGGAAGTGAACAACGAATCAAGGCGGTGTCCGCGGTTGTGCCCCATGCCAATCTTGAAGAAGTGGTGGCAAAGTGCGATGCGGAACTGGAGGCCAATCGGGAACGTGTTTCTGAAATCGCCAATGATCCTTCATATCGGGATCATCAAAGACTGCTTGGTTCCGAATTTCCCGAGAAGTTGAAGGATATTGAGAGTCGTTTGGATCAGGTTGGTGCCGAGTTGGAGCCCTTTCAAACCGAAGAGTTCCAGTTTCTTGTTGAGGAGAAGTTGCACCTGGAGCCCAAGGCAAGCGGAGTCCGTGGGATTTGGGAAGGGATTACCGGGAAGACACGACGCAAGACGCAGGCGCTTGAGAAAGTTCACGAAATGTTTCCCAATGAAGCCATGACCGCTTTGGTCGATCGATATGAGGGGCTTGAGCGGAAGCGGGACGGGGTCGGGTCCGAGCGGAACGCGGCGCTTGCAGCCCAGGCCAGCTTGCTTGCTCTGGTGGAAGAGTTTTTAGCAAAATCGGGCATGATCGAAAACTACGAGGAGTATCGTACCTTGGCGGTAAAGAGGGCGTTGAAATCAGGCATCGAAGAAATGGATCTGGAGGCGATTATTCCTCACGTTGGAGCGAGCTTGAAGACTCCTCTGGCCAAGTGTGTGGCGCTTCGCAAAAAAATTGACTATGCCGTTGATTTAATGAACTACCTTGAAGGGGAGATTGAAGATCGGAGGAAGCGGGTTCTGAGTATTTCAGGCACTCAGGCCAAATGGCGTCGATATCCAAAGGGTTCCGTTCCTGCCAAATCGAAGTGGCTGGAGGATGTGCCAAATATGAAACGTGAAGGCACGCACAAGCGCACCCGATGGTCCCGGCAGAGCCGGGAATGTCTTCACTACTATGATGATTACAACACCTTCGGGAATCATTTGTGGCATTGCCACCACTACGGGCGGACGTTCCTTGCCTTTGATGTCTTTAATCACGGGGTGTCGCATCGTATGCCTTATGAGGGATTTACCCGGGAAGTGATTCCGGAACTCGCGGAATACCGCGACCTTCACGATCAGGACGGGCCTCCGAAAGAATTACTGGATGAGCATTCTCAGAATGTTTCTGAAGATTCCGGGGAAGGTGAATTTACCGATGAGGTCCCTCTCGAAGATTGTGAAAGCGATGGTTTCGGGTTGGAAGATTCAGAATCAAATGATCCGGCATTGGAGGATGCTGCGGCAGAAGCGATTGCCGATCATCTTGATGATTACGACACGGCCGCTTCCGAGGACGCATCCTAGGAATTGATTGCGGTCTTAATTTTCGGGTATGCTCCTATCGCCAGACATGCCCCGGGAATTTTTTCTGCAGCGCGGGGCGATGCTTTCTCCACTCCCGGGCGAGGAAGCGGGGCCAGTCATTCGTGGTGGCGACCTTTTTTCCATTGGGGTCACAGAGAATCAGGGTCACCGGGAGGTGGCCTTCACAAATTGCGGGGTGTTGCTCAATGGACCAACAGTCCTGAATTTTCACCTGAGCTTCGGGTGTTCCGTTCACGTAGGAAATCTTGATGGGTCGATTGCCCAACCACGGAAGTGAGAGTGGCAATAGTTCATCCAGCCAACTGATTTGGCCCTGCTCAAGGTGCCGATGGAAGGCATCCAGGAGTGGAGTTGTCTGAGCCTCCTTGACCAGGGTTAAGCCTTTAAACGCACGGGTCAGGCAATCGGTAATGGCGGCTTCATCAAAGGGCGCGAACTCCAGCTCGGGAAGGTGGGAGTGGACGAGATCAACGCGTGCCATGAATTGTTTGAGCCGATGGTCCATGAGCGGGAGGTCAAAGGCTCCGGCGCGTTGAGCTTCGGCGAGGCAGCGGGCACTGGATCCTGGATCAAGATCTTTCTGTTGGGCCTTTTCTTCGATGACAAGATCGAGGAAGCGGATTTGCTTTTTGGCGGCGACGCGTTTGTTTTTGGAATCGAATAGGTGTTCCAGGGTGGTGCGCAAATGTTGTGGAAACATTTCGGAAATCCAGGATGGTTCCACTGTGGTTGCCAGACTAAGAAAGGTCAAGGGGCCGGGGCCTCGCGAGGGAGTTTGATGAAGATTGGCTGCCACGAAGTACGAGGAATTTTGTACGACACTTTCGCGAACGAGTCGACCTTCCCGCTGTTCGGTAAGATCACAGTCTGGTTTGGCCGGATCGCGTCGTTTCGCAAGCTGATCAATGAATCCGGCCATGAGGCAGCGCCGGAGTGAGACTTCGTCGCCAGATTGCTTGGGCGGTTTTTCATAGAGTCCCTGTTGGCGGGTGGAGTGGAGAATCTGTTGATAGGTTTCGTCAACCTGCCGGGCGACCCGGGCATTGATGCCGTGGCTACGGCAGCGGTTGAAGCTGAAGCGGTTCTTTTTGGCGAAGTCATAAGCCCGCATCAGGGTGACGAAATCGGAGTCATCGCTCTCTTCGAACAACTCGCGGTTTTGTTGGTCCTGATTTCGAGCCAAGAGGTCGCGGCCGCTCACCAGAGCTGCGCAGAGGGCGGCCTCTTCCACGCAATGGCGTTTGCCAGCTTCGATAAGCATGCGGGAATAGCGCGGATGCATCGGGAGGCGAAGCATTTGGCGGCCGATGTCGGTGAGTTTGGCATCGAGCAGGGCTCCGAGCATGGTGAGAAGTCTTTCGGCTCTTTCGACGGCTTGCGGATCGGGTCTGTCCAGCCAATCAAAGCCCACTGCTTCCCGGATGCCGAGTGAGTGGAGGAGTAAAACAACTTCGGCAAGATCGCTGCGCTGAATTTCCGGGGTGTTTCGTTCTTCGCGGCTTTCGTGCCCGATTTCGGTCCAGAGGCGATGACAGGTTCCCCGTGCGGTGCGTCCGGCCCGTCCTTTTCGCTGGTCTGCGCTGGCTTGGCTGATGGGTTCGATTTGGAGGGTGCCGATTCCGCGTTCGGCATCGTAGCGGGCAATGCGGGCGACTCCGCTGTCCACGACATGGCGGATGCCGTCGATCGTGATGCTGGTCTCGGCCACGTTGGTGGCGACGATAATTTTTCGCAGTGCGTTCTGGGCAAATGCCCGGTCTTGCTCCCGGGGTTCGAGGGCGCCGTGCAATGGGATACACGCGACCTTTTCCACCGTTCTTAGGTTGCGCAAGCAGTCGAGAGTTCCATTGATCTCTCCACGTCCGGGCATGAAGACGAGGATGTCGCCATCGTCGCCATTATTGATGATGTTTTCGACAGCTTCCACGGCCTGCTCCGTGATCGGGCTGTGATCAGGGAGCGGGAGGTAATTGGTCTCGACCGGGAAACTTTGTCCTTCGGAAACAAGAATGGGACATTGCTCCAGATACGTGGCCACCGGCCCGGCATCGAGGGTTGCAGACATCACAAGCATGGCCAAATCCGGTCGCTGGTTCTTCTGCAAGTTTTTCACCAGGGCGAGGGCGACATCGCTTAGGAGATTTCGTTCGTGGAATTCATCGAAAACGATCACGCCGACTTTGGAGAGCGTCCGGTCATCCTGCAGCCAGCGTAGCAGGATGCCCTCGGTGACAAAGCAGATGCGGGTGGCCGGGCTCGTGCGGTCATCGAAGCGAATTTGATAACCCACTTCTCCACCTAATTTGACATCGCGCTCCGAGGCCACCCGTGTCGCCACGGTTCGCGCGGCCACCCGGCGCGGTTGCAGAACGACGATGATCTTGTCTCCACCTGCTCCTGCCTCAAGCAACATTTGAGGAACCTGCGTTGTTTTTCCTGATCCCGTTGGTGCGACAAGAACGAGACGGTTGCCCTCCTGCAGAGTGCGCAGGATGTCATCGTGGATCTTCCAGATGGGGAGAGCGTCAGGAGCGGGCATGAAGTCGTTTGCGGAGCACGGGAATCATTGAGTGTGTTGTAAATGAGGGCTCAAAGTGATCTGGCCTTCACGCTATCGATGACACTGCCGGCCGTATTCTTCCCGCCGGGTTGCAATAAAGCGATTGAGACCGGTTGTCCCGAAGTCGGGAGTTTCAAGTCAGCCGGATTTTTGGTGGCCGGTTCCTGGTTTTGCCGACCCGGATGGGAAACGAAGGCGGAAGCTTTCGTCTACTTCACGCGCGGACGGAAATCGGCTTTGGTTTTGACACTGGTGGTGGTGCGCATTTTGGTTTTCCACTCCTGCGGCTTTTCCTTGAGGACGGTTTCGTCGCCGTAGTCTTTTTGCAATTCGAGGAGCTGTTTGCGGATCTGTTCGATGAGCTCTTTTTTCTCCGTGTTTCCGTAAAGGTTTTTGATTTCGTCGGGGTCGGTTTTGAGATCATAGAATTCCCACTCTCCAAACTCGTAGAAGTTGATGAGTTTGTAGCGGTCAGTCCGAATGCCGTTGTGGCGGGGGACCTGGTGGTAGGAGGGATACTCGTAGTAGTGGTAGTAGATGGACTTGCGCCAGTCGTCGGGCTTGTTGCCTTTGAGAAGCGGGACGAGTGAGGCACCTTGCATGTCGTCGGGAATTTTAGCGCCAGCCATGTCGAGGAAGGTTTGCGCGTAGTCGAGGTTTTGGACAAGATCGGAATTTCGCGAGCCGGGCTTGATGACGCCGGGCCATGAAACGATGAGGGGCATCTTTAAGGATTCTTCGTACATCCATCGCTTGTCATACCAGCCATGGTCACCAATATAGAAACCCTGGTCGGAGGAATAGACGAAGACGGTGTTGTCGGCGAGGCCTTGCTCTTCGAGGGCTTTGCGAAGGCGGGCGAGGTTTTCATCGACACCCTTGATGGCGCGGAGGTAGTTCTTGGCGTAACGCTGAAATTTCCAGCGGACGAGGTCACGACCGGTAAGCTTGGCTTCGCGGAAGGCTTTGTCCTTGGGGCCATAGGCGGCACGCCAGGCTTGGAGTTGCTCCGGAGTCATGCGTTTCATGTTCATGTAAGCGGAGCGGTCTTGGCTGGGTTCGCGTTGTTTTGGGAAGTCGAGATCGGGAGTGAGGTCGGTGAAGAGGTCGTGATCGAGGTACATGTGGCGGTCGATTTCCATCTCCTGGTGCTGGGCGGGAATTCGGCCTTCGTATTGATCGAAGAGAGTTTTTGGCTCTGGGATCTCGATGTCATCGTAGAGGTGGAGGTGGCGAAGAGCCGGCATCCAGGTGCGGTGGGGCGCCTTGTGCTGGCACATCAGCATAAAGGGTTTGCCGAGTTTTTTTGACTCCTTGATAAAGTCGATGGCCATGTCGGTGACGATGTCGGTGCAGTATCCCGGAACAACCTTGCGGCCCTCGGGGGTGATCATGGCGGGGTTGTAGTAATCGCCCTGGCCGGGGAGAACGGCCCACGAGTCGAAGCCCTGGGGTTTTCCTTTGAGGTGGGATTTTCCGTAAAGGGCGGTGTGGTAGCCGGCTGCGCGGAGGATTTTCGGGAAGATTTGCTGATTCCAGTCGAAGGAGTTTCCGTTGTTCATGAAGCCATTTTTATGGCTGTGCTTGCCGCTCATGATGACGGCACGGGAGGGGCCGCAAATGGAGTTGGTGCAGAAGGAGTTCTCGAACAGCATGCCGTCGGCGGCGAGTTTGTCGATTTCCGGAGTCGGATTCACCGATTTGAGCCAGCCATTATACGCTCCGATGGCGTGGGGGGCGTGGTCATCGGTGAAAAAGAAAACGATATTGGGTCGCTTTTTTTCAGCGAGGACGGTGAAGGGTAACAGGAGAAGGATGAGAAACTTCATTTGTTGACTCTAGGGAAGTGAGAAAGACTTGTCCAGCGAGGGAGGCGTGATTGACTCGGCCAAGCGATGACGAAGGTATTTGTTTCAGGTTGTTATGACATTTTACATGCAGGGCATTTGCAATTTTTTGAGGAGGCGCGGGGTTTGGGTGACTATTTGACTGTTTCATTTGCGAATGAGGAGATCCTGTGGAAGCACAAGGGGAGGAGACCTTCGCTGCCGGACGATCACAAGGCGGCGCTTTTGCGGGCATTGGTGATGGTGGATGAGGTGGTCGCAGGGAGCGGAGAGAGGCAGGGACTGGACTTTGAGCCGATTTTCCGGGAGTTGAAGCCGGATATTTTGGCGGTAACCGAGGATGACCAGTATGGTGATATCAAGGAGGAGCTCTGTGCGGAGGTGGGGTGCCGGTATGTTCGCTTGCCGAAGACTCCGCCGATGTTTGAGCCCATTTCGACGACGGCGATTGTGAACCGGATCAGCGGAGTGAAGGAGGCCCCCTTGCGGGTTGATTTTGGTGGGGGGTGGCTGGACGTTCCGAAGCATGCGCGCGAGGGCGGTTTTATTGTGAACTGCGCGATTTCGCCAAAAGTGAGTTTGCAGGATTGGCCTTACGAGCAGAAGGCTGGGTTGGGAGGGAGTGGGGCTTGGGCCTTGTTGAACGGAAAAGATTCAGTGCAGTCCGAGCTGGATTTGGGAGTGGGTTGGCAGGATCCGGCGGTGATCCGGGAGACCGGGATTTGTGTTTGGAAGAGCGGGCAAAGGCCGCGTCTGGATTTGAAGCGGGATGGGTCGTTTTTGAACGGGTGCATGGGATTGCTCTGGACCGGAAAGCAACATGACACGCCGGGCGCGGTGGGTTTTGAGCGTGATTATGATTTGATTGAACGCGCGGGCGCGATGGCGCGGGAAGCGGTGATGGCGGAGTCAATTGCCAAGCTTGCCGAGGCGGTTTTGATGTCCTATTCGGCCCAGTTGGGCGAGGGGATGGAGGAGTTGCCTGAAATTTCAGGCAGTGTGGCGCGGAAATATTGCGGAGGCGGTCACGGTGGTTACGCGCTCTATCTTTTCCCTTCGCAGGGAGCAAGGGATGCTGCGGCGGGCTTGTTGCCGGTGGAGCCGTGGTGTGAGTGACGCGCGGACACCTGGTCAGGTGAAACAGGTTTCCTGCCTGTTCTACTGGTCATGAGGGCGGGTGAGGATCATTGTTCCCTTGTCGCCGTTGCCTTGAAATCTGGCATTGAATTCACCGGGATTGACTTCGCCTTTAATGCGGTAGGTGCCGAAGTTTCCGGGGAGGGTCATGGAGTGGTTTAAGGGAAGAGTCTGGTCCTTCTTCGTGGTCGCGATCCGGTGGGTGTAGTCGCCGAATTGCAGTACGCCCCAGCCGGCGCGGTAGCGGAAGTTGTAGGTGTCCGGTAAAGCCTTGTCCTTGGTGATGATGCACCAAAGCGGGCCTTGATGGCCGTTGACTTCGCTCTTCCATGTGCCCTTCCACGGGCCGGTTGGAGTAGGGGATGGCTTGGTGATGGAGGCCCTCCGGAAGTCCCGTTGATAGTTGGAGCAGGACGCCAATAGAAGGGAGGCGAGAATGCCAAACCAGAGGGATTTCATGATGCTAGAGGCAGATGCGTTTGAAGAGTTCGTTGAGCGGAAGTTGCATCCCGATGTAGAAATCGCCGAATTCGGCAAAGCGTGCGGAGACCTCATCGAAGCGCATTTCGTAAACGATGTTTTTGATCTCGATGGTGTCTTTGGCCAAGAGGGTGACGCCCCATTCGTGCTCGTCGAGTCCGGTGGACCCGGTGATCAGCTGAAGAATTTTCCCTGAGTATTTGCGGCCGGTGGTGGCGTGGCCCTTCATCAGCTGGGCGCGGGCGGCGTGGTCGAGGGAATACCAGTTGTAGTGATCATTTGGCGAGCGGCGCTTTGACATCGGGTAGAAACAGATGGCGGGCCAGTCGGGGAGAACGGGATAAAGGCGGTGCTGAAGGTAGTGCGTCATGCGTTCGTCGAACTCCTTGAGGGCGGTTACGTATTCCTCGCTGCCTTCGGTCATGCCTTTTTCTCCGACGAGGGTGTCTTTTCCGTATTGCTCGGAGGTGGTGGTGTATTCCGAGCGTTCGGTTTGGGACAGGTAGGAATAGGTCGGGGTGAGAACGTCCGGTCCGAGGGCGAGGGTGAGGCGTTTCTCAAAATGGGTGGCGTCATGCAGGTCGGGAGTGAGAAGCATGAAACCGATGTCGGCCTTTGGGGTGGCAACGGCGAAGATGAGGAGCTGGGTGTCTTTATGGGAACGGATTTCCTGAACCAATTCACTGAGCTCGGTCTTGGCCTGACGTTGTTCTGCTTCGGAGAGAAGTGACCACTGGCTGTGATCGACGGAGTAGTAGAGGTGCATGACGTGCCAGCCTTCGACGGGCACAAGAGGGGTGGGATTATCGGACATGAGTTTTTATTTTTCTTTGCGATTGGCTTCGATGCGGGTTTTGACGATTGGTTCGTCTGACGTGCCACCTTCGACGATGGCAAGTGTCCAGGGTTCGATGTCCCGGTTGATGTAAGGATTGATCGTGGTGGGATTGTTGAATCCGGCCGTGGCGTTTACAGAAATCTCGTTCGAGTTGTTCTTTTCAAATTGGCCGTCTCTCACGGAAAGGTTGATGATGTCGCCGATGAGCTTGTTTTCTCCATCGCGAAAGCTCACCTGTAAATTGGTGGTGCTACTGTCGCTGATCTTGATGGAAGCACAGGGAATGAGGCGGGCTTCCACCACCACCCCGATATCGGCATCCTCGCCATCGCGGACGGGCTCACGCCACCAGGTTTCAATATTCTCAACGGTGACGGATTCACCCTGGATGGGAAAGTCTTCCTTATACTCCGTCAGCTCGCCATTTGGAGCGGTGTCGAGATAGGCTGCTACGCCCCAGATCGCCACGCCGAGCAAGGAGGCGAGGAGCACTCCAATGAAGGTTTTTTCGACCATGGTCGTTGGTTTGTCTTCCCTTATGGTCTCCTTGACCCGGACCCGCCGGGACTGGGAAGGAGCGGCTGCCGCGGGTTTTTGAGATGGGGCAGGGGGCGGTGGAAGGTCATCGCCCAGGTCGCCCGGAATGTCTTCCGGCGGGGTTGCGGGGGCTGCAGGAGTCGTCCGGGCGGGTGCGGGGCCGGGGGATTGCTGCTTTGGCGGGCTGGATTCTATGGCTTCTCCGGGATCGAGGTCGTCACCAAGGTCCCAAAAGTCATTTTGAGGCTTGTTTTTGGGATCGGAGGGCTTGTCTGTCATGATTGGTGCCCAGAGAGATAGTCAGCGCGGCGGATCATTGCAACCCGTGAATGATGGTCGCAAAAAGTGATTGCACTTTATGATCAGGGAGAGAACAGTTCCGCCACCAAGTCATGGCTGATCTCGAAGACAAAAATCCCGAAAGCGTTGCAGGAAAGTTCTACGTCGATTCCCAGTGCATCGATTGCGATCTCTGCCGCGAAACCGCTCCCGATAATTTCCAGCGCTCTGACGAGGAGGGATACTCCTACGTTTACAAGCAGCCTGAGAACGAGGAGGAAGTTGCTCTCTGCATGGAAGCTCTCGAAGGTTGCCCGGTCGAAGCGATCGGTGACGACGGCGAGGATTCCTAAATTGCGCCATGGGACGAAAGCCTGGCGCCGGGAAAGAAAAATCGATTTCCCGGAAAAACATGCGGGCTGACATCGTCAGTCAGTGGGTCGGTGCTTCCCGGCCACTGAACCTGGAAAAGAACATTAGCGAAGCGGGGGCGCACATTGAGGCGATCCTCGAATCGATTGGAGTTCAGGGCGGGCTCGATGAGGAGCGTGTCAAGGAGGCCTGGTCTTCTTTGGCGGGTGATTTGATCGCCAAGCAAACCGAGCCGGTTTCACTCCGGAAAGGGTGCCTCACTCTGAAGGTTTTGCAGCCCGCGATGCGTTACCACCTCGAGCAACTTAAGCCGGGGCTGTTGCGTAGGCTTCAAAATGAGCTGGGGTCTGAAAACGTCACTGCTCTCCGGCTCACCATCGGTTAAGGTGTAAAGTTTATGAAATACCGCTCACTTCTCTTCGACTGGTCGGGCACCCTGGTCGATGACCTGCCTCCCACGCTTCACGCAACCAACACCGTGCTGGGTGAGCATGATGTGCCCGCCCTCAGTCGCGAGGAATTCCGCCAACGTTTTCGACTGCCGTACCCGGAGTTTTATGAGGAGGTGCTGCCGGGCGTTTCCATCGAGACTCTGGAGGATACTTTTCGAAGCTCTTTCAATGAGTCCCCGGAGGGCGTGACGGTTCTGCCTCACGCGCGTGAGATGCTCGATTGGTGCCGCGACCAGGAAATCCGCTGCTTCGTTCTATCAAGCATGGATGTGGGACTTTTTACCGAGCAGGCGCATGATTTCGGTCTGCACGGTCACTTTGAGGCAATTTACGCCGGCGTCATCGACAAGCGCCACCGCATCGGCGACATCTTGAAGACGCACGATTTATCCGTCGCAAATACCGCGTTCGTGGGAGATATGGTGCACGACGTGCACACTGCCAAGCACGGTGGAATCGCTTCGGTCGCAGTGGCTACGGGATACGATCCGGTCGAGAGGCTCGCGGAAAGTGAACCGCATCACTTCTTTGATCACCTCGGCGATTTTCGTCAGTGGCTGGAGAATTCTGCAATCCAGACCGGCACACCTTTATGATGGATCAGATCGTCATTCGCGGCTTGGAGCTGATTGCGCACATCGGGGTTCCAGCGGAGGAGCGGGCGGAAAAGCAAAGGCTGCGGGTTCATCTCACGCTCGATGTCGCTCGCTTTCCGGAGCACGACAGGATTGATGGTACGGTGGACTACAAGGCGGTCGCGGATCGTGTTCGTGGATTGGCGGCCGCGAAAGAGCGCCAGCTCATCGAAACCCTTGCGCAGGATATTGCCGCGATGGTTCTGGTTGAGTTCGAAGTTTGCAAGATCCGCGTCGAAATTGAAAAGTTCATTTTGCCGGAGACCGATTGGGTTGGCGTGATCATCGAGCGATCTTCTTCAAAGATAAATTGAACGTGCGGTGCTTTGACCTGTCCCTAAGGTTGTGTCAGAAGGTTCCTCACCGGCGATTCTAAAAAACTTTATGTCTTCCGAGTCTGCGAATGAATCCTCCGCCGATGCGGATCGTGGCCTCGTGGCCAGGGCGCAGAAGGGGGATACTGCGGCCTTTGATCAACTGGTCGTGAAATACAGCCCGCGCCTTTACGGCATGATCTACCATATGACCTCCAACAAGGAGGACGCGAACGATCTCATGCAGGATGTTTTTGCGAAGGCCTACCGGTCACTGAGCCGCTTTCGGGGGAAATCGTCATTCTACACATGGATTTATGCGATCGGGACAAATATGACGCTGAACTTCCTGAAAAAGCGCAAACGGAGGGCCGCGTGGAGCCTCGATGATCTGGATTCGGGAATTCAGAACGACGACGCCATGGTGGATATCGCCCATTCCGCAAATCCCCGTCACCAAAGCGATGTGAACGAACTTCAAAAAAAATTGAACGAAGCGATGCAGTCGCTGTCTGATGACCATAGAGCGGTCGTCACGATGTTCGATATTCAGGGAATTCCCCACGCTGAGATCAGTAAAATTCTCAAGGTGTCGGAAGGAACCGTCCGTTCGAGGCTCTTCTACGCGCACCAGCAATTGCAGGGGCATTTGGAGGAGTTCATCAAATAGAAATCATTCATGAGCGAGCAAGAAACACAGGTCCAAAAACTCATCCGCCTAAAGCGGTTCGAGCAACCCAGGGACGGATACTTCGAAGATTTTCTCAAGGAGTTTCAAAGTCGTCGCGATGGAGAAGTCGCGTCCAGGCCTTCGACTTTTTCTTCCGCTTCCCGCGTGTCCGACTTGTTCCGTGGGATGACCTCCGGCAAGTGGGTGGTTGGAGCTGGTGTGGCTTATGCGGCTTTGTTGGTGATAGTGTTGAGTTGGCCAAAGGGGCCCGAGGCCCGGCCTGATGCCTCAAGACAACCGATTATTTTTGAGCCAAAGCAGCCGATTAAGAAGCCGGTCAACCCTCCAAAAAATACGGTTCCAAACCCGGTTCCAAAACCCGGTCCCTGATTTCGGCGATTGGGTGACTTGATCTCCCTACCACCAGCGTGTCAGGATCCCGTGCATGCCGAGTCATGCTGCCAGCCTTTCCGTCCGCTCTTCCGGAAAAGGAACTTACGAGATCACCCGTCAGGTTGAGGACATCGTTGCTGAATCGGGAATTACGACGGGAACAGCAACCGTCTTTGTCCGGCACACCAGCGCAAGTTTGGTCATCATGGAGAATGCCGATCCGAGCGCGCGGACCGACCTGCATTCCTTTTTTGATCATCTGGTTCCCGAGGACACTCCGTACTTTGTGCACACTTACGAGGGGCCGGATGACATGCCCTCTCATATTCGCATGGCTCTCACCCGGACCAGCGAAGTGATTCCGGTGGTGAACGGGCAAATGACACTCGGCACCTGGCAGGGACTCTTTCTTTTTGAGCACCGGAACCAACCACACTCGCGTCGCATCGTGATCATGGTCCAGGGGGATTAGATCCCCCATCACGGGTAGGCTCCGGATGTATTCGGAGGGATACGATTTCTACCGGGTCAGGTAATTTCTAACAAGAGATGAAAACGAATTTTCAGAAACAGGTCGCCAGCGGACTTCTAGCTTTGGTAATCTCATGGCCTTGTCTAAGGGCAGATTCGATTTTGATTCCCAACGCGGGTTTCGAGGAAAGGGAAACTTTTGACCCATTCGCCGAGTCGACCGACAAGTATCCCCAGTGGGGTAGGGAATTTTGGAGGCACTTTGATATTTCTGCAAACGGCGGCCCCCTTAGGATTTGGAACCCCGGAGCTCCGGGGCGGGATGAAACCGCGCAAGGCGTGCTTGATGTCGCCTTCGGCGGGACGGCTCCGGAAGGGAAGTATGTCATGCTGGTCAGGAGTCGGGAGAACGATCCGCTCAGGGAGTTTGAAGCGGTCGCCCAGATTTTGACCGAGACTTTTGATTCTTCAAAATCGTATACTCTTACCGCCAAGGTTGGGCGCCTTCCCGGGGCCGATTCAGGTGGAAGTTCCAACTACAATCCGGATTGGTATGGATACCGGGTTCAGTTTGTTGTGGGTGGGATGAATATCGATGGTGCCACTTTTGCCGGTCAGGTTTCAGGAGGCACTGTTCTCGCTGAGGATGATAATGCTCTTGAGGTCCCGGTGAACGAATTTGTCACCTCAACCGTGGTCTACAATGCAGATCCGGCGGACAGTGTGCATGATGGTGAGCTGATTCAGATTCGACTCTGCGCCCTGGAGACGCCTGATAATCCTGAGGATGATTCGCTTGCCGGTTGGGTCGCCTTTGATGATGTGACTCTCCAGACCGGCGCTTTTCCTGGTTTCGTGCCTTCCTTTGCCATCACGGAAATCGACTACTCGATCGAAGATCATTCGGTGACCCTGACGTGGGACTCAAGGGAGGGGCAAATTTATTCCGTGGTTTACTCCGACGATCTCGTCAGCTGGGAGGGGGATCTTGATGACTCCGTGGCGGCGGACCCGGGTGAATCGACAACCAGAACCTTTGATATCGGAGGGCTCGTGGGCCCCGAAGGAAAGATCTATTTTCGCATCGAGAGAAACCAGTAGATCATGTCGCCCATGATGGTCCCGACTCTACTTTGACGGTTTGCCTGAAAAACCAGTCGTTCATCGGTCGCTCTCTTCGGCTGCAGCTCCGGGATTCCGCGTATGCTTTCGAGGGGGTGATCGATCTGGTCAATGAACTCGCATTGGCTGGTCGCGGAGAAGATCCCATAGCGAACGGGCAAGGTTTATGGACCCTTCCCGCATGTGGCAGGCACGCCGGGAGTTGATCAGACCCCGATGTTAAACTGCTTTTTCCAAAGCTGGAAGGTCATCAGCATCCAGAGACGAAGGCCGTAGCGGCCGGGGCCTTCGTCGGTTCTGTAAGCGAGAAGTTGTTTCACGCGCTTGTGATCAAAGATGCCCTCCCGTTTCAATTGCCGGGGCGAGAGGATGTCGCGAATCTGTCCCCGCATTTCTTTTTGCATCCAATAGTGAACCGGGACCCGCATCCCGCTTTTGGGCCGGTGAAGAACCGAGTCGGGCAGGCGTCCGGCAAAGGCTTGTTTCATGACCACTTTTTCCTGGCCGTTTGCGAGTTTGCAGGAAGGTGGAATGGCAAAGCTCAGGCGGATAATTTCCTCATCAAAAAGCGGAGAGAGAGGGCGAAGGTTGTGGGCCGCGAGCATACGCTCGACTTTTGGCTGAATAAGGTGTGCTCCCTTCAGTCGCTGATTGATGAGCATGAGCTTGTTCAGGAAGCTGCCGGGCGTCCTGAGTTTGAAGTAGGGCGTAAGCGGGTTTTCGAGTTCCTCTTCGGCATTGAACAGGTCCCGGAATTCCGGAGTCAAAAGTCGTGAGATTTCCTCATAAGCGCGTCGATAGGAGGAGAGATATTGCTTCTCCCGGTGTCGTGGCTCCTCCAGATGCCGCGGCAGGCCATACCAATGGTGAAGGAGGAGATTGAAGTTCTTCGGGCCGCCAAAGAGAGGGTCGCCTCCTTCTCCGTTGAAAACAGCCGGGTGCTTTTTGCCCACCAGGGCTGCGAGTTCGAAGTTGGGAAGCGCGACAGGATCGCCAATCGGCTCGTCGAGCGCGCGGATCATTTCCCCGAGTCGTGGGACGAAGTCCTTGGGGCGAATGAGGACCTCGTGGTGGTTTTTAATCCCGCAAAAATTAACAACATTGCGCGCGTGTTCCAGTTCGTGCGGGTAGCCTTTTCCGAAGTGAAGGGAATAAGTTTGAAGGGAGTTGGCATGATCCCGCGCAAGCTCGGCGGCCACAGACGAGGAGTCGAGGCCGCCGGAGAGAAAGAGCGCGGGAGCGGGGCCTGCTTGAACGAGAAGTTTTTCGATGGCCCTGCGGAAGGTGGTTTCAAATTCAAGCGTGCTGTGCTCGCTTGAAATCGAGCCTTCCGATTCCTCGGGGGAAAACCATCGTACGGGAGTTATCGTAACTGGATTCTTAAGGTCGATCTCGAGGTAGGTGCCGGCGGGGAGCGAGGAGATTCCTTCGATCATGGTCCCCGGTCCGGGGATGAAACTATAAGCGAGGTATTGGGCGAGGGATCCGGGCCGGAGATTGCGTGACTGTCCGGGCCGGGCAAGGAGCGCTTTGGTTTCGGACGCGCACGAGAAATCACCGTTTTGGAAAGTGTAATTCAAAGCGCGCCCCCCGGCTCCGTCGCGGGATACAATCAGTTTGTGGTCTTTTTTGAAGAGCGCGATGCCGGGTCCGTGAAGACAGTTCAGTCCTTTTTTGAGGTCGTTTTTGAGACGCTCCAGAATATCAGTCGGTGCCCGGACCGGTCCGCTAAGGAGGAGTTGGGAGTCGGAATCGGAAAAAGTTTGTGATTCGCTCGGGCGCCCGATCGTTTGGGCGTGGAGCGTTCTCGACTCCCAGCGATCAAGGGCAATTCCCCGGTGTCGCAGCGTTGCTGCCATTTCCGAAAGTCCGGGTCCGGTGGTTGCGACGACGGCACTCATGGTTGGTGATCAGCCGAAGGAAGTGTCAGTATCGGAGTCCATGGCATTTGCTCCAAGAACACTTCCCAGAAGGACCCCGTTGGCGAGGCAGTAGGTTAGGGCCGCAGAAAGGGTGCGGTAGGGAATGGTGTCGAGAGGGAGTGACTTGAGTTCTTTTTTTTCAAATCGTTTACGCAAGACGGTGAGGCCCGAAAGGGTTGCCTGATCAACACCCAAATCGGTGACGTTTGAGATGGGAAGGAAGCAATGATTGATGAGTGATTCCGCCGCGGTCTCCGGATCGTGCAGAAGATAAACGTTGAGATCCGGTTGGTTTTCGAGAAGGTCCTTGGCGATTTTTTGGAGATAATCGGGATAGCCTTTGGTCGTCAATATCAGGGTGTTGGTCTGGGTGTGAAGTTGGTTTAGGACGAGCCAATCGACCGTTTCTTTGCGGTCGCAAAGGATAATGCCGGAGACTCCATAGTCATAAATATCGTCTTCCTTCCAATCGGGCGGCGGATCGCTCAGTGCCGGAGATTGAATGAGCCGGGGAATCGGTTGAACCTCGTCCTCCCAATACTTTACGAATCTGTCCCAGGTTTTTCTTTTGGGCCGGGATCCGCGGAAAAAAGAGATGATCCCGGCCACGAAAACTACGAAGCCGATTAAGATCGCGAAGAGCAACAAGACAGTGATCCCGGCAGCGATTCCGACCGCTCCGGCCGCAAGAATAACGACCGAAATGATGATGCAACCGATTTTGCTTTCCCGGGAAATGTGGCGCGCGCTACTGAAGAGTTGATTCGGAGTGAAGTAGTAGGTGTCGTTCGCGCTGGCATGATTGATGATCGCCTTAAAGCGGTTGTCATGAAGAGAGACCGAAGGGGTGAGTTTGTCTTTTTGAGGATCAAAAAAGAATTTGTAGGAGCACGATTTGCAGACCATGCCGTCCCGGCCTCTTTTTTGCTTATGTTGGCACTTGGGGCATTTCATGGGTCGCTCAGAATGGTTTTATTGACCATGGGGTGGGTTTCGTCAGTGGGGCCGAAGTCGCTTTCTGGATGGTAGGCGATGACGCGCAAGGCCTCGTTTCCAGTGTGAAAGCTGTGCTGCGATTCCTCAGGAATAACAAAGACCAAGCCGGGGACGAGAGGGATTTTGCCATCCGGAGTGATGCAATGACCTCGGCCGCTGACAATGACGCCGACCCGGTGGGAGGGGTGGGTGTGCTGGGATTGGTGGGTATTGGCCGGAATGTGAAGAAGGTTGAGACATGGATCTCCCCAGCGAACCGGCGGGATGAGGAGAGAGTCGGTGCAGCCATCAATGTAGCGGAGGCGACCTTCTTCTTCGATCGGTCCACCGAGGTTGAAAAATCCGCAAAAACCTTTCCGGGTGACGGCGATTCCGGCCCCACCCGAGATCTCGCAAGATCCGGGAACCGCGGCATACATTCCGGCTGTCAGCGGGAACTCCAGATCAAGGAAGCGAAGGGTGGCCTGTCCTTCGGTTACGAAAAGGAAGTGGGTGCCGTCATCAGAAAGGTCGAGGCCGTTTCCCGCCCAACGACCGAGTGATGATGGATGGCAGTCCGGTCCGACTTCCTCCCAACAAGCTCCTTCGGTTTCAGTGACCGTGATGAAGTTTTTTGTCACCCGATCATTTGGCCAAGATGTGGAGCGGCTGGCAAGCGGTTCGGCTTGTTTTCTAGCGCACCATGCGGACGCGCAGGAATTTCTTGGTGTCTTGCGTGACCGGATTGGAAAGGCGTCGCGTGACCTTCTTCGTCCGGGTGACCGGATCAATCTCTTCTCCCACCAGAATCGGTGCGGGAATGGTTGCCCAATTTTCGAGATCGGAAGATTCCTGAATTTCAAAGAGAACGTCGGTGACATTGAGCCCCTGTTGATACGTGATCGAAAGGAAACCATCCGGTTCGATCGTGACGAGACCTTGGGTGATGACGGAGGCGGCATTGGCAATATTAGGGCTGTTGCCGGTGGCATACTCGGCGAAGGCAGTGAGGCCATCGTTGTCGGAGTCGCTCATGTCATCAGTGATCCCGTTGGCAATTTTCCAGTCGTCATAACCGGTGGTGAGAGCGGTGTCGGCCATGCCTGGTGCTCCGCCGATGGAGGCGTGCGCGGACCATGAAGAGCCCTGGGCCTGGACATTGCCGGTGAAGATCATGGAATAGCCATCTCCGTCCGCCTGGATCGGCCAGGGGGGTTGGTCGTTGTAAGTGAGGTTGATGAGTTCGATTGAGCCTGTCTTGCGAACGATCAGCTGTTCGCCATCATTGCTGAGTCTGCCGCCAAATTCACCGGCGATAAAACCTTCGGAAAGATCGCCGTAACGGGCGGTGAAGGCTTCGAGATCTTTGACAAGAACAACCCGTGCGCCTGCTTCCAGAATAGTGTTGTCTGCAAAGAAGAAGCTAATGCCTTCGTCAAAGTAGACTCCGCTGAGGTCGATGGGTTGAGTGGAGATGTTGAGAAGCTCGATGAACTCAAAGTCATCCCGGTCGGAAGAGATTGCGAGCTCTTCCGCCGAGGTGGGATTGGCGGGCCGGTAGTGAATTTCCGAAATAACAAGATTGGTCGCAGCAGCGGGCACGGTATCGAGACTAAAGAAAGTCGAGGTCAGTGGGCTCCATTCGTTTGAGTTGCTATCGAAGCTCCTTGCTTTGAATTCGGTCGGCCCGTTGAACATAATGGGCTCGGTGATATTATTGCCATTAGTGAGATCAATTTCACCTCGTAATGTGAGGTCGAATCGCATGTCGGAACTTCCAGCCGACGCATTGTGGATTTCCACGGCGATGGTGTTCTCACCGTCGAAAAATCGAGATGAAGAAACCTGGTAGTCGAAGAAAGTGTTTTCGTCGGGAGTGCTGCTTGTCGCGAAGGTGTCAAAGCTGGGATTTGCGGGAAGGTTGGTGCGGGCGACTTCCACGCCATTGACATAAACGACCGCCCCATCGTCGTAGCGGAGGCCGATAACGAAGTTTGAAAAATCCGCAGGGTCTTCAATCATGACCTTCTTGCGAAAATACGTGGTGGCATTCTTTTGAGTGCCACCGGTGTCAGGGTCGGTGTCGATGAAGCCGACGGTCGTTTGAATATCAATCGTTTCTCCATAGGCAAATTGTGAAGGACCGCTTGCCCAGGTGCTGTCATCGTAGGCGGAGTCTCTCCAGGCTGTTCCCTGGTCGCTTCCATCGTCGAGATATTTCCAGACGTCACCGGAGGCGACAAAGTCTTCAGGCTCGCGAACATCGTTGGAGAATCTCGCATTGATGGCCGTGGGGCTGATGCCCCCCCCGGGGAGACGGGGATCGGAACCATCGATGGTGTAGTAAATGGCCGTGGTGTTGGTGGCCATGGTGATGCCACCTTCAGCGGGGATTGAGCCCCCGAACTGGGAGAGCGCGGGAGCGAGAATGTCCGGATACATGCCGGCTTGCCGGAGCCTTTGGATCATGCTGGTTGTCCGCTGTGGCAGGCCGGTGTTAAGCCAACGATTGACATAGGATTCCCATGAAGCAACGGTTTGATAATTCCACCTTCGGGCTTCGGCTGCGAAACCGGAGCGCATCTCCTCGTAGCGTTTGCGCAATCGCTCAACGCTCGCTTCGGCGGTAAGGGCACCGTCGTTGAAGAAGTGTTTGTGAATTCGATCTGCCAGCAGCATGTTATAGTCGGGGTTGCCGCCGGTGCGCAGTTCAGTCATCGCCCTGAGCGGTCCATTGTGGGTGACGGCGTGGACGTGACTCCAGCCTCCGTTGGGCATGAAGCCATCGGGATCCCTCATCATGAATTTGAATGGCACGCCTTGGGATCGTGAGCCAAAGGCACGGAACTCGCTCTCACACTCTCCACTGGTCCAGAGCAACATGAAATCGATGACGTTTGCGATATCGATGTGTGCGGCCGCATTGACAAACGGGTCCGGTCCATTCAACAGGTTTCGCGTCTCGTTCCAGAACTCCGCGTTGCCATCGTATGGAGTTCCGTTCTGGAATTCCATGCCGGAGTTGTTGGCGCTGATGGCATCGTAGTCCTCTTTTTTGCCACCGAAGTAACTGGATGCCATGTCGGCATTCCAGCGTTCACGCAGATGGTATTGTCCCCAGTATCGCCCGTTCAGATAGACATGGACGAAACGTCCGTGTGGCGCAATTTGGCCCATATCGAGCATCGAGTCGTCGGCAAAGCGTGGACCCATGTAGGCGCCGCGATTCGTCATGTCATGTGAGCCGCTGCGTAGGTTGATGGCGTCAAACTCGTCAACCGGCGGGAAATTTTTATATTCGAATCCGTCAAAGATCGGGTGTTTGAGCTTGGCCGCGCCGTATTCTTTTCGGAAGTAGAGTCGAAAACTCTTCTTGGTGAAGTTGGTGAAGCCTCCGCCGAAGTTGGTCAGTCCGGCGTCTTCCTGGAACCCGGGGGTTCCGTCCGGGTAGATCATCTCGATCGAACTCTTGTGCTCGATATAGTCGTTATTGCTGTCCTGGAGAAAGGGGGTGCGGGGGGTGTATTCAGAGATGGAGCTCGCTTTATCAATGATTTCCCGTTGGGTTTCCGGAGACATCGCAGCGGTGTCCGGGAACGGCGCTTGGTTTAGCAGGTTTTGCAGGTCGGTCTTTTCCTGTCCGTCCACCAGCTGGTCCTCGGATTTATCGATTACGGTCCGGTATTCAAATCGATTCGATTCCTGGCTTCTGCGGATGTGGACATCGATAATTCGCACATGGAGTTCGCCACTGACCAGGGCCACGATCACCTGGGAACGTTCCGGCCGCTCAACACTCTGAGAGGGAAGTTCGTTCGTCGAGGCCACTGACATGAGGCGCAGGTCGTAATTGGCCTGGGTGACCAGCGAGATGGTGGGCACGGCGGTCAAGGCCTCCGAGAATTGGTCGCCGTAGACGTCACCCGGGAAGATGTAGCTATGGGTGTCAATGTTTGTCGACTGGAAGCCGGGCTTGTAGGCAAGAGCGCGGACAACAGTCGTACCGGTGATTGAAATCGGACCCGTGTAAAGTTGGCCGGAGGTTTCGCTTGGTGGAGTGCCGTCGGTGGTGAAGCGAATGCTGGCACCTGCTGTCTCCGTTGAGATTTCGAGATCAAATTCGGTGTCATAGACGCCGCGGTCAACGCTGAAGCGGGTGTCTGCGACGAGCCCTTCATAGCGGATGCCGTTGACGGCTCCCGGAGTTGGAGTGGCGAAAAATCCTGACGTCAGATTGTTGGTATCTTTGAAGATGCCGGTCAGCTCGGGCACCATGATGAGGTCCGAACTCCCGGCGCTGCTGTTGAGCCCCTGGATCGCCAGAATGTTGGTTCCCGTCACCAGGCCGCCTTGCTCGACAGGATAATTGAAGAAGGTAGTGGCGTTGTCCTCATTGCGACCGCCATCGGTGGACCCGGAGTTCCATACCGGAGTTGTGGGGGCGGACTCCTTGTGAAACTCCGTGCCATTCAAGTGGGCCACGAATCCGTCCTCCCATTTCAGGCGTAGATTGATGTTACTGATCCCGGTCGGGTCTTCGACCTCGAAGGGAATACGGATGTAGACTGTGGCATTTTGGGAGCGCATCTCCGCGCCGGAATCGCCACCGTCGCCAATCAGGGGTTCATAACGCCCTCCGGGTGAATCAAAGCCGATTCCGGTTGCTCCGCTGTTCCAGGCCGTGTCGTCGAAGCCAGTGGTCGTCCAGTCGGTTACCGGTCCGGTGGGGACGAGCCATTTTGCCGGGGCTCCGGCGGAGAAAAAAGTAACGGGAGTTTCGCCGTCGATGCCGACTCCGTAGGCGATGTCTTTGGCTTGTTCGGGGTAGTCATCGAATTCGCTCGCGATCGTGGTGCCATCTGGCTTCACCAAGGCAAGATACCCGCCGGCCTCGCTCTGCAGGCGGAAGTTCGTGTGTAGCTCGCTTGCCGTGTTCGCCCGGTCTTTGCCCGAAGCAAAAACCACCAAATACCCGCCGCTCGTCATTTCAATGGCTGGCAGTTGCCATTTGGTGAGATTGGTTGGATCGTCGGTCAAATACCAGCCGCCGAGGTCTCCGGCGACCCCCGAGGTGTTCCAGATTTCGATCCAATCTTCGCGGTCGTTGTCTTCGTCAACAATGCCGTCGTCGTTATCTGCGAGGAATTCACTGATGACGGCATCAGTGAGAGTGTCAGCGCTGGCGATTTGTTCTCCGAAGATGAATAGGACTAGCGCGGTGACGGTATAGCAGAGGGAGGAAAGTGGAGGTTTTGCGATCATTGTGTGCGTCGGAAGGAGCTGAAGGCAATATTACTAGCGGGTTCGGGCTGGCGAGGCAATGAAGGAGTGCGGAAGCGGTTCAATTCAATCGGCAGGCAGAATTTGCATGGACAACCTGTCGGGCCGGCGGCAGCTTGAGCCGGGATGTTCATAAATCGGCAATGGCTGGGATTGCAGTCGCTTCGGTTGAGCGCGTTTTTTTTGATCGCTCTTGTGCTATGCCCGTGCGCCCCGGCGGAAGGATCTTTCGTGAATGTCACCGATGAAGCTGAAATTGGTTACCTTCAGTGGACTGCACCGGCGGGATGGGTGAAGCATGTGCCCGAGGTGATGACCGGGGGCGCTGCGGTCGCTGATTTTGATAATGATGGTTGGGTTGATTTGCTTGTGACCCGCTATCAAAGCACCGACACCCTCTTTCGCAATCTGGGCGATGGAACGTTTGAGAGTGTGAGTGAGCTTGCCGGGATCGAGGTGGTTGCTCCGAGCAACGGGGCGGCGTGGGGTGATATCGACAACGATGGCGATGCTGATTTGTATATAAGTGTCGCAGGTGAGTCCGGGGATCCTTTGCGAAATTTGCTTTATGTGAACCACGGAGACGGCACCTTTTCCGAGGAAGGTCGGCTTTGGGGGGCTGATCTTGAAGTTCCGAACTGGCACTCCGGTTTCAGTGTGGCTTTCGGCGACTACAATCTTGACGGGAGGCTCGACATTCATACCTGCCAATGGGCAGTGACCGGGCCGGGAAATCGTTCCGTCCTACTTAAAAACACCGGGCTTTCAGGTGGATTTTTTGACGTCACGGCGGGTGCCGGCGTGGAGATGTGGGACGACCCCGAGGCGGCAGAGGGGCCGGAATTCACAACCCAGGCTTTTACTTCAAGATTAACCGACCTCGACCTCGACGGCTGGCCCGATCTGGTGGTGGCCGGCGATTTTGGGACCAGCCGCCTTTTTTGGAACAATGGCGACGGCACGTTTGTGGATGGCACCGAATTGGCCCAAATCGGTGGGGATGAAAACGGGATGGGATTGGCCGTCGGCGACTACGATGGTGATGGCTTGCCGGACTTGTTCTTCACTTCGATTTATGACGGGCGTCAGCCCGCAATCCCAAATTCCGGATGGGGTGTGACCGGGAATCGGCTTTATCGTAATCTTGGGAACCGGGTCTTCGAAGATGCTACAGATGACGCCGGGGTGCGCGATGGCGGTTGGGGGTGGGGGGCGGTATTCTTCGACTACGACAACGATGGCGATCTTGATCTGGCAATGACGAATGGTTTTGAAACAGATCGCATGGAAACCGAGACACCATTCCATACTGATCCCACCAAGCTGTGGCGAAATGATGGAGGGACTTTTACCGATGTCTCCACTTCGGTCGGCATCACGGATACCGAAAAGGGGAAGGGGCTGCTGGTTTTCGATTACGATCGGGATGGTGATCTTGATCTCTTCATCGTTAATAATGAGGGCAGCCCGATTCTCTATCGAAATGATACGGTCAACGATAATCACTGGCTGCGGGTCAAGCCGCGCGGGCGTTATTCCAATCGCGATGGCATCGGGGCGGTGGTGACGATTTTTCAGGGTGACAATGCTCCCGCACAGCATCGCGAAATCAGTGGCGGAAGCCATTTCCTGACCCAGAGCGAGAAGATTGCACATTTTGGTTTGGGGGACTCGGCCGAGCCCGTTGCGCGAGTGAGGGTGCGCTGGCCGAGCGGGATCGAGCAGGAGATTTTGAATGTTGCCCCCAATCAGGAGCTCGAGGTGATCGAGCCTGGGAGTCCCTATGAAGCTTGGCTGGCAGAGCACTTTTCAGATGGCGAACGTGCTGCCGGTGTTGTCACGGATCAACTGGCGGATCCCGATGGGGATGGGTTGAATAACGCCCTGGAGTTTGGGGCGGGACTTGATCCGCGAAACGCCGACGGCATTGGTCCGATCGGGATATTCAGGGGGGCGGACTCTGGCGAGAGGCTTGTCAGGTATCGTCATCGAAGGCTCCCTCGCGGTGTCCGGGCTTTGATCGAAAAATCCACCAATCTGGAAGATTGGCAACCGTGTGACGCGGTCGATCTTGAAGCAATAAGTGTGGAGAAAACCTCCGATTGGGGGGTGGAGATTATCACCAGTCGACTTGTTCCGGAAGCAAACTACCTGCGCATGCGAGTGGTTATTGAGCCATAATCTTGATCATGCTGTCAAAGTAGGTCCGGGTTGCTTCGAGACCTCCGGGAAGCATTTTGAGGATGCGGTCCCGGCGCTTGTTGATGATTCTTTTGAGGTTCTCATCAGGCTTGGAGGCGAGTTGCAGATCCAGGTCGGCAATTTGGGCCACAATGCCCTGGAGCGGCCCGCGAGTTTGGCGAGGGTATCTGCTGATGATGGCCGGGAGTTCGTCGATTGGCTTGTTCTCCGTCTCCGCGAGGAAGCGTTTCATGAGTTAAAGCGAGATTTGGACGGGAAATTTGTTGGGGAGAAGGTGATCAACCAACTCCAGATTGTGGGGCGTGTTCCTGATAATGAGAGTGCCACTTTCATTGAGATATCTGGCAGAACTGTCGGGAGGAAAGCTAACTCCGCTTGCTTTTAGCCAGAGGACAAGTTGGTCTTCGTTGAAGCTCTCGATCGATTTAAATTCATCGTTCGCACCGAACGGATCCGGAGTATCGTCATAGGTTTCGACGACCGGAGTGAGTGCAGGGAGGGTCCACCGACGCTGGACGATGTCGGAGTGAGCCGAAGCCAGAGCAATGGTCAGGGTGAGGCTGGCAAGGATGATTTTTGTCATGATCGAATGAGCTTGGCGATGGATTTGATACCGTCAAGACGGTGTTCCTGGATTGACCTGGACCGATCGCGTGGTGAAGGTGATGACATGAAATTGCCTTGGTTTGCTGCGGGTTTGTTAATGGTCTCCAATCTCTTTGCGGATCATGATCTGGTTGTTTATGGCGGGACTTCGGCCGGGGTGACGGCGGCGGTTCAGATGGCACGGGAAGGCAAGTCGGCGGTGCTGATCGAGCCGTCGAGGTATGTCGGTGGTCTGACGTCGGGCGGCTTGGGTCGAACGGATTCTGGAAACAAGCGGGTAATCGGCGGAATGTCGCGGGAATTTTACCAGCGACTTCACAAGCATTATTCCAACGACGCTTCCTGGAAGAATCAAAGGAAAGAGGATTACCCGGGTTATAGCGCGAAGGCGGATGCCATTTGGGGCTTCGAGCCCAAGGTTGCCGAGATCGTTTTTCGTGAGATGCTTTCGGAGGCAGGAGTCGAAGTTGTTTATGATGAGCGACTGAACCGGGAAGCCGGAGTGGAGAAAAGCGAGGGGAAAATTGTGTCCATTGCGATGGAATCGGGCCGGATTTTCAAAGGGAAGGTTTTCATGGATGCCACTTATGAAGGCGATCTCATGGCGGCAGCCGGGGTGACCTATCATGTCGGCCGTGAGTCGAATTCAAAGTACGATGAGACTCTGAATGGGGTGCAGACGCGGCGGGCCCGGAGTCACCAGTTCATGGATGGCGTGGATGGGTATGTGAAGAAGGGCGATCCATCGAGTGGCTTGCTCCCGGGAATCATGGCCGGTGGTCCGGGCAAGGAAGGAGAGGGAGATAGGAAGGTTCAGGCTTATTGTTTCCGGATGTGTTTGACTGATGATCCGCAAAACCGCGTGGCTTTTCCCAAACCCGAAGGCTACGACCCGATGCGATACGAACTCTACCTGCGATACATCGAGGCCGGATGGCGGGCGGTGTGGGGGAATCACCAGCCGATGCCAAACCGTAAAACAGATACCAACAATCATGGCGGGTTCTCGACTGACAACATTGGCATGAACTGGGACTATCCCGAAGCGACCTACGAGCGCCGTGCGGAGATCATCAAAGAGCATGAGGTTTATCAAAAGGGACTCTTTTGGTTTCTCTGTAATGATTCCCGGGTCCCGGAAGATTTGCGGGAAAACATCAGCAATTGGGGGCTGGCGAAGGACGAATTTACCGATAACGGCAACTGGCCTCACCAGCTTTACATTCGCGAGGCGCGTCGCATGGTAAGCGATTACGTCAACTCGGAGCTCGATTGTTTTCGAAAGCGGGAGACTCCGGAGTCAATTGGGATGGGTTCCTACAATATGGATTCCCACAATGTGCAGCGGTATGTGGATGAGAAAGGCAATGTGAAGAATGAGGGCGATGTTCAGGTCTCGCCAGGCGGACCCTATCAGATTTCATACCGCGCGATCCGACCGAAGCGTGAGGAATGTCAAAATTTGCTCGTGCCGGTTTGTCTTTCGTCATCGCATATTGCCTATGGTTCGATTCGGATGGAGCCGGTCTTTATGGTTTTGGGTCAAAGTGCTGCGGTGGCCGCATCGATTGCAATCGATGATGGAATCGCAGTACAAGATGTCCCTTATGGGAAGTTGAAGCCGCGCCTTGAATCATTGAAACAGGTTCTCGAATACACCGGGCCGACGAGGACGCCAAACATTACGCTGGTGGATTCAGAGGAGCTGGCCGGGATTGTGGTGGATGATCTTGATGCCGGCTTTTCCGGCTTTGATGAACAGAGCCGGAGCACCCGTCCGTTTGTGGATGAAGGTTATCGCCACGACGGGAACAAGGATGGAAAGAAGCAAGTGGCGCGCTTTGTTCCCGATCTCCCGAAGGATGCCAAGTACGAGGTGCGTGTGATTTATCCGGCCTATACAAATCGGGCGAAAGAAGTGCCGGTGACAATCAAGCTTGAAGGGAAGGTGCTTGAAGTGACGACCCTTGATCAGACCCAATCGGGCTTGACCGGGGGACTGGGAGTTTTGGTCGGTGAATTTGAACTCAAGAAAGGAAAGAGCACCGTAGTGGAGATTTCGAATGAGGGGGCAAAGGGCTACGTTGTCGTGGATGCGGTTCAGTTTATCCCGGTGAAGGAAGAGCCGCAGAAAGGGGAGTTTTATGCGCTCTTCAATGGCGAAGATCTCGAAGGTTGGTGGGGTTGTGGAACAGAAGATCCCGCGAAGTGGATGGCCTTGCCTGAAGTGGATTTGGCGGCAAAAAAGAGGAAGAGTCTCGAGGATATTGCGAAGCATTGGAAGGTGGAGGACGGAGTGATCGTGAATGATGGCAAGGGGCTCTACCTGACGACCGAACGAAACTATGCGGACTTTGAGCTGAGGCTCGAATACAAGCACGGGAAGAATGCCGACAGCGGGATTTATCTGCGAGGCATCCCGCAGGTTCAGATCTGGGACATCAAGCGCAAGCACGCCGATGCGCACAAAGGGTCGGGTGGACTTTGGAATAATCGGGTGGGGAGCAAAGGGCGCGATCCCATGATTATTGCCGACAAACCGGTGGGGCAGTGGAACAAGATCCTGATTCGAATGATCGGTAACAAGGTGACGGTGATTCTCAATGATAAGATTGTGGTGAAGGAGGCACCCTTGCAGAACTACTTTAACAAAGGTGGTCCACTGCCCGAGAAGGGGCCGATTCAATTGCAAACCCACGGAGCGGAGATCAGTTGGCGGAATATTGAGATCAGGGAATTGTAGTCTTTGACAACATCGCTCGACGCGGCGCGGGAAGGGGTTATATTGTGGCCTCAATGCGGGGGACTTTTGTCATTTTGGTTTTGCTGTGGGCTTTTCCGGCAACGGCGGCTCCGGTGATTTCGGAATTCATGGCGTCGAATGAGACGACGCTGTCCGATGAGGATGGTGATTTTCCGGATTGGATTGAAATTTTCAATCCGGAGGATGAGCCGGTTGATCTGGCGGGATATTATCTGACGGATGATTCCCAGGTTTTGAATCGATGGGTGTTCCCGTCGACGATGCTGGGGCCAGGCGAATGGTTGGTGGTTTTTGCCTCGGGTAAGGATCGGGATGTGGGGGAGTTGCATACGGATTTCAAGTTGTCGGCGGGAGGTGAATATCTCGCGCTGGTATCGCCGGATGGGGCGACGGTTGTGACGGATTTTGGAGATCGCTATCCGCCTCAATTTGAAGACGGAAGTTATGGCGCTGGCGAGTTTGGGGTTGGTTATCTTGATGACGCTTCGCCGGGGGCGGCGAATGGAACAGGCCGATTGCCGGGGCCGCTCTTTCTGGAGTATCGAACCGGCGGAGTTCGGCCCGCGGTGGCTGAGGCCCTCGATATTACGGCGACTGTTTCGGGTGCGGAGGATGTGACGCTTTTCTATCGCCGTGGATTCGGGCCGGAGGAAGCGGTAGCGATGGCTTCGGATGATGGAATGAACTATTCGGTTACCATTCCCGGAGGTGCGGTGCGAGATGTGATCAGGTGGCGCTTTGTGGCCCAGGATGCCGACGGACGGATCACGAAGGAGCCGCCATTTGCCAATCCGCTCGATTCCCACGAATATTACGGAGTTCCTGTGGCCAATCCTGATGTTGAGAGTTTGGCCGAGATCTTCGAATGGTTCATCAGCGCAAACGACTATAATCGGCTGACGTCTTTTCAAAAGGTGCGGGCCGGGCTGTATTATTTGGGAGAGTATTACGACAATGTGGAGTTTGGTCCGCGCGGTCAGTCGACTCTGTTTTTCGACAAGAAGGGTTTCAACATCGACTTCAACAAAACCCAGCGATTTCGATGGAAGGAGGGTGAACCGAGGGTCCGGGACATCAATCTGATGACCAATTGGGGTGACAAGGCGAAAGTGCGCAACGAGATGGCATACGAGATTCTGCGTGAAGCCGGAGTCCCCACTCATTTTGCTTTTAGTGTCAGGGTTCAGCGCAACGGCCAATTCTTCAGCATTGCGGATCTCGTGGAGGATGCTGATGAAACCTATCTGGATCGAGCGGGTCTGGACCCGGATGGAACGTTATACAAGGCAGTCAATACCTCACTGAGAGCTGAGGAGATTGGAAACACAAATATTGTCAGGAAGATGACCCGTGAGGAGGAGGGATTGGAGGACCTGAATGCGATGATTGCCGGGATCAATCAGGAAGATCCCGACCGCTGGAGTTACATCTTTGATCACGTCGATCTGCCCATGACCATTAATTCCCTGGCCGGTCTTGTTGTGATTATGCAGACCGATATGGGGGCAAAAAATTACTACCTTTATCACGATACCGAGGGTGACGGTCGATGGTCGATTTTACCTTGGGATCTTGATTTGACCTTTGGCCGGAATTTCACGAGCCGTGCGGGTTACTTTGATCGAAACCTTTTCACAGGGGGATTCACCGAGTTTGGTGAATCTGCGAACACCAGCGTTCTTGTGGAGGCGTTGCTGAGGGGGAATCCGAGGACCCGGGAAATGTTTTTCAGACGCCTTCGTACTTTGAGCGACCGGTTTATAGCCTCGGAGTATATTCCGGAGCGCACGCGGGCTCAACTCGATCGCTTGTCACCTGCTTCGATTTTTCCGGGTGACGCTTTTCTGGATTTTGAGACATGGGGGACCTGGTATGATGCCGATCCGGTTCCCAAGCCCTGGAATATATCCCACCCTGATGCCGAGACGATGGCGCGCGCCACTAATCGGATTAATCTGGAGTGGCTGCCGATGAGGCGAATTGAAATCTACAGTAACACCCCTGATTTGCCGGCCCCTCTTGAGACTCCGGCGGTTAAAATAGGGTCGCTTGATTTTGACCCGATTTCCGACAATCAAGACCAGGAGTATGTGGAGTTAATTAACCAGTCGCCGACTGCCGTTGATGTTTCGGGGTGGCGCATGGATGGCGCAGTGAGGTTGATTCTGCCACCGGGAACGGTGATCCCATCGGGCGATAGCCTGTTTTTGAGTCCGGATGTGGTGGCGTTCGCGACACGGGATTTGAGCCCCACAGGAGGCGAGCAGCGTTTTGTGATCGGGCCTTATTCCGGGAATCTGGCGGCTGAGGGGGAAACACTTGAGCTTTATGATTCCAAAGGTGTTTTGCGTGACAGTCACACTTACAGTGGGGCGGTTCCAGGGTTTAATGGAGACAGTCGCGAGGATCTGGATGGAGATGGAATGAATGCAGTGTTGGAGTGGGCTCTGGGTTCGTCCGATCAGGACTTTGGTTCACTCCCGGCCCCCCAGGAAGGGGTGTTCAGTTATCGTGTTCGTAGCAATCTGAATGGCTTTGTTCTGATTCCAGAGGTCAGCCAAAATTTGGTCGATTGGACGGGTGACGGGTTGGCCGTCACGCGGATCCCCGGCGGGCTAGGTTTTGATCAAATTTCGATCAATCTTTTGGCAGAGGGGTCGGGTGGTTTCGTCCGGCTGAGGTTGATGCGGCAATGAAGACTCTGCGAGCTTGACTCAATCTTCAGCATCTCATAGTATATCATTTACTATGAATAGAAGATTATTACGCAAGCCAGGTCGGTTCTTCCATTTGGCCCTTCTAGCCCTCCTTTGTCCGTTGGGAGGGAACGCGGCGCTGACTGGCTATCTGAAGATCGGAGATATCCCCGGAGAGTCACAAAGAGCAGATCACGAGGAGGAGATCGATGTCCACGGTATTGAATGGAAGATCGAGAGCGACAGTTCATCAGTGGATGGAGGAAGGACGCGTGCACGTGCGAAGGTCGGACCACTTAAGGTCAGAAAGTTTATTGATAAGTCCTCGCCCTATTTGGCCTTGGCAGCAATGAATAGCCGGGTTCTCCCCGAGGCGACTCTCGCTGTTCGAAAAGACTCCGGGGAAGCACACCTTGACTATCTTGTCATCACCATGAGCAACGTGAGGGTCACATCCTACGAAGTGCAGTCAAAGGATGCTTTGGACACCCCCGTTGAGGAAGTTGGTTTTACCTTCGAAACCATCAACTATAAGTACGTGGAGCAGGCAGACGATCACTCGGCGGGAGATGAGCACGAGATCGAGTTCGATCTCACGGCCGGAGTTTAGAATTTAAGATGAATGCAGTGATTTCGGTCGGAAATAAGAGTGAGCCATTGGGAAGGTCTTTCCCAACGGACGTCCTCATTCCACTTGCGATCATTTCAATGTCGCTTTGTAGTGTCACCTTTTCCCAGGAGAGAATCTACGCGAGATTAGCGGGAGTCGCTGGCGAATCAAATCGAGCTGGTCGCGCGGATTGGATTGATGTGACCGGGTTGGGCTCCGGGGTTTCGAGTGATCCCGAATCAGGTACGGCGAGGACCTTGGGGGCGCCGGAGGCCGGCCCGTTTATTCTTAGGAAGCGTATTGATAAATCATCACCCTATCTTTTGCGCGGCATGCTTCAGGGCAAGGTCTTTGAGGGTTTGCGAATTGACATTGAGCGTGGTCCGGGAGTCGAGACAAGCTACCGAATGCGAGGTGTTCGCCTGACACAGCAGAAGATCTACAAGGGGCAGGGGAGTTCGGATTTGTTTGAAGAGGTGGGTTTCCAATTTGACGTCATCGAGTGGCACAACACCAAGACAGATGCCAATGAAGGCATTGAGCATGTGGGGTCGACGTGGAATCTGGCGACCAATGAGGGCGGGGTTTTGAATCAGCCGGATGTTAGTCCGCCCACCATTTCCCCGGTTTCTCCCCTCAAGGTGATTCCCGGTGAAATTTTTGAGTTTAGGGTTGGCCTTATCGATCCTGCAAAAATTCCGGAAAATCTGGTATTCACCGTCCTCACGCCGGAAGAGGGCCTGGTGAAGGTCCTTGGTGTGGAGGGCGATGGCTTGGCGAGGGTGGTATCCCTCCAAGTCGGCAATCTCCAGAACGGGACGGATAGAATGAAGCTGAGCCTTTCGGACGGCGTCCGGAGTTCGACGCGTGAAGTGCCCATCGTCATCGCAGGTGAAAAAACACCCTATGAGAATTATCTGGCAGCTTTTCTCGCTGAAGAGATGGAAGATGACCCGGATGTGATTCGACCTCTCCGTGATCCAGACGGAGACCAAATGACGAATGTCATGGAGTTTTTTCTTGGGACCGATCCTTCCGCATTCACGTTGAGGGATGAAGCGCTCACCATGACGCAGAAAAAGAAAAAGCACGGAACCGAAATCCTGATAAGATACTTTCGGACGGTGGACGAAGTGAGTTTGCGTGAGACCTTTGAGGGTTCCCGTGATTTGAAGAAATGGGAGAAGTTTGGTGAGAAAGGTGGTCCGGCAATTGAGATTACCCGAATTGGAGAACCCAACAACGGATATGCTCCCATGGAAGCCCGAGTTTTTATCGACGATTCTCCGCAGGCCGATGGTGCGGAGGATGATACCAATTACTACATGAGGCTTTCAGTGAAGGGGACCCTGTAGTCCAAGCGGGTTAGGGCCGGGGATGATGACCTGAGGTCGCTTTCAGGGATCTTGGAGTGAATCCTGCTGGAATGGTCCTTGTTGCCGGCGGCCTGGATTCTATGATGGTCGGCCTATGAGGATTTTCCGATTTGCCCGCACTCTGCCAGTCCTGCTCCTTATCACGAACGCAAGGGCTGAGAGGCCAAACATTATTATGATCATGGCCGATGACATGGGTTATGAGACGGTGGGAGCCAACGGTGGCGATGATTACAAGACGCCCAACATTGATGCCATGGCGAGGACGGGAATGCGGTTTACCAACGCCTTCGCCAATCCGATCTGTACTCCATCGCGGGTGAAGTTGATGACGGGTAAAGCCAACGTCCGGAACTACACCTTCTTCGGCAAGCTCGATCGCGGACAAAAAACCTTTGGGAATTACTTTCGCGATTCCGGCTACAAGACGTGTATATCCGGGAAGTGGCAGTTGGGTGAGAAGGCCGATTCCCCCATGCATTTTGGCTTCGATCAATCATGCCTTTGGCAGCTGAAGCGGGGAAACAGTCACACCATCGATGGCAAAAAGTACGATAGTCGTCATACCAGTCCGGACCTGAGTATCAATGGCGTGCCCAGGGAGTTCCGTAATGGTGAGTTTGGTCCCGATATCTGCGTTGATTTCATTGAGAAATTTTTGGAAGCCAATAAGGAGGATCCATTCTTTGTTTATTATCCCATGATCCTTCCCCATTGCCCCTTCGTTCCGACTCCGGGCACTCCTGATTACGATCCAAAGTCTCCCGGAAGCCCGACTTACAAAGGTGATGCCAGGTATTTCAAGAATATGGTCGAGCATGTCGACAAACTGGTGGGGCGGATCGTCGCGAAGGTTGAAGAACTGGGACTCGGCGAGAACACTCTGATTGTCTTTACCGGAGACAATGGCACTGATTCCCCGGTTGTGACCTCCTTGAATGGAAAGCCGGTTGCCGGAGGGAAGGGGAAAGCCAATCATGACAGCGGAGTGCGCACGCCATTTTTTGTCACCATGCCGGGGACGGTGCAGGCCGGAGAAGTTTCGAATGAGTTGGTCGATTTTTCCGATCTTCTGCCTACTTTCTGTGAACTTGCCAAGATTGACACCTCGGCGGACAAGAATGTTGATGGAGTCAGTTTGATGCCGACGCTGACCGGAAAGGGGGAACGTAAGAAGCCCTGGTCTTATCTGTTTTACAGTCGGAACGATGCCACGGAGGCCGCATCCTCGGTCGTGGTGCGCAATGCCACTCGTTTGGTCTATCGAAAGGGCGGGCCGGAGAAGAAGGTGCAGTTCTTTGATTGTTCGGTTCCCTATGCCCGCAAGCTCATTGCAGAATCCGGTCGGAGTGAAGCTGACCGGAAAGTCTATGCTGAACTGGCCGGGGTGATGAAAAAGTTTGATGCCAATTATCAGAGTGATCTGAGCGAGACTGCCGTGGCGGATTGGCGGAAGAAGACCAGGGGCGGAAAGAAAAAGAAGAAGTGAAAGTTCTCAAATATTCATCGTTATTCTTGATCGCCATGTTTTTACGACTCCACCTTTTACTCTTCGCGTTTCCGGGATTCCTTCCATTCGTTCAGGCGGCGGATGCCAAGCCCAACTTTGTCGTGATTTTCATCGATGACATGGGTTATGGGGACATTGAACCTTTCGGTTCCAAAGTGAACCGGACTCCGCATCTCAATCGCATGGCCGAAGAGGGAATGAAGCTCACCAGCTTTTATGCGGCGCCGGTTTGTTCGGCGTCGCGGGCCCAGTTGCTGACGGGGTGCTACGCTCCCCGCGTGTCGGTGCCCGGAGTCTTTTTTCCGGCCGGGAAGAATGGGTTGAATCCGGAAGAAAAGACGATTGCCGATTACCTCAAAGAGTTGGGGTATGCCACAGCCTGTGTGGGCAAGTGGCACGTTGGTGATCAAGTGGATTTTCTCCCGACACGACAGGGTTTCGATTCGTATTTTGGGATTCCCTATTCCAATGACATGCAGCGGACCTCGTCCGAGTCCGGCAAGCGGGTTACGCCCCTGTTGCGGGATGAAAAGGTGGCGGAGCTTTTAGAGGACGAAGGGCAGCGTCGGGTCACGCGAGAGTACACCGAGGAAGCGGTTTCCTTCATCGAGCGCGAAGCCAGGGCGGAGAAACCCTTTTTCCTGTACCTTCCGCACACCGCGATGCACGTGCCGCTCTTTCCGCACAAAGACTTCGTTGGTTCGTCGAGCAATGGTGTTTATGGAGATTGGGTCAGGGAAGTAGACTGGAGTGTCGGGGAAATTCTTGGAGCTCTCAAAACCTCGGGTGTCGAGAGAGAGACTTTGGTTATCTTTACTTCGGATAACGGTCCCTGGGCTTCCAAAGGAAAGGCCGGAGGCGTTTCCGGCCCCTTGCGCGGTGCCAAAGGGTGCACCTTGGAGGGTGGGGTCCGGGTTCCAACCATCGCCTGGTGGCCGGGTCGGGTGAAGGCCGGAGCTTCCAGCGATGCCATTTCGGGAACGCCGGATCTACTCCCGACTTTCGTCACTTTGGCAGGCGGTAAACCGGACCCTTCAATTAAAATTGATGGCTATGACCTGACTCAGGTTCTCGATGGAAAAGCCGATCAAACGAAACGTGAAGCGTGGTATTATTTCGGGGGAAACAACCTGCAGGCGGTGCGATCGGGGCCGTGGAAACTGGCGGTGACGGCCCAGAGTATCGGGATGGGGTTCAAGGACAAACCGGAGGATTTGAAGAAGAAGGGTCGCCTCTACAATCTTGATGAGGAAATCGGAGAGACGACCGATGTTGCGGCGAAACATCCGGAAGTCGTGGCGCGCCTGACCGCGCTGGCTGCGGCGATGGAGCTTGAGATAAAAGAGAACAAGCGCCCGGTTGGCGTGGTGAAAAATCCGGTGATGTTGTACCCCTCCAGTCAAAAACGCAGGGCCTCGGTTCGCCGTGGTAAGCCGGTCAATTGGTCCAAAGTGAAACTTGGGGACGTCTTCTCTTCAGGGCAAGTTCCTGATTTGGTGAAGAAACCATTTACTATTTTCGGAGGGATTGAGACCAAAGGAAAAGTGAACGAAGTGGTCATGGCTCATGGTGGAACGCAGGTCGGTTACGGACTATACCTCAAGGAAGAAAATCTCGTCTTTGCGGTTTCGACCGGGAAGGGTCATCTTGAGCGGGTTCAAGCACCGGTTGATCCGGGTAAGGTGGAGTTTTCGGCAGGACTGGATGTTTCCGGTCGCCTTTTTCTTAAGGTTGGCAAGCGTCAGCCCATTCAGTCGGACAGGGGAAATCATTGGATCACCAGAGTTCCCGCCGAAGACTTTAGTATGGGCTTTGATGACGCTCATGCCGTCGATCCACAAGCTCCCAAGGCCACGTTCAGTGGGAAGTTGTTGGAAATCAGAGTCAATGCTCCGTCCAAGTAGATCGAAGCTTATCAATTGGAAGCCAGCCCTTGTGATTCTTCGATTTCTTGTTCTTCTCGCCACATGCCCGGGGGCTTTTGCCCAGGGTTTAAACCCCGGGGTGTTGCGAGAGATCGATGACCTCATTGAGAAGGCAATCTCTGATCGACGGATGCCGGGCGGGGTTCTTCATCTGGAACACAGGGAGGAGGCCTATCAGAAGAGCTATGGGAAACGGCAGCTTGTGCCGGAGGTCGAAGAAGCGACAAAGGAGACCATATACGATTTGGCCTCCTTGACCAAAGTGGTGGCAACGACTCTCTCGATGATGAAGTTGATTGAGGAAGGAAAGGTTGAATTGGATGCGCCGGCGCAACGATACCTTCCCCGGTTAAGTGGAGATGCCAACAAGGCCAAGATTACCATTCGCCATCTTCTGACGCACACCTCGGGTTTGGCGGCGGGATTGCGTGGTGGCTATGAGTGGAGTGGCTACAAAAACGGCGTCGCCTTGGCTGCGGGTGAGTCGTCCCGTGGTAGGGCGGGATTCACTTATCGATATAGTGATCTCAACTTCATTCTGCTGGGCGAAATCGTGGCACGGGTTTCCGGAATACCGCTTCAAGAGTATTGTCGCAGAGAGATCTTTCTCCCGTTGGGAATGAAGGAGACGTTCTTTCTGCCGGATCCCAGGTGGAAGGGCAGGATAGCTCCCACCTCGCTTCTCGCCGACGGGAGTCTTTTGAGAGGAGTCGTGCACGACCCGACGGCGCGTCGCATGGGTGGTGTCGCAGGGCATGCGGGGCTTTTCAGCACGGCCGATGATTTGGCCCGGTTTGCGCGGATGTTGTTGAACGAAGGCGGGGGCGTTTTGAAACCTGAGACGATCCGTCTCATGACCACGGTGCAGTCGCCATCGAGTATCAAGTCCCGTCGGGGGTTGGGGTTTGATATTGATTCTCCCTATTCCTCGCTGCGGGGAGAGTTGTTCCCGAAAGGATCGTTTGGCCACACCGGGTGGACCGGGACCTCGATGTGGATCGATCGGGCGAGCGAGAGCTTTGTTATTTTTCTAAGTAATCGGAACCATCCTTCCGGCGGCAACGTGCTCGCCTTGCGAAGGAGGCTGGGAACGTTCGCGGCAAAGGCGACGGGTTTTGATTTTTCGGCCGTGAAAGAGACTCTCCCGAAAGTGGTGCCAAAGCCGATCAGCTCTCCCAATGTGCTGAATGGGATCGATGTGCTGGAGCGGGATCAATTCGCAGCACTCCAGGGAATGCGTGTGGGTTTGATCACAAACCAAACCGGAATCAACCGTGATCGTGTGAGCACGATTGATCTCTTGCACCGTTCAGACAAGGTGGACCTCAAATTGCTCTTTGGACCTGAACACGGAATCCGGGGAACTCTCGATGACAAGGTGGAGGATGGCGTGGATGACAAAACGAAGCTGCCGGTCCTGAGTCTTTATGGCGGAGAAGATCGTCGCAAACCCAGGGCCGAACATCTCGCGAAGGTCGATGCCCTTGTTTTTGACATGCAGGATATCGGGACGCGATTTTATACCTTCATTTCGACGATGGGTCTGGCGATGGAAGCCGCGGAGGATGCAGGCTTGAAGTTTGTCGTTCTTGATCGAGTGAATCCCATCGGAGCGACAAAGGTGGCGGGTCCCATGCGTGATGGCGATCCAACCTTCACCTCCTTTCACCAGGTGCCGGTGCAGCACGGAATGACAATTGGGGAAATTGCCAGACTGTATCAAAAGGAACATTGTCCCAAGTTGAAGCTCACCGTGATTCCGGTTGAAAATTGGACCCGTGAAATGCGCTTTGATGAAACCGGATTGCCGTGGATCAAGCCCTCTCCGAACATGCCGAATCTTGCAGCGGCCACTCTTTATCCCGGGTTGGGTTTGCTAGAGTTCACCAATGTCTCAGTGGGGCGGGGGACGAACTTTCCTTTCGAGGTTTTTGGTGCGAGCTATATCGACGAAGAGGCATTTGCTCGAAAGCTTTCCGCAGCCAGGCTTCCCGGGCTGGAATTTGTGCCGGTTCGTTTCACGCCCACCGCGAGCAAGTTTGCCAATGAAGAATGTGGCGGAGTGCGCATCATTTTAACAGACCCCGCGAAATGTCCTTCGGTGGAGTTTGGTGTTTTGTTGGCGCAGACCTTACGGGAGCTTTATCCACGAGAGTGGGAAACCCAAAAGCTGAACACTCTTTTACGACATCCCCAAACGGAGTCTGCGATCAAGAGTTTGAAGCCCGGAAAAGAGATCATAAAATCCTGGGAGGGCGGGCTTGAGAAGTTTGCGCGCAGAAGGGCGGGGGCACTTCTCTATCGGTGAGGCGACTTACTCTTCCTTGAGCCTGGCGATCAGGTAGTCGGTGGGGCTGGCGTGGAAAACTCCCTTGGCCTTGGGGTAGACGAGATCGCAGTCGATGCCTGCGGCGCGGCAATGTTCCTGAAGTTTTAAGCCGAAATTAGAGGTGTGAGTGGGGTCCTTCTGTGCTTTGCCGAGAGCGGGTGGAGCACTGTAAATGAGATAGACCGGAGGGTCGTCTTTCGAGACAAGAGCGTAGGGAGAATATTCGGCGATCCAATTAAGAATGGAGTCGCGCTCCGCGAGAAACTTTTCAAAGGGTTTCAGGCCGAAGGCGTGTCCTCCGTATTTGCTGTTTGGTGTCCATTCCTTCATCTGTTTTGGATCGAGGGTGGTTTGGGCTCCCTTGACTGCCGCGCACCAAAGTCGTGTCGATTCCCGGGCAACAGGATCCTCACTTTTTGGATCGGCAAGGTCGTCGTGGAAGGCCAGCCAGAGCGACGAACAGGCACCCGCTGATCCACCTGCGGCTCCGATCCGTTTTTTATCGATGTTCCATTCGGTGGATTTGCTGCGCACGAATTGCAGGGCGCGGGCGGCATCGTGAAGGGGGGCGCGGACCGGAGGCTTGATGCCTGCCTTGACGGCTTGTGAAATAAAGCGGTAATTGATGGCAACGACTGAAATGCCAGCCTTAAGAAGAGCGCTGGGATCAGCAAAACGATCAATCCGCTCCTTGGATCCACCCTGCCAGCCGCCTCCGTGAATGACGAATACAAGTGGAGTCGGTTTGGTTGATCGGGCCTTCCAGAAATCGAGGGTTTGTCGGGCGTGTGGTCCGTACGTAATTTCGCTCAGGGTTGGCTTGGGAACGGAAGGGGCGTAGTTATCACCCAAGGCGGGCAGAACGAGAAGTTGGAGGATAAGAAGAATGGAGAACCTCGATTTCATGGTTGTAGGATTTTGGCTAAGGCTTGGGATTCACGAGAATTTCATCCACAAATAACCAGGCTTTGCGGCCCCTGGCGTTGTGCCAATCGGGGATGATTCCGAGGCTCTTCGCGTGCACGCGAACATGGCGGGCTTTCACCTCTTTGATTGCGGTCGATAAGATGAGATCTTCGATGGGCTTTTTCCCAGGCACTTTGTTGGTGATCGTGGCGACCGGTTTAAAAATTATTCCGTCAAGTGACACTTGAAACTCAATCGTCGAGGGGAGGAAGACCCCGGCGGAGGTCACCTGACAGGATGAAAGTCCCAGCTCGTGAATCGAGGTTGTTTGTCCAAGATCGATGGTGGCGATGAGATCTTCGCCTTCGAAACCAAGCCAGTCGTTTTTAAGGTTCTCAGGATCACCGCTCACGCCATCGACGAGTTCGGCGGATCCGGTTCCGGGATAGTTTGGGCTGGGTGGTTTGGCGAGGGTGACGGAGATGCCGCGGGCGTCATGCCTGGCCAGCTCTAGTCCCAGGAGAGCCTCGACGATTTGGGTCAGCTGTTCGTCATTCAAGTAGGAATGAGGCGGCATGGCGTGGACTTCGCCCCAGATGCCCTTGCTTCCTGTTTTGATCTGCTCCTTCAGGTAGGACTTCTTCGCGGGGAGATCGGCATAGCGATTGACGATCATTTCGAAGGACGGCCCGATGGCGGTGCTTCCCGGTTGGTGGCAGGCCGCACAGTTGAACTGTCGCATCAAAGCGGTGCCCGGATGTTTGGGCGGGAGTCCTCTGAGAGGCCGAACGGCAACCACCTGGTTTCCGGAGAGGCCGCCGTCGATACGGTGACTGACTCGCACGAGGCTGCCGCCATTGTTGGGATCCCAACCGCCTTTGCCATACTGCAGGACAAACATCTGGCCGGCGCGATTGAACTTGATGTTTGTGGGTGTTTGAAAGCGGTGGTTGGCAGGGAAGGGTTTGATCGCGACCATGTTTTCCTTGTCGTCGAGCTTGACCATCTTGACCCAGCCGCGGGCGTAGTCGGCAATGAACCAATGGTGATTGAAGGACTCGGGAAGTCCTTCGTCACCGCGGGAGTCATCGTGATAATAGATCGGCCCCCCGATGGCCGAAGCTCCGCCGCTTCCGAGGGAGGGGAATTTTTTCGAGGGAGGATGGCTGTACCAAATCATGGGCTTTTGCGTCGGCGGCAGTTCCTTGATTCCGGTATTTTTTTTGTAGGAATTAATCGGCTTCTCCGGGTCAAACACACCCTTGACCTTGTTTTCTTCAAAGGAGTAATCGGGATAAGATTCGTTGGGTCCGATGAAAAAGGGCCACCCGAAAAAGCCCGGCTTGCGGGCTTGGTTGAATTCGTCGTAGCCCGGCGGGAGGAGTTTTTTGTCGACGTTTTTGAGGCTGCCGCAGTAGTGGTCGGCTGGTCCGTTTTCGCCCCAGTAGAGGTGGCCGGTTCGTTGATCGATTGAGATGCGAAAAGGATTGCGACAACCCATGACGTAGATTTCAGGTCGGGTTTTTGGAGTGCCGGGCGGAAAGAGGTTGCCGTCTGGAATCGAGTAGCCACCTTCTTTTCCCGGACGAATGCGCATGATCTTGCCATTCAAGACCGCGCTGTTGGTCGAGGTGCGCGCGGCATAGTGAAACTGAGTGTGGTCTTGGTTGTCACCAATACTGATGAAAAGATTTCCTTTTGGACCAAAGGCGAGGGAGCCGGCTTCGTGAATACGATCCTTGTCGCGTAGGGCGGGAATTTGGATGACGACTTCCTCGGTGGCTTTGTTCAAAAGGCCATCTTCGTAGCGGAATCGTGATACCGTATGGTTATGCTTCACTGATTCGCCGCCGGGGCGGGTGTAGCAGATATAGACCCAATTGTTCTTTTCAAAGTTGGGATCAACCGCGATTCCAAGAACACCGGATTCCACATCCCAATTCCACTTCGGGCCGGGTTTGCGATAGTCGACTTCAAGGTGGACCGCCACCCTCGTGATACCTGTTGCGAGATCAAGCACTTTGATATTTCCATGAAGCTCGGCGATGAAAACGAGGTCCCCGGCAATCGACATCTCCATCGGGTTGGAAAGATCAGTTGCAACCGTTTCGATTGCAAAGTCCTTGGCGGGAGGGAAAGGGGCTGAATCGGCCAGTGCAATGAGGGAGATAAAAAGGGATAAGAAAGGTAGAGGGGAAGCATTCATCAACTCCTGTGGGGTAGCATTTTGGTGGTCGGGATACGATTCCAAACATGATGACGTCGTGGCCCGGGCATCGTCATATTCACCAAGGTTTAAGAGACTCGCCTTGAATCGTTCCAGTAATGAGATTCCGTGAAAAGGATGCGTGACGACTCCGTGAACTCATCTGGTTCTCGAGGGTTTGGCTTGGGATCGAAATCCTATGAAACCAGATACGAACCTTGAAGAGCTGATTTGTCTGCCGATCGATAGAGATGCTGTTACGATAGCAGAGCTTTTAAAGGTTACCGCTTTTGCAGTGCCATCCTTGGTGGAGCTCTCGTCCTTTCCCGTGTTTCATTTTTGTATCGCAAAGATTTTGATCAGACGCAAAAGTGAGGAACTTCAATGAAAGCCAGCGCCATGACACAACGACAGATTCTCAAGGGGGCACCTCCGGAAGCGGTGGGCTGGTTTTGTTACCGCTCGTCATTCAGCTGGCTGGTAAAAACTAGTTTCTGCAACGATTCCTCTTTGTCGTGAGGTCGGCTGGACTGACTCCGGGGGATATCGTTCCGAAGAATTTTCTTGATGATCGCATTGTTCAAAAAAAGAGCTAAGTCGCTTGCGAGGGACCTACCAGCGGAGTTCTTTGAAGGAGCTCCGAAGCAAACCTGATTCGCCGGGCCATGAAGAGAGTCTCCATTTCGTTCTTCTCTTGCGCTATGCTTCTCATTGGCGCGGTTCAGCCTGCCCGTGGATCCGATGAGAAAGTTTACGATATTCTCGAGAACTACTGTTTTGATTGTCACGATGAAGCCTCCAAAAAAGGCGGCCTCGACTTGATGGCCTTTGTTGAAAAGGGACATCGGGAGGGTTCGTTGATTTTTGAGAATCTTGTGACGGGGAAAATGCCTCCGGCCGACAAGAAGCAGCCCACTCAGGAAGAGAGAGTAATCGTTCTCGAGTGGCTGGCGAATCGACAGGAAGGAAAGGAGCCTGATTCCTTCCGTCGGATCAGCCGGCATGAGTTTGTTTCGTCTCTGAATGATCTTCTTGGCATTGATCTCGATCTTGGAGATGAGATTCCCGAGGATCGTGGAACGAACAACTTTGATTCAAGCCGCAAGATCAAGCTGACCCGCGAGATGTTGGGGGCGTATTTTTCGGTGGCGGACCGAATGTTGAATCATGCTTTTCCGGCCGGGGGCTTTCCGATTGAGAGGCAGTGGATCACGAACAAGGTTCGGGACAGCCACGAGAGCTATCGGATTTACCATCGGCCCTATGAGGGTGGCACCTTATTCTCGTGGACGCGGGCCAACAATGGCAACAGCTATTCCTTCTTCTACGATGGCTTCGATCCTCCGGTGGCCGGGTGGTATGAGCTTACTTTTGACGCGGCGAAGGTGGCCGAATTTCAAGATGGCATGAGCCTGCAGGTTCATGCGGGTAAGTATTACTACGCCGACGACCGTCCGCAGCCACAGCGGTTGGTGGGGGTGATTTCCCTCGGTAACCGGGATCTGGAATCGCGGACCATTCGCGTCTTCCTCAAGCCCGGGGAGAATATTTCGGTGCATTGCTATTCCCGCCACAATTTTCGAGAGAGGAATCCGAATCGGGGAATCTACATCAAGCAACTGAAAGTGCGGGGACCGCTGGTCGATTCCTGGCCTCCGGCTTCCTACTCGCAAGTCTTCGCCGGGCTTCCGCTCAAGGCCGACTCCAGGGTGAACGGGAAGACGGAAAGGTTTCAAACCAACCTGCAGAAGATTGGAGGGTCTGTGATGGTCAGTAGTTCTCAGGAGGGGATGGAGAAGGAGAAGCTGCAGGATGGCTCGAGTTTGACCTTCTGGCACACCCGCTTTTCTCCGGAGGTGGCGAAACCACCACACTATGTCATTTTTGAAAATCCGAACGGTGCGGTGATCGAAGGACTTTCTTTTGCAACCTGGCAAGGCGGCAACGGCAATGGATTGGTGAAAGCCTATGAGATCTACTTTTCCAACGATGGAAAAACGTGGGGGGACAAGGTGATGGACGGTGGGCTGGATGTCAGGCTTGCCAACGAGCAGCCGATTGTCTTTCCGCAGGAAACGACCAGTCGCTTCATTAAGTTTCTCGTCACCGATGCCGTTTCTCTCGATGGAAAGTCGATTGCCTCCATCGGTCGACTGGATGTGGTGGCCTCGCTGGTCGATGAAGCCGGGACCTCTGTTGTTAGGGTCGAAGCCAATTCGCCCGAAGTCCTGAAAAGTGTCCTGCGAGATTTTGCCGAGAGGGCCTTTTCCTCAAAACTTGGCGAGGAAGATCTCAAGCCCTACTTTGATGTCGGCTTGCAGGAACTTGCAAAGCACGGTGACTTTGTGATGGCGGCCAAGGTGGGGCTGAAGGCGATGGTTTGTTCCCCACGTTTTCTGATGGCTCCCGGTGAGCATGCCAATGATTCCTTTGCGAAGGCCGCTGATCTCGCCCGCGCCCTTTGGTTGTCTGTTCCGGACAGCGAACTTCTCGCAGTCGCGTCCTCGGACGGACTCCATGGCGACACCCTGCGCCACCAGATTCACCGCATGCTGGATGACAAGCGCAGTGGCCGGATGATCCGCTCGTTCAGCGACCAATGGCTGAATTTGCGGGGGCTGAACAAAGTGACTCCTTCGCTCAAATTGTATCCCCTTTACGACGATCTTCTGGATCACTATCTGCCGCTCGAAACCCGGGCTTATTTGCAACATCTGGTTCGCGGGAATCTTTCTGCCCGGACTCTCATTGATTCCGATTTCTCTTTTCTGAATCAACGTCTCGCCCGGCATTACGGCGTCGAGGACGTGATTGGTCAGGAGTTGAAGAAGGTGGTTTTTCCCGAAGGATCCCCCCGGGGCGGCCTGCTGACCATGGGGAGTGTTTTGAAAGTGACCACCGATGGTTTTAATACCTCGCCCATTCTACGAGGTGCCTGGATTTCCAAAAATATCGTGGGCACTCCTTTGTCACCGCCCCCCGAAAGTGTTTCAGCAATAGAGCCGGAGCACGGAAATGCGAAGACGCTCAAAGAGCAGATCGAGCAACACAAGAACAACAAGACCTGCTTTGCCTGCCACAAAGCCATCGATCCTTATGGTTTCGCACTGGAAAATTTCGACGCCATTGGTGAGTGGCGTGAGCAATACAAGATCAAGCAGGCCCACCGCAGCACTTTCACCTATCGCCCGCAGGGATATTTTAAGACGGGAGGCCGTGTCGATGCTTCCGGCGAGATTGGCAGCGAGAAATTCACGGATATTTTTGGGCTGAAGAAAGTCCTTCTCGCGGAAGAGCGACAGATTGCCTATCACTTTGCAAAGACCTTTTTTGAATACGCCAATGGGTGTGAGCCAACGCTCACCCGTCGTCTTCATCTTTGGAATTTTCTCGGCGAAGATCCTGCAAACCTGCGTTTGAAGAATCTGATCACCGAAGTGTTGGTTGAATCCCTGAACGAAGCGAAAAAATGAGCCATTACCGCAGAAGAGAATTCTTAAAGTTTGGAGCCGCGCTCCCTTTAGCCATGCAGTCGTTAAGTCTCCGGGGAGAGACTGGCGCCAAGGAAAAGAATCCGCCCAAACGGGTCATTTTCATCTGTAATTCCCTGGGTTTTTACGCGCCTAATTTTTTCCCGTCCAAGCGCGATGATTTCGAAAGCTCGACCTATCTCAAGGAGATTGCAGTTCGTGAGAAGATGACGGTTTTTCAAAATCTCTTCCACCCGGGAATGGAAACCAGCAACCATGATTCGGAGAAGTCGTTTCTAACCGGGGTGCCGAGGCCCGAAGCCAGCCAGTTCGTTAATTCCATTTCGCTTGATCAAGTCCTTGCTGAAAAAATTGGAAGGGGAACCCGCTTTCCCTCGCTCTCTTTTAGTATCTATGACCGGGGATGGGGGTGTTCCTGGAACAGCCGGGGAGTGGCCATCCCTCCCATGTCCGACGAACGCAAGATTTTCGACCGACTCTTCGGGGAGGAAGACCTCACTGCCAGGCGCAGGCAGATTGAGAACGACCGGCAGGTGGTCAAGTCCCTCTACCGGGACATGGAGAGGATTCAGAAGCAGGGCGGTGATCTTACCAAAATTGAATCTTATCGAGCGGTCATCGGGGAGCTCGAGGCACAGCTCAAGCATCAAGAATTCTGGCTCAAAACCAAGAAGCCTGAGGTTCCCGACACCTTGAGCAATGACCAGGAGTTTGCTTTTTCCGCGAAGGTGCGAAACCTCCTCGAGTTATCAAAGCTGGCCTTCCAAACCGACTCGACCCGGGTCATTACCCTTTCCTTGGATTGGATCTACGGTGCGATCACCGTGCCTGGCGCCACCGGCGGATGGCACACTCTTTCCCATCATGGAGGCAAGGCTGATGCTCTCGCCAAGCTCAGCCGTATCGAACTGGATATCGTGAGAAATCTGAACCGTTTCCTAAGCGATCTGGATGGAATCAAAGAAGGGAAGGGAACCCTGCTCGATCATACCACCGTGATGATTGGGAGCAATTTCGGTGACTCCTCAAATCATATCTGCAAGAATCTTCCAACCATCGTCGCGGGCGGTGGCTATCGTCATCGGGGGCACTCTGTCCTTGAGAAGCCAACTCCGCTCTGCAACCTCTTCCTTGATCTCCTCCACGCACATGACATGGACCAGGAGTCCTTTGGGAGCAGTGAGGAATCTTTGGGCCTCTTGAGTTGATCAGGCCCCTCCGGACAAGGCGAACGTCAGGACGAAACAAACCAACCGGTTTGTTCTTGTTGCGACCATGCGGCCGGATTCACCCTCAGTCCTTCTCTTTCTTCATCGCGAAAGGGAGCGAGAACCTGCTGCTTGGGCGGTTTAGATACTTGTCCAGCACCGGGGAATAAGTCTGAACCTCAAGTTTGTTTTTTCCAGGATGAAACGTCATGATGCGGAGGTAACCGCTCCCGGCTTTGATTTCGGGAAGATCCCAATACCAATAATCCGCTTGGACCTGATGCACGGTATTTCCATGCATTCCTTTGCTGGTCAGCCGGTTTTCCATGGCGTGTCCCGAGAGAACAAGAAAGATGTTCTTGTGGCGGCTTACGAACTTCTCCCAGATGAATTTCCCCGGGTTTCCCTTGATGGCGTAACTGTCGCCCTCCGAAAGTTGCCCCGGTTGTCTCGTGAGATAACCATGAGTCACCACGATGGCGCGGTGGTCGGGATGCCGGGCAACCACATTGTTTGCCCAGTCGAGAGCTTCGTCCCGGGGCTTGAACTCCAGGGCAAGAATGAGAAATTTAATCCCCGCCGATTCGAAGTACAGGAAATAGTTTTCAATTTTCCCATCTTCAAAAAAATGGAGGTCCTTTTGCCTTCCAAAATGTGGGTTGTAGAGGGGATTCCCGGTAAAACGCTCAGGTTTGAAGTAGGTGCTGAATTGGCTCTTGCGCGAGTAGCCCGTTTTACGATGTCGGGGTGAATACCCCATGTCATGATTTCCGGAAACCAGAAGGTATGGAACCTGATTGTCGATCGTTCGAAAGGCTGCGTCTGCGATTTTCCATTCTTCGTCGTAGTCTGTCTGGGTGATATCTCCGACATGGGCAACCATAACAATATTTCTCTTCGTCTGATTCTTCTTGATCCACTCGGTTTGTTTGAAAAAGCAGGTGCGTTGATCACCAAGCCCGGGCCAATGATGTTGGGTTTCCCGGAGCCGGGTATCAGCGTAGCCCTGGGTGTCAGGCAGAACAACCAAGGTGAAGAATTCAGAGCCCGGTCGAGGTTTGTGGCTCCCGACCCTGCCGGAGTGCCCAAAGTCATTGGGTGTCGCCTGGGAATACGCGAGTGCGCCGAGTAAGAGCGAACAGAAGGCGATACCTTTTGCGCTGACGTGTCTTCCCATTGTCGGGATTGTTTTCATCGTCCTTTGTTAGATGCGTTTCACGGGAGCCAGGATGTTAACTTGAAGGACCGCCTGCCCACATGTCAATACGCTTCAATTTTCGGTTCGGTCATCTTGAACGTCATTTAAAAAGATTGCCTCTGGAGCTGCTTCGCCAAGCCCGGTTTCGATCCGGTGGGTTTTGGAAGTAGCGAAGAGGATCCTGGCTTGCCCGGAGGGTGAGGGCTTTTCCTGTTTTCATGGTTTCCCATCACCTTCCAAACCACCTAGGATCATCAAAAGATTTCATGAAACGACTCATTGCCCTTCTCGCCCTTGTTCTTTCGCTGCCTCTCTCCGCGCGGAAGCCGAACATCATTTACATTCTCGCTGACGATCTCGGCTACGGGGATCTCGGTTGCTACGGACAGAAAATCATCAAGACTCCCAACCTCGACCGCATGGCGAAGGAGGGGATGAAGTTTACCCGCCACTATTCCGGGAGCACGGTTTGCGCGCCTTCGCGGAGTGCTCTTCTCCAGGGGAAGCACACGGGTAATATTTATGTTCGCGGGAATGGCAGTCTGCAAATGCGTCGTGATCCGCTGGACCCCATCTTCCCGGCTGCATTGCAACGGGCGGGATATCATACGGCTTTGATTGGGAAGTCGGGACTTGGATGCAACACCGACGACTCGGCCCTCGTGATCGACAAGGGCTTCGATTACTTCTTCGGTTACACCTCGCATACTGCGGCCCACTTTTACTATCCGGACTACCTCTGGCGGAATACCGGGAAAGTGAAGTATCCCAACAATACCCTTCATGATGGTGACAATTACTCGTCGACCGTGGTGACGAAGGAAGCCCTCGATTACATCGAGAAGCAGAAGGACGGTCCCTTCTTCCTTCATCTCGCCCTGCAAGTCCCGCACGCCAGCCTCCGCGCCAAGGAAGAGTGGAAGGCCAAGTATCGTCCCATTCTCAAGGAGAAACTTTTACCTGCCCGTGACAAGCATCCCCACTATTCCTACGAGCGCGAACCGAAGACGACCTTCGCCGCCATGATTTCCTACATGGACCACAACATCGGGCTTTTGCTGGAAAAGCTTGAAGACCTGGGACTCGCCGAAGACACCCTTGTGATTTTTTCGAGCGACAATGGGGCGATGCAGGAGGGTGGTCATCGGCGTGACAGCTTTAACTCCAGTGGTCAACTGCGCGGCGGCAAGCGCGATCTTTATGAAGGAGGCGTCAGGGTTCCCATGATTGCCTGGTGGCCCGGCAAAATTGCAGCGGGACAGGTCAGCGACCATCCGTCGGCCTTTTGGGATATTTCTCCAACCGTGCGCGAACTCTCCGGTGCCGAGGAGCAAGCCGATACCGATGGGTATTCGTTGGTTCCGACGCTTCTCGGGAAAGGTGAACAGAAGAAGCACGAGCATCTCTACTGGGAATTCTTCGAGGGCGGAGGGAAGCGGGCCATTCTTAAGGGAAACTGGAAGTTGATTCTCTACAACACCAACAAAGACGCCAATCCACGGGCCGAACTCTTTAATATTGAGAATGATCCATCCGAGAAGACCGACCTTTCGACAAAGAACTCAGGCAAGGTGGCTGAGTTGACCACGCTCATGGACCAGGTTCGCACTCCCTCCGAGCATCCGGCTTTCAAATTGAAGCGCGAACGATAGTCATCGTCTGTCATGCTCAGCCGCACTCTCATTGTTTTTTCCTGCTCTGTTTTGATCTCGTTGGCGGGGCACCCCATGTTGCCCAGAAAGATCATTTTGATCATGGCGGATGACATCGGCCTCGAGGGCTTGGGGTGTTACGGCGGATCAGATTATAAGACTCCCCGCCTCGATCAAATGGCGGCCACGGGACTCCGCTTCACCCACGCCTATTCGCAGCCTCTTTGCTCTCCCACCCGTCTGGAAATAATGACGGGTCGGGAGAACCACCGGAACTGGAAGTACTTTGGTATTCTACCGCCTGAGGAAAAGACTTTCGGTCACCTGATGCAGTCGTTCGGCTATCGCACCTGCATCTCGGGAAAGTGGCAGCTGCAGTCATACGACCCGCCTGATTTTCCCAATGCGGAGAAACGACGCGGCACCGGGATGCATCCGAAGGATGCGGGCTTTCACGAATACTCGCTCTTTCACTCCCTGCACACCGAGGACAAGGGGTCGCGTTATGCTAATCCCACTTTTCTGAGAGACGGAAAACTTCACAAGAATGTCGAAGGGAAATACGGGGAGGATCTGGCGGTCGATTTCCTCCTCGATTTCCTGAAGGAAAACAAAGACGAAAAGGCTTTTGTCTATTACCCGATGGCTCTTCCGCACTGGCCGGTCAATCCGACTCCCCATTCCAAAATTTGGAACGAGGATCCTTCCAGGCGGTTGGAGGAAGATGACAAATACTTCCCTGACATGGTGGCTTACATGGACACGATCGTGGGGAAGGTGGTCGATGGGGTTGAGGGGCTTGGTCTCACCAGGGAAACTCTGATTCTGTTCTACTCGGACAATGGAGCCAACAAGTCAGTGACTTCGCATCTCAACGGAAAGCTGGTCAAAGGTGGCAAAGCCGAGCCCATCCAAAGTGGAATACGCGTTCCCTTGATCGCCAGTTGGCCCGGTCAGATCAAGCCGGAGGTTTCATCCCAACTCATCGATCCATCGGACTTCCTTCCGACCCTCGCCGAACTTGCCGGAAAAAAGATCCCTTCGGACTGGCAACACGATGGCGTGTCCTTTGCTCCCTCCATCCACAAACATCCCGGAGCCAAGCCCCGTGACTGGGCCTTCTTCTGGTATGATCCGCGACCCGGTTGGGACAAGATGGCTTTCTCCCGCTCCATCTTCGCGCTCGACCACAATTACAAACTCTTCTCAGACGGTCGTCTCTTCGCGATTGATGGCGTGGACTACAAGGAAGAGCTTCTCGATCCCGCCAACCTCTCGGCCGAGGCCAAAACCGCCAGGGCCAAGCTCGAAAAAGTCATCGCGAAAATGATGCAGCCTCCCATCTCGGAAGGGGTCCGCATCGAGGTCGACGCCTTCGGAAATCCCATCTCTCAAAAATGAAGTTCCTGCTCCCATTCATCGCCCTGTGTCTCCCTTCACTCTCCGCTGAGAAACCAAACCTCGTTCTCATCATTGCCGATGACATGAACTGGGACGATTGCGGGGTCTATGGTCACCCCTCGATCAAGACGCCCAACATCGATGCCCTGGCGAAGAGCGGAATGAAGTTCCAGCATGCTTACCTGACTGCCAATTCGTGCAGTCCAAGCCGGGCAAGTATCATTACGGGGCGCTACCCCCACAACACCGGAGCCGAGCAACTGCACTGGCCGCTGCCCAAGGAATCCGTCACCTTTGTCGAGTTGTTGAAGAATGCGGGATACTACACCGCAGCAGCGGGGAAATGGCATCTTGGTGATGCGGTCAAGGATCGCTTCGACGATGTCTTCGAAGCTTCCACCGCCGGATTTATTCTCCCCACCGGGCCCGATGCCAAGCCGGGCAAGATGGTGGCAAAATCTCCAAGCGGATGTGAAGCCTGGGTGTCCACTCTGCAAAACCGCCCCAAGGACAAACCCTTCTTCCTCTGGTTGGCTGCCCTGGATCCTCATAGGGCCTACGAAGATGGCGCTTTGGAAAAACCTCACAAGAATTCGGATATTCGAATTCCTCCCTACATGCCGGACACTCCGGAAGTCCGCGAGGATTTCCGCCTCTACTACGACGAGATCGGACGGCTCGATCAATACGTGGGGAAGGTGGTGGCCGAACTGGAGAAGCAGGGAGTGAGCGACAATACACTCATTCTTTTCATCAGTGACAACGGCCGACCCTTTCCGGGTGATAAGACCACTCTCTATGACGGTGGCATTCGCACGCCATGGATCGTGAAGTGGCCCGCAGAAATCAAAGCAGGCCAGACGACAACAAGTCTCGTGTCGTCAGTGGATATCGCACCGTCTTTTCTTGAAATAGCCGGATTGGAGTCCCCGAAGTCATTTGAAGGGGTTAGTTTTCTTCCCATTCTTAAAAAGAACACGGCCAAGACACGAAGATTTGTTTTTGCCGAAGATCATTGGCACGACTTTGAGGATCACGGTCGCGCGGTTGTGAATCAAAGATGGAAGCTCATTCGAAATACCTACCCCGATCTTCCGAACACACCATCGGCAGATGCCGGGAGGAGTCCAACCTGGACCGCCATTCAGAGGCTGAGAGAAGAAAATAGACTGACTCCCGCCCAGTTTCGCTGCCTCAAGAAACCGCGGGCTCAACTTGAATTTTACGATCTTAAGAACGATCCCTTTGAGCTCACCAATCTAGCCGAAAATCCGAATCATTTTATCGAGAATCCGAATCACGAGACAGTCCTGGAGGACATGATGGCTATGCTTGAGCTCCAGTTCAAGAGGACAAACGACTACCTTCCTTCAAAGCGAACTCCTGATGAATTCGACCGCGAGACCGGCGATCCCGATCACTCGGTGCGTCGACGTCCCCGCGCTTCCAAGAAGGAGATGTTTGGAACCAATGGAGCCTATTAGCAAGCCCGAGAAGAAGCCATTGCAGGAAACTGAAAATTCTTTTTGGACCTGCTCGTTTTAATACACCTTGATTTGACCATGAAGTATTCCCATCAAAGTTTTTTCTGGGCGGGTTTCGCAGCTCTGTTCCTGACCTCTTCTGTTTGTCTGGAGGCTGCCGAGCTTCTCGCCTACTACAACTTCAATGGTCAAACTGCGGACCAATCGGGAAATGGAGCCAATGCCACTCTAAATGGTGGAGGTGTTATTAGTGGGGACGCCGAGGGGTTTAGCGGCGCGGTGGGGGATCGGGCGCTCGACGTGGGAGCGAGTGGCAATGGTGCCCGGGCCGACGCGACGGTGGATTTGTCCATGGCGACGACCAATGATGCGATGGCCGTGAGCTTTTGGCAGTATGACATCGGCAACGGGAGCGGAGGAAATGCCTCAAGCACGTCATTTGGAATTGTCGCCTCCAGCGGCGGAGGGAATCGGGGCTTTCAAGCCCACGTTCCCTGGGGCGATGGCAATGCCTACTTCGACCACGGCGGGGCCTGCTGCGGAGGAGCCAATCGCAGGAACGTTTCAATTGGGACCTCGACCCTGAACGAGTGGAAGCATGTCGTGCTTCAAGTCGCCGGGGGAAAGAAACAAATCTGGATTGACGGCGTGATGCTCGATGAACAGGCAACTGGAGCGGCTGCGATCCCATCCTTCACCGGGCAGCTGATGATCGGAGCGGAACCGGCCGGAACCAACAATGGCTTCGGAGGTCGGCTGGATGAATTTGCGGTTTGGGCTGGTTTTCTAACGCCTGCGGAAATTTCCACCTTGGCTGGGGGTGCTCCCGCCACCGATCTGAGCGGTGCCAATACCGACCTTGCCGATGTCAGGGTGACGCCAGCCACTTTGGTCACAGCATCGACTGCCACTTTAAGCGGCAATGTCACCGACGTGGGAATCGGCGCTCCGACAGTGACGATTTACTACGGTGATGAAGATGGTGGTCAGATCGAAGGTGCGTGGGATTCCCCGGTGACTCTTGCGGGGACGCAGTCGGCGGAATTCTTTTTAAACGTGACCGGGTTGTTGCCTGCCACGACTTACTTCTTTGGTGCCAAGGCCACCAACGCGGGAGGAACAAGATGGACTTCCGAGACGGAGTCCTTCACGACGCTGCCCCTTGCCCCGTCGGTTTCAAGTATGGCCGCACTGGATATCGAGGCAAATTCGGCGACGTTCGGAGCGCAGGTGACTTCGACCGGTGGTGAAGATCCGGTGGTGACGATTTATTACGGAACCTCCGATGGGGGAACCACTGCGGGCAATTGGCAGAGCACTCTCTCTCTGGGAACTGTGGGTGAAAGCCAGAGTGGCGGAGTTGCCGGACTGAGTGATGGCACGACCTATTTCTTTCGTGCGTTTGCCCGGAATTCGGGTGGAAGTGCCTGGGCTGCTTCGAGCGAAAGTTTCACCACCCCGGTTGCCGTTCCAGCGAGCTTGGTCAATCGGGATGCCACCAACGTGACGGGGTCGTCCGCGCGATTGGAAGGAACGGTGACCGATACCGGGAGCGATACTCCCGCCCTGGTTTTCTACTATGGCACCAGTGACGGTGGGACGAACCCTGCCGCCTGGGAAAGAAGCGCAGGCGCTGGGTCCGACAATGGAGACTTCTCCAAAACGGTGAGTCTGCTCGTTCCAGAGACCACCTATTATTTTCGGGCGCGCGCCGAGAATGGTGCCGGGATCAGCTGGGCTCCGGAATCACGAACTTTCACCACGACCGCTGCGGCAACTTTGGGGGTGGTGATTAACGAGGTGCACTACGATGCCGAACCGAAGACCGAAGCGGCGGAATTTGTGGAACTCTACAATGCCGGGGATCTTTCGGTGGACCTGACGGGGTGGACTCTCACCGGGGTGGGAGGCTTTGTTTTTCCAAATGGCACCTCGATCGCACCGGGAGCCTATCTCGTCATTGCCGAAGACATCGCTACGATGCAGTCGAAGTTTGGGGTGACCACGAGTCTACAGTATTCGGGGAATCTCAGTGTGGATGGAGATGATTTGCGTTTGCTGGACGGCGGTGGAGCAGAAGTGGACCGGGTTGACTACAAGGCGGGCTTTCCCTGGCCTTCATCGGCCCGGGGAAACGGGGGCTCGATGGAGCTCATTCATCCCGCACTCGATAATGATCTCGGTGGATCGTGGCGAAGTGCCGGCACCGGACCGGTGGGGCCGGTTGTGACCTACCTGCCACGGGGGGCCGGTTGGAGTTATCGCAAGGGAAACAGTGAGGCTTCAAACCCGGTTGAGGCATGGCGTGAGTTGAGTTTTTCCCAGGATGCCAGCTGGCTTTCGGGAGTTGCTCCCATCGGCTACGGAGATGGTGACGATGCCACCGTTTTGAATGACATGCAGGGTAGTTACTCCACCGTTTATCTCAGGAAAACCTTCACCGTGCCTGCTGATGAAATCCCCGCCCGTCTTCTGGTCCGGGTCTATTGCGATGATGGCGCGATCGTTTGGATCAACGGGCAGGAAGTGGCCCGCGTCTCGGTGACCGGTGGGGCCAAAGCTTTCGACGATACCGGAACCAACCACGAAGCGGCTTGGGAGGAAGTCATTGTCAACAATGCCAGCAACGTCCTCGTGGGAGGCAGCAATATTGTCGCGGTTCATGCCTTGAATGCCACCTTGGGAAGTAGCGATTTTTCAATCGACGTTGAACTCAAGACTCCCGACCCCGGCACTGCCACCGGTAATCCGACACCTGGTGGGGCCAATAGTGTGGCGGCTCCAAACATCAGTGCCGCTCCGCCTGCCATCCGACAGGTCGATCATACCCCCGAACAACCGGCTGGGGGTGACGAAGTTAAGATCACAGCCTTGATCACTGATGCCGATGGTGTTGGTCCGGTGACTCTTGGTTATCAACTTGTGGATCCCGGCAGCTACATTCGCAAGAGTGATGCCGCTTACCAGACGACGTGGACCGATGTCCCCATGGTCGATGATGGGACAGCCGGTGATGCCTCGGCGGGCGATTCGATTTTCACCGCCACTCTACCGGCCTCCTTGCAGGTGCACCGTCGGCTCGTCCGCTATCGGATCCAGTTGGAGGATTCTCTCGGGAACGGAATTCAGGTTCCCTATGCCGATGATGAGCAGCCGAACTTCGCCTACTTTGTCTACGATGGAGTTCCCGCGTGGACCGGAGCGAAGCAGCCGGGCTCAACTGCTCCTCAAACGATTCCGGCCGAGGTGATGGGGAATGCCCAGCCGGTGTATCATCTCGTGGCAAATTCAAGCGATGTCACCAACAGCCAGTATTCCAGTGGTTCCGATGGTGTCCGCATGTGGGGCACGATGGTTTATGAGGGTCGCGTTTATGACCACATTCAGTTTTACAACCGGGGTGAAGCTTCAACCTATGTCAGCGGGAAAAACAAATGGCGTTTCAAGTTCAATCGCACTCATGATTTCAGAGCGCGGGATGCTTACGGGAAACGCTACAAGACGACCTGGAAGACTTTAAATTTTAACTCCTGTGCTTCGCCGTGGCTTTCTTCCCAGCGTGGGATCGCCGGGTTGAACGAAATCGTGCCCCACCGGCTCTATCAGCTGGCCAGTGTCACCGGATCCAATACCCATCACGTTCATTTTCGGGTGATTGATGGTGCCGAGGAAGCTCCCGCCGACCAGTATGAGGGAGATTTGTGGGGCCTCTATCAAGCGATCCAACATCCCGACGGCCGCTTCCTCGATGAGTTCGATCTGGCCGATGGCAACGTCTACAAAATCCAGGGGGGCGGGGGAGATAAAAAAAACCAGGGACCAACCCAGGTGGAGGATTCCTCGGACTGGAACACCTTTTATGCCGCGAGTGCCAACCTGAATACGGTGGAATGGTGGCGCGATCAATTCCACCTGGAAAGCTACTATGGATTCCGGGCGATCAACCGGGCTACAGGAAACGTCGATCTGCGGGATACCACCAACTACTATTTCTATCACGAACCCACGGCCGACCAATGGCGGGTCATTCCTTGGGATCTCGATATGATGTATGCTCCCGTCAAGCACGTGTGGAGCGGTGTCATCCGGGCGGACCGTTGTCTCGATCATCCCGAAATTCGTCTTGAGTTCCGCAACCGCTGTCGTGAATTGGGGGACTTGCTTTTTTCGGATATCAATCGCGATGGCGGTCACGCCGCGCAGTTGGTGGAAGAGATTTCCCAATTCGTCAATCCGACCGGAGTGCCTTTGACCATGGTTGATGCCGACGAATACATGTGGTCTTATCACCCGCGAACGAGGGGTGGTCACCGCGGTCCCTGGTATCAGCTTTCAAGATTCGAGACCGGCTTGCAGACCGATTACTTCCGCACCATTCCGACGGCGGACCACGAGGGTTTTCAGGAAAGCATCATCGACTACATGTATGATGTCGACCCCACTCCTTTTGCGGTCAACGACCGGGACGAGGATGGCTACGGCTGGGGATACCTGGCGCAGGAAGCGGCTGACAATGCCATCCCGGATCAACCGACACTTACCTACACCGGAGACGCGGGTTTCCCGGTCGATGGCTTGAGTTTCCAAAGCAGCGCTTTCTCCGATCCCCAGGGTAGCGGGACCTTTGCCTCGATGCAGTGGCGCGTTGGCGAAGTCTACAATCCCAGCACTCCGGGTTATGTGAAGGGAGATCCGTGGAAGTATGAGATTGAAGAAGCTTGGTCATCGAGTGGCGGTGCCAACCTTGCCATCCCGACTTCGGCGCTGCGACCGGGAAAAACCTACCGCGTTCGCGTGAGGCATTTTGATGATACGGGCCGGGGAAGTCATTGGTCCGAGGCGATTGAGTTTGTTGCAGGTGATCCGGACGTCACTCCCTTCCGCGATGGATTGGTGATTAGCGAGATCATGTATCATCCCGCCGGTGATGAGCTTTTTGAATTCATTGAGATTCGGAATGTCGGCCCAACCACCCTTGATCTTACCGGAGTTCGTTTCACCAAGGGGATTGACTTCGACTTCCCCGACGGGACCACCATTGCCGCGGGAGCCTACCTTCTGGTGGTTGCGGACCTTCCGGCCTTCCAAGCGAAATACGGGCCGGGTTTGCCTATTGCCGGTCAGTGGGAAACAGGGGATCGACTCAGCAATGGCGGTGAGAATTTAAAACTTTCCCTCGGCTTGGGATCGGCGATTCATGAATTTATCTATGACGACGAAATGCCGTGGCCGGTTGCGGCTGACGGTGCCGGCTATTCCCTGACGATGGGATGCCCGGTCAGCGGCATTGATCACTCGGACGCCGCGACTTGGCGCGCCAGTGTCTCACCCGATGGTTCACCGGGTGCCGACGACAGCGTTTCTCTGGACGATTGGCTCTCCGTGCACGGACTCTCAACGGGTGATGAGCTCTCGGATGCCGATCGCGATGGAATTCCGACCCTCATCGAATATGTCACTGGCTCGAATCCCGGTGCCAACGACCCGAACCCCATCACGGTGACGGCATTGGATGGTCAACTTGTCTTTGGGTTCGAGCAGGCCAGGTATTCCTGTGGCGTGCTGGTGGAGATCGAGTTTTCCGCTGACCTTCAAACCTGGGATCCGGGAGTCGTGGTCAATCGCACTGCCGTGGCCGGGGGACGGGATCAAGTGATCGTTCGTCCAGCCGACAATGAAGGAGGCCGAACGTTTGCCCGTCTCAAAGTCATCACCGAAAACTAAAATCGAAGACGGGTGGTGCCCCCCCGGATACGATTGAGAAGCTTTGGGGTTTTCCCTGATCCCACGACTCCCTTCGTTTCTTCGGAAAGTCTGGGCAATCTTTTTCTGCCAGGAAATTGCCTTGGACGAGAGGGCCTTGGAGCTTCTCTGAAACGGAGTGGGTGGAAGAGAACGGAGCCTTGCTTTCTTCACGAAGCTTCATCCGACTCCGCATCACCGGGATTTCGTAGCATACCCGTCCCCCCGAAAAAGTTCGACGGTGACTGCAATCACTTTTGGGATGGCTGCGCGGGCTTGGACGGTTGTCTTTTGTCCGGTTGCTTGGCGTGGCGCTTGGCAAAGACCTCGTTGAATTCCTCAAAGGAAAGAGAACCGTCGCCATTGCGGTCGACCCTTTTGACAATTTGTTTGGCCCTTTTCTCGTCAGACATTCCCGGGCTCCTTTGAAATTCGCGTGCGGTGACTTTTTTGTCCTTATCAACATCGAGCCGTGCGAAGGCCTGCCTGGCTGTAATCCGTGTTCCCAGAGGGGTGAGAGCGGTGGGTTCCTTTTTTTCACCGGCATCACCGCCTGCTTTCGGTCCCTGCCCTGGCTCGACCGGAAGGTCAACGGGAGGTCGTCTGGTTTCACCGCGTTCGATCCGCTGGCGCATGCTCAAGGGGTCGGCCATGCGCTTGCGATGCAGTTCATCAATTTCGGCGCGATCGAGTTTTCCGTTTTTATTTTTGTCCATCGTGTCGAAGCGATCTCCGCCACCTCGAAACTCGCTCTTTTCAACCACGCCATCCCCGTTTTTGTCGTTTCGGGAGACGAAAACCTTGAAGAACATGGAGCCGTTTCCGCCTCTTGGCCGCTCGTCCTTCACTGTTGGTTTTTTGGGTGACTCTTGGGTAGCCTTCGGCACCGTTTTTTCCGGGGTCGGGGGAGGCTCCTGAGCCATCCCCAGCGTCACGGAGAAAGCCATCACTCCAGCGAAAAGGGTCATTGCCGAAATGGGCGAAGGTAGAATGTTCAGGCTGGATTTTTTCATGATTGTTAAAGGGTATTCTTGGATTTTTTCGCGTGAAACCGAGGAGAGCAGCAACTCCGCCTATGATGGATGGGGGAATTGTCGAACGGTAATTGGGAAGAGTAACACGGATTTGACGTCCTCAAAGTGGAAGTTGGTTGACCCCGTTCCTCGGCGTGGCCTGCCTGGTGATCGCGTGCGGCCGCCACCCAGCCTATTCCCTGGGAATGAAGGCTGGCTTGACGCGTCCCGCTTCGCCGCCGGGCCAGTCGGCACCTTCCTCGATCCACGTTTTGAGCAGGGTGATTTGATCATTGGTCAAGCGGTGACTGACCGGAGGCATGGCCTTCTCGGCAGCGGGATCTTCCTTGATGAGCGAGAGTATCCGGCTCGCATCCGGATTACCCGGAACAATCATGCCGCTCTTCATGGCGCCTTCCCGGGTTTCAAAGTTGGGCCGGGTCGGGAGGACCTCGCTGTTGTGGCAGATCGTGCAGTGGTTGGAGAGAATGGGACGGATGCTCTCCGTGAAGCTCACCCGCACCTGCTTCGAGTGAGGCTCGGCCTTGTTTGCAGACTGCCGGGCCGAGGGATTATCGGATTCGATCGGCCTGCAGCCGGGGAGAAGAGTGAGACCGGCGAAGCTGCCGAGGATTAGGAAACGGAAATTCATCATCGATGAGTATGAGCATATCCGCCCCAAATGGAATCCCGCACTTCTTAAAAAGGGAGCAGAATCTGAACAATGATTGGGAATGACCATATTTTTCAAAATCTGTTTGCAGAACTTGATCCAATTCAATACGAAACGGGGATCTAACAATCGTTGGAAAAACCGCCTTATCTTTTTATCTTCTCCAGCTGCAACCTACTGTTATGTCCTCCAAATCCTGCTTTTCTCTTTTGTCGTTGAGTGTCTTGGTGATTAGCTCCCCGGTCCGGGCCGCCCTGATTAGCAATTCGGGTTTCGAGACGGATACCTTTAACACTTTCCCCGGCTACATCTCAGGCAATGGTCCGATTACGGGATGGTCATCGGATGTCGATGCCAACGCGGGACTCAATCCGGGAGGTGGCAGTCCTTTCGCCAATAACGGCGTCATTCCGGAAGGCACCCAGGTCGGGTTTATTCAGGCTAATAACAGCACGACGACTTTGAGCAGCAATGCCGGGATCACCGATCTGACTCCGGGAGAAACCTACAATCTCACCTTCCGTGTGAATTCCCGAAATGCCCAGAATCCACGAATGACGCTCTTGATCGACGGACAACCTTTCGTCACCAACAACGTCACTTCAGTGGGTGGTACAAACCCATATAAGTATGTCAGCGTCAATTTTACGGCGACCTCCACGACTGCTTCACTGGCCATCAGTAATTCGTCGGCGACCGATAATACTCTTCTTCTGGATGATTTTAAAATCGCCGCAGCGACACCAAAGTTCACCACCTCGGCGTGGACCGGTGATGCCACCTCGGGGCTTGTGAGCACCTTGAACTACACCCATGCCTTTAACTTTGGAAACAATGCCACCAACACCACGGTCAACGGTATTCCTTTCACCGCAATCGTGGGAGGGAGCCCCTCTGCTGCGGGGAGTTTTTCCCTGAATCTTCCAAATGGCTTTGGTGCGGATGCCAACAACGTCACAGGTGACAGCCTGAACCTCGCCAATAGCTTTGTGTGGGGAAACCAAAATGGTTCCCTGATTATCGAGGGACTGACGGACGGGCAACTTTATCGCACTTCGATTTTCACGGTTGGCTGGGACGATAATCCTGGCCGGAACTCAACGTTTAGCGCCGGTGGCGAGCGACTGACCGTGGATGTCAGCGGACTTGGGAATAACAACGGAACCCGGATCGACTTCGAATTCATGGCAAATGGAACCACTCAGGAAATCACTTTCGATTCTCTTGATGGGCAGACTTTCCACACCTACGCCTTCGCCAATGCGGAGATTCCCGAGCCCTCCGGTCTCGCTTTGCTTGCTCTCGGAATGCTCGGTTTGGCCAGAAGGCGTCGTTAGAGGGCGTCTGACCATTTCAGCACTCCGATGTGGAGTTGCTTGTCCGGGTAATGTGGAGATGATTCCGGCATGTCGGTTGGGGATATTTGTGCAGTGACTTCGGCGCTGTTTTGGTCGGTGTCGGTGATCCTGATGCGGGTGTCGGGCTTGCAGGTGCCGCCTCTTCCGCTCACTTTTTTTAAGATCTGGGTGGCAGTCTTCCTTCTGATGGGAACTCTTTTATGGGAAGGGAGCCCGTGGGTTCTGGATCTAACAGGTCAGGATTATCTTCGGCTGGTCATCAGTGCGGTGCTGGGAATTACTTTGGCGGACACCATGATTGCGGCAGCCTTAAATCGTCTTGGGGCAAGTTTGCAGGCCCTGGCGGATTGTGTGTATTCGCCCGCGATTGCGCTTGTTGGTTTGCTGATGTTTGGTGAGCGCCTGAGTGTTTGGGAAATGATTGGTGGAGCCCTGGTGGTATCGGGGGTGTTTGTGGGGGCTGCACGAACAGTGGAGATAAAGAAGCCGGCGGACCTGTGGGTGGGGATTCTTCTGGCAGCAGCTGCGCACATCATCATGGCGGTGGGCATTTTGATGGTGCGGGATCTCTTCCGGGAACACTCTCTGATTTGGGTTTCCGCTTTTAGATTTGTGGTCGCTGGAGTTGTGATGTTTTTGTGGGTGGCTCCGAGGGGAAGAAAGAAGCTGGGACAGTTGTTCCTGGGGTTTCGAAGGAGGGATACCTGGAAGGCGATGATTCCCATGTCAATCCTCGGGCCTTTTCTCGCGACCTTGTTTTGGGTGGCCGGGTTCAAGCACCTCACAGCGGGGCGGGCGGCCATTTTCAACCAACTATCGACGGTCTTTATTGTGCTTCTGGCGTATCTCGTCCTGAGAGAAAAGTTCACGATGCGGAAGATTGCGGGCATCTTGTTGGCAGTGGCCGGATCTCTGGTGGTGGCGATTCATTGATGGTGCATGGCCTGCTTTGATGGCACACAATCACTCACTCGAATTTTCATCATGATTTCCGACCGGTCACCGTCACTAAAATCATCACCATTGCGTTTGTTGTGGGGGTTGATGTCCGGGTTTCGTGGGAAGTATGCCTGGGCGATTGTGGCGCTCTTCTTTTATACCGCGATCAATTATGTGACCCCGTTGGTGGCAAGTGCCACGATTGACTTTGCACTCTCCGGGGAGCCGGATGACGGTCGGTTGACTTCGGGAGTGATCGCGGCGATGGGAGGAGCGGAATTCGTGCGGGAGAGGCTTTGGTATCCGGCCTTGCTGATGGTTTTGCTGACGGTAGTGGCGGGTGTCTTTGCCTATTGCAAGGGGCGCTTTGCGGCACAGGCCTCGGACGGGATTGCGAGACGATTGAAGGACCGGCTCTACGACCACCTTCAGCGACTGCCGGCAAAATATCATGATCGTGCTGAGACGGGGGACTTGATCCAACGTTGCACCTCGGACGTGGAGACGCTGCGGTTGGCCTTGTCGAGTCAGGTTGTAGAGGTGAGCAATTCGCTCCTGCTCCTGCTGACGGCTCTGCCGATCATGGTGATGCTGGATGGACGGATGGCGGCAATTTCCTTCGTCCTGATCGTGCCCATTATTCTCTTCGGATACATCTACGTGGGCCGGGTCAAACATCTCTTCAAAGAGGTTGCGGAGGCGGAGGGGCAGGTGACGCGCGTGGTTCAGGAAAACCTGACGGGGCTGCGGGTGGTGAGGGCTTTTGCGCAGCAGGATTTTGAGATTTCGAAATTTGCGGAGCCCAACGAACTCTACCGTGACCGCAGCCTGCGGCTTTTGCGATTGATGGCGTGGTATTGGGCGGTCTCGGATTTGGTGGTGCTGTTCCAGCAGGCTTTGGTGTTGTTTAGCGGGGCATATTTCATCGCGACGGGTTCGCTGACGGTGGGAACCTTGTTTGCCTTTTTAATGTTCCTGAACATGCTGCTATGGCCGGTGCGCCAGATGGGGCGAACCCTGACGGAGTTAGGGAAGTCGGTGGTGGCGTTGACCCGAATGGGCGAAATTTTGTCGGAGCCTGAGGAGGGTGCGCCGGAGTCTCCCGCGACTCCTGTTTCACCGGCGGAGGGGAGGATCGAGGTGTCTGACCTGGTATTCGGATATGGCGGGGCGGACAAGGAGCTCAAGGGAATCTCTTTTGCGGTCGAGCCCGGGCAGACCCTGGCAATTGTGGGGCCGTCGGGATCGGGGAAAACGACGATCATGAGCCTGCTTTTGCGTCTCTACGATTATCAATCGGGGTCGATACGTCTTGATGGTTACGAGTTGACGGATCTGGACCGCCAGTGGGTGCGTTCGCAGTTTAGCGTGGTGATGCAGGAACCCTTTCTCTATTCGAAAACGATTGGAGAGAACATCCGCTTGAGCCGCCATGGAGCGGTCGACGATGACGTGACCGAAGCGGCCAGACTGGCTGATATTCACGATACCATCTCGGGCTTTGGGGAGGGATACGGGACGCAAATCGGGGAACGCGGGGTGACTCTTTCCGGTGGTCAGCGCCAGCGGGTGGCCTTGGCGCGTGCGCTCTTGCAGGACACTCCGGTATTGCTTCTCGATGACGCCTTGAGTGCGGTCGATGCCGAGACGGAGGCCACGATTCTGGAGGCCCTGCGGGGTCGTCATGGGCGCCGGACAACGCTCGTGATCGCGCATCGTTTGTCCACTTTGGCGCATGCCGACAAGGTCATTGTGCTGGATCATGGATGTCTCGTCCAGCAAGGCACCCATGCCGAACTGGTGGAGACAGATGGACTCTATCGCCGCCTGTGGACGATCCAGACGGCCTTGGAAAATGAACTCTCACCGCCCGATGAATCATGAGTCACGAAGTCCCGGAAGATGAATTCAGCGAGAAGTTCGATATGGACCTTTGGAAGAAGGTGTTTCGGATTGCATTGCGCTACAAACGTTTTTTGATTCCGTTGGCGGTTTCAGCGGTCGCGATTGCGGGAGTGGATGCCAGCTTTGCCTTGGTAACCCGCTGGACGGTCGATGACGTGGACCAGGTGGATTCAATGATGGATCTCGTTCCGCACATCTCGGTCTATCTGGGCTTGACGGTTGCGCTGTCGGCAGGCGTTTTGGTTTTCATTCGCTCGGCAGGTGGCTTGGCCAATCACATGAGCCACGACATTCGGCGTGACTGTTTCCAGCGCCTCCAGGAGCTGGAGTTCAGCTACTTCGATCACCGCCCGATTGGATGGATGATTTCACGGCTTACTTCGGATTGTGACAAGCTTTCGCGTATCATTGCGTGGGGAACCCTGGATCTTGTTTGGGCCTTTTGTTTGGTGGTAATGATCGCGGTAATTTTGATCGTGCTGAATCCGCTTCTCGGTTTGCTCGTTCTGGCGGTGGTACCTCCATTGATTGTCATCAGCGGGATTTTTCAGAAGAAGTTGCTCCTGAGCTCAAGGGATACGCGAAAGTATAATTCGATGATTACGGCGTCATTTTCCGAAGCCCTGCAGGGATTGCGCACGAGTAAGGCCTTGGTGCGGGAGGAGGAGAATCTTGATGAATTTCAAACCCTCTCGACCCAAATGTACGGAGTCTCGATGAAGAACGCGCTGCAGTCCGCGGTCTACATTCCCATGGTGCTTACTTTGGGGAGTGTCGCGGCCGGAGTGGCCCTTTGGCGGGGCGGGGGAGATGTGATCAGTGGGACCATGACTCTGGGAACTTTGGTGGCCTTCATTTTTTATGCCGGGCAATTTTTCAATCCCATCAATCAGATCGCCCAGGTGCTGGTGCAAATGCAGGGCGCCCAAGCGGCGGGTGAGCGGGTGCTTGAATTACTGGCGACCGAGCCGGCGATCAGCGATAGCGACGCGGTGAAAGCGAAGCTTGAGGCGTGGGATCGAGAGGATCGGCCGGACGATATCGCGCCGGATGGCGGGGCGAGGAAGATCGAGGGCCTTGAGTTTCGAGGGGTGGATTTTTCCTATCAAACCGGTGAAGAAGTTCTGAAGAACTTTCAGCTAAAAGTGAAGGCGGGTGAAACGATCGCGCTGGTGGGTGCGAGCGGCGGAGGCAAGAGTACGATCGTGAATCTCGTGGCCCGCTTTTATGAGCCCACCGGAGGGGCGATTTTGGTAAACGGAGAGGACTTGCGGGAGCGGAGCCTGGAGTGGTATCAGTCGAACCTTGGGATTGTCTTGCAGAGCCCGCATCTGTTCAGTGGATCCGTAAGGGAGAACATTCGCTACGGTCGGCTGGACGCCAGCGATGAAGAGGTGGCTGAGGCGGCGCGACGAGTGAATGCCGAGGGCTTTATCAAGGCCCTCGAAGACGGTTATGACACTGACGTTGGCGAAGGAGGGAACCGTCTCTCGACCGGTCAAAAGCAGTTGGTCTCCTTTGCTCGGACGGTGCTGGCAAACCCGGCAATCTTCATCATGGATGAGGCGACTTCGTCGATCGATACCGAGACTGAGCAGCTGATTCAGCAGGGGTTGCAGAAAATCTTCGAGGGACGGATTAGTTTCGTGATCGCACACCGCCTTTCGACAATCAGAACGGCGGATCGTATTCTGGTGATTGAGAAAGGACGGATCATCGAGAGTGGAAAACACGAAGAGTTGCTGGCGGAGAAAGGACACTACCACTCGCTCTACACGAGCCAGTTGCAGCAGGAGTTTGCCAGCAGTATGCCGGGGCACGAATCGTCTGGAGATTCCTAGTTTGCAAAACGGAACGCATGGTCCCAGAGGTGGTCAATCACGTGTTTTGCGTCCCCAATCGAGAGGGCGCGGATCAGGCCTTCTTGATCGATCTTGACCAGCGAAGTCTCCGTGCCATCACAGGCAGGTCCGCGAAGTTTGGTGAGATAGTTCAGTGGTCCGTCGATATCGAAGTCGATGACAGCGCCCAACTTCTGCTCCATCCATTTTTCGATTTTTGCGTCGAGGGCTTCCTTGGTTAACCCCTCGCTTCTGCTTGTGACGAGGTGGTAGAAGACGAGGAGGATCTCCTTCGATTCCTCCTCTTCAGCGCTATCAATGATGCGATGAAACACCGAACGATTGGTGGCGAGATTCCTAAAAAACAGCTGCTCTGAAACATCCTTGAGCAACTGAATGCGTTTCTTGCGGTAGCCGCCCCACTGTTTGATGGCGAGTCCGCCAAGAGCAAGAACGACCCCCATCAAGGCAACCATGACCGGCATGAAGTTCGAAACAGCCTCCTCGCTCAGACCGGTCTTTTCCAGCCAGCTTCTGCCTCCTAGTAGAAAAAGGACCACGCCCACAATGATAAGAATCTGCGGGATGATCTTGAGAAATACCCCGATTGAACCGCCAATCGCTGGAATTGCGAAGAGGAGCTTCTGCCTTAAGTTCATGCCGACCTGCACGTTGGGGAAGAGGAGTTCCAGGTCATACTTGGGAACGTCCTTGTAAAAGTAGGCATAAACTTTTCCCGGCTCAAAGAGGCTCTCTTTGCGGACCTTCTGTTTCTGCTTCGATGATTCAAAATACTCCTCACCCTTGAATTTGAAAAGGAGGAGGACCCGTTGGAGGATGTCCACTTCGATTTCCTTTTTCTTGAACAACTTTTTGACAGTTGTTTTTTTGTCGATGTCGCCACGCGCGAAGCATAGAACGCGGTCGAAGTCGTCTAGGTCGACGGTTGTCCGCAGATCGATGAGGGTAACCGCTTCAAAGCATTTCTCGATTTGCTCGTTGCTGATTTCAAAGTAATTTGCGCGTTTGGCGATGGAGCGAAAAAGCTCGATGAGATCGTGCTCCCGCCGGTCGAAATCGATGTCTTGCTCCAAAAGAATCGTGTCCCGATCGGGATCGAACGGGCCATAGTGCTTCTTTACCGCTTCCCCGTATTGAAGAAACTCGAAGTGGAGATGCGCCATTAAGATCTCACTCAGGTCTTTGAAGTCCTTGCTTTGAGCTTTTGATAAGAGCCCCTCGTTTAAGCACATCTGGATCAAGTCATCCCGTTGATAAGGAATGAAAGCCTCGCGGGTCTCAGAATCGGTGGTCTTGTGCTCACTCACCCTTCCAGCTTGTACTGAGCTTTTGCGTCTGTAAATGAGTGGAAACATCCGGGCTTCCTTTTTCGTTTGGGTGTCCGGGGAAAGTTGTCACCGGTCACATTGTATGATTGACTCAGCTTCCCCTGTAAATTCCAACGACCCATGAAATTACTGCCTTCTGCCTTCTTGTTAATAATCGCTCTCGTGTCCTCTGCTGTTGCAGAGGACTGGCCGCAGTGGTTCGGCCCCCAACGTGACGGGGTTTGGCGGGAGGACGGCATTATTGATAAGTTTCCGGAAGGCGGGCCCAAAGTTCTTTGGCGCACTCCGGTGAACCGGGGGTATGCCGGGCCATCGGTGGCGGGTAACCGGGTTTTCGTGATGGATCGCAAAGCGCTCGATACTGCCGAAGCGAATGCAAAAGGAGCACGCACGGGCGAAAAACAGGGGGATGAGCGTCTCCTCTGCCTGGACGCAACCACTGGAAAAGTGATCTGGGAAGAAGCCTATGATTGTCCCTACACCATGTCGTATTCAGCCGGGCCCCGGGTGACTCCACTGGTCGATGGTGATCGTGTTTACACGTTCGGAGGAGAAGGAAAGCTTATTTGCCGGGCGGTAAAGGATGGAGCGGAGAAGTGGTCTCACGATTTTAAGAAACTCTTCGGAGTAGCCACCCAAACCTGGGGATTTGCTGCTTCACCTCTCGTGTATGACGACCTTTTAATCTGTCTGGGAAGTGGCGATGGCTCCACCGCGGTGGCCTTTCACAAGATGACTGGAAAAGAGGTCTGGCGGGCGGTTTCGGCCAAGCAACCCGGATATTGTCCGCCCCAAATCGTCAAACATGCCGGCCGCGATCTCCTGATCATTTGGCATCCGGAGGCGGCCAATGCGCTCGATCCCCTGACCGGAAAAATCTACTGGAGCGTGCCGTGGAAGATTCGTGCCGGCCTCACCATCCCGACTCCTCTGATGGTTGATGATGATCACCTGTTCTTCACCAATTTTTACAACGGGTCGATGCTGCTCAAGCTCAAGGAAGATGAATCGACGCCTGAGATCGTCTATCGCACGGAGCGCGCCAGTGAGAGAAAGACGACCCATCTGCACGGGATCATGAACACTCCCGTTTTGCGTGATGGTCATCTTTTCGCAGCATGCAGTTATGGTCAGTTCAGGTGCATGGAGGCTTTGACGGGAAAGCGGGTTTGGGAATCTCTCAAGCCCATCGCGATTGAAGAGCCGGTGCGCTGGGGGACTGTCTTCGTCACCCCTCATGAAGATCGCTATTTCATGTTCACCGAAAAGGGGGATCTCGTGATCGCGAATCTCTCGGTGCAAGGCTACGAGGAAATTGATCGAGCCCACGTCATCGAGCCCAATGGTCTGGATTTGAGACAACGCGATATCGTCTGGTCGCATCCTGCCTATGCCAGGAAGTGCGCTTTCATTCGAAATGACACTGAAGTTATTTGTGTTTCGCTTGCGAAGTCGCGGTGATTTCACGCAACTGAGCCGCCGCGACATTGCAGTCACGCCGGCATCATTGATAGACCCTTCGTGCCTCTGTCGTTCTTGGTTTCGCTGTTCACTGGGGTGAATTTCCTCCGCAGCACTTATTTGGTATTTTTCAGACCGCCTCCGTATCCTACGTCCATGCAGCAGTTTTTACGAAATGGGAAGTGATCGGAAGATTTGTTTGGTCGATCATGAGTTTGATTGATGGGATTGCAGGTTGTTTGCGTCGTTTAATTCACCACCTCGGATTGTTTCCTCATGCCATTAGTCGTCGGTTTTGGTCTCTTTTCTTTTTAAAATTCTTGTAGCTAGATGCTTAGGTTTCTTTGCTCCGCTCGTTCTGTTTGGGAGCTCTACCGATGGTTGCTTTGATTTTCCGGAAGATGAAAAGTGATCCGGGGAGTCTTCCTGCTTTTGGTCTGACCGTTTCGGAAGAAGAAATCCCGGTGGGGATCGTGGGTAGGCCGGGTCGGCGCTTGGTTCTTTGACAGCGGGGCAAAACCTGATACGTCGTCGCATGATTGAAATTCGAAGGAGGCTTTGTGTTTTAAAATTCACGTTTTTCTCAAGTTTGGCAGGAACACTGGTTCATGCGGATTCAGGGAGGCCGGAGAAGGCCGTGCCCGTCTTCAAAGATGGTGAGGCGCAGATTGTGAAACGTTTTGAAGATCCGGATTTTTGGATTCGACATGATTTGTGGGTCGAAACAGAGAGTGATGTTGATGAAGATGGTCGGCCCGACCGGGTGCACGTCGCGGTGACCCGGCCCCGCCAGACGGAGACCGAGGATCTGAAACTCCCGGTGATTTATGTCACGAGCCCGTATTTTGCAGGCACTGCTCCCGATGCAAAGGACACCATGTGGTCGCCCCGTCAGGAACTAGGCGAGGAGCCACCAAAGCGGACGGAGAGCAAACCGATCAAGAGGAAAGGCGAGCGGCCCATAATTTCAAAAAGTCATGTCAAGACCTGGGTGCCCCGCGGTTACATCGTGGTACATTCCTCATCTCCCGGGACGGGACTTTCCCAGGGATGCCCTACGATCGGGGGGATGAATGAAGCACTTGCGCCAAAGGCGGTGATTCAATGGCTCACCGGGAAGGCGTCCGGCTTCACCACTCCGGACGGACAGGAGAAAGTCGAGGCGTATTGGTCGACCGGTAAAGTTGGGATGACCGGGACTTCATTTAACGGGACTCTTCCGCTCGCCGCAGCAACAACCGGAGTCGAGGGTCTTGAGGCCATTATTCCCATTGCGCCGAACACGTCCTATTACCACTATTATCGCTCGAATGGTCTTGTCAGGCATCCCGGTGGCTACATTGGGGAGGATATCGATTGTCTTTACGATGTGGTTCATAGCGGAAACCCGGAGAAGCGTGATTTCTGCGACTGTGCCATTCGTGACGAGGAAATGATCAAGAGCTTTGATCGCAAAAATGGCGACTACAATGACTTCTGGGCAGGCCGGGATTATCTCAATCAATTGGATCAGTTGAAGGCCGCCACCCTGATGGCCCACGCCTTTAACGATTGGAATGTCCAGCCCGAGCATAGTGTCAGGATTTATGAGGCCTTGAAGAAAAAGGGCGTTCCGGTACAGGCCTACTTCCACCAGGGAGGTCACGGTGGTGAGCCTCCCTTGAAGCAAATGAACCGTTGGTTTACGCGCTACCTTCACGGGGTGGTGAATAATGTCGAAAACGATCCGAGGTCATGGATTGTGCGTGAGGGGGACAAGCGGGAGGAGCCGACCCCGTATCACGACTATCCAAATCCGGCGGCGCGACCTGTGGAGTTTTTCCTGAGCCCGGGGGCTCCGGAGCAAGGAGGGCTGGACATCACAAAAGCAGACAAGCCGGGGAGGGAAAAATTGGTGGATAATTTTTCCTTTGATGGAACTTCCCTGGCCAAAGCCGAGTGGACCAAACATCGCTTGATGTATACCACGCCCATCCTGAAACAGCCGGTTCACCTCTCCGGGACGTCGACAATTAAGATCCGATTGGCCAGTAGCAAACCTGCGGCAAACCTTTCGGTGTGGATGGTTTCTCTGCCATGGAAGGACGGGAAGAATGCGCTCATCACCGACAACATCATCACACGTGGTTGGGCCGATCCGCAGAATTATCGCTCCATTCGAAAGGGCGAGCCTTTGAAACCTGGCCAGTTTTACGATCTGACCTTCGATCTGCAGCCGGATGATCAGGTAATCCCGGCGGGTCAGCAGATTGGGTTGATGATTTTTTCGAGTGATCGCGAGTTTACCTTATGGCCTGATCCGGGCACCGAGTTGACGGTCGATTTGGCGGCCACGTCAATTACCCTACCGGTGGTTGGCGGGCTTGATGGATGGAAGAAAGGCCAGACAGAAAAAGCTGCGGAACAAAAAGAGGAAAAACCCGAGGAGAAAAAACCGGTTGGTTCACCAAGCGGTCCCAACTCCGGGAAGATGTGGTTCAACCCGGATGAGGAAGTGCTTCCCCTGCGTCTGAAGGACGATGGCGAGGCAGGGGACTTTGATCCGGACAAAGTGGCCTATGATCCCGAAGCTTCCGATTGATTAGATTCGGACAAATCTGTGACTCCGGAAAGCTGACAAGATCTTCTTCCTAATATTCTGCCCATCAATGGCGAACCGGCCGTCCGGTCAAAAAGCCAGGTGCCCAGCGGTCGACTTGATTTGTTTTTGGGGGTGGAGGGCTCCAGAGGAATGATCCAATCTCAAGCTCCAGTGCAATGATTTCGCAAAGGGGGGATTTTCACGGAGTGGAAGATCAACCCGGGCGTGTCCTGCCGATACGACAGCATTTCCACGAAACGACTTTAATCGCGTTTTTTCATTTTCAACTATAGGAATTTTCGGAATATTTTGGCGCACATGAAAAATTACAAAAATTATTTGAAGTCAGGGCTTATCGCAATTTTCGCCTTAACGCTGAGTGTTTTGGGGTCGGCCAACGCCGAAGAATTGGTGCCCTACAAAAGTCGTGGTGTTGCAAGTCTGTTTGCCTTGCCGGTGCCGGATGCAGTGGTCTCCGGAATTGACTTCGGGAATGCGACCCATCTTGGAAAATATCATTCGACTCTCGATTTGCTGGTATCGGCTGGATCTAACGGCATTCGCTTTGTCGGGCCGACCACAATTTTTTGCGCCAACGGGGATGAGGTTCAATCCGTTCTGGATGTGGAATTGGATCTGGCGACAAACACGATCACCGGAACTTATACTGTGGTCGGTGGCACAGGGCGCTGGGACGGAGCCGGAGGTGGAGGTGTTTTGACGGGGGCAGTTAACGCTGACGGCACTTTCAGTTATACAACCAATGGTTCGATTTCCCGGCCCAAGCGACGAAAATAGGGGTTTGGTAACTCCAATCCAATCACGACAGAGCGGCTCCCGAGAGGTAGCCGCTTTCTTTTTAATTGGAAAGTCCTCTAACGTTTCCGGTTTTGATAGTCCATCATGTCATTCGTGGTGCCTACCGAGCCATTGTCATTTGTGATGCCACGAAACACGAGGGGCATGAAGGGTGCGGGATCTTCCTCCAGAGCCCATGCCATTCCGCGGAAGAGGAGGATCCGGTAAACCGGATCGTGGAAAGTGTAGGTGTAGTGTCCGGTCGTAGTCCCGAAGACGCGGCCTTTGCCAGTGCGGTAAGTCCAAAAGGCGTCGCCGCGGACATCGTCTGCCTTGAGGATCTTTTCGAATTGATCATCTCCGGCCGGGGCGATGACTCCAATCACTTCGACGTCCTTCCGCTTCAGCAGGTTCCAGTAGGATTCGTCATTGAGCTTGACCGAGGCAGGCAGCCCCTCGAACGCGGGATGATCGGTCTTGAGATAAACTGCGTGATCGTGCCCAAATTTACTCCATTTCGAAGTTTGATTTCCCTTCCACGAACAGCCGATGCATTCGGCCAGCTTTTCGGCCCGTTCAATGGGGCGCATGATGCATGACTCGTGTATGGAAACCACCCTTCCGCCTTCGTTGACAAATTTCTGATACATCGTGAATTGTTCGTCGGTGAGGTCCGGCAGGTGGAGATACTGGATTAAAAGGTCGGCCTGATCGAATTGCTCCCGGGTGGGAAACTGAAATGCCTCGTCAACCGTGACGCGGGGAATGCTTTTCAGCATGGGAACGAACAGTTCCTTAATGCGAATGTAGTCATGCTCGCCGCCGCGATGATCTTCGGGGCCGGAGAGCCAGAGGATCCGAACGTCGCGACTCAATTTGGCGCCTTCGAACGTTCCGGTCAGCGCCATCACTTCGTCTTTGGTCATGGGATTATTGGGTTTTTGGGCGGAATCGTTTCTTTGCGGAGCGGCGAGTAAAGCCCCAAGGAGAGAGAGGAGGACAGATAGAGACCATGTTCGACTTTTTTTCATATTCCGATTCCAGGGAGAAGCGTTGGGCGGAGTTTCCCAAAAGACAACTTCAAATTCCATTCGCAACGACCGGGGAAGGATACGGCACGAGTCTTTACGTTGATGGAGTGCGGGTGGATCAAAATCTGAATCCAGCAATCCCACTGACTGACAATGGGAGCCCGGTCTTTTGTTCCACTGCCGTCGATGTGCAGGCGCTTTGGCTTCAAATCGGGACTTTCCCAAAGTGATTGGGGATTTTTTCAGGCCTCTTTCTTGTCGTTGGAATTCACCATCGGGATCATTTTGACAGTTTGGATTGCTCCTGCTACTGGACCGCATGACGGATATTGAGATCGCTCGAAACGCTACCTTGCAACCGATTGCCGAGCTTGCCAGGGAGCAGCTCGCTCTCGATGAGGAGCGACTGATTCCGTATGGAAAACATAAGGCGAAGGTGATCCCGGCAGCGTCAGGCGGCCGGTCGGGAAAGCTCATTCTGGTCACCGCCATTTCCCCCACACCGGCTGGTGAAGGCAAGACCACCACGACAGTCGGACTCGGAGACGGGCTGAACCGAATTGGGAAAAAATCGATGATCTGTCTGCGCGAGCCCAGTCTCGGACCTTCGTTTGGCATGAAGGGTGGGGCCGCTGGCGGAGGATATGCGCAGGTTGTTCCGATGGATGAAATCAATCTGCACTTTACAGGGGATTTTCACGCAATTGGAGCGGCCAACAATCTTCTCTCGGCCATGATCGACAATCATCTCCACTGGGGGAACGCCCTAAAGATTGATCTGCGTAAAATCACCTGGCGTCGGGCGGTTGATCTCAATGACCGGTCCCTGCGGCAGTTGATGACCGGGCTCGGGAAGGGAAATGGATTTGCCAACGAGACCGGAGCGGACATTACGGTGGCATCGGAGGTGATGGCGATCTTCTGTCTTGCGGAAAGCCTGAGTGATTTGAAAGAGCGTTTGGGGCGAATCGTGATTGGTCGCAGTCTTGAAAAAAAGGATGTTCTCGCTTCGGATCTCAAGGCACATGGCGCGATGACGGCCCTTTTGAAGGACGCTTTTCTTCCCAATTTGGTCCAGACGCTGGAGCAAACCCCCGCCCTTGTCCACGGTGGTCCTTTTGCCAATATTGCCCACGGTTGTAACTCGGTGATCGCGACTAAAACAGCGCTTGGACTTGCTGATTATGTCGTGACCGAGGCTGGATTCGGCGCAGATCTGGGAGCCGAGAAATTCTTCGATATCAAGTGTCGCAAGGCAGGGCTCACCCCGCAGGCGGCCGTGGTTGTCGCGACAATCCGAGCGCTCAAATATCACGGAGGAGTCGACCGAAAGGATTTGGAAGCCGGGAATGTCGAAGCGGTCACGAGAGGCTTCGCCAACCTTCAACGACATTTGGAAAATATCTCCAAATTTGGGGTTCCGGCCATCGTGGCGGTGAATGCCTTTGATGCCGATACCGAAGCCGAGACGCAGGCCCTCCGCGATCTTTGTGACGGCATTGGCGTGCCTTGCGTTTTGGCCCGCCATTGGGCCGAGGGCGGGAAAGGTGCCGAGGAGCTCGCGAAGGCGGTGGCCTCTCTGGTGGATGAGCAGAAGGAGTCCTCCTTTACTCCGCTTTATCCCGATCATCTTCCGCTTGCCGAAAAGATCAAGAGGGTCGCTCGCGAGGTTTACCGGGCGGACGATATCGAGATGACTCCGGCTGTCGAAAAACAATTGCAGAATTGGGATAAAACCGCGGCGGGCCGGTATCCCGTTTGTATCGCCAAGACGCCATACAGTTTTAGTGCCGACCCCGATCGCCGTGGTGCCGCGACCGGATTTACACTTCCGGTGACATCAGTGCGTCTCTCTGCCGGTGCCGGTTTTGTTGTAGCCTTGACGGGGGAGATTATGACGATGCCGGGTCTTCCCCGCATTCCGGCAGCGGAGCATATTGATGTCAATGAAGCGGGCGACATCGTGGGACTCAGCTAGGTGAGGGCCCGTTTGCTTTTGGGCTGCCTTGAAGCGCCGACGTTAAATCATTTGGTTCATTAGGGAAGGGGCGGGATCTCCCTGGTCTCTGCAGGCGGGCATCAGGTTTCAAGCGGACCGCTAGGCCGTCTCCATTTCCTGCGAAATTGTGATGACGGTAAATTCAGCCGGGTGGATGGCAGCTACGAGGATAGTAACATTCATGATTCCGTTGAGAAGATCGTCGGGCGTCATGGTGTTTCCGAGGCCGCAATTGACCTGAAAGGCGTCGTCCGGCGAGGTGCCTTGCAATCCTCCTTCCTTCCAGATGTTCGTGAGAAAACTTGCGATCAGGGATTTGACTGCGAGCCACGTGTTCGCGTCGTTTGCCTCGAAGACATAGGCGCGGATCGCCAGCTTGCAGGACTGTTCGATCATGGTGATGAGACGTTGCACGGGGATATATCGCCAATCCGCACTATTGCCATCAAGGGTTCGTGCTCCCCAGATCAGGATCCCCAACCCGCTAAAATAACGGATCGCATTGACTGACTTTCCGGAAGCCGCATCGACATTCAGATTTTGCTGCTGCGAGTCGGTAAGCCGTATTGTGACGTCACTGACTCCTTCGATGCCGACGTTTGCAGGCGCATGCCAAACTCCGAGATCATTGTCGTTTCTGGTATAAATTCCGGCTATCGCTCCGCTGGGAGGGAGAATGTTGGCGTCCTTCAAGACGAGTTCCATGATCTTGCCGTAGGTCTTGCTGGCATTGAGGAGGGCTCGATCATGCTGGCTTTCGGTGAGCGGATTGGCCGGTGGATTCTCGATCATTTCGATGATTTTTCCGGCGGACGGATTGAGCAGCGGTTTGAGTTGCTTCAGATCACCACCGAACAAGTTTGTGTAGTTGAGCTCCTCGCGGGCCATCGTGGTGGTCTCGATAAAAGGATAGTAGCTTGCTCCATAGCGGAGGCCCTCCGATCCGGTATTGTTACGAAAGGTCTCAATGTCACTCGTAAAAAGGATCGGGTCGGGATGCTTTCCTCCGATGATATCAAAGATGCTGAGTGCGGTTCCCATGCCTTCGCTTTGACCCAACATTTCCTGCATGAGAGTGCCATTCTCCGCAACCGGGAGCAGCGTTGCTTCCGGGCAGAGATACATCGTCGGCTCCACTTTGTTCTTCAATAACTCCAGTCCGGACCGGAGGTCCGCCAGTTTGACATTGGGGTTTACAATCGGCCCGCCGGATTGAGCAGGTGAACCGGAAGGGGAACCATACGGACCGACGGCTACGATATAAGCATCCCCGCCGCCGTTTTGGTAGAACATGCGAATGCAGTTATAGAGGTGGTAGATTGTATTGGGGTCGGGAACGATGGCGTAGTGTTTCCCGCTGATCTCGACGGCTGCCCCCTTCTCCGGCTTGCTCTCACTCTCGACGAGATAATATTGGGGGCTGTATTGCTTGGCGGGATCGGCAGGCGGAGCCGGATTTGGATTGCAGTAGATCGCTTTGAAATCCGCAAATGAAGAGATCTTCTCCGCGAGGTTGAAATAGGACCGGCCTTCATATTCGGCCTGAGGGGTGTAGCCAATGAAGGCTGGGACGGCCGTCGGGACCTGCACGACTGAATTTGGAAATGCATTCAGTTCATTGATATAGACTCCGGGTGTTTTAAAATTTGGTGGTGACATCTGGATCCTGATTTTAGTTTGTGTCACCTATCTTCCCTCATAGCCCAAATGACACTGGAGAGTAGGACTCCGGTCTGTTGCGCCAAGATCTTTTTGGGAATCTTTCTTATTGGGGGCTGCCGGGTGATCACGTAAACAGGAACGATGATTGGGTTTCGTTTTTTGATCAGAGGGCTGTTAGCGGTGTCTTTTTTGTCTTTGGCAAATGTTGCAAGTGCTGCTCCCGATAAGCTTTCGCCGGAGGTCGTGAAACGTGCGCGCGAAATCCATGCGGGTTTCGAGGGAGAGAGAGGAAGGGTGGCTCAGTTCGGCGATTCGATTACTTACTCAATGGCATTCTGGTCGGCGATGAGCTGGTCCGATCCCGGAAAGTTTCTCACCGCTGACGATGGATTGCCGAAAACGCCTCCCGACAAGCAGTGGAAGAACGTCATCAAAGGTGCCCGTGACAAGGGACCAAAGTTTGCCAACTACTCCGGCTGGAAAGTCGGAAACATTCTCAAGTCAATCGAGGCCGTGATTGCGCGCGACAAACCGGAGGCCGCGCTCATCATGATCGGCACCAATGACATCAACGGGAAAAAGGTTCCGGAAGGGTATCGGGAGGGCCTTGAGAAGGTGGTGGCCAAGTGTCTCGCTGCTCACTGTATTCCGATTTTGAATACCATCCCGCCGCGCCGCGATCACGACGAAGCGGTCGCCGCCGTCAATGTCATCGTCCGCGAGATTGCGGCTGCCCAGAAGCTACCACTGGTCGACTTCCACGCGGCCTGTCTGCGCATGCGCCCGGGCAAAACCTGGGACGGCACAATTATTTCCAAAGACGGCGTTCACCCCTCGGGAGGAAAGACCAATTTATATGATCAAGACAATCTCAAAAACAGTGGGTATGCCCTGCGAAACTGGGTCAGCTTCCTCGCATACCGCCAGCTCTACTTTGAGGTCTTTACAGACAAGTAGGAAAGGGGGGGCGGGCTTCGGGCATGGATGATTGATCTATGCTTTCGTCTCACGAGCTGAGGAATACTCCGAACCTGGGTTGGGCCCTTTCCTTTCCCGGGTCCGGCACCCGCCTGTCGAAAGGCTGCGCGTATGGGTTCGGCGTCATCACTCTGCTTGACAAGGTCGAAACATCGTAGACTCTGGGGTTTAGATCTTGGAAACTCTTAAACCCACCATGTTACCTCAAACTTCATTCGCTTTTAGTCTTTTTCTTTTAGTCACCTCGGTCGCATCGGGGGGGAATTGGGCCCACTGGAGAGGGCCTGCGGGGAATGGCTCTTCGCCTGATGCCAAGCCGCCGATCGAGTGGAGCGCGACCAAGAACGTAAAGTGGAAAGTCCCGGTTCCGGGGCGTGGTTCGGGTTCGCCGGTGGTTTGGGAAGACAAGGTCTTCGTGACTTCGGCAGTCGCTGCCGGCGGTGGGCGGGGATTTGACGGAGAGCGCCTTTCTGAGTTGGCTTTCAAGCTCTTTTGCTTTGATCGGGAGACGGGAAAAATTCTCTGGGAAAAAACGGCCATCACTGCGACTCCCCACCAGGGAACCCACTCAACGAATGGCTTTGCCTCGGCTTCTCCGTGCACGAATGGCGAGCATGTCTATGCCCACTTCGGGTCCCGTGGACTCTACTGCTACACCATGGATGGGGAGTTGGTTTGGAAGAGGGATGACTTTGGTAAAATGGACACCCGCAATGCGTTCGGGGAAGGGAGTTCGCCCACCTTGGAAGGCAACAAGATACTTGTTCCATGGGATCACGAAGGTCCTTCCGCTCTTTACGCTCTCAATCGGTTAACTGGCAAAACGATTTGGAAGACCGAGCGTGACGAACCGACCAATTGGTGCACACCTTTCGTGGTCGGGCATGATGGATCCAAGCAGGTGGTCATGAATGGGCAGACTTGCATCCGGAGTTATGACCTCGAAACAGGCAAGGAGCTGTGGCGCATTGCCGGAGAAGCCCAACGTCCGGTCACCTCGGCGGTTGCCATCGATGATCTTGTCATTGTTGCGAGCGGGTTCCGGGGATCATACGGAGGAGCGTTTCATCTGGGAGGACGGGGTGATCTCAAAGGGACAAAAAACGTCGTCTGGAGTTGGGAAAAAAATACGCCCGATCTCGCTTCCCCGCTCTTATCCGGCAAGCTTCTCTACATGCACAAGGACAAGTCGGCTTCACTTTCTTGTGTGAATCCCCTGACCGGCGAAGCCTACTACACGGCTTCGAGAATCCCGGGGTTATCGACTCTTTACGCCTCTCCGGTTTCGGCGAACGGACATGTTTATATCACCGGCCGAAGTGGTACGACTGTGGTCATTAAGGACGGAAAAAAGTTGGAAATCATTTCCACCAATTCCGTGGATGAAGGGGTGGATGCCACGCCGGCTCCTGTCGACAACCAACTATTCATTCGAGGCGAGAGCCACCTATTTTGCATCGAGGCTAAAAAGTAGTGCGCATGTGTTTTCAATTATAAAAATTGCCATCCCTGGATATTTTATCTAAAACATATCTGTGATAAAAAATATGTTGGGTGGATTGGTTGTCGTATTTGTGATCTTTGGGGCCAGCGCCCGGAGTGCACTTGCCGAAGAAAGCTACCCACAAAGGAAAGTTATCGGGATCAAGTCAGCCGGGGCTGGGTTTGAGGAAGTTGTGAAGAAGATCTGTGATCCGGATTCGAAGATGATTCCGGACGACCGGCTGGAGCGCTCAAATATTTACTTTCGCCTAACCAATCGGGACTATGTCTTGAAGGACGGAAAATTTAATCCGAACGCCATTCTTGGTGGTGGTTCCTATGTGTTCATGACGGTTCCTGAGGCAGGCTTCGGTCGTTCGCTTTACGGTATTTACTCTGACTTGGGATACGATGCGGAGGGGATCCTGAGGCAGCGCGACGTTCACATGGTCGCCTTGGTCATTCGCTATGACCCGGAAGATGTCAGATTTAGTCCGGCTCGCGGAGGGCTCGGTGAACTCGCAGGTGAGGACTACAACCGATTTGTCTACGTTCCGACGTGGAGAAACGGATTCAAGTTGTTTGCCCGTCTTGCCGAAAAGGAGCAGAAACCGGACCCCAAGAACCCGTCGATCATGAAATTTAACAGCGAAGCAGACCGGGATATTGCGCTGTTTTTTCCGGCTGAGCGCAGGAAGCACATAAGCAACCTGCCCTACACCTTGCTGCGCGTCGTGGGTGGACCGGACTGGAATTACCGGCAGCTTTTGGAGAATAAAATGAGCATGAATTCACACTTCAGAGGTGTCGGTGTGACCGAGAACACGCTTTCGCCTGCCAACGATCGCAAGGGCCTGCCCGAGTTTGTCGGCCCGAATCGCAAACTCTCGGATTTGGCCGAATTCGCGGTCATCGACATCGGCAAGATGGAATTCAAGGAAGTCCACGATACCGAGTAGTCAGAGTTGCAGGCGAACTTATCCGCCGAGCCCCCCGGAAGGGGCGGATCGGAATTGAAAGCCCCCTGCCTTCTTTCCGGAGACCATACAGGAAATTTGTAAGTGAAGGCCAAGGTGCCTTTCACCATGGAAGACGTGATCCACTGCATTGATTGACTTGTGCTTCAGTAACCGTATGAAACCTTTATGAGATTTCGGAACAAGGTGATCAGCGGACTCCTCTTTATGGCCTCGACTCTGGGTGTGGTTGACGCGGCGGAGAAACCCAACATTCTCTGGATTACCAGCGAAGATAACGGAGTTTCCTGGGTCAGCTGCTACGGCGGAAAAAATACCAGAACTCCTGCCATTGACCAACTTGCCAAGGAGGGCTTTCGCTACCTGTATTGCTTTGACAATGCGGCGGTGTGCGCGCCGACTCGTTCTTGTTGGATTACGGGCATGTACGGCATCTCCAACGGAACGCAACCGATGCGGAGTCGAAATGAAATTCCGCACGATAAAATTCCCTACTACCCGGATCTTTTGAAGAAAGCCGGATATCACACCTCGAACCCCGGGAAAACCGACTATAACATCGGGGGGCGCGATGACTACGCGGCCTGGGACCTGGGAAAACAGCGAAGCAAGGGAAAGCGCGTCGCTTATGGCTGGCAGGCTCGCAAGGAAGGTCAGCCTTTCTTCTGTGTTTATAACACGACCACCAGCCATGAGAGCAAGGCACACGGGGTAGCGGGTCAGTTGAAGAACAATCCGGATAAGATGACCCTTTTCTCGTATCACCCCGACCTCCCGGTGATTCGCCAAAATTACGCCAAGTATGCCGATGCCGTCGAGCGTATGGATGGCGATGTTGCCAGATGCATTGCGCAGTTAAAAAAGGACGGGCTCTACGAGGACACCATCATCATTTACAATTCCGATCACGGTGGCGTTATGGCGCGGAGCAAACGCTTCCTCTACTCCAGTGGAGTGCATTGTCCGCTGATCGTGCGTATTCCCCGGAAATACAAACATCTCTATCCCGCCGATAAACCTGGATCAACGGTGGATCGTCTGGTGAGTTTTGTCGATATGCCCAAGACATGGCTTGGCCTCGCCGGAGCGGAAATTCCCGACACCTTTCAGGGACGGATCTTTTTAGGGGAAGGAACCGAGGCCGAGCCGAAGTATCACCTGGGATTTCGCGAGCGGGCCGACGAGCGTCTCGACCATGTCCGCTTGATGCGCGACAAGCGATTTGCGTATCACAAAAACTACATGCCTTACGCGCCTGCCGGTCAGCATTTGGCGTATCTTTGGAAAGCTCCCGCGACGCCCGCGTGGGAACAGCATCACCGCGAAGGCAAGACCGATGAAGTGACCGGTCGTTTCTTTCGTCCCCGCGTGTCCGAGGAATTTTATGACAACGAGAATGATTTCGATAACGTCAAAAATCTCATCAATGAGCCGAAACATCAGGCTAAAATTGCCGAGTTGAAAGCAGCGCTTCGGACGAAGCAACTCGAGCTATTTGATTCCGGACTTCTTCCCGAGGGGATGCGGATGCGTCGGGCTGAAGAGAATTCCATGACGATCTACGAGATGGTGCGCAACAAGAAGCTCTACCCGCTTGAGACTTATCTCGATGCTTCTGACAAGGCCTTGGCTCGTGACTCGAAGAATCTCGATGGCTTTGTGAAGGCGATGTCCCATCAAGACGAAGGCATTCGCTGGTGGGCGGTTGTAGGACTTCATTTGCTCGAGAAAGACGCGGCATCGGCCAAAGAAGCTTTGCAGAATGCTCTCACGGACGAGTGTCATGAAGTGCGTATGATGGCGGCCTGGAGTTTGGTGAAGTTGGGCGACTCCGATGATGCTTTGGCCTGCCTGAAGGACCTTCTTTTCAAGGCTACTGAAAATGAAATGATGCTCCATAATATCCTCGACTGGATGGGCGAGCCGGCCTTTCCGCTGGTGAAAGAGTATCTCGCCAAAGGTGGCACGAAGAAGGGGAAATACGGCATCAGCATTCTTGGCAGAGTGGGAGAGTTGCAGGGCTGGTAAAACTCACCTTAAGTCCAGATGATTTTTCGGCCTTCCGACTGATCAAGATGGAGCCATCGCCGACCAGGGAAATTCTTGGAAAAAATTGCGTAAACCAATGCGGAAAGCTTCGTTTGGTCGGACTCCCCCTTCGCTTTCCTTCTGTTGGAAGGTCGTGTGAAGCCAGTGTCGAGGCGGCGCTTACCTTGGATTTTTATTTTCATATCATGCCCTTTTTTGCATTGTCACCGCCATGATCAGACGACTGGTTGTCTTGCTCTTGTTTTGGGTTACGGGATCGGGAGGTGTGAGCGCGGGTGAATTGGACTCCCGGCTTGCAGACCTTCACAAGGCACTTGTTGATGCGGATACGCGAAAGGCATACGACCTCGTGGTTGGGTTGTATGGGAATCAGGGAATCGAGTTTCCCGGTTTGATTGCGTTCCACGAGCAGCCGGCTTTCGAATTACTTTCCAGGTTTTCTTCTTCATCGAATTCCATCACCCAGTCACGATTACTCAAAGCCGGTGAAGGCCGAAGGTATTGGGAGACATGGTCGCAGAGTATCGCCGGAGGATCTTGGGATCATAAGAAGGTTTTTGTCTCGGAGGAAGAGGCTCGTTTGGCGGGGAACTTTGCCATCCTTGGCATCCTCGCCCATGAGGTCGCCCATGCCATTTGCGAGAATCATGATTTAAATCTTCATGACTCCCCTTACCGGGAATTGCTCGCTGACGAGTATGCCGTAAGGATGATGAAGCTCTGGGCAGGTCACCCGGCCTTCGAACAACTTCTCGAAGGGTATCAGGCCCATGTTCTTGGGGGGCTAAGGATGGCGGTGCCGGCGAAAATTCGTCTTGAATTGCCCCGCGGCGATGGCGGAATTTCATCGTTGAAAGACTTGCGGGATTACTGCGCGAAAGCTGTTTTTCCAAGAGACCTTTCCACAGCATCTTATGTCAGCTTGCAGCTTGATCGACAGCGTTTCCTTTTTGAGGCCGCTGAGTTGGAGCCCCTTTCCGGATTCCTGAAAGCCGAGCGGGCACGTCGTCCGGTTCGACACTGGGTTAACGATGAGATTCTCCTGGAAACTCTCGCCGATGGGGACGTGCCTCCCTGGTTGTTGGTGGAAGGGGACCCCTGCGGGTTTTGGGTTGTTTCCGAGGATGATTTGGTGGCAATGGTTGCGGAGTCGGTGGGTCTGGAAGAGCCGGCCGGTTTGGGGAGCTTAAAAGCAGATAAGACGACGGTGTGGACGATGGCAGGACCGGGCCGTAGCCTTCTTTACATTTATCGGGACGGCGTTTTGAGCGAAGCTCCAGGGCGGTTGATCGAGTTTAGGCGGAATGAGCAAGGCAGGATCACCGCACGCGTTTTGGCTATAAGTGCTGTTAAGCCATCATATTTTCCTCATTTGTATACTGATGAAAATTCCGTGGCGCTTTCCTTTGCAGAGTACGGGAAGAATGGGATTGTGAGGCGTTGGTGGGATTTGCATTCTTCGAAAAAGCAACTCGTGGCAGGACGAATCGACGGGCTTCTTTACAAGGCGCTTCCCAAAGACGGGAAACTTACGGAGATGGGGAGTCTCCGCGGACGGATGGCAATTCGTGACGAGGCCATTCTATTCTCAACCGGAGACCGAATCAGGCTGGTTGATGACGGGATGATTAAAACCCTGGCCGGCGATATTCGGGGCTTGAGGGATGGCCGGGGAGCCGCAAATGTCCGGCTGGCTGGTGTGGAACTCCTCGGCTTCGATGGCGGCGATTTGTATCTGAGGTCCGAAGGGAAAAGCGGCCCGTCTTTTCGTCGGTTGAAATGGTCCCGCTGACAATTAACAGTCGGGATTGTTTGACGCCTTCAGTTCCTCCAGAACTGGCTCCACTCGGAGCGCGCCGTATCCGGTAATCAAAAACAGGGTGGCGTGATGAGCTGTGCTTCAGACCACCCGGTTGGATCAGTCATCAACACCATTGCAGATGCTCGATGAGAAATCAGTGACGCCCGGAAAACACCTGGTTCATGATCCGAATCTTTTCTCCAACGATCAGGTTAAAAATCTCTGCCCAAATTTGTATAAAAAAACCACGATCTCCTCTTTCAGGAAATCGTGGTTTTAGAATCTTAACGGGGAAAATTCCCCCCGCCAATCCGATCTATTGCTGTTGCAGTTTGGTCACGCGCCCGGTGACATTCCAATCTTGCACGATAATATTCCCGTCATTATCCCAACTTAATCCGTGGGGCGCGGTAAAGAGCCCGTCGTAAAGCTTCTCTGCGGGAACCGGCTTCTTTGCCCAAAGGCTGCGATCGGGCTGGTCTCCCAGGAAAGCGAGATGTGCACCGTTTTTGCCAACAATCGTCACGCGACCTTCAAGCTCCGCAACAGCCGCATAGTCCCCGCGAATTGACACGGCACAAGGGCGCCGGAGATGCCGGGAGTGAACCTGCTTGAAATTCAGATCCAAATCGAAATGGACCAGACGGCGGTTCTCACGGTCACAAATCAAAAGGAGAGGGGTCCCGCTTCTTGTATCGAGCGTCACTCCGTGACAAGTCATGAACTGGCCGTCGGCCTTTCCCCGTCCACCCGCTGTTTTGAGGAGTTTTCCCGCAGGATCAAACTTATGAATCAAATTCGACCCGTAACCACAAACCACATAAAAGTTGCCCTCAGGGCCAACCGTCACTCCGGTCACCCCCCTGAAACCACCTTTGATCTCTCCCGTGCCCTTGTTGGGAATCGACATCAGGATTTGACCGTCCAAGTCCAGCTTTAGTACTTTTTGTGCTGACACCGCGGCACCAATCAACACTTCCTTCTCTTCTTCTTTGATCAGAGCCAACGAATGAAGCGCCTTGGTTTCCGCACCGAAGCTCTTTTTAAACGAACCATCAGCCGCAAACTTCACTACTCCGTGGTCAGCTTCTGTACTCACATAAATATCTCCCGCACCATCGACAGCCACACCACCGTGTGTCGGGCCGATATTCACGCCCTCCGGCATCGCCCCAAATCCGGGGACCGTCTCAAAAACAAACTGTCCGTTCCCGGTCTTCTGGACACTGCTCACCACTTTTCCCGCAGGAGGATGTGCATGGCCTTCGTGGCCAAATGCCACCGAGCCGCTTACCAGTAATGTCACAATTATCGTATTTTTCATAAGTTGGATCTGCTGAGCGAAAGCGGGAGTGATCGATTTGATCAACTCGAAGCCTTTGCAAGTTTTCGTGGAGGCTTCTATGCAATCTCTGATGAGAAAACAATCTTTTGTAGAGACGGGCATGATCACCGGATGATTTTACAATGAGTGGTTGTCGATTGGGGGACCTGTTCGCTAGGCTATGGAATGAAACTGCTTTTCAGCCTCCTCATTCTTCTTATGGTCCCGGCAGCCAGGCTGGCGGCTCAAACGTTCGATATCGAATCCAAGGGGAATGGAGTCTGGTCGGACGCCAGCTCGTGGCAGCCACGGCGTGTTCCCAAAGCCGGCGACTCGATTCGCATCCGGTCCGGGCACCGGCTCGTTTACGATCTTAAGTCGGACGCTTTGATTCCTCTGCTCCACATCGAGGGCTCGCTCGTATTCTCTCGTGACCAGCATACCGAGTTAAACGTTGCCGTCCTGAAAGTGGGAGGTGGAAAGGAAGCCCATTCGGGAGTCGCAGACGTTCACGGACACGTGATGGCGCCGATCACCGCCAGACTCGAGGTCGGCACTCCCGGTGAGCCGATACCCGCCGGCGTGACGGCGCGGATTCGCTTGAACTACATCGACGGGCTCGACAAGGAGGAGGCCCCGGTGCTGACATGTCGTCCCGGAGGGCGTATGGATTTTCACGGCTCGCCGATGAGCCGCACCTGGCTGGATCTTGGTGCGGATGCCAAGCCAGGCGATCAAACACTGACCTTGTCCGAAGAGGTGACCGGTTGGAAAACTGGCGACGAAATCATCATTACGGGGGATGCCCGGGACGGTGTGACCGACGGGGAATTTACGACGGAGGAACGGCGCATTAAAAAAATCGAGGGCAAGCTGGTCACGCTCGACCGCGCGCTGGAAAACTTCCATGCCGGAATCGGTCCGAAATATCGATGCGAGGTTGCCAACCTTTCGCGCAACGTCATTGTGGAGAGCGCTGATCCGGATGGTGTCCGTGGTCACACCATGCACCACCGCCACAGCGCGGGCTCGATCAGCTACGCGCGCTTCGCATATCTGGGGAAAGAAAATGTCCTCGGTCGCTACCCCATTCATTTCCACCTGTGTCGTGATTCGCTTCGCGGTGAGAGTGTCGTCGGCGCTGCCATTGTTCATTCACAAAACCGCTGGGTCACCATTCATAATACTCAGTATATGGTGGTGCGTGAATGCGTCGGTTACGGATCGGTCGGACATGGTTTTTTTCTCGAGGATGGCACCGAGGTCTACAATGTGCTTGATCGCAATCTGGGCGTGCAGGCATACGATGGCAAACCCTTGCCCAAACAGGCTCTCCCATTCGATCCAAACGATGGCGGGGCTTTTTGGTGGGCCAATGGCCGGAATACCTTCACCCGGAATACAGCCTGTGAAAACTACCGTTACGGCTTTCGCTACGACAGCCAGAAACGCAGCAATTTCGACTCAAATCTCAAGATTCGCCAGCCGGATGGAAAAGACCTTGCCGCTGACATTCGCACGTTGCCCATTTACCGATTTGATGACAACGAATCACACACCGAAGGTCTCTATTCCTTCGCTTTTGCCGGGACGGAAGGGGTGGGGCCCGACCGCAGGCACCCTCATCGGCTGCGCGGAAATACCGCTTGGCGGACCCACTATGCGATGCGCATGCAATTGCCAATGATGCTGGTTGAAGACACCGATATCGACCGGGCCGTTTACGGGATCTATCGACCGCGCTTTGATCATCAGGTCTACCGGAATTTACGAATTTCGCAGACTAATACCGAGCCTTTCAACCGCGGACTCGATGATCGCAGTCAGCAGCATGGACCGGTCAGTGTCGATGGCCTCACCTTCTCCGGTATCAGCCGAAGCGGCATACCGTTCATCCAGCTCAGCGATGAAAACGTGAGCGGCAACGCCGAAACGCACATCCGTAATCTCAAGATCGAGGACCGGCGTGATGGCGAAGATGATCAACGTCGACGAGCGTTGGTGGACATGGGTGGTGGTGCCCGCACCAAGAAGCCGGTGCTGACCGGAGTCCCCGTTGTGGTGCATGATCTTTTTGGCCCCGGCAAGCATGCCAGGTTTGTCAGCAGCCGCGATATTCGATTCACCAGGAACAAGGCGCGTTATCGCGAACAGAAACCTTACACCGGTGAAGAGAGTCGCGTCACCGAGGCTCCGGAGGCCGAATTTCCAAAACTACTCGATGCGGTTGATGACCAACCACCGGCAACAATCATCACCTGGCCGAAACGCGGCTTGTCCGTGAAGCTGAGCGAGGAAGGTGTTCTTGAAATCCGTGGGACGAGTACTGACGACAACAGAATTACCAAAGTCCTCGTTAATGGGACTGGCGCCCGAAGCGTTGATTACAATTTCACCGAGTGGACGGCGATCTTGAAGGGTGTGAAACCCGGCAAGTTAAAGATCATCGCCCACGCCGTCGACAAGTCTGGCAACAAGGAGCTGACGCCACATGCCATCATGGTCGAGGTTCTGAAATAGCGACCAAGAAGGTTCGGGATATCAGTGAATGCACCGCTCATGGATCATGCGCGGGACTGGGGTCTCTCTTGACTCTGTTGACCGGTCCGCATTGGAGTGCCGTTGATTATTGCCCGGGTCACGTTCCCCCCCTGTGGTGTGTTTCCGTGCAATCCGCTTTTTTATTTCGCGAGGCTTTGTCTTCGACTGTGGGATTTTTGTTGGTGTCTGTCGTTGCATTGTCGATCTCTGCGTTTCTGTTTGGCCTCTGGATCACCGGCCTTTGGGCAGGGCGAGGAGGAGTGACGCATCGTGTTATTTGTCGGCGAGATCTTGAGGAGGGGCGGGGATGGTGCTGGAACTTTTTGCGCTCATGCTTTTCAAGCATCAGGACAGCGACCTTATGAAGTGCAAGATTGTGGTGATCTTCAATCGACCCGATGAAAATGGCGTTGGTTTTGGGACGCGCTTCTTGCTCTTCTGGAATCGGTGTTCAAGCCCGATGACTATGAAGTCACCACTTCGCTCGACGAGGTAATGGGTATGCTCCAGGGACACGCCGGGAACCTTCAACCCGTGTGAGGAGCGCCCGCCGGAGTTGACCCTGAGGCGGCTTTGGCAGGGTTGCAGGAGTTTGTTCCCGGGGGCGGTCAGAGTAGACGCGTGATCTGTCCGGAAGAAATTGGCAATCGCGACGACTACCTCTTTCCCGCTCCCGGGAGGAGCAACCGTTTGGCCAATTGGCCAGAGCGCTACCATGATCTCTTGGGTGTCGTGGATACAGATGGATTTGAATCTTCTGGAAAGGCAGAACTGTATCGCTTTGTTCAGAACGAATTTGCTCCGATCGTTGAAGAGGCGGCAAACGAAGGTGGAAATTGATCAACTTACCAGCTTGTTGGCCTTAGCGGAGTTCGATGCGGTAGCGGAGGAAAAAGCGCGGTGAGTTTGGTGCCTCGGTCGTGGTGAAGGTGACCTTGGAAAAACTACCATCGAGCGGACCGAGGGCGGACCTTGAAAAGATGTCGCTGGCATTGTGCCACTCTTGAAGATCGGTCGAGGTTTCGAGGTGGATGATCACATCATCGGCGAGGAGGTTGAGATCGAGAGTGAAGGCATAGTTACCATCGGGAAGAATCTCTCCCTGGAGATCTCCCCGGGTGGCGTAGGCGAGGAGTTCGGCCGAGGTTCCACCTGGGAAGGTGGTTGCGTCGCTGCCGCCGGGATTGCCGCCGGGTGTCGAGCTGGGTCGCCAGTTGCCCGCGAGGTCGTGGTTGGGGAAACTGGCGGGTGCGATAAGGACAAGGCTGGGCCCGTTGCCATCGGGAGACTGTGGCCAGAGGCCGCGGTCATCGTAAGTGAACTCCTGAATGATGCGGTTGCGGGCGTCGCGGAGGCGGATCAATTCTCCGCCGTTATCAAGGCGGTCACCATTTTGCCATTCGCCGAGGATGTTGAATCCGTCACCGTATCGAAATTCAAAAGCTTCGCGGTTCGCCACCAGAAGTGCGGCGGCTCCCGGTGGAAGGCTGCCCTCAAGAGTCATGTCGATTCCCTTGGTGAAACGGATTCCATCAAGGAGCAGCGTCTTACCACTCACGTTGCCAATCTCGATGAATTCGAATTCGTCGTCATTCGAGAATCCGGCCGCCATTTCAGAGACCGATGGCGGGGCGGGATGATACATTAATTCGCTCACCACCAACTCGGGCGGAGAGTCGCCGAGGCGGAAGGTCTCATCTTCCAGAGCGGACCATTCGCCGCCGGAAAGGGTGCGGGCTTTGACTCTGGTGTCACCTGTGAGGGGAATGCCGTCTTTAATCTCAATCAATTCGAGGGCGAAAACAAGGTCGGAAGAGTTGCCGCGGTTTTGGTGGACTTCGACCGCGATGGTATTGGTTCCGCTAACGATCAAGCCGACCGGAACTGCCACTTCAATAAGGCTTGCTTCGTCGTTTCCTCCCACCGATTGAAGAGCGGTGGCGCTGGCATTGATCGGGCCTGCGGGGAGATTGGAGCGTTCGATTTCGGTGCCATTGAGATAGATTACCGCGCCATCGTCGCGCATGTAGCGAATGAGGAGCGTCCCGATATTGGATGGGTCGATGGTGACGAAGTCGCGACGGAAATAGCTCGTGAGATGTTTGTTGTTTGAGTCATCTCCGAAGTCGATTTGAGTCGCGATGGTGGTGCCGGTGATGCCTCCGTAACCGAGCGGAGCGGAGCCATTCGACCAGTCTTGCGCGTTGTAAGCGACCGAGGTCCACTCGGTTCCGGACAGGTCACTGCCGTCATCCAGATAGGTCCAATCGTCATCCAGTGCAATGAGGGTTTGGCTGCTTGTAGTGGCGTCATAGGTCGCTGCCGTCGGAGAATCAATGGGGTCGCTACCATCAATCGTAAACCAGATGGTGCCTTGCGGTGCGTTGAGGGTGAAGGTGCCAGCTTCCGTCAGATTGGCGACGGGCGCGACGGTGTCCGGGTAGAGGTTGTCGGCGCGCAATTGGGAGAGGGTGGTGGCGGGCCGGGTGGTGAGATAGTTGTTGGTGATGTTGGCAATCTCCGTCGTCCAGTCTCCTTCATAAGTGTAAGGATTGTCAGGTCGCAGGAGATCGCCCCAGCGGGCGGATTCAGCGGCGATGCCTTCATCGACCAAATCGGCGAGAGCATCGTGTCGCGCGGTGGCGAGGGGAGTTTGTAAAACACCATCTTCATCGACGAGATGTCGGTGGACCCGGTCGGCAAAGCGCAGGCGGTATTCGGGAACGGTGCGCAGGTCTAGGTGAAGTTCCATGGTGGTGGTTTCCCGTGCTGTGTCGGTTGAATTTGCCCCGGTATTCAGGAGAGATTCTTCACCGTCCCAACACATGAAGCGAAATTTGTGATCGGGAAGTCCGGTACGTGAGCGGAAGGCGTAACCGTTGTTGCGGGTCCCGACCCAGTCGATATTGCCAACGTAGAAATTTGAGATCAGGAAGTCAGCCAGATTGTCGATGTCGACCCGTTCCTCGATCGCATCATAGTTCGCGGCGGGGTTGCTGCGCGAGAGCGCGAGGACTTCATTCCAGGCATCGGTGTCGCCGCTTACGACCTGGGTGGGGAGTCCGTTGGCCCACTTTAAAAAATCCCAATCGGTGTCAGAGTCGCCGCCGAAGTGGTTGGCGGCATAGGGACCACCGGGGCGCTCGATGGGATTGTAGAGTCCCCAGTAGATGCCGTTGATGTAAAGGTGGGCGAATGTCCCGGCGAAGCTCGGTTGCTCCATGGCCCGGTTGGTGTCGCGTAAAAATTGATCGCGCAGGTAGGTCACTCGGGGAAGGGAATTTCCTCCTCCGGTGAGATCGCGCCACGGGCTGGCCCAGGTTTTTCCATTGCCGCCGCGAAGGACAAGGTGGTCGACGCCTCCCTCGGGCATGCCGTCAAAAAGAGGGTAATCGAACTTGGTCGCGCCGTAGTCGCCGCGGAAGTAGAGCCGGAAAGATTTCTTCAACATCTCGGCCACCCGTCCGCGTCCGCCGTGAATGCGCAGGCCGCAACCGGTGTGAAAATGTTCGCCTGATTCCGGGTCAATGACCTCCATCGAAATTTCACGTTCCCAGGGGCGTCCGCGTTTGAGGGCATTGGCGTGCAGTCCGTCGGCGGGATCCCACATTTCTTCGTTCGGAAGCGTCAGGCACAAACTGGGCAGGGAGGTGAGGGCTTTTGGGATGTCAAATTCCTCGCCCTGTCGGTCGTCGAAGGGGGCGGCATTGACGATTTCCGGATCCATCTCGTAGTCGGTGCGTCGCGGGATGGGAGCGAGCGCGCCGCTGGCGGTGTCGGGGAGCCAGCCGGTGGGAAAGCCTGTCGGGAATTCTGGTTGAGTGGCAATGTCCGCGGGAAAGAGAAAGGTGTGCGCTTCCGGGCGCGGCGGATCGAAGCCGTCGAGAACCTCGATGGCCCGAACAACCGTGGTGCGGTCGATGGTGAGGGGAACGGTGTATTCGAGGGAAGGATCCGAGGCATCGAGCGAATAGAGAACGGTCGCTCCGGGAGTCTTCGGCGAAAGGGTGAGCGAGAAGGAATCGGAGTAAATTCCTCTCGTGCTCGAAAAATTTACGCCTTGAAGAAAGCCCGACACGCTTGGTCCCAGATTGAACTCCCCCGGAGAGGGTTCGAGGAAGTAAGTCTCATTTCCATCAAGATCGAAACCGTAACTGCTCCCTTCAAATTGTTGGGGATAGGTGAACTGCGACACGATCTGTCCGCCCGGATCGATGAGAGCGAGGAAGGACCCCGCTTCACGGGCGATCCCGAAAGGTTCGATCACGGTGAGGAGTCCGCCGGGAGCAATGCTTTGTCCGGCCGGGAAGGGCCAACGTTGCAGATTCTCCGGTTCGTCGGTCAGATGCCAACCGTCGAGCGAGAGCGGTGTGTTTCCGCGATTCCAAATCTCAACCCAGTCCTCGCCGGTGGCATTGAACTCATTGATCAGGGGAGAGAGGGGGATGCCATTGATCGTGACCGAGGCGCTTGCGGTGATGGTGTCGCAGGCATTGGTCGCGGTGAGAAAGTAAGCCTTGCTTTCGGTTGGCGACACCGTCATGGAACCAGTGGATGCCACCGCTCCGAAGCCATAAAGTTCCAAGGAGTCGGCATTGCTGACACTCCAGCTGAGATCGTTTCCACTGGCCTCGAAGTGATCGACTTGAGGCGGATCGCCGGCGGGCGCGAAGACCCGGACCTCGGCGAGATGAACGATACCGGATTGCCCGGGCTCAAACCCGATTCGCAGGTTCCGAACCATCGTGTTCTCTGGAATGGTCGCAGTAAAGGTGGTCAGGGGACCTCCGTCGACGATCGCGATTTCGAAGACCATTTCGGCTTCGTCATCGAAGAGTCTCAGGGTTGCGCCATTCAAACGCCCGGCGCAACAATCGCGGCTGACGATCTCGACCGAGCTGACCTCGCGTTCGTCGGGAAAGTGCAATTCCCAGGCCGCACCTGGCGAGCTGGATTCGGTGTGGTTGAAGGTGGTGAGATCGCCATCGATGGCCTGCTCCGGCGAATAGAGCCCGCTGGTATGGCTGTGGGTTTGCGAAGCCGACCCCTGCGAAGTAATCGCGCCGGGCAGATCGGCAAGCGCACTCCCGCCTGCGAGCAAAAAGCACGAGAGGCTGGCGAGGATTTTCGGGAGCGAGAACACGGCGCTATTTTCTTCATAATCGGCTGAAAAGAAACCATCGTTTTTCCGGTGTCGATGGGATGGTGGTTCCGGCTTTGCTTATGGAACCGTCCACCAAGGGCAGGCTCGTCTCGATTCGATTGATGCGGGTGATATCACGCCCGGGATGGAGCGATCGATCCCTCAATTCAAGAATCTTGATATCAAACTCCAGATCCCGAATTTTCTTGTGAGAACGGGCTTTTTCGGGATCCTACTTCCAAATGACGGAATGCGATATCCAACTCGGGTGGCATACTAACAAATACTGTTCGGTCTAAAAATGACACTGCCTCACAATTGTTATATTACACCTCTTTCGGTCTCTGACTCTATACAGGCCGTTATAGCAGATAATTCCGTCGAGACTAATTTGGCGGTATCAAAACTTTTTTTCGGTTACGAAGGCGACTTGGATGTTTCTGACAAATACAGCGATTACTTTACCTCAGCTACCAACAAAATATCCGAGATTCTCGGAGATCCAATTTACATGGGGCGTTGGGATGATCCAAACCGCTGCGAATGGAACTCAGTTCTAGCTGACGATCTTGATGCGGTGGAGCTTGTTGTTTGGGGCCATGGTGACACGAAGCTATATCTCAGGTTTGGATGGGAGGATACAGAACTTCCGATCATAGTAGCAATGGGTATTGAAGGTGCTGAACCGAACTACAGTGAATACCCGCAATGAGTTCAAAGAAACCGAACAAATCGTGGGATACGACGCCTTTCGCTCTAGGAGTTTTTTTGAAGTCGGAGTTTTAATCTTCGCTCAGTCGCGCATCCACTCTAACGTTCGGCTTAGAAACTGTCCCAATACATGCATTCCATGAAAACGAGAAAGCCATCCATCTTGAAAGCCACCATGATTGTCTTGGCGCTTCAAATAGGCATTGTGCTTGCAGCCCCGAGCGTAAAA
>JAUIGV010000013.1 GCA_030432565.1 Verrucomicrobiia bacterium | reverse complement strand
CCCTGAGTTCTTCCAGGATGCGGACCTTCTGTTCTTCGCTAAAGCGACTTCTCTTCATTTTTTCGATTTGCTTCTACCACCAAATCTACATTTTTGAATTGTCCAATTTTCCGGGGTCAGGCCAAAGGCGCTATTGTTCCATGACGATTTGAGCCTATAGGACGCTCAAAAAATCCTCTTGGTTCAGGCATTCATCTCGCAATCGATTGTGAACACTCTCCACATGACCATTTTGCCAGGGGCTTACTGGATCAATATAGAGCTCCTAATTCCCAGATCATTAAGCCAACTTTGAATCTCTTTTGCGATGAACTTGGATCCATTATCACTCCGGGTGCATTGGGGCACAACACGCTCACTCATTACTTCACTTAATGCATCGAGGATATCACCACTTCGGAGCCTTCGTTGCGCCCGGATGGTCAGGCATTGACGGGTATATTTATCGATGAGGGTCAAGAGTTTCAAAGGCACTCCATTCTCAGTGCGGGTGTCCACAAAGTGCCAACTCCAGACTTCATTCGCTGAACCTGCTTTGGTCGGAAGTGCTGTTGAAGTTCCGCCCCGCCTTTTTCGGGGCTTCTTGCCTTGGGCTCCCAGCCCTTCCAATCTCATGACTTGCTCAACGAGCTTTCGGCCAACCTTCCCCCCCCCACGCATCAACAGCACTCTGATTCGACGATATCCATAGCGGGGATACTTCCGACTCAAAGCGATGATGCGCCCAATCAGTTTCTTTTTCCCATCGCTTCCACGCTCACGGTAGTGGCAGCTCTAATGTGACAGACTCAGGTAACGGCACGCACGACGCACCGAGCAGAGACCTGACTCAACAACCGAGGGCACTAACCGCTTCTTAGCGGAGGCGCTTACCACCTTCTTTCAAGCTCTCTTCCAACACACGGATTTTGAGCATCTCGTCGGCGAGCATCTTTTTGAGTTTCCCATTTTCGTTCACGAGTTCCTTGAAACGTTTGGCGTCAGCCACCTCCATGCGGCCATATTTAAGCCTCCACCGATAAAAGGCCTGCACGCAAATATTCTCTTCACGGCAGACGTCTTCCACTGTCTGTCCCGAGTCAGCTTTGCGAATAATACGAATGATTTCCTCTGTCTTAGGTTCCTTCTTTTGCATGTCCTGGTTTTGCTTCTAGGAAGCCAAACCTAGCATCCCAAGTGGTCCGGTTTTAGGAGGTCAGATCAGCGCAAAAGTGGCACCGATGGTTATTCCATTCGGACAGATCGTTACCGACTTGTTCGATGGGGAAATGATGCTGCGAATCCGACCCGGATCGATCTCTTCGACTATGAGTCCGATCCTCTCGGAAAGCAGAATGTTGCGGGTTCGAATCCGGACGTTGTGACTGATTTGCTCAATCGGATTTCCGAACAGTAGGTCGCTAGACCAGCTTCGTCGGGATTACTTTTTCTCGACGCGATAAACGTGCGACTTCGTGCGGAGGTAGAGAGCTTTGTCATCGAGAGCGGGGGAGGACATGAAGCCATCGTCGAGTTTATTGGTGGCAATGATCTTCATGTCGGGTCCGGGTTGGACGACGAAGGTGGTTCCCTCTTCGCTGCTGACGTAGAGGTGGCCATCGGCGTATACGCCGGAGGCGGAGAAGGGTTCTTTGAGGGCCAGGTAGGTTTCGATTTCTCCAGTGGCAGCATCGACTTGGCTTAGGATTCCACTTTCGCTGACAAGGTAGATTTTTTTGCCGATGACGACGGGCGAGGAGCGGGCGGGCATCCGCTTAAAGATGTCCCACTCGATGTGGCTGGCGGTGACGTCGCCGGCAAGTTTGTCATCGAGTCGCAGACCCAGAACGTGGGCCTTGCCAAGGCCGGTGTTGATGATGGCCATCTCGTTACCGATGAAGACGGGCGCGGCAGCATTGGAAAAGCCCTTGTAAGTGATCTTCCAAAGTTCCTTTCCGGTGTCGGCATTGTAGCCGTAGCAGGCTTTGGCTCCGGGAGAGACGAGTTGGCGGACGCCGTTGAGGGTGACGAAGTTGGGCGTAGTGTAGGCTTTGCGAAAGTCACCACCGCCACGGATTTTGCCATCGGCTTCGACGTCGCCGAAGTCGGTGGTGCGGTCGGTCTTCCAGACGTTCTTTCCGGTCTTGCGGTCGAGAGCGACAAGGTATTGCACGTCGACACCGTCCATTGAGAGGATGACGAGGTTCTTGTGGAGGACGACGGACGAGCCGGGGCCGCGGAAGTGTTGGCAGGGGAGATCGCGGCGTTCCCAGACTTTTTTGCCGGTTTTGCGATCAAGAGCTGCCGTTCCGTAGCTGCCAAAGTGAATGTAGACGTGGTCGGCATCGATGGCGGGAGAGCAGGAACCGTAGCCGTTGACGTGGTTGCTGAGCGGTTCGGGATCGGCGTTCTCGAAGAGAAGGAGGTCGTGAATTTTCTTGCCGGTGGTTTTATCGAGGCAAACAGCATACATCTTTTTCCCGTCGGGCGTGGCGTTGGTGACCCAGACCTCGTTGTCCATGACGACGGGAGTGGACCAGGCGCGCCCGGTGACGGGGGTTTTCCAGACAATGTTCTTGGTTTCGCTCCATTCGGTGGGAAAGCCGTGGAGCTTGCCGTCCCCGCGTGGGGGATAGATGCCATCATTATCCGGTCCGCGGAAGGCAGGCCAGTCGGCGAGCGCGGTTGTGATGAGGAAGAGCGGGAGAAGAAGTCTAAAAGCCATGGTTTGGGAGTTTGTCAGTTGGGGAAGGGGCATCAAGAGGGAATTTTTCCCGAGACTGAGGAGTCGCCGTCGAACGAGGGCCTGGAGATTTCCATGGCGTTACCCCTTCATGGGTAGGCTTATTTTGTGAATCCCGAGAATGGAGCTGGGAATCTCTTCAAAGATCTAGTAGTGAAAGGGCCAGAACAAAATGATGACACACAAAAACTTCATGGTTTCCGCGATAGCAGCTTCATTGGCGCTCTGTGGTTCGGCTGGCGCTGTCGTTCTTGCATCGACAAGCTTCGATGGAAAAACGCTCTCCCCTTCCAATACTGCAAATGACCTTAATTGGGTTACCAATGGCCTGGCTGATCCCGGCAGTATGTCCGCGCTCAATGCCGCCGGCGCGCCTCAGGCGATATTTAATGGAGGAGATACCCCAAATATTTTTGCTCCCGGAATCAATACCGGGAATGGCAATACTTTTTGGACGACTTCCGTAAGTCTTACGGTAGCTGGAGGTGGATCGGTCACAGTGACTGATGTGACTTTTGACTCGTGGTCCATCAATGGCGGTCAGACTCAGAACGTGGACAGGAGATCGGATTTTACACTGAGTATTCTTGATCCTTCGAATGCAGTTGTTGGAACAGTTGATGTTGTCGATGTGCTTTCAGGGACCGGGGCAGGCGTGCCGAATGTAACGGCGGCTTTCCCTTCGGCGGTCGCCTTGACCGCCCCCGGAACTTACACCCTTGAAATCAAGGGTGGGGATTTCCTCGGGGCCAACGAGACGGGGAATCATACTGGTATCGACAACCTTTCGATCAACGGAACAGTCGCTGCTGTGCCTGAACCCTCTGCACTTTTGCTCTCCGCGTTCAGCCTTCTCGCTCTCTTGGGCCGCCGCCGCTAAGAGGCAAGGGTTCTTAATTTTTATCAAGGGTCATCCGGACGGGTTTCGAACCGGGGGTGGCCTTTTTTATTATTCCTGCGCCCAGGAACCGACCTTCAGCCAGAAAAAATCCCATCATATGAAATATTTAAATTCAATCTCTCCGGCAGCCTTATTGATTGCGCTGCTTCCGGTTGGTTCTCTTCAAGCAGAGGTTATCGCGTCCACTACCTTTGATGGCCGGACTCTGTCGGAGGTCAATGCGGCGGATGATACGGCTTCCGATCTCAACTGGATAGTGAACGGGGTGCAGGACCCGGGAAGCATGAGCGCGTTCACGGCAGCAGGGGGTGGGCTTCGCTTGTTTGACGCCCAGCCGGATGTTCAGGATATTTTTGCTCCCGGGATTAATACCGGAAATGGAAATACTTTTTGGACAACCGCTGTCAGCCTGACTGTACTTCCCGGCGCTTCCGTGACTTTGACCGACATCACTTTCGACAACTGGTCAATCAGCGGAGGGCAGGTTCAGAATGTGAATCGACGCAGTGACTATACCTTTTCAGTGATTGATCCATCGGGTGCGACCGTGGCGTCGGTGGATGTGGTTGATTCCCTGTCCGGAACGGCAGCAGGCGTTCCGAATGTGACGGCGACTTTCGAGGCTCCCGTGCCATTGTCCGAACCGGGAACCTACACTCTCGGAATCAAAGGAGGCGATTTCCTTGGTGCCAATGAGACTGGCAATCACACTGCGATTGATAATTTGTCGATCAACGGGGAAGTTGGCGGAGGGGTGGGCCTGCAGGTCACGGAGATCGTTTTTAACCCGGTAGCCGACACTCTTACTCTGACCTGGAATTCCTCTCCCGGTCAGGTTTACGCCGTGAAGTATTCGACTGACCTCGAGAATTGGGACGCAGACCTGGATGATGGAATTGACGCTGACGATGGCACTACGACGAGCGTTGAATTTGATCTCAGCGAAGCCGGACTACAGGATCTCGCCAGGGCTTTCTTCCGGGTTGAAGTTCAAACCGGAGGTTAAGGCCTTCTTGGGGCTTGGAATGGGTGGATGCTTTTTCTAGGATATCCGTCATGAAAGCTATTGCCTTCCTCCTGCTGACTCTTCCTCTGGCTGCCGACCATCACAAGGCCAACCAGCTCACCGCTGCCGAAAAAGAGGCAGGTTGGACCCTCTTGTTTGATGGAAAGTCGACGGAGCATTTTCGGAATTACAAGAAGGAGACGGTGTCTCCGAAATGGGTGGTGAAGGACGGGGAGCTCACGCTTACCGGTCGGGGTGGTGGAGATATTATCACGAAGAAGCAGTATGACTCCTTCGAGTTTACGGTGGATTACAAGATCTCAAAAGGTGGCAACTCCGGGTTGATGTTTCACGTGAAGGAAACAGAGAGCACTCCATGGCGCACTGGTCCGGAAATTCAAATCCAGGACAATGTCGATGGGCACGATCCTCAGAAAGCGGGATGGCTTTATCAACTTTACCAGCCGGCCAAGGGGGTCGATGCCACCAAGCCCGCGGGTGAGTGGAATACCCTGAAGATTCTCATCACGCCCGGGAAATGTGTGCAGTGGATGAACGGAACGAAATACGTCGAGTATGTCAAAGGCTCGGAAGATTGGGACAAGAGGGTGGCCGCTTCGAAGTTTAGTAAGTTTAAAAATTTCGGAAAAGCGACGAAGGGTCATCTATGTCTGCAGGATCACGGGAACGTGGTTTCCTTCCGGAATATTAAGATCCGGGAGGTGAAGTAGCCGTGTGAATTTACATCGGGTTCATGAGCGAAGGACCTTCAATATTTCCAAAAAGGACCACGCTGACCAGATCTCCACTTGGGCGCTTTGCCGTTCCCGCCCCGACTCGATACCAATCGATCGGGAGAAGGTTTCGCTCGCGCCCGCCTTTCTTCCAGTAGCCGGGAAAGCCGTTTCCGGTTTCTGGTGCGCGGTCTTTTGAGGAGTCTGCAAGAACTACTGCCCGGCTATCTCCGGCACGTTCGCGTATCGCCGGGAGATTGGGGTTGGCGAACCGCCGCAGGAGATGAGAAGAAAAGAGTCGAGTGTAAGAAAAGAAATTGTGAGAGGATTTTACTTCTTCAACCAGGGTTGACGCTGGTTTTTGGTGATCTCGGCGTCGAGTTCCTGCATGCGAATGCCGAGTTTGGCGACGATTTCGGGGTGCTCTTCGGTGAGGTTGTTTTTCTCGCCGAGGTCGGCTTCGAGGTCGAAGAGCATGATGTTTGCACGATCCGCGGGTTGGTTTTTTTGGCGACGGTTCTTTTTAATGAGGAGCTTGTATTTGCCCTGCCGAAGGCCTTCGAGATCGCCGCGCGAGGTGTAATAAATGAATTCGTTGCGGGGCGATTTGTTGCCCCCGGCAAGGAGGTCGGAGATGTCGAGACCATCGATTTTCTTGTCTTTTGGAAGAGGGGTTTTGGTAAGGGCGGCGATGGTGGGAAGGAGGTCGATGGTGCCGCAGAGTTGGTCGCAGGTGGTGTCGGCGGGGATGCGGCCGGGAGCCCACATGACACAGGGGACACGTTGGCCACCTTCGAAGGTGGTGCCTTTGCCCTCGCGAAGAGGCCCGGCTGATCCCCCGTGATGTTTGAATTGAAGCCACGGTCCGTTGTCGGTGGTGAAGATGAGGTAGGTGTTTTGATCGAGCTTCAATTCACGAAGGAGATCTGCGATGCGTCCAACTTCGGCGTCGATATGCTCGATGACATTGGTATAGGCGTTGAGGGGATTCGGGTCGCGGATTTCATCCGGCACGTAGAGTGGGATGTGCGGCATGGAGTGGGGGAGGTAGAGGAAGAAGGGCTTGTCCTTGTTGGCTTTGATGAAATCGATGGACCGGTCGGTGTAGCGTCGGGTGACGGTGCGCTGGTCGACTGGGAGTTCGACGATTTTCTCGTTCTCCATGAGGGGTGTTTTCCACTTGGTGAGAGTGGATTCGGGGTCTTTCCAAAGTGCGTCCATGCCTGCCCAGCCTCCTTTGGGTTTCCCCTTGTTGTCGGGGTGATTCATGTCGTTTGAGTAGGGGATGCCGAGGTAGGAGTCGAAGCCGTTGCTGGTGGGAAGGGTTTCGGGATGGTGGCCGAGGTGCCATTTGCCAAAGCAGGCGGTGGCGTAGCCCTGGCCCTTGAGGTGATCGGCGATGGTGTGCTCTTCGGGGTTGAGTCCTTTTGTCGAGGAGGGAAAGAGGACGTGTTGGTGCATGCTGACGCGCTTGGGATAGCAACCGGTGAGAAGGGCGGCGCGTGAGGGGGAGCAGACGGGGGAGGCGACCATGAAGTTGGTGAACTTGCGTCCTTCTTTGGCGAGGCGGTCGATGTTGGGGGTTTTGATTTTAGTGGAGCCGAAGCAGCCGAGGTCCCCGTAGCCCTGGTCGTCGGTGAAGATGATGATGAAGTTTGGTTGATCGGCAGCGCGGCCGATGAGCGAGGTGATCGCGAAGGTGAAGAGGAGGAGTTTGTTCATGAAGTCTGGTTGGGTTGGGGATGAGGTTAGAAACGTTCTCCGGGGCCGGTATTCCAGAGGAGGTGCATTTCCTCGAGGGTGGGATTCCTGGCGGGGCGGATGATGCGGAAGCCGAGGCCCCAATGGTCTGAGATATACCAGAGTGATTTGGGGTCTTGAGGATCGGTGTCCTTCCACCCTTGTTCGGAAGGGAGACGGGCAGCAGAGCGAAGATCTACCGGGTCCTTGTCCCAATCTCCACCACGGGTGACGCGTGGGTAGCGTTTGGGAGAAAGGGCGAAGGGGGTGACTGACCCGTCGGGATGCTTTTTGTAATTTGGAAGGTAGGCGTCGAGCGTCCACTCGCTCATGTTACCATGCATGTCGTAGAGGCCCCACGGGTTGGGCTTTTTGGTGCCGACGGGCTGATAGGAGCCATCGGAGTTTTCAAAATACCAAGCATACTCGCCAAGTTTGGAAACGTCATCGCCAAAGGAATAGGTCGTGGTGGTGCCGGCGCGGCAGGCGTATTCCCACTCGGTTTCGGTAGGGAGGCGGTAGTAGTGACCGGTTTGGGCGGTGAGCCATTCGCAAAATTTTGAAGCGGCGTGCTGGGTCATGGCCGTCGCGGGATATTTGGGATCGTATCCGGAATTGTTGCCCATGTTGTTGTGCATGGGATGCGTCAAGCTTGTCGGCTGGGAGATGGCATCATACAGGTCCGGGTTGCCAAGGAGTGGAGGTTCGGGGACTTGAACGTTGCCGTTTTTTTCCAGCGAACCGTCCTTATTTCGGAGCTCTCCGTTCTCCATGAAACGCATATAGTGCCCCCAGGTGATTTCGGTTTCGGCCATCCAGAAGGGTTCGATCTTAATGGTCCGTTGAGGGCCTTCGTCGTCGCTTCGTCCTTCCTCGGAATCCGGGGAACCGAGGGTGAATTCTCCGCCGGGAATGGGGAGCATTTTCAGGGTGGCGTTGTCAGCGAGAGGAATGGTCTCGGTGTATGCCTCGGGCTCGCCTTCGGGAACGGGCTTGAGTTTGGCGAAGATTTTCTCAGTGACGGGGAGAAACTTGGCTGCCTTGTCCGGGAGATCGCTCGTGATAATATTGAGCGAGCCCGTGTCGAGGGGCGCGGCAGCCGCTTTTTTGGCGGCGATTTCTTCGGCGGTCAGTTCAACCTCCTGCTTTTCGCGAAAGGGAAGGGGCCCATTTTCACAGCACCCGGCGCCTAAAACCGCGATGAAGAGGAGGGTGTACTTGGCCATTGCGGGGACACAGGTGAGACGCCTGTGCTGGGTGGGTTAAAAGCGTTCGCCTGGGCCGGTGTTCCAGAGGAGGTGCATTTCCTCGAGGGTGGGGTTCCTGGCAGGGCGAATGATACGGAAGCCGAGGCCCCAGTTGTCGGTGTGATACCAAATCGATTTTGGGTCCTGCGGGTCGGTGTTCTTCCAGCTTTTGTCGGAAGGAAGCCGCTGGCCGGAGCGAAGTTCCTGTGGGTCGGAATCCCAGTGGCCGCCGCGGGTCACGCGTGGGTAGCGCTTGGGTGAGAGGGCGAAGGGATTGACGGAGCCTTCGGGGTGTTTGCTGTAGTCGGGAAGGTAGGCATCGAGGGTCCACTCGCTGACGTTGCCGTGCATGTCGAAGAGTCCCCAGGGGTTGGGCTTTTTGGTGCCGACGGGCTGATAGGAGCCATCGGAGTTTTCAAAATACCAACCGTACTCGTCGAGCTTGGAGGCGTCGTCGCCAAAGGAATAAGCGGTGGTGGTGCCGGCGCGGCAGGCGTATTCCCACTCGGCTTCGGTGGGGAGACGGTAATAGTGGCCGGTTTGGGCGGTGAGCCATTCGCAAAATTTTGAGGCGGAGTGTTGGGTGGCGGCGACGGCGGGATATTTGCTATCGTAGCCGGCGTTGTCTCCCATGCTGTTGTGCATGGGCATGTAGGGAGGAGTGGGCTGGGAGATGGCGTCGACCAGGTCGGGGTTGCTCTGCAGGGGGGCTTCGGGCGAAAGCTTGTTTCCATCGAGGTCCAGTGTGCCGTCCTTGTTGCGGTTTTTGCCATTCTCCATGAAGGCCCGGTAGAGTCCCCATGTGGTCTCGGTGGAAGCCATCCAGAAGGGCTCGATTTTGATCTTCTTTTGCGGGCCTTCGTCTGCAGAGCGGTCTGCTTCGCTGTCCGGAGTTCCGAGGGTGAATTCACCACCGGGGATGGGGAGCATTTCGAAGGTGGCATTGTCTGCTCCGGGGACGGTTTCAGTGTAGGGTTCAAGGTCGCCCCCGGGGACGGGCTTGAGCTTGGCGAAGATCTTTTCCGAGACGGGAAGAAACTTGGCTGCGTTGTCCGGCATGTCACCCGGGATGATGTTCAAGCCATCCGCGCTGATCTCCGGAGCCTCGGGCTTTGGCTCGGGTCTTTCCTCCGGAAGGAAGGGGTAGAGTTCGCGGTCGCCGCAGGATCCGAGAAGGGCGCAGCATGAAAGGGTGATGATTTGAAGAGGTCGCGGACGAGTCATGGTAAAATCTTGTGACACCGCTACTTAACCCGACCGCTGGATCTATCAAGCCTTCTTGGTTGACGGTTTCCGGAAATCAGTCAGTCTCCTCCCCCTTATGAAACAGATTGGATTCTGCCTGAGTGCGTTGTTGGTTGGTGGCTTGTTGAATGCGCAAGATGTGTTGAAGCCTTTGATAGTCGAGGGTGACCGTGAGGTTGATGCGGCCGGGAATGTTGCGGTGCAGGCGCTTGATGCAGAGCGGGTAAATGAGCTCCTGGGATACCTTCCGGGGTTCGCCTCCGTTGCCTCCGATTCGGCCGGTTATGGTGACGTAATCGGGATGAGGGGGTCGACGAACACCTTGTTCTTTGGTGGAGCAGGCGTTGCAATGGTGGTGGATGATGTCCCTTACGGTGATGTTTTTGGTTACTCGACCGAGTTTTTTGATCTGGAATCCTTCACCCTTCACCGTGGTCCCCAGGGATCCCGCTTCGCGCGGAATGGAGTGGGCGGCCTGATGGAGCTGAGAACGCTGGCACCGACCAAGGAGCATGAGCACGCGTTCAGCGCCGAGTATGGCAGCTACAACCTCACCCACCTGCGTTTTCGCTCCAGCGGACCACTCGATAAGGATTGGTCCTATGCGTTTCAGACTTATTTCAAGGAGCGGGATGGTTTTGTCGACAATGTCACTCTCGGTCGTGATACAGATACCCGCGAGCAATTCGGAACCCTGGGAAGCCTTTACTACACTCCCAGCAAGGATTTGGAAATGCGCTTCCGCTTCATGTATGAACGGACCCGTGACGGGAGTCAGCGGCTGACTGCGCTGCCCGGTGTGAATTCGGCTTTCGGGCCGATTGTTGATTCACAGCGTGTGCAAGACCCTTTCAGGGTGGCCAGCAATGTCCCGGGGGTGACTGAGATCGATCGCTTTCAAATGTCGATGCACATCGATCAGGATTTCGGGTGGGGGAACCTGAAATCCATCACAGCCTTCTCGAATTGGAAGCTTGGACCAAATACGGTCGATCTGGATTTGACGGCCTTTGATCTCTCCAGGTCATCGATTGAGCAGGAACAAAATCTCTTCAGTCAGGAATTCCGTATTCAGTCCGATCAAGATGCCGATGTTCGCTGGCTCGGCGGGCTGGCCTACCTGAGCAAGGATAACCAGGGCGTGGCCAATCGATTTTTTCCTCTTCCATTTGGAGGAATCTTCGCGAATCAGTTCACAAACTTTGACATTGAGGAAGAGAGTTTTGCGCTCTTTGGAAACGTTCAATGGGACCCGATCGGGAATTTGACCGTCGAGGCGGGTGGACGTCTTGAGTATGTCGATAATTCCATCATTCGGAGCAAGACCGAGCCGGGAGGTGGATTCATTCCTCTCCCTCCAACCTTTGCCAGCGAGAGTGATGGCTTCTATTTCTCTCCGTCACTCGGCGCGACTTATGCTTTGAGTTCCGAGACGAGCGTTTTTGCGCGGACTTCGCTTTCATACAAACCCCAGGGTTTCACCGCCTTCAGTGATAATGCGGCGACGACTGATTTTGATGAAGAGCAGTCGTGGGAGACTGAAATCGGGGTTCGTTATCAAAGCAGCGATCAATCCGTCGGCGCGGAGTTACGCGGCTACTACAAGCAGATCGATGACTACCAGTTGAACCAGAGTGTTCCGAATACGACTGATTTCATCATCGCGAATGCCGACCGGGTGGAAGCCCTCGGTGTTGAAGGTGAAGTCTTCTGGAGGCCCGTGAGTGGGTTGACCGTTCAGGCGAGTGCAGGCTGGAATCAGATTGAATTTGAAGAGCACACTGGAGCAGGTGGCGCAGACTTGTCTGGGAACGATGTGCCGTTTTTGCCGGAGTTTACGGCCGGGATGGTCGTCAGATACGACTTTGAGAACGGCTTTTTTGCCCAGACCGGGGTGCGCGCGGTGGGAGCCACCTACTTCGACGAGACCAACAATGGCGACTTCCGCCAAGGTTCTTACGAGATATGGGATGCGCAACTCGGCTTTCAGGGAGAAAGTTGGAATGCCGCGATTTTTGCCCGTAACCTCTTCGACGAGGATTACTACAGTTTCATGAACAACCAGATTTCGGCAGGCGTTGCGGGTGATCCTGAAATGTATGGGGTTCGGGTTGGTTTGGAATTCTAAAAGAATTCAGAGAAAGATTGGGCTTGCCAGCGAGGCGGTTTTGTGGTTTTCCACTCCGCCCGCGGGTGAACTCTCACCTGCTAAATTTTGGAGTTATGGATGCAGACAATATCGTTCCTTTTGAAGCACCTACTCCTCCTCCCCGTTCCAGTGCGATCCCTATGAAAAACGATCTTGTCGAAAAGGCTGCAGAAATTGTCCCCGATCCCCTCGTGCTCATCAACCTTGTGTCCAAGCGCGTGGCTCAGTTGAATCAGGGCCGGTCCCCGTTGATCAATGCTCTTCCCAGCATGGGATTTGCCGATATTGCCCTAACCGAGATCATTGAGGGCAAGATTAAGCTGATTGAAGGATCGAATTCCTAGAGGCAGTCTGCTTTTTTTGAAGGCAGGCGCAATTTTAAGTGTCATGTCTAAAGAAGTAGCCACCAACAAACGTGCGCGCCGTGATTATAATATTACGGAGACTTTCGAGGCCGGACTGGTTCTGCGTGGCACTGAGGTGAAGTCGATCCGCGAGGGGAAGGTGAGCATCACCGAGTCCTTCGCCCGGATCGAGCGGGGCGAGTGTTGGCTTTATGGCTGTGATATCCAGCCCTGGCAAACCGCCGGAGCCTTTTTCCAGCATGAGGCGAAGCGACCCCGCAAATTACTTCTTCACAAGAACGAGATTCTCAAGCTTTCCCAGGCTACCTTGCAGAAGGGCTTCACTTTGATCTGCCTCAAGCTTTATTTCAAGGGGCGGCGCGTTAAGGTCCAGCTTGGCCTGGGAAAAGGCAAAGGGCATAGTGACCAGCGACAGGATCTCAAGAAGAAGACCGAACTGCGTGAGGCTCAGCGGGAAGTGGCCCGCTTCAACAAAGGGCGTGGACTTTAGATCGAGGCCGAACCGGTCGGATTACCGGTGGGTCGGCCCGGCAAGTGCTTTAAAGACCGGCTGAAGCTCTCCGGCTTTCCCGTAGGTCTTCTCAAGTTTTTCCATCATACGCCCGAACTTTGTTGGGCCGTGTTCGGTCAAAGGGCTAAAGTGGCTCCCGTAGCGGGCGAGCTGGGTTTTCGAGAAAACATCAAGAGCCTCCATCCCCCGAACGTGGGCCACAGCTTCCTTGCTCTGCGAAAGCCCGGCATGAAGCTTCTCGATTTCCTGCTTGAATCGACCCTTCAGTGGGCACTCCGATGTCAGCATTCGGGTCAGATAGGTGGCGTCTCCTTTTGAGGTCAGGGCCATCTCTTTCAGGTATGGAAGAACCCGCTCTTCGAAGGTGTTGATCTCCTCGCTCCTGCCGGCGGCGTGTTCATAAAGCCCCTGGGCATACATCCAGATCATGCCAATTGCGATGTCCCGGGAATCGGGCATTTCACGAGCACCCACGTAGAAGTTGTGGGTGGCGTCCTCGTCGAATTTGGCGGCGGCATAGGCTGTCAGGTAGCGATAGCTGCTATTTGTGCTGCCTGCCATGAAGTGGTGCCCTTTATTCGCTCCGGTCATGTCCGGAGTGAAGTATCCTGAAACGGTGTAGGTGCCGGCGCTCTTGATCTTGAGTGAATTGTGGAAAGCAGCAGTTCCGCCGCTTTTGTCACCGCCAAAGTGAATGCCATTGCCGCTGATGTTGTAATCAGCTTTGACGTCTGCGAGAACATCCCGGGTGTGGACGAAATTGTTGAGCAGGGTGACTTGCCCCTCGTAACGGGCCTCGATCGGGCTGGCGATGATCATTCCGAGGACGTCGGCAGCTTCGCTAAAGCGCTGCAAGGTTTCCGCCTTGGCGCCATCGGACTGGGTCCAGATCATGACGGGGGCACAAATCCCGGGATCGAGGTCTTTGGGAACGTAGACAAAGTAGGAGGTGTCGGCATCCGCTTTAACCGGGCCTTCCAAACTGCCGGCATTGGCAACAAGCCGGACTTCCTTCTTCTTGAAATGCTTTTCGAGGAACGCTTGATCCTGCCCGGAAAATTCGTCGATGCCCAGAGTGAGTTCGCGGCCGTCTTTGGTGATCAGTTGAATTGCACCGTTTTTGGTCATCTCGATGGCTTTGGCGGAAATCTTGCTCCCGCTTTTCGAGGTCCAAATGCGTAATTCGGTCGGCTCGACAGCCCCCGCGTATGAAGAAAGTGCGAAGAGTAAAATCGCAAGTGGCCGGAGTTTCATGATCTCAAAGTTAAGGTATGCAGGATGCAATGTCAAAGAGGCAAAAGCACCGGCTCGGTCATGCTTCCCGGATTCCTTGGATCGCAATGGCCATATCAGGAGCACCAAAGGTTGAAGATCCGGCCACAAAGACATTGGCTCCTGCGGCCCCCGCAATCGCGGCGGTCTCCGGTCCGATTCCGCCATCGACTTCAAGATGGTAGTCGAGTTTGTTCTCGGCCCGGTATTTTGCCCCGGCTTCGACCTTGGACATGACTTCTTCCATGAACGATTGGCCCCCAAACCCGGGCACCACTGTCATTACGAGAAGAAGGTCAATTTCAGCAAGGAAAGGAACAACCGTCTCGAAGGGCGTTGCCGGGTTGAGCGCCAGCCCGGCGAGGCAGTTTGCTTCACGAATCGCTTTCAACGTTGAGGCGACATCGTGGTCGGCTTCTGGTTCGACATGCACTGTGATCAGGTCGGCTCCTGCCGCAATAAAGCGGGGAAGGTAGTGATCGGGTCGGGTGATCATGAGGTGGACATCCAGAAAGATATCATTGGTCTCGTGAACCGCCTGAATCATCGCCGGCCCAAATGAGATGTTGTCTACGAAATGCCCGTCCATGACATCCAGGTGCATCCAGTCAGCTCCGGCGTTGATGGCGCGGGAGGTTTCCGCCCCGACCCGGCCGAAGTCGGCGGCGAGGAGGGAAGGGGCGATGATGCGATCTTGGTAGGTCCACTTTTTCACGCCCCGAGTCATAGGGTGAAAACCGGCTCGAGGCGCGAAAAAAAATCAGACCAAAAAGAGAATTTATTCTCCGAGTGGCTTGATCACGATGGCGTGTTCGTCGAACTTCGCGATGGCTCCGGTCCCGTCGAGAACATACCTGAGGGCAACCGAGGCCGGGATGTTTTTCATCTTCAAGGTGACCTCTTGCTTACTGACTTTGACCTTGGGGTCGCGGAGGACGAAGTTTGCCGCAAGTTTCTTGTCACTGGCTTTTAAGATGAGGACATTGAGTGCTTCAAGAGCTTCTTCGAGGGTGGCCTTGTTGAAGTTGATCTCGGGAATCATGACATTTTCGAAGAGAGCCTTCCTGCGCGCCACCTTGGCTCGCGCGTTCAACTCGGGAATTCGCGCAAGTTGGAACTTTGCCGGGGTATAACCTGGTTTGATTTTCAGGACATTCTCGAAGGCTGTTTTGGCTGCCATCGGGTCGCCGGCCTTCAGCGCGGTCATGCCTTTCTGATACCAGGCTGCGGCACTCAGTTCTTTTTCCTTTTTGCTCTGGGCGACTCCGGCACACGTCAGCGCCAGACCGATTGCTATACTAGCGGTCATTTTTTTCATTGTTTCTTGGGATTAGGTTGGTGTCTGTAAATAAGCGAGTTATCGATATTTACAGAGGGAACATAGCAACTCCCGGATTCCCCGTCAAGAACCCGTCGTTTTGTCGCGGAATTAGACCTGGTCCTTTTCGGGGAAGGTGAAGAGACATTTCCCGCTGGACAAATAGTGTTCATCGAAACAATATCCCGAATGGCTCACAATCTTACAAAGCGACAGCAAGAGTTGTTGGATTTTCTGAAATTGTCTCAAAACAAGAATGGTCTGATGCCCTCCACTCGTGAGATTCAGGCGCATTTCGGCTTTGCGAGTCAAACTGCGGCGATGAGCCACCTGCGGGCGCTGGAGAAGAAAGGCGTGATCGTTCGTCTGCCCGGGAAAGCCAGAGCAGTTGTTTTCCCCGAGGATTTGGAGCGCGAGGAGCTCGTCGATATTCCAATTTACGGTTCAATCGCAGCGGGGATGGCGGAAGCGATTGAAGAAGAGAAGCAAGGTTGTATTTCGATCGATATCGCGTCGCTTGGAATTCCTCGCAACGCCCGCACGTTTGCCCTCAAAGTCCGTGGTGAGTCGATGATCGATGCGCACATTTGCGATGGCGATACGGTGTTCCTGGAGTTCCGGGAGCCACGGCATATGGATATCGTGGCCGCCTTGATTGATGGAGAAACAACCTTGAAGCGTTTTGTCCTGGAGAATGGTCGTCCTTTTCTTCGCGCGGAGAACAAGGATTTCCGGGATTTGATTCCGGCTCGTGAGCTCGTGGTGCAAGGAGTCCTGGTGGGCCTTCTGCGGACCGGCTTGATGTAGTTTTGATTCGGCTTATTTGGAATTCCAACCAAAGCCCCGGGTCCCAGACGCGGGGGCTTTCTACGACCAAGCCGAAAAGCAGACGAAGTGGGGTCGTCGCGTTAGGGCGGAGTGGTGAGGGAAGATCTGCGAATTTAAATTGAGTTTGGAAAACGGGTTCGCCTGTGGTTTTATCCGTTTTCACACGAGCGTTTGGCCCGCGTGGAAATGATTATAACGACATCAATGACACACAGATTTTTATTACTGGCCGGTCTGGCTCTGACCATGGGACCGTTGGTCCTTCAGGCAGCGGATTTCTCCTCGGAAGACTCCAAGAAGAAGAAAAAAAAGAAGGGACCAGGCGATTGGTGCGATACTCTGCAGGATTTTGGCGAACTTTATGATGTTAAGAAAAAGAAGAACCCCTACGTGCAGAAGGTCGAGATTTTTGGACGATACCAGCAGCAATGGATTTATTCAGATGGCACCGACCGTGGTCGCGATTTCAGCGGATATGGTCAGGAACTAAGGCGATTCCGGGTGGGGGCCTCGGTTGAATTTTTTGATCGCTGGAAGTTCCAGGGGCGGATCAATCTGGAAGAGGGAGACGTCAACAATACCCGGCTGCACCATAATGATGTCGACACGTTGATCATCCGATATGAGTCCAAGGATATTGGTTTTTTGGATGAACCGATGTTTGGTTACGGCTTAACCAAAGTCGATTTCGGAGGCGAGTGGTATACTTCCTCCCGTTACATTAAGACGGTCGAGCGAAGTAATCTCGCGACCATTTTTTCTCCGGATCGTGCCACGGGATTCTTCTCGGCCTTTGAGATTGAGGATTTTGATGTCGTTTGCGGGATTTTCTCATCCCGCGATCGTGATTACGCCTTGGCGGATTGGGATGGCGGAGAGGTCTATTTCGCTTCGATTCGGACCAAGATTGGGAAGGGAAAACTGAGGGCGGACTACATGTATGTGGATGCCACCGAGGAAGAGGATGAAATCTTCGGCTTCAATTGGGCGGCCTCATTGACCTACGACAAGGACATCGGGGATTGGGAGCTGATGGTGAATGGAACCTATGGTCGCAATGAGGACGGGGACATTTACGGGATTGTCATCATGCCTTCGATTTACCTCATCGAGGACCGGCTGGAGGCGGTGTTTCGTTACCAATGGGCGCATTCGACTTCGCTGCAACTCCGTCCCGGGAACGATAATCACACTTCGATCCGTGCGATTGCCGAAGCCGACGGGCTAAGGATTGCTCCCGGTGATGACAATCACGCCTTCTACGCCGGTTTGAATTATTACTTTTGCGAGGACAATCTCAAGCTCATGACCGGTATCGAATACGAGACTCTGACCGGGGGGATCACCGATACCGAAGCGACCACACTTTGGGGAGCGCTACGCTTCTATTTTTAATCTCTCCACGCAAGGTCGTTCCGGATTTTTAGGACGTTGAACACCGCTATGTGACAAAATCCTCACATAGCATGTTTGTGGTCGTGAGCCGACTTTGTTAAACTGATCACAAGTCGTTCATGGAGAACGGCTTTCAGAACCCTTCCCGGAATGATCAAAAAAACCATCACAGCTTTTGCTCTCGGTCTCCTTTTTAGTCTCCCTGTTGCCGCAGATCCTGAAAAGCTGGTCATCATGGGGTCCGATACCCTTGGGTCCAAACTTGTTCTCCAATTGAAGGAAGCCTACATGACGTTGGGGAGCGATACTGACTTCGAGATCTCCGCCGAGGGTTCCTCCCAGGCCTTCGCCAATCTCCTGGCCGGAGAAGCCGACATCGGCATGTCCAGCCGGGATGCCCAGGAGGAGGAAGCCAATCGTTTCCTCGCCAAGGGAAAGAAGTTGGTGGAGCACGCTGCTGGTTGGGATATGATTGCAGTCATTGTGAATGAAAAGAAGGGTGTCCGTAAGCTAACGCTCAAGGAGATTGAGGGGATCTTCACGGGTGATATTATGGACTGGAGCGAACTCGGAGGTAAACCGGGCAAGATTTCCGTCTACACCCGTAACACCGCATCCGGGACTTTTCAGATTTTCCAGCGTCTGGCGATGGGGGGGCGGGACTACTCGGCATCGAGCCAAAAGCTGGCAGGGAACGAGCAGATTGCCAGCGAGGTGGCTGCCAACGAAAATGGGATCGGATATGTTGGATTGGCCTTTATCGACAAAAAGGGTTTGCGGGCGGTGAAAGTCGACGGTGTTTCTCCCAGTCCGAAAAACAAAGGGAAATACCCCCTCGCTCGAAAACTTTTCTTCTACACCGCAGGTGAGCCGAAAGGGAGTGTGAAGAAATTTCTCGATTGGGCCACCAAGTCGGATGCCGCCAAGGAAATTGTCGCGAAAGTTGGGTTTATCCCAATTAAGTAGAGACCGATAAGGGTTTCTTTTTGGGGAGGGAATGTTACGAAATTGTCACACACCGCTTTTCTGTGCCTCTATTCTCAAGCAATTTATTATAAGGCCAACCCGTGACGAGTTTCCCAATTCCCCCCGATGGCAAATAAGTTTCAATCCAAAGGGCGGCGTTTGTTCGGCGTTGGTATCCAAGGGTGGATCAAAGGCTTCTTTAGGGGAAATGCCGGGGTTTCAATGGGGGTGATTTTCCTCATTTTTTTGTTTCTGGTTTTTGAAGCGGTTCGCTTTTTCCCTGATCACCACCGCGAACTGAAGCTGGTCCGTAGGACCGGTCAGGAATACGTCGATTTCCTAAGGCGCGAGGCGAGGGGATATCAGGAGATTTCGAGCTACACAAACCAAGCCTACTTCCAGGAGTTGGATGCACGGTTTGGTGTGCAGCGAGGCTTGGTTGATGGGTTTGAAGTCCTGCAAGGAATGATCGAGGATGGTGCGGAGCCTGATATTGAGGCTTTGGCAGAAGCCCGCGATGTCTCTGATCCAGTGGCTTTAAGGGCCGCGGAGAAACGTTATTGGGGCCGGGTTGGCGAGATTGTCGACTCGGCTGAGCGATCTTCGGTTGATTCTTTTGGCAGGCTTTCAACTGAAGAATCAGCTTGGCAGAGTCTGCTGCAAGCTGCGCGTCGTTACGATGCGGTGGAGGAAGAGACGCCGGATATAATTTTAGCGGCGGAGGCCGGGATGGAATCAGGAATGGCGGAATTCCGGAAAGCGAAAGCGATGATTTCCTCGGCAGGATCTGATCTTAAGAATCTTCGAGATCGTCTCGTTCGAATTGCTTCAGCCACGAGGAAAGATGCAGAGACCAACTACTCGCTCGGGATGCGTAAAAAAGCGTTGTTGGAAGGATCCGGGAAACTGGACGGCAAGGCCCGGGAAGAGCAAGTCGCCGAGGCCGAGGCCTTGAAGGTGCTGGATCAATTTCCTTTTGAGGTGCGGGTGCAGCCGATTATTGACTCCCATGACGAGCATCAGAAAGCAGCGGAACACCTCAAGGAGCAGTTGAAAAAGGGGATTGCAGCGCTGCCCACGGAGTTTTCATCGGAGGCTTCGAAGAGATTGGTCATGAAAATTCGCGAGGCCGAACCAGCTTATCTCGAGGCGCTCGACCAGAGTCTGGAGGAAGCAAGCGAGTGGACCTGGAATGAGGAAGTGAACTGGAGTTCTTCGGTGAGTCGCTTTTTTCTGGGAAAAGAATGGAAAACGGCAAGCGGGGGATGGAGGCAACTGTACGGATTTCTTCCTCTCTTTACCGGGTCTGTTACGATTTCCATGATTGCCCTCTGTTTTGCGCTTCCGTTCTCAATCGGAGCAGCGATTTATGTGAACCAACTTTCATCAAGATGGGAAAGATCGTTCATGAAACCGGCAATTGAAATGATTCAGGCCATTCCCTCAATTGTTCTGGGCTTCTTTGGGATCATGGTGCTCGGAAACATGTTGGTGGAATACAGCGACAGTCCATGGGTGTCGTGGTTGCCCGGCTTTCCCATTACCGAGCGACTCAATATGTTGAATGCCGGGATGCTCTTGGCGTTGATGGCAATTCCGACTATTTTTACGCTTTGCGAGGATGCCTTGAACAACGTTCCCCGATCATTTTCCGAAGCCTCCCTTGCCTTGGGGGCCTCTCGTTTTCAGACGGTCCAACGGGTGGTGGTTCCTGCCGCTATTTCCGGGATTCTGGCAGCAGTCTTGCTCGGGCTCGGTCGCATCATTGGTGAGACCATGGTTGTCCTGTTGGTTGCTGGAAATCGAATCGCCATGCCGGATTGGGGAGACGGTTTGGGAATTATTACCCAGCCAAGTCACACCATGACGGGGATTATCGCTCAGGAAATGGGTGAGGTGAGCGAGGGGACTCTTCACTACCGTGCGTTGTTCTTAATCGGGCTGGTCCTCTTTGTGATCTCGCTCCTGATCAATTTGAGCGCGCAAAAACTTACCAAACGTCTTGGAGCCCATGTCTAAAAGTTTTGGACGAAATCACAAGGCAACGAAGGCCGGAAATCCTTTCGACTCCGGAGGGCGGGGTCGACGTTGGCGCGACCGGTTGGGGACTGGCGTTTTTGCAATTTTCACCTATTTCATCCTGGCGTGTGTCTTTTTGATTATCGGGAAGATTACCCTGACGGGTGCTCCGGTTCTCTTTCAAAATGAAGCCCCGTTCCTGAATGCGGAGTTCTTTTCAAAATCGCCGATGACTCTCCATGAATTCGAGGACGGGGAAGGAATCAAACGTCGGCTGGATCATGACCGCTTCGTGGATTTTAAGAAAAACAATCCCAATGCGGTGATCAAGAATGAACAAACCCATTCCAATGCCGGTGGAGGGATTTTGGGGCCGTTGGTAGGGACGGTCTTATTGGTTGTTCTCTGTATGGCGATTGCCTTGTTCATCGGCATCTCAACAGCAATCTATCTGGTCGAGTATGCAACGGAGGGAAGGATTACCAATACCCTGAGGCTTGCGATTATGAATTTGGCGGGAGTTCCCTCCATTGTATTTGGTCTATTTGGCTTTGCGTTTTTCTGTCTGTCTCCGATTTTTCCCGTCTTCACCGCGGTGCCGGACTGGGAGAAATCCCTCCTCGCTATTCCGCTCTGGCCAAGTGATGGTTATTTAAGTTTTCAGGGATGGGGTAGTTCTCTTTTGGCTGGCGGTGCAACGCTGGCGGTCATGGTTCTTCCAATCATTGTGGCGGCATGCGAGGAGTCGCTGAAAGCTGTTCCCGAGGGGTTCCGGGAGGCATCGCTGGCTCTTGGAGCTACGAAATGGCAGTGCATCCGGACTGCCGTTCTTCCTTATGCCGCGCCTGGAATGCTCACAGCTTCCGTACTTGGAATTACGCGTGTGGCCGGTGAAACCGCTCCCATCATGTTCACTGCGGCGGTCGTGGCCAAGGGCAAGCTTCCATGGGAAAATTTGGAGGGAAGCGGACTCTACTGGCTTTCAAGTCTGTTGACTCAAAAAGTTGAGGCCTTGCCATACCACATCTATAGTGTTTCAAAATTGCAGTCCAACGAGGCGCTTGACGAAATGCGATACGGCTCCGTTTTGGTCTTCCTCTTTCTTGTCATAGGCTTCGCTATGATCTCGGTGGTTCTTCGTTCGCGATATCGCAAAAAACTCAAATGGTAATTGCCGGGTCATGACGAATTCCACTTCCACAGATCACAATGCCGATGACTCGATTATTGCCATCGAGGATTTGAGCTTTAGCTACGACATGGGGAAGACAAACACTCTTCGCAATATTTCGCTGAAAATTCCGGAAGGGCGCGTGACTTCATTTATTGGTCCGTCGGGTTGCGGAAAGTCGACTCTTCTTCGGTGCCTGAACCGCATGAACGATCTTGTGGAGACATCCAGAATTACGGGCGGTCGAATCGAGATTCTTGGTCAGGATATCAACGCTCCGGATGTCGATGTGATCGAGTTGCGAAAGCACGTCGGGATGTTGTTTCAAAAGTATAATCCTTTTCCGAAATCCATCTACGAGAATGTGGCCTATGGCTTGCGGGTGCAGGGGGTGAGGCGAATGGATATTCTCGATCAAGCTGTCGAAGAGTCACTCCGAAAAGCCGCTCTCTGGCTGGAAGTAAAAGACCGGCTCGACTCCAGTGCCCTCGAACTTTCCGGTGGTCAGCAGCAACGTCTTTGCATCGCCCGCACCATCGCGGTAAAGCCCCGGATTATCCTCATGGACGAACCTTGTTCGGCCCTTGATCCTATTGCCACGGCAAGAATTGAGGAGCTCATCGCGGAATTACAGGATGATTTTACGATCGTGATCGTTACTCACAACATGCAGCAAGCTGCGCGGGTTTCCGATCAGACCGCCTTCTTTTATCTCGGTGAGCTTGTTGAATACGCCGACACCACGACAATTTTTGGAAATCCAAAAGCCAAACAGACGGAAGACTACATCAGTGGTCGTTTTGGCTGAATTTACCCCCACAAAAAATGCCCCATATCCTCAGAAACTATGACGAAGATCTCAGCGCGCTCAAGGACAGCGTGGTTGAGATGGGAACGATGGCCTTGGCCGCAATTGAGAAAGCTCTCAAAGGGCTGGCCTCGCGGGACAGCGATCTCTGTTATGACGTTGTTGAGCAGGACGAAATCATCGACCAGCAGGAGAAAAAAATCGATGAGCTCGGAATGGCAATCCTTCTGCGGTTCAATCCGGTGGCCTCCGATTTGCGCCACGTGTTGTCCTCGATCAACATCTGTCGAAGTCTGGAGCGGATCGGGGACCACGCCGTGAATGTCGCCAAGCGGGCCCGGAAGGTGATTCGGAGCAGCGAGCTGGATGAGACGCGATTGTTGGAGCCTCTATTTGCCGAGGCCCGCAAGATAGTCTCGGCAGCCCTGACCGCCTACTCCGATGTGAATGAGGCGATGGCTCATGAGGTGATCAAAATGGACCAGAAGGTAGATGAAATTCACAAATCTTTGGGTAAGTCACTGAGTCAGAGAATCTCAGAGGGAGGTTGCGATACCGAGGCTTTGCTCAATGTCATCTTCATTTCCAGGAGCCTGGAACGAATTGGTGATCTCGCCGTAAATATTGCAGAGGATGTGGTCTTCTCAACATCAGCTGAAGACATCAGGCACACATAAAAAACTAATTTTAAGTGCTTTATTCTGAAGGCTCGCTTTTGAGCGGGCTTCTTCTTTGATTTTTGGTCGATAATGGCCATTAATCCTTTGGAAACCCTGATTATTTAGGCTTTCTGGTTGATCTTTGGTGAACTCCAGTGTACGCCGGTGACCGCCGAAACACTTGGAAAGGCGTTTTTATGAAAAAATGCGGACATCATCGTTCAGGTCATTTGGACCGTCAGCTTGATCCGAAGGGGAGAGTTTCCCTTCCGGTTGAGTGGCGTCCGAGCCATGGTGAAAGCGTTTATTTCGTAAAAGTCAGGGTGGAGGGCATCCCGGCTCTAAGAGTTTTTACGCAAACGGCGTTCGACCGGAAGCTGTCTGATATCGAGAGTACACCGGACGCCACCCCCGCCCAGCGCGACCGCGCGCGTGGAATCCTTTTCGGCTCTGCGATCGAGTCCAAGGTCAATGAGCAAGGGAAGCTGACGATCCCCAAGGCTTTGGCCGAAGGTCACGGACTCACTCTTCCCGGTGCCGTTCATTTGGTGGGCCGCGGCGAGCTTTTTGAAATCTTCACCCCTGAAAATGGCAAGGCCATTGAGGCTGCCGAGGAACACGCCCGCGAAAGCGACGCGATGATCGCCGGTATGCTCGGCTTCTAAAAATCCCCTTAATTTCTACGTTCGCCATGTTATCCGCTCCTTTCATCCAGACGTCTCCCGATTTCGGTTGGCTCGATGATTTTTCGATCGGCTCTCTCTTCCGGAGAGGGTCGACGGGGATTGCCTGTGCGGTGGATTCAGGTGGCGACTCGTCGGACCAGCCGTTCTACCACGAATCCATCCTCCTGGATGAAGTGGTCGAATTTTTGCAACCTGAAGCCGGCAAGCTCCTGGCAGATGGCACCCTGGGTGGCGGTGGTCACACCGAGGCTCTGTTGAAGGCGGGAGCAAGCGTCAAGGGAATTGACCGTGATGCAGATGCGCGGGCCTACGCCAACCAGCGCCTGGCACGCTTTGGCGATCGCTTCGAAGCAGTGGAAGGTTGCTTTGGAGAGATGGCCGCTCTGGCGCAGGCCGGAGGATGGGAAGGGCTTGATGGCATCTTGCTCGATCTCGGCGTTTCCTCCCACCAACTCGATTGCGGTGAGCGCGGGTTCTCATTTCGTTTCGATGGCCCCCTTGACATGCGGATGGGGGGGGACGGACCAACCGCCGCTGATCTTGTGAATGACTGGAGCGAAGAGGATCTGCGTCAGATCTTTTGGGACCTGGGAGAAGAAAAATCCGCCCGCAGGATCGCTGCCTGGATTGTTTTGCAACGAGAGAAGTTGAAGTTTGAAACGACAGGGCAGCTTGCCGGTGGCATTGAGAAATTGCTGGGCCGCCGCGGTCGCACTCATCCAGCCACCAAGGTCTTTCAAGCGCTCCGTATGGAGGTGAATGACGAGCTCGGAGAGCTTCGTCGTTTTTTGAAAGTCGCTCCCGATCTGTTGAAGCCGGGTGGGCGACTCGCCATTATTACCTTTCACAGCCTTGAGGATCGAATCGTCAAACAGACATTCCGCGATTCGTCGAAGGTCGAGATCGATCGTCCCGAGTGGCCGGCTCCCCGACCCAATCCCGATTGTTTTTACCGACTTTTGACCCGTAAGGGAGTCGCTCCCGGAACCCGGGAAGTCGCCCGCAATCCCAGATCCCGGAGCTCACGACTACGTGTTGTGGAGCGAATTTGAATCTCTTCCCGTTAAAAAAATGAACCGTAAAAAAAGCACTTCCAGCCTTGGGTTTTCGTCTCTTGTCCTTCTCGGCATTGCCGTCGTGATTGTCTCGAGCAGTGGGATTGGATATGTCATTATGAAGAACAGGCAGATCTCGGCACGCAGTCAGATTGCAGAGGTTCAGCGCAAGATGGAGAAACATCAGGTGTCCATTTCGCAGCACCAATCCGATATCGAGGAGTCCTTGGGAATCTTCCGGCTTCGCGAACATCTCGAGGAAATCAATTCCCCCCTTACTGAAATCGAATTCGTTGAGCCACTCCTCAAACATAACGAAAAATCGCCACCCGAAGACTCGGTGGCTCACCGCTAATCATGATGGATGCCGCTTTCAAACGTCGCGCTTTCTTGGTCTGCCTGGCTCTAGTAGCCGGGCTGAGTGCGCTTTCGGTCAGGCTGATTGCGCTTCAGGTTTGGGATCGGAAGCTTTCCGACACCTCTCCGGTCCCGAGATTCAAATCCCACGTGGTGATCCCTGCGCGGCGTGGCTTCATCGTCGATCGAAATCGCACCGTAATCGCCCAGAATCGACCGGAAGCAACCTTGGTGGCGGATCTCAATCACCTGAATACCGAATCGATTCTCCACCGGGCAGTGGCACACTTTTATGCAAGCCAGGAGGCGGGTTGGAGAAACCTCAACGAGGCCGAAAAAAACGTCCTTCTTGGAAAAGCCCGCAAGTGGGTCAAAAAAAATCTCAGCAAGGAAGAGGTGATTGAGAAGCATCTCGATTATGCCTGTGAAATCATCGGCCGGGAACTACAAATGGAATCCGAGGCCATTCGGGGCAAGTTTAAGGATGGCGTGACCCGGATTGAGATTCAGAAACGCATTCGCGAAGGCGTGGCCCGTCGAATTGAAAACGAACTTCAGGAACGCCGTATTCAAGGATTTAGTTTTGAGCGATACCAGCGCCGGGTTTACCCGATGCCGACTTTGGCATCCCACTTGATTGGGATTCGCGGATACAACAAGGACGACGAGCTTGTCGGCCTGTCAGGACTTGAAAAATCAATGGACGGGATCCTTTCCGGTCGCGATGGCAGGCGTGTTCTGAAGCGAGATGAAAACGGTCTGGTGAACCTGACCGAGTCTGCCGAGATGCTGCCTGCAAGGATGGGCAAGCACGTCAAGGTGACCTTCGACATGGGGATTCAAGCCATTGTCGAAGAAGAACTGGGCATGGCCTTTGAGGCCTTTAACGCCAAGCATGGAAGCATCATCGTGGTGGATCCTCACACCGGTGACATTCTTGCGATGGCGAGTCGTCCTGATTTCAATCTGAACCTTCGGGAGAGCTACGCCGATGCGGTGAATTACGCGGTCTCGGCGCAATATGAATCTGGTTCGGTGATGAAAATTGTCCCTATGGCGGCCACTCTTGATTTGAGGAAAGCGACTCGCGAGACGGTTGTGGATTGCGGCTGGGGTGGCATTGATCGTTACGGATTCCGGATTCGTGACCACCACCGTTACGGTGAACTGAGTTTTGACGAAGTCCTGGTGAAATCCAGCAACACCGGAGTTTTCCAGTTTGCAGATATGGTGGGCCGCGGGCCTTATTATCAATACTTGCGGGATTTTGGTTTTGGTCGCCCCACGGGATTTCCAATACCAGGCGAAGCGAGCGGGGTGATTCAAAATGAGACCAACATGCGGAACTTTGCCAGTGCCACCTATGGCTATGGTGTTTCGGTGACACCGCTTCAATTGGCGATGGCCTATTCCGTTCTGGCCAACGGAGGCAAGCTCATGAAACCTCGTTTGGTAGATTCCATCATTGCCGACAATGGTGCGGTGCTGGATCAAACTCCGGTCCACCAGGTGCGCGAAGTTGTCAGTCCACGAACTGCCAAAGAGATGTGCCTTGCCCTCGAGCAAGTCGTTCTGAAAGGAACCGGTCGGCGGGCCAGAGTTCCCGGATATCGGGCCGGTGGCAAGACTGGGACCGCTGAGAAGTGGGATAGCAAAAACAAGTGCTACAACGAATACGAGAAAATCCTCACTTTCGCAGGTATTCTCCCCGTTCACGATCCCAAGTTTGTTTGCATCGTGACCATCGATGAGCCCTCCGGGCTTGGCGAAGATTTTCAGATTGGCGGCGGCACCATCGCTGCTCCCGTTTTTTCGCAAGTTGCCGGGCGTGTTGCCCGCTACATGAATTTAGCTCCCACTGAAGAGATTTCCGATGAGATCTCCTCCATCATACTCAATCAAAACGAATGATTTCACTTCCGTCACTTCTTGAGATTCTTCCCGAAGCCAAGGGGCTTCGCATTGAAGATATCCCCGTGGTTAGCGTGACTGACCACAGCGGGCGCGTGCAAGAAGGTGCCGTCTTCGTGGCGGTGCGCGGGGCCTCGGTCGACGGTCATGACTTTCTTGAGCAAGTCGTGGAAAAAAATCCCGCGGCCATTATTGCGCAATGCAAGGGGCCGGCTGATTACACCGGACTTTGGATCCAGGTTCCGGATACCCGGATCGTGCTGGGGCGCCTTGCCGCTCGTTTTGCCGGAGATCCGGCCAAGTCGATGGTGGTGGTTGGTGTGACCGGAACCAACGGTAAGACCACGGTGACCCACTTTATCCATGCCCTTTTTGAGAAGTCCATGATCAAGGCGGGCATGATCGGGACGATCAAAATTAATGATGGCCGGGGCTTGAGAGCTGCCACTCACACCACACCGGGGGCCGTTGAAATGCAGAGCATTCTCAAAACAATGAAGGAGAATCGTTGCAGGGCCGTGACGATGGAAACCTCGTCACATGGTTTGGAGCAAGGGCGCTGCCAGGGGATTCCTTTCAATGTCGGGGTCTTTCTAAATCTGACCCAGGATCATCTCGATTATCACCAGACAATGCCGGCGTATTTTGCGGCAAAGAAGATCCTCTTTGAGCAAATGGCGGAGAATGGGAGCGACGGGGTTGCCGTGATTAATATTGATGATCCTGCCGGTGAGAAGCTTGTCGCAGAGTTTGCGGGGCGCCTGAAGATCGTGACTTTTGGCTTCGGCGCGGGTGCTGATTTTCGCGCCAGCGAGGTTCGGCCGTCCATTCGTGGACAGGTCTTTGCACTCGAAGCGCGGGGGAAAAGCTTTCTTGTCAGGCTCCCGGTTGTTGGTCGCTTCAATGTCATGAATGCCCTCGCCGCGATGGCTGCGGTTTCTTCAACGGGCGTGCCATTACGTGATCTCGTTAAGGCGGTTGGGGAAACCCGTCAAACTCCGGGCCGGATGGAATTTGTCGGGGGGGATCGGATTTCGGTTTTCGTGGATTACGCGCACACTCCCGATGCGCTTGAGAAGGCTTGTGAGACTTTGAGCGATCTTCATCCAAATCGCCTCGTGACCATCTTTGGTTGCGGAGGCGACCGGGATCGTTCCAAGCGTCCCTTGATGGCCGAGGCTGCCGCCAGGCACAGTCAATTTTGTATTCTGACCTCGGATAATCCCCGGACCGAAGATCCACAGGCGATTATTGATGAAACCATCCCGGGTTTGGGAGCAGCTCGTCACGAGGTGATCGTTGACCGACGAGAGGCGATTTATTCGACGATCGAGAATGCCCTGCCTGGTGATCTGGTTCTGATCGCGGGAAAGGGACACGAGACCTATCAGGAAGTCAATGGCCGGCGACAGCATTTTGACGATCGCGAGGTGGCTCGTCGAGCGCTCGAAATTCGGAAGAAAAAGGAAGAAATCGAATTTGAGAAACGGCAGGCCGAGCGGGAAGAACGGGACCGCAAGCGTGCCAGGGAAGAAGGCGGCGAAAGAAACTTTGATCAGGAATGAAACCCTATCCTCTCCAGCAACTCGCGCACGCGATGAGCGGCTCCCTTTTACAGGGCGGGGAGGATTGTATCATTTCGGCGGGTGTTTCGACCGATACCCGGAGTATCGCGACCGGGGCCTTGTTCTTTGCCCTCAAGGGGGAGAATTTTGACGCGCATCACTTCTTGGTCCGGGCGGTAGAAGCGGGAGCGGGAGCCCTTGTGGTTCAGAATGATTCGGATCTGCCGGAAGGAGTTCCCGTGGTGCTCGTCAATGATACCCTGGAAGCACTTCAGGCGTTGGCCAAGTGGTATCGAATCAAGTTGGGAATTCCGGTCGTTGCCATCACCGGGTCCAATGGAAAGACCTCGACCAAGGATCTGACACGCAGTGTTCTCAGTCAGAAGTTCCGGGTGAATGCCACCCTCGGCAATCTCAACAACCACATTGGCCTTCCTCTGACGGTCCTCTCGACAGAAGCGGATGACGAAGTCGGCGTCTTTGAAATGGGCATGAACCATTCCGGCGAACTTGCACCTCTTTGTGAGATCGGGCAGCCGGATGTGAGCATAATCACCAATATTGGGACCGCCCATATCGAGCACCTGGGAAGTCGCGAGGCAATCGCCGTTGAGAAGGGAACGGTGGCCCGTGCTTTGAGCGAGAAGGGCACTCTGCTTGTGCCGGGTGATTGCGATTACGTGGAGCAATTTCGCGCATCCACTCCCGCCAGAGTGATCACCGTGGGTGATGGCGTGATTCGAGCCGAGAACATCATGCCCGGAGAATCCGGTTCCAGTTTCGATCTCGTGATCGATGGGTTGGGAACGGTGAGAACTTCAATCGCGGTCTCTGGGCGCCACATGATCAGCAATGCCCTGCTTGCCGCGGGAGCGGGATTCGTGCTCGGTCTTACTCTTGATGAGATTTCGGCCGGTCTCGGGAATGCTGAGCTTACCAGTGGCCGACTTCGACGCTATTTCAGCAACGAGGTGACTGTGATTGACGATACCTACAACGCCAATCCCGAGTCAGTGATCGCAGCTCTCGAAACGCTCGCGGGGTTCCCCGGGGGCGGACGTCGGATTGCCGTGCTTGGGATGATGGCCGAGCTGGGCGATCATGCTGCGGCGGCTTACCCCAAAATTGGTCGCATCGCCGCCGATCTTAAATTGACTGTGGTCACAGTCGGTGAGGACGCAAAGGCCTACGGTGCCAATCATCATTTCAACACTCGGGAAGAAGCTGCCACCTGGTTGTCCGAAGAGACCTCTCCCGGTGACATTGTGCTCTTTAAAGGAAGTCGGATGGCCGCGATGGAGCGGGTCATGAAACTCGCGTTCCCCGAATAATTCCGCCAAAATCATGCTGTATTGGATCTATCAAATTTGGAAAAAAGCCGAGGAATCGGGTTCGGACTGGGCGGAAACCTTTTCGTTCCTGAGAATTCTCGGATACATTTCCGTGCGCGCCGGGCTGGCCACGCTGCTTGCGTTCCTGCTGACCCTTTTGATCGGCGAGCGAGTGATCCGAAAGCTCATTTCCATGAAAGTGGGGCAGCCGCTGAGAACGGCCGAGGAAGTTCACAAGCTTGCCGAACTTCACGGTGGCAAAGCCGGAACTCCTACAATGGGAGGAATCATGATTCTGGGTACGACCATGGTTGCCATCCTGATTTGCGGACGCATCCTCAACCCGTTTGTTCTGGTGGTGTCGATCGTCACTCTCGCCCTGGGCGTCCTGGGATTCCTGGATGATTATCAAAAAGTGGCCAAAAAGAATTCCGACGGCGTCAGCGGCAGGTTGAAGCTCGTTTGGCAGGCCGCGGTCGGACTCGGTGCGGGGCTTTTTCTCTACTTGAATCCCGAGACTTCAAGTTACGTGTTCTACTCAACCAAGGAGGGGGCTGAGGCCGCCAAAGTCACTGATTTTGGATTCCCGCTTTTGACCTTCATCATTCCGCTGGGCTTGATCGCCATCCCGTTCTTCATGGCGATCCTTATGGGGACATCCAATGCGGTGAACCTGACCGATGGGTTGGACGGATTGGCGACCGGGGTGACCATCACGGTTGCGATAGCCTACGCCGTGATCACCTACCTCGGGGGGCGGGCCGATGCTTCCGAATACCTTCACATTTTCCATAACCCCGGCTTGTCCGAGCTTTGCATCGTGATGATGGCCCTCGTGGGAGCCTGTTTCGGATTTCTCTGGTTTAACTGCCATCCGGCAAAGGTTTTTATGGGGGATACCGGTTCGTTGGCGATTGGTGGGGCCATTGGAATGACTGCGATTTGCGCCAAGCAGGAATTTCTCCTCGTGATCGTTGGTTTTGTTTTTGTGATGGAGGCGGTTTCAGTGATCCTCCAGGTCGGAAGTTTCAAACTTCGAGGCAAGCGTATTTTTGCAATGGCGCCCATTCACCACCACTTTGAACTTCGAGGCTGGAATGAAAATCAGGTCATCATCCGATTCTGGATCATCTCCATCCTCTGCAGCCTGGGCGGTCTCGCCCTATTGAAAGTCATCTAATGCTCGATCTCACCGGAAAAACAGTAGCCGTTCTCGGGGCAGGACGCAGTGGCCGTGCCGCTGCCCGTCTCGCGGAGCACTGTGGTGCCCGGGTGACAATCTACGATTCCCGCGAAGCTGAGGAAGCAGTCCTCGCAGGTCCGACTACCGGGCTTGGAGTGAATGTCGATCTTGTCGTGGTCAGCCCGGGAATTGAAACTCAAGGAGAGTTCGTCCAATCCTTTGCCAAGGGAAGTGGCGCGCTGTGGGGCGAAATTGAATTGGCCTGGCGATGCTATTCCGGAAAGACCATCGGGATTACCGGGACGAATGGCAAGACGACCACGACCGAGTTGGTCCGGGATTTGGTCGAGGCCACCGGCAAGAGTTGCGTGGCTTGCGGGAATTACGGAGTGCCTCTTTCCGAAGTCGTTCTTTACAATTCTCCTCCCGAGGTAATTTCACTCGAGCTAAGTTCCTTCCAGCTGGAGACTATTGTGGATTTTAAGCCGGATGTTGTCATCTGGTTGAATTTTTCGCCTGATCATATGGACCGTTATCACTCGATCGAGGAGTATCGGGAGGCCAAATTGCGGATCTTTGACAATATTGAGGATGAGACCCCGGTCGTGGTCAGGGCCGGATCCAAAGTGCCTGAGCGCGGAAGCCGGATCACTTTCTCAGCCGATGGCGAAGCCGATTGGACTCTGTCGGGCGATGATATCCTCTGCTGCGGCGAAGCATTTGTGGCAATCTCCGGAACCAAGTTGCGTGGCTTGCACAATGCCGAAAATTTAATGGCCGCCTGTGCGGCGGTTGAGGGATTGACCTGCGAAGTTGCCCGGGACGCTCTTTCAAAATACAGCCCGCCCGAGCATCGCTGTGAGTTGGTGGCAATTATTGATGGGGTCGAATACCTCAATGATTCAAAGGCTACGAATCTTCATGCTCTCGAGTCAGCCTTGCGTTCGCAAACCAGACCCACCGTTTTGATAGCCGGAGGAAAGCAGAAAGGTCTGGACTACCAACCATTGGCTCCATTGCTCGCCGGGAAAGCCAAAGCGATGATCACCTTTGGTGAAATTGGCGAGGAGTTGTACTCCGTTTTTTCGACCACCGTTCCATGCCGGAAGGTGGAAACTCTTGAAGAAGCGGTCGCTGCTGCCGCGGCCGAAGCAAGCCGTGGCGATACCATTCTCTTTTCTCCCGGCACTTCTTCCTTTGATCAATTTAACGGCTACGAGGAGCGCGGGCGCGCTTTCAAAGCCGCCGTGCCCCGACTGACAAAAACCCTGTGAACCATTCCCAACCATGAAGACCCCACGAACACTACAAACCAGAAGAACCCGCCCCAAGACGGGTTTCCGCATCATGCATGCTGCCACCAGATCGACGAAAAAGAGGAAACAGCGCGCTTCGACCACCGCTGTTCCCGAAGATCTCGGTGAAGTCCCCGGAGTCGGAGTTCCACTCGCGCTGGTTGTGATTTTGCTCCTTCACATTGCAGCGATTGCCGGCATCTGGATCCATGACAAATGGAGTGAAAGTGCCGACCTTAAGGCGACCAAGGTTGCTCTGAAGGATGATGTCCCTCCCCAAAGAAATCCTGCATTGGATTTTGATGTTGTGAGCAGGGGAGAAACAATGGAATCGATCGCCAGGAAGCATGGTGTCACCACAGACGCCTTGATTAGCGCCAACGATGGAATCGCCGAATTGCAGATTGGATGGAAGTATAACATTCCACAGCGCCCCAGCACCATTGCCGGTCCAGTCGATGCCGTCGCGGGTCGCAGTGAAGCGACGGAAGAGCCGCCGCGCTATACTCCTCAATCACGGCCTTTGATCCAGACCCGTGATGATGAGAGTATCCCTGGAGCCCTTCCGGGACCTTTGGTTGAAGTCGGGGGTTCGGAAGCAGAATCCGGAATGACCGACGAGCCTGTCTTGATCCGCCCGGTTGAGCCCGTTCGGGTTGATCCGGTTCGCGTCGATCCTGCGCGTCCGGAACCCGCACCTGCCAGCGGTGCCCGGCAACATATTGTGAAGTCGGGTGAAACTCTTTGGAGAATTGCCCAAAATAACAAGATCACGGTTGATCAGCTCAAGCGGGCGAATCCCAACGTGAATGTCAACGCGCTCAAGATTGGCGCGAAATTGGTCATTCCACCGAGTCGCTAATTCATAGTCTCAACACGTGGGAAAAGGAGCTTCCATCATTCTGTGTCTGGCCGTCGCCGCACTCATCACCTTGGGGTTGGTGATGCTGGCGAGCGCCAGTGCGAAGTGGGACTACTCTGTGAATCAATACTCCTACTTGGTCCGCCAGGCAATCTGGTTGGGGATTGGAGTTGTGGTGATGACGATCATGGCTCTCATCGATTACCGGATTCTCCAAAAGTTGGCTTGGCCGCTTTTTATTACGGTCTGTATCGCGTTGCTTCTTTGTTACGTCCCGGGAATTGGTGATGCCGCAAAGGGAGAGAATCGTTGGATCGTCTTGCCGGTGATTGGTCGTTTTCAACCATCTGAACCTGCCAAATTGGTGATCATGGTGGCTCTCGCCTCATGGTTCGCGAAATATCAGGCAGAGACCAAGAGCTTCTGGAGAGGATTTGTGATTCCTTCGCTCATTCTTGGTGTTCCACTTTTGTTAATTCTTTTTGAGATGGATATGGGAACGGCAGCTGGCTTGGGGGCGGCCGGATTGATCGTGCTCTTTGTGTCCGGAACCCGTATGCGCTATCTCGGGACTTCGGTCGTGATCACCCTGGCACTGGCGTATCAACTGGTTCGGAGCAATCCCAACCGATGGGAGCGAATCATCGCCTTTTTGGATTTGGAAACTTACAAGGAAGGGCGTGGTTGGCAGCAGTGGCTCGCGACCCAGGCATTCGGAAACGGAGGGACCGGTGGAATGGGACTGGGCAACGGGGTGGTGAAGCAAATGAATCTTCCCGAGCACCACACCGATTTTATTTTCCCCATCATCGGTGAAGAGTTGGGCGTTTTTGTGACGATGGGAGTGGTTCTTTGTTTCGTGGTGATTTTTCTGATCGGCTTGGGAATTTCAATGCAAGCCTCCGACCGCTTCGGCGGGGTGCTCGGAATCGGGGTGACCTCGGCCCTGATCATTCCGGCAATGATGAACCTTGGAGTGACCACGGCATCTCTTCCAAATACCGGCCTTCCTCTCCCTTTCGTAAGTTACGGTGGATCGAGTCTGGTCTTCAGCTTTGCAATGATCGGAGTGCTTCTTAGCATCTTGCGTCGCTCGCACTCCGGCGATGTCACCGAAATGCCCGCGGTGAAACAAAAGATTCTTGAAGTCAGATTATAATCATTTTCAAGAACCGGGTAGGCTGACGCCTCCTCCTCAGGCGTTTCTTCTCTTGTGGATTGAAGCCTCGTTGCTAGACTGCTTCGATAGATGGAAAGCTTGGATCGTCGGAAAGCGTGGCTGAAGGAAGCTTCATCGTTGCAACGGCGATTCAATGTTGCGTGGTGGTATCAGGAATTGAGTATTCCGCTGGCGCTCCTTGGTCTTGTGGGTGGATCGGCTGCCCTTGTCCTCAGGCGTTACCAGTTGGAAATCGGGGCGTCGTTTTGGATCACGATCGGACTCGTTTTGCTGGGCCTGGGTTTTACAGCATGGTTGCGGGCAAGGCGGCATTGCCTCACCCGGGAGTCAGCCTTGGTTCGGCTGGAGGCGGATCTGGCCTTGAACAATGCGCTCACGACGGCCGAGGCTGGTCGCGGATCATGGCCACCTTTCGAGCGTCGGGACAAGATCGCACGATGGCGTTGGGGGCAGTTGGCCTTTCCAATGATGGGTGCCCTCTCTTTTTTTTTACTCGGGGTCATGGTGCCGATCGCTCCGGCGATGAACGAGACCATCGAGAATCAACCTTACACGTGGAGCCGGCTTGAGTCAGAAGTTGAGGAGTTGGTGAACGAGGAGGTGATCGACGAAGAGTATGCCGGGGACTTGAAGAAGCGTCTCGACGAGCTGCGGGAACAGGAGACCGGGGAGTGGTTTTCGGCAGCTTCACTGGAGGCGACAGACTCGCTGGAGCAGGCGCATTCGCGTGAGATGAATCGTTTGGAGCGGGACCTTTTGCAGGTGGAACAGGCTCTGAGGAAAGCGGCTGATCCTTCCGCCACGGAAGCCCGGCGGCAGAAAATGAAGCAGCAGTTTCAGGAGGCGGTTGAGGGGATGAGAAACGGCCAGATGAAACCGAATGAGGACTTGATGAAGAAGCTTTCCAAAGCGGCCAAAGAGGGGATGGATGGGATGAGCGAAGAGGAGCGAAAGCAAATGCAGGACAATCTGCGAAAGCTGGCTGAGAAATTGAAGGAGCAGGGTCGGCAGCCCGGAGACGGTGATGAAGGGGGTGGGGAGGGAGAAGGCGAGCCTGGTCCTCCGCGGCCGGGGAAAGGAGAGCCGGAGCGGGGCCCGGGAGCTGGCGGAGATCTGTTCGGTGTTGAAGTGCCACTGATTGATCTGGAAAAGTTTGAGCATTTGGAAGGGAAGGATGACAAAGAGCCTGAACCGGGCGATCTTTTGAATCTTGAGAAAATTGAGCATGATGTTGATCGAACGAAAGTCGGCCCAGCGCAGAGTGGTTCGGCCAAAAGCAAGGGCCTCGGCGGCGATCGCGTTTGGAAAGATGCCTTGGATCCCGACGAGCAGAAGTCACTCAAATCATTTTTTGAATCATCATCCCCCTAGTTCATGGAGTATGCCACCGAGGCGCAGGTCGCCGAAGCCCAGTCGCAAATCAATCGTCTTTCCGAGGCTCTCAATCAGGTCCTCTTTGGACAGGAGCCCCTCATTGAATTCGTCTTAAATGGAATCCTGGCCCGCGGGCATATCCTGCTGGAAGGTCTGCCGGGACTGGGGAAAACGGAATTGGTGAAAGGGCTTTCCAAGACTTTGGTTCTGGAAAGCAAGAGGGTTCAATTTACTCCGGATCTCCTGCCGGGAGACATAACGGGAAATCCTTTGTTGCAAGAGAAGGACGGCAAGCGGGAGTTTGTTTTTCAGCCTGGCCCGCTTTTCGCGAACATTGTTTTGGCAGACGAGATCAACCGGGCTTCGCCCAAAACGCAATCGGCACTTCTTGAAGCCATGCAGGAGCATCGCGTCACTGTTCTTGGCGAGACCCATGAACTCCCCAAGCCGTTTTTTGTCCTGGCAACTCAAAACCCGATCGAGCTTGAAGGAACCTACCCACTGCCCGAAGCCCAGCTGGATCGATTCCTTTTTAAGCTGGATGTTCGAAAGAACTCGGTCGGAGCACTTGAGAAAATTGTCAATCAACGCGAGTTGGGAGTGGAGCCGGTGGTCAATGCCGTGCTCGGAAAAAGCCATCTGGAAGAGGTCATCAAAACGGTGAGGAAGGTTTACCTGCCCGGGGTGGTGGCCAACTATATTGCACGTTTGGTTGATGCCACCCACGCCGGTGGATCAAGTGCGGCAAAGGCGGTCAAGTTTGGTGCAAGTCCGCGGGCGGCGCTCTCGTTGGCCAGTGCCTCCAAGGCCCGTGCTGTCATGAACGGGCGGACAAACGCGAGCTTTGAGGATGTCCGCCATATCGCTCCCGCGGTGTTGCGACACCGCATGGTCCTGGATTATAGCGCGCGGATTGATGGAGCCACCACCGACTCGGTGATCGAGTCCTTGCTGGAAGAAGTTCCCTTTCAAACTTCGGAAACCCCCAGACCGCTGGCCTCAACAAAGAAGCCATGATCCGTTCTCTTGTTGTTCTTTTTGTTGCAATGGCCGGCTCTCTTCAGGCCGGGGTATCCCTCGCGACCGAAGTCTTTCGCAATGGTTCCGAGATTCGCATCGAAGCGCCGATCAGTGTGCTTCCGGTGAGCGGTTTTCTGCCCCTCCGGGTCGAGCTGCGAAACGAAGGGACCCGGGAGATGAGGTGGAGCCTGACCTGCAAGTCCTCCTATCATGAACGCGGTATGAGGGCGCGGGGTGGTGTGGGATCGGATCCGATCACCGGGGAGATCGTTTCCAGGTTCGCGGTGAGCTGCCCCCAGAGAGAGGAGCGAAGTATCGATCTGCTTGTCCCGATTCATATTCGCCCCGACTTTACCGGAGGTGAGCGAATCGTAACGATTGAAGGATCCAGCAAAGAGCTGAATTCCAGTCTCAGTGGTTCGATGGCCGTTGAGGGACTCACTTATGTCTTCGGGGTTTCGCAAGATTTGCTTGGAGATTTGAATGACAAGATTATTCACGGGTTGTCTGGTCGGGGATCTTCGCTATACAGGGCCACCTACGCATCGGTGATTGGGGGTGAAATCGATCCGGATCAGCTGCCCAAGGATTGGCGGGCCTACGCCGGTTATGATGCTCTCGCGCTCTCACATGAGGACTACCTGAAACAGGAACAAGGCGTAAAGTTGGCACTGGATCAGTGGGTCAGGGCTGGTGGGAATCTCATCCTGCTGGCCGAGTCCGACACTGCTCCGGAGGGATTCGTTCCGGGAGCCCGGCCGAATGGTCTGGGTCATCAAAGCCTTCTCAATTGTGGACCGGATTTCGACGACTTTGACGGAAATGAGTTCGTGGAGCTTTTACGAAAGTCGGAGACGTCGCTGGTGAAGATTGAAACCGAGTATAGCGATTACACTTGGTTGGTCGGGACTGAGCTTGGAAAACGAACCCTTCAAAAATCATTTTTGTTGGTGGCTCTCATCGTCTTTGCGATCGTGGTGGGGCCCATTAATTTGTTTTTCTGGGCGGGAAGGAATCGACGGCATCGGCTCTTTTTCACCACTCCTTTGATTTCACTGGTCGCAAGTGTTTTGTTGGTCGGCTTCATCGTATTTCGCGACGGTTTTGGGGGTGACGGAGCACGTGCGATTTTGATGGAAGTCGGGGGCTCTGATGACAAAACCGCGGTGATTTTGCAGGAGCAATTCTCACGCAACGGAGTCTTGCTGACATCAGGTTTTACCATCGATGAGCAAACCGTCTTGGTCCCGGTCAAAGCACCCTCCAGTGATTTGAATCGATTCGATTCGGCGTCCGGAAAGGGGAACTTTAATCTGGAGATCTCAAAAACAAATGAGGGATGGGATGTCTCGGGGGATCTCTTCCAGAGTCGGAGCGAGAATGCCCAGGTGTTGCGATCCGTCGTCCCCTCCCGCGAACGTCTGCAGTTGATTTCCGGCACTTCCAAGGCTCCTCAAATGACGTCGTCATTTGCCTATCCTCTGACACAGGTTTTTTACACCGACAAGGAAGGCGGGGTGTGGATGGCGTCATCAATTGAACCCGGAAGCACGGTGACGATGACTGCGACCCAATCGAAGAATCCGGTTGAAGAACTGGCCGCTCCGGTTTCGAGATTTGGACAGACTAATCAAAGAATTATTAAGCAACTTCTCGAGCGCAAAAACTCTTTTGCGGCGATTGCCGGGGAGGCCCCGGGAATTGAATCCCATCCTGCCATTGATTGGCAGGAATCACCCACTCTTATTACCGGGCTTGTCAGCCAGTAGAACTTTTTCAGATGGCAGAAATAGCAATTCGCGTCCAGAATCTGTATCGTTCGTTTGGAGACTTTACCGCTGTCAGCGGCGTGTCCTTCGATGTGCCCCGTGGTTCGGTGTGCGGATTTATCGGGGCAAATGGCGCAGGGAAAACGACGACGATGCGAATTATTGCTTCACTCGATTATCCGTCGTCGGGAACGGTTTCGGTGTGTGGCTTGAATGTCGTCAATCACCCGGCGAAGGTGCGTCGCTTGATTGGTTGGATGCCCGATCACTTCGGAAATTACGAGCACATGACAGTGCTCGAGTATCTCGATTTTTACGCAAGAGCCCTGGGCTACCGCGGAAAGGAGCGGCAGATGCGTGTCGAGGAGGTGATGGAGTTCGCCGACTTGTTTCCTTTGGCCGATCGTTTCTCAAACAAGCTCTCCAAAGGAATGACGCAACGTTTGGGGCTTGGCAGGGCATTGATCAATGACCCCGAGGTGTTGATCATGGACGAACCCGCCGCAGGTCTTGATCCCAAGGCCCGTGTTGAGCTGAAGCACCTCATTCGGGTGCTTGCAGAGGATGGGAAGACGATTTTTATCTCCTCACACATTCTTTCCGAACTGGGGGAAATGTGCGACCATCTCCTCTTCATGAACGATGGCCGGATCGTTCATGAAGGTAATGCCGATAGCCTCCGGGTGTCCGGCGGGCGGGCCAATGTCGCCCTTTATCGTGTTCATATTGTGGGCTCGCCGGAACAGTTGGGGAATTGGGCCGAGGTGAATCCCAACGTCGAGTTGATGGAGACTTTAAAACAGGGAGGACGTCTTGAAATTGCATCTTCCGATCCCGAACAAGCGGCCTACGTGCTGGCCCGGATGATTCAGGACGGATTGAAAGTCACCGAATTTCATCGTGAGGAGCGCAATCTTGAAGATGCCTTCATCGACCTTCTCGAAAATACAAATCAAGCCGGGGCGCCCGCCGTGGCTTCATCGTAGTTACCTTCGAATTCATGAGTGAACCGACTTCCTCTTCCGATCCTAAAATTAACCCCATCGTGGCAAAGCTTTCGGATTTTTCCGATCGTATGAGTCCCATGATCGTGAAGGAACTCCGTCAGGGATTGCGGACCCGGACCTTTACAGGAACATTTTTGATCCTTCAGGTGATCCTTGGTTTTGCGATGTTGGCAGCGATGATGTCCGACTCGAGCGACGTGGGGCAGATGATTTCCTCCATGGTGTTTTTCCTATTTGCGATCGTGGCTCTGATCCTGCAACCACTCCGCGGGGTCACTGCAGTGGCCAGCGAGATGAAAGACGACACTCTCGAGATCATGTCGCTGACCCAATTGACTTCGGTCAGGATCGTCTATGGGAAATGGGCTTCGATTATTAGTCAGACTGCCTTGATGCTGGCCTCCACGATTCCCTATCTGGTAATGCGTTACTTTTTCGGTGGGATGCAACTCTTTGCCGAACTCTCTCTTTTGTTCACCATTTTCTATTTTTCGGCCTGCCTAACGGCTCTGACGGTGGGATTTTCCTGCAGTCGCTCGGTGGTGTTACGGGCTTTGGTTCCCCTTTTGTTAATTCCCTTTGGTCTCATGGGGATTGGGCAATTTTCATTCGGCCGGGAGTTCAGCTTCTTGATTGAAGTGTTCACCTTTCAGGAGAAGGAGCTGAATATCGGCTTTCTGGTCTTGTTTGTTCTGGCCACTTATCTGGCCTACTACTTCTTGGACATGGGAGTGAGCCGTATTGCGGTGACGGCGGAGAATCACTCATTTCGAAAGCGCATGATCAGTTTGGTTCTGATGGTGGTGGTTTTAATTGCGATGATATTGAATCCACCGGCTCAGGACGCCTGCTTGATGGTCATGCTCGCTTTCTCATGTGCGATTGGTCTCGATGTCTGTACTGAAAATCCCGTCTCCGTCTCTCATGTGCTCAAGCCCTTTGTGAAACGCGGACGTCTTGCGCAGATTGTGGGAAGATCGTTTTTTTATCCAGGATGGCATAGCGGATTCTTTCTTTTACTGATCTTAATGGCGGCGACCTTTTTCATTGGTGAGTTCACCTTCACCGAGCGTCCTTTCCGGAAGTTTCCCGGTGAAATCGGTCTCACGGACGAAGCCGTTTTGGTTATTCTTGGGGTGTTTTATTCGATTCTCGCTCCGCTTTTGGTGGTCCGGTTTTTCATCAAGAAGATCAAAGAACCATTTCCGGGCTATATCCTGGTTTTGGTCATGAGCGCCCTACTGACGATGATGTCAACGCTCTTTACGGAGATGTCTCGATCCGATGGAGATGATTTTATGATGCTGGCTTCGTGGATTCCGGGAACATGGATATTGTTTTTGAGTTCGGGCAAGGAGGAGATCGGGATCGTATTCACCGGGTTCTTTCTCGCGGTTGTTTGTCTCCTGCTCTGGATCCTGGCAAGCCGTGAGTATGGGCGGACGATGGCCCTTGAAACGATGGCAAGAATTGCGTTGGCGGAGGATGAAAAGTCATGACGCGCGGAGACCTGGATGATTCGATGAAGGTTGCCCGGGGTGTTGCGGAGCGCCTGCGTCTTCCCCCGGGCGCACAGGCCTGGAAGGGTCAAGCGGGTGAGTTTCAGGGGGCAGGTATCGGATCTTCGATCGATTTTCAGGACCACCGCGATTACGCACCGGGCGATGACCCCCGACACATCAACTGGCAGGCCTATGCCCGGACGGGCCAGTATTCCATGAAGCTTTATCGCGAGGAAGTGAGGCCGGTGGTGGACCTTTTTGTGGATGTCTCGGAGTCGATGTGGGTGGAAGTGGTGAAAGGAAAACGGACATGCGAGTTACTCTATTTTTTTGCGCTGAGTGCGGAGAGGTCTGGAGCATCCTTGCAAGTGACCTTGGTCAAAGGGGGCGACGTCCGGGTGGTCTCGCTGGAATCGATTCTGAGTCATCGTTGGTTTGAGGAGGCTGAGGGAATGAACGGTGATTCCGGGCCGCAACCGCAACTGGTTCGGGCGGGGGCTCGCGCCAACGCCATTCGGATTTTGCTCTCCGACCTGCTCTATGAAGGTGAACCGGGACCGGTGCTCAGAATGCTTCACGAAAGGCAGGGGACAGGATTGATATTTGCCCCCTTTACGAGACAGGAGGCCGACCCGGGTTGGCGCGGCCATTTTGATTTTGTGGATGCCGAGCAAAAGACCAGGCACCCTCATCAGATTGGAGCCGCTGTCCTTGAACGGTATCTGGAAGCCTATCACAGGCATTTTGGTTTTTGGGTGGAGGAAGCCCGCCGGTATCAGGTTGCTTTGGTAAGAGTGGATTCGGAAGCGGATCTTTTTAAGTCATTAAATGACGGTGCGGTTCGCTCCGGAGCCCTGGAGGTGCTTCCATGAATCTTGTGTTTTCCAACCCGTGGGGGTTTTTGGCTCTGCTGGGAATTCCACTTCTTGTCGTGATCTATTATTTGCGCCGGCGGGCAAAAGTGGTGACGGTTACGACTCTTTTCCTGTTGAAACGAACCCAGAGGGAATCAAAAGCGGGGAGAAGGTTTGAAACTTTTTCGAACTCGTTTCCTTTTTGGCTTCAGGTGCTTGCGGTGCTTTTGTTGACCTGGCTTCTGGTAGGGCCGAAGTACGGAGAATCCCGGAGAATACGACAGATTGCCATTGTAGTGGATTCCTCGGCCTCCATGCAGCCGGTGAAAGAAGACCTCTGGGAGACTCTTTCCGTGGCGCTGGAAAAGTTGAAAGGTGATGCCGACGAGGCTTCGTTCATTGTGCTGGATCATGATCCCAAGCGGGCGAGGATTTACCAGGGAAATGATCCGGAGGCTCTTTTACAAAGGATGGAGGATTGGGAACCCACCGATGGCGCGATGGATCCGACGGCAAGCCTCAGGATTGGGAGGAGTCTGGTGGGGCCGGACGGGGTGCTGGTTTATTTGACCGATCATGACGGCGGGGAGTTGCCGCAGTCGGCTATTCGGCTCGCTCTTGGAAAACCTCTGGCCAATTGCGGGTTTACCGGAGTGACGGTCGGGGAGGAGGGAGGCGACTTCGTGTGGACGGCGGTGGTTCGAAATTATGGAGATTCTCCACAAACCCGTGAATGGACTCTGGAGACTCTGGACCGGAAGCGCAGTGATCCGAGGTCGGTGACTCTCGCTCCCCGGAAGTTATCGGTTCTCAGGGGCAAGTTTCCAAAAGGTGAGGAGAGGTTGATTCTCAGATTATCGGGCGATGCCATGACTCTGGACGATGTGATGCCGGTGATCGTTGGGAAGCCTCGCATAGCCCGGGTGTCGGTGACAGGAAGTGAAGCGGTTCGCGAGTTGGGGGCTCGGATGATTCGGGGTTTTGCTCATCTTGAGGAAGCAAGTGAAGTGACTGCGGCGGACCTTGTGATGAAGTCGGTCGAAGGCGGTGAGGAAGCCGGAAGCAGTCAGGCTGCGATCATTTTTTATGAAGGAAATGACGGGAAGAGACCTTCGGGCAAGTGGCTGGCCGAGGAGCACGAGCTTTCCAAAGGACTGAACTTTCAGGCGTTGTCGATTGGCGGGCTGACTGCGGTGGAGCGCCGGGCAGGGGATCACGTCATTCTTTGGATCGGGAGTCATCCGGCCATTCTCTTGCGCCAAGACCCGATCAGCCGGGCCGAACAATTGGTCTTTTTATTCGAGCTATCAGCCAGTAACGCCATGAAGCTTCCCGCGATCGCGGCGATGCTTCATCGGTTTTGCGAGACAGTGGCCCGGGAAACCTTGTCTTCTCACACGGCAACTCTTGAGACGCGACAGTTGTTGACAGAGGAGTTTCCGGAGGTGGGTGCTTCGAATGAGTTTGAGCTAATCATGACTCGACTTGATGGTAGCGAAGAGGAGCTGAGGTTGACAGCCGGTTTTCGTGACGTTCAGCGAACGCCGGCCGAGCCGGGCTTTCTTTCCTTGAGTTACGGGGGAAAGAGGTTGCTGGATGCTTCGGTCGCATTTTCAGATACGCGGGAAGCCGACTTATCAAGAGCGGTTTCGATTGAATTGCCGGAAGTGAAGGCTGCCCTGGTCGACCGGCAATCCCGGGAAGATCGATGGTGGCGTTGGATTGCAATGGTCGTCTTGGTGGTGATGATGGTGGCGTGGTATTTTCTTAAACCTTCTCAGAAAACGAATTTTGACTCATGAATTTTGAAGCGCCGCTGTGGTTTTTATTGATTCCTCTCTTGTGCGTTTTGGGATGGAGCTGTCGTGGCCTGCGCTTGCATTTGCCACTTCGGACTGCGGGATTGCTATTGATGATTCTCCTGCTGGCGAATCCCAAGTGGGAGCAGGAGAAGAAGGCTCTGGATCTCTGGGTGCTTCTCGATCGCTCGGATTCCACGGAGGGATTGGTTGATGAAAACCTGGCTGACTGGCGGAGGATTTTGGAGAAGGCCAAACCTTCCGCTGATGATGAGATCCGAATCATCAACTATGGCAGCGAGGTGCTGGTCCAGGGGGTAGGAGAAACTTCGGTTTATTCCGGCGGTGGAGAAATGACGCGCACGGCATTGGCGGCGCAGACCGCGCTGGCGGTGGCGCGGGATGATCGTCCTTCTCGAATTCTTGTTTTTAGCGATGGCTACTCGACCGAGCCTCTGACCGATTTGGGTGAGAAATTGGTTTCGCAAGAAGTGCCTTTGGATTTCCGCTTGATTCGGGATGATTTACTCGACGATTATCGGGTGGCCCGCTTGCAGGTTCCGGGCCGGACTTTGTTCGGTGAACCTTTTGTGATTTCGGTGACGTGTCGGGGCTATGAGGATGGCTCGCTGCCTCTTGAGATTTTGCGTGACGGGAAGGTATTGCTGGAGACGGAAGTCGAATTGGTTGACGGAGTGGGCAAGGTGAGCTTTACGGATCGTCTGGGAAAAGGCGGAGCCTATCAATATGCGGCGAGGATTTCGCCCAAGAAGGATGCTCACCCAGGGAACAATATTCTCGAGCAATGGGTTGAAATTACGGGTGGTCCAAGGGTGCTGCTTTTGACCGGCTATCTAAATGATCCCTTGGCTTCGGTGCTGAGGCGGCAGGGATTTGAAGTGGACGTGGTGACTGAGACAGCGTCGCTTCATGTTGGTCGGCTGTCGGGTGCGCGCGCGTGTATTTTTAACAACGTGCCGGCCCACCAGGTGCCACGTGATTTTCAGGAGGCTCTTGAATTTTTTGTTCGGGACCAGGCCGGGGGGCTGTTGATGGTTGGAGGAGAGAGGTCGTTTGGTTCGGGCGGTTATTATGAAAGTCCGGTGGACAGGCTCCTGCCCGTTTCCATGGAGTTGAAAAGCGAACACCGGAAGGTTTCGACGGCGCTGGCAATTGTGATGGACCGTTCAGGTTCGATGAGTGCAATGGCCGGGGCGCGAACCAAGATGGACCTGGCAAACAATGGAGCGGTGAATGCGATCAATCTTTTGGGGGATCGTGATTTCGTTTCAGTCACCGCGGTGGATAGCGAGCCACAAACTTTTGTGCCCATGCAGGGGTTGAGAGGAAAACGGGCGCAGATTATTCGAGAAACGAAATCCATTCAGTCGATGGGCGGAGGGATTTTTGTCTTCAATGGATTGGAGGCGGCCTTTGCTGAATTGAAGCGGGCTCCTTCCAAGACCAGACATGTGATTTTGTTTTCGGATGCCCGGGACAGTGAAGAGCCCGGGGAATACAAGCAGTTGATCAAGGAGATGTTGGCTGAGGATATGACGATTTCGGTGATTGGGCTGGGCACGGAGGAGGATGTCGATGCGCCGCTCCTGGCCGATATCGCCTTGCGGGGGAAAGGGCGGATTTTCTTCACGGAAAAAGCCTCGGACGTTCCCGTCATTTTTTCCCAGGAAACGGTGACCATCGCAAGGTCCGCTTTTCTGGATGAGGGCACCAAGGGGCTGGGGACGGGAAAATGGGGCGAGGTGTCTCCGAAGGAGCCGGATTGGCTGGAGTCGGTTGATGGATATAATTTGTCTTACGCCAAGCCGGAAGCGACCGTTTCCTTGATCTCCCAGGACGAGTATCTCGCTCCATTGGTTGCGCACATGCGGGTCGGGGCCGGGCGAAGTATGGCGGTTTCATTTCCGCTGGGTGGAAAGTTTTCGGAGAAGGCGAGGGAGTGGACAGGTTACGGAGATTTTGCGCAAACTTGTGTCCGATGGTTGATGGGAATGGACCTTCCGGCGGGACTGGCTCTGAGGCATGAGATCCAAGGAAATACTCTCAGTCTGGATCTTCTTTATGATGTCGACGACTGGGGCGGAAAGTTAATGGAGGAGGCTCCCCGGGTGCGCCTTGTCGAAGGAGATGGGGAGGGCTTCGAAGTGACGTGGGAGCGGATTGCACCTGGTCGTTTTCAGCTGACTCGTGAGTTGGAAGAAGGATCGGTGGTGCGGGGAAGTGCTTTGGTCGGGGAGTATGCGCTGCCTTTTGGACCGTTCCATGTCGGAAGCAGTGCGGAGTGGGCCTTTGAACGCAAGCGAGTCGATGAACTAAGGAATTTGGCGGCGATATCGGGTGGTCGTGAGCTGCTCGATCTTAAAAAAGCGTGGGTGCGACCGGAGCAGATCCAAGTGACCGATATCCGTGGCTGGTTTGTTTTCGGAGTCTTTCTGTGTGTCTTGCTGGATGCCTTGGTGACCCGGGTGGGTTGGCCGTTATGGCAAGGGGAGGGAAGACAGGTGAAGATTTCCGCAAAGCCAGGCAAACCCATAAAAGTGATCGCGCCGACGCCGGAGTCCGAGCCGACAGAACAGCAGGGTGACGGAGTGACCGCGGCAAGCGCGAGTGCCAAGCGCCGGGATCGCTTTGCCCGGTCCAAAAAGAGGCGTTAGAACTCGCTATGGTTTGGGTAGAACCCAGATGTTCCGGAAGACCACAGGGTTGCCGTGATTCTGAAGATAGACGGGAAGCGGCTCGTCTTTGAGTGCCCCTTTCCCGGGAGCGGCGGTGGTGTTGTCTTTGGCGAGTTCGCGATCTTTGTGAATGGTAATGCCGTTGAGCTTGACCGTCATACGTGGCCAGGCGGTGCGCTTGCCGTTTTCGTCAAACTTGGCGGCGGTAAAATCGACATCGTATGTCTGCCAGGTGAGGGGAGGAAGGCAGGCGTTCACGTCGGGCTCGGCGATAGAGTAGATGCCCCCGCATTCGTTCATTTTTCCGTCGAGTGCGAAAGAATCGAGAACCTGGGTTTCCCAGCGTCCGCCAAAATACACTCCGCTGTTTCCGCGACCCTGCCCACGGGCAAAGGGCTTGTAGGGAGTGCGAAATTCAAGGTGCAGCTTGTAGTCCTTGAACTTGGGCTTGCTCGTGGCGCCGGTGGCCTGAAGGAGGCCGTCCTTCATCTTGCCGTTTTGCCAATGCTCCACGCTTGTGCCATCAAAGAGCACCGTGGCACCCTCGGGAGCTTTTGCGTCGAGTGTCGGGCTTTGGCGGCTGATACGGGCAAGTTTGATGGCATCCTTGCCTTCTTGCTGGATGGTCAGAATTTTCTCTTCGAGGAGGGCTGAGACTCCTTTTGCTTTGGCGAAAGTCACCGTTCCTTCTTCGAGGCTGCCCGAGAGTTTAATGCGTGGTTTTTTTTTCTCCCAGCCCAGTCCAGGCAGTCCGCCTTCCAAAACGTAGAGGTCAAATTTCCCGTTTCCGAGCGCTACGACCTGTCCTCCGACGGGAGCCCCTTTGCGGTGGTATTCGCCTTGGATGGCAAAGTCAGGGTCTTCCCTGAGTGCGGTCTCCGGGTCGGTCCAGGTCTTGGATTGATCAGCGGCGGTCAGAAACAGAGTTGAGAGTGAGAAGGCGATGAGAAGAGTTTTCATGGTCAGGAGTTTGATGCGATTTAAGAATACCGAATACCGGCAGAATATCTTTCCGCGGTAAGAGCGGTGGCAGCGTGATTATTCGGACTTGGATTTTGGGATCTTAAAATCCGATTTGTTGGCGATCCACCATTTACGAATGTCTTCGGCATGCCATTCGGCACGTTCGTTCGTCTCGCTTTTAAACCAGGTCTTTCCGGTCATGCGCTCAATCGTGAGAACAGCATGCTCACGAACGTCAGCCCAATCGTGGGTGGTGGCTTTGGTGATGATGAGATCGAGAGCCCGCTTTGAACGTTTCTTTTCGAGGAGGCCAAGGGCGTTGAGGCAGATCGGAGTGGAGCGGGATTCAAAGATGTGGTCGGGAAGAGTAATCCCGGGGTCCCGGTTTACGCGAGCAACGAGCAGTGCGAGGGGGTCGTCGGGGAATTCCGGGTCCAAGGAAGATACTCTTTTGAGGCAGGCTTCGAACTTCGTTGAGTCCGTTTTGGAGAGAAGAAGGCAGGCGTAGTGTGGTGAAGAAAGGTCCTGGCCAAGGTTGAGCGGACTGGCTGGTAGCTCGAGTTCGCCAAGGGCGATTCGTTCAAGGGTTTGGGTCATCTCCGGAGAAGCGAAGCGATCGAGCCATTGGAAGAGCCAGGTGGCATTGCCCCCGCGATCGTGTTTCGCGACGACTTCAATGAGCTTGGCTGCAATTTCCGGTCGGTCCTTGGCCGGGATTTTTTGTGAGAGATCTCCGAAGAAGAAAAGCCGGGAAACACCGAGGAGAGTGGCGGGATCGGTTGAGTTGATCGCTGTGCGGAAATCCTCACCTTTCAAATGTTTGGTCGCTTCAAAAACGAGATTGACCTCGAAATCCATAAAGCTCCAGCTTCCGCAGTCTTGTCCGCGAAGGCTCAGAGTACCGAGCGCTTTTGTGAAGGCGGCAGCGATCTTCTGTCGGTCGGGAAGGCTTTTGATCAGCTTCTTCCTTATTGAGGTAATCACTGGTCCGTCATTGAGGTAATCCGATTCCGGGCCGAGAGGGTCATTCTCATAATGCTGCTCCATGGCCGTATCGATACCATCGATGATCTTCCGAGCCTTTTTGGGGAGGATTGCGAAGAAAGCTTCCCGATTTGCAGACTCTCGTTCTTCATGATCGAGCCGAGCCTCAAAGGTATTTTGAAACCAAGGTTCGCCGTGCTTCTGGAACCAGGTTCGCCATGCTTTATGCGATTTGGGAGTGAAAACGGAGTCACCTTCCCATAGTTCACTTCCCCATCCGAGGCTTCCGCCCGTGTAGTAGCTGATTGAGGAGAGTTTCTTGTCTCCCTTGAAAAAGGTAATCCGGGGAGGATAAGACAAGAGACTGTAGCCCGGACTCTCCACTTCAAAAGCCAGAGATTGAATCAGTTTTTGGATTTCAACGGGATCTGAGAAGATGAAAGGAGGTCTTTTAGGATCTTCTTCGAAGAGGTTTGGGATCGTGAATTCCAGTTTGGTGGCACCTTCGAGGGCAGGCTTGATAGCCTTGGCCCTTTCATCCGCAAGCGCTGGGAACGTGGCAAGTGTGAAAAAAAGGGCGAGGAGTGGAATTCTCATGGTGCCTATAACTTGAATCACAGCCCTGACGGGTGTCACTCGTCGTTCTCTGAAAAGTTTTCGGGAGTGACTTTGAACTTTCGAAAAGCAATCGGGCCGTGGTCGCCTTGGATGAAGATGTGGTCTTTTGTGGCCCAGCCGCTGCGTTGGGCGGAGCGGGTGGGGCCTTTGGCTTCGACATTTTTCTGAACAAGTCTGTCGTTAAGGTGGACGGAGATAAAGCGGGCATGTTCGAGAACTTTCCCGTCCTTGTCCAAGCGGGGCGCGCGGAATTTGATGACGATTTTTTGCCACTCTCCGGCGGGCTTGGCGGCGTTGACCAGGGGAGCAACGCCATCGTAGCCTTTCGGATCACGGTTGTTATCCCAACGGCGATACAGTCCGCCCATGTCGCCATAGCCGACTTTTTCCTTGCCGTGGCTATCGAGGATTTGGATTTCGTAACGGCCCTGAAGATAGATTCCGGAATTGGAGCCTTGCGGGATCAGGAATTCCGCGTCGATGGTGCAGTCGCCGAATTTTTCGATGGTTTGAAGGTAGCCCGCATTTTTTGGCGAAGTGGCGTTGGTGAAAACGGGAGGATCGGGAGAAGCAATGATGATGAGGTTTTTGCCGCTGGCCGAGATTTTTTCAGCGGGTTGCCAGCCTTTTTGATTTTTGAAAATCTTAAGCCACTCGTTGGCGGATACAGTGGAAGTGAGGGCGAGGAAGAGTAGCAGCGTTTTCATGTGAAACGGTCTGTGATGGAAATGGATGGCTACCCAAGGATGCCTTTGACGACTTTGGCAGGGTTGACGCCGGTGAGCTTCTGGTCGAGGCCCATGAAGGGGAAAGTGAGGCGGTCGTGGTCGATGCCGAGTTGATGGAGGATGGTGGCACTGAAGTCGCGGACGGGGACCTCATCTTTGATGACATTGTAGGAATAGTCGTCGGTTTCGCCGTAAACGGTACCGCCTTTGATACCGCCGCCCGCCATCCAGGTGGAAAAGCATTTGGGGTGATGGTCGCGGCCGTAGTTGTCGCGTTCCAGTTTGCCCTGGCAGTAGGTGGTGCGACCGAATTCGCCGGCGAAGACGACGAGGGTGTCATCGAGCATGCCACGTTGTTTGAGGTCGTTGATCAGTCCCGCGCAAGGTTGATCGACGTCGTACGCCTGGCCTCGTACCTTCTTGGGCAAGCCAACATGATGGTCCCAGCCGCGGTGGAAGAGCTGGATGAAGCGGACGCCGCGCTCGGCCATACGGCGGGCGAGGAGGCAATTGCGGGCGAAGGAGCCGGACTTTTTGACTTCGGGGCCGTAGAGGTTCTCGTTGATGGTATCGTTTTCCTGGGTGAGGTCGGTGAGTTCTGGAACAGAGGCCTGCATGCGAAAGGCCATTTCCTGCTGGGCGATGGTGGTCTGAATTTCGGGGTCGCCGATCTTTGCCATTTCCTCCTCGTTGAGCTTGGTGACGAGGTCGAGCATCTTGTGGCGTGTTTCGCGAGAGACATTGGCGGGATTGGAGAGGAAGAGGACGGGGTCGCCGGAGGGCTGGAAGGGAACGCCTTGATGTTTTGAGGGGAGGAAGCCGGAGCCCCAGAGTCGGGAGTAGAGGCCCTGGACGTTTTGGCGGTCGCCGGACCAGAAGGCGGAGTTGAGTACAATAAAGTCGGGAAGGTTTTCGTTCATGCGACCGAGGCCATAGGAGAGCCAGGCTCCCATGGAAGCTTTGCCGGGGATTTCGGTGCCGGTGCAGAAGAGGGTCTTGCCAGGATCGTGGTTGATGGCGGTGGTCGAGGTGGATTTGATAAGGGCGAGGTCATCGGCCACTGAGCCGAGATGCGGGAGGACCTCGGAAAGTTCCATTCCGCTTTGACCATATTTGTTAAATTTGAACATGGAGGGCGCGACGAGTTTGTCGCGGCCCTTGGTCATGGCGGTGACACGTTGCCCCTTGGTGACGGATTCCGGGAGGGGCTCCTTGAATCGCTTGTGGAGCCCGGGCTTGTAGTCGAAGAGATCGAGCTGGGAGGGGGCGCCGGCCATGAAGAGAAAGATGACGCGTTTGGCGGGGGCTTTGGGGAGGTGGTAGCCGTGACCCCCGGCTGCTTGGGCTGCGAGGTTGCCGAGGACGGTGGCACCGAGGCCCATGCCGGTGGTGTTGAGAAATTGACGGCGGGTTTGAGAATCGAACATGGGGTTTAAGGGTGAAGTCTTAAGCTTGGTCGGCGGGAGGCCTGAGCTACTGCTTGTTTTTGAAGCTGTCCTGGTTGAGGAGGGTGTGGACGATCATGGTCCAGGCGAAGTGGTCGTCGCCGTCTTCCCGGAAGGTGGTAAGGCCGTCTTTGAGGAGTTTGAGGGTGGTCCCGGTTGGCTTGTGGGCGGTGACGGTTTCGTGAAGTCGGATCAATTTTTCGTCCTCCGTTCCTTCCTCGGCCATGAGGGTTTGGGCTTTGTGGGCGGCCGCTTTAAAATACTCGGGCTCGTTCATGAGAAGAAGGGCTTGAAGGGGGGTATTGGTGCGTTCGCGTCGGGCGATGCAGGCGTCGCGACTGGGGGCATCGAAGATAGTCATCTGCGGTGGGGCGAGGCCACGTTTCCAGAAGGTGTAAATGGAGCGGCGTTTGTCGGCGGGGGCGGGATCAGGGGTGAAGGAATTTGGATACGATGAGGGAAGAGCGACCATTTTCCAAATCCCGGCGGGTTGTGGGGTTTTGACAGAACGTCCGCCCATTTCGCGGTTGAGGACGCCGGTCACGGCGAGGAGTTGGTCGCGGATGACTTCCGAGTCAAGCCGGGTGCGGGAGCCGCGGGCGAGGAGGCGGTTTTCGGGATCGGTGTCAAAGTCGACTGATGAAGCGGCGGAGGATTGTTGATAGGTTTGAGTGAGGACGATGTCTTTAACGAGTTTCTTAACGTCCCAACCTGATTCGATGAATTTGAGGGTGAGGTAGTCGAGAAGTTTGGGGTGGCTGGGCCACATCCCTTGGGCTCCAAAGTCTTCGGAGGTTTTCACAAGTCCGGTGCCGAAGAATTGCTGCCAGAAACGGTTGACGGCGACGCGGGCGGTGAGGGGGTTTTCTTTTTCGACGAGCCAGTTGGCAAGGTCCATGCGGCTGGCGACCTCACCGGACTTTTTGAGGGGTGGAAGGAAGTGCGGGGTGTCGCGGGTGACTTCAGCGCCGATTTGGTCGTAGTTGCCCCGAACGCGGATGTGGGTCTTTTTGGGCTCGGGTCGCTCGCGCATGACCATGGCTCCGCGGACCTGATGGAGGTAGTTTGAGCGTTGTTTTTTGAGATCGGCAAGTTGCTTTTCGGCTTGGGCGATCTGGGGTTTGAAATCAGGTTTGGGTTGGGGAGTACCGTCCGGGCCGGCCGGTGGCGCGGGCGCGGCTTGTTGTTTTTTGAGGTCAGTGACCCGGTCTTGGTTTGCTTTTATTTGGCGATCGAAGTCGTCGAGCTTTGCCTTCTGCTCTTCTGTTGGAAGATCGAGGTAGGGTGGTTGGAGGCCGCGATAGAAGTCGGGACCGCCACGACCGCCGGTTTCGGGGGCTCCGTCGAAGTTGTTAAAGAAGGCATACATTTGGAAGAAATCCTTCTGGGTGATGGGGTCGTACTTGTGGTCGTGGCAGACGGCGCAGCCCATGGTGAGGCCCATGAAGGCTGTGCCGACGGCAGAGACGCGGTCGACTACGTTTTTGAAATGAGATTCCTCCGGGAGGGCCGTGCCACGATCGATGATGAGGTGGAGTCGATTGAAGCCCGAGGCGATGAGTTGTTCCCGGGTAGGGTTTTCGTAAAGATCGCCCGCAATTTGGTATTTGGTGAACTCATCGTAAGGGAGGTTTTTGTTGAAAGCCTCAATGACCCAGTCGCGGTAAGGGGAATGGTCGCGAAAGTGATCGTGGTGGTTGCCGTTGGTGTCGGCAACGCGGACGAGATCGAGCCAGTATTTCGCCATGTGCTCGCCGTAAGCGGGCTTTGCGATGAAGCGTTCGACGAGTTTTTGGTAAGCGTCGGGCGAGGTGTCGGCGAGGAATTGCTCGATTTCCTCGAGGGTGGGCGGGAGTCCGGTGAGGTCGAGGGCGAGTCGGCGGATGAGAGTGCGCTTGTCGGCCTTTTCCTTGGGTGACTTGCCCTTGGCTTCGATTTTGGCGAGGACGAATTGATCGATTTCTGATTGGGGCCACGCTTTATTTTCGACGGCAGGAGCTTGTTGTTTCTTAGCAGGAACGAAGGCCCAAAAGTCTTCGTATTCGGCACCTTCTTGAATCCACTTTTTGAGGAGTTCTTTTTCTCCTGAAGTGAGGGGTTTGGCGTGTCCGTCGGCGGGAGGCATCGGGTCATCCTTGTCGGTGATGCGGATCCAGGCTTCGGAGTCTTCGAGGGAGTTGGGGACGATGGCGGCGATGCCATCTTTTTCGGCGTAGGCGCCTTCGGGGGTGTCGAGGCGGAGTCCGGCTTTGCGGTTGGGTTTGCCCTTGGCGTCAACGCCATCATCGGGACCGTGGCACACGATGCATTTGGCGGAGAGGATGGGACGGATGTCCTGATTGAAAGAGATTTCAGCTGCCGGAAGGAGAGCAACGGTTAGGAGGCCAGTTAAGACACGTTCTAGCATGATAAAGAAAAGGTTCCTGATTCGACATTAGTGGGAATTCGCGTTGTGCCAAGTCGAGTTAAATCAGATACCCAAATACCAGCTTGATTGTTTCATGCTTGAAGGATGCAAATGCCGAAGGTTGATCCACATCATTCGGGGGACGCCTAGAAGGATCAATCGGCTGCTCCCGGACGAAAAAAAAGCGCTGCCAGATTGCCTGGGAGCGCCTTTGTGAAATTGCCGTAAGTGAAAATCTATCCGTAAGCAATTGGGCAGAGCGCTCTATTGTGCATTTTTTTCGATCAGAGCGAAGAAGCGCGTGTTTCCGTCGAAAGGGACCTCTGTGAGAATAGATCCGACGATGTTGCTGTTGCCCTCGTAGATAGACCATTCCCCGGGAGGAGTGGACAGGTTGGTCGAGCTGACGAGATCATAGAGCCTGCCGTCCTTCCCTGCCCAGCTGAAGGTGAGGGTGTCTCCAAGCGGGATGATCTCAAAGGCCAGATCTTCCGGGCCAACAGAAGCGGGGACACCGTCAAACTGAATTTCAGCAAGGCCACCATGAACTTGGCCGCCTCCGTGGAGGGATGAGCCGCCATCGATACGAAACAGGCGCACGTTGTCCAGCAAGGCAGCATTGGTCACGCTGGAGACATCGAGGTCGAAACCGAGGTAATCACCACCTGTTGGTGCCTGTGGAAACGAAAATCCCCCGTCGTCGTTGTCATGTTCGCCCGTACCGTCGGTGATGAGTTTGACGAGATTGTCCTCATTTTCATCAGGTGAGACGTAGATTTCGACGCTGCTGAGTCCCCGACCGGCGCAACAATTCTCGCGGTAATTCCAAATGTGTGTTTCAGTCAGATCGTAATTGGCACCCAAATCGATGGTGATCTGCCACTCAGTGACGTCTCCGGACCAACCGGACCACCAGTTTGAGCTAAATTGCTCACGATGGGAGCTGGTGAGAGAGGGGACATCTCCGTCCAATCCAAAGCCGTTAATGGCTTTTTCCGGACCCATCTCGGGGTTAAGACCCGTTGTAGCACTTTCAACGGTGAGTCCGGTAATTAGATCACCGCTGGCGAGAGCGGTTGTTGACAAAAGGATTGCAAGGAGGGGCTTAATTTTCATGGTGAAGTTGTTTTTGGATTAGGGTTCGTAGGAAAGACCGTCAATCTGACGGTAGATTTCAAAGGCGCTTTTAGGGGAGAATGCCGTGCATTCTGCCCTAGCAAAAAAAACCGCCCGCCATTCGACGAGCGGTTCTCGAAATAAATTTGTTCTGAGTTCCTGCCTTTCTAGGCTTTGCGGCGACGGACCATGAGACCCAAAACGCCGAAGAGGAGCAGTCCAGTGGTCGCAGGTTCTGGAATGGCGTCCACCCCTCCGAACTGGATTTCTGCCAAACCAGCGTGGATTTGCCCGTCACCCCACAAGTCAGTTCCGCCATCAATGCGGAAAAGGCGGACGTTGTCCAAAAGGCTGGGGTCTGTCACCCCGGACAAGTCGAGGTTGAAACCGAAGTAATCACCGGCCGCTGGTGCTTGTGGTAAAAGGAAGTTGCCCAAGCCGTCGTCATGAGTGCCTGATCCGTTGGTTGAAAGCTTGATGAGACTGAGTTCGTCCTCAACAGAAGACACATAGATCTCGACGGAACTCAAACCACGACCGGAGCAGCAGCCTTCCCGGTAGTTCCAAATTTGCACTGTATCGAGATCATAATTACCTTCCAGATCCACCGTGAGTTGCCACTCGGTGACGTTACCGTCCCACCCGGTCCACCAGTTTGTGTCAAATGAATTGCCATGGGATCCGGTTAAAGCCGGCACATTGTCAGGAAGACCACTGCCGTTAATGGCATTTTCCGGCGCCATCGCAGGATTGAGACCCGTTGTAGCACTTTCAATGGTGGTGCCAAGGATCAGGGCGCCGTTTGACGTCGCGGAGAGACCGAGACTTGCCAGTACCGAGAAACTGGCTGTCGCCAGCTTATTTTTTTGGTTTAATTTCATAATTTTCTTGGGGCGTTCCAGTTGTAGAACTTTTAAAGAATGAACGCAAACTCATTCGCATCGCTGGATTAGAGTCATTCATGTTTAATCGTATTTTTAATGAAGATGTAGCTTCAGGAACCGGTCTTTCGCCCGGTTATCTTCCCACCTAATCGAATTATCTCCACTTTAGAGAGCTTTACTCGTTGATGCGTATCAGAGATTCGTCAGGAGAGGGTTTTAAGCTGGAAACTTTCCCGGAAGGCCAGCGGACCTCCAACTGCTTGAGTATTTCTCCGGGGGCGAGGGTAACTCGAATCCGGGATGAATTCTGGGCGGCCAGGCCTTCCCCAATTGATTTCCGGAAGGCGCGGATCCGTTGGTTTGTGGCGGCGGTGACAATTGCTCCCACGCCGTCACGATTGCTCTGACCTGATGAAGGAGTCGCTCCGGCATGGCTGCCGCGCAGGATGACCTCCACGACACTTCCCAATGCACCGAGTTCTCCAAAGCGATTTCGAAAGAAGCGGAGGCGAGGTCCGTTGCAGCTTGCCAGGGCGATATCAACCCAGCCGTCCTGATCAAAATCGAGGAGTGCAAAGGAGCGGGCGTCTTCTTTGCAGTCAGCGCCGCTCACGAGGGTTCGTCCTACGAATCCGTCCTGTCCACCCATAAGGAGCCGGTTTCGCTCGTTTCCGCTGAGCGAATTGCTTTTGGCGGCCCGACTGTTTCCCGGAACTCCTTCCGGCACCCGTAGTTGGAAATCAAGGAGGGGAGATTTCCAGTAGGGAGACTTTTGAAACTCGCTGCTCCGAGTCTGGTCTTTGAGCACGACCGTACTCCAGAAGCATGCTCACAAGTCAACCTCGGTTGCCACCTCACGGGGTGCGGTGTATAAACCGCTTGGAACGTAAAGGTCCAACCATCCGTCATTATTGAAGTCCGCAAACTGGCCCCCGAAGGCCCAGCCGACTTTGGTTTCCGGTGCATCCTCCTCGCTAATCAGCCGGAAGATCCCCCCATCGTTTCGGTAAAGAAAATTTCCTCGTGCGGACGTGATGATACGTGGATCGCTGTTCCCGATTGCCGGAACAATGCGGTTGCCGGCTTTCGAATACATATTTGTGACAAAGAGATCCAGATCGCCGTCATTGTCAAAATCTCCACAGGAAGCGCCCATCCCATAGGACATCTTCCCGTCGGGAAACACCTTGGCAAAGGCCTCTACTAAAACCGGATCACTTGCTCCCGGAGGAGTGTCATTGCGCAAATAGCTGTCCGGCCCAAAGTCGTTGCAGACGTAGAGATCTTCATCACCGTCGTTATCGGCATCAAACCAAAGCGGTTGATAACTCTTGCGATAGAGTTCAACGACGTCGCCTCCCGCCCGTTCGAGACGACCCCCTCCCCGATTCATTAAAAGGACGTTAGGAAAACCACGTTCATTGAGGAAAGGCGCGCTATCAGTCCGGAGGTAGTGAACAAATTTTTTCAGCTGTGCGGGGCTCAGGATTCCGGGGTTGATGTCCTGGACACGGGCAATCGGGGTGTTATAGGTCGACAAATAAACGTCGAGGAGTCCGTCTCGATTGACGTCGGCGACAGCCATGCTGGATACGACCAGGAGATTTCCCAAATCTGTTGCGGTTGCGGTGACATCGGTAAAGCGACCTGCGTCGTTGCGATAGTATACGGTTGGCTCGAAGCTCCGTCCCAAAAGAGCATCGGGATCACCATCGTTATCAAAATCTGCAAAGACAGCGCATGTGACATGTCCGTCGACGGTGATACCCGACCGGGCTGCCACTTCCTCGTAAGTTCCGTTGCCAAGGTTTCTGAACAATTGTGGCGGGACCCACCGCGCCGAAAGGAAAAAGTCCTCGTGACCATCGCTGTCGAAGTCCATCACACTGACCGTTGGATATTGCACGGTACTCTCGATATCGGGAGACGAGGTCACATTAAAACGTCCGACGCTTGCGGTTTGGCCCGCAAAGGTTTTGCGGAGAACTTCCTCTTGAAAGGACGTCCTGGCCTTCGCCAAAGCAGCGGGGTCGGCGATCACCCGATCGAGAACTTCCTCAAAAAGTGGTTGGGGAGACTCATCGGTCTCAAACTCAAGCGGTTCCCATTTCACGAGCTTCCAGCCAACCTCCGTCTCATCACTTTTCCTCCAAATCAATCTTTGCTTGGCTGTCACCCCTACGATCGTTCCGTCCTTCCCCCGGCGTATTCCGTCAAATTTTGTCTTCATCTTGAAGTCATTGTTTTCGAAGGAGGCTTTGAGAGTTCCGAAGGAAGCACTGGTCCACCGGTGGGACGGATCGAGCCCTTTCCACGGTGGGACACCAGCTTTACCGGTCACCGATCCCGGCAGATCCTCGACGGAACCGCTGATCATCGAAGCTCCCAGGCTGCGCAGCTTCGGGGTCAGTTTTTGCAACAGTTCCTCGGTGGCAATCATCTCTTTGATTCGCTGATCGGTGGAGACTTCCTGTTTTTGAGCCGGTTTTTCCTCCGAGCAAGCAATCACGGCCAGTGCCAGCAGAATTCCCGCCCCAAGTCCCTGCATCAAGTTTGCAAGTTTATGCTGGAAACAGGTGATCCCTCGTCCTTTGAAGTTAGCGGGCATGCTGAATCATGGTGGTGGTTTCTGTGTTCTACCACCCAAAACTGAACAACGACAAACGATTGGCGGTGCTTTTTTTAAATGACCTTATCGAGATGGCTGGGAGCTGTGACTCTTGAGATGGAAAGATCAATCGAGGATGATATCCATGAAATAATTTCATAGCCCAAGAGTGGTTCGACGCACCTTCAAAATTTCGGTCTTCTGTTGGAGTCGTCGTACTGACTCTGGATCATCGATGACGGCTGGGATTCATGCTGCTCCAACTGCTTCGGATTAATCACCGCCGTCCGCATCGACTTAGTGAATTTTTTATCAATCGCCGCGACATCGCCCGGTTGCAACAAGGTCTCAAACACCAGGTGACGGAAGCGAATGATCAAGGACTTTGTAGGACAGTAGATTAAAGCAGACGGAGTCTGTCAGATTTTGGGGGAACACAACAGATGGCCCTCACTCCCTAATAGATTTTATCTTAGGACGACAAAATTGAAGGGGCCATGCAGCGTGCCTTTTCCGACCCAATGATCAGATACGTCAGACCCCAAAAAAAACCAGCCCCCCTTTCGAGGTGCTGGTTTGGAAAAGTGAAACTTGCCCGCGGGGTTAGGCGAGGATTTCGGTGATGGGTTTGCCGGTTTTTCCTCCCATCTTGAAAGGGCGCTTGGTGGGAGAGAAGACGACCTGGTCGTATTGCAATCCCATGGCGGCGGCAATGGTGGCGTTGAAGTCGGACGCGGTGGTCTTTTCCGTGATGACGTTGGAGGCTGTTTTGTCGGTCTCGCCGTAAACGGTTCCCCCTTTGATGCCGGCTCCGGCGAGAGCAAAGGAGAAGGCTTTCGGGAAGTGGTTTCGTCCGGCGTCATCGTCGATCTTCGGGGTCCGGCCGAACTCGGTGGCGATGACAACAAGAGTGCTTTCGAGAAGTCCACGTTGCTCGAGATCGGAAAGAAGGGCGGCGTAGGCTTGATCGAGGATGGGAAGTTTCTCGTCGGCCTTGGTGAAGTTATCGGAGTGCCAGTCGAAGCCACCGAGTTGCACTTCAACAAAGCGGACTCCGTGTTCGACAAGACGTCGTGCGAGCAAAACTCCTTTGCCGAACTTATCGGTTCCGTAGGCTGCATGGGCGTCTTTGGATTCCTTGGAGAGATCAAAGGCTTCGAGGTCCTTGGACTGCATCAGGCTGACCGCGGAGCTGAACATCTCATCGTAAGCGCGAACGCTGCGCTGTCCCTTTTTGAAGCGCGAACCAAAGTCGGCATCAAGCTTCGAGCGGAGAGCGATTTGGCGGTTAAAGGCTGACTCCGAAACGTTGCTGCGGCGTCTGGAATTCTGGAGTCCCTTTTCGGCATCACCCACGGGAAGAGGCGCCACGTTGGGCTCGAAGAATCCTGCCCCGGGATGGTTGTTGCCGCTGTGAACGGTAACGTAAGGAGGGAGGGTTCCCTTAAGCCGATCTGCATCAAGCTTGTTGGCCCACGAACCGAGTGAGGGGTGGGTGATCGAGGCCCGCTGGGTGTAGGACGTGTGGATGTGGTAGTTGCCCTGGGCGTGAGCCCCCTGGGTCGAGGTCATGGAGCGAACGATGGCCATCTTGTCGGTGTGCTTCGCGGTGCGTTCGAAGTGCTGGCCGAGCTGGATGCCATCTACTTTTGTCGAAATTGCTTTGATGGGGCCGCGGTACTCGGAGGGCGCCTCGGGCTTGGGGTCAAAGGTGTCGATGTGAGTCATGCCGCCTGCCATGTAGAGGTAGATGACGTTCTTGGCCTTACCGTTGGATTTTTTGATGGCTTCGGCCGCTTCTGCGGAGGAGAACCAGGAAGCGGAAGCGCCGCCAAGGGTCACGCCGAAGGCGGTGCGGGCGGTGCTGGCCAGAAAGCTCCGGCGTGATTGGTCGTCGAGTTGATTAAAGGGGTTCATTGGACAAAGAGGAAACGGTTGGAGGTGAGGATGGCCCGGGCGAATGTCTCGGTGGACTCCGGGGTTTTCATTTCGGGGAGGAAGGCTTCTTTCTCGTCTTCGGTTGGGAAGGCGGAGTAGAGGCTGAGAAAGAGAAAATCGAGTCTTCTGGAAGGTGATTCAATGGCACGGAGCGAGCGGGCAAAAGAATTCTTCTTATTGGTGAGAAGGCTGGTCTCAAGCCCGTTTAGAAGGCGCAGGGTTTGCGGAACGGTGGCTTCGGTGTGAGCGGAAGACGGGCTTTCGGCATCCGATCCGCCGAATTCGGCGAGGAAGGTGCCACCTCTTGCGGGAACGGGAAGTTCGGAGGCCCGCATGCGGAACTCGGGCTCGTCGGGGCGGCCGGTGCGGGCACGACGGGCAAGGGCCGGGGCTGCTTTGGTCGTCACGCTGTTTTCGCTCATGCCTCTTCCTTTGCTGTAGCCCTTCCCGTATTTTTTCTGGACGGATCTGATTTCAGCGGAGACTTCCCGGAAGGCGGCCATGTTACCATTTTCTCGTGCCTTCTGGGCTTTGGTGCGGAGGATGGAGACTTCCTTTTGGAGCGCCCGGCGTTGTTTCTCGCCTTCGATAACAACGGTGCTGATTTCCTTCAGTTGCTTGCTGTTGGTGCTCATGAGGAAGTCGAAGGCTTTTACATAATCATCCCACGCTTCTTCGAAGCTGTTGTTGGTGTTGGAGTCGACATTGCCGGATGCGAGAGTGATGAATGAATCCCGAATTTCCTCGGCGCTCATCCGGCGGAGAATCGGTCCCTGGAAGTCGAAGGAGAACCCTTGGGCGGGCTCCTCGGTGCTGACTTCCCGTTGGAAAAGATTGGTGTGATAAAGGATGCGCAGGAACTGCCGGAGGTCATAGTTGGCCGCGAGCATCGCTTTTTCGACATAGTTGACGAGCTCAGGGTAGTGGGGCTGGGGCGAATTGTTCCAGTCGTCGGGGTTGGCGACGAGGCCGTAGCCGAAGGCATACTCCCACATGCGGTTGGCGATGACCTTGGTGAAGTAGGGATTTTTGGGAGAAGTGACCCACTTGGCGAAGTATTCGCGCCGCTGCCCGGGTTTCACGTCCTTGGCATCAAGTCCGAAGAGGAATCCGGGCTTGACCACGTCGCCCGGTTTTCCATCTTCATATTGATAGTCGGCGGGTAGTTTGAGTTCCTTGCTGGTGTTGTCGGCGAGGGCGTTGCGGTTGTGGTAGCGGAAGACCTGACCGATGGCGCGGGCTTCCTCACGCTTGGACATGGCCTTTTCCCTCGCTTTTTTTGCCTGGAGGGCGAATCTCCGTCGCTCTTCTTTGGTCATGTTCTTAAAGGCTTTTTTGGGCCGTTTATCGGGATCGAACCCGATCGCTTCCTTGATTTTTTCCCGGCCACCCTCGAAGCGGTAGTCGGTGCCTCCCAGGAAAGCCGCCAATTGGTAATACTCCATTTGGGTGGTGTCGTCGAAGGGGTGGTCGTGGCACTGGGCGCAGCCGATTTGCTGGCCGAGGAAAACCTGGACGGTATTACTGACGTTATCGAGGAGCATGCCACGATCACGCAGGTAGTATCCCACGGCAGGATTTTCGGCAGCGTGGCCGTCGGCCGCGAGCATTTCCGTGACCATCTTGTCGTAGGGCATGTTGTTCTCGACGGCATCCTTCAACCAGACGTGCCAACCCAGTCCATTGTGTTCGTTGTTGGTTTGGACGCGAAGGAGGTCGGTCCAGAAGTTGAAGAGTCGGGAGTTGAAGCCGGGAGATTCGACCAAGGAGTCGATAAGCTTGGTTCGCTTTTCTTGATCGCTTGATTCCAGGAAGGAGCGGGCTTCGTCGTGAGTCGGAAGGCGTCCGATGATGTTCAGGTAGCTCCGGCGAACGAAGGTGGAATCATCGGTGATGGGATTTGCCTTGATGCTTCGGGCCTCTTGGCCGGCGTGCAGGAGCTCGTCGATCTCGCGGGCGGTATTGCGCACCACGTCCAGGGGCAGCGGCTTCGCGAAAACCACTGGAATGGTGACAATGAGGGGGAGGAGGAATTTCATGGTGAGTTCAATTTAGTAGAGAAGAGCGACGATTTCCGCGTCGGAGAGGAGGGTTGGGTCTTCAGCCGCCCCCGAGAGGAGTTCGGTGGCGAAGGTGTCTTCGAGTTGATCGAAGTCTTCGGTGACCTCAGGAGTCTTTGCGACTGTTCCGCCCTTCGGGGCAGGTTCGCTGGGCAACGAAATCACGATTGCGATGGCAGCCAGCGCAGCTCCGGCGGCTCCCATGAGTGGTTTGGGGGAGAGGAGGGTTTTCCACCAAGGGGATTTCCGTTCGGTCTCTTCAAGACGCACCCGGCGGAGGGTATCCTGCACAAAACGGGGAGACGGATCGGTTGGGGTTGCGTCATCAAGAAGATTCCAGACGGCATCGTTTTCGAGGTCTGCGTCGAAATCTGAGGGTGGATTGGTTGGGTGGTTCGGCTTCATGGCTTTCTCCGGCTACTGGAATAAACCCGGGTTCTCCGGAAAAGTTTCAAAAAACCTGAATGGGAGATGAATTTCCCTATCGGGCTATCTTGACTTAGGTTTCGGAGAGTTTTTTAGAGCTTTTTTCTTTTTCCTCCGGTTCCCCGTCATGTGCTCAAGGGCTTCCATTTCAGTGGCTTTTCCTCGATCACCGCAGGATTTCATCCAAGCCAAGAGCCCTTGGTGGAGGTTTTTCTGAGTTTTGGCTAATTCGGGTTTTCCGGCGAGATTGGTCAATTCAAGCGGATCTTTTCGGATGTCGTAGAGTTCGAATTCCGGCCGTCGCTGGTAGCGGGTGGTTTTAGCGATGGCATCCGGATTTCCAGTTTCAGCGAGGGCGAGCCAGCTTTTGAATTCAGGAGCGGTGGTGCAGGCGTTCACAAACCTGATCCCGGGGGTGAGGTTCCAGATCAATTTGTAGTTTTCCGAGCGGATCGAGCGGATGCCATAATGCGGCGACCCGTCGTTGATGCCACGGGTGGTCATGATTCCGTGGACGAACTTCTTATGGGATTGTTTTCCGGCGAAGACCGGAAGGAGGCTTTTGCCCCGGAGATCGGCGGGCGGGGTGCCACCTCCGGCCTCGATGAAGGTGGGGAGAAGGTCAAGGTACTCGATCATGGCAGGGTTCACCGATCCGGGTTTGATGTGTCCCGGCCACCGGGCGATGAGAGCGGTCTGGAGCCCGTTGTCGTAGCAAGTCCACTTGGCAAAGGCGAAGGAGTTGCCCTGTTCGGAGGTGACGATAAAGAGGGTGTCGCCGGTGAGGCCATTTTGTTCAACCAGTTCCATGGCCTGGCCGACTTGTGAATCGAAATAGGTGATCTCGGCGAGATAGCGTGAGAATCCATCGCGGGTTTCGGGGGTGTCGACGAAGTAAGGGGGAAGTTTTACTTTGTCGACCGGGTAGCGTGAACGGTCTCCCAAATTCCACGGGGTGTGTGGTTCGTTGGAGCAAAGCAGGAGGCAGAAGGGCTTCTTTTTTTCGGCTTGTTCGTTGATGAATGAACTTACTTTTTCGAACTCGGGATTTTTGCCACCCGGGATTTTTTGCCAGCTGAAGACCTTTCCGGGTGAGACGTGCGTTTTACCGCTTTGGGCGACGGTGTAGCCGAGTTCGGAGAGATATTGTACTACGCTTTTTGTTTCGGGTGCGACGAAGGTGTGGTTTGGATAGGCACCACTTACGACCGGAGGAAGGCCCGTGTAAATATTGTGCCGGGTGGGCGAACACATTGGCGCGGTTTGGAAGCAGCGGGTGAAGCGCATGCCCTGGCTGGCGAGTTTGTCGATGTTGGGAGTGTGGGCCTGCCCCCCGTAGCACCCGAGGTCGCGGAAGGTACAATCGTCGGCGATAATAAAGACGATGTTAGGCTTGCCCGAGGCCGCGATGGAGAGGAGGAGCAGGAGGAAGAAGCGCATTTTGGTTTTGGTTGATAAGGGGGAATCGTTTTTCGGAAGGTCTTTTCCAAAGGTGGTCGGGAATCGTTGAGGTTTCTGTTTCTCCGGAGCAGGCCGGGGATGGTGTTTCAACGTTTCAAATTGCGACGTTCTTCCGCCGGGTTCGCTGGGATGATCTCCCGATCAGGAGCTGAGTTCGTCATCGCGGGTTTCACCGTCGACGTTGGTTTGCCAGTAGTGGCCGGACTCGACATGGAGGCAGGTGAGCCAGCCGCCGCGGCCGACGTCGGTATCGATGTTGATGGCGTGTCCGAGGTTCAGGGGGAGGTGGGGAGCTTTTTGGGCAGTGTGGCCACAGACCATGACCTTTCCGGACTGGTGGGGAAGCGGCGTGCCGAATTTCTTGTGAATCAGGGTGAAAGGATGCTGCTTCGAAACGGAAATGTCGTGCTCAAGGTTGGCATGCACAAAGATGTGGGTCTCGGTCTCGTGGTAGGGCTGGGTGTTGCGGATGAACTCCCAGTGGGATTCGGGGACGGCGTCCATGCCTCCATAGGATTCCAGGGTCTCCCCGCCGCCCCACGCCTCAAGCCAATGGGCGAGGTCGGTGTGATCGATCCGGGAAAGGAGAAACTTCTCCTCGTGGTTTCCGTGCAGGAAGGTGGCTCTGTATTTTTCCTTGATGCCGATGAGGAACTCGATGACTCCTTTGGAATCTGGGCCGCGATCGACGTAGTCTCCGACGAAAATGAGATGGTCTTCCGGGGTGGGGGCGATGACCTCGATCATTTGTCTGAGCGGGTCGAGGCATCCGTGAATGTCGCTGATGGCAAGTGTTCTCATAGGTCCGCGGTCAGGGTAAGCGTTTCGGGCCCCCGGAGTTAAGCACAGAAGTGATGAATGTCTGAGAGCGTCTTTAGTTTTCGTATTGATGCGTGGCGGTGCACGGATACCTTCACACAAACACTTATGAAATTGCTTCTCACGCTCCCCGCTCTCTTTCTTCTGGTGACTTGCACGGCTGATCTTCCTTCAAGCCAATCGCCCAATGCATTGAGGAGGGCTGCGGTGACTCCGGCGAACAGTGGCGGACTGCAACACATCATTAATGTCTCGGCTTATGATCCGAAGGAAAGGTCGCGCTCGGGCCGGAGTTATTCCGAGTATGATGTCACTTCGCTGCGGGCCAATGGTGCAAAAGGTCTCATTGCCCGGGCGGGGAAAGGTGGAAATCTTGATGAAAAGTGCGGATCCTTCATTAAAGCGGCAGATCGGGCCGGATTGCTGGCCGGGGTATATTACCGGGTCCAGAAACATATGAGCGCGAGGCGTCAGGCCGATCAATTCGTTGACCGGGCGCAATCTCTCTCCCGGGGGCGGCCTGCCGGAGCAGCTCCATTGCTGCTTTGCGGGGATTACGACGGCGATTTATCCTTGTCGGCCATCCTGGCGTTTCAAGATCGGGTCGAGCAACGAACCGGGGTGGTTCCGGTGGCTTATTTGGAGAATAGCCAGGACTTGAAGCTCAAAATGAGAGCGGCGGATCGAGGAACCAAGTCGCGGCTTCGTCGGGCTCCCTATTGGCTTGCCTTGTATTCCCACGAGAGCGGGAAAACCTCGGAGTTTTCTCCACCGGGAAGTCCTGAAGCTCTCGTGGATCAATACGCTGTTTGGCCGACGTGGACGATTTGGCAATACGGTGGAGTGAGTTGGGAGAATCGTCGTTCGAATGCCAAGGTTTATAGTCACGGGCGATACCGGTTCCCCAAATATTTCGGCAGCATGGACCGGGTGCTCGAGCGCAATGTTTTCAAAGGATCCTATGGCAGTCTGGTTGATTTCTGGAATCGCCACGGGATGCGATGATCAGAAATTGGTTATGAAAAGAGGATTTGTCGCACGAAGCTTTCGACATGTGCTGTCGGCTTGAGGTTTTTCGGAGCGGCAACGATCAGCTGGCGGACCAGCGGACGGGGGATGGGGATTTTTTGGATTAGTTTTTTCCGGGTAAAGCTGCTGAGCGCCCGCCGGGGGACAAAGGAGCAACCGTGTCCGAGCGCGACGAGCTGAATCATCAGGTCGAAATTTTCGATTTCCATCGAGGCAGAAAGGTTCGGATAACCGGTGTTGATCAGTCGTCTGGCCGGGCTGCCGGAAGGCGGGAGGATCCACTGAACATGATCTGTGATTAGTGGTTCACTTTGACTTGCGGGGGCAATCAGAATGAAAGGATCCGCCATGCGATGAGTGATTTTAAAATCGGATGTCATTGCATCCATATCGGCAAAAATTCCGAGATCGTAGCGAGCTTCACGGAGTCGGGCCTGTAGCTCTGCGGACTCCTCTTGGGAGACGATGATCTTAGCTTCGGCAGGCTTCACCTTGAAAATTCCGGGGATATGAGCGAGCGCGATTTCATTCGAAATGGCGATTCTGATCTTCGGTTTGGCGTGCAGGCATTCTTCCTCGATTCGGCGGAACGCTCCTCGCAGCAAGTTCGGAATGGCTGCGGTTTCGCGTAGCAGAATGGCGCCGGCTTCAGTGATTTTGACCCGGCGGGTGGTCCGTTGGAAAAGTGCCACCCCAAGCTTAGATTCCGCATTGGATATTTGTCGACTCAGAGCGCTTTGAGAGAGCCCGGCTTCTTTTGCGGCCCGGGAGAAGCTTCGGAATTCAGCAACCAAACGAATTAATTGGAGGGAATTAAGATCGATTGGGAGATTCATTCGAAAAATGCACTAAAGAAGACCTATTGTGCATTTCTGATAAAGTAAAGTCGATGAGATACTCGATTAGCCCAAGAGGGATCCAAGAAATGAGTGACCTAATCGAACGAAACCCGCTGAATGTCCCCGGACGCTTTTACAATGATCTTTCCTGCATCGATTGCGGGATGTGTCCGGAGATTGCTCCGAATCTTTTTCGCCGAGATGACGATGAGGGATTTTCCTATATCTACAAGCAACCGGAAACAAAGGAGGAAGAAAAGCTGGCCCTCGAGGCGATTGAGGCCTGCCCGACTGAAAGCATCGGGGATGATTTGGAAAAGCAGTAAAAAAGGAGCCATTCCCCGGGGGAAGGCTCCTTTGAGAGAGAGTTGTCGAAGCGCCTAGGCCTCGTTGGAGAGAGTGGGAATTGGATTCTCCTTTTTCCCGAGGGCGCGCCGCATTTTGTCCAGAGCGATGTTTTGCAACTGGCGGATGCGCTCCCGGGTAACGCCGAAGTCGCGGCTGATTTCCTCGAGAGTGAGGGGTTTCTTTCCGTTGAGTCCGAACCGGGCTCCGATGATTTTGGTTTCTCGCTTGTCGAGGAGGTTGAGCAGCGGGCCGAGTTCGTTGTGCATCTCCTTGGCGGTTAGCGCCTCGGAAGGGTCAACGGCCTTGGAATCGCCAAGAGTTTCGGCGTAGGTGGTCGAACTGTCCTCTCCGACAGGTGCGTCGAGGGAGGTCGGGCGCTGGGCCGCCTGCTTGAGGAGAGCCAGCTTCTTGCGGGGAATCCCCAGGATTTCGGTCAACTCCTCATCGGAGGGTTCACGGCCGAGCTCCTCTGTAAGGGCGAGGGAAATCTTCCGGAGCCGCGCGATCTTGTCGACCATGTGGACCGGCAGACGCACGGTCTTGCTCTGGTTTGAGAGGGCACGCTTGATCGACTGTTTGATCCACCAAGCGGCATAGGTTGAAAGCTTTCCACCCTTTTCAGGATCGTATTTCTCCACAGCCTTCATGAGGCCGATGTTACCCTCGGAGATGAGGTCGGCGAGCGGGAGGCCGTAGTTTGAGTAGTCTTTCGCGATTTTGACGACGAGGCGCAGGTTGGCGCGAATCATGTGATCGCGGGCTGCTTCGTCCCCGTCCTTGATGCGTTCGGCGAGTTCGACCTCCTCTTCAATGGTTAAAAGCGGGGTTTTGGCGATCTCGTTCATGTAAACACGCAAGATGCTATCGGAATCCTTGTTCATGGCAAAAGATCTTGGCACATAATCCAGAGTTGACTAGGAGTTAGATGAACTTTTGGGCGATTTCTCAGTATAGCAGATATAAGTAAAATAAAACCGCCGAGTGATAAGCCCGACGGTGCAAATGGCAGAAGTGTGCGGTCTGCCGGACCGGATCATGCAAGTCGCACGGGGAAAGATCCCTAGGACTTGTAGCGGAGGCGCTTCTTGTGGCGATTGGCCTTCATGCGCTTACGGCGCTTGTGCTTGCTGATCTTGGTCTTCCGACGCTTCTTAAGGTTGCCCATGGTTTTTGTAGTTGGGGTTGAGTTCTGCGGATTTTTGAAACCGCAATTCCGTTAAATTTTTGTTTGTTTCAGGAAACGATCTTGTTGAGAGGATATTCGATAATGCCTTCAGCGCCCAGTTCTTTCAAATCCGGGATGATGTGGCGCGCCACCTTCTCGCAGATGATGGTCTCGAGTGCAAGCCAACCATCTTCGGTGAGCTTGGCCACGGTGGGGCGGCGCAGGGAAGGGAGGCGCTCCAGGACTGCATCGAGCGATGCCTCGGGTAGGTTGAGCTTGAGACCAACTTTATCGCGGGCTTCAAGCGCTCCCTTGAGCATCATGACCATGCGCTCCATCTTGCCGCGCTTCCATTCGTCGTCGAAGGCTTTCTTGCTGGAGTAGAAGTGAGGGAAGGAGGAGAGAAGTTCGTCAACAATGCGAAGCTTGTTGGCGCGAAGAGAGGATCCGGTTTCGGTGACATCGACGATGGCATCGACGAGGTCCGGCACTTTAACCTCGGTGGCTCCCCAGGAAAACTCGACGCTGGCGTTCACTCCTTTTTCGGCAAGGTAGCGCTTGGTGATATCAATCCCTTCGGTCGCAATATGTTTGCCCTCAAGGTCTTGCACCGTTTTGATCGGGGAGTCTTCCGGCACGACGAGAACCCAACGGGTGGGGCGGGTCGAGGCGCGCGAGTAGGGAAGTTCCGCAAGATCGACGAGATCGACGTCGTGACCGTAGGCCCAGTCGAGGCCGGTGATCCCGCAGTCGATGAATCCCTGATCAATATAGCGTGCGATTTCCTGGGCCCGGATCATGTAGATATCCAGAGAATCGTCATCGGAAGAAGGCCGGAGACCCCGATCCGAGGTATAAATATTATAGCCGGCCTTCTCGAGGAGATCGAGGGTCGGTTTCTGCAGGCTTCCTTTTGGAAGCGCTATTTTGAGTGAGTGGGACACGCGGGGCGGCGGTTTTAGCCACGAATCCCAAGGAAGCAAGTATTTTGCGCGATTCGTGTTTTCCTTTCACTCTTTCGGGGTAGAAGACTCCTTTTTTGAGAAATCACCAAGGAGCCCATCGGGGTGCGGCGGAGAGGTGGGGCCGGTGGCTGGCATCGCGGGTTCTTCGTGATTTTCGTCCGGAGCGCAAATGAGTCCCACAAGTTGTGGCTCTTCTTCTTTGGCACACGAAGCGAGGGCGACCGCGCTTCCGGCAAAGGCCGCGAGTCGGAGGGCCCGGATTTTTGCCGTTAAGCTGGCCTCGGAATCGGCGGTGACGAGATTGCCATCAAGATCCCGATAATAGGTGCCGCAAACTCTTTCGGTCTTTGCGCGCTGAAAAAGTTCGCTGCGTTCTTCCTCGCTCAGGAGAGAGAGATTCTGAACGTGGTGTCCGCATTCCTCGCAGAAGCGTTTCGTCTCCGATCCCGGCATCTCCCGCCAAAGCTTGGGACATTGCAATGAGAGGATGGGGGCCTTGTCCTTCATTTGCATATGTTGGAAAAACAGCACTAAATGTCAAGTTCGCACCGGGATCGATTGGAGAAGGCATTGCCGAAGGCGATTTCGGAAAGCGGCAGAATGATGGGCAGTCGGATCAGCCAGCCGAGCCAAGCCCATCCGAGGTGGAGATGGGAGAGGGCGGCGGCGATGGCTTCCACGCCGCCGAGCAGGGTGCCATCGGGGTAGCGGTAGGTCACGCGAAGGAGAGGCGGCCCTTTGAAGGTGGCGGTGTCTGCAAGCTCCAGACTGATCAGTTGATGCTTGCCGAACCATCGAGCCACTTCGCGACAGGGACAACACCGGAGGTCGAAAAAGATGACCGAGGCTTTATCTTGCTCGCAGGGAAAAAGGTTTGGAAGCCAGGGACGGACGGAATTGCGATAATTTTGCCACCTGACTCCGTGCTTTTGGATGAGATCAGCGCCTTCGGACCATCGGGCAAAACCAAGTGAGTAAATCACGCCGGCGGCCGCGAGCAAAAGAGAGATTTCGCTCTGAAGATAGTGTGACCAAACGAGAAGGGTTGCCACCAGCGAGGTTTGCATGGGATTTCGCAAGTAGGCATAAATCCCGGTGGTAACGAGGTTTTTGGGTGGATCGAAAGGGATGGGCGTTCCCTGACCGACGGTGGCGAATTCCCGGACTCCCGCCATTGCGGGCACGCCAAGAATAATCACGATCGCGAGATTGGACAGGTGACCCCATGGCGTGCGCTCATGTCGAAAATCTCCTAGAAAGGTGGCCATCGACGGTTCCCGAACAAATGGAAGGACACCCAAGGTGAGAAGGGTGAAGGCAAGCGATATAAGAAGTGCGCGGACTTTGGGGTTTTGATCCAAAAAGGTGTGATGTGCCAGAACAAGAGCGGGAGCCAGGCAGGCGGAGAGGAGGGCCACTTCGCCGAGGATCCATCGGGGGCCGAGGATCAAGAACGGCTCGAGGAGTGGCATGGTCAGAAGATCGAGGAGAAGTGCTCCGGCAGCTACCCACCACATCGGGTGCCGAACCGGAAGCCGTCCGGCGATCAAGGGAACGATCAATCCCCAGAGAATGATCCAGCCGAAGTAGAAGGGAAGTGGCATCCCAAAGAGTGCTGAACCTTCAGGATGGAAGGTCCAGAAACCGAGTTCATTGGCCCAGAGATTCACCCACGGGAGAGTCGCGGCCTGCCATCCGCAGGTTAGGACAAGTCCGATGCGAATGCGCCGATGGGGGACCAGCCAGCCCAGTAGAATCGTGGCAGCGACGATGGGAAGATAAAGCGCGGCGGCTTCAATTTTCCAGGTGTCGGTCATCAATTCCGAAAGGTCTGGCTCATGAAATATTCGCCGGCTTTACGGACGCCATAGCGCTGGATCGGCTTGAAATACCAGGCTGGATCGAGGAGGCGCTCGTATTTCAAAGTCATTGAGACGGTCGTTCCGGAATCAATGGGTTGGAGATCCCAGATGATGTTTTTAATGTTCACCCACTCACCGATTTTCGATTCGTTCTCAACGCAGTCGAAGACAATTCGATTTGCCGACGATTCCACGACTTCGACCGTGAGCGGGTCGAACCCATCCGGTCCCTGCCATTGGATGGTCCACCGGCTGCCGGGTTCGAGGCCGACGCCAGAGATTTCTTGCGGCGTTGGAAATCCGGCCATCAGGAAGAGCGGCAATTCTGAGAGATCGAAGTCGGGTCCGGCTGCCAGGGCGGCGCGAACCTCGGTGGAAGAGAGTTTGGTTTGATGTTCCACCACGACCGATTCGTTTCGGTCAAAGCTGAGGATGCCGGTGACGCCCTCAAGACTGAAAAAGAGAAGCGCGAGGCTGAGAGAGCAATTGAGGGTTCTCTTGCGGCGGCGTTCGCGACCGTCGGCGATGACTCCGATGATCGCCCCAACACCGTAGAAAAGGGGGGCTGCGATCAGGATGCAAATCAAGCCCTCGATCAGCAAAATTCCGACCAGCAGCAGAAAGAGGGTGATGCCTTTCATGATTTTTCCGGTCGCTGAGCCGGGAGCGGGGAGGTAAGCCAGCAGGATGGCAAGCGCAGTGGGCATTCCGATGTAAAGAAGGCCAGATCCTCTCAATCCACTTCCCGCCAGAAGGCGCCAGCTCACGGAAATGGCGGCCAAAACAATGATGAAAACCACGGCTTCGGGAACTGGTCTGGGTGGGAGAGGTTCAGCTTGAAGTGATTCCTCCGGTGGATCGTAAGGCGATTTCATGGGAACCATTTAACAGAACAGAAGTACATTAAAAGTAAAACTTTCAGTAATTACTGAAAGTAAAATATATTTCCGTAACGAAAAATGAAACAGCCCAATCGCGGGAACGATGGGCTGTTGAAGCTGTAAAGGAGGACGTCGATCAGAGAGTTGCCTCGCCGTAATAGGGCTGGAGTGCTTCGGGGATGTGAATAGTTCCATCGGAATCCTGGCATTGCTCCAGGAGGGCCACGAGAAGGCGCGGCAGGGCAGTGCCGGAGCCATTTAAAGTGTGGCAGAAGATGTTTTTTCCCTCGGCATCCTTGTAGCGGAGCTTCATGCGGCGTGCCTGATAATCTCCGAAGCACGAGCAGCTGGAGACTTCGAGATACTTGCCCTGGCCGGGTGCCCAGACCTCGATATCATAGGTTTTGCAAGAGCTGAAGCCGACGTCGCCGGTGCAGAGCTCGATCACCTGATAATGCAGGCCTAGCTTTTGAAGAGCGGCTTCGGCGTGGCCGGTGAGTTCTTCAAGAACAGCCATTGAGGTGGCGGGATCGACAATTTGGACGAGCTCGACCTTGTCGAACTGGTGCATGCGAATGATGCCGCGATTGTCACGACCCGCGCTGCCTGCTTCGCGGCGGAAGCAAGGAGTATGGGCGGTCATTTTGATGGGGAGTTCGCTTTTGGCGAGGAGGGTGTCGCGGTAGAGATTGGTGACAGGAACCTCGGCGGTTGGCGCGAGGAAAAACTCGTTGTTTTCCGTGCCATACATGTCGTCCTCGAACTTGGGGAGCTGGCCGGTTCCCTCCATGCATTCGCGCTTGATGATGTGGGGAACGTTGACCTCTTCATAGCCGTTTTCACGGCTTTGAAGATCGAGGAGGAATTGGATGAGGGCACGTTGGAGCCGGGCTCCCTTGCCTCGATAGACCGCAAAGCCGGATCCCGAGAGGCGCGCACCATCGTCGAAGCTGATGAGGCCTTTTTCTTCAGCGAGATCGAGGTGATCGCGGGCATTGGCGAGAGATGGCTTTTCTCCCCAGCTGCGGATAATGGGGTTGGCTTCCTCGTCAGCACCAACCGGACAATCTTCGTGTGGAAGATTCGGGATGTTAAGAAGAAGTTCGTTCTGGCGCTTGGCGGCCTTACTTCCTTCGTCGTCGAGAGCCTTGATTTGTTCGCCGATCTTCTTGACTTCGGCTTCGATGCCAGAGGAATCTTCGCCATTGGCGCGGAGTTTTCCAATTTCCTTGGAGGTTGCTTTGCGCTCGGACTGCAGGACCTGCTTGGCCGTTTCGTTTTTGCGGCGGGTCTCGTCGCAAGCGAGGACTTCGTCGATAAGATCGGCGGAGCCATCGTGACGATTGGCGAGGCGTTCTTTGACGAGTTCAGGATTTTCGCGGATGACTTTGATGTCGAGCATGGTGAGAGATTGGATGTTTCGTGAATCCGCAAGGCGCTTACCCGATTTCCGCGGGTCTGGCAAAGGTAGATTCATCCCGCCTGACCGCAGGGGCATTTATTCCCAGTGTTGATCGACGTAATTGCCTGAGGGAGAATACCAAACGGAAATCTCATTTCGCTCAAACCGGCCAAAGACCCAATTCATGGTCGCAAATGGAGCGATGAGCGGCTCAAGCAGGAAAAGGGAGAAGGCGGAGTAAAGAGCGAATATTTCCTGTTGCGAAAAACCGCCCGCACCATGGGTGTAGGTTCCCCAGGTGACGAAGTCTTCCCGGCAGGAGACCGGCAGATTCATGGTGAGATGCGAGAGTTCGTCGGGCCTCTCTTTGAAAGCCGGGGTGTTTTTTAGGGGCATCGGCTTTGGGAAGTTTGTCGAGGACCGGGGTTTTCCCAACTTTCGGTGCACCTCTGTCCGCGTCTGAGATGGTTTGAGATGCGGTCTGTATTTCTCAGTTGCCGCGAGAAGGACAGTGCAGGAAGGGAGTGAGGAGGCGAGCACGCCGGTGGAGATGAGTAAGAGAATCGGGCGGGACATATTCCTGATCTAGCCAACTTTGGCGCCATTTCGTAAATCGATACTTCTAATTTAAGGATCGCAAAAACAGATGGTTCGCCCTTGGGAGAGAAGGGATTGCCTCCTCACTCCATACTTTTCACTACCGATCCTTCTGGATAACGATGACGGGTCAGGCGATGATCTTGTCGATCAATTTTCCGGTGCGGTCTTGGGGGCCGAGTTTGGCTTTGGTGCCGGTGGTGCGGGCCATGGTGTTATAAACATCAAGGCCCTCGGCATTGACGTCGACAATTTGGCCGGTTTTGAGGCGGCCGTTGGCTCCGGTGCAGGCGTGGAAGACGCCGGATAGTTCGCGTTTGGTGTCGTTATGACGACCATCACCTGATTCCGTCGAGACGGTGATCATGGCGTTTTCGAGAATGGTTTTGCCATTCGCTTCACGGGTCTCTTCCGTTGAAAGGAGAGAGAGGAAGTGAGCGACTTCGCGCATCTTCATGTGAGCGTGGGCGCGGAGTTGTTCGTTCTTCTTTTTCTCGTTGAATTTATGCCACCACTCGTGGGAGCAACCTTTGTCGCCGGAAGCCCGAAGCTGGGCGGAGTCGTCGAAGGTGAAGCGCTTTTCGCCGTTGTAAATGTAGTCACCTTTGATGCGGAGTCGTTCGCCGGCGGCGAGGAAGGTCAGGGAACCGAAGCGGGCACGATCGGTCTGGATGGCGAGGGCGTAGAGTCCGGACATGAGGCGCCATTCGCGGACGAGGTCATCGAGCTGCATGTCGAGGCCCTGGCCGCCGGGGTCGGCTTTGCCTCCGTGGGGAAGTTGTGAGGATTCGGGGCGAGGTGGGGCGTCTTTGTCGACTTCGAACTGGAAGGCGCGTTGTTCGTATTCGCGGATGCGGTCGAGGTGGTTTTTAAATCGATCTTTGGAGGCGGAGCCGAGAGGGGAGTTTTTGCCGGAGTAGTGCCGGTATTGTTCGAGAACGGAATCGAGAACGCTTCGTTGAAGGCGTTCGTCAAGGTCGTCATTACCCTGGATTTTGCCGAAGACCCGGGTGAAGAGGTCGATGGGTCTTTCCTGCATCGCGGCGGCGACGGTGCCGTCGGCGTGGTAGGAATGGACGTAGCGGGAGATGCGGCTGCGCCGGAAAAAGGTTCCGGCGACAAGGGTGGGGACGACGCCATCGGGTTGGCCTTTCGGGTAGTGGGCCTGACGGAGGAGTTGGTCAAGGGAAGCACCGCCGGCGCGCGCTTCTCCATTCGGGGCGGTGGCGGTGAAGGCGGCGGATGAGCCGTCGAAGTGGGCGTTGATGCCGGATTGGTCGGCGCGGACGTGATCGACTCCCCGCATGATGAGGAGTTTGTCGGCGAGTGGCTTGAGGGGTTCCATGACGCCATCGAATCCTTCCTGCTGAAGAGGCGAGGGAATGCCGAGACCGAAGAAAAGGTTGAAGGCGCGCATGGGGATGGCGGCATCTGCGCTCCTGGTGGCGGCTGACATTTCTTCGAGGAATGGAAGTCCGATGGTGGTTCCGGCAAGGGAGCGAAGGAGGGTGCGGCGGTTCATGGGAAGGAAGGGTGGAAATTTTACTCGGTGACGAGAGGGGAGGTGGCGAGATGGAGGATGACGTTTTGGTAGGATTGGTTTTCGCGGACTTGCGAAAAAATGGAGTCAAGGTGAGGTCGATCAGTTGTAGCGATGGGGCGGCCCAATGAAAATTGCGCGAGCTTCCAGATGATATTCTGACGCACGCGGGGGCTTTTGGCGAGCAGATCCATGAGTTCGCGCGAGGTCTTGTATTTGACTGTTTGGGCAGTTCCGGGAATGAGGATTTCGCCATCCTGGCGGAGTTCATTTTTGAAATGGTCGCGGGTGGCATAGCGGGCGAGTCCGTCATATTGCTCAAGGCCGAAGGCGAGAGGTTCGAACTTGGCGTGGCATCCGCCGCATGATTGATCGAGCATCCGGCGCTCGGCGACTTTTCGCTGGGAAAGCCCGGGTGCGGATGGGACGGGTGTGGTGTCGACTCCAGGTGGCGGGTCTTTGACCGAGCCCCGAAGAAGGTCGTGCAGAACAAAGAGGCCCCGGGTGACCATGGAGGCTTCGTCGCCTCCGATGGTGAGGAGGCTGCCCTGGGTGAGAAGTCCGCCCCGTGGAGTACTGCTTAAGTCGTACTTGGTGAATGGATCGGACTTGGGTTTGAGTCGGTAGTGTTTTGCGAGATCAGGGGTAAGGAAGGTGACGCGGGCGTTGAGGAGGTCGCCGAGGGGACGCTTCTCCTCCCAGAGGAGGTGTTTGGCAAAGGCGAGGGTTTCACGCCGCATGTCTTCTGCGAGTTCGGGTTTCCACTCGGGGAATTCTGTTCGATTGGGCTGGAGATTTTTGAGGTGATCGAGATTGAGCCATTCCGAAATGAAGGTCTGCGATTGGGCGACGGCACGGGGGTCATTCAGCAACCTGATCACTTGTTTGCGAAGTTGCCCGGGATCGTGGAGTGAGTGATTTTTGGCGGCGTCAAAAAGTTCCTGATCAGGTGGTCCGCCCCAGACGAGATAGCTCAGGCGTGAGGCAAGTTCGTAGGAGTCGGGTGAGCCCTCTCCCTCGATACGGTAGAGAAAGCGGGGGGACTGGAGCATGCCGCGAAGCACATAGGCAAAGGCTGAATCAAAATCACCGCCGGATGCTCCAACGCTGGTGACGATGCCCTGGTAGAGATCAATTTCACGGCCGGAAAGCGGACCGCGGAGCAGCCAGGTGCCGACCGACTGGAGGTGGGGGCGGATCGCATTTTGAATCGTTTTGCGATTGCCTGAGAAGCGGCGGGCGAACTTTGGGACGTCGAGTTTGGCGACGATGAGGTTGGCGAGTTTGGCATGGGCTTCGACGTGCTTGAGGTCGACGCCGAGGTTGTAGGCGGTGTTGCTGAATCCGTCGGTGCGGAGGTCTGGCGGCAGGAGTTCGCGAGCCTCCTTCTCGATGTCGACGCCGGTGGCGGCCTTGACGGTGGCGATGTATTCCGAAGTGGTGAGGCGACGCGGGAACTTTTTTGGGTTGGTGATGAGAAGATGCGCGGCAGGGTCAAGATGCTCGCTGCTCCAGATCGCGCCGGTTTCGATCCACTCACGGAGGTGTGCTTTTTCCTCGGCAGAAAGAGGGGCGCGTTTCTCAGGCATCTCATCTGATTCGACGGATTCCCAGACGAGGCTCTTTTTGAGGTGCCCGGCGGAGATGATCTCCGGATCCAGAAACGCGGTGCTTTTATGGGAAAGGTCAAGATCGCCCTCGGCCGTGGTCGAGTCGTGACATTCCAGGCAGTGTTTGGCAATGATTGGCTCGATGTGATTGATAAACAGAGTGCGGCTCCGGTCGGCGGGAGATTTGGGTTTGGGAGGGGCGAGGCCGTTTTGGAAAAGCTTGGCGATGTCGGTTGGTGAAAGGGCATCGGCGTAAATGGCGACCTGGTGGAAGGTTCCAAGCCAGGGGCGGTCATTTGATAGTTCATTTCCAAGAGCGATGCGGTAGCCGCCATCCCAATTTACGGGTGATCCGGAGAAATTCCGTTGTCCGCTTTGGCGCCCGTTGATGAACGTTGTGCCCTTGCCGTTCTTCGATCTGGTGAAGACGACATGAGTTTGTTTCGTGAGGACTTTTCCCGAGGAAAGTGAGGGGGTTCCGTTCGTCCCGGTTCTGTCGGTGCGAAAGCGGGCGTCGAAGGTGCTTTTGTCCTGACCGAGAGTGGCGTTGCGATTTGAGGAGTCTCGCGAGATGGTGACGATTCGTGCAGGACCGGATTGAGAAAGATTGGCCGGAGTAATCCAGGCGCTGATGGTGATTTCGCCTGATTTTTTGACAGCGTTGATGAGCTTGGTGGGGGGAGTCTTGGAGGCGAGAAAAGTGGGGCGGAGGAGGGTGAGGGAGCCGGATGCGCGCTTCAGCGATTTTTGATCCGGGATTTCAAGGTGGGCAGGTGGGTTGACGCCGGAGGAATCGATGATTTGCGAGCTGCTATCTTCATTGAATTGGTAGAGGACGACCGGATCGGGACCGGCAAATGCGGAGGCAACGAAAAGGGGGGGCAACAACAGTGACCGGACCATCGGTATTGAAACGGTGGTCGCGGGGATGGACTTACAGCTCTACGAAAATTTACTGCAGGTGCTGCTGGAAAAATTCAATGCGTTTACGGCGGAAGTGTGGGGCCTCGCCTGCGCCGTGTCCGGCTCCGGGGATCATGTAGAAGGTGAAGTCCTTATCGGCTTTGATGAGATCGTTGACAATCTGGTAGGTTGAGGAGGGATCGACGTTTTTGTCCATTTCGCCGACGGTGAGCATGAGCTTTCCTTTCAGCTTGGGGATGTGGGTGCGGTTTGAGTTCTCGATGTAGGATTCGTTGATAGGCCAGTCGAGCCACTGTTCGTTCCACCACATTTTGTCGACCCGGTTGTCGTGGCAGCCGCAGTCCGAGACCGCGACCTTGTAGAAATCGGGATGATGAAGAAGGGCGGCGGTGGAGGATTGGCCGCCGGCGGAGCCACCGTAAATGCCGACGCGGGTGAGGTCCATTTCGGGGTGTTTGGCGGCGGCGGCTTTCATCCATTTGATGCGGTCGGGGAAGCCGGAGTCTTTGAGGTTTTTGTAAGCGACCTGCTGGAATTTTTGGCCGCGGTGGTTGGTGCCGAGGCCATCGATTTGGACGACGATGAAGCCACCTTCGGCCATTTCGTATTTGTGGCTGGACCAGCTGCTCCAGCTTTTGGGGACGAAGGAACCGTGAGGGCCCGCATAGATGTTTTCGATGACGGGATACTTCTTGCCCTTCTGGAAGTCGCGGGGTCGCCAGATCACGCCGTGAATGTCGTATTCGTTGTTGCGGTCTTTGCAGACGAAGCGCTCGGGGAGTTGCCAGTCGATTTTAAGTTCGGGTTTGTTGAGGGTGGCGACGATTTTGGTGTCGGAAGTACGGCGGACTTCGTAGACAGGGGGGTGATCAACGCGGGACCATTTGGCGAGGTAGTGTGTTTTGTCGGGTGAGAAGGAAATCTCGTGGGTGCCGTCTGATTCGGTGAGAAGAGTCAGTTTGGCAGTGTCGAGATTAACGAGGGCGTAGTGGAGATAGTAGGGGTCTTGGCCGGAGTAGTAGCCGGAGACTTGGAGGAGCGCGGTGCGTTTGGCTTCATCGACGGCGACGACGTCGCGGAGAACCCAGTCTCCGCTGGTGAGGGGGCGGATGACATCGCCTGATTTACGGTCGAGGAGATAGAGGTGATTGTAGCCGGTGCGTTGGCTGAGCCAGAGAAATTCCCTTTGATTGCCAAGGAAGCGGTAGTAGCAGTGTTCAAAGACGTGAACGAATTTGTCTGATTCTTCGGCGGCAAGGATGCGCTGGAAGCGGGTGTCCGCGTCGATTTCAATAAGACGGTATTTTCCGAAGCCACGCTCAATGTAGGCGAGGGTGAGACGGTGGCCTTTTTCGTGCCAGCGGAGATCTGAAATGGAGTAGGGGTTTTTGACGAGGGTGGGGCTGACGGGGATGGATTTGCGGTCGTCGGTGAAGAAGATGACCGGCGTGGAGACATTACGTTTGTCGCCGGGTTTTTCGTAGTTGTGAACGATGTGCCGGGGTTGAAGCTGATCTTTTGGGGAAGATTCAACCAGGTGGACCTGGTAGGTGGGATGTTGGGTCCGGTGGGTGAGGTAGAAGCAGGAGGAATCGGCATGCCAATGGACACGGGAGTCGTAGTTCGATCCTTTGGGGGGCGGTGGAAGCTGTTTCGTTTTTCCGCTGTCCAGATTTTTGAGTCTGGGTTGGTTTTCAAAGAGCACTTCCCATTTGCCATCGGGAGATTTTGCGGAGGGTCTGGTGCGGCCACGGCTTGCGCCTTGGGCGAAGGCTTTGGGTTCGAGTGAGTTTTTGGCCTTCGGATCGAAGGGGGCTTCGGTGACTTCTGCGGATGAGAGGTCGAGTTGGTATGATTTCTCCGAGCCATCGAGGTTCGCTTTGAAGAAGAAGGTTTTGTTGTCCCCGGACCATCGGTGGGGGAGTCTGGTGTTGGGAACCTGGGCCCGCTGTTTTTCATAGAGATCCTGCATATTCTTGAGCCAGGATTTTGTGCCACCGTGTTCGGCAAGGAGGGGCAGACTTAGGGTGAGAAAGGCAATGATTCGGAGCATGGCGAAAGGTATCTTGGGTTTTCTGTTCGGATAGAAAAAAAACGGTGGCCGGGAAGAATCCCGATCACCGTTTTGATGAGGTTTTTTAAGAACTAGGCTTCGTCTTTTTTAGCGGCGGCGAGGGCTGCAGCTTTGCCGCGGGCGACTTCCTTGCCTTCCCGGTCGACAAGAATGTAGGAGGGCATTGGAATTCCGCCTCCCGGGAAGAAGGGGCTTACGAATTGCCCGGTATCGAGATCTTCGCGCAAGATCGTAGGCCAGGGTTGATTGAATTGCTTGGCCCATGCGGTGGCCATATCTTCGGACCCATCGAGTGAAATGTGGACCATCTCAAGGTTGGGATTGGTTGCAATTTCCTTATTGTAGGTCTCCGCTAACTGCGGGGCGCCATTACGACAGGGGCCTCATGTGCTGGCTGCAAAATAGAGAAGAAAGTATTTTGGAACTTCCTCGAGTTCATGTTTGGTGAACTTGGAATGGTCGAATTTTTGAAGCTTCCTGAGGGCCTTGCCAAACTTGCTTCCGGAGAACTCTTCAGCAGCGATCTTGTTGGCTTCGGACGAGGCGATTTTCTCGCCTTCCGCTTTGGCCCACTCCTGATCTTCGTCCGATAGAAGCGTAAGTTTGAAGGTCATCTGCTTGAGGCCGCGTTTGACGGTGACCGAGGTGCCATCGCAAGAGACAAAGTCCCCTTCGAAGGTTTTCGAGCCATCGGCGCTGGTCCAGGTGCGGGCCTGACCGAGGCCTGCCAACATGAGGGATGTGATGGCTGTGAGGAAGGTTTTCTTCATAAGGGATTCAGTCCCTAATGCGAAGCTGTGGAGCAATTTTGTCTCACCAAAGGCGATCTTTTGCCGGAACGGTCGGTCACTCGCCGGCTGCGAGGCGTTTGGCCATGCGGGGAAAGAGGATCCAGTGGAGGGGCAGAACGGCATACCAGTAGGCGCGTCCGAGAAGTCCGCGGGGGCGGAAGGTGGCGGTTTGGATGAGTTGGTCATCAGTGATCTCGAATTGGAGCCAGGCTTCGCCGGGCATTTTCATTTCGGCTGCGAGAATCAAGCGGGCGGATGATTGGGGATGGCCCCGGTCGGAGAGGACGACGCGCCAGAAGTCGAGGGCGTCGCCGGGGAACAGCTCGGTGGGGTGGCGTCGGCCGCGTCGGATCCCGGTGCCGCCCATGAGGCGGTCCATCCATCCGCGAAGTTTCCAGGCCCAGTTCATCGAGGGCCAGCCTTTGGCGCCGCCAAGGGACCACACGGAGGTGATGGCTTGTTCGCGTTCGGATTTGAGAGGAAAGGTTTGTTTGTCGGAGAGGATACCGTGCGAGGGAACTTGCACAGATTGAAGGAAAGCGGGATCAAGATTACCTGAGGCGAGTGAATCAAACCACGAGGAGGGGACCTTGTTCTGGGCGATACGAACGAAGGCTTTATCGATGGCTTGTTCGTAGGTGAGAAGGTCCTGGGGGATGAGCCTGGAGAGGCGCTCGTCCTGGCAGATGGTTTCGTTCACGAGAGATTGGACGAGGGACTTGGCGAGCGGGTAGCTGGCGGCGGTGACAAGGTAGAGCCAACGCGCGGAAAGCCCCGGGGTGAAAAACGGGATGGGTATGATCAGGCGCTTGAGGTGACGTGCGGAAGCATACCCGAGGAGGAGTTTGCGGTAAGAGAGGACGTCGGGGCCGCCAATGTCGAATTCCTCGCCAAGGGTTTCTTCGTGTTCGAGGACTCCGGTGAGGTAGCCGATGACGTTACGGATGGCGATGGGCTGGCAACGGTTGGCAGTCCACTTCGGGGTGATCATGAAGGGGAGCTTTTCGGCGAGGTCGCGGATGATTTCGAACGAGGCGGATCCTGAGCCGACGATGATGGAGGCGCGGAGGGTGGTGACGGGCGTGGGGCCTTGACGGAGGAGATCGTTGACCTTTTCGCGAGAGGCGAGGTGGGTGGACAGTGAGCCCTTTGGGACGAGTCCGCTGAGGTAGATGACTTGGCGGGACTTGATCCAGCTGGTGAAGCGGCGGGCGCACTCGGCTTCGCGTTCTGCGAAATCGCTTCCGGTTCCCATCGAGTGGAGCAGATAGTAGGCGGCGTCGATGTCTTCGGGGACGGGCGGAAGGTCGCCGAGGAAATCTCCTTCCAGCAGGGTGAGTTGATTGCTCGCAATGAACGGGCGGAATTGCGAGGAGGGGAAGCGCGGAATTGAGCGGACGATTCCGGTCACGGTGTGGCCCGCTTCCAGCAGGGTGGGAAGCAGGCGCATGCCAATGTATCCATTGGCGCCGGTGAGGAGAATGTGCATGTGACAACGCAAGCTAGCCACAAATGGCGAAAAGGAAAACGACTCTTGGTCTCTAATTGGCGTAGAAGGGAATCAACCGGAGGAGATATTCACCAAGATCCAGGAAGTTGTTCCACCACTGAAAAATGAAGCTTGCGAGTTGCACCTCGCGTGAAGTGGCGCAGAGGATGACGGAGAAAAGAACGAGATTGGCGAAGATGATGATCATCAGCGAGAGGAAAGTTCCGTTCTCTTTCAGATCGGGTTGATCCTTCGGGATCATCCAGACAGTCCAGATGATGTGGAAGGTCCAGGTAAAGCCGAGAAGTCCGGTGAGGATAAGGCTTCCGGCGGGGATTTTCCACCAAAGGCTTACAAAACTGTGAAGGGAGATGATAACGGCCGACCAGAAGGGAATGAAGTAGGGCGAAAGGGCGATGAGAATATTGGATTTATTGGTCATCACATATCCACCCTCGGTGCTGAAGTGAATCGCGCTGATGCGCCCGCCGCAGACGTAAACAAACATGGCGTGGGTCATTTCATGTCCCAGCACATAGAGGTAAAGCAGGCGATCGTTGGCGATTCCGGCGATGAACCAGCTGATCATCGAGCCAATTCCGGCGACGAAGCAAAGGAGTTCGGTGGAATACCAGATAGTTTGAAAAATTCGTTCCTCACCGCTCTCTTTCATGAGGGTGATGGTGGTGATGAAGCAGAGCGGAATGAGGAGGATTGCCAATCCCCAGTGCAGAATCCGGCGGACCAAAGTGAGGTGGAGAAAGTCATCCTCATACAGGTCATCCGCTTTTGCGGTGTCGGCGATGGCTGCCTGGCGGGTCATGCCGCGGCGTCTGCGATTGCCCCGGAAATTGACCTGGCTTTGTGCACGTTGGTGAAGGTTGAGCAGGCTGGTGCCCCAACCGGCGCGGCGCTTCTGGCGGGTGCGGGCGCGTTGGTTGAGTTTGCTGGAAAGTCTGCGATTGGCCATCGAGATGGTTAAGTTAACTAAATGATTCTGAAAAATAAAGCGAATGTCTCGGATTCCCTGAGCCTTCTGGCTTGCTCTTTGCTACGGTGGACGTGTGAGCGACGAAAATGAAGTGCCCGGTCTGGTGAAAATTGATCCCTGGCTCGCGCCTTATGCCCGGATGATTCGTGACCGGACGGCCCGGTTTGAGGGGCGCTTGGCCGAATTTGGATCGTTGTTGGATTTTGCAACGAGTCATCAACGGCTGGGCCTTCATCGCGAAGGGGACTTTTGGGTATTCCGGGAGTGGGCTCCGCGGGCCAGGGCGCTCTTCCTGACCGGCGATTTTTGTGATTGGTCGCGTGTGGAATATCCCTTGCGGCGTTCCCCCGAATTGGGGGTTTGGGAGGTCAGGATTCCCGGTCAGGCGTTAAAACATGGCGACTTGTATAAAATCCACATTGTGGGGGCGAATGGCGCGCATGACCGGATCCCGTCGCATGCCACCTATGTGGTGCAGGACGAGGAGACCAAGGTGTTTTCGGCTCAAGTGCAGGATGCCCCCGCGTATGAGTGGCGGAACGAAGCCCCTGGGGCGGTCAAGACCCCAAAAATCTACGAGGCGCATGTGGGCATGGCCACCGAGGAGTTCCGGGTGGGGACGTATCGTGAATTTGCGGACGATGTTTTGCCGCGCCTCGCTCGTTTGGAATACAATGTGGTACAACTCATGGCGATTGCCGAGCATCCTTATTACGGGTCATTCGGATACCACGTTGCCAACTATTTCGCGCCAAGCTCGCGATGTGGTCCGGCCGAGGATTTGAAATATCTCATCGATACCGCCCACGGAATGGGGATCGCGGTGTTGATGGATATTGTGCATTCGCACTCGGTGAAGAATTTCGCGGAAGGACTGTCATCGTTTGACGGAGAAGAGGGGCTTTATTTTCACGAGCGCGACCACCCGCAATGGGACTCGCGACTTTTCGATTACGGTCGGACCGAGGTCTGTCGGTTCCTGCTCTCAAATGTGGCTTACTGGATGACCGAGTTCCGCTTTGATGGCTTCCGCTTCGATGGGGTGACCTCAATGCTTTATCACCACCATGGCAATATCGCTTTCGATCACTACGACAAATATTTTCTGGATGGGGTGGAATGGGATGCGGTGACTTATCTTCAGTTGGCGAACAAGTTGATCCACGAGATTAATCCGAACGCCCTGAGTATTGCCGAAGATATGAGCGGGATGCCCGGGCTCTGCCGCCCTTTGAGCGAAGGCGGGGTTGGTTTTGATTTTCGTCTCGCGATGGGAATTCCCGACTACTGGATTAAGTTGCTCAAGCATACGCCGGACGAAGATTGGAAGCTCGATGAGATTTACCACACCCTCACCGATCGTCGCTATGGAGAGAAGACCATCGCTTATACCGAGAGCCATGATCAGGCCTTGGTTGGTGACAAGACTCTCGCGTTTTGGCTCATGGATGCCGCGATGTATCATCACATGGGTAAGAGCGATGATCATGCGGTCGTGGATCGGGGAATGGCGCTGCACAAAATTCTGCGCCTCATGACTCTGGCTCTCGGTGGAGAAGGCTACCTGACCTTTATGGGTAATGAATTTGGCCATCCCGAGTGGGTTGATTTCCCACGCGAAGGCAACGAGTGGAGCTACCAATATGCGAGGCGTCAATGGTCGCTCGCAGATCATCCGGATCTAAAATATCGGGAGCTGGAAGCATTTGATGGTGCGATGATGAAAGTGGCGGACAAGGTTCTTGGCACGCCGGGAGGCAAGATGCTGAACCTCGATCAAGAGAACCAGTGCATGCAGTTTGAGAGAGGGGATCTTGTCTTCGCGGTGAATTTGAGTCCTTCGAATTCCGTCGTTGATTACGAATTTCCGGTCCATCGCGAGGGTGTCTACCGGCTGATTCTTTCATCGGATGATCCGGAATTTGGCGGTCATGACCGGACGGACAGTTCGATTGATTACCCGACTGTTGCTGGTAGGCTGAAGATTTATTTGCCCTGTCGGACGATCCTGGTCTTTGAGCGCAAAGAAGATCACTCTTAGAGGCCGTTTGAAAACAGCCCAAGGAGTGTTTCAGGTTTGATGTGATGAAGAATTGCGGCTGCGCCGATTGATTGGAAAATTAACCCTGTCGGGGTGCGAGGCCCTTTAAATCAAGCCGCGTTGCTCCCAAGTCACTGGTCTCGAATAGCTCCCTCGTCGCGCCTTGCTTGAGATGAAATTCCTCTGCAGCACTCATCCGGCATTTTTCAGACGGCCGCTAAGGGCCCATGAAAAAACCCGCACCCTCAATCGAGAGGAGTGCGGGCTTTGGAAATTTGTCAATCGATCTGATTACTCAGCGAGGACTTTCATCGTTGGGATGGTGCCGATATGAGGCTCGCCTGTTCCGTTTTGCGCGGTTGCGCGTTTAAGGACAGCCGGGCTAACAGTTCCGCAGCATCCAGGAGCCGGGCAGTAGGTGGAACCGCAAGCGCCGCACTTAGCCTTGACCTTGACGGTCTCGGTGTAAGCAACCTTTTCTTCGGCTTCGTATGGGATTCCGCCCTTGGTTCCAGGATCGACCATGCGCTTGACGGTCTTATATTTGGTAACCTTCTCGGTGGTGTAAGCTTGGTTCTCGCAGCCGGAGCGGTCGATGCGGCCAAGCTGTTTGCAGCCTCCAAAGCCACAGCAAGATGGAAGAAGAGTGGCGATGAGGCCGAGGAAGAGAAGTGGGATCAGTTTTTTCATGAATGTCTGCGGTGTTTTGACTCTGGAGAGGAAATCAAATCCTCCTTGCAGTTGTCGAGAGAGATTTTGAGATTATCCGGCAATTGGGGCTTTTTGGGCGACCACAAACAAGCTGTCCCTGAAAATTGGGAGGTTGCGGATGGGGTTGATGGCAAATTTGGCGAGGTTTCGGAGCTTGTTGGGATGGGCCTTCCAGTCGCCGAGCGGAAAGTAGCCGGTCTCGTTCGAGCGGCCGAGGTGTGAATAAAACGAGGCCGTTTCGCTGCGAATAATGCTCAGGGAGGTGTCTTTGAAACATTCCAAAACCTCGGCCAAAGTGTATTCTTTCCAGTGTCCGTGGCCTTCCTCATCGACCTCCGGTTCTTTCCAGCGGTTTGGAATGAAAAAGTTTTTGTTGAGGGCCCGGCGGTTCGGGGTGGTCAAAATGACCCGTCCACCCGGTTTCAGGCAATGCTCGATTCCTTTGAAGAGTTTTTCAAAAGAGGCTGGATTCAGGTGTTCGAAGACCTCGGTGAAGAGGATGGTGTCGAAGTGATTCTCCGGAAAGGGGAGGCTGGGGTGATCGTTGAGATTGTGATCGAGTAGCTCGATTCCGGCATCGCTGATTACGGGGAGGCGGTCGGGCTTGAGGTCAATGGCGCTCACGTCCCACCCGCTTCGCTTAAAATAAAGCGAAAGGTAACCCGGCCAGCATCCGATATCAAGGAGGCGCGGTTTTTCGGAGCCAACCGATTGCACTGCTTCCGCGCTGAGTCGGAAGCGGTGCTCGTGATTTCGAAGGTAGGCCTCGTCCTTCTTGAGGTCTTCCTTAACCTCGTCGAAGATCGCGTCGTCCATGGGTTTGCAGCCTAGGCGATGGTCAGGACTTGAGCCACAATGCGCTTGGCATTTGGAAGCTGGTCCGGTTCGACGTGTCGCGAGTAGATGGCAGGTGCATCAATGGTGCAGACTCGTTTGACCGGTGCATCGAGATAATCGAAAGCGTAGTCCTGGATGAGGGTCGCGATTTGGGCCGAAACACCGCAGAAAGGCTTCGATTCGTCAACGAGGACGGCGCGATTGGTCTTTTTGACGGATTCAATGATGGCGTCCTGATCGAGCGGGCGGATGGAGCGAAGGTCGACGACTTCGGCGTCGATGTTGTGCTCGCTGGCAAGAATTTCGGCGGCCTCAAGGCAACGGAGCACGCTTGCACCGTGGGCAATGAGCGAGATATCGGAGCCTTCACGCTTGATGTCAGCCTTACCCAGGGGAATCAAAAAATCACCATCGGCCGGATCCGGGACATGGCCCAAATTTCCGTAGAGGGTGGTATTTTCCATGACATAGACAGGGTCATTGTCACGGATGGCGGTTTTCATCAGGCCTTTCGCATCAGCCGGCGTGGCGGGCGAGCAGACTTTGAGGCCGGGGAAAGCGGCGAAGAGGCCCTCGGGAGTGTGAGAGTGGGTTGCGCCGACGTTGGTGCCGCCGTTGGCCGGTCCGCGCATCACGATGGGGACGTTGATCAGGCCTCCGGACATGTAGCGGCAGCAAGCAGCATTGTTGACCAGTTGGTCGAAGGCCACCGAGTGAAAGGACCAGAACATCAGCTCCATGACGGGACGGACGCCGAGCATGGAGGCTCCGATGCCCATGCCGATGAAGCCGGCTTCGGAGATCGGGGTGTCGACGACCCGCTTGTCGCCCCATTTGTCCCAGAGGCCTTTGGTGACCTTGTAGGCTCCGTTGTATTGGGCGACTTCCTCGCCCATAAGGACGACGTTCTCGTCGCGGGCAAGTTCCTCGTCAAAGGCCTCGTTCAAGGCGTCACGGTATTGGATTTCGCGCATGGTATCTAAAAAGGTAAAAAATTAATCGTTGAAGAAGTGGCGTCCGATCTTGGAGGCCTCGGTGTTGTTGTCGGTTTCCCAGTAAACGTCATCGGTGATATCATCGATGGTGGGAGCGGGGGAGTCCTCGGCGAACTTGGTGGAGGCGGCTGCCTCCTTCTTGGCCTCGGTGTCGATGGCTTTGGCAGATTCTTCGGTAAGATGTCCCTCAGAGATCAGCTTGGCGGCCCAGAGGTTGATGGGATCGTGATTCTTTTTGTAATCCGCGATCTCTTCCGGGGATCGGTATTTCTTGTGGTTTGCATCAGCGACCGAGTGGCCATAGTAGCGGTAGGTCATGATTTCGAGCACAGTAGGCTTGTGTTCCTTGCGGGCCCGCTCCATGGCGATATGGGTTTTGGCGCGAACTTCGTAAAAGTCTTCGCCGTTCACCACGTCCCAATCCATATCGTAGGCATCGGCACGCTGGGCGAGACAATCCTTGTAGGCGCTTGAACGCTTTTGCGAGGTTCCCATGGAGTAGCCGTTGTTCTCGATAATATAAACGACGGGGATTCCGAAAAGGGCTGCAATGTTCAGTGATTCGTGGAAAGCTCCCTGGTTGACCGCTCCATCGCCAAGGAAACAGAGCGCGCAGCCCTCGAGGCCCTTGTATTTTAGGCCGTAGCCCAGCCCCAGACCCAGGGGGGTTTGGCCTGCAACAATCCCGTGGCCGCCCCAGAAATTCTTGTCAGGTGCGAAGAAGTGCATCGATCCGCCCTTGCCCTTTGAGCAACCGGTGGCTTTTCCGTAAAGTTCCGCCATGCACTCGTTCATGTTCATCCCGACCGCGAGGGCGTGGGCGTGACAGCGGTAGGCGGTGATCATATGATCGTGATCGCCCATCAGGGAGGCTGCTCCGACGGCGAGGGATTCCTGCCCGATATAGAGGTGGAGGAAGCCGCCCATGGTGCCATCTTTTTGGTAGTTCTTTAGCGCGGCCTGCTCGAAGCGGCGAATTCGAACCATCTGGCGGTAGGTTTCGAGTTTCTCTTCGGCAGAAAGTGTTTTGTTGATCGGCGAGCCCGCAAAATCGAGCGGGGAATGGTTTGGGCTGTTGGCAGTTTCCATGGCGAGAGTTTTTCGGGAGCGGACATAGCGGCCCCTTTGAATCGCCGCAAGACTAATGCGGCTTCCTCATTCTGTCGCAAATCAGACAAAAACAAACCCTTCATGCTCTTTTTTCCTCATGAAATCGCTTGTTGGGACGCTTTGGTCCATGGTTTCAGTCCTTGATTTCCCAGCCTTAACCACGATTTCTCGGAAAATAGCGGTGGCCGTTGAAAAAAAGGGAGAAGAGCATGAAAGAGGAATCAACGGAGTTCGTATTGAACCACCGTCAGAAATAACCCCTCTGATTTTGTGTGTTTGTGTGGCCGCCCTCCTGTTTGCGCAGGAGGGCGGTTTTGCTTTTCCGAGGCGCAAGTAGTCGCTCGGGCCTACTCAATCCGGCGAATTCATCTTATAAACTGGACCCAATTGCACCGAACTCCAAGTCCGACAGGCTGCTAGCTTGAAAACAAGGAAGCCGGGAAAATGATCTGCATGATCAGGGTGAGGAAGAAATTGACCACCAGGATGGCGAGCGATGAATAGACCATCGCCCGGGTCGTTCCGCGACCTACCCCAACGGCTCCGTTGCTGGCCTTCATACCTTGGTCGCAGGAAATGATCACAATCAAAATTCCGAAGAAAAGTCCTTTGGTAAGTGCGATGGTGGGATCGGTGAGATCAACATAAGTCTTCATGTTATCGATCCAGTAGGCCGATTCCACATGGAAGACTCCGACGCCGACGATGTAGGAGGCCACCATCCCGAGCGCTGCCGATTCCGCAATCAAGAGTGGGACGGAAATGATCATGGCAAGAAAGCGGGGCGTGACCAGATAGTCGACCGGATTGACCGCCATTGAGCGGAGGGCATCGATTTGCTCGGTCACTTTCATCGTGCCAATCTCGGCAGCCATGGCCGAGCCGACCCTCCCGGCCAGCATGAGTCCGGTGATTGTCGGGCCAAGTTCGCGAAGCATCGCGACCGAGACCAGGCCGCCTGCTGCGGTTTCGAGACCAAAAAGCTTGAATTGGAAAAGGGTCTGGGCTGCCAGGACCGCGCCGGTGAAAGCCCCGGTTACGCCGACCACGACCTGCGAGCGCGCCCCGATCTCGGCGACCTGCTCCCACATTTTGCGCCAACGTTTTTGACCTTTCGTGAGTGAAAACATGATCTCACGCGTCAACAGCCCCAGTTGCCCAAGGTAGTTGATAAAGGTCAGGACGACCCGGCCGGTTGCCTGGAAGATGATCACGGGCGGGAATCTAGTCCTCGAAAAGCCATAAGACCATGCGGAATTGCCGGAGTGCTAGTCAAAGTAGATGGCGACATCCGAAGGAAGTTCATCCAGCTGGAACCTGATTACCTCGCCATCGGAATAGGCCACCACGACGAAGCCTCTATGATTTGGTCTGGGACTGACCAAAATCGGGAAAAAGCCTTCTGCCGTTTTCGCCGCCGCAGGATAGAGCCATGGTGCGTCTCCGCCTCTCTCGAAGGGGCAAAGAAGAGAGGTGGGACCGTCTTCGGGTTCCAGCAGACTGGAAAGCTCAGTTAGCTTCGCAGGGAATTTGCGGTCGGCGTTTTCGGAGGCTGCTACCAAAAGCCAGCCTGTCAGGCTTTTGGCCTCCCTTTCTTGTTTAATGGTGATCGATGATCCCCTTCTCTCGACAATGGACTCACTCCGCACAAGCCAAGCTGTTTGATGGATAATTCCCGTCATCGCGATGGAGGTGCCAAACATTGACAGGAGCAAGAAGGAGAGGAACGCAGTGAAGCGAAAGGGCCACGGAGAAGGGAGGTGAGAGAGATTTTCGGCCAGCCATTTCAGCAAGCGGTGGCTGAAATAAAGCGCCATACCAAAAGCCCCCAGCCCGCAGAGAATCATTTCCACGTTGTAGCTGATTTGCGGGATCACCCGGACCGGGTAAGTGAACCAGCCGCTCGCAAGCGCCCACACGGCTTCGAAAGTCCACTCACCCAACAAGAATAATGTGATGATCGATACAAAAAAGATGAGAGCCAAAATCATGAGTAGGATGATGACCCTAAGTGGAGAAATCCGTCTTTTCATCGTTTCTCCTTAATTTCTCGTTCCACCTTCGAGCGCGACCACAGCTCAATGTCTCCGCTTTCCAAAATGACATAGCTCTTCTTTCCGGCCGTCGGTGGCTCGAAGACGAGAATTTCGCCGTCAGCTTCCGGTGCCAGAAAGGAGTAGAAGCCGGCGCCCTCCGGGACCTTCCACTTTTTGTGGGGAATAGCCGGATCGAGGCGTCCTGAAGGGAACCTGCCGTCGTGATCCTCCGCGTGTTTCCAGAGAGCATCGCGTAGGGTCTGGATTTGCTCTTTACGCGGGTTGCCCTTCGATTTGAGCCGGTAGGAGATTCCTTCCTTCTCCCAGGCCCCCGGCGTCATCAATTCACGCGCGCCCGAGATCATGGTCAGGATGACATACATGAAAAGTCCGCTCACAAGCATGAGGCACAGCGCTCTGCGGAAGTTGATTTTTGGAATGGCAGGGATGCCTTGGGCGAGTTTGTTCCAGAGGAATTTCACCACCAAGGTCAACAGGAGATAGATCAGAATGAAGAACGAAATAACCTCGATCCGAGCCTCGGCGAGGTCCGAGAGAACGATTGAAGTCATCCCGGCCTTCGCCGGTCCGATGGTTAGGAGAAACAGGGTGATCAGACGTCGACTCACTGCCGAAACATGACAGTGGTGATGCCCCCCGACGATCATTATTGTGGAGGTGCGACTCTATGGTTTGCCAATTGTCTTGGACTTGCGGCCTCCAAGACTGCGATGACGCGTCGGCTACGAAAGCTCAAATTGACTGATGAGGTCGTCAAGCGACGAGCGGTGAAAGGTGACAGATGAGGTCGAGATGTCATCAGGAAGTTTCCCGCAAGTGATGATCCTCTCGGGTTCCGCTTTCTGACTGGCTGACTGATATCTGGATTCGATGACCTCACTCTCCGGACCGAGAATTTCGCGATATTCGAAATTTAGCGAGGGGAAAGAAGATGTTCGGTGGAAGTCAATGGACGAGAGAGAGGTCACTGAATTTTGATCGTTCTCAAAAAGATAAATATCCCCAAATTCGGCAGAATGAATCTCCCACAGTCTGCGCGCTTTGATCCCAATTCTTCGAACGGTATTGGTTGTCAGGGCTCCTTCTATTCTGGACCTTGCCTTTGCCTCCTCTGACTTTGATTCGAGATAGAGCCATGACGAAATGAGTGCCCCGATCCCCAGCCAGAATATGACGATATACAGTGCGGATACTTCGGAAGCCAAGAGGGTCCAGACACAAAATATTCCTATAAGCCATGGGGTAGTCTTGAGAACCCGGCGACGATAGATCCTGGAGCCCAGTTGGGCCTGTGCCAGGCGTCGAGCCAATTGCCGCCGATCAGCTTCATTGAGTTTTTCGAGGGTCCAATCGTTCAAGATGCGTAAGAGGTGTGACTATTCGGCTGCGAAGATCTTCTTGAAAAATTCCTGCATCTCGCTCCAGGATTTTTGGTCGGCGCTCTTATTGTATGCGGCTCCTTTTGAGTTGTCGTTTCCCGCTCCTTTTTGAGTGAAGGCATGGACTGCACCAGGATAGGCGATGAATTTCATCTCGCCGTCTGCAGCTTTGATTTCTTTTTTGAAGGCACTGACCTCTTTCGCCGGGACGTAGGGATCGTCAGCTCCGTGAAGGACGAGGAGATTGGTTTTAAGAGCGTCCTTTGTTGCTTCCATTCCTTCGGCAGCTCCGAGTCCTCCGTGGAAGGAAACGACCCCGGCGAGCGGAGTTCCGGCCCGCGCGATTTCAAGAACACCGGTGCCTCCAAAGCAGTATCCGATCGCGGCAACATCTTTGTTTGCGACCTTCGCAAGTGATTTTAACTGGCTCAATCCGAGGTCGAGGCGCTGGCGGTAGAGCTTGCGATCCCCTTTGTATTTGCCCGCAAATTTCCCGGCTGCCGGTGGTTGGGGACGAATGCCCATGCCGTAAATATCGAGAGCGAAGGCTTTGTAACCCAGCCTGGCCAGCATGCGGGCGCGCATTTTTTCGTTGTCGCCGAGGCCAGTCCATTGGTGGACGATCAGAACGGCCTTTCCGGTTTGGGTGACGTCGGGATCGTGGACGTAGAAGCCCTCGAGTTCGGTCTCGCCGTCCTGATAGACGACGGTCTTCTCTTGAATCTCAGCGACGAGGTTGGCGGCGGTGGCGAGAATGATGGCGACGATTTTCATACCGCTGATAATACGCTGATTGTGGATTATGCAAAGCACACTCAACCGGCGTTGAAAATGGCGGGCCTCAAGTCATTGACTGAATCCATTAAGGGAAAGTCTTCCGGAGTGCCATATCCCCAGGAAAAGATCAGGGGGATCATGCTGCCATTCCTCGCTGTGGCGAGATCGACGGTGGAATCGCCAACGTAGGCGACCTCCCCGGGCTCGAGGTTCCAATCGGAAATAATCTGGCGGGCGGTGGTGGGGTCTGGCTTTTTTGGGAACTCCTCACGGTGTCCGCGCACCGAATCAAAGATGTTTTTTGGAAAGAGAGCTTCCACGATTTCGACCGTGTAGGCATGAGGCTTGTTGGAAAGAACGGCCATCGGGATCTCCCGTTGCCGGATTTCCTCCAAAAGTTCCACAAAGCCGGGGTAGGGATGGGTGCCCGTTTTCCAATCCTCGGCATAGTGCTTTTGAAAGGCGCTCAGAAGAGCTCCCTGTTGGTCGGCCAGATCGGGGCCAAGGGCACGGATGACGAGGTTTAAAATGCCATCACCAATGAAGGTTTCCACCACGTTCTGAGGGTGGTTTGGCAGCTTGAGGTCGTCCAAAGAATGGTTGAGAGCGGTGGCGATTCCGGGGAGGGAATCGACGAGGGTGCCATCAAGATCAAAAATAAGTCCACGAATCACGGGGCCGCGATAATTGGTGTGAATGGATTTTCCGAGCCTTGTTTTGACAGACGGCGAAAGTTTTGGGAGTAGTTCTCCCGACATGAAATTCAACTTTTCAATTAAGACTCTGGCGATCGCTTCCGTGATGAGCCTCGGATTGCTCGCTCCTGTTCACGCTGACGATGACGAAACTCCTCTCGGTGAGCAAATGGACGTTTTGAGTGGCTCGCTCAAGAAGCTCCGCAAAGCCGAGACCGCTGCCGAAAAGGTCGAGTTGGTTCACGCGGCCCAGAAGGCTACCATCAAGTCTCTCGAGTTTTCTCCGATGATCTTCAAGGATATCAAGGATGAAAAGGAGAAGGCCAAAGCCACTGCTGATTACAAGCGACTTATTGGTCTCACCTACGCGAAACTTTGTGAGCTTGAGATGGCTTATCTTGCGGGCGACGAAGAGAAGGCCGACGCCATCAAGGGAGAACTCAAGGATCTCAAAAAAGACGGCCACGAGAAATACACCGACTAATATTTCGGTTAAAAATCGGAACTTTTTAATCCGCCCGGCTGGTTGATCCAGTCGGGCGTTTTATTGTGGCGGTGAGACGACCATCTCCCCGGGTATTTCATGAACTGAGGACAAGAACCGGCTTGATTCGAGATTCTCTGCGAATTCGAAAGGCGATTCCGGCTTCGCTTTCGGGCTGCCAAGTCTCTAAATTACGGTTGCGATCAAAGGAAAATGATTCATTCGCCCCTTTGCCGCTGGGATTGTTGTCCCGCGCTGTTCATTCGAAGAGCTTGCTGATTTGCCCGACCAATTCGGGATCGGCTTTGGCGTAGTAGGTGTCAGCGGCTTCAGTGTCGCCGGTTCGTTCCATGAAAATGCCGGCATAGACCTGGGCTTCGGGATTTGTGGGGCGGAACCGGGCGACGAGGCAGGCGAGGAACGCGTGATCTGTTGTGGTGAGGTCCTGGTATTTGAAGGAGGCTTGTTTGCTTCCTTGCTTGGCCTGAAAGGTCAAAGTGCCATCGCTTGCGACATTGGCGAGGAGGACTTTGGAAGAAGCCTTTGATAGGGTGAGCGGGACGGTTTTGAGTTCTCCGGCGCGGTTGAGTTCGCCCAGGGCGTTGAGCAGGGCGGTGTCGAGCATGGGGATGTATCTCTCGGAGAGCTTCCGCGCGACGCGGGCGGACTTTGCGGAGGCTGATTTTTCCGAACCGCCCGTGCCAGCGCCTGTGATCCGGAGTTGCTTTTTGGCGAGCGAAAGAAGGATGGCTCCGGTGGCTGTCGGGAGGGTGCGTGGTCCGTAGCTGACGTCGGAATTACAGTTCGGCCGGTCGCGTCCCCACGGTTGGAGGATGAGTCCGCCGTTGTGAGTTTCGGATAGAATGAGAAAGGTCTTCATATAGTCAAAATACTGGCGAAGCTTCTTTGGCTGGTCGCTTCGGGCAGCTCCGACGACGCTCCAGAATCCGTGGAGATTGGAGGCGGCGTGTCCGTCGAAAGCATTGCCGGGTCCCAGCACGCAGGTGTTGGCGGCGTGCGTTCCGAGATATTTCCAGGACTCTTCTTGCGGCCCGATGAGGTGGGCGACGGCTCCCATTCCGACAGGGGCGAGGTGGCTGCCGGTGCGGGTGGTCTTGTAGGATTTGGTAGGTTCTTCGGCGACCTTGTATTTGGGGCAATTACGATCGACGCGGCGAATTCCTTCGCCCTTGTGTTCGGTGAGAATATTGGTGTCAGCTTCTTTTTCAATCCAGTCGGTCGGCTTCCAGCGTGGGTCGGCTTTGGTTGGCCAGACCAGTTCATATTCGCCAATGCCAGCCATTCCGGTAGGGCAAACATAGCCGGGCCCGCGCCCGCTGAGTCCTTTCTTCGGGTCGGCCAGCTTGATGATGGCGTGCCTCGCCGAGAGGTCCGCGTCGTTGAGCTTGTCGGCATTGCCAAAAGCGTAGGCGATATTGACGGCCTCGGGCGAAGTGCTGTTGAGGTAGTGTTGGTGGATGTTTTGGTAGAGCCGTTCGTCGTAGGGAAGGTTGGCTTCTTTGAAGAGGCTCATTCCAATCATCTGGAGGCCGGAAATCGCGGCGATGGATGCGTAGGGTTTGCGACCGAGGAGCCGGATGTTGATCTGTGAGCGGTGGGTGTAAATGCCATCTCCATTGTGGCACCCTTCGGGCATGGCTTTGGCGAGCGATTCCATGGCGTCCTCGAGTTTACGGTCGCCGGTCTGGAGGTAGTATTCGCCCATCACAATGGAGTCGAAGCCCCAGTTCCACATTTGGAATCCCCCGCCGGCGGGGTCGTAGCGTTTGCTGTAGTAGCGGGCGATATTCTCCTTGATGATCCTGGAGTATTTTTTATCGCCACTGGCCATCAGGGCAAGGAGTTGGTGGGCGTGTCCGTGGGCTGCTCCGTGAAAGGTATTGGCCTTCTTCCAGTTATCGGACTTGTAGTCCATCACCATGAAGTCACAGAGCTCGGTGAGCATTTGGTCCGAGCGTTTGCACTGGTAGGGAAAGGTGGGTGCAAAGCGCCCGACCGGGCGGAGTTGCAAGGTCACCGTTTCGAGAGTGCTTCGGGAGCCTCCGGGGCGGACCATCAGTTCAAGTTTTCCGTCCTTTCCCTGGCTGTCTTCGAGGTGGCCGGCAAGTTCAAGCATGGGGCCGTCCCAGCCACCGCCGCCGGGAAGATTCCTGCCGAAGCGATGGGAGGTTTTGAATTGCCTGCCGTTGGCTCCGACGATGACGTCGCCAATTTCAACCAAGCCTTTCGCGGGAGATTTGCTGTCCTGAAAGACATACATCACGGCAAGTTCGTCGGGCTTTTCGGGGTAGATTCGAGCCCGGATTCCGGTGGGGCCGAGGTTGAGATACCAATAAGCATCGCCCAGGGTTTTGGCCATTTCCTGATCGTAAAAGCTTCGGAGGCCGGTCTTCCAGGGGTAGTCGCCGCGCTCCATGATTGCCGGGGACAGGAGACTTGTGAAGAAAAGCAGAAGGAGGGAGGAGAGGGTTCGAGTGAACATGGCAGGTGGTTTAGCGGCTGTTTCCGAGAAGATCAAAAGGACTTTTTGGCCTCGCGCGGTGAGAGGTAAGACGGTGGTGGGGCCGGAATCGCAGCCTTTGAGCGTGAGGGGATTTTGGACAGGACGGAGAAATAATTTTGGTTTCCCTTGCCGGGGCAATTGCGGGGGCGGATGGGACCAGTTCTTTTTGGCAGGGGCCCCGAACTTAAGTGACTAAGTTCAGGAGAAGGATCGCACAAAGGTGCAGGGACGACGAGGTTTTGTTGTGGATCGCCTAGGAGGGTGGATTGAGAAGGGGCTCACCATCGCAATTGGAATCTTTGGGGTGTCGGGCATGCTTTCCTGAAGGATGCCTTTTGCAGGACGGAGAAACCAAGCGGTTTTGCGAGTGGGGAGGCGCATTGTTTTTTGGGATTAGACACTGTCTCGTTGTCGCTGAGGGGCTTATTGAAAGTTTAATTCAGATTTTTGACATTTTTGAATTGCCATGGATTGAGATTTTCCATAATTTGCCTTCTCTATCGATTGGGGAAAGTTTTTCGCCGGTCGCAGAATAACAGAACCACACAAAGAACACCCAAGCAAATATCATGAGACTAAAATTACTTTTCCTGGCAGCTGCCCCACTTTTGGGAAGCTCTGTGGCCAGTGCCGCCCTTCTCGTTCACTATACTTTTGACAACGATAACGCGGAAAACAGCGGAACCCTGGGTGACGGGACGGCTGTCGGAGGAACTACCTACGCTGACGGCATCTATGGCCGGGCTTTTCAGGGAAACCGGACCGGAGCAAATGATGCCTACATCCAAACCGGACTGACCGGAGTCGATCTTGGAATGGGTGCCTCTAGCGCCAGCGGCGGTGTTTACACGGCAATGGCGTGGGTGAATTGGAATGGCACGACCTCTCTGGGCGGAGCCCAAGGCGACCATATGGTCTTCGGAGCCGAAGATGGCCCCGGGAACAACGCAATGCTTCACCACGGAATCCGTGACGAGGCTGATGGCGCGCACGCTCACTACGGTGGTTGGGGGAATGACCTCAACAACGGTGGAATTGTGACCCCCGGGGAGTGGACCCACCTGACCTTCCAGTATGACGGGACGGACAAGGTTATCTATTTTAACGGGGTCGAGACTCTTCGCGGAGCCGGAGGCACTCTGGGGTCGGAGGCGTTGGCTGTCATTATCGGGGGACACGGCCGTGATGCTGCCGACCCGGCTGGAATGAGCTTCAACGGTCTCATTGATGATGTCCGCATTTATGATGAGGACCTCAGCGAAGCTGCGATCATGGCAGCAATGAACAATGTGCCGGAGCCGTCTTCCATGGGCCTTCTTGCACTGACCGGTTTTCTCTTTCTCCGCCGTCGCCGCTAAGAGGGAGCGAGATGATCTTGCCGACTTTCATTTAATTAGCAGGCCGGTTCTCCAATTTTGGGGACCGGTCTTTCTGTGTTAAGAATCGGTATCTTTTACCACGATGAACCTGCGTACTATTCTCTCTGGATTAACTCCTAGTCTTCCGTTTTGTCTCTTGTTCTCATGCTCTGACCCCGAAGAAAGGTCAGAGACGGGAGATCAGTCCGAATCCTCCGGGTATCCATTGGTTGGTGAAGCAAATCCAGTCAGGTGCCGTGAATTGGAAACCCGCCCCACTGGGCAGGCCGGGCAACCTCTCTTTGAGAGTCTCCCTTCGAACCAAACCGGTGTGGACTTTCAAAATCTGATCCAGGAAGACCACCCGATGCGTCATCTTTACGCGACGGAGAAAGTTTGCGGAGGTGTGGCTGTCGGAGATCTCGATGGGAACGGCTTGCCCGATCTGTTTTTCACGAATGGCCCGTCGGCAAATGGGCTTTTCTTGCAAAAGAGTGCGATGAATTTCGTGGATGCTACCGAGGCCTCAGGGCTGCACGGTGGTGACAGCTGGGGCGCGGGTGCGGCGATGATCGACATCGATGGTGACGGAGATCTTGATATCTACGTGGCCAATTATGGCAAACCCAACCAATTGTATGTGAATAAAGGCGATGCGACTTTCGAGGAGAAGGCCGCCGAATTCGGTTTGGCACACGTGAGTGCAAGTCACATGCCTACCTTCTGCGATTATGATAAGGATGGCGATTTGGACCTTTATTTGCTCACCAATCGCTACCATTCACCCAAAGGCCAGCCCAAGGCGGAAGATGTTCTCCGTTTCGAGGTCGTGAATGGGGCCGGGCGTATCAAATACACCGATCCGACCTTGGGATTGTATTTTAGGCCGTTCCAATCCGGTCAGGCTCCTGATGGTCGCCCGATCTTTAACATCCAGAAAGTGGGGCAGGCCGATGTGTTGTTCCGAAACGACGGAGGAAAGTTTGTCGATGTGAGCAAGGAGTCCGGAATCTATGGAGTTGGTTTTGGTCTTTCCGCGACTTGGTGGGACTACAATCAAGACGGATGGGTTGATCTCTGGGTCGGAAATGATTTTGACGATCCCGACCGGGTTTATCGAAATAACGGAGATGGAACTTTTACAGATGTGGTGAAAGACATCGTGCCACATACCTCGTGGTTTTCGATGGGCGCGGATTTTGCCGATCTCAACGGCGACCAGAAGCCTGATTTTCTGATCGCCGATATGTCGGGAACGAACCATTTCAAGCAGAAAACGAATATGGGCTCGATGGGAGCCAAGGCCGAGTTTCTGAGGACGGCGAACCCCCAACAGTATATGCGGAATGCCCTCTTCCTTGGAACTGGCGGGGAGCGACTGATGCAGGCGGCGCAGATGGCAGGTCTGGCCAATTCAGATTGGACCTGGACGGTGAAGCTGAGTGACTTCGACTGTGATGGCCTTGCTGATGTCTTCATGACCAATGGCATGTCGAAAAATTTCAACGAATCGGATAATGCGGCAGTGGAGCCCAAACCCAATGAATCCGAATGGGATCGCCACGTGCGTGCCGGGACTGAAGAACTACGGGAGCAGAACCTGGCCTTCAAGAACGAGGGAAACTTGAAGTTTGCCAATGTGAGTCAGGAGTGGGGACTGGACCATGTCGGCATGAGCTTCGGAACCGCTCATGCCGATCTCGACGGGGATGGCGATCTGGACATGATTGTCTGCAATCTCGGGGAAAAGGTAACCATCTATCGCAATAACAGCAGTCGTGGGAATCGTTTGGTGATTTCGCTTCGGGGGTCAAAATCAAACACGTTCGGCATCGGAGCCAAGGTGACCCTCCTGATGGATGACGGCACGACCCAGCAACGGCGTTTGATTCCGGTGCGGGGTTATTTGGCGTCGAACGAACCTTCGGTTCACTTTGGCCTCGGGGAGCGCCAGCCGAAGAGCCTCATGATCGAGTGGGCGGACGGTCATCGACAGAAAGTGGGCGATCTGAAAGCGAACCATCACTACACCATTGTCCAGGGCGGTGAGAGTGCTCCTGTCGATCCCGCGGAAGATGATCCCGAGCCGATGTTTGTGAAGGCCGAAACGCTTCAAGGAGCGGGTCATCGTGAAAACGAGTTTGATGACTTTGTGAGGCAACCTTTGTTGCCCAATAAAATGTCCCAACTTGGACCCGGGCAGGCTTGGGGTGATCTTGACGGAGATGGCGATGATGACCTTTGGCTCGGTGGAGCGGCTGGTTCGGCGGGGCAGGTTTGGATTAATGGGGGGGCTGGTTCATTCGAGAGGAAGACTATGCCGGCGTTGGCTGATGATGCCGGATTTGAGGACATGGGAGGTCTTTGGTTCGATGCCGATGGCAACGGAACGATGGATTTGTATGTCGTGAGCGGTGGTTCGGACTTCGAACCTGATGACCCGGAATTGGGAGATCGACTCTACTTGAATGAGGGTGGGAAGCTGCGCCCGGCCGATGACGGAATCATTCCGGACGATCGGACAAGCGGTTCGGTTGTGGTGGGCGCGGACTTCGACCGTGACGGTGATGTTGATCTCTTTGTAGGAGGTCGTCAGATCCCGGGTGCCTATCCGGAGCCAGCGCAGAGTAAGCTCTTGATCAATGACGACGGGAAGTTTTCGGATGCCGGTTTGGATGTCAAAGGTCTGGTCACCTCGGCTCTCTGGTCGGATGTCAATGGGGATGGCTGGTTGGATCTCCTGGTGACCGCCGAATGGGGCCCGGTTCGTGTTTTTCAGAACAGGGAAGGCAAGCTTTCCGAACTCACTGCGGGAACCGGGATTGCCGATCTCACGGGTTGGTGGAATGGCATTGCCGGAGGTGATTTTGACGGGGACGGTGACATCGACTATGCAGTCACCAATTTCGGGTTGAACACCAAATACCATGCTTCGAAGGAGCATCCTGCTTTGATTTACTACGGCGATTTTGAGAATCTGGGGCGTAAGAGAATCGTTGAGGCAGAATTCGAAGATGATGTGCTCTATCCCGGAAGAGGACGAAGCTGTTCAAGTAATGCCATGCCCCACTTGCGAAAGACCTTTACTTCTTTCAAGCAGTTTGCGGGAGCTTCTTTGACTGATATCTACAAGCCGGATCGTCTGAAAACTGCTCTCAAGCTGAATGCGGCGGTTTTGGAATCGGGTATTCTGATCAATGATTCCGAAGCCGGGGGAGCAATTCGTTTCACTTTCAAGGTGCTGCCCAGAATTGCTCAAATCGCCCCATCGTTTGGAGTGGTGGTTGACGATGTGAATCATGACGGGAAAGCGGATCTCTACCTTGCGCAGAACTTCCACAGCCCCCAGGTTGAAACGGGTAGAATGTCGGGAGGTTTGAGTCAACTTTTGCTCGGAAAAGGAGATGGCAGCTTTGATCCGATTCCGGCCGAGCAAAGCGGGCTTTGGGTCCCGGGTGATGCCGCTAGTTTGACCCGAGCAGATGTGAACGGAGATGGCGCAATGGATTTCGTTATCGCAAAAAATAACGGTCCTGTCGGCGTCTTCGAGAAGAAGGGCGCAGAAGGAAATGCCATTCAGTTAAAGCTCGTTGGAGCGTCCGGAAACCCTACCGCACTTGGTGCCCGGCTACGTATTAGCTTTGATACAAAGCAAACCCGCATTGAGGAAACCTACGGTGGCGGGGGATACCTTTCGCAGTCTCCTTCGTCCATCTGTATTTCGATACCGGAGAGTGCTACAAAAATGGATCTCCTGGTCAACTGGCCTGACGGAAGCGAGAGCCGCCATCAGTCGGATTTGGCGGAACCCACGATGGTGATCAAACAACCCGAGTAATCATCCCTTAGCCTTTCTTAAATCTTAGCAAGTAAAATTTAGCCACACAACCATGCACTCAATCTCAAAAATTATCACAATTGCTGCAGTTGCAGTGAACACTGCTGCCATTCAAAAGTCTCCCGGGGATTTGCTGCTTTATTATCCCTTTGATGTTCAGAATGGAGAGGTTGTTAAAAACGAAGGTTCTCTGGAAGACGGAACTGCTGTCGGAGGGGTGACCTATGTCGACAGCAAGGATGCGACGTTTGGAAAGGCATTTTTGGGAAACCGGACCGGAGCGAATGATGCCTACATTCAGACCGGACTGACCGGAGTTGATCTTGGAATGGGTGCCTCGAGCGCCAGCGGCGGTGTTTACACGGCAATGGCCTGGATCAACTGGAATGGCACGACCTCCCTGGGCGGAGCCCAGGGCGACCATATGATCTTCGGAGCCGAAGATGGCCCCGGGAACAACGCAATGCTCCACCACGGGATTCGTGACGAGGCGGACGGCTCGCACGCGCATTACGGTGGTTGGGGGAATGACCTCAACAACGGTGGAATTGTGACCCCCGGGGAGTGGACCCACCTGACCTTCCAGTATGACGGGACGGACAAGGTGATTTACTTTAACGGGGTTGAGACTCTTCGCGGAGCCGGAGGCACTCTGGGGTCGGAGGCGTTGGCTGTCATTATCGGGGGACACGGCCGTGATGCTGCCGACCCGGCCGGGATGAGTTTCAATGGAGCGATCGATGAGGTGAAAGTTTTTGATGAAGCGCTGACCGAAGAGATGATTCAGGCTGAAATGGCTCCTTCGATGGTGTCAGACGATTCCGATGGCGATGGTTTGAGCGACGAGGATGAAAATACCCTCTACAACACGGATCCCAATGATCCGGATACTGACGACGATGGTCTTTGGGATGGCGTTGAGGTGGCAAACTCCCTGGATCCAAATTCTGCTCTGGGAGATGATGGCCCGGAAGGTGATCCGGATCTTGATGGCTTGAGCAATCTTGCTGAAATAGAAATTCACAAGACCGATCCCCAGTCCAGTGATTCGGACGACGACGAACTCAATGATCGAGCTGAATTGGAAACGCACGCGACGGACCCTAATAACCCGGATTCCGACAATGACACATTAACCGACGGTGAGGAAATTCAGATTTATGCAACCGATCCAAATGATTCTGACTCAGACGATGATGGCTTTTCCGACGCGAGAGAGATCGAAGCCGGAACCGACCCAAATGATGCCACGGATTTTCCTTCCGTTCAAACGGGCGAGCCCATTCTTTATTACAGCTTTGATGACGAGGGAGCCTCGGAGGTTGAAAATCTGGGGCGTCTTGGAACTCCGGGGAGAGTTGCCGGAGGGGTGACCTATGTCGACAGCAAGGATGCGACGTTTGGAAAGGCATTTTTGGGAAACCGGACCGGAGCGAATGATGCCTACATTCAGACCGGACTGACCGGAGTCGATCTTGGAATGGGTGCCTCGAGCGCCAGCGGCGGTGTTTACACGGCAATGGCCTGGATCAACTGGAATGGCACGACCTCCCTGGGCGGAGCCCAGGGCGACCATATGATCTTCGGAGCCGAAGATGGCCCCGGGAACAACGCAATGCTCCACCACGGGATTCGTGACGAGGCGGACGGCTCGCACGCGCATTACGGTGGTTGGGGGAATGACCTCAACAATGGTGGGATTGTGACCCCCGGGGAGTGGACCCACCTGACCTTCCAGTATGACGGGACGGACAAGGTGATTTTCGTCAACGGCGAGGAGACCCTTCGAGGAGCTGGAGGCACTCTGGGTTCCGAGACCCTGCCCGTCATCGTGGGTGGACATGGTCGGGATGCACCCGACCCGGCCGGGATGAGCTTCAATGGAGCGATCGACGAGGTGAAGGTTTTTGATCAGGCGCTGACCGAAGAGATGATCCAAGCGGCAATGATTCCAACAGGTGGCGCCGGTGGTAGTGGCCTGAAAGTGACTGAGATTAGTGTGGACCAGGAGACCAATATAATTTCGCTGACCTTTACTTCGAAGCCGGGACGAAGCTATTCACTCTTCTGGACCTCGGATTTTGAGGACCGGCCTGACTACGTGGAACTGAATGATTCGATCAATGCCGATCCGAACAGCGATCTAACAACACACAACTTTCCGGTGCCCAATACGGGGGACGGGCCGGTTCCGAAGGCATTCTTTTTTATTCAACAGAATTGAGTAGTTCTGCTGTCGACGACCGGTTATGCCAACCGGTCGTTTTTATTCGATAACAGGCAGCACGGCTCGCCGTATCTATCCAAGCTTATTATGATCACCCGTCGAAAAACCCTTCAGAGCCTGGCCGCCGGCCTTGGTGCATCGCTTGGTTCCACTGTGTTGCCCTCGTTTGGTAATGGAGGCGGGCTGGCTTCTTCTTCATCAGGAGGGCCCAAGAGGGTGGTCTTTTTCATGCAGAACCAAGGTTTCGAACCTGAGACCTGTATTCCGGATGGGATGCGTCACAGTGGGTCTCTGGCCAAGGCCAGGTTGCCGGAGCCCATTAAGGCTTTGGAGCCGTTCAAAGAGAAACTGCACATCATCAGCGGGCTGCATGGGATTCATACCAGTCCGTCACATAGTGCCTTTTTTGGTGCTTTGGGAGGATATCGTGGCAGCGACGGGGTGCCGCCAAGTGCTTCGACAATCGATTATGAGTTGAGCAGGGCCTTGCCCGAGACCTTGTTGCCGCATTTGTGCATTGGGATGGATTCGTTGGAGAACATGAAAACCAAGCCGACGGTGGCGAATCTCTCGGCGAGCGGCGCGGGACAGCCGATTTTCATGCATTCAAACCCGAATCACCTTTATCAGACTCTTTATGGAGGAATTTCCAAGGGTGAGATTCGCAAACAGCACGAGGCGCGTTCCGGAATGCTCGACCGGATTGGACAACTGGCGGCCGCAAAGGGCGGTGTTTTACCGATCTCTGAGAAGCAACGATACGGGGAGTTTGTGCAGGGATTTGAAGATATGAACGGGTTGCGCGAGCGACTTGGTAGCGTCTCTGATCACTTGCGGAATTTTGCCCCAAAGGTGGACGATCGCTACTCGTCCCCGGAGTTTGAGACGGATTGGCACGATGTCCTTTTGGACTTGGGGATTTCTTCGCTCAAGTCGGGGATCACGAACGTGCTGACGATTGGGTCGGGTCGCGGTGAGATCTTTGGATCCTGGAAAGGATTGGGAATTGAGCAACAGGGTCACAACCTGGGGCACATGAAGCAGAAGGATAATCCGATCTGGATTAAGATCCGTCAGTATAACTCGCGGATGCTTGTTAAAATCATGGAGGAGCTGGAAAGCGTGCCCGAGGGGAGTGGCACGATGATGGACAACACCTTGATCGTTTACACAAGTAACAATGCGGACAAGCAGCACACGAACGGTGCGAACTGGCCGGTTATGCTTTTGGGCAATTGTGATGGAGTCTTCAAGTCGGGTTGCTTCACCCACGTTGATGGCAAGCGTCCCATTAATGCGCTTTATTCCACCATTCTTCGTTCGGTCGGAGTGTCAAACGATCACTTCAACATGAGTGAGAAGATGGCCAAAAAATTCGACTCGGGCAGCGGTCCGTTGAGGGAAATCCTGGCGTAAACAAAGCATGAGAGTGATCTTGCGCGGGGTGGTGGCATGCGCGCTCGGCGCGGGAATTGGCTGGGCGGAACCGTATACTCCCGGAGAGCCGGTGAAGCTTGGTTTTAAGGATTTCGCGTCCGGGTTCCTCGACTACCATTGTCTGGAGTGTCATGACGAAGCGACGAAGAAAGGGGACTTGTCGCTTGAGGATTTGGGGCCGGTTGATGAGACCAACGCAGATTTATGGAAATCGATTTGGGCGCAGGTTTCCCTGAGGGAAATGCCGCCGAAGAAAAAGGAACAGCCGGAAGTGATCGAGCGGCTACAGTTTTCCGATTGGATTGTCGCTGAACTTCAGCAGGTGATGAAGGACAAGGGTGGGTTCCAGGCCCATCTTGATCCTCAAAAGGGGAATTTTTTAGAGCATGATCTGCTCTTTGGTAAACTGCCGGAAGGGATCGAGTTGGCCCCGGCTGCTTCTCCAAAGCGGATTTGGCGGGTGACCCCGCAAGAGCACATCACACGACTCAACGAGTTGATCAATAGCGAGCCGCACTATGATCCCAAAAAGCCGGGCGTGAGGACGCGAGGCGACGTGGTGCCGACCAATCATGGAGGCGAATTGAAGCTCTACTTCGGTGTGGATCGGATTATCAAGTGGCAGGGCGGAACAGTCGCCTATGCCACTTCGGTGAAGAGTGTGCCGGTGGTGTTGTCGTCGGCGCGCAAGCACGGCCTTGAAAATTATCCGAATTTTTACACCGTCAATAGCGCCGAGGCCACGCAGATTCTGGGTAAGGCCGAGGATATTCTGCGCTACATGGCATACGGTCCGTTGAGTATCGCGAATCCGGAACAGATTACCGATGATCCAAACACTTACGAAAAGGTGAGGCCCAAGGGTGATCTTCGCGGGCTCCCCACGGCTTTGGTTTACAGCACGAAGGTGAAGCGTCCGCTGACGCCGGTTTATGAATTGATGAAGGCTCCGGAGTTGAGCGAGGACTTGTTGCGAAGCGCGGTGGATTACGTCTTTGAAGCGGTGACGTTTCGCCCGCCGACATCGAAGGAATCCGAGCAATACCTGCTGGTTGTGAGTGAAGCGATTGAAAGGGTGGGAAAGGAAGACGGCGTCTTCATCGGACTCTCCGCAATCTTTCTCGATCGTGATGCCTTGTTCCGTCCGGAACTGGGAGCGGGTGGAAAGCCAGCCAGGGATGGTCGGGTGATGCTGCAGGATTGGGAGCTTGGTCTGGCCGTGAATCATGCGCTGTCCTACATCAAACCGGACGAGGAACTTCGTCGGGCGATCGTTGAAGGGCGGATGCGGACGAAGGAAGATGTGAAACGTGAGGTCACCCGGATGTTGGAAGATGATGGCTTGCGTAAGCCCCGGATATTGCGCTTTTTCCGCGACTTCTTTGACCACGATCTGGGAGGCTACATTTGTAAGGACAATAACGCGCTGGCGGCGACAGGGGTATCGGCGCGGGGGGCCGCGCACTATCGTGCCATGTTTGATGCGACGGCAAGTACGGACCGGCTGATCGAGTTGATTTTGGAAGAAGACAAGGACGTTCTGAAGGAACTGCTGACGACGCAGAAAGTGGTGGCGACACGGAATGATAATACCTATTTTGGGAGGTTAAGAACGCAGAAGGAAAGGGAGGCAGTCGCTGCGGAACAGAGGAGAGCCGGGAAGGTTGCGAAGGAAAAAGCTGCTGCTGAATTGAAGATCCTGAACAAGAAGCTCACTTCCCTCGATGACAGAATCAAAGCCGCCAAGGATGGTCGTGCCAAAAGGGACTTGGCGAGGGAGAAGAAGCAGCTGGAAGGAGCGAGAAAGAGGGCGCAAGATGCGGTTAAGAAAGGCGCGAGGAGGAAAGGGAATCCCTCGGTGGAGGAAGCCAAATTATCAGGACCGCAGATTTTTGCGCGAGTGAGTCATCGTTCCTTTGGGAATGGCTCGATGAAGCCCGAGCGAATGCTGGCCACGGCTCCGGAGGGTGAACGCCTTGGAATTTTGACCCATCCTTCGTGGTTGGTTTCGCATTCCGATGCCATGGACAATCACGCGATTCTGCGTGGTCGCTGGATTCGGGAACGACTTCTGGGAGGTGGCATTCCGGATGTTCCAATCACAGTGGACGCGATGTTGCCGGACGAGCCCAACACGACCTTGCGATCGCGGATGCGGGTGACACGTGAGACCTATTGCTGGACCTGCCATGAAAAGATGGATCCATTGGGCCTCCCGTTTGAGATGTATAATCACGCAGGAGTGTTTCGCACGACCGAGTTGGGCAAGCGGGTGGATACCAGCGGCGCGATCATCGATTCCGGTGATCCGAAATTGGATGGGCCCGTCACGAACGCGCTCGATCTCATTCAGAAGCTTTCCGAGAGCGAGCGAGTTGAGCAGGTCTTCGTGAGGCATGCCTTCCGGTTTTGGATGGGCCGCAATGAAACGCTCAATGATGCTCCCGTTTTGCAGGAGGCCCACCGTGCTTACCGCGAAAGTGGCGGAAGCATGAAGGCGTTGATTTTGTCCTTGGTAACCTCCGATGCTTTTCTGTATCGAAAGTGATTTCGGTGCCTTCGGGTTCTGCTCTCTTGTGCTGTAAGGTTGGGTCATGAGAAGAATGCTTGTGTCATTCAGAGTGTCGCTCTCATGAAAGGAGAGTTGGTCACTACCTTTGAGCGGAAAGCCACGGAGATCGTTTCGAGAATTTTTGAGGAAGACGAGCCCGTGCTGATTACCCAACACGGTTTTCCCGCCGCTTATCTGGTGGATTAGAGTCCTGCTAGGCGATGCAGGTGAGGCTGCAACTCCTTGAAGGGATTGCCAAGGGTGAGAAGGCGATTCATGAGTGAAGAGTTGTTAGTCACGCAGAAGCGAAGCAAAGAATGTCAAAATGGCTCGACTGATTTGGACCGAGCCAGCCTTGCAGGACTTCGAGCAGCTTGCAGACTATATTGCTCATCGATGATGATTCCGCCGCAAGGCGCCTCGTGAAGAAAGTCTTCGAGCAGGCTGAATTGCTGGATTCGTTCCTTTCCCATTACCTCCGCTTGGTTGAAGCTTAATCTCTGCTGCGCTAACTCAATGAAAAGAAAATTTCCTGATGAGTTGCACGCTCGAACCACGGGTGCAAAATTGAAGCGAACAGCTACACTGGTCCAAGCCATGAAGGTTTGGGATGAATCATCAGAAATATGAGGAGCATAAGGCCAATTTTTTTCCGTGGAATGAAAGGTATAGTCACCTTCTATTTCGCCGCGGTTTTAGCAGCAGCTGCTGCTACTTACACGGTCCCAACGACTGGTGTCGCAGCTACCTTGACTTACAGGGTCATCGATACTGAGGTCATTATCGACAGCTGCAACTGGGATGTTTCTGGTGAACTCGAGATTCCCGATTCCATTGAGGGCAACAGCGTGGCCTCGATCGGGGAATATGCGTTTTGGGGCTGCATCAATCTTACCATGGTGACGATCGGAAACAGCGTGACTTCGATTGGGACGGGGGCGTTTCAGCACACCCTGATTGGTCATGACCATGAAGGAGATGGTTTGAAATTCCTTCTGAGTGAGAATGGGTTAAATGCTTTTCTAGTCGATAGCAGTGGAGCAAATGGTCATGTCGTGATTCCAAGTACAGTCAACGGAGCGACAGTAAGGAGCGTCAATGCTTTTGAGCATAAGCTAAACATCACCAGTGTGACGATCCCCGACAGCGTGACTTCAATTGAAAATCGGACGTTTGTTTATTGCAGCAGCCTAACCAGTGTGACGATCCCTGACAGCGTGACCTCGATTGGGGAGTCGGCGTTCGACGGCTGCACCAGTCTCACCGGTGTGAGGATCCCCGGCAGCGTGACCTCGATCGGGAAGTCAGCATTCAACGAATGCACCAGTCTCACTATCATGACGATCCCCGATGGCGTTACCTTGATTGGGGAGTCGGCTTTCGCCCGCTGCACCAGCCTCGCTAACGTGACGATCCCCGACAGCGTGACATCGATTGCGGAATATGCGTTTTGGGGCACCGGTCTCACCAGAGTGATAGTTGGCAACAGCGTTACCTCGATTCGGAAAGCGACGTTTGCGAGCTGCATTAACCTCACCAGCGTAACAATCGGGAATAGCGTGACCTCGATTGGGACGGGGGCGTTTCAGCAATGCACCAGCCTCACTAGCGTGACGATCCCCGACAATGTGACTTCAATCGAGGGATATGCCTTCTATCAATGCGCCAGTCTCACCAGCGTGATCTTTGAGGGTGTCGCACCGACTATGGGCTCTTCTGCTTTCTCTTCTCTTGGTGAAGGGGCCAAAGCCATCGTGCAGCCTGTCTACGCTTCCTCGTTTGGTGGAGTCGGAGCGTTACGGAACGGATTGATTGTGGAGTTGGCCGAACTCCAAATCACGCGGAGTGGCTTGGTAAATGCCGGGACATTCTTTATTGAGTTCAAGGCACCCGGCCTAGGGTATCGCGTGATGAGTAGTCCGACCCTCGACTTCAATAATGCCGTTGAAGTCGATCCAACCCTTGAGCCGATAAGCGCTACAGACAATCGCTTCGAGTTTTCAGTCAACGGTTCACGGAGCTTCTACCGGCTTGAGGCAGCGATTCAGTAACTCTATTTCCAGAGAGAAGATGCTACTGCACAGCTGTGCCATGATGGGGTCTGCATGCTCCATGCGACAAAGAGCAGTTGGCCGCCACCAATCCCTTCGAGATGAAGCGAGAAATTGAAGATGAACTGAGCAAGATCTGGAGATTGGTCGAGAAACTGGACCGCGAAAAGGCGGAGAAGTGGCAAAGCGACCTTCCTCAGCAAGGGAAGAATCAAAAAACCAAGCCGCTACGGTGTCCTCGTAAATGAGGCAATGGAGCGCTCATCCAGCCACCGTATGGTGTCCTCCTTTAATGAGGCAACAGGGTCTGGGAATTCGCTTTTGGCAGGAGGGCTTTGAAGCCGCCCTTGGACTGGCCCGGAGGGGGGTGACAAGTGCTTGGATTTCCTCTGCTTCTGCGCGCTCAAAAATGGCTCAAATAGGGTGTGGTCTATTCAAGCTACCTTCAAAATCCCACTTTTTCATAAAGCTTTGTTGGTCCCCGTTCTCAAAGACTAGGCGGAGCCCAGTCCGGGATACCTTTTTCGTCCATTTGCTTTTGGTGTTCGACGCGGAAGGGTTGGGTGGGGGACATGGGGGCGGTTTCGTTGACCATGAGGGGGCGGGCTTCTTTCCAAAATTTTTCGTAGGCGGCTCGCATTTCTTTGACGACGTCGGGGTGTTTGGCTGCGATGTCGGTTTTCTGGCCGGGGTCTTTGAGCATGTCGAAGAGCTGGTGATCAACGAGGCGGTATTGGTGGTTGCGGACGGCAAAGTTTTTCCACTGGTGCTTGTTGGGTTCGGAGCCGGTGGGCCAGCGGGCTTTCTGGGTGAAAAGGTAGCGGTCGGGCCACGATGATTTGAGATCCTTGAGAAGAGGAAGAAAAGTACGCCCTTCGACTTGGTTTTCCGGGGTGGTTGCACCGGCGACGTCAACCAAGGTCGGGAAGAGGTCGATGTGGGCGGCGACGTTTGTGATGTCGCGGCCCGCCTCCAGGGTGCCTTTCCAGCGGATGAAAAAGGGGACACGGACGCCGCCTTCGTCGGCGCTTCCCTTTAGGCCTTTTTGTCCGGCGTTGAACATCATCATGGGCTTGCCATCTTTGTCTTTTCCGAGTTGTCCACGTCCGGCGCCATTGCCGGTCATGCCGTTGTCGGACATGAAGATGAGGATGGTGTTTTCTTCGAGATCCCACTCGGCGAGCTTTGCCATGAGTCGGCCCATGTTTTCATCGATGTTCTCGATCATGCCGTAAAAGCCGGCGGTTTTTGGGGAGAAGCCAAGATCGGTGAAGCGTTTGGTATTGGAAGGAGGTGCGATGAAAGGACCGTGGGGCGCATTGGTGGTGATGTAGGTGAAGAAGGGCTTGTCGGCCTTCTTTGCTTCCTTCATCCAACCCATGGCGGCGGTGAAAAAGAGGTCGGTGCAGTAGCCTTTTGTTTTCACGAAGGTTCCGTTGTGACGAATGGTGGGGTCAAAGTATTTGTTGCCGGGAACGTCGGCGCAGGAGCATTTGTAGCCTTGGCCGATACCTCCGGCTCCGTGAATGAAGACTTCATCGAATCCGCGTTTGTGGGGTTGGTAGACTTCTTCATCACCGAGGTGCCATTTGCCGAAGATTCCAGAGGTGTAGCCTGCGGTTTTTAGCACCTGGGGAAGAATAGTGGCGTCGAGAGTCATTCGCTCGCGCTCAAGGATGGTGTGGGTGATGCCGTTCTTGAGGGGGTGCCGTCCGGTCATGAGGGCGGAGCGGGTGGGCGAGCAGGTGGGGCTGACCAGAAAGCGGGTGAGGCGGGTGCTTTGGTCGTAGAGTTTGTCGAGATTGGGAGTCTTGATCCAGGGATGACCGTGTCGTCCGACGGGCCCGTAGCCCTGATCGTCGGTCATGACGAGAATGATGTTTGGTTTGTCTGCGGCGGAGAGGAGGCCGGGCAGGAGGAGGGTCAGAATCAGCAAGAGGTTTCGGGTCATGGAAAGATCTTACCGGAATAATTCGGTGGATCTTTCCTTTCTCTCGTCTAGAGGGTGGGTATGAAGTTTATGAGTTTGTTTACCCTCGGGCTCTCGGTTGCGGCGTTTTCGGCAGACGACGTAAAGGTTGTTGATTGGCGGGTGGAGCTTCTCAAGGAGGAGGGGATCGGGACCTCGGTGGGGGAATTACGGAAGGCTTTGACGGCGGTGCCGAACGTAACGAAAGAGCTTGAGGGGGCTTTGGAGAAGCTCGCTTCGCAGGATTACGATGTGAGGGAGGCGGGGCGGAAGAAGTTGCTGGGTGGGGGTGAGAGTGCTCTGAAATGGTTGCGCGAGCTTGAGCCTTCCGAAGATCCCGAGCTGAGGCGTCGTGTTCTGAATGTCATTGAAGAACTCGGGTTGGTGTTTCGCAAGGATCGCGAACTTGCGGTGGCTCATGCGGTGAAGTCTCTGCTGGCGGAAGGGGTTGCCGGCGAAGAGAAGTCAGCTGAAACGGGAGGAATGTTTTTCGAATGGTTTGGTGAGGGCCAACAGGATTTCAAGAAGGGCTATCGTCTCTTTGGTTTTGAGAATTCCTCGGGACGATCGGGGAAGGTGGAAGGCGGGCGCTTGGTCTTTGACGGAGAGGCAGGGAAAGATGGCGATCAACGATTGGTGCTGAAATCCGACATTTGGCCGGGGAAGGATGGGTTTGGTCATCGTTTTCGGGTCTCGGCGACGCTTGGGGGGGAGGACGTTTCGTCCGGGGCCTGGCATATGGGGATTACGATTGGGAGGATCCGCGCGCTCTTTCATCCGGGCATGGCGAATGGTTCGTTTCGATTTGAGCAAATTGATACACGCAAGTATTTCGGCGGGATTAAAGCGGTGGGGTTCCAGCCGCTGGGCGATGGCCGCCAATGGATGTCGGTCGATGTGACGAAAATGCCGGATGGAGATGTGCGTCTGGATGTCTTGCTGGAGCAATCCGGAGAGGGGGGGCAGCGATTCACGAGCTCGGTGACAGTGGACGCGGCGGATATTGGTGATCTGAGTGAGGTGAGTCTGGATCGCAGCGGAAGATCAGGCGGGAAAGCTTACTTTCGTGATTTTATGATTCGTTTGAATCCATGATAACCAGGGGATGAATGTTTTTTTGAAGAGTCTGATTTTTGGTCCGCTTTTGCTGGCGGGCCCTTATCTGGCCTTGGCGTATTTGGGCGGTTTGCCTCCTTTTTACTACGTGGAGTTCAACCGGGTGAAGGCCAATTTGGAATCGATCGAGGGACTTGAGATTCTGAATGACTGGCAACACCACGATATTTCGCTCGAGGGCTGTGGGTTCACAGTGAGGACCAATGAGTCGGAGGCGGTTTCGTTTGATTTTCGTGAGAGTGATGACTGGGGTGCTCCCTTTGAGCACTTGGATGGGGTCATCTTTACTGATCCGGTTTTTCCGGGAACCTCACGTTCCTTTGGGAGAGTCTTTCTCGATGAAGAGGCCTTGAGAGAGGCGGGAGTTGAGGAGGTGAACTTGAAAGGCGTCCTGAGGAATTTGGAGAAGGTGCTGGCCGTGGTGAAAGCCCGGGAGTCTTTGGATACCGGGCAGAAGCTCAAGGGGGAGTGGATGGTAATCAGGTATGATTTGGAGAGGTATAGGAATCCCGGGGTCGAAGAATTCAAAGATGAGCCGGAAGTGGTTGAAAGGGTCGTGAACCTGTCACAAGCAGATCGCGAGTTTTTGAGGGATGTCGAGGTGAATTGGAAGAGGCATTCATACTCCGGGCAGAGCCCCGGGATGAAGATTTTTGATGAGTTGGGAGTTGAGGCGACGATTCCAAATCTGGTGAGAGGATGGGTGAATCCGGGGTTATGGGACGGGGTGTTGAGACTTTCCGCTCCCCTTTCCTGCGATGGTTTGGTGCGGGTCGAATCGCGGATTGCGTTTGTGAAAGTGAATCGAAATCTGGTGATGATTTATCGGGAGAAGGAGGAAGGGTTGATTTATGAGATTTGGAAAAATGAGGATTAGCCATGGAGTTGCTTTGGTCCTGGTATTCCTGAGTGCGATCGTTCGGGGGGAGTGGTCAATTTCGTATCTTGATGCGATCGAGGGTGAGAGGGCCGGAGATATGCGGGTTTATTTTAGGCCTGATGGAGAGGAGGAGTTTGTGACGTTCGGAGCTGTCATGGCTGAGCTCAAGAAACGCGGTGAAGTTCAGCGATTGAGAAGCATTTCTTTGAGGATTTTAAATAATGATGAGTGGAACGCCCGCTTGGTGGAGGAGTTGCGGAAGCGGAATCCGAAGGTGCTGGAGCAAGCTGCGGATCGGGATCCTTCTGCGGGTTGGGGCAATCCGGATATTAACGTTCTTCGAGGCGAGTTGAAGGGCGCGGTTTTTGCGCTGAAGCCGTTTCAGAAGGTCGAAGGGGAATTGAATGAGTTTGGTTTGGGAGTGAAGAGAGTGAGCACGGAGAAGTTCTGGATTGGTCGAAAGGACGGCAAATTGAGAGTCCTTGGAATGGGGCTGTGGGTTAGAGTGGAGCCGTTGAATTTTGGAATGGATGTGCGAGAGGATGGACGTCGGGTCGGTCTTCATGTTGAGAGACTTTTCAAGGAAAATGGTGAGTGGGTTGGGGAGTTTCGGATTTATCCACCGAAAGAGGAGGCGCTTCGGATTTACGGTCGATGGTCGGCGAAACATAAAATGTATGAGGTGGCAAAGTCCCGGCAGGCTTGGTTGGTGAAGGATACGTGGAAAGCCGAAGCCGAACCAGAGGTGGGGAAGGATGAGGTCTCCTTTCGGTTGGCCAGGGGAACGAGCCACAAGGTGAGAGTATCGCTGGGGCGGACAGATCGGGCGAATGCGGTCGTGAGGATTCGAGGTCCGCGTTTTTCTGCCTTCTCCGGAGAGTTTGTATTGAGTGAGAGGTCGGAGGAATTTATGGAAGTGGAATGATCAGATCATTCGCGCTGCTTTCCCTTGTGTGTTTTTCGTGCCTGCTTCGGGCAGATGGGAAGAAGCCAAACTTTGTGTTTCTGCTGGTGGATGATTTGGGCTGGGGTGACTTCGGGTGCTACGGCGCTGAGTTTTACGAGACTCCTCATATCGATAAGCTGGCCAAGGATGGCATGCTTTTTACCAATGCTTACTCGGCTTGCACCGTTTGTTCGCCGAGTCGGGCTGCGATTTTAACGGGAAGGTATCCGGCGAGGCTTCATCTCACCGATTGGATCGCGGGTCACAAGAAACCTTTTGCCAAGCTGGCGGTTCCGGATTGGAAGATGAAAATGGACCACGAGCGCGTGCTGCTGCCGGAGGCGTTGAAGGAAGCGGGCTATGCCACGGCCTTTCTGGGGAAGTGGCATCTCATGCCGATTGGTCAGCCGGATTTTAAGGAGCACTATCCGACGAGTCATGGATTTGATGTGAATGTGGGTGGACGTGAGTGGGGGCAACCCAAGGGGCCGGGGAAATATTTTTCCCCCTTTGGCATGCCGGGGCTTGATGATGGTGCGAAGGGCGATTTTTTGACCGACAAGCTGACTGACGCGGCAATGGTTTTCCTGGAAGAGAAGAAGAATGAGAATTTCCTCTTATATTTTTCGTACTATACCGTGCACGGGCCCATTATGTCGCCTGAGAAGTTGACAAAGAAGTATCAGGAAAAGCTGAAGACCTTCGACAACAAGAGGAATGAGAATGTGAATCCCAGGCGGGCTGGGATGGTGGAGGCGCTCGACCAGAGCGTGGGCCGGATTGTGGCCAAGCTGGAGGAATTGGGTTTGGCTGAAAACACCGTGATCGTTCTGACCGGGGACAATGGTGGTGACTACGATAATACCACGTCGGGGCTGCGGGACCGCAAGGGATTCTCCCATGAAGGCGGAGTTCGTGAGCCTTTGATTGCGAAGTGGCCCGGGAAGATTGAGGCGGGATCGCGGTGCGATGAGCCCGTTATCGGAATGGACTTTTATCCGACCTTTTTGGAGGTTGCCGGATTGCCTGCCCGGGAGGATGAGCACCTCGACGGGGTGAGTATCTGGCCGCTCTTGAAGGACGGTAGTTCGGAATTGAAGCGCGAGAAGCTTTACTGGCACTATCCGCACTATCATCGAACGAAGCCATATGGGGCGATTCGGGATGGTGATTGGAAGTTGATTGAGTTTTTTGAGGACGGTGAATTGGAGCTGTTCGATTTGAAGGCAGATCCATTTGAGAAGAATAATCTGGCGGGCGAAGATCCGGAGCGGGCGGCGATGCTTTTGAAGGAATTGAAGAAGTGGCGTAGGTCGGTGGGGGCGCAGATGATGACTCCGAATCCGGCTCACGATCCCGAGCGGGGCAAAGGTGGCCCGAAGAAGGCCCGAAAAAAGAAGTGAGCTTTTTCGCGGCGATTGAAAGTCGATCGGGCGAAGTTCCGTTTTACCTGAATGGCTCAATCATCGACCAATCGACGTCAATTTCTTAAGAAGTCCGGTTTGCTTGCGGGCGGGACATTTGGAGTGCCTGCCTTTGTGAGCGGGCAGAATTTAAATTCCAAGATCCAGGTTGCCTGCATCGGCGTGGGCGGCAAGGGAAGGAGTGACACCATGAATGCGGCCAAGTGCGGCGGCGAGATTGTGGGGCTTTGTGACATCGATGGCGACAAGCTCGGTGAAATGGCAAAACGCTTTTCCAAGGCGGCCAAGTATTCCGATTTTCGCGAGATGCTCACGAAGATGGGGGACAAGGTGGATGCGGTGACCGTTTCGACGCCGGATCACTTGCACGGAGTGGCCAGCATTATGGCAATGCAGATGGGAAAGCATGTCTACTGCCAGAAGCCTCTTACGCAGACGGTCTGGGAGTCGCGGATGATCCGTAATTTAACCCAGGAGAAGAAGCTGGCGACTCAGATGGGAAACCAGGGAAGTGCGGCAGATGGACTGCGTCGGTCGGTGGAGATTATTCAATCCGGAGTGATTGGCAAGCCGCTTGAGTTGCACGTGTGGACGAACCGTCCGGTGTGGCCGCAGGGGCTGGAGAGACCGGAGGGCTCGGACCCGATTCCGGATCACTTGAATTGGGATTGCTTCATCGGACCGGCCAAAATGCGTCCCTATAAGCAGGGTGTTTATCATGATTTCAAATGGCGGGGATGGAACGATTTTGGAACCGGTGCTCTGGGTGATATGGCCTGCCATACCGTGAATATGCCGTTTCGTGCGCTAAAGCTGGGTTATCCAACGAAGATTGAGTGCGAGATGGCGTCGCGGATTTATGATGAGACCTATCCGCTGACCTCTCGGGTGCGCTTTGAGTTTCCGGAGCGCGACGGTCTGCCACCTTTGAAGTTTTGGTGGTATGACGGAAATCCAAAGACCAGTTTTGATCCGATCCGCCCGAAGGCGTCGGTGGTTTCCGAGGTGATTGCATTGAGGGGTGGCAAGATGCCGCTCAGTGGAGCGGTGATTATTGGGGACAAGGGCAAGTTGTTCTCGCAGGATGACTACGGGCGGGAGTTCTACGTGAAGTTGAATGACGAAAAGGAATACCGTCACGCCGACAAGCATGAGGCCTGTCAGGGTGTGGAGCAGACCATCCCGCGCTCCCCGGGCCACGAACAGGAGTGGTTTGACATGATGAAAGGCGGCGCGCCGGCCTACTCGAATTTTGAAATTGCGGCCTACTTGAACGAGGTGATTCTTCTTGGGTGTATTGCCCAGCAAGTTGGCGAAGGCCACCCGATTGATTGGGATGGTCCGAATATGAAGTCGACCAACAGTGCTCTGGCGACGAGTCTGGTCAAGAGAGATTACCGGGAAGGTTGGGCTCCAAAGATATAACAATTTGGGATCCAGCGTGAGAAATCTGAGGAAAACTTATGTGGAAACGTTTCTCGTTAAATTTCACAATCAATTTCAGATTCTTTGTAAACTGCTGGTTATCAGTGTTTATTTTGATCAAGGGTTGATTCGGAAGGCTTGAGGCCGTAATTTTGTGCGCGGAGCGTCAATTGGTGTTTTGGTAAAAAATTATCAAAACCCTTTACATGAGAAGTTAAAAACTGTTTATACAGACTTATGTCATTGAACAGTGAATCTGACCAATCTTTCGAAAGCCGTCTTGCGTCGTACTCCCAGTCAGCCGGTGAGGCGGTGAAGAAGAGCGGCAATCTGGCAGCATCCTCGGGGTATTTTGCGGGTGCGGCAGCGGTCTTGAGTCTCGGTTCAACCGAAGCCGAAGGGGCCTTGGTTCTTGGTGATCTCAATGTTGTGCTCGATCCGACCTCCGGGAATTCCCTTTCCGTTGATATCGATATTCCCGATTTTGGCCATCCTTCGAGGGACTTTGTTTTTCAGGCTCATTTGGATGAAGCGGGGGTTGGTGATCGTGACTGGTTCCGCATGGGGGGGGAGAATGGCAACTTGGTAGCCGGAAGAATCTACTCTGCCGGATTCAATTACGTGTCCCGATTGAGTCTTGGCGATACTCTCAATGCGGCCCTGAATTTCATCGATGGTGACAGCACGAGTGACTCTTATCTGGCTTCATCTCAACATCCCAGCTACCCTGCAAGTGGAGAATGGTTGGGTGGCAATACGGGTTTTGTTGGATTTGAGCTCAATGATCCATCAGGGACGCTTTACGGGTGGCTTGAAGTGAGGGTTGATGCCGACAATGGCGGGGGAGAGATCATTGGCTACGGATTGGAGACCGACCCAGCCGCTGATAATGTTACGATTACAAATGTTCCTGAGACCAATTCCATCGCTTGTTTGGCTCTCGGTGCCGCCGGTCTGTTGGGTTGGCGTCAGCGTCGCGCGGTCGGAGCGTAAATTTCACATCATCTGAAAATTCAGCAAAACGGTAACCGCGTTGTTCTTCGGACTCGCGTTACCGTTTTTTAGTGTCGAAACTTTGTGCGATGGCAGATCATTCCGGGCCCAAGAAGAAAAGAAAAGTCCTTTTGGTCGGTTGGGATGCTGCTGACTGGAAGGTGATTAGTCCCATGCTGGATGCCGGGAAAATGCCGGTACTGGAATCTCTGATCGAGGGCGGAGTGATGGGGAAATTGGCCACGCTGACCCCGGTGCTTTCTCCCATGCTCTGGACGAGTATCGCGACAGGAAAGCGACCCTACAAACATGGGATCCACGGCTTTGTGGAGCCTGACCCGAAAAAGGGGGGGATCCGACCGATTACGAATTTGTCGCGCAAGACCAAGGCAATTTGGAATATTCTGGGGCAGGAGGGATTGAAGTCGAACGTTATCGGTTGGTGGCCATCCCACCCTGCGGAGCCGATCAACGGGGTAATGGTTTCAAATCACTATCAGCAGGTGAGAGGAGATTCTCCCGATAAGTGGCCGCTTCTCAAAGGGACGATTCATCCATCCGAGTTGGCGTCCAGGATTGCGAGGTTTCGGGTCCATCCCAAGGAAATCGAGCCGAGCCAAATTGTCCCTTTTGTTCCGCGCGCAGCGGAGATTGATCACGATAAGGATGAGCGGTGCTGGAAGATTGCGAAGCTCCTCTCCGAGTGTGCCGGGGTTCATGCGTGCTCGACGGCCGTGATGCAGAATGAGGAGTGGGACTTCATGGCGATTTATCATGATGCGGTGGATCATTTTTGCCACGGCTTCATGAAGTTTCACCCGCCTCGTCAGGAGCACGTCAGCGAGCAGGACTTCGAGCTTTATAAAGATGTCGTGGATGGGATTTATCAATTCCATGACATGATGCTGGGGACACTTCTGAAGTTGGTGGACGAAGATACGACCGTGATTGTGATGTCCGACCATGGCTTTCATCCCGATCATCTCCGGCCAAAGGAAATTCCGCAGGAGCCCAACGGACCTGCTATTGAGCATAGTCACCTGGGGATTTTCGTGGCAAGTGGTCCGGGGATTAAGAAGGATGCAACGGTCTTCGGGGCGAACCTTTTGGATATCACTCCGACCCTTCTGACCTTGTTTGAACTGCCGGTTGGCGAGGACATGGATGGACGGGTTCTGACCGAGATTTGGGAAAATCCACCGGAGGTGAAGACGATTCCATCATGGGAGGAAGTGGAAGGTGATGACGGAAGGCACCCGCCGCACTTTCAATTTGACCCCGCCGATGATCAGGAGCTTTTGAAACAGTTGGTGGATCTGGGATATGTCGAAGATCCCGAAGATGATCAAAAAATGGCCGGGAAGAACGCCCTGCGGGAATTGCAGTTTAACCTGGCGAGATCCTATGTGGATGGCGCGCGCCATGGAGACAGTATTCCGATATTGGAGGAGTTGGTGGAGGACTGGCCGATGGAGCATCGATTTTTGAATCAGCTCGCTTTTAGTTATCTCGCTGTCAACCGGGTGGAGGATGCAAGGCGGATGGTTGAGAAGATTTTTGAGGTAAAGGCAATCTTGCAGAAGGAATTGGAAGAGGAAATTCCCCGGCTTACGAAAGAGCTGAAAGGGAAAAGCGAGGAGGAAGTTTGCGAGGAGGTGAAGGCGGAGCTCAAAGCAGTCCGGGAGAAATATAAATCGGTCACAGCTCCGCAAAATTTCCTGCTGGGGTGTTTGCTGATTGCGGAGAATGAGCCAAAGAAGGCCTTGGAGGTTCTCAATCAGATCTCCCCGGAGGCCTGGGGAAATGCGGATCTTCCGGTCCGGATCGGACATCTGTATCTTTCCCTCGATAAGCCCAAAGAGGCGGAAAGATGTTTCAACAAGGCTCTTGAAATCGATCCGCAGAGTTCTCGCGCCTATCTCGCGCTCATGCAGTTAATGCTCGAGCAGAACCGATACAAGGAGGCGGCCGAGTATGGTTTTTCCTCGATCGGACTGCAGTATTTTTCGCCCATGAGCCACTTCCTGCTGGGGAAAGCTTTGATGGGGCTCAGGCTGTACGACCAGGCGGCCGAGGCTTTCGAGGTGACCTTGGTGCAAAATCCGAACTTTCCCGAAGCCTGTCTTTATTTGGCCGAGCTTTATGAAACTTTTTTGCGAAAGCCAAAGAAGGGTGACGAATATCGACGGAGGGCGTCGAGGCTGCGCGGGGAATCCGCGGAGCAGAAGGTCGAGCAAGTGGTTGAACGTGCATTGGAAGAAGTCTCGATTTTAGAGCGACCGGAAGTGCCCGGGGATTGGGCGGAGGATAAGATCATTACCGTGGTCTCCGGCCTGCCGAGATCCGGGACTTCCCTTATGATGCAGATGTTGGATGCCGGTGGCATGGTGTGCTTTACGGATCAGATTCGCGAAGCGGATGGAAATAATCCCAGGGGATATTTTGAATTGGAATCGGTGAAGGAGCTGCCTCGCGATGCTTCGGTGCTGGATGAGGCTGGTGGAAAGGTCGTGAAAATCGTTGCCCCGATTATCCCCAAATTGCCCGAGAAGGATGGTGTTCATTACCGGGTTGTCTTTATGGAGCGCGATCTTGATGAGGTGCTGGCCTCACAGGCGAGGATGTTGAGTCGGCTGGGCAAGGATGATCGCAAGGCTGATTCCGTCAGGATGAAGCGGTCCTACCAAAAGATGATTGCGGCGGTGAATGATGTTCTCAAGGAGAGGGAGATCCCGGTGATTGCGATTTCTTACGCTGATACAGTGGCCCGGCCCGAGGAGACGATCGATCGTCTCCAGCAATTTTGCGGAGCAAAGCTCAGTGAAAGTGCCATGCGGAAGACGATTGATCCGACTCTTTATCGTGAGCGAAAATCATAATTTGTTCGGGAAAAGATGATTGAATGGTTGCGATAGCCCTTGTGCCAAGCAAGTTACTGTCTTTGAGAAGGTCAGTTGGGTTGATCGGGTGAGAATCTTCTTGCCGATGACCCGGAAATATGAGAACCAGTATCTGTCTAATGATGATTATCCGTGAGGTTATTCATCGTAAAAATGATAAGTTACCTCTTAACAATATTTTAAAATGTCCAACGATCGCAGAACCTTTATGATCACGACTGCTCTAGCTACCGGCGGAGCTGTGATAAATGGCCTCGGAGCAGTAAATTTTTCAACTCCCGAGGGTGATGTTGACCGGATTTTGTCCCTTTATGGTTCCGGGCTCGAGATATCCGAACCCACCGATGGCGTGCGTCATTGCAAAATGAAGTTGTCCAGCCACACCAAGCTTCGCGACGTCCTCTCTGCGCCCGATCTTCCCCTTGGGACGGTTCGGGTGACCAGTGGCAATACTTTTGAGTTCTCTCACCGGGGTAAGAAATTTTCGGTGTCCCACCAGTCCTAATTATCGATTGTTCCGCCCAGGTGGAACCCAATCTCATGCACCAGTCCAATCAGGCGAACACTGCCATTCTCGATCACGGGAATGCGGATGCCCCGAACCCTCAACCTGCAGATTTCCTTCTGCCGTTTCGCACGGTGGAAATGGTGAAGACCTGCGAGGGAAAAGACATGGTCTTGCAGGAAAAGGAGGGCGACTACTTTCTCTATCTCGACGGAGAGATGCTCATGGGTGGCAAGTGCCATCGTTCCGAGGATGCCCTTGGGACCCTGGGCTGCCGGGCGCTTGACGATCTCGAGTCGCCCCGGATTTTGATTGGTGGGCTTGGAATGGGATTTACCCTGCGGGCTGTCCTGGAAGAAGTGGGACCGGCGGCAGATATTGTCACGGCCGAGCTTTCGGAAGATGTGGTTCGTTGGAATCAACCCGAGGGGCCGCTCGCGGAAGCAGCGGGATGTCCGGTTGCCGATCCTCGATCCTCGATCGCACTGCAGGATCTCAGCGGGTTGATCCGTGCCTCCGCTCCCGGTTCCTTTGATGCCATCTTAATTGACACTGACAATGAGCCCCACGCTCTCAGCTACGGTGGGAATGACAGTCTTTACACCAAGGCCGGCCTTCGGGAGATCCGCCGGGCCATCCGCAAGGGCGGAGTCTTATGCTTTTGGTTTTTGCGAGCTCCCTTGGAGTTCGACGACGCTCTTCAAGATGCGGGCTTTACCTCGTGTCGCCATGAAGTGCCCTGTGAAGAGGGGGGGCTCCATTTAATCATCGTCGCCACTGCGACCTAAGCTTCTTCAGAATATTCAAAAATTAAAATAACCCACAACTATCATGGCAGAACCGTTCTTATCAGAAATCAGGATGTTTGGCTTCAACTTTGCCCCGCGAGGTTGGGCAACTTGCAGCGGACAGATCCTCCCAATCAACCAGAATCAATCTCTCTACTCGCTTCTCGGAACCACTTACGGTGGTGATGGGAGGACGAGTTTTGCGTTGCCGGACCTGCGCGGACGGAGCCCCCGTCTGGCCGCGAATGGCGAGCAGCTCGGCCAAAAAACCGGAACTGAAACGGTGACGATTGACGAGACCACGATGCCTGCGCACAGCCACGGAATGCAGGTTGCCGACGCTTCAAATCAGGGAACACCAACCAATAACTTTATCAGTTCTGGTGGTGGTGCCACGACCTACCGAACCCCGGCGGGAGCGGCACTGGTCGACATGACAGCGGATACCGTGAGCGCAGTCGGTGGCTCGCAGTCTCACAACAACATGCAACCCTACCTCACCGTCAATTTCTGTATCGCACTTCAGGGGGTTTTCCCTTCAAGAAACTAGCGGTTTGTTTCTCAAAAATTTAACCATTTACCTACTCTAATTATGTCAGAACCATACGTCGGCGAAATTCGCATGTTCGCAGGGAACTTTGCCCCACGGGCCTGGGCTTTTTGCGATGGCCAACTTCTCGCCATTTCTCAAAACGATGCTCTCTTCAGTCTGCTTGGAACCATTTACGGTGGCGACGGGCGGACCACTTTCGGTCTCCCGGACATGCGCGGTCGTGTCCCGATTTCCGAAGGTCAGGGTCCCGGCCTCAGCAACCGCCGTATTGGATCAAAAGGCGGGTCTGAGAATGAAACTCTCACGACCAACCAAATCCCAAACCATAATCATGGCGGACGACTTGCCGCTACCAGCAGCGGCGCGGATAGCGCAACTCCGGTCGGCAATCTTTTTGCGAAATCAACAGCCGGACCGAAAATTTATCATGCGGGAACGGGGCGCGGTTCGATTCCCACGAATATGAATGCAGGTGCCTTGGCGAATGTCGGAGGATCCCGGTCGCATAACAATATGGCTCCAACGCAAACGCTGAATTTCATCATCGCTTTGTTCGGGATCTATCCCAGCCGCAACTAATTGACATCCTTCTCAACTTTTAACTCAAATCACTTTTATTATGTCAGAACCATTCATTGCCGAGGTCCGCATGTGGGGACTCAATTTCGCCCCCAGAGGTTGGGCGCTTTGCCAGGGCCAACTGCTCCCCATTGCTCAGAATACCGCTCTTTTCTCGCTCGTAGGGACAACTTACGGAGGAGACGGGAGGACAACGCTGGGTCTTCCAAATTTGACTGGAAGGATGCCAATGGGCGAAGGACGCGGTCCGGGATTAACAGATAGACGTCTTGGTAGTGTGACCGGTCAGTCCGAGCATACCCTTACCGTCCAGGAAATTCCCCAGCACACCCATACGGTCAAAGCGAACGCAGCCGGAGCAAATCTGGCAGACCCTGCGAATGAGGAGGTTGCCGGTGCGCCAATCTACAATTCTGCCGCAGGTGGGGCTGCCATGGCTGCCGCGACGGTTAGAACGAACGGTGGAAGCCAGGGTCACAACAATCAGTCTCCTTACCTGAACGTCACTTTCACGATCGCTCTGACTGGTCTTTTCCCATCTCGAGCTTAAATCGTGGAAGGTGTTCCTTATTCGTTTCGCCCTGCCGTGATGCAGGGCGAGACCAATGACCTCGGTTTTCTGCGGGAGCTTTATGCCAGTACGCGAAGAGAGGAGATGGCTCCCTCCGGTTGGCCGCAGGAGCAGATCGAGGCATTTTTATTCCAACAGTTCGAAGCGCAGCATTCTTATTATCTTGAGCATTTCTCCTCGAGTGATTTTGATCTTATCATATCGGCCTCCGGAGAACCGATTGGACGGCTCTACCTCGACGAACGGGAGGAGGAATTTCGCATCATTGATATTGCCCTGCTGCCGGAGTCCCGTGGCTTGGGTATCGGGGGGGACATTTTGCAAAAAATCTTTGCGAAAGCTTCCGCCGTGGGAAAAGCAGTTACGATTCATGTTGAGCAAAGCAATCGTGCCATGGCCCTTTATTTGCGACTTGGATTTGAGATGGTGGAGGAACAAGGTGTTTATCATCTCATGAAATGGGAGCTGAAAACAAAGCGATGAAAGAAGAAGAACTTGATGTGGCTCTGCTGGAGAAAGCCACTCTGGAAAAGCATTTGAACTCCGAGTTTCAGATCGAGGTGGAGGAACCCGATCAGGCGATTGTGCTGGAACTCCTTGAGGTCTCACCTTTCCCGGATCACCGTCCGGAGGGAGAGCGGGAAGGTCGTGCACCCTTTTCCGCAGTCTTCGGTTGTGCCACTCATCAAGTTCCGCAGAACAGCTACATGCTGACTCATCCGACTTTGGGTAGGGCGGTCATTTTCCTGACTCCGATTGATAATTACAAGGACGGCCACAAGCTTGAGGCGGTCTTTTCCTGATTGATCCCCGGCAGTTTTTCTGTGCTGCATGAGGTGTGGAAAAAACGATCAATCGACTTCTCGCGGATCTCGAAAACGAACGTGGTATCGAGATCCTGTTTGCATGTGAATCAGGGAGTCGGGCCTGGGGTTTTGCTTCGCCGGATTCAGATTACGATATTCGCTTTGTTTACCGACGGCCTCTGATTGAGACTTACTCGGTTCGGAGTGGGAATGACTCGATTGAGATTCCCATTGAGAACGACCTTGATCCTTCGGGTTGGGATTTGCCCAAGTCACTGGGCTTGCTGGCCAAGTCAAATGGCGCACTCATCGAGTGGTTGCACTCGCCAATCATTTATCGGGCGAACGAGGACTTTCTCGCTGAGATCCGGGATCTTGCCGGAGGTGAATTTTGTAAAAGCGCGTTGGCCAACCATTATGCGGGGATGGCCCGTCAGGTGTGGAAGAATGGTCTGGCAAAGGATTGTCCGACAGGAAAGAGCTACCTCTACGGACTCCGTGCGATGCTTTGTGCGAATCATGTTTTGCATGCAGGCACGATCCCTCCGGTGGAATTTGATGTCCTGCTCGAGGATCTCGAAGGAGATCTTTTGGCTGAGATTCGCAAGTTGCTGAGCTGGAAGGAAACAGCCACCGAGGCGGAATCGCCCGGGAGAATTGAGGTGCTCGATCGCTTTCTGGGCAAAGGACTGGAAGAGTGGCCTGCCGCCGTGGAGAAATTAGCGGCCAAGCAGGCTGATCTTTTGCGCTTTGATGCCTTCCTCCATCGTTGGGCGCACTGGCCTGTGGTTGTCGATGCGCAACGTTTCGCCAAGGAGGATTTTACGCTTCAGCGTGTTGTGGCGAAAGACCTGCTCCTTTTTGAAACCGTCAGCGGGAGTCGTTCTTTTGGTACCGATCACGAGCAATCTGATGTTGATTTGCGTGGTGTTTTCGTAGCGCCATTTTCGTTTCTTGGTGGCTTGGAAACCATCGAGCAGGTGAGTGACGAGAAGAGCGACGAAGTCTATTATGAGCTGGGGCGGTTCATCAGTTTGCTTCTTGCAAACAACCCAAACATTGTGGAGCTGCTCTTCAGTCCGGACTCATGCATCCGGCACCGGCACCCGGCTTTTGATTTGATTCAGCCGGAGATGTTTCTCTCGAAACTATGTCGTCAGACTTTTGGCAACTATGCCATGGGGCAGATCAGGAAGGCACGGGGTCTGAATAAAAAGATCGTGAATCCCGAGCCGGAGCAACGTAAGCATCTTCGGGAATTTTGTCATGTGTTCGAAGGTCAGGGATCATTGTCCTTGAGTGAGTGGTTGGCGGTTCGTGGTTTGACTGAAAAGGAATGCGCGCTGGTGGCGGTGCGGCATGCTCCGGGAACGTATGCGATTTTTGAAACCGAGGGGCGGGGGATTTTTAGTCACAAGGATGACAGCGCGGTCATTTGTTCTTCCGTGCCGAAGGGTTCCGAGCCGATTGGGTGGATGAACTGCAATGTCGATTCCTTTAAGGCGCATTGCCGGGCCCATCGAGAGTATTGGAAGTGGGTCGATGAGCGCAACGAGGAGCGATATCAAACCAATATCTCTCACGACCGCGGTTATGATTCCAAAAATCTGATGCATACCCTTCGCTTGCTTGATCAGGCGATTGAGATCGCGACGGAGGGTAGGATTGTTCTGCCTCGCGCGAATGCCGGCTGGCTCAAGAAGGTGAAGTCGGGTGCTTATGATTACGAGGAGCTATTGAGAATTGCCGATGAAAAACACGCCCGGATGGAGGCCGCTTTTGAGGAATCTTCCTTGCGGGAGAGACCGTGTCGGAGGACCGCCAATGAGATCCTTCTCGAGGTTCGGTCATGTTTCGGAGAGCCGGCGCTTCTGCGTTGCTGACAAAATGTCTATTGCGTTGAGCGGATGGGGGTGCTCTTGTTCGACAATGCCTGTGATGGATATTCCAGATTCCTCGACTTCCGGTTTGGTTCCGGTGGGTCGTTTTGAGTCGTCACAGGAAGCCCGGGAATACGCATTGGTCGTTTTGGCAATGGGGCTGGATTGCCTGATTACGGTTGAAGAGAACGGATACCTCATTCACGGAGAGGAGGCATTTTCAGAGGCGATTCGGGAGGAGTTCAGACTCTATCAGGAAGAGCAGGTTTACCGGCCCACTCCGGCAACGGTGCCGATTTTTGGTTCGGGTGTTGAGTTGGCTTTGGTTTGGGTCGGCATCCTCCTCTTTTGCTTTACCCGCCAGATTCAATACCCGGAGGTCGAGACAAAGTATCTCAGCTCCACCCTTGGAATTGTCACTGATGGAGAATGGTATCGTGCTTTCACGGCCTTGTTTCTACACGGGGATATGCCGCATTTGTTGGGAAATGCCGCGTTTGGTTCGGTGTTTGGTATTCTGGTGGCGAATTCTTTTGGCCCGTTAAGAGGGTGGGGGCTCATCATGTTGAGCGGATTTATTGGTAATCTCCTCAACGTCTTCATTCGCTTCCCGGAGAGCTATTTCGGTTTGGGCGCTTCGACTGCGGTCTTTGGGGCGCTCGGATTGTTGGTTGGATCCGGATTGGACGTGGCGTGGCGTGAGCGTTCCTTCCGCAAAGGGGTCAGGGCCTTCACTCCCTTGCTGGCAGGATTAATCATCTTTGGGATGCACGGCATTGGAGGCCCGGGCGTGGACACGCTGGCTCACCTTACCGGGATGGCATCCGGAATTAGTCTTGGGCTTCCGGCGGCACATCTCCTTGCTAGAAAAGCGCGATAGGCGCGTATTGACAAGATGCGCTTTCTGTTCGTCACCTGCTGTGCCATTGGATCTCTTCTAGCCTACAAACCCACTCCTCTGACCGAGGGGGAAAAGGCTCCGGATTTCAAATTGCCCGGTGTGGATGGCAGGGAATATTCCCTCAAGGATTTTAGCGGTGCAGACGCTCTTGCTGTGATTTTCACCACGAATCATTGTCCGGATGCCATCGCCTCCCACGGTCGCATGGTGGCATTGGTCAATCATTTTAAAGGTCAGCCGGTTAAGTTTGTCGCGATCAACAGCAACTCTCCGGAAGGGCTTCATCTGCCTGAGCTCGGGTGGACTGTTTATGATGATAGCTTTGAGGACATGAAGCTCATCGCGAAAGATAGCGGTTTCAATTTACCCTATCTCTACGACGGCGAAACCCAGGAAGTGGCCAAGGCCTATGGGGCGGTGGCAACACCTCACGTTTTCATTTTCGATAAGGACCTCAAGCTCCGCTACAACGGTCGAATGGATAACGGCCGCCGCCGGGTGGGACCGGTCGAAAAGAACGAAGCGCGCGACGCCATTTCTGCGATTCTTGAAGGGAAAAAAATCGAAGTGGTGAAGACCCGCCCGGTGGGGTGCACAACGAAGTGGAAAGAGAAAGCGGAGATGGTCGCGGGGGAGGACCGTAAGTGGAAAGCCCAGCCTGTGACTGTTGCGAAGGCTGATGCTGCGACTCTGGCTAAGTTGGTGGCCAACAAGGGGCGAACCGGGATGCGTCTCATCAATCTCTGGTCGACAAGCTGCGGTCCCTGCGTGGCGGAGTTTCCGGAGTTGGTGAAAATTTACCGCCAATATTCCTGGCAGGAATTTGAGTTTATCCCCATCAGTCTCGATCCCGTGGGCGACCAGGACAAGGTGGAGCGTTTTCTGAAGAGAGTGCATTGCGGGCTTTCGCCTCGGACCAAGCCTCTTTTGGACGAAGAAGAGAGAACGACCAACAACTACCTGTTTGACGGAGATACCGAGGATTTGGCAAAAGCCATTGATTCCAAGTGGGATGGCGCGCTTCCATATACCCTGCTTGTCGGGAAGGACGGGGAGGTTCTCTTTAGGCACTCCGGTGTGATTGACCCTCTTGCTTTGCGGAAGAAGATCGTCGAGCAGGTTTGGAAGAAATCGGCTGAGTAAAAAAGAATCATTCTTTTATTCCTATTTTCGGAAGCCTATGGCAAAGGTGCTGGACGTCACTTTTGCCATGCCCCAATCGATCGAAGATCTCACCGCCATCCTGAGCGGAATCCCTGAATTGACTGTCACCGAACCGGAGCCCGGCTTCCCGGTGATTGATGTTCAAACTCCTGTTTCAGCTGCCACTGTTGCGCTTCATGGAGCGCAAGTTCTTACCTGGGCTCCGACCGATCATCCTCCCGTTTTGTATGTTAGCCCGAAAGCCAGGATGGTGGAAGGGACACCTCTTCGCGGCGGTATCCCGATCTGCTGGCCGTGGTTTGGAAACCACCCCGAGGATCCGGAGAAACCCTCCCATGGCTTTGCCCGGACCCGCTTTTGGGAACTCGTTTCCGGCGAGATGGCAGGGAAGATGGCCACTTTGGTTTTTAAGCTGGTGCCTGACGCAGAAACCAAGGCGCTCTTTCCCTTCGACTTCGAACTGACCGCGACCATTCGGATCGCGGACAAGTTGCGTGTTAAGTTGAACATGAAAAACACCGGTGATGAGATTTACAAAGTCAGCTCTGCGCTCCACACCTATCTCTCGCTCGGCGATATCGAGCGTATTCAGCTTGAGGGGGTTAAAGGATCCCATTACATCGATCAACTGAGCGATGACAAGGAGCCTGTTTATCAAGAGAAGAACCTTCAGATCAAAGGTGAGGTGGATCGGATATACCAATCCATGTCCTCGGTTTTGATTCGTGATCTCGACCGCTTTCGTTCGGTTTTCGTTGATAAAGCCGGATCACGTTCGACGGTGATCTGGAATCCCTGGAAGGAAACATCCAAGGCAATTGCTGACCTGCCGGATAAGGGATACAAGGAATTTGTCTGTGTGGAGTGTGCCAATGCCGGAACAGATAAGCCCACCTTGCGCCCGAACGCTTCCCATACACTGGAGACCGTAATTGGCCTGCGCCCACTTTCCTAGATCCGGGTAAAAAAGAACCCCGCTGTGGTAGCACCGAAAAACCACAGCGAGGTTGGGTATCTCTAACCCCGGCGAACCGGGGTGGGGAGAGGGTTATTGGAATTTTCGGGCCTTCAATGCACTCTTGAGAGTTTTGAGGTAGGTCTCAACGCTTACACTTTTACCGTTGTCTGCTTTAGGAGGAGCGGAATATCCGGACATTGATTTGAAGACTTTTCCTTCCGAGTCCATCAGCATCACGGTTGGGTAACTTCTAAGACCATACTTCTTGGCAACCTCCTTGTTCGCTTTGGTTTGGGCTGCAGGGAGTTTCTTCTTCCTTGGGTAATCGAGGACAACTACGACGAAGTCTTTCTCCACAGCTGACTTGAAGGACTTTTGGGAGAAGACTTCTTGATCCAGCTTAATGCAGGGAGGGCACCAGTCGGAACCGGTGAACTTGACGAGAAGAGGTTTGTTTTCCTCAGCGGCTTTTTTCTTTCCTGCCTCAAAGTCAGTGAGGAAATCTCCGGCTTGCGCGGTGGCAGCAAGAGCGATTGACAGAATGGCGAGGACAAATGTTTTTAATGGTGTCATCATGCTATTAGGCGTTCCGGAGAGGGGATTTATTCCAAATTTATCGAAATATTTTTCCAAACTGCTATCCCACGGACATGAAACAGCGATTGATCGTGGCTACCAGGAACGCTCATAAAGTGGAAGAGATCCGGGCCATTCTTTCGGCTTGTGAAGTGTTGGACTTATCTGCGGTTTCAGATCCTCCGGAAGTGGAGGAAACCGGCACGACCTTTCTTGAGAACGCCACCCTCAAGGCTGTCGCGATCAGTTGCCTGACCGATGCCCTGGTCCTGTCTGATGATTCGGGATTGGAGGTTGATTCCCTGGGAGGAGAGCCCGGGGTTTATTCCTCCCGCTACGCCGGGGAGGATGGGAATGATTCCCTGAACAATGAGAAGTTATTGCGTGAATTGAGCGGCCGGAATGAACGGACAGCACGGTTTCGTTGCGTGATGGTTCTGGCCCGAAGCGGTGAGGTTCTCGCTCATTTTTCAGGTGCGGTTGAGGGGCGCATTCTTCAAATTGCCCGGGGTGAGGGAGGCTTTGGTTACGATCCTCTCTTTGCTCCGGAGGGCTACGAGATGTCCTTTGCCGAGCTTGGTGAAGAAATTAAAAATGGCATGAGCCATCGTTCCCGCGCGCTGGAAGGAGTGGCAGAGTGGTTGGGACAGCCTCGTGAAACCGATTGACATCAATCGCGAACTTGCAAGATTTTGTGATGAACCTGTCCATTCTGTTCCTGGGGTTGTTGCCATGTGTCCTGGTTGGCTGCGGCGTCGATCCGCGGTGGGGACCACGGAGTGAGACCAATCGCAGCGTTCCCGGCTCGCCCGGAGTCGACAGTCGTTGGGGTGATCCGCGGACCGGGCTGCGTGAGCCACTGGAGTGGCAGTATCAATCCTTCCCGGAGGGTGCGGCACCGGGTGTCAAATAAGCAGTACCCCGCGTTGCCGGGCTGCCGCTACTTAATCAGGAAGGAGTATTTTCCGGACTGGGTAATGAGCGTGATTTTGCCGTCCTTTTTCTCGATTACCTCGACACCAATAGCGTCGCTGATCTTCTTCCCTCCTTCGGAAATTTTCTGATTCTCGCCAATCGGTAGAATGACCCGTGAGAGAGTTCCGGCAGGAATCACAACCTCTGCTTTTAGGGCTGATTCAGGAAGCTTCTCCCAACGAACCGTGATCATCCCCGAAGGTGAATCGTGGTAAGCCTTTACCCAGGTCACCGAGTCATCGGAAGGAATACGTGGAGAAACAATCACTTGGTTGAAACCAGGTGCCATGGTGTCAATACCTGCCACAAAAGTCATGAGCCACTCAGCGATGCCACTTTCGACATAGGTCCTTTGCTCTTCTTCGGTGAGATCGGTCAGGGCCTTCAGGGCGAGGTCATGATTCCCGGTCAGTGAGAGTACTCCCGGGAGAAAATGAGCCCCGATGGGACCGACCTCGGATCCGTTTTTATTCACCAGTGCGATCAGGTCCGCGAGAACCTTTGCTTTTTGCACGGGGTTGAGAACAGCGCTTCGAAGTGCCAGGACGTGGCCGGTTTGTGATTTTGTTTTCAGTGAACCATCTTCGTTGACAAATTGACGCTCAAAGCTTTTTCGAATTCGGGACGCATAAACCTGAAAGCGAATGGCTTTCTGAGGCTTTACGGCAGGCAGGGCCAGTTCTAGAACCAAACGGCAGCTGAACCCAAGATAGCAAAGATCGATGAACTCAGCCGAAACTTCTTCGGAGCCAGTCAGACCTCCCCACTTTGTTCCCTTCAGGAGAGGATCCTGTTCCTCGCGGGCAATGATGTGGCCTTCATAAGTATCCCAACGGGATCTCGTGAGTTTAGCGTCCCCGCTCATCCACCAGAGCGGGTGGCCGACCAGAACTCCTGCGTCTGATGAGATTGGAGCCGCTTTTTCTGACCCCGGTTGAATCGGGAAGAACTTGTCCTTGGTGATTCCGGCATCCATCAAGCGAAGCCACTCGGTGAGGTGGGGGACGGAGTCGAAGTGATAAAGAAATGCGCGGGCGGAACGATGGACCTCGCTCCCATTTCCAAGGGCGACGACATCGCCTTCAGTGAATGCGGCAAGACGTTGCTCGAGATTGGTGATGCTCCGGGCGTAAAACTGGTTAATTTTATCAGAACTGCTTTCGAAGCCTGAAATCCGTCCTGGTTTTGCAAGTTTCGATTGATCGCCTACGACAAAAGTCGCGATCTCGCTCCAGTCGCCGGGTTGATCCTCCTTATCCCACACGCGGACTTTCCAATGAACTTTTTGGCCGTTTTTGAGGGGTTTGCCCTGCCATGAGACTAGGAGTCTGGTCGCCCCTTTTTTCTTCCGGGTCGCCCAGAGGTCGGCTTTTTTCTCATCGAGTTTTTCAGGGCTTGTGGCTGCAACAATTTCATAAGCGCTCTGAAATGCCCCTCGCTCGCTGGAATCGAGTTTCCAGCTTAATCTGGGTGAATTGGAAACTCCAGTCGGGTTGGTGGTGGACTCGGTGCGGAGATCCTTGACTTGAATGGGCGCGCCAAGAGCGCAGAGAGTGGAGCAGACAAGAGCTGTCAGGAGAGCTTGTTTCATCGGCTGTAAGAAAAGCCTGCCAAGTCCCGCTGTGCAAGCAGACAAACAGGCCGTGGTCGTGTGATTTTCTAATCGAGCTTGTGCCACATTTCCTCAAATTTCCCGGCAAAGCTTCTCACGAGCCGTGGATTATTGGTGACCACGATGTTTTCGTCGTTTTCGGTGGCGGCCGAGCGGGTCCAATTGTAGCTGCCGGTGAGGAGAAGATCCTGATCGGCGATGGCAAATTTGTGGTGCATGTGGGCGGTGGTCCGGTCGAGCCGGCAGTTGATTCCCGCTTTTGAGAGGTGGGCAAGATCCGATCCCAAATCCATTGATTTATCATCGTCGGAGATGATCCTGATCTGCACCCCGCGCGCCTGGGCTTCTTCCAATCTCTGCACGATCCGGTTGTCGGTAATAGTGAAGACGCAGATGTCGAGGGTCTTGCGGCTTTCGCTGATGAGTCGTCGGATCCGATGAAGGCAATCGTCCCCGGGGCTAAAGAATGCGGAGGCTTTGATTTCATTCTCGCTCGCATAGAGGAGCTTGATCACCCCTTGAAGCCAGTCGAGGGCGGTGATTTGGCCGAATTCACTAATCGCTCCCTGCGCCAATTTGAAAGCGAGCTGCCGGGCCTTGGCTTGCTCGGTGGTGTTTCCGACGATCGCCGCGAGGTGGACCTTTAGCTCCTTTTTTTCGGACCGGCTAAGCGCGAAGTCCTCGAGTGACTCCTCCATGAAGTTTTGTAATTCTGACATCAGTGGGTCGAGGCTAGTGAATCACCGGCTCGTTGCAATCCCGGCCGGGCTATGGTTTTGCCGGATGCTCGTCGAGAAACTTCAGGACGCCTTTCCTGATCTTGGACCAGGTCTTGGTGTGAAAAAGAGCGATAGGTTGTTCGGCGATGCCATAAGCGCCCTTGCGAACGTCGTAACGTTTTCCTTTGTAAGCGGCATCGAGCGCTTTGTAGGCCCGGGTCGGGCTGTAGTTGTCAAAGTCTTTCGAATCCTGGGTTTCGCCCAGCGAGATGAGGCCGAGTTCGGTGAAGAGATCGTTCAGAGCGGTTCTGGCTCCCTTGTCGCGTGGTTCGGCCAGAAAAGGGAAGCGAAAGTAGCGCATCCTTTGAGAGCCGGGCCTCTCGGTGGCATAGGCTTCGTCAAGGCAGCCTTCGATAAAGCGGATTCCCAGGAGACAAAGGTCCATCTGGGCACTGCCCTTTTTGAAGCGGCTCATGTTTTGGTGGAACGCGGTGTGATTGAAAACCTCGCAAATATACGTTTCGCCTTTCTTGAGTTTCAAGAGTTCCCGGATGCCTTTCACGAAGGCCGGACGCTGGGAGTTAAGGAGCTGTAAAACCTGTTCCTTTTGTTTTTCGCGAGCCGAAGTCCGCCGTATGATGGCTCGCAGCGATTTTTCCGACACCGCAGGAACGTTGGTAAAGAAAATGGCCCGCACCGCGCGCGGTTGAAGGTCCCGGGCAATTTCCAATGCGCTGGAGTGTCCGCGGTCTGTGGGTAGAATCTGGTCGTCAAAGGTCAGGATGGCCCGGTGGGCCTGCCGGGCTTCGCCGATCATGACGGTGCGCTGGATGAGTCGACGGTATGGGCCGGTGGTGCTGTCTGCAACCCTCCCCAGTTTGAAGCCTTTTTGAAAGAGCTTTGCGGGATCCTCGGCAGGCGCGAGGGTGGGTTCCGTGACTTGTTCAACGGGGGCGATATCGGTGTCCGGTGATCCCTCGTCGATGGGAGCCGAGGCAGGCGGCTTTGCGTTTTGGGCCGAGAGGCTGCCGAGGCAGAAAAGAATCGTGAGGGCCTTTCTCATTGATCTGCCTCCGCTCCTTCGGCCTCTTCATCGAGGGATCCTCCTTCGACAAGAGTGGTAAACTGGGCGATCCATTTGGGGGCGGATTTGTGAGTGAGGTGCGTTTTCAAATGCTCGAGCATTCTAAGAGCGGAGCCACGCTGGTCGCCGGCCCGAAATAGGTCGACCTCCATGGCCCAATTGAGATTCTGACGCCCTTCGGCGAGCCATTTTTCGAAGGCCGGCTTACGGTCGCGCTCACCGCTGGCTTCGTTGGTCCATTTTTCGAGAAGATTGCCTTCATGCTCAATTCGTTTGAGCCACGCCTTGCGAAGAGAGTCGAGTGTTTTGGGATTGCGAAGGGGCGGGAGGATGACGTTTTCGTAGAGATCAGCAATATCGAGCGGCGACTTCGGCCAGTTCCCGATCTCGATATTCCCGACTGAATAGGCATCGGCAAAAATGCTGCTCAGCGGATTGCTCCGGAGAAGCTGGTCCTGGCCTTTGAGATCTTCGGCATCCCGGATGACTGCCTCGAGGACGGAAATCCCTCGGCTTGAGAGGGTGGAAATATCTTCCACTTGCGCGGCTTCCAGAGTGAGCACCAACCAATTCAGTTGATGTTGGAGAGCGAGCCGGAAGGCGGGCGTGTCGCTGCGATCCTTGTGTCGTTTTTTCCAATCGCGGAACTCGCTCGCTTTGCGCAGTTGATCTTCAAAGCGGACCTTTTCGATGCAGTTGAGGTAGAGTTCGTGGGCGGCTGCCGAGCTTTCACGGGCCTTCTTGAAGGCGGCGAGAGCGACCCCATAACGACCTTTGACTGTGTTGTCGGAGGTGTCCTGGATCTCCTTGAGTTTTTCGAGAAGAAGTTCGCGATCAAGTTCCGATAGAGGTTTCTCTTGTCCGGTGGCCGGCAGGAGCAGCAAACAAGCGAGCAAGGCAATACGTTTCATGGAAGGGGAAGTGCAGGTTGGTGGTCTTCAGCCCTGGGGCGTCGGACCGGGGTAAATAAACTTTTTGCCGGGATTTGTCGAAACGATAGTTTTGCTGTCAGCCCGGCTTGCCGGGCGACGTCGAGGGGTTCGCCTACGGTGTGGATGTGTTTCAACTCGATCGAGGGAGTCATCGGCCCGAATGCCTTGACGCCGTTGAAGAATATTTTGTTCCCGGGTTCGTTTTCCTGAGCTCGGACCACTCCAACCATAACTAAAAGGACCATGAAAATTCCCATGGTCCTCTTTCTATTGATGGTTTGAGATCTGGCTAGCCGCCGGTTTTTGGACCGCGGGGCTTCTTCGGTTTTGTTGGTTTGCCGCCCGGCCCTTTTGGCCCGCGACCACCGCCGCCGCCCTGCTGGCGCTTTTGGGCTTCTTCGGCTTTTTCGGCAAGTTTCTGGGCCCAGCTTTTTTTACCGGCTTTCTTTGAAGTCTTCAATTCAGGCTCGGGCAGCTTTTGCATGAGCCAGGTTTGGCCAATCGAGAAGATGTTCTGGGTCGTCCAGTAAAGAGCGAGCGCCGAAGCGAAGTTGTAACAGAAGAAGAAGAAAATGAGGGGCATCAGCATGAAGATGCGTTGCTGCATTTTGTCTCCGGTCTTGGGCGTGAGTTGCATCTGAATGACCATCGTGACCGCCATCAGAATGGGGAGAATGTTGAGGGGCAGCCCCATGATGTAGGCGACGGTGTCGGGCTGCGAAAGATCCTCGACCCACCAAAGGAAAGGCTGGTTGCGAAGCTCAACGGCATATTGAAGCATGCTGTAAAACCCAAAGAAGATGGGGATTTGCACCAGCATGGGAAGGCAGCCGCCCATCGGGTTGACCCCGAACTGGCGATAGAGCTTCATCATCTCCTGGTTCATCTTGTTGGGATCGTCAGGATACTTTTCCTTAAGCGCGGCGATCTTGGGCTGGAGCTTGGACATCCGCTTCATGGTGCGGGTCGATTTGGCGTGGAGCGGCCACATGAAGGTCCGGATAATGAGGGTCAGGACGACAATGGCCCATCCCCAGGACCAGTCGTTGTTCTCGCCGCCGAAGAGGTTGGAGAGTTTGTTGAGCGTCCAATTGAGAGGGCGGCTGATCCAAGCAAAAAAACCGTAGTCCATGACGTGGCCCTTGTCTCCCTCAAGGGTGCGAATGAGAGCGTTGTTCTTGGGCCCCATGAAGATGTCGAAAACATATTCGCGGCTTTGTCCGGCGGGAATGGATTCGTCGGGAAGGGTGAGGTAGGTGTTGAAGGCTTTGACCGTTTTGCTTCCGCGGGAGTCGGGAAGATCGACATCGTCCAGAATGGCGCGGAAGGTAGCGGGGTAAGGCTTCTCGGGAGTGATGATGGTCGCGAAAAATTGATTCTCCACTCCGGTGAAGAGGAGGCTTTCCTCGAAGGTTTCGCGGAACTCGGTGGCATCGGCTCCGAAGAATGAGCTGAAATAGCCGGTGGTTTCGGAGTCATAATCACCATTTTCGTTCCAGAAAAAGTTCAGGTAGTTGGAGCGTTCCCCTTCGTAAGTCGGAGCGGCCGACCCGTTGAAGATCGCGACGTCATTGAGTGAGATCTCACCGGTGGTGGTGTTCTCAAGGCGCAGCTTGAACTGTAGTCGGTAGGGGCTACCCGGCGAGTCTCCATCTACGATGGTCCAGGTCTTGTGGGCGACAAGGTTGTTCGCGATCGGAGATTTGAAAGTGATCGATTCCCCGCTTTTCTCTACGATCTCATAATACCCTTTTTCGAGGCTTTCCCCGGAGATTTTGGTAATGGCGCCGATGCGATTGAGCCCAAGGTCGTTCATCGTGATCAGCCCGTCGCCAAAGACTGCCTTTTCTTCGAGGAGCTTGTTTTGAACGATTCCTCCTTCGAGGTTTGAGAGGGTGAAGACGCTGGCGTTGGTTGCGATTTCATGGCTCTCCTCGGTGCCGATTTCTTCGGGAACCGGGCGGGGTTCGACGGTGACCGAGGGAATCTTGTCGTCAGGAGTTTTTGCAGCTTCCAGTGCCTCCTGTTCCTTTTGCTCTGCGAGTTCAATCTCCCTTTGTTTTTTGGCGTTTTCGCCCGTGTAGTAGAGATTGAGGGCCAATAAAATGGCGCAGATTGAGACGACGATCCAAGCTTTACGATCCATGATCAGTTGTGGGTGTGAGGAGAATTTTGAGAGGAGTGCTTTGAGCCTCCGGTTGATGGGACGGGGTCATAACCGCAGCCGCCCCAAGGATGACAGCGTAAAATCCGACGAATGCCGAGATAGCTTCCTTTGAGCGGGCCGTGGGATTCGACCGCTTCGAGGAAATAGTGGGAGCAGGACGGGGTGTAACGGCACCCGGTATTGGGTCCGCCGATAGCGTGCAGCACCGGGCGGATGAGGAGCTGATAGCCGCGAATGATCAGTCGGATGAAGAGCTTCATGACGGATCGATGGGCTGTTCCTGCCACAGTTTGAGCCGTTTGGCGGTCTTGATCCAATCGGCTTCAAGCTGCTGAAAGGTGGCCTGGGAGGCTCGCCAGCGAGCGATGGTGACGAGCATGACTTTGGGGGGGAGGTGGTCGCCGTGCTTGCGGATGATTTCGCGAAATCTTCGCCTGAGGAGATTTCGGGTGACGGCTTTACCCGCCTTTTTGGAGGTAATGAGGCCAAAACGTCGGTCTGTGGCGCTCCCTTTCTCGAGCATCCCGAGAACAAGATATTTTCCTGCAGCCGATTGACCCTTGGTCCGAACGACTTGAAACTCGCCCCATTGGCGCATGCGCCTTTGCCGGGTCAGTTTCATGACCGAAATGGGAGCCCGAAGTGAAAAGGTGGGGTCCCGCTAGGATTACGGGACAAAACCAACTTACTTGGTGTTGTTCTGCACCGTGTGGCGCTTGAAGTGGATCTCGGCACCCTTTGGAAGGAGGCGCTTGCGTCCTTTACGGCGACGGCTCTTGATGATGCCGCGTCCAGCTTTGGTTGCCATGCGGGCACGGAAACCGTGTTGCTTCTTGCGGGTGCGCTTGGAAGGCTGGTATGTCATTTTCATGGCCGTAGAAAAAAGGTAAGTTTTTGAAAAGAAATCCGGCTACAGGGAGCGGGGAGGCGGAGACTAGCTGCCGGAAACCGCTTGTCAACCCATCGTGTAGGTTTTTCTAAAAAGATCACGGAATGTCTGCAACCCGAGCATTGAAAGGGCTTCCACGTGTTGAAGCGGAGAAAGTAATCCTCTTGTTTGGACTGGTTTGTCAGGAAACGTGGGCAAATTGCCGGTTCCGCCCCCCAAATGCTGTGCTATCATCGGCGCATGTCAGCGGAAGACACCCTTGCAGTTTGCATGTTGATCGTGCTCCTGGTCGCTGCGGGAACCGTGATGACGATTCTTTTTTCCATGATGCGGAATGCCGGCAAGAAGGACGAATTGGCCGACTTGCTGGAGGAAGAAGAGACCGCTCCGGAACCGGAAAGCGAACCGGCAGGACCTGATGATGAGCCGGGGCAGCCTTGGGAAAAGGACGCCGATTGGTGGCGGGAATGATTCAGTTCCTTTCCTCGATACGCGCCAAAAGAAAGAGCACGAGGAGAAGGGCAAAACTCAAAAGCGCAATCTCGCTGACTGAGCGAGCAATCACTTCTCCGGCAAGGATGAATTGAAGTTCCGCGACCCCTTCGTCGGAGAGTTTTTCAACAGGGTTGAGGTCAATCCAATAGGTTAAGAGGCTCAGGGCGATGAGCGATAGCATTCCAATCATTCCGCTGACGCCGGTCAGGATAAAGAGAATGCGTGCATTCATTCCTCGCCGAGGAGATACTTCGAGGCTTGCTCGACGTCTTTGTCACCGCGGCCGGAGAGGTTGGCAATGATGATGTCTTCCTTGGGCATGGAGCCGGCGATCTTTGACACGTAGGCCATGGCGTGGGCGCTTTCGAGGGCGGGGATGATCCCTTCGGTGTAGGAAAGTTCGCGGAAGGCGGCGAGAGCTTCGTCATCGGTAGCGTAGGTGTATTCTGCGCGACCGATGTCTTGCAAATAGGCGTGCTCGGGGCCGACGGCTGCGTAGTCGAGGCCGGCTGAGACGGAGTGGGTGAGCTCGATTTGGCCGTCGTCGTTGGCGAGGAGCCAGGTTTTGGAGCCTTGAAGAACACCGAGTTTTCCGCCCTGGAACCGGGCGGCGTGGCGTTCGGGGACGATGCCATCGCCACCTGCTTCAACGCCGACCATGCGGGTGTTCTCATCCTCGACAAACGGGTGGAAGAGTCCCATGGCGTTTGAGCCGCCGCCAACACAGGCGACGAGGAGGTCGGGGAGGCGGCCTTCTTTCTGGAGAATTTGCTCCCGGGCTTCCACGCCGATGACGCGGTGGAAGTCGCGCACCATCATCGGGAAAGGATGGGGGCCCAAAGCGGAACCAAGGATGTAGTGGGTGTCGTCAACAGTGGCGACCCAGTCTCGCATCGATTCGTTGACCGCTTCCTTGAGCGTGGCTTGTCCGGCAGTGACGGGAACGACTTTCGCTCCCATGAGGCGCATGCGGGTGACGTTGAGAGCCTGGCGCTCCATGTCGACCGCGCCCATGTAAACGGTGCAGTCCATGCCAAAACGAGCGCAAACGGTGGCGGTGGCGACTCCATGTTGGCCGGCTCCGGTTTCGGCGATGATGCGCTTTTTGCCAAGGCGCTTGGCAAGGAGAATCTGGCCGATCGCGTTGTTGATTTTGTGAGCCCCGGTGTGGAGAAGGTCTTCTCGCTTGAGGTAGATTTTGGCGCCCCCGAGTCGCTCGGTCCAGCGCTCGGCAAAGTAGAGAGGGGTCGGGCGGCCGCAGTAGTTGTGGAGAAGGTCATCCAGCTCGGCCTGAAATGCGGGATCAGCCTTTGCGGCGTCATAGGCGGCGACCAGGTCATCGAGTGGGGTCATGAGGGTCTCCGGAGCGAAACATCCTCCAAATTGACCATAATGACCGGTTGCGTCCGGCACAGCGGTAGCCTCGTTGCTCATGGCGGCAAGGTAGCCGATGAGTGCAGTTTGGCACGCGCAAATTTAGCCGTCTTGCATGACGGTGCGCAGCCAAGCCGCTAAAGAGTCTTCGGTGTGTTCTCCGGCGGCAAGGGAGAGGTAGTGAGGAAACTTTTCAATTTCATCAATTGTGAAGAAACGGCCGTTTAGATTCAGGAAAAGTTCGCAGGTGATCGCAGCAGTTTCCTTGTTGCCGTCGATGAAAGGATGATTTTTTGCCAAGCCAAAGGCGTAAGCGGCGGCGAGTTGGCAAAGGTCGACGGTGGGGCCGCCGTAATCGAAGATTTGCTTGGGGCGGTTTAAGGCGGACTCAAGCATTCCTTGGTCGCGGATTCCTTCGCCTCCCCCATGCTCGGCAAGTTGGGCGGCGTGAAACATGTGGACCACCGCTTCTTCGATCCACTCGATTTCTTGCTCGTTCATCACTCAGCAAGTTTTTTGAGAAGATTGCGATTCTCTTTCATGATACGTTCGGCAACTTCCATCTGCCGGATCACTCTTTCGTCATAGGCCGAGAGGTTCAGGCCGTTTGGCGTTTCGGTCACGGTGAGAGTGTCGCCCTTTGAGACACGGAGTTTCTCAAGAAGTTCTTTAGGCAGAATAATGCCGGCGGAGTTTCCTATGGAGGTGATCTTGAGCTTGGTCATGCGCTGATTATAACGATTGTTATAACAAAAATCAAGTCGTGATCTTGCTGCTCGTTTCTGCTGGATTCTCGTCGTGGCAAGAATCGCAGTCTTGGGTTCCGGAGCGGGATCAAATTTTCAAGCCCTCCTGGAGAAGCTTGGGGGCCAGATTTCGCTGGTGGTTTCGGATCAGCCGGATGCGGGGATTTTAAAGAAGGCAAAGGCGGCGGGCCTTCAAACAGTGGTGGAGGAAGGTGGGCCCGACCTCAGTGCGCGGATCTTAAGCCACTTGGATGGGATTGATCTCATTTGTCTGGCGGGGTTTATGCGATTGGTTAAGGAGCCGCTCTTGGGCGCTTTCCCTCGTCGAATTTTAAACATCCATCCCTCACTTTTACCAAAGTATCCCGGTAAGGCCGCTTGGGAGCAAGCTCTGGTCGATGGGGCCGGAAAGACGGGTTGTACGGTCCACTTCGTCGATGCCGGGATGGATACCGGTGAAGTGATCTTGCAAGCAGAGGTGCCGGTCTTATCCGGCGACAATGCCGGGATCTTGCATGAACGTATTCAGCAGGCGGAGCATCGGATTTATGCCGAGGCGGTGAGGCTGGTTCTCGAAAGGCTCAAGCACGTGGAGTGATCAGGAGGCGCATAAATTGAGTGGCCTCATTGCCTTCGAGAGGGATTTGATATCCCGCACTTCCGTCGGGGTGGACGGACTTGGGCTGCGCGGGGAGTGTCAGAGGCTCCCAGGTTTCAAGATCGGGCGATGATTGAGGAACCACCGTAAAGTCATCGACCCCGATTCTTATTCTGAAATCAAATACCCCCGCATTGATCCGGGGGGGGGATTCGCCCAGGACAAACCCAGCCAGATCTGATTCCTCGCCGGTGAAAATGAGTTCGTCGCTGGTCCCGGGCGATCCACCTGATGCGGCACTGCATCGCCAGTTGGAAGAAAGTGAAAGGTCAGGGCTTGATTCGGGGTGAATGAGGGTGAGTGAGCATCCTTCGCCATCTGCGAAATCGGGCCACGGGTCCTTGTCATTGAATTCGAAATCAAAAATGCTGGAACCGTCGCTACCCGAAAGTGTGAGACGCTCTCCCGAGTTGGCGAGCTTGGTCAGGTCCTCAAACTCTCCCGCGATGTTAAGTCCCTCCCCGTGAATTACCTCGAAGCTGGTTTGATTCTCAACCACCAAAATGCGTTCTCCGGGTTCGAGTGAAGTTCCTGGTGGAAAGGTGAAGGCAACACCGGCGGTGAATGCGACATCGGTGAGTTCGATGGTCTCGGTTGGGGAGATGTTCACTAATTCGATGAATTCGGTGCCCGGTTGATCACTGCCCGGATGGTAGTGTATTTCGGCTACGGTCAAATTGGCTGCGCTGGCCGGTATTCCTACGATGAAATTTGCCTTTCGGATTGCAGACCAATCGCCGCCGTTGGTAAGGACGCGGGCTGAGATCGTAGTAGTGCGGGTGGGGCTGATCGGGCCGGCGTAAGTGGTTTGCGAATCGATGGGGTCGCTGCCATCGAGCGAGTAGTAAATTGTGCCGCTTTGACCTGTCGTGTTTGTGATTTCGAGTTGGAAACCGTTGGAAACGGGCCCGCCTGCAGAGCTGAAGTCAGGGGGGGCAATGAAGTTTGAGTCGATCCAATTGGCGCGTGACTGAAGCCACGATTTCATCGAGTTGACCCGACTGTTCCACGACGAGGCGGTGAGGCCGTTTTGATTGTCAGCGAGGCCGGTCGTGATTTCGGACACCTGGGCATCGATAATCGCTACCATGTTGGCATTGGAAAGTGGTCCTTCACGGAGCTCAAACCAGCGGTCTTCATACTCGCGCTGGAAGCCGGGATCATTGAAGAGTCTTCCATACCAAAGTCGGTCCGGCCGGAAGTAAAGAGTCCCGGTCGTCGGTCCACCATAGGCGCCGTTGTTGAAGTCCCACATGGGGCCCATGCGGAGTTTGCGATCACCGGAGGACACCCAGGGGAACATGCTGAGCAAAAGTCCGTCGCCTTGCTTGGCCAGAGTCAGCATCTGCATGTAGTCAATGAAGTCGGTGGTATCGAGGTGCTTTCGGTAGCCAATCTCAGGATCCCTCCAAATGTCATCGTCATAGAGAACGTCTTCAAAATCGCGGAACCACTTTTCGATGGCCGATCTTTGTGCGGCGTTAATTCGATAGCCGTTGGGATCTTCGAAGTTAATGAAGGCATTGTATTGCCTCGGGATGTCGTCCCCGGAACCTGAGACATTGGGCGCGGTCGATTGCACCCGGTTGGGGCCCGCAGTGTGAAAAAATTGCGGAGTGGTCGCTCCATTTTCGGCCGGAAATCCCCCAACCGGAATTGGGTCCATGCGGTTGATGCTGTTGATCCAGCCGCCGGTTGAGCCGTCCTCTGAAAGTTTGTCAAACTCGAGCCTCTTGTCATCGCGTTTCGTCTTTTCGAGGAAAACATAAACCCCCTTGCGATCTGACAGGGTGAGGTCTCCTCCGCTCTCGTTGACGAAGAGATCGACGAATCGAAATTCCGGGGCCCATCGACCGGTCTGGCGGCTCAATTCCCAAATGAAAGTATTGTAGAGCATCGTCCGGTCATAAGACGGGTGCGGGTAGTAAAGAATCCAATCGGACTCCGAAGCCATGCCGAGAATCTTGATGGCTCTGTCGTCATTCGTATCCGTCTTCCAGGTTTCGATCGAATATGGCTTTGGGGTCCAGGTGGATGAAAAGGCACCCCGAACCCGGATTCCAATGCGGGAGGTTTGGGCAGGTTCTTGCTCGAGGTTGGCGGAGTTGCTGCCGGGATCTCGCTCAAAAATACCAAGAAACGCGGGCTGTCGGGCCACTTGTTGCAAGCCGCCTCCGGTTTGGGTGCTGGTGCTCCAGCCCTTGTTCGGGATGCTTCCGCGATTAAAGTTGTCGATCACCAGGATGGGCAGTGTGGAAGAGTAGGAGGCGACCTCGGGAGTTAGTTTGAGGTATGAACGGGTTCGAACTGCGGGTTCCGCACCGGGGAAGTACGAGGAAGCTCGGACTTGAGTGGTTGAATTGATGGAAAGTGGACCGTCGTAAACAAGACCGTTTTCGGAATCGGGAAGAGATCCATCAAGGGTGTAGAGAATGGTCGCGTCGGGCTCGCCTGTGTTGAGAGTGAGGAGGAACGGTTCGGTGAAGGTTCCTTCTTCACGGGAGAAGTTGGGTTGCCCTGGAACGGGGAAGGTGCAGTTCAGGGCGGCGAGGAGGGTGATTTTCAAGCTGGGGTTGTCCGGGTCGTTGGTGGTGAGAGTGAGAGATTCCCGGAAGCATCCATCGACAGGGGAGTCGAAGGAAAGGGTGAGGCTTTGAGATTGGCCGGCGGGGATGGTGAGGTTTTGTGCAGTGACGGAGAAGGGGCCTGCAGCGACAGGGGTGACCGAAACGATGAGGTCTTCAAGTCCACCGGAGTTTGAAATGGCGAGAGGATGGGTGAGGGGTCCGGGGTTGGTGGGGTGGGAACCGAAGTCGACGAGGCGCGGGGCTTCGATGACGGGGGTGGGGTCGACGGGGGTCGTGCCGATGAAGCGGATTTCACCCAGACCCGCGCGGTCGCCGCCGCCAAAATTTTCGAACCAGTTGTCGGTGAGGGTGAGGCGGATGGTGTTGGCGGTAAAGGGACCACCGAGGGCGAGGGTGGTTGGGTTGGCCCGTGAAATCGCGGGTGAGGTGAGGTTGGTGGATGAGTGGAAGGAGCTTCCGTTGTCGGAAGAGAATTCGAGGGTGAAGGATTTCACTTCGTTACCATTGGGAGCGCCAAAGTGGTATCCCCAGTAAATGAAATCGGTGAATTCATGTTCTTTGGCGAAGGTGAGAAGGAAGACAGGAAGGGGAGCGGAGGCGGGGTTTAGGGCGAAGTAGTCGGCCGATCCACCGCCGGGGGCGTCGGTGGTCCAGGCGGAGGATCCGCTTGCATTGGTATGGGTGGTGGCCGCGTAATTCGAGAGGGTGGGGATTTGGGAGAGCCCGGACCCGTTGGTAAGATTGGCAGCGGGGAAGAATTCGGTGCCAGCCAGAAGCTGGGTTGAAGAGGGAGTGAGGAGTTCCGAACCAAGAAGAGGGGCGGAAACGAGGAGGCTGGCGAGGAGAGTTTTCATGAAGAGGAGAGCAAAGAAAAATCCGTCCGGAAGAGGCTCCGGACGGATCTTGAAAACCAGGTCTGGTCCGGAGATCCTAGCGACGACGGCGGAGGAGGCCAAGCATCGCGAGGCTGCCGAGAAGGGCGGTGGAAGGCTCGGGAATGGCGTCACCGATGAATCTGACTTCGCCCATGCCGACCCGGTCACCACCTGCTGCAGTTCCACCAAAATGGTTATCCGTTATGGTCATCCGCACGGCATCCGCGTTAAAACTCCCACCGAGTGGGAGGGTGAGAGCGTTGGAAATTGCGAGGGTGTTGAGCGGGGTGCCCACCGTGGTCGAATTGGGGTAGGTGGCGCCACCATCGGTTGAGAATTCCAGAAGAAATTGACGGCCTTCGTTGCCTCCGGGAGTATTAAAGTGATATCCCCAGTAAACGAAGTCGGTGAGTGTGTAAATTTGGTCGAGGCTCAGGTTGAAGACCGGGGCGATTCCGCCTTGGGTATAGAAATCTCCACCACCCGCACCTGGGTCGATGGTGGCCCAGGCATTTCCAGGAGCTGCAAAAGTGACGGCTGCGTGCGTTACGGTCTCGTAGGTTGCCAAGTCGGGGGAGGCGGAGAGTCCGCTACCGTTGATCAAGTTTATCTCGTTTTCAAGGTTGAGACCTGGCGCTTCCTGATTGGGAATTGTGGTGTAAGCGATTGAGGTTGGTGTTACAAGAACAGCGGCATTCGAGGAGGCCGCTGAGAGGGCGGCTAGAGTGAAAATAACTTTGCTTTTCATCATAGAATATCCACTGGGTCTTATAATTTTTTTGTGGATGTTCAAGCACGTAAATGGAGATTTTGGGTCATGGTGTTCGGAGAGTTCGGCTTGTCCTTGCAGAGGCATGCGAAAGCCGGGTTTGTGTTCCAAGTATCCTTATCTTTAAAAAGGACGGATAATATTTCCCGTGAAGCGAGAAAGTTCGTATTGAGCCGGTCCTCCGTTTTCGACTCGTGTCGACAATAAGCTGAGTCCAATGAAACGAAAACTTGGGATTTGGGAATTCTTGGGGGAGTCCTTCACTTTGTGCACGCGGTAGCAGGCTCCCGCCCCTTGTCTTGCCTGAAAAGCAGCTCCTTCAGAGCACTCTCATTCGATCTTTTCCCGATGGCCCCGGGACAGTCGGCAAAGTTGAGTCGGCTGATTTGGGGCTCAATAGCGAGAGGCTCCGGTTATTTGGAACTCGTGAAGATAAAGACGCCCTTTTTATTGCCCACGCCAATGTCGGTGAGGCCGTCGCCATTGACATCGGCGGCGGCGAGTTGGGTGCCGGCCCCGGAGTCGGAGTCCAGCAGGTGGGGAATGAAGCGAGCCCCGTTGTCGTCGCGGACGAGCTCAAACCAATAGAGGACGGCGGCTTGGTCGGCACCAGGGTCGCGACCGTTGTGGGCGAAGTAGCGTTTGCCGGTGGCGAAGTCGGTGAGGCCGTCTTTGTTAAAGTCGCCTGCCACCAGAGAGTGGGCCTGGCTAAAGGTTACGCCGCCGACGCCGGGTGATTTGTCCTCGGGAACGAGAGTGTGTTTCTTGAAGGTGATCCGGCCTTCCTTCTTATGGTTTTCGAACCAAGCCAGCCCCCAGGAGTGGGCCGCGGTGCTGGAGACGACGTCGTTGTCGCCATCGCCGTCGATGTCAAAGACGAGCATCTGGGCTCCACCAGCCCGCGAAAAGGGATAGTGATGGAAGTTCCAGTTGCCGGGCTTCAAAGGATCTTCGGGCGCTTCATACCAACCTTCCTTTTCGAGAACGTCGGTGCGTCCATCGCCATTGAGATCGCCGAAGCCAAGGCCGTGATAGTAGGGTGACTTGGTGCGCTCGGGGGAAATAGAGTGAAAGGTCCAGGGCTTTTCCGGGGCTTTGGGGTCAGGAGTAAAGAAGCCAAAGCGACCGTCTTTCATCGCCACGAGTTCGAGTTTCCCGTCTCCGGTGAGATCGGTCATCTCGGGAGACTCGTTCCCGATTTTGGCGGCGACGCGGTGCATGGTCCAGTTCTCGGAAGGCTTTTCCGGTTGCACGTAGAGGTCGAGGTGGAATTTTCCATCGTGTGCGACCTGGAAGATGTCGTTGCGTCCGTCGCCATTGATATCGAGAACCCAACTCTGGAAGGAGTTGTGAGCGTATCCTTTGGCAGGCACGGCCTCGCCGGGTCGGTAGCGGTTTGATTTTTTGAAGTCCGGGCCGGACCACCAGAAGGGACCAGCGAGGAGGTCGACCTTGCCATCGCCATCGACATCGCCAAAGGAGGCTCCTTCGGTGTAGACGCCTGGGTCGACGACCTGGCGGGCGTGGCTGGGTTTGTCCTTTGCGGAATCGCGGGCGGCGATTCCGATGGCAATGAGTCCGATGGGGAGGGTGAGTTTGAGGAGCTTCATTCGGTGACGAGTTCGAGTAAGACCGGAGTCTGCCGGTAAGCGGAATTCACGGCGAGAGTGAAATGTTCCGGATCTTCATTTCCGGTGAGTTCGATGATTGCCGGCCCTTTTTCGGGGAGGTCGATTTCTTTTTTTCCGGCGAAGAGATCGAGCAAGGTGGTGTCGTTGATTTTCAATTTCACTTTTCCTTTTTGCGTGATGCCGAAGCGGGCCACTCCCCAGGTATTGCGGCCACGGCCTTTTACCTTGGGAAGTTCGGATGGGACGAGTTCTCCGCCGACCTTGCTGCCATAGGGTTGCCATTGGTAGCCCTCAAATCTTTCGGCGAAGACGGCGGTGCCATAGTGGCCCATGCCGTCGACGGTGCGCGGATGGGGTTGCAGGACCTTCCAATCGCGGATGATGGGCTTGGCGCTGACCTTGAAATCACCGTCCTTGCCTAACTCAGAGAGGAATCGTACCAGGTCAACGAATTGGTCTTCGCGAAGCCCGGCAGTGAGGCCGGGAGGCATCATGGAGACGGGGCTGATAGTGATGTTCTTAATGTCGGCGCGGGCGATACGGTTCATCTTTCCGGCGTAATCTCGGAGGACCACTTCGGTGTCGCTCTCGCTCACGAGGCCGCCGGTGTGGGCGTTGCCATTTTTCTCGCTGACGAGGGTGGTGTGATAACCTTCCTTGATCTTGTCGTTGGGATTGAGGAGCGAGGTGATGAGGTAGTCGACCGGGGCGCTGGCTCCAATGCTGACGAGGTCCGGACCGATGGGGCTGCCGACTCCACCGATGGCGTGGCAGGCGGTGCATTGGAGGTCGGTGCGGCGATAGATCGTTTCGCCGCGATGAGCGTCGCCTTCCTGGCGCACGCGATCAACGAGCTTGGCCATCTCGGCGGCAGAGAGTTGTTGCGACATTGGTTTAAGATTTCCGGCGGTTTGCAGGGCGGCCATCAGGTCTTTTGGAGGACGTCCGGAAGTGCCCGCGCGCTGAAGGCCGAGGGTGGCGATCTTGGTGGGAAGGGTTTTGTCCTTGAGTGCTTTGGCGAGCGAGGTGGAGGCCCGGGTGCTTTGCAGGAAGCTGGAGAACAGTCCGTGTTCGTCCTTTCCGGCGGTGTCTTTTTGCAAGAGAGCGACGGCGCTGGCGGCGGCCCGGTCGGGAGCAATCCTGGCCAGTTCCTTGACCGCGATGGCGCGGGTGGCTTCATCGGGAGAGTCCTTGGAAAGCTTGACGAAGAGCTTGATCGTTTCCTGATCGCCAAAGAGGCGGAGGCCCTCGGCGGCGGCTTGTCGTTTGGCCGGTGATTGGGTGAAAGCAGTCACCAACTTGTCCCGGGCGGGAGCAAATTTCCAGAGGCCGGCCAGTTTGGCGGCGCTGGCGAAAATCGCGGGTTGGTCCGAATCCAGGAAGGGAAGGAGTTGTTCTTTTCCTGACTTGGGTTGTAATTTGCGGATTTGCGCGGCGGTGACGAGTTGCTCAAGGATGGCCGGTTCTTTGGGAGCCAACTTGAGAAGGCGGCTGAGGTCGCTTGCGGAGCCGACTTGCGAGATCACCGAAATGGCATCCTTGCGCTCGGTCGGGGTGAGGCTTCCGTTATTGACACTGGTGAAGATGGACTCGAGTGAGAGTGATTTCCCGAGGGCCTTCATCGCAAAGATGAGGTGTGGGAGCTTGTCGCCAAAGACGGGCTTTCCAGCTTCGAATCTGGGAGCCCAGTGTTCCTGGTGTTCCCGGACGATGGACCAGAGTGCGAAGTCCATCGTTTTGTCGACCGGGTGATCGAGGGCCTGCAAAGCGGTTGGGACAGAGTCGGGTCCGGGCATTTGGGCGAGGCAGCTGACGGCCCAAAGACGGACGCGTCCGTTGTCATCATTGATGGCTTTTTTGACGATTTCGGCGGCACCGGGGACTTCTTCGTGACGGTGGTAGATCACTCGAAGGGCAGCAGCGCGGTAGCGGGGGTCATCGGATGCGATGAGCGACTTGATCAGGCCGACCGGAGTATGGTTGAGGGCTTGATAAGTCCACATGAACTGCATGCGCGCAAAGTCTTCGGTGAGTTTGCCATTCCAGGTGTTGAGTATTGCGAGAACTTCCCCGCGGTTGCGGGTGCGAAGCTCGCTTCTGGCCTGTTCGCGGTGGACTCGTTCTTTTGAAAGGAGATGGACCACGAGATCTTCGATGGAAGATTGGGAGAAGTTCTTCTTCTCAACCAGAGGGCGGTCTTTGAACGTGACGCGCCAGATGCGTCCGCGCGAGTGGTCGCGGCGCTCATCCCGGAAATCGACCTCGCCGTGCTGGATGATGGGGTTATACCAATCGGCGATGTAGAGCGCGCCGTCGGGCCCCATTTTAACATCGATGGGTCGGAAGGCGCGGTGGGAGGAACTCAGGAAGTCATCGATGCGGGTGGACTTGTAAGATGAGCCCTCGGGAGTGAGGCGGTAGGCATTGATGCGGTGACCCCGGAAATCGGGCGCGATGAGGACGCCGCGAAGCTTCTCGGGGATATGGGATCCGGAGAGGATTTCAAGGCCGCAGAGCTTGGGCTGGCCGGGGTTGAGTCCGTCGACGATGCGTTGGGCTCCGGGTGAGGTCCGGAAAACGGAGCGCGGGAAAATATCGTTGATTCCCTGGCCGCCGGCACCGTCGGTGGCGAAGGTTTGTCCGTGTTCATCAAAGATGAATCCCCAGGGGTTAATGAGACCTTTGGAGAGGATTTCAGCGCGTTGGGTTTCGGGTCGGAAGTGCCAAACGCCTCCTCCCATGAGGCGACGGACGCCATAGGGGGTTTCGAGATGGCTGTGGATGTAGATGGACTGCAAGAAGTAAAGCATGCCATCCGGGCCCTGCTCGAAGGTGTGGACGAGGTGGTGGGTGTCTTCGGTGCCGAAACCTGAAAGCACGACACGGCGGTGGTCGGCCTTGCCATCTCCATCCGTGTCCTTGAGGAAAATGATCTCGGTCGAGTTGGCGACGTAAGCTCCGCCATCGGCCGGAAGAACGGCGGTGGGGATGTGGAGATCGTCGGCGAAAACGGTGCGCTTGTCGGCGACGCCGTCGCCATTTGTGTCTTCAAGAATGAGGACCTTGTCGTTTTCCTCGGCGCCGGGAACGATGTGAGGATACATTCCGCTGGAGACGAGCCAGATGCGCCCCTGGGAGTCAAAGTTCATCTGCACCGGTTTCGCGATCATGGGATCGGAAGCGACGAGCTGGATCTCCATGCCTTCCGGCAGGTTGAAGGCAGCGGCTTGTTTAACCGGATCCGGATCGGGAATGTCCTTGAGGCCGCGTTGCGCGAAGGCGGAAAGGGTCGTGAAGGAGACCGTGAAGAGAAGTCGGGTGATCATTTCTACTTGAGGGAAAGAGTGGTTTTCTTGAGGGCTTCGATTTCCTTTTCGGCCTCGGCGATGAGCGGGTCAAACATCGGGAGTTCTCTGACGTTGTTGCCTTGCTCGTGTTTGCGGAAGAGACGGAGGTAGGTTTCGTTGGCAGGGCGCCAGCGGAAGAAGAAGAGCTTGTTTTTGGCGACGGTGGCTTCGCGGAGTTTGCGGGCGTGCTCGCTCTGGAGTTGGTTACCGGTCGCGAGAGTGAGGCCGAGGGCTTCGACGAATTTTGGAGAGGCGGTTTGATAGCCTTCGCTGGTGAAGTGGAGGCCGTTGTCAGTAAGGCCTTTGCTACTGCCTAGCGTGGTGAAGAAGTCGGCGAACCGGAGTTTGTGTTTGGCTGCCAGGTCGCCGAGGGCTTCGGAGTAAAGGGCGAGGCGCTTGTTGTGTTTCGCCATGTCGGGCATGGGTGCGCCGAGAGATTCGGCGGGCGGGGGCGAGACGATGACAATCTCGCGGGGGGCTGCCGATGATTTGATCATGGAGAGAAGAGTTTCGTATCCGGAAATGAATTCGGGGAGGCCTTTTTCTCCGTCGAAGGCGGCGACGGCTCCGTAGCAGACGATGACGACATTGGGCTTGAGTTCGGTGAGGTCGGATTTGAGGCGATCGAATCCTTCCTTGGGAGGGCCGAAGTAGCTTCTTGCGGTGCCGAACACAGTGTCACCGCTCCAGCCGAGATTACGGAACTTAAGATTGTTTTTCCCGGCGGAGAGGCTGATCGCAGTTTCGAGGTGGCCGTATTTTTGGGCTCGTTCGATGACGGTGTTTCCGAGAAGAACGACGGTGTCGTTGTCCTCAAAAGTGACCGCGGAGGCCGGTAGAGTGATTGACAGGAGAGAGAGCCAGAATTTCTTCATAGGTTTGTGTAGGCTACCTACGCTGCTTCGGAGCCTGGCTTGTCAGCGAATGATCTAACGGCGGAACGCGGCTGTGGTGGTCGATCAGCCCGTTTGGCTGGGTTTTTCGTTCAACCCGATCCTCAGTTCGGAGAGCTATGGAGTCTCCGTTTTCAAGAAGTTCTCCGACATCCCCTAAAACGGATATCGTTCTCGCGTTCAAGAAGGCTGGGGTTCAGTGGGTCATATGCCGCAATCGTCACCCACGTCGATTCCTTCTGCAAAAAGCAATCTTCATTCCTAAAACAACGCAAACCTCCCTGCGGGCCCGCCTGCTTCCTCGCGAGGTTTCGGTAAAGCCCCACCCGTGCAACCCTTTGGGATCGTCTGCCGCCCTCGCTCGTGCTTGATGGATGTTGAATCCAAGGTGGAGTGTCTGCGGTGCGTGGGAGTTCATCTTCAATTGTTCAATAGCCCTTGTTGTCAGAAAAGCTTCAATTCAACTGGCTCCGAAAAGAGCGACACGCACCGTATCGCAATCAATGGGCGATCAACCTGAAAGGGATGCCGGGCTCAACCGGCAGCCATAGGGTCTCAGCTGGGAAAAATCGTTCGATGGACAAGAAGAAGAGATTAAAACATACTTCGATCGGGCGGAAGTCCTGCTCCAAGATTGATCCGGCTCTTGTCGGGACTGAATTTTCCAATGAAAAAAATAACACTAAAGTCGTCCTTTACCCTCTTGATTCTTCTTCTGGTTGGCGGATTCATTGGAGGAAAGTTTCAGTCGGTCGAGTTGGTCAAGTCATCCGATGAAAGTCCCCGTTTCATCAGAACAACATGGTGGGGTCTAAAAACAGAAGAGCTGAAGGTTGGGAGTGGTGAGTGGAAAGCAGCGGGAGAGTAACAATGGTCGTCTGGGTGGCTGAAAAAGTGCGGGCGGCGGGGGCTGGAGAAGACACTTGAAGATCCGGGTCCGGAGAATTCCTGTCCGGCCGATTCCGGGCTTCTTTGCCAAGCAGGCCGCAGATTAAAATCGTAGGATACCCGGCTTATTTGTTTTTTCCCGCCTCGACCAATAGATGATGGGGGAACCCCGTAGGATTCCATCTTCCAAACACCAAAGCCCGTCGATGCGGGGGCATTGGGCTGGGTGGTTTTGGTGGGAACGGCTTTCGTCGATCACGCAAAGGCTTGCTTGATAACCTTGCCACGGTCACCCACGAAGAAGGGGCGTCCGCCGCCCGGGTGGACCCGCTTGTCGATAGGTAGGCCGAGAGCATAGGCGATGGTCGTGTGAAGGTCCTTGGGCCCAAAGCGCTCGCTCTTGATGCTGCTGGCGTTCTCATCTGTTTCACCAATATACTGCCCCCCATTGACCCCGCCGCCGGCAAGCATGACTGAGAAGGCTTTCGGGAAGTGATCGCGTCCGCCACGCTGATTGATCTTTGGAGTCCTGCCGAACTCGGTGGTGAGAACGACCATCGTCTCCTTGAGAAGTCCGCGGGCTTCAAGGTCATGTAACAACGCCGCCACCGGCCCGTCCATCTCACCGGCACGGTTGGCCCCGGCGTTGTAGTTGCCGTGCTGGCCGTCCCAACCGCCAAGCTGGACCTCGACGTAGCGAACGTTGTTTTCGACGAGGCGACGGGCGAGAAGCAAGCCCCGCCCAAAGCGGGAATTGCCATAAAGGCTCTTCATCTCGGCAGGCTCCTTGTTGATGTCGAAAAGCTTGGTGGTCTTGTCGTCAAAGAGCTTGACTGTTTCCTCGTAGAAATCCGCATAGGCGCGTACGTCGTCGTGCGGAAACCCTTCCTCAAAGGTCTCGCTAAAGGCCTTGGCGTATTTCATGCGGCGCTCGAAGCGCTTCTTATCGATCTTGGGAACGAGATCCTTGAGGCCGCGGCTGGGGTCGCCGATGGGAAGGGGGCTGTGATCGGGCCGGAAGAAACCGGGTCCGGGGTTCCCGCCTCCGATGACGATGCTGTCTGGAATGAGTTTGTTGCGGCGGCCGAGGAAGTATTGGGCCCAAGATCCCATTTGCGGATGGCTTTGGCCGGGTTGACGGCTGAAGCCGGTGTGCATGAGGTAGTTCCCGCCGGCATGATCACCGGTCTTGGTGGTCATGGAACGCACCACCGCAAACTTGTCGGCCTGCTTGGCCATATTAGGGAGGTGACTGGCAATCTGAAGTCCGCTCGCGTTTGTAGCGATCGGAGAGGAGCCCCCGGCGATATGGCTGGGAATCTTGGGATCAAAGGTGTCCACATGCGGCATTCCGCCCGCCATGTAGAGGAAGATGACGTTCTTGGCCGTGGCGTGCGCGCCGGGCTTGATGACTTCCCGTTCTTCGCCAACCGCGAGGTTGGGAAGAATGCTTACCCCGAGAGCAGCGGCGGCCGTCCCGGTGAGGAAGTCGCGACGGTCGATGTCGTCGAATTTCTTAAAAGTGTCTTTCATTGAGAGGCGGAGTTGGAGGTTTACTTGACGAAGAGGAATTCAGGAGTGTTGAGGAGGGCCCAGATGAGGTCGGCAAAGACCTCGTCGCTGCCGGAGCGAAGCTCCTTGTCGATGAGGTTGTGTTCGTTGCCGACCGCGCGGCGACTGAGAATGCTCATGAAGACGACATCCGCCTTCTCGAAGTTCGAGCGGAGATTCTTCATATCCATAAAGATCTTGGAACCCGGCTGGGTGAGAATCTCGGTGGTGTAACCGTTCATAAGCTCCATGACCTGGGGCACCGATCCGTCGAGCGAGCTCGCCCGGATGACAAAGGTGCGCTGCGACTGGCCAAACTGGCTGAGGAAGTGGGCCGGGTCGGAGGGCTGTGGAAGCTCGGAGGCGCGGGCGAGGAGGATCTTCTTTTTCTTGGCCTGGTTCATCAGTTCGGCCATCGCTCCCTCGGCGGACTTGCCTTCCATTTTTTTGAAGGGAGGTCTCGTCAGGTTTGTGCCAAATGCCCCCGCCGTTTCCTGAGGGGCCAACTTGGCTTCGAGAATGGAAACACCCTCGGCGTTCACGATGAGGTGTTCGGGACGGAACTTGTTGTATTCATCCAGCGAAGCGAGGAAGGCTTCGACCGAGGAAGGGCTCTGGCCGGCCAGATTCATCAGTTCGTTGACTTCCTCACCGGACTCGAGGCGGAATTGGTTAGGGTCCCCAAGCATGAGGGTCATCATGGAATCCCAGACCTGTTCGGCGGTCATGCGGCGCAGGATGGGGCCCTGGAAATAATAAGGATCCGCTTCGGACGATTTGGTGCGGGTGGCGAGCTGGTTATAGGCCTTGGTGTTGACGATCACCCAGGCAAAGGCCTTGAGGTCGAAATCGAGAACGAGCATCTCCTCGGCGAGGACCTTGAGGAGCTCAGGGTTGTAGGCCTTGCGCGGGTTGATGTTGTAGAGCGGTTCGGAGACCCCGCGGCCCATGAATTTGGCCCACATCCGGTTGGCGATGTTCATCGCAAACTTCTTGTTGTCGCGGGAGGTCAACCAAGCGGCAAGGCGCTCGCGGGGAGTGAGGGCGGCCACCGCGGCACCCTGTTCTTTTCCAAAGAGGACCCGGGGAGGAACGACCTCCTGCGGCATGGCGTCATCGTATTCGTAGGTCGCGGGAAGACGCATCGGGCGGTCCTTCACGTTGCGGACCACGAACTCGCCAGCCCGGTCGATGTCACGCAGCGGACGGTCATAACGGCGAACCAAGTTGCGGAGCTTTTCCTTATCCTCCTCCTTACTGGGATCGAGATTGTTTTTCTGGGCGAGATACTGCTCGATCTGCTTTCGGTTCGGGATGGCCTTGTTCTTGGGCTTGGGTCCCTTGTGCTCGAGACCGGAGAGGTAAGCCGAAAGCTCGTAATACTCGTACTGCGTCCAGTTGCTGAAGGGATCGTCATGACACTGCGCACAAGTGATGTCGGTACCGAGGAACACTTTTCCCATGAAGGCGACATGATCGAGCTTCATGTCCTTGTCGCGGAGGTGATAGCCCACCGCGGGATTATCCCAAATGCGGCCTTCCGCGGTAATCAGTTCACGCACCAGCTCGTCGTAGGGACGGTTCGTCTGAATCTGCTCCTTGAGCCAGTAGATGAAAGCGTCGTTGCGCAAGACGGTTCCGGGGAAGCGCGACTGGATGCGCAATTGTTCCGCGAAGTAGTTGTAGTTGTGGCTGGTGTAGTCAACCGAGCTGAGAAGCTTCGTGATCAGCTCCTGACGCTTCTGCGGGCTGCGCGAGTTGAGGAAATCCCTGGCCTCCTTGTAGTTGGGAATGCGACCCGCCAGATCGAGGTAGATACGACGGAGGAACATGTGGTCGTTGAGCCCGCCGTTGTATTTTAGATCTTGCTCCTTGAGCCCATTCTCGACTGCTGCATCGATCCGCCTGACCGCAAGGGCGACCAGCTCGGCCTTGTAGGTAAAGCTGCGCTTCTTTGCGAACTCCTGATCGACCTTTGAAAGAGCCTGCAATGGAACCTGGGTCGTCTTTCCATCCTCCAGACGAATGGCCACCTTGCCGTCCTTCAAGCCCAGGAAATCCCCGTTCATCGGATTCCCGGTCGAATCCACCCACGTTTTGGCGGGGGCAAAGGAGGTGAGCAAAACTGCGGTAAGTCCAGCGATGGCGGACGCGAACGAGCGCGTCGGTTGCGTGCCTGACTGCGGGTTGAGTTGGAAAAGAGAACAGGGCATACGATGGCGTGGTGAAAGAGGGAGAACCCTAGTATACTAACAACCCCGTCCATCTTGCCAAATTTTTTTTAAGGAGGGAAAAAAGAGCGATTTTCAGTGGAAATGAGACTCATTGGGCAGCCCTCCGGCGTTCTTAGAGTCGAAAACGATCTTTAAGTCCAAACGCCACCTTTCCAAAGCCAAGCGTTCTCCGCCCACGGAAAAAACATGCCAATTCAAGGAATACCCTGCTGCGATCAAAAGGAAGTGTCATTCCAGATTTTTGTCTGAGGCCAGGCTGGCAGGTCAATGGCTGGGCATCTGTCTTGTAATATTCCGCATGGATTGCGGGCAACGAAACGAAAAAAGCACCTCCCAGGAGGTGCTCTTTAGAAAAGTGCGGTGGGACTTCAAATTACCGTCGGCGTCGCAAGAAGGCGGGAAGGACCAAAGCTGCGAGGAGGACCGTGGATGGCTCGGGTATGGCGAGCAATTGGGGGCCCTCATTGTTGAGGTCGGTGAGGGAAACGTTGACATCGTCGTAGATTTTAACGTTCGCCATCTCCATGGCGTAGAGTGAGTCGCTATTCCGATTGACCCCGAGTCGAAACCACTGGAGGCCGCCCGGATTGAGGTTTGCAGTCCCGAGGGACTGGAGGGGGGTGCTCTCGGTCCCCAGCCAAAAGTCTGCGGCGCTTCCGCCCGTCTTTCTTGCCACGACGTGATTCCAGACGCCGGTCTGGATCTGCGGCTCTCCCGCTTCGGCATTGGTGATGGAACCGAACCCTGTGGTTGCGGAGACAAACCGCAGGACGCCGTTGTTTACATCAATCTGCCAGGAAAAGTTGTCGGCCACATTGGCAATGTTATTGCTAAAAATCCCCTGAAACCCACCTTGGTTGATTGTGTCGGTTTTGAACCAAATTGAGACCGTGAAGGCCCCGGCTCCCGCCCCGCGCTCAACTTCAAGATAGTCTCGGTCTCCTGCGGCCTCCCCTGGAAAGACTGCCGCTCCTTCAGCTGTCGTGGTGATGAGATTCGATCCATTATTGACGAGGGAAAGCGTTTCGGCCGGTCCTACTTCGTTGTCAGTGAGGTCACCATCGGTAAAATCATAGTGGGCAAGCAGCGCTGCGTTAGCCGGGAGGGCAATCGCAAGAGCGACAAAAGCAGAGGAAAATCTGAACATGACCGAATTTGTGAAGAAGAGTTTGGCGGAGTCCAGTCAAAAAAAATCTGCTATTGAGGAAAGACAGGGCAATTTGCTTGAGAAGAGTCAAAAGGGGGGCGTGCAGAAGGAGCCTGATGGTGGTGGGGGCGGGTGGGATTGTTAAGTGTCCGGGCAGATGCTCAAAGTGGTCTTGTCGTCGAAGGGAATTGTTGCCACGAGGGCAATGCCGGGCGTTTTTTCCGTCGTGGAAAGGAAGCTGCCGATGAACCACCTCTGAAGTGGTGTGCCATGATCTCATTCATGAGAAGCGCGCCCAGAGACACGAACACCATGTCGTGGTGCCAACCGCGCCAGTTTCGCACTTGATATTCGACACATTCCGGTCTGGCTCTTCACTTGATGGAAGACTTGCTCAATGCAAAAACGCTTTTTTTGAAGATACAGATCTCGTTGCCAATCTTGGGGGTCAGGCTGGTTGGTCAGGGTGCAGGCGAAGTCTCCCGGTCCGCCCTCCGGCATGATCAGGCGACAATTGACGCCCCCTGCCAGCCCCGCCAAAATCTGTTGGAAGTAATGGCCTGCTCTCTCTGAGTCAGGAGTCGCAGGAAGATCTGGATCCGATGATTTGGGGGCTATGATCAGGCGAAAGCCCGGTAAGGAGTTTGCGGCTTCCGTGCTCTTTGGCGCGCTCTTGTTCGTCCGCAGTGATGGGCACGGCCCAGAGAAGAGTCACCTGTTCTCCGGTGGACCATGGGATATCGATTCGGGGTGAGTTGGGTGGTTCTTCAACCAGTAGAATGTAGGAGAAGTCCTGCAACTTGGGATCATTTGAAAAGGCTTCGCAAGGAATGGTGTGTCCGTTGGCGAAGAAGGTGAACTGCGACCAGGGGAAGTCGGCTTGAGCAGAAAGATAGCGGGCAAAGGTGGAAACGGTTTCCGGGGCGACCTCCGAAGAGAAGCAGGCTGCGAGTTCCAGCCTGCGGAATTGGGTCGGGTCTTCAAAGTATCTTTCGACAGCTGGTTGCGGGCGTAGTGAAACGCCGAGTGTGAGAAGGTAGGTAAACTCCGGGCCGTCGAATTGGGCGAGGGCCTTTGGAGGCCACTTGTTTCCATCGATCGCAAAGTATCGTGAGTAGGGCCCTAGGGCAGTCTCGTAGGCAGTTAGAAAAGATTGCTGGCATGACACCCAGGGAGAGGGCTCCTGAAGCCAGGCCTTCCAGTAGCGGTTCGCGGCGAAGATTCGTTCTTCAAAGTCAGTGGCGTTTTCGAGCTTCCAGCAGAGGGGGCTTTGACCGACGCAATCGCGGGCATAGCCGGGAAAGCCATTTGGTCCGGCCCAGCCGGGAATGGCGGCAAGCACCTGACCGTCTTCGAGAAGTGCGATGCCGTCTCCCTCAGGAAACCAGACGAGGCTGAGTCGGCCTGGGTCCAGAAAATTCCTTCCATCGGGGGAAAGACAAAACTCCCGGGGCAACATGGGCGGAATGCCTTGATTCATCCCGTCAAGATCCAGGTCTTCCGGGGCGGTAGAGTGGTTGCGAATCCAGCAGGATTTTATGCCGAATTCCTCATTTTCCGGAGCGCGCAGGTAAAGGTAGGTCACGCGCTCGTCCTGTTCAACGATCGCTTCAAGATTACCGTGAGGCGAGGAGGCCTGGAGGATGGTTGCGGGTTCGCTCATTCCTTGGCTTATTGTTCAATAACACTGGAAGACTAACCCCACTTTGAGGGATTCGGGCTCAACAAGAAGATAAACCGAACCTCCGTCTCCGAAGACGGGGCAATCTGTTTCCGATGAATGGATCTGGGCGAACAGGATCGAGGTCCTCTGGCTTTCAGATCCCTGAATCCACCATCCGTATCCTCCAATATGTGAATGGGGTTCGTTGATGGCTCCGACTTGATCGACTAAAGTACGATAAGCTTCGTAGGGATCGCCGGGGTGTTCGACGGAAAGGATCTCAGCGAGTTCGGGAGCATAATCCTCCATCTCTTCATCGTCCGGGGCACAAAGGGTCTTTTCGAGAGTAAGACCTCTTTCGGGGTGAGGGGAGATGAAGTCGTAGGACAAAGCAACCTCGGGGGGATCCGAGAGTTTTTCCTCGGAAGCCATTGCATAAAACCGGACCCGGTTCTGCGTTTGCCCGTCATCGTGATCAGACTCATCGCAATCCCAACAAAAGAAGAAGGTGAAAAAGCCGACCCCCAAATCCCTTCCGGTTTCAGTGTCACCCACGTCGGCCTGGCAAATGAAAGCCATGTTCTTCCGGCAGACATGGCAGACCGGCCAATCCTCTCCTTTTTCAAGGTAGGGAATTCCGCCAAACTTGGAGGCGGTGCGGGGGAGTTCTTCGCAGGCCGGCTGCACAGTGATATTCCAGGCCGGCTTGAGAACCTCCTTGAGCCGTTGTTCGTTTGAGAGTTTGACCGCCTTCCTGCGAATCTTGGCAATTCGCCGGCGTTCCCTTTCGATCTCCTTGATCCGGGCTCTTCGGTCGGTGTTTTTCTCGGCACAAACGCGGCAAGTTTTGTGATAGGACTTGATGGGAAAGCCGCATTCTTCACAAACACGATCACACATTTTGATATCTTCGAGAACATCGATCTTGGCATTGATGACGGGAAAAGAAGAGATGGCGTTGGATTCTTCCGAGGTCACCTTTGGGGATCCTGTGAAGATCTCGCCCAGTTCTGAGAGAGCTTGGTATGAGGGGCGTTTGATGGCGACCAATTGACCGTTTCGGGCGAGCGCTATCGCCTCCTGATCAGTCTCGCAGCTTAGGGCGTGGTCATGACAATTGGGGCATTCATAGACTCCCGCGCGGTCTCCGGGAATCCAGTCCTTCGCGAGAAAGGGGCAACATCTTTTCTTGCCAGCGGGGCCGCGGACGATGACATGCTCGTATTCCATTTAGCTCTAATGATGATATTCCGGCGCAAAAATCCAGATGAATTGGCGGCGGAATGAACCCTGCCGAATGACAATTTTCACGATCGCTCTATCCCCGTTTCCTTGACTGTTACTGCAAGGAATTCGCTGTTGCCTGGCCGGCCTTGTTGGCTGCCTGCGGACCGGAGCAGGGGGGGAGGGGGCGGGATCATCAGCGACCGGATAGATGCGTTCTTCAGAGGCTGATAGCTTCCAACGGAAGGAAGTCTGCTAACTCCACGACTGGATTCGAGCCGGATCTCACCCAAAGAGTTCGTGAATTCAGCAATTACTGATCCAAGGACCGATATTTGGTCCGAATGAAAAACGAATTACCGTTTGTCGGGTTGGTGGAGCGGTAGGTGCGCCAGAGTTTTCCTTCGGCCACCCACGATTTGCTCAGGCTGGCCTCAACCGGGGTGCTGGCATTCCATGCGGCAAGGTCGTTGGAAATCTCGACGGATGCGATGGCATCATCTGCGGTGAGTGCCTGCGGGAAGGTGAATTCCCAGTGGCCGTTTTCGTTGATGAGGAAGGTGGTGAGAGAGTTGGCGTCATTGGCAATGGAATCGTCAGTTCCGAGAGCGTATTCGCCAAATGCCGAGACACCATCGCCATCAGCATCCACATCCGGGTCTCCGGTGAAGGTGGTGGAATCGCTTCCGCCGGGATTCCCCCCGATTTCGAGACTTGGACGCCACGAGGCGGGTGAGTTGAGGTCATTGGGATTGGTGAGCACGAGACTCATTCCGTCGCCATCGGCTTCCTCGGGCCATGGATCGGCTCCATCGAAGGTGACGCTGAAGAGTTCGGTGAAGCCATCGGGAGCCATCAGGGTGAGGGTTTCTCCGCCGTTGTTCAGGTTGCCCCGATAGACTCCGACGATGGGAAGGTCGAGACCGTAGGTGGCATCGATACCGAACTGGCTGTCAACGATGAGAACGCGTTGGCCGGGTGCCACGGGGATGTCGCGATTATCGGGAAAGGTGAAATCGATCCCGTCGCTGAAATAGCAACCGCGAAGATTAATGGCGTGGCCTGATTGGTTGTGGAGTTCGATGAATTCGGAATCGTCCGGGCCAGTGGGATTATAGTGAATCTCCGAGGGGAAGACTTCGGCAGCCTGGACTGGAAGGGAAGTGGTGACGTTAAAGAAGGCCTCATTGAGAGCGGACCAATTTCCGTTATCGAGGGAGCGGGCGCGGACGAGCATGTTTTCAGTCATGTTGAGTGGAGACGATCCTTCGGCTGGCCGCGTGATGCTCAACTCGAGATCAAATTGCAGGTCCGAACTTCCGGCGGTGCTTTGGTGGACTTCAACGGCAATGATATTTTCGCCCTCGATGAACAGGGTGTTTGGTACGTTGAGCGTTTGAAAGTCACGACCGTCGTCCGAGGCGGTGTTGGCAAAGGTGAGGTAGTCGATCGGGCCGGAAGGCATGGAGGTCCGGCCGACTTCGGTGCCATTCAGGTAGACCACGGCTCCATCGTCCCGTTTGATGCGAATGGTTCCTCCGGTAATCCCGGCGGTATCGGTGAGAGAGATTGTCTTCCTGAAATAGGTCGTGGGAAATTTTTGTGCGGAAGTTGGCCCAAAGGAAACGGTGGTCGCAATCGTGGATTCGCCATATCCGAGAATGGCCGGGCCGGAAGCCCAGGTGCTGTCATCGAAGGAGGTGGTCTGCCAGGCGGTGCCTTGATTGGAGCCATCATCGAGATACTTCCAATCGGAGAGTTGGGGGATGACAGTGGTGGTGATCTGGCCGTCCTCGAAGGGCAGCGAAGCGGGATTGAGTCCGCCGCCTTTGAGGCGGGGATCACTGCCATCGACGGTATAATACATCGTTCCGCTGCCATCGGAAAGGGTGAGGTTAAATCCGGAAGGGACGTCGCCGCCATGTTGACTAAAGACGGGAGCTACGGTGGCGGGGTAAAAGCCTGCGGAACGATATTGGCTGAGCGCGCTCGCGGTGCGGCCGGGAAGGATGCTGTTGAGTGCGTTGTTTTTCGCGGAGGTCCAGGAGTTGTGAGACCGATAATTCCAGCGGGCCGCTTCGGCGTAAAAGGGAGAAGTCATTTCGTCGCAGCGCTCCGCGAGCCGGGCGATGGTGCGCGCGGGGGTCATGGCTCCATCGTTGAAAAAGTGTTTGTGAATGCGGTCGGCGAGGAGAATGCGGAATTCGGGATTTCCGGCTTTGAAAAGCAGGCTGAAGAGGGAGCCCGGTCCGTCACCGGCGCTTCGCCCGAAAACTCCGGGGGTGTTGCTGGCGAAGCCGGTCCGGTTACCGGCGGAACGAAGGTATCCGTCGGCATCATTGAGGAACCACTTGAAGCCGCTGCCGACATCGGAGGGGCCAACGGTTCGATATTCGTCTTCCGAATTTCCATACATCCACATGATCATGTAGTCGATGAAGTGTTCCATATCGAGATAGGGTGAAAGCTCGTCAAAGTTCTGGGGGTTGCTCGTGAGGGCGAGGGTTTTAATACGTTCCCAGGCCGAGCCGTCGCCATCGTACGGGGGTGCCACCGAGTCGGCCCATCCCCCGACGTTCCAGTTTCCGTTGATGGCCTCGTATCCCTCCTTGGGACCGCCGAGATATTCGGTGAGGTGGTCGGCATTCCATCGTTCACGGAGGTGGAAGACCCCCCAGTATTTTCCGTTGATATACAGGTGCATGAAGCGCCCGTGCGGGTTGATGTTGCCCATGTCGAGCATGGTGTCATCGGTGAAGCGATTCGACATATAGAAGCCGCGCGCCACCATGTCGTGGGAACCGGAGCGGATGTTGAGTTGGTCGAAGGTGTCAGTGGCGGTGATGCCCCGATCAAAGCCTTCGAAGAGCGGGTGCCGGAGTTTGGAGGCTCCGTATTGGCTCCGGAAATACATGCGGAAGTTCTTCTTATCGAAATTGGTGAATGCTCCGCCGAAGTTTTTCACGCCGCAGTTTTCCTGAAATCCGGGCGTGCCGTCGGGGTTGATGAGTTCAAAGGAGGCGGGGATTTCCGAAGTGCCGTTGATCGTTTGCGGCGTGACGATGGAGAGCGAGGGGACATCGGTGAGCGAGGCTTGTAATTGCGGAGTGATGGTCTCGCCAAGCTCGGGGGAGGTGATGACGTCATCGACAAACAGGTAGGTGTTTGTGTCGACATTGGTGGAGGCAAGGCCTGCCTTGTAGGCCATTGCCCTCAAGACGGTGGTGGTTGTGATGGTCACGGGGCCGGTGTAGGTGGTCCCGTTGTTCTCGGATGGCTGGCTGCCATCGGTGGTGTAGCGAATGGTCGCGTCGGGAGTGGCGGTGGTAATGGAAACGGATTGCGGGGTTTCGTAGAATCCACGGGAAATGTCGAATTTGGTATCCTCGACAAAGCCGGCAAACGAGGATCCATTGGCCGCTTCCGGAGTTGCAGGTGAGAAGAAACCAATGGTGCTGCCATTGGTTTCGAGGCCGTAGCTGAAGTCCTGCTTTTGCGCGGGAAAAGTAAAGCCAGTGAGAATCGCAATACCATCGCGATCGACAAGAGCGAGGTATTCACCGCCACTTCTGAGGGAGAAGTTGGTGTGCAGCGGCTCTGTGGGGTTGGTGAGATTGGCACCGGAGGCGAAGACGGTGAGGTAACCATTGCCCGGGACAGTGGAGCCCGCGGGAAAGGTCCACTGGGTGAGGTTGTCTTCCCTGTCGGTGAGGTGATATCCCGCGAGGGAAAGATCGAAGGTGTTGGGGTTGTGAATTTCAATCCAGTCGGGACTCTCTCCGAATTGATCTTCAAGAGTAGACGCATTATCGGCCATGAATTCAGTGAGCACAGGAGCGATGACCGGCTCATCGACCCCGATGGTGACGGACTGTGAAATCGAACCGGAGGAGTTGGTGGCGGTGAGCAGGTAGGTGGTGGTGGTGGATGGCATGACCGCTTGCTGACCGGTGAGTGGGACCGGTCCGATTCCCTGGCCGAGGGATACCGTCTCCGCATTGGTGACGGACCACGAAAGCTTGGCGCTGGTGGGGAGGCCTGGATCACCGGTGGCGGTGATGTTTCCGTTGTCGACTTTGAAGAATGAGATGACCGGAAGGGGGGCTTCAAAGGCTTCAATTTCGGCGATTTGGGGATTGTAGGCGGCATTGCTCAGGTTGACGACGCGGATGTAGCGACCGGTCATGGCCTTGCCCGGATCGAGGGCGGCGGTGATGGTGTCGCGTCCGCCGTTACCTGAATTCGAGCCATCGGTGCGGATGTCGGCGCTCCAGTTGACTTCACCTGCGGATCCTCCGTTGTCGGCGCGAATTTCCACACGATAGTTTGAGAGACGTTCGGGGCAGCAGCCGCTCCGGTTGACCAGTTCAAGAGAGCCGAGGTTGCGGGTGGTGCCAAGGTCAATTTCGTAATAAAATCCAAGAGTCCCCGAGGCGGCGAGAGGGTGGGATTGGTTGGAGAGATTGCCGTCCGTCAGATTTGAGGGGAGCTGGCCGGACCACGTCGCGTCCGAGGCCGACACGGGGCGGCCAAGGGCGATGTTGGTTTGGGCCAACAAGTGGTCGCTCCCTAAAAGCAAGCCAAGAAAAAGGAATGATCGGAAGTTCATAAGGCTGGAGAAAAAATTAACAAGGAATTGGCAAGAGGAACACGAAAATGCTCCGACCCCGGGATAAAGGAAGGAGCATGCTGGAATTTGGAGACTTCAGAATGAGCGGTTTCAGGAAAGCCGGATGAACCGGTGATCGATGATTGGATCAGTTTCTCTGAATTCGGTAGAAATAGCGCGATTTGCCAATCATTTCAGGATTGTTGAATGAGTAGGTGGTGGTCAGGCCCTGGGATGCGACAGAGTCGTTAAGTTCGGAGGTTATTAGCAAATCCTCCGAACCAAAGACGGAGTAGACGGCGCCGGGTTGCGAGTTCCAGGTGAGTGAGACCGCGCCGCTGTCGGGGTCTGCTTCAATTTCGCTGATGACGAGGGCGGCGGGTGGTGCCGACGACCCGACGATGGAGAGCTCGCCCAGTTGTGGTCCATATTCGTTGGCGGAGGTATTTATGATCCTGACAAATTGTCCGAAGGGGGGCGCTGCCGACAAGTCAACTTCCTGGCTCATGATGATTTGGCCGCTGAGTTCCTGGCGATATACCTCTGTCCCCGTCGAGTTGACGATCGATAAAGTAGCGTTTTCAAGACGGTCAGCGCAGCAGTCGTCCCGAAAGCCGCGCCCGGTGATGATGACGTGGGAGATGCTGTTGTCGGCAGCTAAATCAATTTCGAAATAGTGGTCCGGGGAAGAAATGCTGAGCCCGTGGGTGATCGTGGCCAAATCACCGTCGTTGATATTGGCGGCAGGGAAAGCAGCCCACGTAGCGGTTGGAGTCCCGGTTCCATCAAAGTAGCCGGCAACCTTTCCAATGGCCAAATTGCCACCGCTTTCCGGATCATTGGGGTCGGTTCCTCGTCCAACCTCTTCCTGGTCCGCGGTGCTATCGAGATCGCTGTCAATGAGAGTCGGATTTGTGCCGGTATCAGATGCGCTGGCAAAGGTGCCGGTGTTGGTTTCGACGAGGTCGCTTAGGGTGTCACCGTCGGTATCGGGGTTGAGAGGGTCGGTGGCAGGTCTGTTTCCGGCGCCTGCAACTTCATCACCGTCTTTGAGAGTGTCGTCGTCACTGTCGTCATCCTGAGGATCGGTCCGGTTTTCAAACTCCGCCAAATTGGAGAGGTTGTCTGAATCGGGGTCACCGTCGGGACCATTGTTGGGGTCGACCGTGCCATCGTCGTCGGGACTGATTCCGTTGGCGACTTCCCAGTCGTCCGGCAGGCCGTCATTATCGTCGTCAATGTCCGGGGTGATGATTGCGGCGCGCAGTTCGAGAAGAGTGAAGTAGTTGTTGGCCGCGCCGCCGCCACTGTCGCGCCCGACGATGCGAATGCGGTCAAATCTTGTTCCAACCGGAAGTTCATCAAAAGTGGCACGCGCCCAGCCGCTTCCTGCGTTGTCAATCATGACGCCGGTGATGGCCGCAATGGGAGTGTCGAAAGAGCCTTGGAAGAGTTGAACATCAATATTGTCGTCCCGATCATTACAGCAGACGTTGTCGACCCGCCCGTAGAGATCGACAACAAGTTCGGCTTCATCGCTGTTGATGATCGTGATGGCCGTGGTGTAGGAGAGGAGTGCGTCGACGCCTTCGCCCAGGTTGGCGTGATAGCCGATGGAGCCATTATTGTAGATTCGGTTTGGAAGATTGATTTCGGGAGCTTCGGCGTCGTAGTCGAAGGGGTCGTCCAGCGTCTTTTCGAGGCTCCCTCCAAAGGAATTGGGAGAACTGTTGGGACCGTCGGGCGTCAGAAGAACCCCGGTGACTCCACCGAAGGTGAGGGCAGGAGAAAGGAGGGCGGCTCCGATGGCGGTACGAATGAATGTGAGGGACATGGCTCCAGGTGATGACTCGTGGGTTGTGCTAAAAAAAAAGGCCCATGATTCCGGCAGAATATGGGCGCTTGAGAATGAAAGGAAATTTGAGGGAAAGGTGATCTCCTACTCCTTTCGGCGAAGTAAAAGAGCAGTCGCGCCAAGAGCCAGCAGACCCAGGGAGGACGGCTCGGGAACCGCTGCAATTGTCGCTGCTCTTGTTTCAAGGAGGGTAAAGTAATTGTTGTTGGCGCCTCCACCGCTGTCGTGTCCGATGATCCGAATACGGTCGAACGTCGTTCCTTCGGGGAGTGTGTCAAAGATGGCGCGGCCCCAACCATCGCCGCTATTATCGAGGCTGATGCCGGTCACGCTGGCGATGGGCGAGCTGAATGAGCCATTGAAAAGTTGCACGTCGATATCGTCATCGCGATCATTGCAGCAAGCATTATCAACCCGCCCGTAGAGGTCGACCACGACCACAGGTTCGGAGGCACTGGTGGCGATGATGCTCGCGGTGGTGTAGGAGATGATGGCGTCGACTCCCTCGGCAAGATTGGCGTGGTAACCGATTGATCCGCTGTTGTAGATTCGATTTGGCAACGGAGAGTTCGGCGATGCCGGGTCGTAGGCAAATGGATCGTTGAGGGTTTTTTCGATTGTTCCTCCAAAGGCGTTGCCGGTGGAGTTTGCGGAATCGGCGTTTAGCCCGATAACCGTAGCGGCTTGTGCGGAGCCGATGGAAAGAGCAATCAGTTGTGTGAGAATCTTCATCTGGAGATAAATAGGCTAGAGAATGCTCAGATGACTTCGACCGTTTCAAGCCCCAAATTGGCATTCGTTACTGGGTGGGTGAGCCAGGGAAATAAAAGAACGACAAGGCTACTGGTGCCGGCCGACTGCGAATGTTCAACGCGCGCCGCGTCCATTTTGCTCCGCCGCGCTCTCTGGATTGATCGTCCTGCCCCTTCTTTTTGGATTCACCAGCCCCGTGGGGCAGACCGGTGAGGCTCAAATGGAATACTCGATTTCGCTCAGACTTTTGTGGTCGCGATTCAGTTTTCCACAAACCAGTTCGCAAAGGTCAAAGACGAGGCGGTCTTCAACCCGGTAAAAAACACGGACGCCCTCCTTCTTTCTCTCCAGCAAGCCGGCCTCGCTCATCATTTTGAGGCTTTTTGAAACGGTCGCTTGTCCCTGCCCGGTGAGTTCAACAAGTTCGCCGACGGTTTTTTCCCCCTGCTTGAGTTCCTGCAAAAGAGCCAACCTTCCGCCGTCTCCGAGGACCTTGAACACTGCTCCAAGCTTTGCGAGAGCCTTGGGCGACATCTGTTTCTTTTTTGCCATATGCGCTGATTCAGTCTTGATATTCAAAAAGTGGAATATAGGAATTAAGAAGTGAAAGAAATCATGAGAACACGAGCAATTTATCTTCTGTATCCGTTATTCGGGCTTTTTTTTAGCACTGCTGCATTTGGAGATCAACCTAATGGGCGCGGAAAAGGTCGTGGAGGGATGAGGGGGCCTTTGCCGGAAGAGCAGAGAACCATCATCCACGAGCTCGCTGAGAATCATAAGAAGCTGACCCGCAAGGTCGAAATGACCAAGACTGGTTACGTTGCCACGACGACCTCCGAAGACAAGAACCTGGCGGAAAAGTTAAAAAAACATTTTCGGTATATGAAAAAACGGCTCGATTCGGGAGCGATGGTGCGGAGATGGGATCCTGCCTATGCCGAAATGACGGAGTATTACGATCAGTTGAAGGTTGAAGTGCAGGAATTGCCAAAAGGGCTCAAGGTGACGATTTCGGGAAAAAATGCGGAAGCCACGAAGGTGGCTCAAAATCACGCCAAAATTGTGACCAAATTTGTGAATAAAGGCTCGGATGAGCTTCATGAGAAGCATCCGGCCGCCAATTAGTCGGGGCCAAACCTGTGACAGCCATTTCGTCCAAGGAGCCGCCCGGATGACTTGAGTCCGGCTAAGATCTTTTTCTCGTGGCTCAATCTTGTCTGGTCGGTCCTGCCGATCTTCACGGGAATCAGCAAGACCAGTGGGATGAGATTGAGGCCCGCCGAAATGCCCCGGAAGGTTTGAGCCGTTTTTTGAGGAAGTCGTCTGCGATCGGACAGGGAGGGGCGCCGGGTTCAGTATGGAGAGCATGTTTTTCATGCGCTCTCTTGGTGGTTGGTTGGCCGCAGTGTCTTTGACAGTATTGCCTGATGCGCGGGCGCAGCTTGCCGGGATGCCGCTTGAGAAGGATCATTCCGCAATTTGGTGGGCGGAAGGATTTCCTGCGGTCGTTGAAGGGGCGCCATGGCTTCGGGTCATCGGGACGGGTGAGTATGCTCTGGCTCTGAATACAGAGACTTTGGACATTCCGCACTTTGGTCTTCTGGAGCAGGAAGGGTGGCGCGATCTCCCGGCTGGTGATTTGAAGTTGGAAATAGCGGTCGCGGGGAAGACCTATCAATGCAAGGGAAGTCGCGGGTGGTCGCGTCACGGTGGGCCGCGACTGGTGGAGGCCGGGCGTTTTTTTCAACGGGCGGATGTCACCGATCTGATCTTTGAGTCGACCACGGGCGAGGAGTTGAATGTGGAGGCCCGCCTTGAGACGGTGGCGTGGCCGGATCGATTGTCATTTGTCTTTGATGCCGGGCCTGGGGTTGCGCCGATCGTGGCGGGTGAAAAATCGTTCGGAAAAGCGGGTGGTGGATTTGGGCTGGACGGGACAAATTCCCTGCTGTTTCAGAAGTTGAGGAACTTCAATCCAAATTCGCTGACGTGGTCGTTTTGGGCTTTTGTCCCGAAGGATTATGACTCGGCGACGAAGGCTTATCCCTGGTTGATGACCGATGGGCGGAATGAAGCGGTGGATGGCCATATGGGGATCTTTTTGGTGAAGGGGAAGGCGGTGGCTACGATCAACGTTGGGGGTGGGCGCGAGAATCAGGTGAGGGTGACCTCGGAGAGTTTGCGGCTGGGGAAGTGGAATCACTTTATGCTGAGCTACGATGGTGCGGAAATGAGATTTCATGTGAACGGCAGGCGGGTGCCCGGAGGGAAGGTTGGCAAGCCGCGAAAGGATCCGAAGAATGATGTTATTTTTGGGCAACGTGGTGACGGGCTGGGTGATGGATACCGCTTTGTGGGTGTTGTTGATGAGGTGCGGTTTTATCATGGGGTGATTGATCCGAAGAATTTGGATAAGACGAAAGCGGTTCAGGAAAGGGGATTTAAGAAAGACGGAATCGCTTCTGAAGTGCGGCCGAGGGAGGTCTGGAGGGACGCGAGCCTTTCGTTGTTTGCGAGCATGCAGACTGGTCCATTTCTTTCCTCGGTCGGGCCAGGTCGCCAGGTCGTGAGCTTTTTTAATCCGGATGATGCGGGAAAACCGGAGCCCAAAGTAAAGGTGGATGCGCCCGCATGTCCGGTCGAATTTGAGCCGGAGTACTTTTGGCATCGTGTGAATCTGGATCAGGCAAAACCGATCGGCGAGGGCAATGATGTCCTTGAGCGGATTCCGTTTTCCTTAACAAACCCGGGCGAAAGCGAAGAGGTCACCCGCCTGATGTTTGAGAAAACCGGCAAGGGGTTTCAGGGTCGCCTTGGCAGTCCTATTACCGGGGTTTCGGCCATCCTTTGTGATGAGCACGGGGAGCCCACGGGGATTCCGGTTCAGTTGAGCAAGAACTGGCATAACGAGGCGGCGGCCGGGGTTTACAAGGGAACCTGGTTCCACGGTATCACGCAGATCCGGGTCCCTGCGGGCAAGACGCTCAAGTTTCAGTTGGTGATCGCAAACGCGCACTGGGGTGGAGTTGCCGCGGCTTCTCAAGCACAGCTTTCTCTCATTGGTTGGGGCTCAAACCAGCGGTGGGAACAGAGTGCTCTCGGTTGTTGGGGTGAGTCGATTTGCTACGAGCCGGGGCAGGGTCAGGCGAATTGTACGATCACGGATGTGAGGCCGGTGATGGTGACTCCGATGAAGGGGAAAGAGCAGTGGAGTTGGACCCACAATGTCGGCGGCGGTGACTTCTTTCGGGTGTTTGATAAAAGTGGGAAACGCTTGGCTCACCAGTCGATGAAGACGATCACCCATCGACAGGGGCCGTGTCTGACCGAGGTTGAATTTGCGGGTCGGATCGGGGAAGGGATCAAGCATTCGGTGACAATGAGTCTTGGGCGTACCGATGATTTGGTGCGCGGTTGCTATCGCTTGCGGATGGAGGTCACGAAAGAGGTGGAGTTTTCGCGCTTCGTTATTTTTCAGGTGGGTGCCGATACCTATAATTTCACCCGGGAGGGGCGCTTTGTTTTTGGAGATGAGAGCGGGAGAATTCTGGAGAAGGAGGTTGAGTTTGGGAAAGAGGGCTACCGCGTGGATGGAGTGGAGATCGAAGGTCGCACGCCCTGGGTTTCGTTGGAGGAGGGGCGGCCCGGAAACCCGAAGAATGACGGGGGCGCGTGGGCGAATCGCGGCATCATCGTGAGAGAGTGGAAGGCGCGGGTGGGCGGCGAGTCGGTGGGCTTTCGATTTGCGGAACACGGAGTGGTGCGTGGAAAGTCAGAGTATTCCACGATTGATCTGGTCCTGCCATCGGAGATCACGCGCTTGCGGCCTGGCGACTTGATCGAGGCGGTGGTGGAGTATGTTGTGATGCCGCAAAAGATGGATGACTATTACGGGCCGAATGAATATTTCAAAGGCGGGCTGGCCGCTTACGGAGGCACCTGGAAAATGATTCATCGCGAGGCACTTGGAAATCAGCGCCTTGTGAGAGCCGCGACGGGAAAGCTCGAGAGAACCTTTCCTGATGTGCGGGTCAGTTGTGAGAACGACGAAGCAAAAATTTCGCTTCAGGGTGGTCTTGGTTATGTTCCGTTAACTTTCACGGGGTTGAGTCGCCACGATGGCTTTGAGCTGAAGGTGAATGGCGAGGTGATCGACCAGAGCGTTCATGGAAACGATTTTTGGCAGACGGACTATGATTTCGAAACCAAGACATGGAGCAGGACTTACAATCTCCCCCGGGATGGGCGGAGAAAGGCCGAGATTGCTTTTGGTCGTAATTTCTCGGGAAGGTAGCCGAAAGCTTCGCTTTCGGATCATGGGTGGACGGCTTTCCAGAAGCGGGAGCTTTTAGCTCCTTGACGAAACGGGCGGGACGCCCGCGCTCCTTGATCGAGAGGGATTTCTCTTATCGATGCAGCTGGTATTTCCTGATGTCGGAGTCGGCGGGGAATTTCCGCGCAAAGAAGCAGTCGCTGTTGATGAGGTCCCGCAGTTTCTCGGGCGGGAGTTCTGAATATTCATTCGGGCTACCGGCGTCGCTTTCCCAGTTGGTCCAGGTGAGATCCCGGCAATCAACGAGGTCATCGACGGGATAACCTTCCCGCATCAAGGTGGTGCCGAAGTAGGCTTCGTCGCTTGCGAAGAATTTCTCGAACTGCAAGGTGTCATCGCGGCGGGTAACCACCTTGGCAGCGGCGCGGTCGAGGAGCCACCATTGCGGGTGGAAGCGCCAGCACCCTTGGGGAATTTCGGGCGCGGAGCTGGCGCGATGTTTCCTCATCGCACTGGCCTCCTCGAAATTCTTGAAGCCGAAGCGGCTGCGGCCATCATGCTTGAGTCTGAGGAGGATCCTGGAGAGTGCTTGCACCGGGAGACAGGATTCGGAGAGCAGGACGAAGTGGGTGTTGTCCTCGTCTTTCAGCGCTTCACGGAGGAGAGACAGGGAAGCCCGCACCAGGGAGATCTCCCCCCATTGGGTCCGAATCAAGTCGGGGACAGCCGTGCCCTCGAGGAATCCTCCTTCGACTTCTTCCGGGTGCTTGGGGTGGCTGTAAATCGAGATCTTTTGCGGAGCTTGTGCGATCCATTCCTTCCAAATCTCCGGGTGGTGAACATCGCCCCGGGTTAGGAAGAGCAGCGCCAGTTCGGGTGGCTTGCCGAGGGCTTCGGGCGCGAGACATTCGGTGAGGAGCTTGTCATGAACCGAAGGATGAATCTTCTGATGCCCGGTCTTTCCATAAAGCGAATAGGTCGTGCCGGTGAGGTCGGATTCATCGACCGACTGCCACGCCAGGTTGGGGTAGCAGGCATAAGTCGGAATGGTGCGATGCAGTTCCGCGACAAATTGATCGGAAGCGAGAGCATGGGCGGGAGTGGGTTTGCCAAAGGCATCCATCGCGGCCATGACCTGATCGTAGGCGCGCTCGTGGATGGCCCAGGCGTGGGAATCGAGAGCCTTCTTTACCCTCACCAGGCCATCGGCCATCGGTTCGGGGCGTTGGATGTGTTGGCAGCCGAGGTAAAAGATTCCCCAGTCTTCGGGGAGGTCGATGCGTGAGATCAGTTCGCGGAAATTGGGGTGCAGAATGGCATCGTCTTCCAGCAAAAGGATGGCTGGTTGTTTCAATTGTTTGGCCTTGCGAATGGCGAGTCGGATGGTGAGAGCGAGGGCGTAGCGGCCCTTGTTCTCATAACCGCGGGCGGACTTGCAGAAGCGGGCATCGACAGCCGGGAAGCGTTCGGCGGTGACGCCGACCTGGTCGAGGTGCCATTCCAATTCTGTCCGCCGGTCCTCCCGGCGGCCGAGGTTGAGATAGTAGCGGAGGGGAAAGGTTTTTTCGAAGTCCATGGCGCGGCGGGCGGTGGGTTTAGCTTTCCATGAGATCGAGGAAGAGACCGTCCTTGTCCCCGAAGGTGCGCATCATGTGGAGGGCGAATCCCAGCTTGGTTTGCTCGTCGGGTTTTCCCCCGGAAAGGTCGACCACGGCGGCGTCCATCAAACCGCGCACATCCATCGGGCCATCGAAAGGTCGCACCACCTCCCCGCGCTCGAAGGTGGCGGTGCGAAAGCGCGCGGAGTCCAGAATCGCAGCAAGCTCGTTTTTGGGCGGGATGGAAGGTTGCCGGACCTTGGTCCAGGCTGCCAGGAAGCTTGTCCAAACGGTGGCCCGAACCGCGAAGAAAGAATCAAGCGGGCAAGCATCCTCATCCGAGGAAATGAGAACATCGGCATTCTGGTTCTCAAACAAGTGATCCCAATTCCGCAGCCCCAAAACCCCGGGATGAGCCAAAATAATCCAGGAATATCGTGAGGAATGTTCTCTCAGAGAAGAGGCCATTTTATATCTTTTTTCAAAAAATATATCGGACACATCCTCTTTTAAAGAGGCGGATTCAAGCGGCTAGCGCAACGGGGGGTGGTGCGAAAAAGATGTCATTTGGGGTTTGATAGTCGAGACATTTGCGTGGGCGACGATTAAGCTTGGCTTCCACCTCCGCAACTTCTTCCGGGCT
>JAUIGV010000049.1 GCA_030432565.1 Verrucomicrobiia bacterium | reverse complement strand
CCAAATTTGATCTTCACAGGAATGAAACCGCCAATTTTGAAGGAATTATTATTAATCCGACCATCGATGATAAATCCGGGAAGACAATTATTGGCGACGTTGACTTCAAAGGACAGGTTTTTGCCGGGTCGATGAAGTTGGGCTCAGGACTAAACTTTGAAGGCGCCAATGTTCCCGAGCCTTCCGGTGGGTTGCTTCTTTTAAGTGCTTTTACCGGATTGCTCGTCCGCCGTCGTCGATAAGCCATTCCTCAATCGACCTTCAAAAATCTTCGCCTCATAGGGTTGGTTTTTTTTATTTGAGAAAACTTGCTTTCAACGGGGCAATTTCAGTGTCTCCGGACTGGAGAAAGTCGTGCGGATCAAGGGGTTTCATCGGTAGCTTGCGATGATTGCTGAAGCCTGAAAGAGAAGAATCGTACCGGGCATAATTGTCTTTTCGCTGCAGAGGTGCCTCTTTCGGGTGAAATGGCCTAGGGGATAAGCAGCGTCTCAAATTGGCTCGCAGCTTCCTCATTACTGAGTGCCCGATAACAGCGTGCGCAAGCGCGGATGATGTCTGGATTCGAAGGTGCTAATTCGTGAGCTTTGAGAAAAAGGGGGAGGGCTTTTTCAGCATCCCTTTTGACAAGAAGATAAAAGTTGGCTCCGTTCATGATGAAGGGCCAATTCTCCGGGAAATTTTCGATTCCGTCGTCCACGGTTTCTTCGGCTTGGGAATGCAGCTTGAGATCAACCTGCAAAAGAAGAAGTTGCGTCCAGGTTTCGGGGACGGGATTGGAAACCCGTGTCGCCTTTTTAAAGCTGCCAAGCGCCTTCATGGGTTCATTCAGGCGACGTTGTGTCATTCCCATCTTGGTTAGCATGATGCCTTCCTGAGGTGCGTTTTTGTGGGCTATTTCGTAGTAATGCAGAGCTTTTGCGGGATCTTCGGCCTGAAAGAATTCGCCGTAGTGAAGGGCTGCCACCGAATTGGTCGGGTTGATCTTCAGTTCGTGGCTAAAAAGGGTTTCGCTATTCTTCCAGCGAGGCAGCTGGGCCCTCAAGATAACGATGTAAATGACAAGTAGTGCTGTGAGGCAGACCGGAAGGATGATTCTTGTGGATCGACGTGAAAAAAGAATTTGAGCAGCCCCCACGGAGATGATGATCAACCCGATCTGCGGAAGATACGAATACCGGTCCGCGACGTAGAAATAACTGATTGGAATGATGCCGGAGACCGGCAACCACAGCAGCGTATAGATAATTGCGCCAAGATAAATGAGCTTGTTCTGCCTGCCAAATCGCCTGACTGCATAAGCAAAGAACAAGATAATGACGAGTGAGGTCATGAAAGAAAGCCTTGATGCTGTGGGGCTGAATAGAAGTTGGGAAGGTGCGGGAACAAGAAAGCGTTTGAGGTAGAAAGTGTAGCTCATTGTCACGCTTCGAAACCGCTCGACGATGGTGTCACTTCTGCCGACTTCGTTGAGTGTTCCCTGGGATCGGAAGTAGACGATGGCACCGGCAACTAGAAGGGCGATTGCCAGGAATGGGGCGAGTTGCCTCAGGGCATCGCGGGCTGAGGAGAGAAAATTGTCGAGGTCGAAATAATAAATGAAAAACAGGATCAGAGGAAGTGGAAGAACACTGGGTTTTGCAAGGGCGGCGCATGCGAACAAGAACAGGCTTAGAAAATAGATTGTGGGGCCTTTGGTCCGGCTGCTTTTCCAATGACAGAAAAGAAGTAAACTGGCAAAAAAGAGAGCGCCGGAGAGAACGCCTTTTCGTTCTGAAACCCACGCGACCGATTGAATTTTCTGAGGATGGATGGCCCAGACCATGGTGATGACGTAACCCAGCCCCCGGGATAACAGAAGCTTCCTGCAAATGAGGAAAAGTAAACATGCTGCCAGAGCATGCCAGAAAATGTTAGTGGCATGGTGCCAGGTGGGATTGAGCCCAAACAGTGAGACGTCCAGTTGGTGGGAAAGTGAAGTCAGGGGGCTCCAAAGATTACCGTCGCCAGGCGAGGTCACAGCCCACCTCACGTTTTCCGGGCTCAGCCCCGTGTTCACATTCGGATTATCAACAACAAATTCGGGGTCATCGTAAGTGATGAAGTCAAAAAAGAGGGTGGGGGTAAACGCGAGGAAAACGAGGGTGAAAACAACACAAGGATGAAGCCAGCGGGGGACCCGTGCCGGCAGATTTGGAGGGGACTGGACTGTCTCGTTTGTCATGAATCAGCCGGATTGTCGGAAGGGGATAATCCCTGATCCTTTTCAGAGAGAATGGGATTGGAATGAAGCCAGGGGAAGTTCCAGGCAGGGGCATTCCATGCGAGTGTCTTTTCATCGCCGGGGGAATAGGGTGCGTCGGCGAGATAGGAGACGAGTGCTGGTTTTTTACCGGTTGTGAGAAATCCATGGGCACATCCTTTTGGTATGAAGAGTTGGTTTCGACCGTCCGCATCGAGATGATAGACTGCGAACTTTTGATAGGTGGGAGAGTCCGGTCGCAGGTCGGCGACAATGTCCTGCAAGGTCCCTTCGAGAAGTACCAGGAACTTGTTTTGAGGATGTGGATTTTGGTAATGAAGTCCCCGGAGGGTGCCTGGTTCGGAACGGGAAAAATTTTGCAGGATCCAATTGTTTCCAGGATCGTCGTGAGTCAGCGCCGGCAAAAACCATCCCCGGGTGTCATAGATTTTATCCCGCGATGAAGCGGTGACTCCGTGGACGTTTTCGACTTGTCGGCTCATGATTGCGAGAGGATGAGGTCTACCGCGACTTGTCCCATTCGCATGGCATTGTGCATTCCCGGAAAAGTGAATGCTCCCTGGCGTCCGGTGCTTACGACATGCTTTTGTTGGTCCAGCCATTGTTGGACGGTCGCGAGGTGTTTTTCGAAGTGGAGTTGGTAGATGGGATAGCCATGGGGATTGGTAAAATGATGCCACTCTATGATTTCCTCCGGGAGACAGATCCCTTCGGCGGTGAGATCTTCGAGAACGCGTTTTCGGATGGCGGGGTCATCATTCCACTTTGCATCGTCCCTGTCGCAGGTCATTTCAATAATGAGGACCGAGTGATCGGCCGGGTTCACCTCAAGTCCGGCATTTCCGGGCTCGCCAACACGGTGGAAAATGCGGTTGCGGTAGTAGGTGTAAAGTCCCTCGAGGCATTTGTTTTTTCGAACCAACAAGCCATGGGTGACGATGGGCTTAAACTTGAGTTCTTTCGCGGCGTCGAGAACAGCGGGGGGTGCCGCCGAGCTGAGTCTGATCAACACCGGTAGCGGAATGGTCGAGAGGAGGTTGTGGAACCGTATCGATGAATCCAAGGATCGAATTTCGGTCGGAGTGATCTCAAGAATATCACTGCCATAGATGATTTTTCCGCCAAGCTTCTCGACCTCATTCGCGAGAACCCGTGGCAGGGTCTCGGAGCCTGTTTTCGAATAGTGAAGGGTTTCATCGGTCGTTGCGCCTGCCACGACCAGATCGGCTGATCGTCCCCCGGGGAGCTTAGGGAGACATTTCTTCACGAGGTCGAGAACATTGAGTCTGGGCATCTTGCGACGCACGAATTCGGCTGAGAGTTGGCTTGGGGGAATATTCCAATAACGATGGGTGAAGTCCTTGAAGAAAAACTCGTAAAGTGGATCGCCATAAGTGGCAATGAGGGCATCCTCGGCGGAAATCGCGGCAGCCTGGGTATGATTGAGTCTGTTCTGAAGGTCGGCGATGACGAGTCCCAGGACGCAGCGACCGAGCTGGAACGGATTCATCCCCGCCAGAAGATCGAGCCCTTTGAGCGGATAGCGATAGGACCGGTTGTTCCAATGAATTCGGGCGTCAAGATTGACCGGTATTCGTTCGTCTCCCATCAGTCCGGCGATGTCTGCGTATATTTCAGGGTCCGTTGCATGGAGCATGTGTACGCCTTGGTCGAAGAAGTTGCCGCCTCGTTTAAACCCTGCTGCAAGTCCTCCGGGGAAGTCGTTTTTCTCGATCACCGTAACGCTTGCACCTCGCCGGAGCGCAGAAATCGCGGCGTAAAGCCCACAGACTCCCGCCCCTAAAATTGTGATGTCTTTCGTCTGAGTCATGGCGCCGGTTCTTGATTCCCGGGCGTTCGATAGAGGTCGATCATCGGCGATGCGAATGACGGGATGTGATCCCATGTCAGGGCTTCGTCGCTTGCCATGGAACGGGAAAGTAGCGCGGGTTCGTTTTCGGAATCGAGAAGAGTAATGGGCACCCAGTTATTCTGAGTCGCCTCCTTTGAAGGGGCAATCATTCCGTAGAAATGATCGCCTCCGATTCCGTGGGGAATGGCTGTCGAGGCTGGGATTTTGCGTTTGGCAAAAGCATACACATCAGTGACGCGACCTGCCCATGGCTGGAGTTCCGGGGTGCGATGAAAAAATGTGCGGGCGATGGCCCCCGTTGTCTCTATATGGCAAAGGTGGTAATCGCGTTGGAAGAGGTAGTAGGGGCCATTCCCGATTTTGTAGTATTCGAGGTAGGGTTGTTGAACGGAATCGTTGCAGCGGCCAATGACATAAACCCCGCCACCGGGTTGAGCCCCAAGGATGTAGTCGATATTTCCATTCGTCGTCGACAATTGATCGAGATCGAACGATTCCAAGACATCGGATACTTTTTGAACTTTGGGCCCAAGCATGCCGATCTTTGCGGGTGAAAAACCAAAAGCATTGGCGAGAATTGCCATCTCAATATTTAGCTTGGTGCCATCAGTAAAAGCGCAGCATTTCAGGGGTGAGATGTTTCGTTTCACGGCCTCGCGGGTGAGTTCCGTCGCAGTGGCATAACGATTCAAAAACCCTTTCACGTTTCCAGCTTGCACGATGTCGAATCCCCAGAGTTGAATTTCTTGTATCATACGCCCGAGGACACCGTGTTGATCTCCGGCGTCGGATGTCACCACCAGATTTTCCGAGGCGGCCATCTTGCAAAGATGAGGTCCAAAGACAAGATCGACCTCGGCGTTCATAAGGACCACGTGAGTGTTGGTTTCAAGAGCGGTTTCGCAATATTGATAAGCAGCCCAAATCGTGTTGGAAGCCTCCACCAAAACATCGACCGGATGGCTTTGCAGGAGGGAGCAGGCATCGGTTCCGAAGGTGCCTGTTCCGGTCTTGCGAGCGAGCTCCCGAGCGGTTTCCGGTCTTTGCGCGACAATCCATTTCAAGACCATTCCCGGGGTTTGTGAGATTTGATGGGCGATGCCGGATCCCATGCAACCGGCACCGACCAGTCCAACGCGAATTGGACTTTGAAGACGTTTTAGCGTGCGGATCATGCGCAGTGGAATGAAGTAGTCATTAAATCAGTTTGGTCGTTTCGATTTCACCATGGGAAAGTTCCCGTGATCAACGCTGAAACGCCGGGGTGACGAGAATCAATTTTTTGATGATACCAGGTTTGGCGATGAGTTAACGAAGGGCTTGCAGAAGGCTATTGAAATCATCAGTCCAAAAGATTTTTTTTGGTTCGGAGCGGGACCATGGGGTGATGCGCCCGGATTGTTCGAGGGCTCTTTGAAATGAATCATTTGTTGTGACGAGAATCCAAATGGAAGGAAACCCGCCTCTGGGCTCATGAATCACTTGGAAGGCGCGCTTGTCGGCCAGTATTGCCTGGTTGCGAATTGGATCAGAAAAATCGATTTCGGCATTGCTGACGTTTAGGGCCAATATTCCGTCTTCGGAGATTTGATCGAAGTAGAGCTCGAATGCCTCCCGGGTGAGAAGGTGAATCGGCGGGGCATGTCCGCTAAAAGCATCAATGACGAGGAGATCGAACCTTCCGCTACTGCCTGATTGTCGTTCACCTTCCAGTGAAATCCTCCCGTCTCCGGAAACCACTGCGACCTCTCCCCTGCAATCCTTGAGAAAGGTGAAATGGGAGTTGGCCAGTGCAATGACCTCGGGACTGATTTCGTAAAAACGGAATCGGTCGTGAGGTCTAGCATAGGCCGCGAGAGTGCCGATACCGAGTCCAAGTACCCCTACATTCAGAGATTCCTTTTGCGCGGATTCGTCCCGGGTTAGAATATTGAGGGCTGTGCCAACTCCGCTCTCAGGATGAAAGTAGGCCGTTGGAATGACTTTACGCTCTGCACTGGCAAACTGGAGTCCATGGATCGTCTTTCCGTGGTATAGACTGCGGAACTTTTCGGATCCCGGGATTTGTTTTTCACTGACCTTCAAAACCCCAAAGAAGCCCCGCGAGGAAGCAATGACCTGGGCTTGTGAGAGGGTGATGTTTTTCTTTAGCCCAAGGACCAAGCCGGTGACCGCGATGATCCATGCGGCGCTTGCGGCAATTCCAATCATCCGATGCGCCGGGCTTTTGTTTAATCCGAAAAAGCCCGTCAGGATCGGGAGAAGTTGTAGCGTGACCAGAAAGGCAAACAACAACAGCCCGAGATGAAGTTCCCGGTATCCATCGAAGACGAAGGGAGCCACAAGGTTCACAAAAATGCCACCCAGTGCACCGCCAATTGAAATCAAGAGATAGAATTCGGTGAGGAATTTTGAGGGTGGTTTGAGCCGGACAATTTCGCCATGGCAAACGAGACAGGTGCAAAACAAAGTTTGGCAAAGGATGACGATTTGCAACGGAATCGGCCAGTTTCCGGTGTGCGAGTAATGCCCGTTCATCTGGATGATCATCAGGCAAACACTGACGATTGTCGCCCCGATCATGAGCTTTCGTGAGTACCACCGCGAGTGATCAAAGGCGATGATGAAAGTTGAGAGATAAAGCGCGAGCGGAATGACCCAGAGAAAAGGAATGACTGCGACGTCTTCGCAAAGTTGATTGGTGATGGAAATGAGAAGGATGGAACCGCATGTGCTAAAGCCGATCCAGCGAAGACGATGGGACCAGGGAGGTTTGCGTGGGGTTTGAGGGATGTATTGAGCTGTCGGTTGTTCTTGTGAATTTCTCCTCGCGTTTTTTGTGAAGAGACAGGCAGTAATGGAAAGCAGAAGTGCAAAGACAACAAAGCCCGACGACCAGATGGCGGCTTGCAAAGAGACCGGGTAATACACTTCGAAAAGAAAAGGGTAACTTACCAGGGCGAGAAGGCTTCCGGCATTCGATACGGCATAGAGACGAAAAGGCGATCGACCGGGATAGAGTTTGCTAAACCACGACTGAAGCAAAGGGGCGGTCGCGGAGAGGATGATGTAGGGTAAACCAACCGTCTTCCCCAACAGTTTAAGGATGTCCATGACCGGGCTTGTTCCGGCGGCCATGGGTTTCATTTCCGAGGCTGGGATAATAGGGAGTCCGATGATGGCGATTGCAATCAATACAAAATGAATCACCACCTGAAGTTTCCGGTGCTTTTTGAGGATTGAGACCAGGAGGTGGGCGTAGCCATAACCCACGACCAGTCCGATCTGGAAGAACAGCATGCAGGTAATCCAGACAGAGGAGCTACCGCCATACCACGGGAGGATCTGGCGTGCGATCACCGGCTGGACTTGAAATAAAAGGAAGGCGCTCAGAAAGAGAACCAGAATGAAGGCCGCCACTCCCCGGCTTGCTTGCGTTTTTTTTGCGTAACTCACGGTTTGGAATGGTTCCTTGGAGCAATGCTCTCCACGGTCAGGGGAATGGCAACGGGAAAGATAGATTTCGAATCGTGAATTCAATCGTCAGAACGGCCGTGAGCGAATTGGGATCGTTCGTGAGGTTTCGATTGGGGCGGTAGGGGAGATGACTTCTACGATTTGAACATGAGCCGGCGGCATGTAAAAGACACGCTCGGGGGTTGAAAAGGTGATCGGGGTGTGGGAAAACCCGGTGTGAGTAATCCATTCCGCGAGGATTTAGTGTCCCGCAATCTTGCCGAGGCCTGCAGCGTGGTCATTTTTGGAGCGACGGGTGATTTGACCCATCGCAAACTGATTCCAGCTTTGTATAATCTGGCAGTGGACGGAGAATTGCCCGCCGGGGTTCAAATTCTCGGATTTGCACGACGGGACTGGACGGATGAGTTTTTTCGCGAGGGACTTGAAAAATTAAACCGCCAGGTTTCCCGGACAGGTCACGACGAGGAAATTTGGGAGAGTTTGGCCTCCAACATCCACTATCACCAAAGTGAGTTTCAAGATCAGGACGGTTACAAAAGACTTTCCGAGCGACTCGACGAGATCGACCGCGAGCGTGGCGGAAAGGGGAATCGTCTTTTCTACATCGCGAGTGCGCCGGAGTACTTTGACGATATCCTGCTGAACCTCAAGGAAGCGGGTTTGAGTCAGGAGGTTCCGGATTGTGACGGCTGTTGGTCGCGGGTGATTGTTGAGAAGCCCTTTGGCACGACCCTGGCGACGGCACAGCATTTGAACGAGGTGGTGAATGGCACCTTTGAAGAGAGGGATACCTACCGAATCGATCACTATCTGGGCAAAGAAACGGCGCAAAACATCATGGTGCTTCGTTTTGCGAATGCAATTTTTGAGCCCATGTGGAACAAGGAGCATATCGATCATGTTCAGATCACCTGCGCGGAGCACCTGGGCATGGAAGGTGGGCGTGGTGGCTACTATGACAAGGCCGGAGCCCTCCGGGACATGGTTCAGAACCACCTTTTGCAGCTTTTGAGTTTGGTGGCGATGGAGCCTCCGACCGATCTGACCGCCGATGGAGTTCGTGACGAGAAGGTGAAGGTGATTCGTTCACTCAGGCAGTGGGACACACCTGAGTTGGTCGCAGAGAATGTCATCCGCGGGCAGTATGTTGCTGGAAACATCAACGGAAAGGAAGTGCCGGGCTATCGTGAGGAAGACCGGGTGGATCCCGAATCCGAAACCGAGGCCTATGTGGCATTGCGTTGCATGATTGATACCTGGCGTTGGAGCGGAGTTCCCTTTTACGTTCGTGTGGGCAAGCGCCTGCCCAAAAAGGCAACGGAGATTTCCATTCACTTTAAGGAGACTCCCAGCGTACTCTTCAATGCGATGCCTGGTGGCGTTCCGGCGGGCAATGTTCTTGTAATCAGGATTCAACCCGATGAAGGGATTTCCCTGATGATGAACTCAAAACTACCTGGAACGACTTTGCGAATGGAGCCCGTTAAGATGGACTTCCACTACGCAAGCAGTTTCGGGAAAAGCAGCCCGGAGGCCTACGAGCGCCTCCTTCTCGACGCCATGGCGGGGGACGCAACCTTGTTCGCCCGTCGTGATGAAGTCGAGGAAGCCTGGCGGTTTATCGATAAGATTCACAAGGCATGGGCGGAGAGCAGTGAGGCGTTGCCGATTGCGGAATTTCCAGCCGGATCGTGGGGTCCGAGGGAAGCGGATGAAATGCTCGCCAAAGACGGGCGTACCTGGAGGAGGCTCTAATAATGAGTGAAATAATTTCGACAGAGGGTCTTGGAATGCCGGTTGAGGTCGGTGCCATTGATAGTCAGCTCAAGAAGCTTTGGGAGGCTGACGAAGCCAGTACAAACGCCTCCTTGATGAACTTCCTGGTTTATACCGAGGATCCTTCAAAGTTGCAGGAAAACTCGGAAACGATTCAAGAACTCACCCGGGAGCATGCGTGTCGGGCCGTCCTGATCGCGATGAATCGGAATGCGACGGAAGTCAGGGTTGAGGCGTGGATCACGGCGCACTGCCATCTGGCACACGGTAAGAAATCGATCTGCTCCGAGCAGGTTTCTTTTCTGCTTCATGGCAAGTCGCTGGGCCGTCTGCGGAACACCGTCTTTGCACACTTGAATAGTGACCTTCCGCTGGTTTTTTGGTGGCAGGGCGAGTTTAGCGATCTTTTTGAGGAGAGACTTTATCGACTTTTGAATCGTTTGATTTTTGACAGCTCAACCTGGAGCGACCCCAAGGCGGGCTTCCGTCGTTTGCTTGAGGTCCGCGAAGATACCAAGGGGGGGGTGGTGACGCAGGATTTGGCATGGACCAGAAGCTATTTTTATCGACTGGCGGTGGCGCGTCTTTTTGACGAGCCCATGGCGCAAAAGTCCTTTCCTGGGATTGAGTCGGTGCGGGTGAAAGCCCGGTCACAACATCGCACGGCGGCCCTTCTGCTGTTGGCCTGGGTGATTACGCGTTCCGGTTGGTCGGTGCAAACGCAGGAATCTGATCGGGTGATTTTGGAATCACGCGAAGGTCGTCGAGTTGTAGCCGAGCTGAATTGGGATGATGAAGGTGCTCCAATTTCCGAGTTGGAGATTAGCGCGCCGAACTGCAAGGTGAGGATTAGCCGTGAAGCAGGCAACTCCCACCTTTGCCAATCGATTTGTGCGGACGACCATTGTGTAGAGCTCAGTGGCCCTGCTGATTCCGACGAAGCGGCTGGTTTGGTCGCGAGTCAGCTCTCGCGCGGTGGTAAAAATTCCCTTTTCCTTCATGTTCTTCCTCAATTCATGGAGTTGCTCGAAGGAGGAGATTGAAAAAAGTGAGCTTTTCGGTCTCATTTTCTATTGCCAAGTCCTTCGTGCCGCTTTATCACCCGCCCGCAGCAAAAACTGTAAGGCTCATTAGCTCAGTTGGTAGAGCAGGGGATTGAAAATCCCTGTGTCCCTGGTTCGATTCCGGGATGAGCCACCACCATCTTTGAAAGCCCGGAAATCGCAAGGTTCCCGGGCTTTTTGGTGCATTTGGACGAGGGCATGGCATTATCGTCCCACGATTTGGATCTTTGGTGAAGGGTCTCGGGAATTTGCCCTTTGTTTTCCGGGGCGTTGGGACATCGTCCGTTTTGTGAAAGCGTATCTTTACATCACGATCCTTCTTTTTACGGGGCAGTTCATCCCAGCCGTCGAACCCTTGGTGGTTGCTCACCGGGGGGCATCCGGCGAAGCTCCTGAAAACACTATTCCTGCCTTTGAATTGGCGTGGAAACAAGGTGCCGATGCCATTGAAGGAGACTTTCATCTCACCAAGGATGGGCAGGTGGTTTGTATTCACGACGGGAATACCAAGAAGGTAGCGGGCGAGAATCTGGTCGTTAAAAATTCCACCTTGGCCGAGCTTAAGAGATTGGACGTGGGGGGCAAAAAGGGGGCCTCGTTCGGGGGAACTCACATCCCTACGATTGCGGAGGTATTCGAGACGATTCCGTCAAAGAAAAAAATCTACATCGAGATTAAGTGTGGATTGGAAATTGTGACGCCGCTTTTGCAAGAGGTCGTTAAATCCAATCTTGAGAAGGAGCAGATTGTCTTCATCTGTTTTGATGCCAATGTCATCCGGGCAATTAAGGTGAAAGCTCCCAAGTTCAAAGCATACTGGCTTTGCAGCCTGAAGAAAAATCAAGGCGGAGCCGTAATCCCTTCCTTAAAAAGTGCCTTGGCGACGCTGCAGGAGGTAAAGGCCGATGGCATGAGTTCCAGCAGAGACGGAGTTGACGACCGATTCATCGCTGGTCTGCAAAGAGGCGGATTCGAACATCACGTCTGGACTGTCAACGACGCCAGGACCGCACAGTGGTTTTTGGATCGGGGAACGCGATCTGTGACCACAGATTTCCCCGGGCGGATCAAAGATGCCCTGGAGGCTAGGGACTGAGGCGTTTGAGGTCCCAGGCATCTCCGGATCTCCGGAAGCACAGCCGGTCGTGGAGACGACCCTGTCGGCCCTGCCAAAACTCGATGTAGGTTGGCGTGAGTTGATAGCCTCCCCAAAAATCGGGGCAGGGAACCTCGGTTCCTTTGGGAAATTGGGCTTCAAGCTCTGCTTGTCTGCTTGCAATGGTAGTGCGGTCGGCGATGGATTCCGATTGGTGTTCTGAGACCCAGGCTCCGATCTGCGAATCGTAGGGCCTGACTTTGAAGTAGTCTTCGGAAGTCTGCCGCGTTGTCCTTTCGACTGTTCCGCGAACGCAGATTTGGCGCTCCAATTCCTTCCAGAGGATGGTGATCGAAGCATTTGGGTTTTCGGCAAGATCCCGGGCCTTCTGTGAGCGGTAGTTGGTAAAGAATTGCAGTCTGCCATCGACGATTCCTTTCAAGAGGAGGGTGCGGGATGTCACGATTCCATTCTTCCCGGCAGTGGCCACGGTCATGGCGTTGGCGTCCGGGATTTTTTGTTCGTGGGCGACTTTGAGCCACTCTTTGAACTGTTCAAGAGGATCACTTTGGATACTCGCGCGGCTAATTCCACCCCGAGTGTAGTCTTCGCGAAGGTCGGCAAGGTTCATGACTTCTGATCGTTTTGATCGTCTTCAATCTCGAGAGAGACATACTCGTCGCCCTCCTTTTGGAGTCGGATATTGTTGATCCAAAAAACAGCAAGGAGGCCGAGAAAGGCGAAGGTCAGCTCCAAAAAGACGGGAGTGAACATGAAACCGGTAATCTTTCGAAAGACTTCCCCGGCGAATCCGGGAAGGCGTCCGCCGAGCCCGATTCCAAGGATCGTTGCCGAGACGGCCAGGATTGGGACAAAGCCGGTAAGGATGATCCGGGTGCGTTTGCTCATGCCTTTATTCTGACAGAAAAGAGAAGAGACGCAATCTTGGGAAATTCGATTGCTCGAAAGAGCGGGGTTGTTAATGCTCGGACCGTGAGGTTGTTTGACACTCTGACACGCGAAGTCGTCCCCCTGAAGCCGGTTGATGGTAAGACCTTTCGGTTTTATTGCTGTGGGCCGACAGTTTACGGTCCGGCACATATTGGGAATTTTCGCACCTTCGTGATGCAGGATGTCCTGCGGAGGGTGCTTGAATTGGGCGGCATGAAAACGAAGCACGTCCGCAACATCACGGATGTGGACGATAAGACGATTCGAGACTCGGTGGCTGCGGGAATGAAACTGTGCGACTTTACGGACCAGTGGCGGGACAAGTTCCACGCCGATTGCGAGGAGCTGAATTGCCTCAAACCACACATCGAGCCGAGTGCGGTGGAGCATGTGCCCGAGCAGATCGCGATGATCGAGGAACTGATCGAAAAGGGGCATGCTTATGCCTCGGACGATGGTTCGGTGTATTTTAAGATTTCCTCGTTCCCGGATTACGGAAGGTTGTCGCGTCTGGACACCCGCGAACTTGATCTTGGGAAGACTCAGAACGAGCGAGCTAATTCCGACGAATATGAGAAGGACAATGTCGCCGACTTTGTTCTTTGGAAAGGCCGCCGCGCCGAGGATGGCGCGAACTACTGGGGCAGCCCGTGGGGGGAAGGTCGTCCGGGCTGGCACCTGGAGTGTTCGGCAATGATTCTAAAATATCTTGGGAAGACCTTTGATCTTCATAGCGGTGGCGAGGACCTGGTCTTTCCTCACCACGAGAACGAACTGGCGCAGTCCAAGTGCTCTTGCGGTGGTGAGTTTGCGCGCCATTGGTTTCACTCCACCCACTTGCTGGTGAACGGCAAGAAGATGGCGAAATCGAGTGGCACCCTTTACACGCTGGGTGATCTCGCGGATCAAGGTTGGACGGCGATGGAAGTTCGTTACGTCTTGATCGGAGCGAATTACCGCAAACAGTTGAACTTCACGATGGAGTCTCTTCACGCTGCCCGTGAAGCTCTCGGCAAGCTGGCGAAAGCAGCTGAAGGACGAAAGGCTCCCGGATATCGGGAGTTGGCCAAAGGGGGGGATCAGGGTGTCTTCACCGAAGCCTTTGAACGTTTGAACGAGGATTTGAACACGGCGGCAGCGCTGGGAGAACTTTTCGGAAATCTCAAGAGAGCGGAATCGCCGGACGATTGGCGTGGATTCTTTACCGTTCTTGCAGCTCTCGGTCTGACTTTGCCCGAACCCGAAGGTGTCGAGGTTCCGGAGGATATTGCCAAGCTTGCCGGGCTGCGGTGGCAGGCCCGTCAGGACAAGGACTGGGCGGCTTCAGATCGCTATCGTGACGAGTTGGCAGAGAAGGGCTGGATCGTGAAGGACGGACGCGACGGTTACGAGGTTCTACCGTCATGAAAGTCTGCGTTGCCTCTCCTTATCCGCTTTCCGAGCTGAAAGGGAACTCGGTCACAACTGACCGGATTGTCGCGATCCTCAGGGAGGGGGGAGTCGATGCAAGAGGTTCCCATGGTTACGACAATGAGCCCGCCGACGTGCTGATCTCTCTTCACGCCGTCAAAGGTGCCCCGGCCGTCTTTGATTTTCAGCAGAAGCTCCCAAAGGGGAAGGTGATCGTCTTACTGACGGGTACGGACATTTACCAGGGACTTCCGGAGGGCTCCCAAATTGGTCATGACGCCCTGCGGGCAGCCGACCGCATCGTGGTTCCACAAGAGGCGGTAATTCGGCGCCTTCCCGAGGAAGTTCGTGAAAATGCCTTGGTGATTCGTGCAAGCCTGGACCCCATTTCGATCAAGGCCGCGCCCATCTTATCACCATTTGTCATCTCGGTGGTGGGACATCCAAGGCCGGTGAAACGTCCGTTTTTGACGATTGAAACGGTTGCCCGGCACCCGGAGTGGCGTGATCTTGAGGTCTGGCAGATTGGTCAGGCGCTCGATGAGGAATCCCGCAAAACGGCTGAGTCTTGGGCTCAAAAAGAGAAGCGGTATCGTTGGCTTGGGGGATTGCCGCGGGAGGAATCGCTGGCTCGATGTGCTGCAAGCTCGCTGACGATCAATAGCTCGGTTCTTGAAGGTGGTGCCAATGCGGTGTTGGAGGCCATGACGATGGGTGTTCCGGTTTTGGCCAGCAGGATTGAGGGAAACGTTGGCCTTCTTGGCGAAGGCTATCCCGGTTACTTTGATGAAGGGGAATTGGGCGATGCTCTCCAAATCATTCTCGAAAAGGGAGTGGATTTGGGTGATTGGGTTCGTCTGGCAAGCGAACGCCTTGGTTTGTTCTCCCGGGAGAGTGAATCAACCTCTTGGCTTGAATTGTTAGCGAAACTTAACTAACAAGCTCCCACGCCATGACCACTCTTGTGAGAAATATCGCCGAAATTGGTGCCAACTTTGCGATCGACGGCACCTTTGTCGAAGGCGAAGAGGTCCAAAGTGGCCACATCAACACGACCTATTTGGCTTCCTATCAGGATGAAGAAGGGGAGATTTCCCGGTACATTCTTCAGAGAATTAACGAAAACGTTTTTCCGAAGCCGTTGGTTGTCATGAAGAACATTGAACGCGTCACCAATCACATCAACCGCAAGGTTTTTCGAAAGAAGCGGGATTTTGGTGGTCAGACCCTAAATCTTTACCCCGGCCGGAACGGGAAAAATTGCGTGTCGGGACCTTCGGGTGGCGTCTGGCGTTGCTATAATTATATCGAGGGTTGCCGAACTTATGACGTGGTTGAAAATACCCGACAGGCTTATCAGGCCGCCAAAGCCTTCGGCGCCTTTCAGGACCTTGTGAGTGATCTTCCCGTCGAAAAAGTAGAGGTCACCATTCCAGGCTTTCATGATACCCCGGCACGATTTGCCAGGTTGATGGAGGCGGTCGAAGCAGATTCGTGCGATCGGGTCAAGGGGGTGCAAAAGGAGATCGATTTTATCACTTCACGTGAGTCGATCACCGGAGTGCTTTTGGAGCACCTTGCGGCAGGGCGTTTGACTGAGAGGGTTACCCACAATGACACCAAGCTGAACAATGTCATGATCGACGAGCAGACCGACGAGGCAGTGTGCGTGATTGACCTGGATACCGTGATGCCCGGTCTTGCCCTCTATGATTTTGGGGATTTGATCCGTGGTGCGACCAGCCCTGTCGCCGAGGATGAACCGGACGCGTCCAAAGTCGAAATGCGCTTGCCGATGTTTGAGGCGATTGTCGAAGGCTATCTTGAAACAGCTCGCAATTTTCTCACTCCGCTCGAGATCGATCTGCTCCCTTTTTCCTCCAAATTGATCTCTCTGGAGACTGGTATTCGCTTCCTGACGGACCATTTGGAAGGGGACAAATATTTCAAGGTTCATCGGGAGAATCATAATCTGGATCGATGCCGGACCCAGTTGGCCTTGGTGAAATCAATCGAAGGCCAGGAGGAAAAGATGCTCAACTTCGTGAAGAAGTGGCATGGCGCGTGAATTGGGTCTTGGGTTTTGGACTCCAAACACTTAGTTCTCCGACATGTTTAGCGCCAGCGATCTGAGCAAGGATCAAATTGAAATTATCAAGGGATGGGTCGCCGAAGGTGCCCAGATGGCCGATGTTCAGAAGCGGTTGAAGAATGACTTTGGCTTCAACGTAACCTATATGGACACGCGATTTCTCTCGCTCGACCTTGAACTTGATTTTCAAGTCGAGGAGGAAGAGTCCGAGCAGCTTGCCCCCGATGATAGCGAATCGCCACCAGTTTCCGGGGAGGTTGATCTTGACCCGAACCAGCCAGCCGGAGGTGGAGTTTCAGCGACCCTTGACCAGGTTGCCCGACCTGGCTCCATGGTGAGCGGAACCGTGACCTTTAGTGACGGAATGAAAGGCCTCTGGCTCATCGATGAGATGGGCCGCCCCTCCATTGATCCGGATCAGCCCGGTTACCAGCCATCCGAGGCAGACCTTGTCAGCTTCCAGGAGGAGCTGAAAGGGCTGCTTGATGGCCACATTTAAGAGCGCCATCTAGAAATACGCAACTGACGAGCAACGCCGCAATCGGCTCCCACGGGCTGGAAGTCTGTCAGCCCTCCCGAGCAGCGGCTGATCCTCTCGACACCACAATCCCCGTTTTCACGTAAGGACTTTTGGCAGATGGTCTAGACCAAGGACTTTTGAAGCTTGGGCGGAGCGATGGCGTTCTTCTTGGTAAGAGCCTTGCGCATCTTGTTGAGAGCGACGTTCTGAATTTGCCGGATGCGCTCACGGCTGACTCCGAAGTTTCGGCCAATTTCTTCGAGAGTGAGGATTCTTTTCCCATTGAGCCCAAAGCGGGAACCTATGATTTCGGTTTCACGTTCGTTCAAGGTCTCGAGAACGACATCCAGCTCATCGAGCCCGCCTTTTTGAGTGAGGGCTTCAAGGGGATCGGTGGCACGGTCATCAGCCAACATTTCTCCAAAGCTCGCAGCACTGTCATCATGTGTCGGCTCATCAATGGAGCGGGTCTGCTTTGATGCCTGAAGAAGCAAGGCCAGCTTTTCGCGGGGGATACCCAGTTCCTCCGAGAGCTCGGAATCAGTTGGCTCCCGACCAAGGTCTTCAGCCATAAGTGCTGAGATCCGGCGGACGCGTGCCAGCTTGTCCACAAGGTGGACCGGAAGTCGAACGGTTTTGCCTTGGTTGGCAAGAGCGCGCTTGATCGACTGCTTGATCCACCAAGCCGCATAAGTGCTGAGCTTGCCGCCTTTTTTGGGGTCAAATTTTTCCACGGCGCGGATCAGGCCCATGTTGCCCTCGGAAATGAGGTCGACCAAGGGGACTCCATAGTTGGAGTAGTCCTTGGCGATTTTCACAACGAGACGAAGGTTGGACTCAATCATTCTGGCCCGTGCTTTGTCGTCGCCTTTCGCAATGCGGGAAGCGAGTTCAATCTCTTCCTCAGGCGTCAGGAGCTCAGTCTTGGCGATTTCACGCATGTAGACTGTGATGCTGCTGTCTTTGTCAGAACTTGTCATAATGCGGAAGCAATTTGCTAGAACCATGCCAACCTGCGAGGATCTAACAATGAACGCATGTTATTTAAGAAAGATTGAGCTTTTTGTGCACTCTCAGGCTGTACCCCGCGCAAAAAAACATCCCTGAGGTCATTCCAGGGAGGACCGTGGGCCAAAATTCGGGTGTTCCTGCGACAAAATGTCCCCCTAATATGAGCGCATGGATGACAAGATAGCTCGCCAGAGCGCCAAAAATGACCGGAAATGGCGAATCTTGAAACTTCCGGACGGAGTAAACAATAAATTCAGCTGCGAAATAAGTCGAGCCAAGGCTGATAATGCCCTGTGTCATTGCAACTTGAGCTCTCGACTGCCAGCCGTGGTGCCAGTTGGCATAAAGCCCCCAAAGAATAAAGGCGATGGCAGCCACTAAGCTCATCCACCAGGAATCCTTGGGGCGCTGTTCTTCCATTTCGATCGCGGGTCCTGCCTCTCTGCCATTGGCAGCAAGCACTTTGCCCAGTGCAAGTATGGGGACATGAAAAAGCTGTCCTCTGAATAACAGGGACAGCTTTTGCAGCGTCTCAGTCGAGACTGATTTACTTGCCGGGCTCAACCACGACTGGTGGGGCGGCGATTGGCTCCGGTTCTGCGCTGGATCCACAGCAGCTTGTCATGGCCCCAACAGCAGTGAGGGCGGCTCCGAGAAGGGCGAGTTTAGCGGTGTTTTTGATGTTTTTCATCGTGGTAAAATACGCAGATAGCATGCCAGTCCTATCGATTTTTTTTGATCAAGTCTCGGTTGGAAGTTCTTTAAGAACCTTGGCAGGAATGCCACCGATGAGCACATCATCACCAAAATCTTTGGTAACTACGGAGCCACTCGCGACCACGACATTATCCCCGAGGGTGACTCCGGGATTGATCACCGAATGACCTCCAATCCAGCAGTCATCCCCAATCGTGATCGGGCTGCCGAACTCCGCGCCTTTTCTTCTGAGGTTGACTTCCAGCGGATGGGTCGCGGCATAGATCCCGACCTTCGGCCCGATCAAACAGTTCTTTCCGATGACAACCTTGCAGACATCCAAAATGGTAAGGTCGAAGTTGGCATAAAAGTTCTCCCCAAGAAAAATGTTCGACCCGTAATCGCACTTGAAGTCGGGTTCGATAATAATCTCTCCGGGACAGTGGCCCAGAAGCTCCCGCAAGACGGTTGGCTCTTCTTTCTCGTTGTAAATTTTGCAGAGCTTTTTGGCCCGTGCTCTTGCGGTAACAAGCTCCGGGTCCCCGGCATGATAGAGATCGCCCAAAAGCATTTTTTCCTTCTCGGTCATTGCGGGAGTCTGTTTCACGCGCACTGGTTGCGACAGGATATTTGAACTTAAAATGGCTGCCCTTTCACAGGCAGCCATTTGATGGGAGAACGCTTCTTGTTAGAGTTTTTCAATCCGGGACGCTATCAGCTTGTCCGAGTCCATGAAACCATCAGTTACAGCGCCGAAGATCCGGATTTGATTGCCGATTTTCAGTTTTTTAATTTCGTCGGGAATTGGATCGTCGGTTGAATTCCGTCCGATGCCTTGCGTGCTCACGGTCAGCAATTGATACCCGGTGTCCAGCACGAGCCAGTCCCTCATGAGAGAAGTGATTTTTCCGGTTAAAACCAGTTGAGTCCCTTCGAGTGTCGCCTTTCTGAGGTCCATGACCGCTTCCTCGTCATCATCCGGGCTCGCAAAGAATGCCTTTCCGACGTTCTTAACGTAAACACTTGCCGCCTCAATGGTCCTTCTCTGCTTTCGGTCGGCGTCAACACGTCCCACGACGATTACCCGGTCATTCCTAACGATATTAAAGGCCTCAAGTTCAGGATCGTAATCGTCCATCTCGACTGTGATGGCACCTTTCCCGTAATCGAGTTTGAAATCGTTCGCGCCGGCATCGGTCACTTTCCCGCTGAGCGTAATCCATTGTCCATCATCCCGCTCCCACGGCGAAACGATTTTGGGGGTCGGGTCCTCGGATTTTTTTTGTTCATCTGCAAGAAGACCAAGAGTCGAGGTGCCTGCAATGATGGTAAGGGGTAATAGTTTGTATTTCATAGGCTTTCAAAAGTAGCATGGCCCGGACCAACGCAGTCATGGGGATGACAGCTCCTCATTGGGCCTGGAAGTGTGCAAATCGTAATGCGGTCTTGCAATATGCTCCTTTCAAAAGGGCTGGGAGGTGTCCCCAAGGGAATGATTCTTGCGCTTGAACTTTTTTTGGCGGGGCTGCTCTGAAATAGGAGACTGCGCGGCCGATCGTTCTTTCTTTAGTAGCTAAAGCTACGGGAATTTTCAGGGGAGCAGAGGTTCAACTAACGCTCGGCAAAGGTGTTTTCGCGCTCCAAAAGGAGTGCACAATCGATGAGTGCAAGGTGGCTGTATGCTTGCGGGAAATTTCCCAGATGTCGAAGAGTTTCGAAATCGAGGTCCTCACCATAAAGCCCCATGGGATTGGCGGCGGAGACCAGTCGATCAAACATCTCCCGGGCATCGTCGCGCCGGCCCGACTGGGCAAGAGCCTTAACCATCCAGAAGGAGCAAACAGTGAAGGCGCTTGAAGGTGCTCCAAAGTCGTCGTCATTCTTGTAGCGATACATCAGTCCGTTGCGACAAAGTGTCTTTTCCGAAAGGCGGACCGTTGACTGGAACCTCGGATCTTCGCCATCGATGAAGCCGAGATCTGCCATGAGCAGGTTGGCGGAATCCAGGTGTTTTTCTTCATAGGACTGGGTGAAGGCTCCAAGTTCGTCGTTCCAACCAAGCTCACAGACGGTGTGATGAATCTGGTCCCGCAGTTGGGTATGATGGGCTGCCCACGAATCCTTGCCAAGCATGCTGGCGATCTTGATGGCACGGTCCAAAGCCACCCAGCAAAGGACTTTTGAGAAGACGAAGTGTTTTTTGTCTCCCCTGATTTCCCAGATGCCACGGTCGGGAAGTTCCCAGTTTTCCGAGACTGTCTTCACGACCGATCTCACGGTGGTCCAGATCCGGTCCATGGCTTCCGGTGTGCGCGGGCGCTTACAAATATCCTGCCAGATGACGTCCAGAAAGATGCCATAAATATCGTGTTGTTCCTGATGGTAGGCGGCGTTGCCAATCCGGACCGGAGCCGAACCATGATAACCGGAAAGGTGATCCAGCGTTTCTTCGGTAAGAGTTTTTTCCCCCCTCAACCCGTACATAATTTGCAGGGTGTCATCCTTGGTCCGGATCGTGTTCATCACCCAGTCGACGAAGCGGCGGGCCATCCAGGGGTGCCCGATGCGGTGGAGGGTCGAGACCGTCATCGAGGCATCGCGTATCCAGCAGAAGCGGTAGTCCCAGTTGCGCTCTTCACCTATGGTTTCGGGGAGGGAGGTGGTTGCGGCGGCGACGAAAGCTCCGCTTGGACTAAATTGCAGCATTTTGAGCGTAATGGCACTACGGAGGATGGCTTCGGAGTATGTTTTCGTCCTCTCGGTTTTGGCGGACCAAAGCATCCAGTAGGCCCGTGTTCGCTGTAGCATGAGTTCCACAAGATCCGCCGTAGGTGGATCGACTTTGTCATGATAACTCATGAGGAAAAAGCGATCGTCCTTGAGGGGGAATTCCTTCGCTTCAAGAATAAGGTCGTTCCCCAGGTTTGAATAAAGATAGAGGGATTCATAGACCGATTTTCCGTCCGGCAGGGTTCCTTCCGTGGTGCTTTTGACACGATCGGGACCATCAGAGAGAGTGGAAGTTGGAAAGCGGGCATACTCAAGCTGCGGATCATATTTGATCCGAACGATTGGTTCGCCCTCAATGGGTCGAAGGAAGCGAACGACATCCGGAGCGACGTCCTCATGAGTCGTAAGTTCTCCGATGGGGTAGCGGGGCATGAAGTCAATGAGCTCGAAGCTCCCGTCGGGCCCGGTAAAGGTGGTTATGAATATGGCGGTGTGATGGTCGTAGCGACGGTCGGTTACCGTGCCATCAATCATTTCGATCCCGAAACTTCCGCCTTTTTCTTCGTCAAGAATCCTCGCGAAGGACGTTCCTGAATCGAAGTCCGGAAGGCAACAGAAGGAAATGGTGGCATCGGGTTCAATAAGAGCCGCGGTACGACCGTTTCCGATGATTGCTTGATGGTAATTTTTTTTCATGCTTCGAGGTGATCCGCGAGTTCTTCGAGAAAGGATCTGAAGTGGTGGATGTCTGACAAGTGGTTGGCACGAGTATCCGATCCGCCGATGTGGATGGTGTGGTAGTTTTGAATGTCGGCTTCGATGGCAAACATTGTTTCATCGGTTTGGTCATCGCCAACAGCCAAGGCCGTCCTGCAATTCCAGTCGTTGATCAGGAACTCCACCGCTGAGCCTTTGCTTACTTGCTGGCTGGCGACCTCGACGATTTTCTTGCCGTGATGAACTGCCACCGGCAGGCTTGCAGTGGTTTCGGTGAGTTCCGACAGCAGGCGGTGGGCCTGCCAAAGTCCGAATTCCGGATCGGCCAATCGATAGTGCCAAACCAACGCTGAAGGTTTGGTTTCAATATGAGTGCCGGGCGTGACCTGTGTTGCCTGCTCAAGGTGGGGGATCACGTCTTCTTTCCACGAGACATCAACGAGTGGATTTACCAGCGCCCACTCGGGGCTGTCGGGTCTTGACCAACGGTAACCATGTTCGGCGACCAAGGCGAAGCCGTGTCCCGCGAAGTGCTTCTCAAGAAATTCCTTGGGCCGTCCGCTCACGATGGCAATACGGACATGCTTTGAGAGTCTCTTGAGCAAGGGGACGAGTTCGGAGTCGGGAACGGCATCTTCGGCTTTGTTTTCGAAACCACGAAGTGTTCCGTCGTAGTCCAGGAAGAGCGCCTTTTGTCCTTGTGATTTAAAAGAATCGAAGAGGACGGAGAGATCGCTGACTCCGGAGTCTTCATTCAAGTCGCAAGAGTGCTCTTCGAGGTCTGCGACGAAACGGTTGGCCCAGGCTCCGGCATCGTTCTTGACGATGTGATCTTGCATCGCCCGGGTTCTCTCCCACATTTCGTCCTCCGGCATCGTGAGGGCTTGGTCGATGGCAGCCGCGACCTCGGAAACGGAGTAGGGGTTGACGCGGAGCGCATGTGGCATTTCAGGCGCCGCTCCGGCAAATTCGCTCAGAATGAGCGCCCCCGGTCGGGCGTTGAATTTCTTTCTTTTGCAGTCGACATATTCCTTGGCAACGAGGTTCATGCCATCGACAAGGGGAGTGACGAGACAGGAATCGGCGAGCGAATAAAATGCCGCGAGTTCGTGGGGAGGGAAGCCCCGGTGGAGGAAGTTGATGGGGGCCAGGTCCATGGTGGCAAATTCACCATTGATCGCTCCGACCTCCCGCTGAACGTCCTCGGTGAGTTCCGCGTATTCGTCCACGGATTCCCGTGAGGGAACGGCAATGATGGCAAAGACCACGTTGCCGCGATGCTGTGGATAGTTTTCGAGGAAGTGGCGGATGGCCGCTAGTTTTTGTGGAACTCCCTTGGTGTAATCGAGGCGCTCGACTGAAAGGATTAACTTGCGATCCTTCAAAGACCCGGACATCTCGGCATGGGTTTCAAGGTAGCCCGGATGGGCCATGGCTTCATGGAATCCCTTGTGATTGTGGCCAATGGGATAGACACCAAAACTCGGACGACGACCGTCGAGATAAAGATGGTCCATATCACTTTCAAGTCCGAGAATTTGGAGGAGCGACGAGCGGAAGTGCCGGAGGTAGTTGTAGGTGTGGAAGCCGATCAGGTCGGCTCCGAGAAGTCCTTGCAGAATCTCCTGGCGTTCGGGGAGGACGCGAAAGATCTCGGAACTCGGAAAGGGAGTATGAAGAAAGAACCCGATCTTTAGGTTGGGCATCCGGTCCCGGAGAATCGCCGGGAGGAGAAAAAGATGATAGTCGTGAATCCAAACGGTGTCCCCTTCCTCGACGATTTCGAGAATGGCATCCGCAAATTTTTCATTGGCACGTCGGTAATGTTCCGCCCAGTCATTTTCAAAGCGTGCGCGCTGTGCCATGTAGTGGAGGAGGGGCCAGAGGGTGGCGTTCGCGTAGCCCTCGTAGAACCCATCGATTTCATCCTCGGAGAGAAAGACCGGGACGATGTCGAGTTTGGCCATCGATTCCCGAAGTGCCTCCGGGTCCGGGGTGTTCTCAAGAGAGTTTCCGGACCAGCCGACCCAGTGCTGGGGCTTCTCGGATTCGACAGCTGCAAGTGCGGAGGCGAGCCCTCCGGTGGTTCGTTGCGGAGTTCCATCTTCATTCAGGCGGACAGGTAGGCGGTTGGAGACGAGGATGATTTTAGACATGATTTGGAAAAGGGGAACGCATGGGTCTGCTCTTCATAAAACCAGGGCCGCACAGCTGGGGAGTCGAGATGCTCGCAGGATGGTCCCCGTGAATGGGACAGACGCAAATAGGATGGTGGCAAAGATCAGGCTTACCGGATTGGGCAACGCGGAGACGCGTCGCTCATCCATCAACTGATATGAGGAAAAGTTCATGGCAATTCCGGCTTTTGAGATTGGTTCTTCGAGTCTTCCCCGCAAGATTCTGAGGCTTGGTGGATGGTGATTTGGGTGAACGGGATAATCCAGCCATGGTGGTTGCAGGCTTCGACGCATGTTGCCTGGATGTAATCCCGGAGGGCGTTCATTCGTGGTGCCAAGTCACCGCTAAAGTCGGCGACAATCCGGTAGTCGAGTGATGAAGCGGAGGCGGATGAGAAGAAGACTTTGAGGCTGAAAAGTTGTTCCTTGTTCACCTTGTCGAGAAGAGCCCTCTGAATGGTGGCCTCGAGGATCTGGCGGGCTTCTCCGACCGCGATGTCCTGGTGGCTGTAATCGATCCCGAAGGTGACGGTGATTCTGAAATTCTTTGAGATGTTCTCCGGATGGAGAGCCAGGAAATCAGCGGTGGGGATAACTTTGCGTGATCCGCCCAGCTTCACGAGGTGAACATAATCGGGTGTCTGCTGGATGACTTTGCCAAAGGTTCCGTCGCTTAAAATGACCCAATCATCTTCACGGGAGGGAAACCAAAGTTCGCGGGGTCCGTTCGGGCGGGAGTGTAGCGGCATGAGATCTCTCATTGGAAGACGGATAAAACCACCTTCGAGAGCAGGATTTTTGAGCGCGGTGTAGAGATTGATCTTTTGGACCTCCCAAGGAATGCCTTCGAAGATGATTCTTTCTCCACTCCGAACGCTACCAAGATTTAGCATCATTTTCGACTGTTCGAAGAATCTCGGGACGGCTTGTTTGCCGGTCCAGGCAACTCCAAAGAGAAAGAGGAGGGCAATGGCAAGGAGCAGCCAATCGTTTGCCAAATAAAGGGCGATGATAAAGGCGAGAATACCAATCACGACAGACATGATCAGGTACCCCAGGTGAATGATCCGCCCGGCGAGGCTCTCACCGCGATTTACCTTCCTGGGGCTGACTTTCATGACAGCTCGGTAGGCAAGTCGAAGGAGGAAGATCGTGACCCCGGCTGCGATCACCGCGACCAAAAGGTGCAGACCGCGTGTCCGGAAGAAGTCCTGGAACATGTCGGAAATGGACCTGACAAAGGTTGGCTTGTCTCCGAGACTGTCCGCTAACTTTGCTTCCGCAATTCCGAGCTCGGTCTTCAGATCTTGTTCCGCGTATTGAAGATCCTGTTTCATCTTCTCAAGAGCAGCGGCAAGCTTGGCCGGATTTTGATCATCCTGAAGCCCCGCAAGAGCCTCCTCGGCGGCTTCGAGAACTTCGAGACGTCTTTGCAATTGGTCAATCTCGGTCCGGAGTTCTTCAGCCTCGCGAGGGGCTGCAGTGATGTCACGGAACTCCTGAACGAGGGGCCGGAAGATTTCTTTAACCTCTTTGTTGAGATCCAGATGTTCCATCTCGGTCTCACCGAGATCTCCCAAATCAATTCCTGTTGCGACTTTTGAGAACTCAGATTCCAGTTCTGAGATTTCAAGTTGTACCGAGGCTATCTCCCTGGCGGCCTCGCTTCTCTCAAAATCGGTGAGCGATTGATCCCGGGCAACGTTGCGGGAGGCATCGATCTTCTCGAGAAGTGCTGTTTTCTGGAGAAGGATCCTGCCAAGAGCTTCTCTCTTCTGCTCGGTTTTGGTCAGCGGCGGGGTGACATCCGGCAGCCTTTCACCAGAGTTTTCCTGAGCGAAAGATTGCTGGACCAGAAGTCCAAGACCTAAAACTAGAATTAGGAAACATCCGAGGGTGCCCCTCCAGATGGAGGGAGCATGAGGTGGTCGACGGGAAGGGGGGTGGAATTGTTCTGGCAAAATTTTACAGGTTCGGGAAGTTCTCCAATCCCGGCATTCTCCTGGAGAGCAGCACGCGATGTACCGAAGAGACGTCTCTTCGCATTCCCGCTGTCGTGGGGATTCTTGCAATCTTGCTTGTTGAATGGTTGCGTTGTGCATTCTTGTTGGGTTGCGTTTCGCATGATGCTCGGGCCGCAGGGTCGACGGGCCAAGGGAATAATCTTTTCGGGAAGTGCTCGGAAACGGTGTGATTTCTGCTTTGGTTGCGCCGCATGAAATACCTCCTTTTCATCTTTTTTTCGCTTTCGGCCTATTGCCAGGAGGCCGATTCAACAAACGTAGTTGGTGGGGCAAATACTGAAGAGGTTCAAACGGATGGTGATCGGAAGATCGAGAAGGGGTTGATGGAAGTGTTCAAGGTCATTGATGCTCTAAAAGAGGTCACAGTGCGTTCTGAGAATGGAGTGGTGACGCTGGAAGGAAGAGTTCCCTCGGCCAAAGCCCGGAAGGAAGTCGTCAGCCTGACTTCAAAGACCGCTGGTGTGATTTACGTTCAGGATAAAATGGATGAAGCAGTTGAGGTCGAGACGCGTCTCCGACCTGCGATCCAAAGAGCCGAGGAACTTGGGACCGGTTTCTTGAAGAAGCTTCCCATTTTAGTCATCTCGCTGCTTTGTGTTATCCTCTTTTGGTTTTTTGGAAGTTGGGCCGGGGGGCAAAAGCGCCTCTTTGAAAGGCTTGGAATGAACGAGCTTTCCTCGGGCCTCTTGAGGCGGTTCTTAAAATTGTTTATCATCGGGATTGGAGTTTTTATCGCTCTTGAAATTCTCGATGCCACAGCCATCGCCGCCGGGGTGCTTGGCGTGGCTGGTGTGGCTGGCGTGGCATTGGGTTTTGCTTTCCGAAATATCGTGGAGAACTACCTTGCCGGGATTCTCCTTTCGATGCGAAATCCCTTTTCAAGTGGCGATGCCGTGAAGATGGGCGACCACAGTGGCAAGGTGATCCGCCTGACATCCCGTGACACGGTCTTGATGACCTACGACGGAAATCATCTTCGCATTCCAAACAGCGTTATTATCAATTCAGCACTGACAAACTACAGTCGTAATCCTTTGAGGCGTTTTGATTTTTTGGTGGGAGTCTCGACAGATCTGGACTTGGCCGAGGCGCGGCGTCTTGGTCTTGAGACTCTCGCCAGTCTTTCGAGTGTGCTCGATGATCCCGGTCCCAATATCCTTGTTGAAGAGCTGGGCGATAGCACGGTCAACCTACGCTTCTTCGGCTGGGTCGACCAACGGCACAGTGATTTTGCAAAGAGTAGAAGCGAGGCAATCAGATTGGTGAAAGTGGCCTTCGACGAAGCAGGCATAGAAATGCCGGAGCCGATCTTCCGCGTGCACCTCCAGGAAGCGGCGGGGGCGGCAGGCAAAAAGGAGGAGCCGGTCAAACGAATTGATTTTGAGGAGGATGTGAGCGTTGACGATACCATCGACAAGCAGGTTGAGGCTGTCCGGATCGCGGAAAATGAGGACAACCTTCTTTCCGTGGACGAGGAATAGATACTTCACGGGGTTGCCGTCTGCACGCCCGAAGTCGCGAATTGCGCCATCGAAGGCCAAAAATCAACGGGGTTTCTTGGCTGCGCGCTGGCATGAATCCAGCGATCTTTCCACCATGGAAACGCAAATAATTAAACCCAAGGAACACGAGGTTCTTAGAAGCGCGGACTCCCTGATCGGCTCACAGATCGATTGTTTGGACGGAGCCCTCGGCAACGTGGGAGATTTTTTATTCGACGACAAAAAATGGGGCTTGAGATATCTGGTCGCCGATGCAGGAGGATGGTTCCGTGACCGAAAGGTGTTGGTCAGCCCGGCCCGGTTGTCGAAACCGAAACCAACGGCTGGAAACCAGACATTTCCAATCAACATGACTCGGGAACAACTCGCTGAAAGCCCGCTCCTGGATCTGGATGCACCGGTTTCCCTACAGTTTGAGATTGAATATCAGCGTTACCACAAGACCCCCGCCTACTGGTATGGCCCGTCTTTGTGGGGGGCGATGCCCCAACCGGAGTCCCACTCGCCGGGTGAGGTTTCCGAGCACCAACAGCGCGTTTCCGAAATTGAAGCGAGCTCTCTCCGTTCAGTCTCGGAAGTTGTCGGGTATTTGGTTTCTGCAACAGATGGAGAAGTGGGCAAGATCAGGGACTTGATCATCGATGTGCAAACCTGGAAGGTCCGCTACCTTGTTCTCGACCTCGGAAATTGGATTCTTGGCCGCCAGGTGATTGTCGATACTGATTGGATCGAGAGTTTCTCCTACCACGAGAAATCCGTCGTCGTTTCACTGGCGAGGGACCAGATCAAGGAAGCCCCCGCGTTTGATCCCGCAGAGCCTGTCAATCGTGCATACGAAACCACTCTGTATGACTTCTATGGCAGAGCACGCTATTGGTCTTAATCGACTACCTCTAGAGTTGGTTGATCACCAGAGAGGCCAGATTCAGAACAAGGAAGAATCCGCACATGTCCGTGCAGGTCGTGAGGATGGGGCCCGATGCCAGAGCGGGATCTGCTTTAAATTTTTTCAAGACGAGGGGGATGATTCCTCCCAGCAGGACCGAAAGAATGGTGTTGAGAGCGAGTGCGCCGCCAATCACCACTCCAAGGATCAGGTTTCCTTTCCAAACAACAGCGATCGAGCCCAGAACAACTCCCAGAACGAGCCCGTTGGTTATTCCCAATAATCCCTCTTTAATAATCACACGGAGATAGTCGCGCGGCTGGATGATGCCCAAAGTGAGTTCGCGAATACTGACGGCAACAGCCTGATTGCCGGAGCACCCGCTCATATCGGAGACCATTGGCAGAAAAACTGCCAATGCGATGACGGCTTGCAGCGTATCTTCATAAGAAGCGATGACGCTTGCAGCGAGCAGGTTGAGCAGAATGTTTGGCCCCAACCAGGCGAGGCGGCGAAGGCAGCGGCTTCGGAGTGGCATGGATCGGAGCTCCTCACCGCCGACGATACCCGCTGCCTTGAGGTAGTCATCGGTTTGATGTTCGCTCAATGCCTCGGTGACGGCGCGGCGTGAGACAATTCCTTTCAACCGGCCTTCTTCATCGACCACTGGCAGACCAAGATATTGTTTTTCTTCAAACAGATCTTCGAGTTCTTCAAGAGGGGTGTGGACCGAGACTGAAAGTGGGTCGGCGATCATGAGTTGCTCGATCAGCGATGACCGTCTGCCAAGAAGGAGACTACGCATGCTCAGCACACCCCTAAGATGCTTATCATGATCGACAACGAAGAAATATTGCACATCGGCATCGGTGTAATCCTCCGCATTCCTCTCAAGATCAGCAAGGACGTCGGAGACGGTGGCAGTGGTGGGAAAAGCGAGAACCTGGTCGGACATCAGGCCACCGGCACAGTCTTCGTCAAACCCAACCCGTTCGCGGAGATCTTCGGATTCCTTGCGGTCATCAATTTCGGCGAGGATGGCCTCGCTGTCTTCTTCGTCTAGTTCCCGCAGAAGATGGCCGCTTACGTCGGCATTCATTTCTTCGACAACATCTGCCGCAATATCGGCGGGAAGTTCCTCGAGGAGCTCAATGGCCTGGACCTCGACAAGGTGCTCCATGAGCGCTGCGGTCTCGTCGGGTGGGAGTAATTCGCAAAGTTTTTCCCTGGTCTCAAGCTCGAGCTGCGAAACAATTCTCCGCTGATCATCTGCCGAGGCCCCATTGATGATCAATTGGGCAACCACCAGGTCGCGTGCTTCGACCGCCTCGGCGAGCCGCTTGTATCGTGGTGTCACTTCCTGTTCGCCTGCGGTGTCAATCATCGCGCGATTTATGACTCAATTCCCTCCGGTTGGGAATGTTGGATCGAAAATGTTCCCGATTTATTGTCTGTGTGCTCCCATCGACGGTGCTTCCGGATTCACTTCCGGGCCAAAATAGCGGAGGAGAACGAGAGGCTCGGTGGCACTGGTGTTTTCAAATGTAATTCCGGCCTGGGCTGCGCACTCGGTTGCAAAGAACTCGTCTTCCGAGAGTTCGTTGAACCGCAGGAGCTTGGGGCAGTTCAGCCTCAGCTTATTCGCATTGCCTTCTCCTTGCACGACGATTGCGGAGTAAGCTCCATTATCAACGATCGTCGCCCGGCCACCGGGTTCCACGGTCAATTCTTTGGCGGTGAAATACTGGAAGTCGTCTACCTTGCCGTAAACGATCCAACGGTCGTGGAATTCCTCTCCCTTGCTGGCTGTGACGGGCTCAAGGTAATGCTTGTCTTTAAAGTTGGGGTCCAGGTTCTTTTCCCAATCGAGTTGGTCGATGATGAAGTCAATATCCCGATGCCTGTCGGCTGGCATGTCTTTGACCAAAAGCGACCACGGAACCTCGCGGCCTTCCACCAGGTTCTGATACATTCCAAAAACATCGGAGCCCCACTGGGGTTCGTAAGTGCATAGGGAGCCGGGCGCATGAAGAATGCAGGGATCAATCAGCCAGCCGGTTCCGGGTTGGAGTTTGT
>JAUIGV010000075.1 GCA_030432565.1 Verrucomicrobiia bacterium | reverse complement strand
CTTGACGGGTCAGGTGCTTGTATTGATTCACTTTGAGTTTGGTTTGGCGATCGAACCAGAGCGTCTCTCAGGCCCTGGCCTATTGCCAACCTCAAACGTTGCACTTCAGTTTTGATTCCAATAGGCATTTTTTGCAGGTGAAGATTTGTTGATGGCGCCCCAATCATGAATTGGTCCGAAGCGCTGTCTTCACCCTAAGAACGAAAAGGCTGGAGTTACGGATGCATCTTCCCTCCAAAAATTTAAGCTCATAAAATGCGATGCTAAATTCCGGAAGCATGTAAAACTTCCCCACATGAAAAACCCCGCTCTTTTCGAGCCACTTGAACTAGGCTCCCTGACTCTTCCCAATCGAATCCTCATGGCTCCCCTGACACGCGCCCGGGCCGACGAGGGACACGTCCCGAATGATATGATGGCTCAACACTACAGTGACCGGGCCTCGAGCGGACTCTTGATTGCCGAAGCGACCATGGCCATGGAAGGAAACTGCGCTTTTGTCAGTGAACCCGGAATCTACAATAACGACCAAGTGGCTGGTTGGAAAAAGGTAACGGATGCCGTCCACGAAAAAGGCGGCCGGATTTTCCTGCAGATCTGGCACGGAGGCAGGGCCTGCCACTCCTTGCTCAATAATGGCCGCCAACCCGTCGCCCCAAGCCCCATCGCAATCACCAATGACGAGGTTCATACCCCCGAAGGAAAGAAGGCCTATGAGGTGCCCCGCGAGTTGGACGACACCGAACTACCCGCAATTGTCGAAGGTTTCCGCAAGGCCGCCGGGAACGCAAAGTCGGCCGGATTCGATGGAATCGAAATTCACGGCGCAAACGGCTATCTTCTCGACAGCTTCCTCCGCGACTCCGCAAACCAAAGAAGCGGACCTTACGGTGGCTCCTTTGCAAATCGCTCCCGTCTTCTGCTCGAGGTCATTGATGCCGTCACCACGGTCTGGGACAGTGATCGGGTGGGCGTTCGAATCTCTCCGCTCAACAGCTTCAACAGCATGCGGGACTCCGACCCCGTCGGCCTCTACACTTATCTCGCAGAACAACTCAACGGTCGCAAGCTGGCCTACCTTCACTTGATGCGGGCTGACTTTTTAGGCGAACAGAAAGCCGACATCGTCTCTCCGATCCGCGCCACCTATGAAGGCACTCTCATCACCAACATGGGATATTCCGCCCAAGAAGCGGATCAAGAAATTAGCGCAGGCCATGTCGATGCTGTCGCCTTCGGAACCCCTTATCTGGCGAACCCCGACCTCCCCGAACGCTTTGCAAAAGGCGCTGAACTCAACGAGCCGAACCCGGAAACCTTCTACTCCCCCGGCCCCACGGGCTACAATGATTACCCGACTCTGAATGAATGATCCACGGAAGGACTTAAAAAATCTTTCCCCGGACTGGCCTCGTTATGGAATTCCACTCATGGCAGTTGGAACAAAATGAGCTTGTGACCGGCCCTGTGCACGCTCCATGAAAACTTCGGCCTTAGTGATCAAGGCGCTTCTGGTCCTGGCCATTGCGGTCCTCACCCTCCTTGTAATTTACGGGGCCACCGGATCCTGGGGAATTCCGAAGACGGCGGCCATCACTCTCGTAATCCTTTGCGTTGCTGCGGCGCTCTGGATTACCGAGGCAGTCCCACTCTTCGTCACCAGTTTTATCATTCTCTTTCTATCTTTGATTTGGCTGCTGCCACACATGGGCCCGGGCACCTCGCGATCTCTTTTTCTAGCGCCGTTTTTCTCTGACATCATTCTCCTCTTTTTAGGAGGATTTGTCCTCTCGACCGCGCTCCACAAATACCAACTCGATGAACAAATGGCTCGCTGGATGATCCGTCGGACCGGCAGCACCCTCCCCCGACTCATGCTGGGGATCATGCTCATCACCGCTTTTCTCTCCATGTTCCTGAGCAACACCGCGACCGCCGCAATGATGCTCGCCCTCGTCCTCCCGATTGTCCGAGACCTTGAGCCCGACAATCCAGCGCGCAAGGCCCTCATTCTCGCCGTCCCATTCTCCGCCAACGCGGGGGGACTCGGCACCCCCGTCGGTAGTCCACCCAATGCCATCGCCATGACCTACATGAAGGAACTCGGTGTCGCTCCCACCTTCGGGAAATGGATGCTTCTTGGCGTTCCCGGCGTCATCGTTGTCATCCTCCTCGCCTGGCTCGTTCTCCTGGTCCCGAGCCGTGGCAAAGCCAAACTCGGCCAACTGGAATGCGCTCGACTCAAACTCACCTGGAACAAGGAAATCTTCATCGTTCTTGGGATCACCTTTGCGACCATCCTGGGCTGGCTCACGCAAAACACCCACGGCTGGTCGACCGGCACCGTCTCCCTGATTCCTTTGATCGTTTTTTTCGGAAGTAAAATCCTTAACATCCGCGACCTCCGCTCGCTCTCGTGGGACGTCCTCCTGCTCATGGGCGGCGGACTCTGTCTTGGCACTGCGATTTCCGCGAGCGGACTCGCCGGCTGGCTTGTTGGCTTTCTCCCTTCCTCAATGCTCTCCACCTACCCCGCCGCCATCACTTTTGGCATCGCCGCCTGCCTCATGTCGTGCCTGATGAGCAACACCGCGACAGCCAACCTCGTCATGCCTATGATCGCCGGCCTCGCCCTCGACCAAAACGCTCCTGTTTTACTCACCACCGCTGTCGCTTGCTCCATCGCCATGGCCCTCCCGGTCTCCACTCCCCCCAATGCCATGGCCTTCGCCTCGGAGGAAATCCGGGTCTCCGATCTCCTCAAACCAGGAATTTTAATTACCCTCGCCAGCCTGATCGTCGCTCTCACCCTCGGATTTTGGTGGTGGGGATTTCTCGGTGTGGGTTAGGCTCACTCTCACGCCCATGGAAGTCCGTCACCAAACCTGTCTCGCCTGCCACTCACAAGAGCTGGAAAACATCATCGTTCGTGATGCCGGCCGCACCCAGTCCATCTTCGTTCGTTGTGCCAAGTGCCACGAATTCGTCGCGCGCTACATCCTCAAAGACTACTATCACCACGGCCGCACTCTGGACTCGCTGCTCCAATCCACCGGCCAGAGCGTCGAGAGCGGCAGAGAGATGCTTCACCAGTTTAAGGAGCGTGAGGAAACGGCCCGAACGCAATTTGAAAAAATGATTCAAAACCTGCAAGACTCCCGGCAGAGCTGATGCAAAACACCAAATTCTTTACGGACCATCAGGTCGAGAATCACCTCGCCACCATCTTCGACGACCTTCCCGGATTCATCTACTTCGTCAAAGACCGCGATCTCCGCTACGTCGCATTCAACGAGAAGCTTTGTGAAATCTTCGAATCCAGCGATATCCTCGGAAAGCGCGACGATGACTTCATCCCCGAGCACATCCTGAAACACATCCGCAAGGATGACCTCCGGATTCTGGAATCGGGCCAACCAATCATCAATCGCGTCGAACTGGTTCCCCGCGGCAGTGGATTCGTCGATTGGTCCACGACGACCAAAAAACCTCTCCGAAATGCCAACGAAGAAATTTGCGGCATTATTGGTGTCACCCGCCCCTTTGACCAAGGCACCGCGTCACTCAGCAAAAACGAAGAACTCGGCACCGCCCTCCGGCTTCTCCATCAGCACTACCGGGACAACATCGCCATCACCGAACTCGCCAAATCGGCCCATCTTTCCCTCAGCAGCTTTCTCAGGAAATTCAAAGCCTGCTTCAACATGACTCCCAAGGAATACCTGCGCCACCTTCGGATTCAGGAAGCCTGCCACCTGATCGTCCGCACCACCCAGACTTTCGCCCAGATCAGCCACCACTGCGGATTCGCCGACCAAGCCCACTTCTCCCGTGAATTCTCCCGCATTCTCAAAGAACCACCCAGCTCTTACCGGGCCCGCTACCGCATTTGACGATTTTATTCAAAAAAGACCGCATTTTCTTCAAGACGATCGCTTGTTCATTGTGTATCTCTCCTCCCGATGAAAACGGTTGCCATTCTTGCCACTCTCGACACCAAAGCCGATGAGGCAGACTTCATGCGGTCCGAAATTGAATCTCTCGGCGGTAAAGCGCTTTTGATTGATCTCTCTCTGGTTGGTGACTCCGAACTCTCTGCCGATGTTACCAAGCAGGAGATCATCTCCGCCGGCGGAGGCAATCTCGAAGAGCTTCTCGTAAAACCAAACCGCGAGCAGTCCAATCCCTTCATCGTGGCAGGTGCGACCAAGATTCTCAAGGAGCTTCAGGAATCCGGAAGAATTGACGCGGCCGTCTCCCTTGGAGGGACCCAGGGCACCTCCACCTGCGCCCCCATCCTCCAGTCCCTTCCCTACGGATTTCCCAAAGTCATGCTTTCCACGGCGGCCTCGGGCGACACCTCTCCTTTTGTCGGCATCAAGGACATCACCATGATGTTCGCCGTCTCCGACATCCTTGGACTCAACGTCTTCTCCCGCAAGATCCTCGCCAACGCCGCCGCGGCCGCCTGGGGGATGGCTCAATCCAAGCAATGCATCACCAAGAGCGAAGCCAAAGGAGTCATCGGAATGTCAAACCTCGGAGTTCTCACGAAGGGCGCGATGCACGCCATCAAACTTTTTGAAAAAGCAGGCTACGAAGTCATCACCTTCCACGCCATCGGAGCCGGCGGCGACGCCATGGAGCAAATGATGAAGGAAGGAATCATCAACGCGGTCTTCGACTACGGTCTCGGCGAAATCGCCGACGGAGTCTGGGGCGTCCTCCGCGCCGGAGGCCCCGAGCGGCTCACTATCGCCGGGAAACTCGGTCTCCCCCAGGTCATCGTCCCGGGTGGCTCCGAGCACCTCGGCATTCTCGTCAACGAGCCCAATAAAATCCCCGCCGGATACGAAGATCACCAAATCACCTGGCACTCGCCCTATGTTTTCGTCCCCAGACTCAATGCCGAAGAACAAGATCGCGTCGCCAAGGTGATCGGCGAAAAACTTTCCCACTCCACCAAGGACACCCTCTTCCTCATGCCCCTCAAAGGCGTTTCCAGCTACTCTGCCGAAGGAGGCGAACTCTACAACACAGACCTGGATGCCGCCTACTGGGAGTCCCTTCAAAAATATCTCCCCGACACCATCGAGATCGAATCGATGGACGTCACCGCCCAGGACCCCGCCCTCGTCGAGCGCGCGGTCACCTACCTAATCGAAAAACTCGAACAGTAAACATCGCCATGATCGACCCTGAATTCATCCAAACCATTTACGATGAAACCGCCAAACTTTTCCACGAAGGCGAGGTGAAACTCAAAGGCCCGCTGGAA
>JAUIGV010000074.1 GCA_030432565.1 Verrucomicrobiia bacterium | reverse complement strand
ACCTCATCACTCACAACAATCCCATAGGTTTTCGCGTTAAAAAACAGCCTAAGAGGCCAATCGTTGATGACTGGTGAAGAAGTGGTACGGGATGACGGACTCGAACCGCCGACATACTCGGTGTAAAAGAGACGCGAGCCACTGGAAAAACGCCAAATTGGGGCCTACTGCCGCCTTAGATTTGGAATTGTGGCGAATTAGTCCCGAATACTGCCATTCTTCGCAGTCAAAATAGTGACAATTTTTCGGAGAACCGACCGACGACAGCGTGAAGCAATTCGTCACGGACTTGGGCCCAAAAGTCGATGAGAGCGTGGAAATCCGCCCGAAATCACCCGACGTCAATTTGGAAATCGGAGTCGATGTCAGTGTGGTAGGCAACAGAAAGCCCCGAACATCATAAAATGACCGCTCGTCTGAACATCTCAGCTCAAAAAAATACGACGCCCATGGGCCCAAAAGTCGATGAAAGGTAAGCGTCACACGGACCACCCCTCGGTGATCATTGATCCGGAGCTACGATCAGTCGTAGCATAGCGGATATGACTGATCGTATTGACGGCGGCGGCTCACTCCTCAAGTCCGACCGGTTGGGCCGGACTCGCTTCACCGAAGAACAACGAAATGCCTTCCTCGACGCCTACGAAGAGGGTGCCTTGAGCGGACCCGAGTTCGCCAAAGTTCATGGTCTCAAATACCAGACCTTTGCCTCCTGGCGGCAGAAGCGGAAATGTCAACAGGAGCCCCCCGAAGTTCCTGCCCAAGCGGAGTCGACCTTCAACCTCATCGAGGTCGACCCCGACCTTGCCGCCAAAGCCCAAGCTGTTGCACCGGACTCAGCTCTGAAGATCAAGCTCGCATGCGGCGCGACTCTCGAGGTGTCAGACCCGACCAGTGCCAGGCTGGCTGCCGCAGTGCCGCCATCGACCCAGAAGCTTTGCTGATTCTTTCAAGACTGCTTGATCTCCATCAATCCGAGAGGGCTGATCCGGATGATGAACCCGATTCAAGTAAGCCCACCACCTGATTGTCAGTCTGACCACGAACAGGACCTTCTTCCCTTGCAGCAAATCCAAATTACCAACCACCTCCCCGCCGAAGCGCGGTGTGAATGCCAGCGCCTTTTCGAAGAGCTGCTGCGGCAGGTAGTCCTCCAACAGAATCCGGACCTCTAAAAAGAGTCATACCAAAAAATCATGAACGAAAAACTCTCCGACGACCAGCTACAACGAGTGGCTTACATTTACATTCGCCAGTCCACCCTTCAGCAGGTCCGGCACAATGTTGAAAGCAACCGTCGCCAATACGAACTCGAGGACCGCGCCAGAACACTTGGTTTTCAAAGGGCGATCATAGTGGACGACGATCTTGGCATCTCCGGTAGCGGTAATCAACAGCGCCCCGGGTTTGCCCGTCTTCTCAGCGCCGTCTGCAATGGCGAGGTCGGGGCCGTCTTCGCCTTGGAAGCCTCCCGCCTTGCCCGTAACAACCGCGACTGGCACCACCTCATTGATCTCTGTGTCCTCACCGACACCCTCGTCATCGACGACGAAGGCATTTACGATCCTCGCTTGCTCAACGACCGGCTCCTGCTTGGACTCAAGGGCACCATGAGCGAGTTCGAACTCGGGATCCTGCGTCAGCGCGCCCAAGAAGCCTACCGGCAAAAAGTCATGCGTGGCGAAGTCCTCACCCGAGTTCCGGTCGGCTTCATCCGGGAAGGCAAGACCGGCATCGTCATCACGCCAGATCTCGAAATCCAGCAATCGATCCGCACTCTCTTCGAACAGTTTGAGGCCCTCAGCAGCCTGCGTCAGGTCCTACTTTGGCATCATGAGGAGAAGATCAACTTTCCGGTCATTCGCTATCGTCACGGCGGATACCACCTCGACTGGCAACTTCCCAATTACCAGCACCTCCTGCGAGCCATGAAAAATCCCACCTACGCCGGTGCCTTCGCGTGGGGTAAGAGCACTTCACGCTCCAAGGTTGTTGACGGTCGATCTCTCAAAACCGGAGGGCACAAAGTTGGGATGGAACAATGGCAGGTTTTGATCAAAGATCATCATCAAGGATACATCACTTGGGACCGCTACATGGACAATCAGAAAAAACTCAGCTCCAATCGCACCCGCAGCCACCAAACCTCTCCTGGCGCCGCCAGGGAGGGTTCCGCGCTTCTTGCGGGAATCCTGCGCTGTGCCAAATGCGGGCACAAAATGCATGTCGCCTACCGGGGCAAAAACAAAAGCGCACCCCGATATTATTGCGAGGACGGAAACAAGGAAAAAGGCCGTCCCTCCTGCCTCAGCTTCGGCGGGGTGAAAGTAGAGAACGCCATCGTCGCACACGTCCTCGAAGCTTGCCAGCCCATTGGCGTAGAAGCCTCCCTTCATGCCTTCGAGCGGCAAGACAGCCAACACGCGCAGAAACGCCGTGCTCTCGAGCTTTCCCTCGAACGCCTGCGTTACCAGGCCGACCACGCCCGCCGTCAATACGACGCAGTCGACTCCGCCAACCGGCTCGTCGCCTCTGAACTCGAAGCCCGTTGGAATCAATCCCTTCAAGCAGTCACTGAGGCCCAAGCCCTCCTTGACGCTGAACCCGAAGCGACCTTTGCCCTCACCGAAGATAATAAACAACAACTCCAAAACCTCGGCCGAAACCTCACCGAACTATGGCACCATCCCACCAGCCCCGCCGATCTCAAGAAACGCATCCTGCGCTGCGTCATTGAAGAAATCATCGTTGATATTGACCAAGGCCCCGGACACATCGCCATGCAGGTCCACTGGAAAGGCGGCACCCATACCCCGGTGCGGACCCACAAGAACAAAGTGGGAGTCAACAGCAACGCAACTGACAAAACCATCGCCGAACTCGTCCGCGAAATGGCCAAAGCCTGGACCGACAAATACATCGCCAGCGTCCTTAATCGTCTCGGACTCAAAACCGGCAAAGGTAACAACTGGACCGAAATCCGCGTGCGCAATCTGCGCCGCGAAAACAACATTCCCATCCTCAGCAAAGCCCCCGAAAGAACTTGGAGGACCATGGAAGAAGCTGCCAAGATCCTCGGCATCAGTGTTGCCAGCGCCCGCACCCTGGTTCGCAACAACATCCTTCCGGCTCGCCAAATCATTCCCGGCTCTCCATGGATGATCGAGGAACATGATCTTTCAACCGACACCATCAAGAACCACCTCAAACTGATTAAAACAGGTAAAACCCCTCCGCGTGAGGACAACCACCCAACCCTAAACCTTTGAAAATGAAAGAGGACTCTTCCTGTCGCAGTGTAAATCATTCCTCAAGCGCCTCGAAAAAGGAACCTTCTCCTGGCCGCAGGCAGGGACCAACGGGCAGAAGAAACTCAGGCTCACCCCGGAAGCCTTTGGCATGCTCACCGATGGCATCGACCTGCGCGATGGCTGCCGGCGTGGGTGGTATGAACGAGATGAATGAAAAAAGAGTCCATCCTGAAGCACTTGAAACTGACAAGCCGCCCTTCATCGGTTAGATTGGTCACCAGTGACTGAGCTGGAGAAAAAACTCACCGAGGAAGTCCGAATCCTACGCGAGGAAAATCAACTTCTCCGCCAAAAGCTCGACCTCGTCATCCGCCAGATGCTTGGCAAAAAGAGTGAGCGCCTCGATCCCGCGCAACTGGAACTTCTCCTCACTGGTCTGGAGCAACTGCCGGGAAAGACTGAAGCCTCCACCGGCCCCGAAGGGCTTGTGGAGGCTCCCTCCAAAACCAACAAATCGCGCGGCCACGGACGTAAGATCCGCTATCCCGAAGACCTTCCGGTCGAAGAGCAAACCCTCATTCCCGAAGCGGTCAAAGCCTGCCCTGAAGCATGGCGTCGTATCGGCGAGGAAGTCAGCGAACAGCTCGACTACCAACCCGGCCGCTTCCTCAGGCAACGCACCATTCGCCCCAAATACACCCGGATCGCCGCCCCACTGGCACCTCCCATCATTGCCCCTTTGCCACCGCGTCTCATTGAAGGAGGATTCGCCAGCCCCGGACTCATCGCCAGCATCCTCGTCTCAAAATACTGCGATCATCTCCCGCTTTACCGGCAGGAGAAAATCTTTCGCCAACGCCACCAAGTTCATCTCCCACGTCAGACCATGGCCCGCTGGGTTCAAACCTCCGCTCACTGGCTTGCCCCCATCTATCGCGAGATCCAGTCCGAGATCTTTGCCACCGGCTATGCCCAGCTCGACGAAACACCCATCGACTTCCTTGAGCCCGGACACGGGAAAACCCGCCAAGGTTACCTCTGGGCCGCGCGCCGGCCAGGAGGTGACACCCTCTACCAATGGCACGACAACCGCAGCCATCACTGCCTCAAAGCCCTCGTGCCGCTCGACTTCACCGGCCCCCGGCAATGCGACGGCTATCAAGCTTACCAAACCTTCATTCGTGATCGGCAAAGCCAACACCAACAGGATCTGGTCTCCATAGCCTGCTGGGCCCACGTGCGTCGCAGATTTAACGACGCTCTGCAGGCCGGGGAAACCCCGAAGCAGAGCGCCTGGATCCTTCGCCAAATCCAGCACCTCTACCGGATTGAGCGCGAACTTCGCCAATCACGAGCCGGACCGGCCCTGCGCCAAGCCATCCGGGCCTCCCAAAGCGAGCCCCACATCAGACGACTCGGGACCCTCTTCAAACACTGGCAAAACACCAACCGTCATCTTCCTCAGAGCTACCTGGGAAGGGCCTTGGCATATGCCCTCCGGCAATGGTCCGGCCTCACTGGCTACCTGAATGATGGTCGATTTGAGATCGACAACAACCTTGTCGAGAACGCCATCCGTCCGACCAAACTGGGCGCGAAGAACTGGCTCTTTATGGGATCGCGGGAAGCCGGGGCTTGCAGCGCGGTGATCTACACCATCATCGAGAGCGCCCGGAATCGAGGACTCGAACCCTATGCCTACCTCAGGGAGCTTCTCACCAGACTTCCGTCGATGACCAACCGTCAAATCAAAGACGTCACTCCTCGCGCGTGGGGCAAATCTGAGGAGAGAACTCAAAAGGTCGGAGCATAGCAGATCAGGTCAGCCGTAGCCGGTCTGCTACGACTGATCGTATCCAGCTCCGCAAGGCAAATCCGATGGTCCTCCACGTGACGCTTACGGTGTAAAACCATTAAAGACAAAAGGATACAGAAGATCTCTTGCCGCCGTATGCCTGGCAGATCAATTGCGTGGCAGATCAATTGCGCACAACACTCCGTAATCCGCTCGACGAAGGAGCGACAGCGACTGGTGCCCGGGTGGAAGGGGTCCCCTCTGGGGAAGGCATCCACCCGAAAAAGGCACGGCGACGGATTACGGA
>JAUIGV010000012.1 GCA_030432565.1 Verrucomicrobiia bacterium | reverse complement strand
AACCGTGTCCGAATCCTCTGGAATGGGGGAGGTCAAAATCTGCCCACGGTGACGGATTACTTTTTCCCTGGCGGTGAAATCAAAGTTGTTCATCAGACGGGTTTGCGAAAGGATCTTCCCGATCTCATTCGCGGACGCGATACCGGGTTTAAGGTGACTTCGAGCTACTCGCTCGCTTGCGAGCATTCAGGAAAAATGCTGGTTCCCCCGCTGCCGAATCAGACTCTGACGGACAAGCAGCGGCTTGATCTCTACAACATGATCTTGGTGTTGATGGAGGATAGAGATCTCTATAGGCAAGGAATCCGGACCAACGATGTTGGGGCGACAGTCAACCCATTGGAGGGAAGTTGGGTGGGTTCTGAAATGTGGGAGGGCCGAAAGAAGGAGCCCGTCGAGATTGTGAAGAAGATCTCAATGATCTTCAAGGGAGATGAAGTGAGGGTTATTAAGGATTCCAAAGTGGCAAAGGGGACCTTCACGATCGATCACTCAAAGAAGCCCCATCGTATGGACTTGCAGCTCAAGCATGATGGCGAGGAGATCCGACTTTCGGTGATTTTTAAAATTGAGGAGGGAAGGCTCACGATCTGCCATGCGTCCGGAGAAGGTGGCGAACTTCCCGGGAATTTTGGAGTGGCGGAAGGAGTGATCGTCTCCTCATTTCAGAAAGTGATTCCAAATTCCAAGGCTGGTGAGTGAGGCGGCGCGCTGAAGCTACCTGCAATGCCGTTCCCGGAAAATAAGGTTACCCACTTGGTCTGAAGATTAACGCCACCTTATTTTCGGATTGCTTCGCACGCTCTTCAAAACCTTCTGATATCTCACTCCGTTTCCGCGAGTCTCGTAACTTTTCCTGACATCCACGGAAAATCCTGCGATAAGGAGGTTGTGAGTGTGATTCGTCTTTCCCACGCCGTTTGGGCTCCGGCTTTGGTATTATGCCATCAGGCACCCGCCCAGTGTCCGGCAAATTCGGCGCCGCATTTCGATTGCGTCTCGGCGGGCGGCAACACGCAGATCACCTTGTTTGCGGATGCCGAGCTAAGCTGGGATCGCTTTCATGTCCCAGTTGGTGGTTCGCTCGATATCTCCAGCTCGGGAGGAATTTTCTCAAGCCGTCACCTGGTCACGGGATTGAATCGAGCCGGCATTGAGGGGCCGATTACGGCCGACGGGCCCTTCACCCTGATCAGCCGGGGTCTTGGAATCTCGCCGGAAGGTGGCATCACCGCGCCTTCGATGATTTTAAGCACTTTGCCGGCGCTTGATCAGCACGCTCTTCAAGGAACCACCTCGGCACGTTCTTTTGTCAATAACGGCAAGCTTCTCTCGGCCACCGGTGATCTTACCGTCGTCGGTTATCAAATCACCAACAATGGGGCGATGTCAGCTCCCTCCGGAAGAGTAAACTTGGTAGCAACCGGATCTGAAACGGTTGCCCTTCCAGACTTGCAGCGAACCGCCGAAGGTCAGCCCGGAAGGCCTCTTGCAAGAGCGACCAACCGCGGCACCATGGAAGGTCAATTCGTCGACATCTACTCCGAGGGATTTTTCGAAAATGGCGGTCGCTTGGCGGGTCGGCAGATCAGCATTGAGGCCCAGGGTATCGCCCACAATAATACTCCCGGATCGGTCATTGAGACGCCCAATCTCCGGCTCAAGCCAAACGTCATTCTCGATGGACCGGTCATAAATCCAAACGATGGGAACAACCCGGGCGGAGTCTCGACCACTCTAGGTTTTCCGGATCTTGCAAGCGGTTCTTTTGCGGGCAAAAAAAAGACGCGCTTGCGTCCGACCCAATACGCGCCCTCCACCGTCAACCGCTCCCGCGTTCCGTCGGCGGTTTCCCGGCAGGCGAAAACGAGCCCAAATACCCGGATTGCCAGCCGGGGGACTCCAGCTAAAAAGAAGAGCGCCAAAAAGCGCTCATTCTTCGGGATGGTGATTTCTAAATAACATAGCCCAATACTGCGATGACGTGGCAGGCGCTTCCGCCCATCACGAAAAGGTGCCAGATGGCGTGATTAAAACGCATCTTTTCCCGGACGAAAAAAATCACGCCCAGCGTGTAGCAAAGTCCGCCCGCCGCCAGCCAGACAAAGCCCGACAATTCAATCGCTATCAGAAGTGGCTTTAGCGCGATTACGACAATCCAACCCATTGCGATGTAGACCGCAGTGGAGATCCAATGATCGTTCCTTCCATGGGTGACTGCTTTGAAAATAATCCCGGTAAGGGCCAATCCCCACACGACGCCAAAAAGACTCCAGCCCCAGCTACCGCTTAATGTGATCAAGGTGACCGGCGTGTAAGTTCCCGCGATCAGCAGGTAGATGCAGGAGTGATCGAGCAGCTGAAAGAACTCCTTGATACGCGTTCCGGTGAAGAGATGATAAAGGGTGGAACTCAGGTAAAGGGTCACGAGCGAAGCACCAAAGATCGCGGCTGCTGTCACCTCAAGCGCACCCTCCGCCCTCACGATCAAGAGCACGAGAGCAAAGACACTCAGGGCCGCGCCGATCCCGTGAGTCACTGAGGAGGCCACTTCTTCGGCCGGTGATTCACAGAGCGATGACCTTTCGTGCCCTTCCATGCCTGCAACTAAGCGAGGTTGGCGAGAACGTCACGGGGAAACTTGTAGCGCGTGCCATTTTGATTCTCTCCAATGACCGGATACTTTGGGTTGCGCGGCTTTAGGGCGATCAGTTGAAACAGCTCTCCATTGCTGAGGAAGGTCCTGCGATAGTCTTCAGGCTGCAGTCCGAAGAGTCCTGCGTGTTTGGCAAAATCACGCTGTGCCGGATCTTCCGTCTCTGCGTCACCCGGTGAGAACCGCAGGGCGAGATCAAGATTTCCTTCATCAAAGGTCCCCTTCGCATTCCTTGTTTCGATACCCCACTTCGCCCCAACCTGACGGATCGCTTCCATGACTTCGCTTTGGAATTGACGCACCACGTGACGATCAAATTGATCGATCTTGCCCGGAGGGTAGAGCCTGGGGTTCAGACCATAAGCGAGCTTGCCGTGGGTCTCCGACTTGCGACCGCGCCACCACATCCGGGAGGAGTCGCGTGAGGGCCTGCGTTGATAAGTGGCAAAGATCTCACCAGTTTCGATGTGGTAAAGCACCCACGGCAAATCGGGCTGGACCACACCATTATCATAGGTCCTCTCCGGTCTTGCGCCGATACGTTCGCAAATCGCTTTCCATCGCGCGTCGTGTCCGCAGTTTTCCTTGTGGATTTCCCACGCCAGCGCATGGGCGATTTCGTGCAAGATGGTATCGCGCACCTCGTCCTCCGGATTGAGTTCGACCAGCGGGCGGCTCAGCGAGATTTCCTTGGAACTCATCCGGCAAACTCCAAATCGCTTGCGGGCGTGGTCCATCCTGGCCTCCCAACCAAGGTCAATCAACCCGTGCGCTCCCATTTCTTCCCGGAGCAAATCGAAGGCTTGTTTAAAATCCATGAAACTTTTTTGGAGAAAGTTGAAATTGAGGTGACGCCGTCACGATGAAGGGGGTGAACCCAAAACTCAAATCATGAAAACACCCATTCTTTTTCTCGCTACTGTATTTTCCGCCCATGCCGCTGTCCTCAGTGGAACCGGGCCTCATCTCCCCATCGCGGGGCCTCACAACCCAAGCCCGTCGGGAGTCGGCCACTCGACCATTGCCTCCGGCGGTGGTTGGCTGGGAACATGGTCCGCCCCCGCGCCCGCGCCATGGATTGGCACCTTCAGCGCCACCGGCCCCACCACCGGCTCTGGAATGGTAGGCACTACGACCTATGACTTTTCGACTCTCCCCACCGGGACTCTTCCGGCAGGAACCCTCTTTCTTCTGGGTGATGTCGACAGCGGGGCCGATACCCTCGACTTTCGGGCGTGGGATTCCACCGGCAATCTTCTCGACCTCTGGCTCAACGACACCATTGAGACATACGCCAATGGCACCGGCCCGCTGGGTGTTCCCGTTGTCGGAAACATGCCAGGCTGGACCTGGGATGGTGTGGCCAAATCCTACAATATTGATGGAGGCACCACTTTCGGCCCCAACCCAAATCTCGGCATCGTGCTCGAAAGTAATCAGCCCATTCACACGCTCGAAGTCGTGAAGCCATCCTTTTCCTATGGGTTCGGGCTCCGCGCTCCCGACGCCGTCCCCGAGCCCTCCTCGGCTCTTCTCGCCACTTTGGCGGGCAGTCTATTCCTCCTGCGTCGCCGTCGGTGTGCCTGAAAAGGTCTCCGCCATTGTGGTCTCGTGATGACTTCTCTGTTGGTTGACTTCCGGCGGTCTCACACGCAATCTCCCCGCGATGGCCGACCTCTCCCACCTTGATGAATGCAATCACCCGCGCATGGTCGATGTTTCGGCGAAAGCCGAGACCGTGCGGATCGCGACCGCGTCCTGTCTCGTGATCCTGGGTCGCGAGCTCCTCTCGCAAATGGACGACGGAGAATTGCGCAATAAAAAGGGTCCCGTTTTGCAGACCGCTATTCTGGCCGGAATCACCGGAACCAAGAAAACCTCCGACCTCATCCCGCTTTGCCACCCGCTCCCGCTCGACTCGGCCAGGATCGAAATCACCCCGCACGACGAAGAATCGCTCCTCGTGACCGCCACCGCTAAAACGAGTTCCCGCACCGGCGTTGAAATGGAAGCCCTGACCGGAGCGTCTGTCGCGGCTCTCACTCTGTATGACATGTGCAAGGCCGCCAATCCGGCCATCGTCATTTCCGATCTCAAACTCATCACGAAAACCGGCGGCAAGTCCGATTACCAGGCATGAAAGCTCTCATTCTTACCGGCGGAAAATCCTCCCGCATGGGACAGGATAAGGCTGCCCTCAAAATCGGCGGCGTCACCCAGCTCGACCGCATTCTCGAACTCGTCCGCCCCTTGACCGACGACATTTACCTCTCGGTTGCCCACCTTTCGGAAGGGACCTCCACCTTTAACGCCGAACGTTCGAAATTGAACGTTCGGCTTCTGCCTGATCTTGAACCTGGTCCCGGCCCCCTAGGTGGTCTCGAGGCCGCCTTCCAGCATGATCCCAATTCCAATTGGCTCGTCATCGCCTGCGACCTCCCGCTCCTGAAAAAAGAAGACCTGCAGGCTCTCGTCGATCATCACGATGGTGAAAAAGACGCCACCTGCTTTCTTAACCCCCTTGACGATCAGCCCGAGCCTCTCTGCGCCCTCTATTCGCCAACCGCTGCCGCCAAGCTCGGGGCCGTCCTTGAGAAGAACCAACGCTGCGCCCGCCGCTTTCTCGCCTCTCTCGAGCGCACCGACCTTCAACCCACCGATTCCCGGTCGTTGCTGAACCTTAATCGTCCCGAGCATCTGGTCGAGCTCGAACAACTTCACGAAAGCGGTCCGGTTGAAAAAGAAGTCACGGTGGAATACTTCGCCAAGCTCAGCCAGGAAGCCGGTGTTGATTCCGAAATTCTTCGTACTTCTTCGGCCACGCTTGCCGGTCTCTGGGAAGAGCTTCGGCTCAAGCATCATTTCTCGTTGGACCTTCCGCATGTCAAACCGGCGGTCGACAACGAATTTGCCAACTGGACCGACCTTCTTTCGTCCGATCAAACCATCGCATTTATGCCGCCCTTTGCCGGTGGCTAAAAAATCATGTTCTCCATTCAAGATACTCCGCTCGATATCAGCGCGCTCCGACAGCAAATGGCTGACCCTGCCTGCGGTGCCCTCGTGGTATTCGAGGGCTTGGTTCGCAATCACCACGAAGGCCGTGATGTTGAAAAACTCCATTACACCCATCATCCGGTTCTCGCGCAAAAGGAAGGTGAGCGAATCGTAGCGGAAACAATGGAGAAGTTTCCCATGGTCAAGGCTCTGGCCATTCATCGGGTCGGGACTTTGGAAATCGGGGAGTGCGCGGTCGTGACCCTTGCCGCCTCCGCCCATCGGGAGGCTGCCTTCGAGGCAAATCGCTACTTGATTGATTCCATCAAAGCCCGTGTGCCCATTTGGAAACAGGAAACCTACGCCACCGGTGAAGTTGAGTGGACAAGTCCCTGTCCGAATTGCGGTCCCGTCCCGGGTTCGTGAGCAATGTATGATCACGTTTTATCAGAAATGATAAGGGATTTGCATTGGCTTTGCGATGGAACGATCTATTTTCCCCTCAATGTCGAATGATTGGTATTACGCAAGCGGTGGGGCCCAGCAAGGGCCCGTCGGTATTGATGATTTAAAGGCGAGACACGCGGCGGGCCAGATTCCGGCTGATGCCCTCATCTGGAGGGAGGGTATGGAGAATTGGAAACCGTTGAACGAGATTCCCGAACTTGCGACCAGTCCGAGACTACTCACTGGCGGAAATCCCGGAACTCCGGCTCCTGCCGCGAATCCTGTTGGCGGCCAGATTTATGCCCCGCCAGCGACCAATCCTTATGCCGGGGCGATGGGTGGAGGGCTTGGAATGAAGCCTCCGACCTATCTTTGGCAATCGATTGCTTGCACCCTTCTCTGCTGTCTTCCTTTCGGCGTCGTGGGGATCGTCTATGCCGCCAAGGTTGATGGCCTGGCAGCCAGTGGAAATATGGCGGCTGCTTTGGATGCTTCCAACAAGGCCAAGTTCTGGTGCTGGATGAGCTTCGGAGCGACCATTGTCATTTTTGTCCTTGCCGCTCTCGGGGGTGCCCTTGGTGCCTGATGGCTTTGCGTAAGTGGTTGGTCATTGGCCTGGCTCTTGGAGCGGTGGCAATGGCGGCTTTGGTGCGGGGGAATTTCCGCGGGCTTCCTCCCTGCCCCTTGCATTCCACGACCGGACTCTATTGTCCGGGATGTGGAGTGACCCGGGCGACTCGTGCCCTTATGCATGGCGATCTGGTGACTGCCCTGCAGATGAATGCGGTGGCCATAATTTTGATGCCTTTTTTGGCAATCGTGATGGCCCGCGAAATCGCAGCCTGGGGATGGCAACGTCCGGAATGGCGGCCCGGAACCGGTGGCCGCTGGGGAATCCGGCTTGGCTTTGCGATCATCATTTACGGAGTTCTCCGCAACCTTCCGGGATTCGAGTTTCTCCGTCCGGGCGGTGGATAAATGAACCCGTTCTAGTAGGAGAATGTTGCGCCGAGGCCAACGGAATAGCCAGATGGATCAATATCGACTGAGCTCGCTCCATTCGAAACCTCGAACGATTCTGCGATCTCAGCCTGGATAAAGCAGCGGAGTCTCCACTGTTCGTTGATTTGGCGCTGTAGCGATCCGCGAACAAAGATGCCGATTCCAAATTCATGACCGGATTCGGAGTCTCGAAATCCAGTCCCGATTAATGTGTCAATCCCGTTGACGGTTCCCATTGCCTGCTCCGATTGGCGCAGTTTGTATTGATAGAAATTGAAGGTTGGCCCTGCGGATGCCTGCCAGGTCCAATTTGAGGCGATCACTCCTTCGATGGTGGGACCGATGGCCAGTGAAAGGTTGTTGATATTAACATCCAGATTGACCACGTTTCCAACCATTGCTGTTTCAGTTCCGGTTAGTGTTTCAATGACTTCACGACTGCCTGGTAGGTTGGCGATGGTCACGCCCGGTCCGGCTGCGGTGCCACTGTAGCCAGCACCGGGAAGAATGAGGTTGGATGTTTCAAAGGTGTCCCGGAAGTCGAGCCGATATCGGTCGAGTGTCTGGTTGCCGGTAAAGGAGGTGAAAGAGTTGTTCATGTCATCCGAAAAGTAGGCCAGAGAGACAAGGATATTTTGGAAGGGAAGCTGGTGTCCGGATGGAGGAGAGATCTGGAAATCGAGACGTGGAGTGATGCCGTCAAGGGTCTCGCTGGATTGATGGCGAAAGGGGTCTGAGTAAGCTTCCTGGTAAATGGCACGATTCCCGATCGCGGACATGACGAGGTCGCCGGTTGCAGTCACTTGTGATTCGTTTTGATAACCCCAGAACCAAGTGCGTCCGGTGTCAGCGGTCGGGCCGGTCTGATTCACAAATCCGTTGGTATAGCTTCTGTCTCCAAAAGAGGTTGCGGAGCCAATATCAGGAAGGGTTTCGCTACCGGCTCCGAGGAGAGAGGGTATCATCGAGCTGCGGTTATTGGCCCTGCCATTGATGTTGAGCTTGCCAAACCGTTGATATGAGACGCTGGGTGAAATTGCGATACGCCAACCTGATGGCCTTGAAGTATTGGTAGGAAAAAGGCCGCTCTTTGAGGAATCATTCTGAATTGCGAGAAGAGATGCTTCATGGCGGAGAATTTTTGCGAATGAGTCCTCGCCGCCGGAGGCGCTCGACCCGGCGGTGAGGCACGCGGTCAGGGTGAGGAGCTGGTATGAAATTTTCATGAGAAGTTTTTGAGGGATAGAATTATTCGGAAGCAAGCACCCGCAAGACTCGATAAAAGCGGGCCGGGCAATCGCGCGGATGACATGGCGTTCGTGGAAGGCCCTGATCGAGCCACTGGGTTTGCTTGCTGGTGCCATCGACGAGTGCGGGCGAGTTGAACCACGTGGTCATATCGAAGGAATATTGAACCACGTACTCTGCGGATTCCTCTGATTCAAATTCCAGGAGAATGGCGCCTTCGGCTGTGGTGGTTAGTTTATTGACAGCGACTCCAAGAGTCCCGGCAGCTTGCTGGGGTTGTGGAAGGATGGGCACGACGGTGAGTGTGGGTTTCGGGATCTGACCGGAAGTTGCCGAGTAGTATTCCAGAGTGAGTTCGACGGATTCCCCAACTTTGATGGGCTCTCCATAGATGACCTGGTCCGGAGTGTTTTGGTAAAGTTGGAATCCATTGGTGAGGCCGGTGACCGAGATCGCAAAACCACCGATCGCGCGCGCGGCATTGTTGGTGACTAGCACCGTTTGTTCGAAGAGTCCGGTCTGAGGGTTAAGGCTGATTTGGCTTTCAACATCCGGTTGGCCGGCCGCGAGGATGGTCGGAGCTGCGGGTCCGGGAAGGGTAATTTGAACCGGGAGCGAGACCCGTTCTCCCTTGAGGTCAGTCGCAACGACACTGACGGTTGCTTGTCCGGAAATGTAAGGCGCGTAGTTGATATTGAGTGAGCCCGACATGGGGTCAATTGAAAGAGCTTCAAAGAGCTCCGGACGATCATTTGAGGCGATGGTAAAGCGCAACTCGTCATCGGGGTCACGATCAAAGAAGCTGTCAGCAAGAGGAACCCTCTGATTCTTTCCGTCAGGGTCAGCAGTTACGAATACCTGCGTTCCGGCGAGCTCGGGAGGATCGTTGACGGGGGTGATTGTTACCAGCAACTCCCCGCTTGCCTCTCCGCCCTGAGGGTCGGTGACTTTGATTTCAATGGTAAAGGTTCCGAACTGATCGGCCAGAGGGATGATGGTGAGAATCGAATCGACCAGAGCGACCGATGCGATGGTGCCGCTATCATCCCGGGTGATTTCAGCGGTTAAGTCAGCCACCGGAGATTCTTCATCGGAGGCAAAGGTCGCAAGCGGAAGAATGATGGGGGCGGAGTCTTCTTCGGTGCCGAGTGGTTCCAGCCCGAGAACCGGATCATCATTCACTGCGATGAGCTTGATCGGGAAGGTCGCTTCGGTCGGAGTGGTCGTGCCGTCGGATACGCGAATGGTATAATTTACCACTCGTTCGTCTTCGTTCCCAAAATCTTCCTGGGTTGGAGAGACGGTAACCTGGCCGTCCGGGCTTAGACGGAGCCAATCGTATTCACCAACCAGCTCGTAGGTCAGCCCTTCCTCGTTTTCAAAGTGATCAGCTTGAAGTGCAAACTCGGTCGATTGATCTTCAAGTGCCTCGGCAATATTGGGTTGAAGCAAGTCGGGTCGGTCGTTGATCTGGTAGGCATGTAATCCTGCTTGCGGGCTGGTGGAGCGGTCATTATTGATGACAAGGAAGCCCTCTCCGTAAACGAGACTTCCTCCGTGGGGAAGTTCATGGAGAGGGCTCAAGGTTTCGAGATCATAGATCGTAGTGGTGTCCTGGCTGCTGAATGCGAATGAATCGTTGAAGGCGATCAGGTCGAGATTTGGACTGGAAAAAAAGCCGGGCAGTCCCGGAATTCGCGTCGAGATACTTCCGATTCTGATTCCGTTTGACCTGTTGATGATCTCGATGATGACGGAGTAGTAAAAGTTGCCATCATCCGGATCAGGGATTGGGTTGCCCCCGACGTTGGCGGCAATGATGTAATCACCGGTCAATGCGGTACGATAAAAGGCACCACTCACGTCTCCATGTTTGAGCGGATCCGTCGTCCATCGGGTCTCGAAGCTCTCCAGATCAAATGCCCTGACCCCTCTGGTAAATATGATTGTTCCCAGAGAACCATCGATAGCAAGGGAATCAGAGGCACTAGCGAAGACCGGTGCGCCTTCCTCCTGAAGATATGCTTCCGCCCGGATGGCCCCGGTATCGGGGTCAAAGCTGGTGAGCCTGTTCACCACTGAGAAAAGGTAAAGGTTGTCTGGTGCGATCGCGAATCCGAACGGCCCTGGAAATTCATAGGCAATGGGGTTTTCACCATCCAAGGTCCAACTTCGGACTCCCAGACTGGGAGAATTGATAAAGATGCGGTCGTTGTAAGCGATCGGTTCGTATGGGCTGGTTGGTGGGATCAATCCCATCCGAGGTTCCGGTTGCTTTTCCCAAACCAATTCCCCGGTTGTGGCGTTCAAGCAAACTAGCTTGTCGGTGTTGTTTCTGCGGTCTTCTTTGGTGGTTAAGAAAACCTGGTTCCCCAAAATCGTGGGCTGGCTATACCTCAGATTGGGGATTCGCGCGGTTCGCCAGTTCTCTGATCCGTCAATCAGATTGAGTGAGATGGCAGAGTTGGAAGCGGAAGAAGCTGCGAACAAAGATCTGCCGGAAAGGTAGATTTTGCCATCGAGTATGACAGGATCGGAACCATTGAGCGGGGCGGACCAAGTGAGGATGGGTTCCGAAGTGCCTAGCGTAGCCGGTGAAAAATTCCGCTGCCCCGGTCCTCCTTCCAACATGGGCCAACTCTTTCCAAGTAACGAACTCGCGGAAACGTCAACTGTGATCGGATCTGTCTCGATGACACCTTGATCATTTGCAACCCGGAGAAAATACTTGCCGCTGTCGGCGGGCCCAGCGCCGGGGAGCATGAGTCGGCTGGAAGTCTGGCCTTCCAGGGCAACACCGTCCTTGAACCACTGCAGGGCGAGATCTCCCATGCCCGATGGCTCGCCTACGAGGTGGATCGATTCTCCTTCGATAAGATTTTCGATGTAGGTGGGTTTAACTCTGACCTGAAGAGGAAGGTCTCCTTCGATCACCTCGAGATCAAATACCCGGTAGTCGCGAAGTCCTGATGTTCCTTCCGCCTTTACGATTACGGTGGTTTCCGAAAGTACGGTTGGGGCGGTGCCTTCCAGGATTTGTCTTCCGTCCCGGGTCGTGCGGATTTTCAACCAATCCGGACTGGCAAGGAGGCTGAGCGATTCTCCGGCGATTTCCTCACTAAGAAGAACCTCGTACTGGGAACCGGCAATCACCTTGGGGACAATCTCGCTATCAAGACAGGGCACGTCATCGACCGGAAAGACCTCTGGAAAAATGGAAAAGCCGTCCGGAAGGCTGTTGGTTGATAGGATGAGTTTGTCGCAGATGATTTCACTGCTCTCTAGGTTTCCGCCATAGTCTTGTGCTCTGATCTCTGATTCGATCGTCCAGGTATTTTCGTTTTCCCTGAGGATTTGCAGACCAAAGTAGTCCCTGATCAACAAGGTCCCGTTTTTCAGAGTAAGATTGTTAGGAAAAGACCAGCGGGGAAAGTCTTCGGCTGCCAGATCCTGTTCCACCCAGTTGTCCGAGCCGTCCCGCTTCAGAAGAACCAATTCCTCCTGGTTTGGATTCGGCAAAACCATCGCGATGTGTTTACCATCGGTGGCAATTGAGGGGGGCGATGCTACTGGGGAGGACGGAAATTCAAATCGCCGGTTGAGCGACCATTGGAGGGAATCGTCCGGGCGCTGGAAAATGAAAAGAGAAACCGGTCTTTCCGGGAGATTTGTGTCGGAGGGGGTGATGACTACGACGGTGTCTCCCGCCGCCCGCAGATCGAACTCCCAAGGGCCGGGGACACTGGCGTTGGGCCTGAGCGGAAGAGTGAGTGAGGTCTCATGAACAATCTCGGGTTGGGTTCGGAATACTTCCACCTTTGGATTTCCGCTGGCGGAGTCAATGGACGTCGCAAAAAGAAGGTCGCCTGCGGTGGCGAGGTGGAATCCAAAGTTTGCCCGGGCGGCATCTGCCGGAAGTGGGACCTTGTCACGGTAGGTCCAGGTGCCTGTTTCGTCTCGCACGTAGGTGAAGATTCCTTCGCTAGAATTTACAAAGAGTTTCCCACCCGCTATCACAGTCTCCCGCGCCCTTCCCGTTCCCAATGACGGTTCCAAAGAAAGAATTTGCCCTGTCTCCTCGAGACCGTCTTCCGTGATTTGATAAATCTCCGCGACGCTTCCCGAGAAATCATGAAACACCGCGAAGGACCTCCCTGCTGAGACTGAATCTGGTGAATTGAGGATGGTTTGGCTTGGACGAAAAATTGTTTCCAGATTTTGGGTCTTCCCGGTGATCGTCTCCGAGGAGGTGATAGCGTCGATTCTCCATTCATAGCGAAAACCTCTCAACAGGGGCAGCGGTGGTGTGATGAGAGGGGAGGTTGAGGGCACGCTAATTTCTTTACCATCGATCATGCGGGTGAGGATGAGATTGTAGCTCCCGGCCTGTGCGTTTTCCGGGATGGAAAATTCCGGTAAGAGGGATGAGATTTGGGCGCCGTCCACCGGTTGCGGGAGGGGCAGGGGAATGATGTCTTCCGTGACCAGGAACTTCATCTTTCCTCCGGTGTTCCCGTTGCCGATAAAGAGATAACGGTCCTCGGAACTGAAGGCGTGTGGCCCCGGGAAATTGTCGTCCGCCACCTGGGAAATAATCGTGTCCGACCCGCTGTAACCGAGCCCCTCGTCGGATAACATAAGCAAGCCGTCTCCACTGGAATCAAATGCCTGGCGAAGCCGGGCCAGGTTCCGTGATTCGCCGGTCTCCCGGTCGATGACTCTGGTATACCAAAAAATTCGTTGCCCGTCGGGGCTGATGAAAGGAGAAAGACCCACCGCAGGCGAAGGACCCGAGGCTCGCGGGATGCGAAGATCGTTGAATTCCTCGACAAAGCCATCGCGCTCGACTCGAAGAACGATCAGATTGCTAGGGCGGTTAAATACGGTGCCCATCAGCAAGAGGTCTCCGTCTACCGATTTGCGCTGCACGACTGGAACCAGTCCGTTTACTCGATAGGAAGAAGTATCGAGAACAGTCAGCGCCTCCCCGGAAACAGGATCGAAGGTGAAGTAACGTCCACGGATATTCTGCCCATCGACAACGGTAGCGTTACCGCCCTCAAGGAGCAAAAAGTCTTTTCCAACTGCTCTCAGGATGGCCCCGTCCGGAACTACTACCGAAGGGTCTTCCTCGAAGGTGTTCAGATCAAGTATTCTGATCACCGAGGTGTTTCCGGTTGATCTTGATAGGTATGCCTTGGTGCCCCGGGGGTTCTGAAAAGTGTTCCAATAGAACCGAGGGATCTCAAAGGTGTTTTCAACCAAGCCGTTCCTTGCCTGAAGTTTCACGAGACTCGACGGGGCACCATTGAAAGGTCCATTCTGCAGGATAAATTCGTCGGGCGAACTGCTCCAGAGAACCTTTTGAACTCCTATGCCGTAGTCTTCGAGGGAAACCGGAACTTCCAGTTCTTCGCCATTTGCAGAGATCTTGATCCGTGCCGCTAAATAGGAGTTGGTTGCTGCCAGGAATTCCCCCAGAGCAGTTTGATCGATGGTAACCCGGACAGGAGCCGGAGACTGTCCGGTTTGGGATGGAAAGGAAACGAAGGGACGATCGCTTGAAACCTCCCAATCCACACCAGCGGGCAGGTCGGTTGAGAGGTCGAAAGTCAGAATGGGATCATCCTGAAGGTCGTGGCTGACTTGAATGACCCGGGGGCTCGTTTCAAAGGCTTGCGCTCCAAGGAAAGAACAGACGAGTCCTATCAGACAGATGATTCCATTTTTCACATTGGTGACGCTAGAAGAGCGCCCTCCTATGACAAGGACGATCGAGATCCTGCAGACGGCACAACATCGTTTCCAGCTTCAATCATCTCATCGACAAAGGCTTGTTCCCATTCCGCAATTTTTCGATTTTTTAAAGAGCCGATGGCGATGCAGAGAGGGGCAGGTTCCGGCCTGAGTTTGATGGTCGTGAGCCCGGCAGGGGACCCTGCGACGAAGGCCATACCAAGGCCGGCTTCAATGCCCATTTTGAGGCTGCTGATTCCGTCGAACTCGCCGACGACTTTGGCGTCGATTTGATGGTCGGTGAAGTAGGTGGTGACTTGATTCCAGTATCCGGGGTAGTCGTGCCGTGAGAGAAGGAGGAGGCGTTCACCGTCGAGATGCTCCGGTTTGAGGAAACGCCTTCTGGCGAGAGGATGGTTTGGTGGCACGGCCATGCGAAATGGCTTGTTGCTGATGCGCTGCCAGTGAATGGCAGGGTCTTCGTTTTCCACTTCGAGAATGAGATCGAGGGTTTCGTTTTTGAGTCCTGCCCACATTTCCTGGGTCGAGGAGTCAAACCAACTGACCCGCACTCCGGGATATCGGGAGGAGAAGCACGAGATCGCCTTCTCGATGAGACCGCTGGCGAGCGACGGCGCGTATCCAACCCGCAGCTCGGCACCATCGACCTCCCGGCGAAAGCGTTTCATTCCGACTTCCACCGAACGTATGATGGCCGAGCCTTCGCGTACCATGATTTCACCGGCGCGGGTGAGGGCGATCGACTTCTTACCCCTCTCGAAAAGGGCCGAGCCTGCTTGTTCCTCGAAGGTTTTAATTTGGCGACTGAGCGCAGGTTGGGTCATGCCCAGCTTCCGGGCTGCTGCTGAAATGTTGAGGTTCTCTGCTGCGGCCAGAAAATATTGCAGTTGCCTCAAGTCGAAATCAACCATGCTCATTAGGCATGCTTAGAGAAATGAGACAGCATTAGCCAGCATGGAATGATTTGGGTAGGGTATTTCCATGACAACGAACCCAATCAAACTGCAGGTCCGCCGCGCGGCTGATCGATTCCACTCGAATCACGGATGGCTCAATTCCTTCCACACCTTTTCCTTTGCTGGACACGATCACCCGGACCACCGTGGCTTCGGTCCGCTCCGGGTTATTAATGACGACACGGTTGCTCCCGGCCAGGGATTTGGAGCCCACCCGCATCGCTCGATGGAGATTTTCTCATATGTCATCTCGGGCGAACTCGAGCACAAGGATTCCATGGGAAATGGTCGTACCATCAAAGCGGGGGAATTTCAGTATATGTCCGCAGGCCATGGTGTGGAGCACTCGGAGTTCAACCCCTCTTCCGGGAATCCCGTTCATTTTCTCCAGATTTGGTTGCAGCCGCGCAACCCGGGCGGCGAACCCCGCTACCACGATTACAATCTCCTAGCGCATGCCGCGGGCCGGCCGCTGACCCTGATCGCTTCGCCGGATGGCCGCGACAATTCGATCGCAATCCGGGCGGAAGGCGAGATTCACTTTGGTCATCTGAAAAACGATGAAATCCTGAAGAACGTGTCTTCACGGGAACGTCACTGGATTCACCTCATCTCCGGTGAACTCACCATCGAAGGCGAGACCATAAAGCCCGGAGACGGAGTTGCCATTGAAGGAGATCTTCCCGAGCTTGGTGCATCGAAGGAAAGCTCTTTCTTTCTTTTCTCATTCTAATCAAAAAACCGATCCATGAAAAACATCCTCGTTATTGCCGGAACCTCGCATCGCGAATCCATCAACCTGGCCCTCGCCAACCATGCCGCCGCACAGGTGGAAGGTGCCAAAGCCATCGCTCTCGATCTCAATGATTTTGAAATGCCGATCTACTCGGAAGACAAGGAAGAGGCTTCCGGCATTCCACAGGAGGCGAAAGACTTTCTTGCTGCCATCCAGGCGGCGGACGGCATCGTTCTCTCACTTGCCGAGCACAACGGAAGCTACTCTGCGGCCTTTAAAAACGTCCTCGATTGGACCAGCCGGGTGGAGCAGAAATTGTGGTCTGAAAAGCCAATGTTGCTGATGGCGACCTCGCCGGGTGGACGTGGCGGGGCCAATGTTCTTGGCGCTGCCGAAAACTACCTTCCGCATCTCGGAGCCAGGGTGGTGGCGACCTTTTCGCTTGCTTCCTTCTACGATAATTTTTCCTCCGATACGGGCGTCAAAGACCCGGTGGCCAAGGGAAATTTGACCGAAGCCTTGCAAAAACTGGAACAAGCACTTTCCTAACAACCTAACCCCAAAAAAAGAAAAAATATGAAATCCACACTCCTATTCCTTCCGTCCGCCCTTCTCGTCGCTTCCCTTTTCACCTCGTGTGAAAACCCCGCCGACAAGACAACTGATGCCAAGGTCTCAGACGCCCAGGAAGAACTGCAAGGCAGCGGAACCAAGTATATTTTTGAAGACTCCTCAACCATCGGTTTCACCGGGTCCAAGGTGACCGGTTCCCATTCAGGTGGCTTCAAGGAATTCAGCGGCCACTTTCTGATGGCCGAAGGCGATGATGCTCCGACAGCCGGGGAATTCACCATTCAAATGGATAGTACCTGGTCCGATAACGAGAAGCTGACAGGGCATCTCAAAAATGAAGACTTCTTCGATGTCGAGACTTACCCAACCACGACCTTCAAACTGACCAAGGCAACGAAGACCGGCGAGGGGGCTTACGAAATCTCCGGAAACCTGACCCTCCATGGAGTTGAGAAAAACATCACCTTCCCGGTGACGGCCAGTCGGGACGGGGACACCGCCAACTTCAGTGCCGAGTTCGATATTAACCGCAAGGACTTTGGGATCGTCTACGCAGGGAAAACCGATGATCTCATTCGCGACGAAGTGATCATCCGTCTCGACTTCAAAGCGACCGCTGAAACCGAAGGTTAGGGCGCGATCAAATCATTCGACTCAATTCAAAAACCAGGTGGCCGGGGTTCCTTGATCCCGGCCACTTCGTTTTCCGGAGGCTCTTTGGAATAAAAAGAGCTTTCGATACTCTGAAAGGAACAGGGCAATGACCCGCTTCTCCCAAATATGAAAACCATGACTCTCATCGCTTGCATGACTTCTTCGCTCTTGGCCCAGAATTCGCTTAAGGACCGACTCAAAGCGAGGTCCGATCAGGCCGCCAAACAAGTTCCAGCCGAGGTGCGCGCGGAATTTGCCAAGGGAATCAAGGCCATCGATGATTCGGGAATTGAAAAGTCCGCCAAGCAAGTGGGTGACAAGGCCCCCGGGTTTACTCTCAAGGATCCCATCGGTCAGGAGGTGACCTTGTCGGAGGTCCTGAAGAAGGGGCCGGTGGTTCTCACCTGGTATCGCGGTGGTTGGTGTCCATACTGCAACATTGCCTTGGCCGCTTATCAGGAAAAGCTGACCGAGATCCGGGCGGCGGGCGCAAGTCTGGTGGCGCTCACCCCCGAGTTGCCGGACAAGTCGATGACCACAAGCGAAAGTCTCAAGCTCGATTTCAATGTGCTCACCGACCTCAATCATGAAGTCGCCCGCAAGTATGGTCTCGTTTTTAAACTCACCCCCGGGGTTGAGAAACTCTACAAGGAATTCTTTGATCTCACCAAATTCAACGGCGAAGCCGCCGGGGACAAGGAGCTTCCGTTATCAGCGACCTACATCATTGATGAAAAAGGCGTTATTCGCTGGGCTTTCGTAAATGCCGATTACCGCCAACGTGCGGACCCGACGGATATTGTGGCCTTTCTTGAGAAACTCAAAACCGGAAAGAATTAATCGAAGCGGCTCACATCTTCCCAATCAGGGTTGAAAACCCTGTTGGTTTTGCTGCTTCTGAAGAGGGAAGAAGTCCTCGTGTGATCCTATCGCAAAAAACTTTGCTGGCGTCTTTGCTAATGCGCAGGAATAAGAGGGCGTGCCCCATATCCTTGTCATCGGAGGCGGACCCGCGGGATTGCGGGCCGCCGAAGTAGCTTCCGCCGCCGGTGCGGAGGTCACTCTTTGTGACCAGAAACGATCGGTGGGCCGGAAGTTTTTGGTGGCCGGGAAAGGCGGTCTCAATCTGACTCATTCGGAAGAGCTGGAGACCTTTGTAACCCGTTATCAGGGACCGAATCAGCCGGATGATTTTTGGCGCCGCGCTTTGGGAAAATTTGATAACAAAGCGATCCGGGCGTGGGCCGCGCGTCTCGACGTTGGGACCTTTGTGCAAAAGTCCAGGCGGGTTTATCCCAAGGCGCTCAAAGCGGCTCCGCTTTTACGAAGGTGGGTTGAGAAACTCCGGACGCAGGGAGTGGATTTTCGGATGAGTCACCGGCTGGCTTCGTTGGCGAGTGGGAGAGCGACATTTGAAAGCCCCGAAGGAGTGGTTTCGCTTGAGGCCGATGCCATCATCCTGGCCCTTGGTGGGGGCTCGTGGCCGCAAACGGGATCGGATGGAGCCTGGGTCAAAACTCTTGCGAATGCCGGAGTTGAAGTCAGCCCTTTGACGCCTGCAAACTGTGGCTGGGAAGTGGAGTGGTCTTTTGGGTTGGCAGAGCAGCTGGAAGGGCAGCCTTTGAAAAACGTTGTAGCTTCGGTTGGTGATGATGGGGCGCCCGGGGAGATCATGCTCACGCGTTATGGAATGGAAGGCGGCCCTTTGTATGCGCTCGGTCCTGCGCTCCGCGCGATGGAAGAGCCTGCGCTCACCTTGGATTTCAAACCGACTTTCACGAGCCGGGAACTGGTGGCGAAGATGGAATCCGCGAAAAAGAATTTCCTCGCCGAGTCACAGTATCGCTGGAAGTTGAGCGAACCGATGCGGCTGATCCTGGACTACTTTCACGGACCTTTTGAGTCGGCGGAGCAGCTTGCGCGGGATGCCAAGGCATGTCGCATTCCACTCACCAAACCGCGCCCGCTTGCCGAGGCGATATCCTCGGCCGGAGGAGTCGCGTGGAAAGGGATTGATGATCAACTTATGATCAAGGAGCTGCCCGGAGTCTTCGTGGCGGGAGAAATGATCGATTGGGAAGCGCCGACGGGCGGCTACCTTTTACAAGGTTGCTTTGCGAGTGGGACCCTGGCTGCGGAGTCGGCCTTGCGTGATTAAAAGGAGGGCCGCTTGCCACGGAAAGGAGTCAGACGTTCCCGCTTCTGATCATCCGGAGCCCCCGCGGTCAAAAGCGAAGCGTTCGGCTCCTTTGGGATCTGCGGGGAGAAACCCGCTTAGTCGAGCTTCTTGATCCGCAGCTTGCGGAAGTAGATGAGGCTGCCGGGGTCGTGACCCTGGAGAGCGATGGTGCCTTCGCTAAGTCGCTTGGTCTTTTCTTTGTGGTCGTCGGGTTCGGTGTATTCGTTGGTCACCTTGCCGTTGATGGTGACGGTGATTTTTTTGCCCTCGACCTTGATGTTGTAGGTGAACCACTCGTCGTCTTTGTGGCCGGGTTCCTTGAGGTCTTGAAAGCTGTAGATGCTGCCGGTTTTGCGCCAGTCCTTGTGGGTGGCATTGACCTGGCATTCGTAACCCTGCGAGGGCCAGCCCTTGTCCTGGAATTTGGTGTGAATGAAAATTCCGGCGTTGGCGTTTTTCGCAGTCTTGACTTCACACTCGAACTCGAAGTTCTTGAACTTGGCATTGCCGTCCTCCCCGTAGAAGAGGTGGGTGCGGGGGCCTTTGACTTTGATCGCGCCATCTTCGACCGAGAAGGTTTCGGGGTTCTCGGAGTTGACCTTCCAGCCCTTGAGGGTTTTTCCGTCGAACATTTGGATCCATTCGCCGGCGAAGGAGAGGGAGGCGGTGGCAGCGAGGATGGTGGTGAATAGTTTCATAGTGTGGTGTTGGGGTTTAATCATTCGTGGCCAGAATGCGAACGAAAAGTCGGGTTCGCATGCATTCAATGTTGATTAATCCAAGCGGTGTATCCGCTGATCCCCCGGCAGGATCAATTTGAGGTGGAATTCTTTCAAGTTCCGATCGAGGGTAGAACGGAGGTGATGAATATTCTTTGGCCCAGGATCAGCTTGCCCGTTTTGGGCCGAATCTTTGTCATCGCCTTGCTCGGCACGGTGATCGCCGGGACCTATGGAGTTTTGCACGATCAGGTGACTTTTACCATCTCGCCAGAGTATTTTACGAACTTCAAGATCCATCAATTTCACTATCTTGGCGAGGAATCAGGATCACGGATTTGGGTCGCGAAAATCGGCTTTCTGGCAACCTGGTGGGTCGGATTTTTTGCGGGGTGGTTTATGGGACGGATCTTGGTTCCGAGACTTGGCTTTCGATCGGCGTTTTCATTCAGCCTGAGGGGGTTTCTTGTCATTTTCCTGGGCGCTTTTGTGGGCGGACTACTGGGCTTTTTCGGCAGCCGGGTCTTTCCAAACGGTTGGGAGTCAATCAGGTTTCATTGCGCCGAATTGGGTGTCTCGGATGTCCCGGGGTTCGTTCGAGTGGCGTGGATTCACAATGCGGGATATTTGGGAGCTCTCCTCGGATTAATCGGGGCGTTACTTTGGATCCACAGAAAATCAGGATCGTTTTCGCAAATAGCGTGAAAGAATCGATCTTTTTGGTGCATTCGACGCGATGTTGTTCTAAAGTCCCAACGAACTCAACAAAGACAACGTTATCATGAAACTTACCAAACTGACACTGCTTGCCGCTCTTGCATGCTTCACTGCTTCCTGCAGCGAGGAAACCAAGGAGAAAGCCAAGGATACTGCTGATTCTGCCAAGAAAGATGCCGAGGAAGTCGCAACCAAAGCGGGTGAATCTGCCGAGAAAGCAGAAGAGAAGATCAAGGAAGGCGCTGAAGAAGCCAAGGACAAGGCCACCGAGGCTCTCGAGTCTGCGAAGGAAAAAGCCGGCGAAGCTCTCGAGTCCGCCGAGGAAGCTGCGAAAGATGCTGTCGAAGGTGCTTCCGAGAAAATGAAGGAAGTCAAAGAAGCTGCTGAGTCCAAGGCATCTGAGGTCTCCGACGCGGTGAAGGAAGAGGTGGAAGCTGTCAAAGACTCCGTCAACGAAACCGCGACCAAGGCGACCGAAGGAGCTGCTGAGAAAGTGGAATCTGCCAAAGAGGCGGTGAAAGAAGCTGTCGAAGGAGCTGCCGAGAAAGTGGAAGCTGCCAAAGAGGCGGTGAAGGAAGAGTCCGGAGACACCGAGTAGTTTTTGGATTTCCACTAACCAATCAACACAACCACCGGGGCCAGCGCTCCGGTGGTTTTTTTTGACATGATATCCCTGGTGGGCCTCTGATTGACTGGAAGAACGCTCCGATCTAGTTTGGCGGTAAGATGAGGTTTGTGATTGCTTGTTTTTCCTGATTTTCGTCCGTCCTCTTGATTCCCCTCTCCGCCTCACGAAGTTTTCAGGTGAGCGGTTCGCATTCTGTATGATCGCAGCGTGGGCCCTCTCGGGTCTGGCATGAACCTCCAATGATGCTTGTCAGGTCGAGATCATCAAGAGTGAGGCGGGTGGTAAAACCAGGAATGCCACCAGGAGCCCCGGTGCCCGTGTCATCGCGCGGAACTCCTGCGCCCTGTTTCGGGTTTCGACTGGAAGGGGGCCAGGTCAGCGATCATGACGTCAGAGACGCAGCTTGTTTTTTGGCCGAATCATCGGTAGCCTAAGCCATGGATGAGTATGACCGCAGACATTTTATCCGCACATCGCTGCCAGGGTTTTTGGGTCTCACAATGGCACTTCCCGGCCTGACCGCCCTGGCGACCCGTGCCAATGCCTGTCAGGGCCGCTTGTCTGAAAAGCAGGAAATCAACTGGGATGCTTTCCTTGAAGCGGTCGCAAAAGAAGCGGCCCGTCAGCACCTCGATGATTGGGATGAAGCGGCCTACGTGGCCAAGGCTGCAAAGCTCTGTTCGCGGCTTAACTTGAAAGACGGGCATTTGCTGGAAGCGTTCAAGAAGGCTCATCGTGGTTTGGGGAACAAGCGGGTGGATTTTGAACCTCTCGAAAAGCAGCGTGACTTCCACGTAACCCTTTTGCAATTTGAGAAAGACGAGGAGATTTCACATCATGACCACCCTGAAATGACCGGGGTCATCCTCTGTGCCAGCGGCGAAATTGAGGCGTGGAACTATGATCTTCTCGGAGAAAAACCCGATCAAAAACACGTCCTGCTCAAGGAAACAAATCATGAGCTTTTGAAGAAGAGTTCGGTGTCTTCACTGACCTCCAGGGAGAGAAATATTCACCGGCTCAAAGCGAAGGAGTTGACCCAGCTCGTCGATATTTTTGCGCCACCTTACAACCGTGACCGAATCCAGAAATCAGCCTGGTATGAAGTGGACCCGGATCCTTTCACTGCGAAGGGTGAGGCAAAGATTCATTTGGCAAAGAAGCGCCAGTAACAGGGAGCTCAGCCCAAGGTCCAGGCTCCGTATCTCAAACCAACTTCAGCGCGGTTTGTAGGGTGTCGATTTCATCTGCGGTCTTGTCCCGGCGGATGGCCTTGATCCGGGGGAACCGCAGCGCGAGGCCGGAGTCGTGACGCTTGGAGGGGCGGATTTTGTCGAAGGCGATCTCAAGCACAAGGGTGGGTTCGACTTTGACGACCCGGCGGGAGATTTTCTCGATGGTCGTCTTTTGGAAATGATCGGTGAGGTCCTCAATCTCATCATCAGTGAGACCGGAGTAGGCTTTTCCCAAAGTACGAAGCTCTCCCGACTTCGTATCTCTTACCGCAAAGGTGTAGTCGGACAGGACGCCCGCCCGTTTACCGTGCCCTTGCTGTGCCGCGATGACGACGCAATCGAGAGTGGGCATCACTCCTTTGAGCTTCTTCCATGACTGTCCCCGCCGGCCGGGTTGGTAGGGCGATGAGGGATCTTTTGCGATGAGTCCTTCGTTGTCATCGGCCATGGCCTTCTTGAACTCTTTTTCCAGCGCCTCGATATCAGTCCCGCCGGTCCGGATGAGAGGAATTGGGGCAAAGGGGCCGTGGAGTTTCAGCGATTCGAGAGCGTCCCGCCGTTCCTCCAGTGGTACGTCGATGAGCGCCCGGTCGCAGTGGAGGCAGTCGAAGGCAATAAATTTTACCGGGATTGCCGCTCCCAGAAAGAGGTCGCCCTGCACTTTTTTTCGGCCGAGCCTTTTTTGGAGGTCGAAGAAGGTGAGCCGTTTGCCATCGGCGTATGCGATGAGTTCACCGTCGAGAATACAGGGTGGAAGAGTGCGCGCGGCGTCGAGGATCTCGGGAAATTCCTCATCGAGGGGGCGGAGATCACGGGAAAAAAGACGAACGCCATCCGGGGTGACATGAAGTTGACTCCGAATTCCATCGTACTTTGGTTCAAGCCAGAGCGGGATGTTCGCGCTGTCGTGCCAGCTTATGATGTCTTCGGCAGTTTCGGTCGGCGAAGCCAGCATGGGTTTAATCGCGGTTCCGGGCCGGAGTTGGACCTGGTCCAGAGTCCCGTTTTTCGCTGCGATTGCGACTTCGCCGAGGTCGCCGGTGAGCATGGCGGCATAGCGAATCTCCGCCTGTGGGACGCTGAATGCCTGGGCGACGGCTTCTTCGTAAAGTCCTTCCCTGGTGCCGGCGCGCAGCCCGCCGGTGAGCAGTCGAACGATGGTTTCGCCTTCGGCTGGGTGACACCGGCGCAGCCAGTCCGAGAGGAGGCGGGTCTTGGTGAGGGAGCCATCGGCCAAACTTAATTGATCAAAGCGCATGGCGATTTGTTGTAAGGAATGTGGAAGAGGATCGAGGGTGGCTTCTTCAAGGAGGAGGCGTGCGGTGCGTGCCGAGTCGTTTTGGCTGGCGGAGACGGTTTTGTATCTTGCGAGGGGAAAGCCGGTGACCTCAAGGAGGGCCTGGCGGATCACGGCAGTGCCAAGATGAGTGATGCCGGTGCCGCTAAGCCAGCGCGTGACGAGCGTAAGTTCTTCCTCGGTGCGTTCGCTGAGGAAGTCGGAGAGGAGTTCGACTTTCTTGATTCGCGAGGCGGTGGTGGTGAGTGATTCGAGGAGCCCGCTGAGGTCGCGCAGATCGGAGGAGGGGCGGGGAAGGTCGTTTGTGAGCGAGCTTTCCGGAGAGGATGCTTCGATGAGTTCCAGTTGGTCGTCACCATAAATCGACCATGCTTCGAATCCTTTGGCGCGGAGGTCGCGTGCGAACTCGCGGGTGCTGCCGTGCAGGGTGTAGACGAGGGAAGGGGAGACTTTTTCGACGGACTCAAGAAGGCCCGGGTAGTCGGCGTGATCGGAGAGTGGGAAGACCCGATCAACCTGGTAGCGGTATTGCGAGCCGGGGGTGAGAGCCCAGCCGCTGAGCATGGCGGTGCGACGTTTTTTGTGGCTGCGAATTACGCGCGAGCGGACAGCGTTTGGTGGTGCGATGACGGCGACGCCGGGAGGAATGCTTTTTTCGAGTAGGACGGGCTCGGGCAGGACGACTCCGATATCGCGGCAGGCTTGGGTCATTTCGAAGACCGTCTTGTGAACCACAGCCTCGATTGCTGCTGCTTGGAGAATGGCGAGCGCCTCCTGGGCCTTTCCGAGTGAGTAGGCGAAGAAGACGGGCGTCTCACCGTCATCGAGAGTTTCGCGAGCGAAGCGGGCGATCTCTTTCTCGATTTGATCGGTAGGAGGAAAGATGAAATTTGGCCGGCCGAAGGTGGTCTCCATGATGAGGATGTCCGACCGGGGAAACCCGGGTGTCTCCGCGGTCCGGGACGAGCGGGTTTTAAAATCGCCGGTGTAGAGAAGCGATTGGTCGGGCCCTTCGATTCGGATCATGGCCGAGCCGGTAATGTGGCCGGCGGGGTGGAGGGTGACGCGGTGGTTGTCGATGATGCGCTCGTCGCCCCAATCAAGAGCTTCGATGGTCGCGGCTTTAACACCGTAGCGTTTGACAAGAATGTGGCCGGTGCCGGTGGAGCAAAGTACACGTTGATGGCGGGCGAAGTGATCGGCGTGTCCGTGCGAGACGAAGGCAAAGGGCTTCGGTCGATGAGGGTCGAGCCACATTCCGAGATCCGGAAAGTGGAGCGATTTGGGGTCGAAGTTCAGCGGCACGCGCTACAGTAAGACGTGGCCTTTGATTTGCGAACGGGAAGTTGCTTGATACACTGGGTGCGATGATTATTCGCGATGCCACTGAAGCTGACCTTCCTGCGATTGTAGCGATTTACAATGAGTCAATTCCGGGCGGGAAAGCGACCGCTGATTTGGTTCCGATAACCGTGGAGGAGCGAAGGGATTGGTTCCGGGAGTTTGATCCGGACCGGCGTCCGTGTTGGGTGGCCGAGGATGAGGGCAAGGTAGTGGCGTGCGTTTACCTGCGGTCATTTTATGCGGGTCGTCCGGCCTACAATAAGACTGCTGAGATCAGCACTTACATTTCCGCAAGCCACCAGGGGCAGGGGCTGGGGACGCGTCTCAAGAAGATGATGATTGCGGAGTGTCCCCGGCTGGGAGTGGAGAATCTCCTGAGTTTCTACTTTGATCACAATGAGGCGTCACGGCGGGTGAACGAAAAATTGGGCTTTCAAGACGCGGCCCACTTGCAGGAGATTGCCGAGGTCTTTGGCGAGAAGCGCGGGCTTGTCATTGCGATTCTCCGTCTGAAAGCGGGCTCAGGAAATCCTTAAAAGCGGGTTTGAGGTAGTGCATGGCTCCAGCCCGGGTGAGGTGATCTTCATCGCGGTAGTAGGATCGGTCGGCGTATACTTTAAGTTGATCGCGATCCTGGAAAAAGAACTGTCCGCTCGCATCAATGATTCGGACGTTTTCGGCACCCTGGTTCTTGAGGAGATTCATCGTCCGTTCCTGCCGTTTCAGGAATTCACCTTTGGTTGTGGTGAATTGAGGGATCGTGAAGAGGCCGGAGAAACGTTTCATGGCATAGAAGCGGGCGGCGGTTCGGCTTTCGTTACTTTCGGGGACCTGTTGAAGGATGACGAGCTCAATCCCGTGGACTTCCAGCTTCGCTGCCATGGCTTTGATTTGTCGCGCAAGGGCTCCGCCGGCCTGTTCAAAGCTGGGCTCGGGAATCATGGAGTCGACCAACATTGTGGTGAAACGGAGGTTTTCGGGTTCACCGAACATCTCAGCTTCATTGTAGCCTTCGCAGCGAGCCACCCATCGCCCCACCAGGAAGACGGCCTTTGGTTTTGCAGCGATGATTTCATTCAGCACCCGTTCGTTCAAAGCGACCATTTCGGCGGCGGATTCTTCGCTCATGTCGGCAAACCACAATCCCGTCACGGGGGGAGTTCCATTGTTGAGATAAGCGCGGCCCTTGAGCTTTAAATCGAGCGCGGCGGAGTTGACAGCGGGCGATGCCGAAGCACCATGACTGTCTCCCCATAGAACAAAGTCGACCGGACCCTTGTCTTGAAAACCGATAGGCACGCCTTTGCTTTTAGAGCTCGTGTATTCCGCGCCATTCCACTCGATGTCGGACATGATGACGCGAAGTTCGGCAGGGAGTCTCGAAGGAAATCCGCCGCTGGATTTGACCGAGAAGGCGATTACGAAAAGAGCCAACGCCGAAGTGAGCCCAAGAAGAAGGGCGCGCCGCCGGGTGGCCAGAAGCGGGCCGGTCCGGAACGGTGTTTCAATCCACCGCCAGGAAAGGCAAGCGGCCAGAAGTGACGCAACCAGTAGCGAGACTTTCCAGATGGGCGTAAGCTCAAAGACCATTTCGCGAGCGAAGACCACAAACGGCCAGTGCCAGAGATAGAGCGAGTAAGAGATGAGTCCGACTTTGACCAAGGCTTTCAAGCCCAGGAGTTGTCCGATCCTGGTCCTGCCACCGGTCCAAATGAGAAGAGTTGCCCCGAGCACCGGAGAAAGGGCAGCTGGACCGGGGAAGGCAGTGAGCCGGTCGAAAACAAACATGGGAGCCAGCACCAAGACGAGACCGAGAACCGCCCAGGCTTCCTTTAGGGCGGATTGCGTTTCTTTGGGGGGGAACGTTGCCAGAAGTGCGCCGGCGAGGAGTTCCCAGCCACGGGCGGGAAGAAGAAAGAAGGCCGCTTTGGGATCATCAGAGACCTCCAGCCAGCTCCAGGCGAATGAAATCAACGCCGCGCCCGCGAGGACCAGGGTGAGGCGCTCGCGGGCTCGCTTCCACACGAAACATAAAATAAGGGGGAAGATGAGGTAGAATTGTTCTTCGACCGAGAGCGACCAGGTGTGAAGGAGGGGTTCGAGGTCTGATTTCTCCGCAAAGTAACCCTGATCCCGGGTAAAGTAGCAATTCGAAGCCATGACCACATGGGCCATTGCGCTTCGGGCAAGTGAGGCGTAACGCTCCGGAGTTTGCAGGAATCCGCCGATCAGGAGGGTCCCCACGACCATGGCGATTGCTGCCGGTGCGATCCGGCGAACTCTCCGGGCCCAGAAATCCATCAGCGAGAATCTTTCCTCGCGGAGGTTTCGAAGAAGAATCCCGGTGATGAGGTAGCCCGAAATCACAAAAAAGACATCGACGCCCACAAATCCACCCGGAAAACCGAGCCCGAGGTGGTATAAAACGACTCCGATGACCGACACCGCGCGGAGGCCGTCGATTTCCGGGCGGTAGTTTTTGGTCGTCATCCGCCCCATCCCTGACGTCCGAATGCCACGGACTCAACCACAAAAAATATGCGCTCTCGGCGGTTGCTCACAACAAATTTATTGATTTTGAAAGATATTTGGGAATACTCATGCCCTCTCGAACTCCTAGATATCGAAACATAACCTTATGAAAAAATTCATTATCCTTCTGTCCGCCGGCACCGCGTTCGCGTTCGCATCTTGTTCACATTCCTCCGACTCCTGCTGCGGCGAATGTGCAGCCAGCAAGTGCTGTGCCGATGGCAAGTGCGAAAAGTGCACCGCCAAGAAGGACTGATTTGCGAAATCGCAATTTCCATTCAAAAGCCCGTTCTCTCCGGAGACCGGGCTTTTTTACGTCTTGGGAGCCTCGAAGAGGCGATCACTCTTTACAAAACCGCCCCCCCTTGGCAGATACACGAAGTTTTAGCCCCACCGCTTTAAAAAATGCCGAAGGATACCAGCATCAAAAAAATTCTCGTCGTAGGAGCAGGCCCCATTGTCATCGGACAAGGATGTGAATTCGACTACTCCGGTACCCAGGCGTGCAAGGCGCTTCGAGAGGAGGGTTACGAGGTCGTTCTGGTGAACTCCAATCCGGCCACCATCATGACCGATCCGCAGTTTGCCGAGCGGACCTACATCGAGCCCATCACGCCCGAGGTGATCGAAAAAATCATCATCAAGGAGAAGCCCGATGCCCTTCTCCCGACCCTCGGTGGCCAAACCGCGCTCAACGTTTCCATGGATCTTTTCCATGCCGGAACGCTGGATAAGCTCGGCGTCAAAATGATCGGCGCCAATGCCGACGCCATCGACAAAGGCGAGAATCGCCAGCGTTTCAAGGATGCCATGATCAAGATCGGGCTGGATCTCCCCATTTCCGGGGTAGCCCATTCCATGGAGGAAGCGAAGAACATCGCCAAAGAAATTGGCACGATGCCACTTGTCATTCGGCCCGCCTTCACCCTCGGCGGGACCGGCGGCGGCATCGCCTATAACAAAGAGGAATTCGAAACCATCGTCCATCGTGGGCTGGACCTTTCCCCGACCACCGAGGTCCTTGTCGAGGAGTGCCTTCTCGGCTGGAAGGAATACGAAATGGAGGTCATGCGCGACCACGCCGACAACTGTGTCGTCATTTGCTCCATCGAAAACCTCGACCCCATGGGCGTCCACACCGGTGATTCCATCACCGTGGCCCCGGCCCAAACTCTCTCCGATCGCGAATACCAGATCATGCGCGATGCCTCCTTCGCTGTCATTCGCGAGATTGGCGTCGAGACCGGCGGCTCGAACATCCAGTTTTCCGTCGATCCCAAGACCGGCCGCTGCATCGTCATCGAGATGAACCCGCGCGTGAGTCGTTCCTCTGCCCTTGCTTCCAAGGCCACCGGATTCCCCATTGCCAAGATTGCGGCCAAGCTCGCGGTGGGATACACCCTCGACGAACTTCCAAACGACATCACCCGCGAAACTCCCGCCTCGTTTGAGCCGACCATCGATTACGTTGTCACCAAGGTTCCACGTTTCACTTTCGAGAAATTTCCGACTGCAGACTCCGTCCTCACCACCTCCATGAAGGCGGTGGGCGAGGCCATGTCCATTGGCCGCACTTTCAAGGAGTCACTCCAAAAATCCCTTCGCTCTCTTGAAACCGGTCGCTTTGGCTTCGGCTTCGATGGCAAGGATCCCGAAGCCACCCGCGAGGACATCGAGCGTAAGCTCCACGTCCCCAATGCCGAGCGCATCTTCTGGCTCAAGGTTGCCTTCGAACAGGGCTGGACCATCGAGGAAATCTTCGACGCCACCCAGATCGATCCCTGGTTCCTCGAGAACATGCGGGTGATCGTCGAGGAAGGCCGAAATCTCAAGGATCTTGATCTACGCACCGCCAAGAAGCTGGGCTTCTCCGACGTCCAGATCGCCCACGCCCGGGGCACCACGCAAGACGAAGTCCGTGCCGAGCGAAAGGAAAAGGGCATCATTCCAACCTACCGCCTCGTCGACACCTGCGCTGCCGAGTTCGAAGCCGCCACCCCTTATTACTACTCCACATACGGCGACGAAAACGAAGCCCGCGAGACCGATTCCAAAAAGATCGTCATCCTCGGTGGCGGCCCGAACCGCATCGGCCAGGGCATTGAGTTCGACTACTGCTGCGTCCACGCCTCCTTCGCCCTCCGCGAGCTTGGATACGAGTCCGTCATGGTCAACTCCAACCCCGAGACCGTCTCCACCGACTACGACACCTCGGACAAGCTCTACTTCGAACCGTTGACCCTTGAGGATGTTCTTAACATCTGCGACCAGGAAAAACCCGATGGCGTTATCGTTCAATTCGGTGGCCAAACTCCTCTTAACCTCGCCGCCGATCTCGAGCGCCACGGTGTCCCGATTATCGGCACTTCACCCAAGTCCATCGAACTCGCGGAGGACCGCAAGTTCTTCTCTGCACTCCTCGATAAGATCGGTCTCAAGCAAGCGGAAGCCGGCACCGCCGTTTCCGAGGACGAAGCGGTGACTATTGCCGACCGCATTGGCTATCCCGTCCTCGTCCGCCCGAGTTTCGTCCTCGGCGGGCGTGGCATGATGATCGTATACAACGATGACGAACTCCGCCACTACATCCGCAACGCCGCCGATGTGGCCCCGGATCGTCCCATCCTTGTCGACCGCTTCCTTGAGAATGCCACCGAAGTTGATGTCGATTGCATCTCCGACGGCGAGATCTCCGTTGTCGGAGCCATCATGGAGCACATCGAGCAAGCCGGCATCCACTCCGGTGACTCCGCTTGTGTCATTCCCGCCTTCAGCCTATCCGATAAAATCAAAAACGAAATCCTCGCCGGAGCCAAAGCCCTTGCCAAGGAGCTCGAAGTACGAGGTTTGATGAACATTCAGTTCGCAGTCAAAGACGACGAACTCTACGTCATCGAAGTCAACCCCCGCGCCAGCCGCACCGTTCCCTTCGTTTCCAAATCCATCGGAGTCCCGCTCGCGAAACTCGCCGCCAAGATCATGGTCGGTGAGAAGCTAGCCGACCTCGGCTTTACCGAAGAAACCCTCCCGCCCTGCTTCTGCGTGAAGGAGGCCGTCTTCCCATGGGGACGTTTCCCGGGCATCGATATCGTGCTCGGGCCGGAGATGAAATCGACCGGCGAAGTCATGGGTGCCGATGCCGATCTTGGCATGGCCTACGCCAAGTCCCAGATCAGCGCTTTTAACCCTCTCCCCAAAGAGGGCAATGTCTTCTTCTCCGTCAACGATCGCGACAAGGATCGCGCCGTCCCCGTCGCTCGTGACCTCGCCGAACTTGGCTTCAAGATCCATGCTACCGGCGGCACTTTCAAACGTCTCGAAGCCGAAGGGATTCCCGTGAAGCGACTTTACAAACTTGCCGAGCAAAAGCGCCCCAACGTGATCGACATGATGAAGAATGGAGACATTCATTTCATCATCAACACCCCGAGCGGCCATGAGGCCCGCGAGGACGAGGTCAAAATTCGTTCCGGCGCGGTGCAGCATAAGATCAGCCACTGCACCAACCTCTCCGCCGCTGAAGCGAGCGTGAAGGCGATCCGCTCGCTCCAGGAAAACGAAATGACCGTCACTCCTCTCCAGGAACACCACGGCTTGGTTTGAGGAGCGCGGGTAAAATGCCCTTTGAGTGCATTCCTCCGTCCCGTTCAAAATATGCTGCGCGGATCACATCACGGGCCAGCCGAAATGAGTAATCACCGTAGATTCCGATCGTCACGGATTCAAGTGAGTCAAACTGCGGGTCTGAAAGAACTGAACCGGCGATGGGGAAGAAGTCTTCCTATTTGAGGTGACCGCAACCAGTGGCGAGAGCAGATCAAGCAACTTTATTGATCCCGGGGCTGGCTGCGCATTCAGTCAGGCAACGGTGCGGAATATCAACGATGATTTCGGGAGAGGTCTCGTAGAAGCCATCGCAGGGAAGTGTGTGAAAAACCTTCTTGCAAGGCATGCCGGCTGAGACGTGTTGGAAGATCAAACCTCGCCCGGCGTGTTTCAATTTTTGGTCGTCCAAGAGTTGGTGAAGGCCTTTTTGGACATGGCCACCGTAGCGATCGACGAGGCGGGCCCCGACTCCACCACTGCAAATGAGTATGACGTTGGTGGAGTAGATCAGGACATCAGCCTCGACGTCGGGCATGTCAAGTTTGTGGATCCGCGCGTTCACGAAGTTCGTTCATGCCGGGGAGAAAACAGATGGGTTTGATCACGTCCAAGCGGTCTGTCCTTTCATTGGGCGGAAAGGATGATGATATTGCGACCCTGAAAATGGGCGCGGGTTTCAGTGGCAGAGCAGATGTAGCGCAGGGCAGTGGTAAGAGGGACGTTGCTGAGGTCGAGGGTCTTGATAATGCGATCTGGGAGTTTTTCATCGCCGATGAGATTTAGGGTGACCCCTTTTTTTGCGGGATCGATTTGGATCGAGCGAAGGCGCAGGAATCCAAAGGCCTCATCAAGAGTACAATTGTAGAGTTTGATTTCAGGAAGGATGATTTCCTCAAGAGCACGACGGTCTTTAAGGGCTGCTTCGGGGTCTTCGGAAGCCTTAACGATTGCATCGACGATATGAAGGTTGGTCGGGGTGTTGCGAACGACGAGAGTGTTCGTTTTGACGAGGTAGGCGGAGGTAGAATTGGGCGGAAAGGGAACGCCGAGAGTTTTAAGAAGGACGGTGGTATCGATACGATCGATCCCTGCGGCTGGCGGGGTGATGTATTCGAGGAAGTTTTCCGGCGTGGTCCATTTCCTTTGAACGAGCGCCTCGCCTTCGGCATCTTTCGCGTCGTTGATTTCGGGAAGGGGAAGAATGACCACGGCGTATTCGTCGATACGATATTGAGTTTTGGTTTTCAGGCAGACGAGGTTGAAGGCCTCAAGAATGGAGAGGTTTTTTGCCGAGAGTTGTTTGATGATCCGGTCTTCAACCCCAGGGACATTCCTGGGTTGGGATAATACAATGTTGAGGCCTTTGTTCTCTATGGCCGTATCAAGCTCGATGGACCGGAGTCGAAGGAACTCGGTGGCCTCTGCAAGTGTTGTGTTGTTGAAGCTGATTTCCGGGATCTTGATTTCAAGCTTGGACATAGTGTTGGCCTTCTTGAGCGGCATTTCTTTTTGGGCAAATGTGAGCGGACTGGAAAAAAGAAGGAGGAGGGCGAGGGAGCGAATGATTCTTGGGATCATGTTTGTGGATCTGGGGTGGTGAGAGGTTCTCTGGTCGCAGAGGCGAGCGTCAAGGAGTTTGATGGTCTTCAGATGATTTCCGGGCCGGGAGCGTGGAAAAGCAGAGAGGTATTGTAATTCTCAGGAGGTGATGAATCTGCAGAGTATCGTCGATGAAACAGAACCGTTCAGTGTTGCAATGTCCGGGATGCGAAAAGCCTTTGGTGGGGATTGGGAGCAAGGTGGCGCGAATTCATCTGGTGGCCAGGATGATCAGGGACCGCTATGTGACAACGATGGTGATTCGGTTTTTATTAATGCCAGTAGTTATTGGAATTACCTATACGGTTACCAGCGGTCATTCGGGCGCTTCGGTAAATTTTAGTTTTGGGCTTTTTGCTCTCGCGATGGTTTCGTTTGTGTTGAATTTTTTGATCCTTCGTCTTTTCCCGGTTTATCGCATCACGGATTGCCCTGATCGCGGATTTCATGAGAAGCAGAAGTTGGGCTTGAGCGAAAGCGGGGAGCTTTAGTGGTCGTCTCTTGAATCTGATTATGGGAACCTTTGGTCCAATTCGATGAGTGAGCCTGCTGTTGAGATTTCCGATCTACGTGTCGATTACGATGATTTCGTGGCGGTGGACGATCTGAGCCTGACGATACCGAAAGGGGAGGTGATGGGTTGGGTGGGCCCAAATGGAGCAGGGAAGACGAGCGCCTTTCGGGTCATGACGATGTTGATGGAGCCGACTTATGGCGAGGTGAAATTGGGCGGGCTTGATATTTCGTTGAGGGCGCGGAGGGTGCGCAGGATTTTGGGGTACATGCCTGATTTGGCACCGGTGCCAACGGATCTCAAGGTGTGGGAGTTTCTTGATTTCTATGCCCACACGCACAAGCTGGGCCGTGGAAAGGCGCGCAGGAAACGTTACGAGGAATGCCTTGATTTGGTGAGCCTGAGTGACAAGAGAGAGTCGTTTTGTAAGGAGCTTTCACGAGGGCAAACGCAACGGTTGGTCTTGGCCAAGACTCTTCTCCATCGACCGGAGATTTTGGTTTTGGATGAGCCGGCAAGCGGGTTGGATCCGCTATCGAGAAAAGAGCTCAGAACGACGGTGCAGCAGCTCGCGAGCGAGGGGGCGACGGTATTGATCAGCTCGCACATTCTCAGCGAACTTGATGAAATGTGCACCTCGCTTTGTATTTTGAACCGGGGAAAGCTGGTGGCGAATGGCACGGCGGATGAGATTCGCATGAGTTTTGGAGATGGCACGAGGCGATTGGAGCTCGGGCTTTTAGGAAAGGAGCAGGAGGTCTGTCAGTTTCTTCAGCTCAAAGCGGAGGTGACAAATCTTGAAGCGAGGGAGGGGAAGGTGAGTTTTCACTTCGCGGGAACCCCAAAGGAACAGGCCGGACTGATCCGGGAGCTAACCGGACGGGGGTTTGATTTGAGGACGGTTTCGGAGGAGCAGTTTTCGTTGGAGGAAGTGTTGGAACGAGCTTCCGGGAAAGGAGGGTCGGAATCGCGGTTATGATGAATCCACTTTTTCTGAGGTATTGGCGGAGTCGTCTTCGTCCCAAGGCTTTGATTGCCTGGACTACGATGACCTTGATTATCACCTTGTTCGTTTTTTTCACCTCGCATTGGGCGGGGACCGACCAGTTGGATATGGATCTAAAGGCGGCGGCGCGTCTTCCCATTATTCCACTTCTGATGATGCAGGGAGTGATTCTTTTCTTTCTGGGGACGGGCGCGGTAGCGAGCGGAATGACGGCGGAGGAAGATGAGGGGGTGATTGATTACCAGCGATTGGTGCCAATGAAGCCGATTTCAAAAGTGGTCGGGTATTTGTTGGGACTTCCGGTGCGCGAGTGGGTTCTTTTCCTGATCACTCTTCCCTTTTCGTTTTGGTGTTTTTGGCAGGGAGGTATTTCGTTTGAAGTCTTTGGCGAGCTCTATGCGGTGGTGGTGAGTACGGCCTTGCTATATCACATGACGGCGTTGTTGGCGGCGACGGTGATGAAGAATCGGCGACTGGCATTCCTGGGATCGATGAGCCTCATCTTCGCCCTTTATACCGCGATGCCGGCCGCAGGTAGTCTGGGTTTGGTGGCGTTTGAATACGTGACGATCACGCCGACGGTGGAGCAATTTTTTCCGAAACTCACCGAGATTCCGGGCAGTGAGCCACTTGATGGTGGCATGGCGCGCTTCTTTGGATTCATCATGCCGCATTCAAGGTTCACTCTCATTTCCCAGGGAGCTTACCTTCTGATTATGGGGACGATGTTGTGGCGGCGGTGGCGGCAACCCGATTGTCACTTGCTCGGCAAGTTTGGAGCTTTGGTTTCGTTCGGCTGGATGCAGGCAATCTTGCTGGGAACGTCGTTGCCGCTAATTGCGGGTGGTCAGATTTTTCCGATGAACAGTCTCTCAATCCTTACGGTGGGAGCGGTGCGAACGCCATCGCCCGAGCGCAAACCGGATGTTTTTGAGGGTGAGGTCATGATCGGGTTCTATGGTTTGATGACCTTGGCCCTCCTTTGGGTCTGGACTTCGATGATTGCGCCATCGCCGATGGTTCAGCGGAAAGGCTGGCAGCGGGCGGCCAAGCTGGGGCAGTCGAGATTGCCTTATGGTTCTGACGCGGCAGGTGCGGGGATTCCGGTGACCTTGATGTCGGTGATGGGAGCGGGGGCCTGGTGTCTTTTTTCGAGGGAGTTGTTTCAATCCGAGTGGTTTCCGGAAACAACAATTTCAAGAGCCTCTCCTTTTGCGATGTTTTTAGTGGCCGGGACGGGTGGCTTGTTGATTCAGCAGTTGACCGAGAAGAAGGGAAGGAAGGCGGCGATGGGATTTCTGGGGGCGCTTATCATTTTGCCTTTTATGGCGATCATCATGATGTCGGTTTTGAAGAGCCAGCCGGGTGAAATGGAAGGTTGGATCGTGGCGTTCTCGCCATTGGCCTGGCCATTCTTTGCAGCAAAGATTTCCCTGGTTGGGATTGGGGCTTATGGAAGTTCGCCGCTACCGTTCTGGATCGCGCAAGGCGTAATGCTCTTCTGGTGGTTGCGCCTTTTGCGCAAGCCTCGATTCCAGGACTTCTCCCAAGCTGGTTCGGCCGACATTTCTGTTTCGTGATCTCGTTACTCTTGCCAGTCAAGATGTCCGGCCATACGGCGCTGACGCTTTCCCGGTGAACGGCGGGATATGACCTGGATTTTTTTCTTCGCGTCATCACTTTTTTCTTGTGCGCCTCGATTTCAGTCGTATTTCACGCCTTGCATTGACCAGAGGATCACTTTCGATTTCTCGTTCTTTTTTGCTCACGCATTTTTTTTGACTGTCCCTGTCCCGGAGACCATCCGGACCACCCGCCCTCTCCGTCAGGACTTCGGAGATCGGCAGTGATCCTTCTCCCCCGGACTCTTTGATCTCACTTGCAGCTCTGGGTCAATGCACCTCTCCACTCCCGTGTGGAGAAATACCCTAATCAGGGATCAAAAGAACGTCATCTTCATGACCCACGCCATCGTACTCGGCTCACTCACGGCCGCCACCATCGTAGGGGGACTTATCGAGTCCCGCCAGCACCGCCAACGCCTCGCCAGGATTCCCAAGCGGATCCATGTCAATGGCACCCGCGGCAAGTCGAGCGTTGCCCGCCTGATCGCTGCGGGCTTGCGCTCGGCCATGACCACCTGTTGCAAGACCACGGGCACCCTTCCGCGCATGATCATGCCGGACGGGCGCGAGTATCCGGTTTTCCGCCCGGCCAAGGCCAATGTCATTGAGCAGCTTCGGATTGTCAAAACGGCTGTCGCATGCCAGTCGGAAGCCCTTGTGGTCGAGTGCATGGCTCTTCGTCCACGGCTCCAGTGGCTCTGCGAAGACAAACTTATCCAGGCCACCCATGGCGTCATTACGAACTGTCGTGCCGATCACCTTGATGTCATGGGGCCCGGTGAGGAAGATGTCGCCTGGGCTCTCGCCGGCATGATTCCTGTTGGACAAAAGCTGTTTACCGCCGAGCGCCGTCACCTCGCTATTCTGCAAAAGGCCTGTGACGACCGGGGGACCGAACTCATCCCTGTAGGTCTTGAGGAGGTCGAAGCCATCACCACGGAAGATCTCGAACCATTTCCCTATCTCGAGCATGCTGAGAATGTTGCGCTCGCCCTCCGGATCTGTGCCGATCTCGGTGTTGAACGCCAAGCAGCTCTCACCGGCATGTGGTCTGCCATCCCTGATCCTGGAGCGATGACAGCCCACCACATGGACTTCTTTGGCCGCAGGATCAACTTCGTCAACGGCTTCGCTGCCAATGACCCCGAGTCCACCGAACGGATCTGGAATATGGCCATTGAGCGCTACCCAAATGTCCACAAGAAGATTGCGATCTTCAATTGCCGGGCCGACCGGGCCGACCGCTCCCGCCAGCTCGCCGAGGTCATTAACGACTGGCAACCCGCCGACCATTATCTGCTTACCGGCACCGGTACTTGGCTCTTTGCCCGCTACGCGGTCAAAGCCGGCCTCGACCCCATGAAGCTTATCTATGCCGAAGGTCAGGGTGCCGACCAGATCTTTGAAACCTGCGTCGCCAACGCCGGTGACTCATCCCTCATTATGGGGATGGCCAACATCGGCGGCCCCGGACTCGACATTGTCCGCTACTTCTCCAATCGCTCCAAATTCGAAGCGTTCAAATAACCAAAAAAAACTCTCTCAAAGAAACTAAAATATTATGGACCCTGAAATCCTCACCACCGCCATCGGTATCGGGCTGCTCGTCAGCCTGCTCTTTTCGGAACTCTTCGGCCTCGCTGCCGGAGGCCTCGTTGTGCCCGGCTACATCGCCCTTTTCTGGCGGGAACCGATGGCCATCGTCTTCACCCTTGCCATCGCCTTTGCCACCCACCTCATCGTGCAACTCATCGGCACGGGCATCATCCTTTTCGGTAAACGTCGCACCGTCCTCGTGATTCTCGTGGCATACCTCCTCCGGCTCACCCTCGATTTCGCTGCCGGAGACTATCTCGCCGCCCACCCCGTTTTTAGTGATACCGGGGTTGTGGTCATTGGCTACATCATCCCCGGCCTCATTGCCATTTGGTTTGATCGTCAGGGGATTCTCGAAACCCTCACCACTCTGATCGCGGCCTCTGTTGTCGTCCGCGTAATCATCATCCTCATTTTCGGCAACGCCATCCTCGTAGTCTAACCACTCCAATGACAAAAATCTACTGGCGCCCACGCGCTGTCTCCAAAACCGCACTTCTTCTCATCTCACTCCTATCCCTCGGAGGTATCGTCCTCGTCGAAAGTGTTCGCGTGGAGAAGAAGCAGGATGGCTATGATCAGAAACTTGCCGCGACCGAAAAGGTCGTCAAAGCCTTCTCCATCATCCGTGAGGCCCGTCTTGCCACCGACCACCCGATCGATCTCAATGATGACCCCACCAACTCCGGGCTCATAGGACTTCCCATGTCTCCCATCACCAGCGTTACCGGAGCCCTCGAAGCAAAAAAAACCTCAATCAATCCCAACTTCGCCGCCGTCCTCATCGACATGCTGACAAGGGCCGGAGTCAAGGAAGGTGACAGCGTTGCGGTCGGGATGTCGGGATCGTTCCCTGCCCTCAATATCGCGGTTTGCTGCGCTCTCGAAACAATGAAGGTCAAGCCTCTGATCATTTCCAGCACCTCCGCTTCCCAATGGGGAGCAAACGTTCCGGAGCTTACCTGGCTCGACATGGAGCGCCTCCTCGAGGAAGCTGATGTCATCTCCTTCCGTAGTTTTGCCGCGAGCGTCGGTGGCCACGAGGATACCGGGCGTGGACTCACCCAAGAGGGCAAGGAACTCATCGCCGCCGCGATGCAGCGCAATAACATTCCCTCACTTGAGACAAAGGATTCCTTTGAAGCCAGCGTTGATCAACGCATGGACGAGTTCAACCGCAAGGCCGAAGGCCGCGCAATTAAGGCATACCTTAACGTTGGTGGCGGAACTGTTTCGGTTGGGAGTAGTGTGGGGAAAAAACTCTTCAAGCCCGGCCTCAACAAGAAGACCCCGGCCGGAGTGGTGAAAGCCGATGGCGTGATGTCCCGCTTTAGCCAAAAGAAGATCCCCGTCATTCATCTCGTGCAAGTTCTCGAACTCGCGCAAGACTATGAAATGACCCTTTCTCCCTCCGCCCTCCCCGAGGTTGGCAGGGCCAATGTCTTCAACAGCCGGGAATACAGCAAGGCCACCTGCGTCGTTGTTCTGGTTGTCATTCTCGCCAGTCTTTTCGCCTTCATTCGTTCGGACTTCGCCTCACGCCTTTTCCACAAGGCCGCCACCCCGAAGGACTCCACTCCCGAGCCCATGGTCTAGTCCGGTCCACACCTGTCCGGGAGCCGTCGTAGCCAGGGTTGCGGCGGCTTTTCTGGAAAGTGTAGGGTTTTCCTTTGGAAGCATCTGAATTTTTGAACAATTCTCCGATGCTTTTCACAGTGCATTCCCTTTGGACCTACCAGGTGTATTTCTTGAGTGCTTGAATTTTCTTTCCCTTGCGTTCGAAGATTTCGGTCGAGAGGCCGGAGGTTGTGATTTTGACCCGGGTGAAATTATCGTCGGCGATGACTTTTGTTTTGTCGGTGATCTTGAAGCTGCCAATTGCTCCGCCATCGATGGTTCCGGAGAGTTGGAAGTCTTTTTCGTGGGGATGCGGGTAGGGCCAGAAGAAGGCGCTTGAGACTGAGATCCAAGGCTCTAACAGAAAACAATATTTCGATGAAGGAAATACGCAGACCCGGTCTGATTGGACTTTCTTCATCTTTTCGAAAAAGGGCTTGTTCGGCATCACTTTTTCGGAGGGAATCCGCGCCATGAGTTCAATTGTGATTCGTCAGGCCGAAGAGGGAGACCTGCCCCATCTTGTTCGCTTCAATTTGGAGATGGCGCTGGAGACCGAAGGGAAAAAACTGGATGTGGCCGTTCTTGAGGCCGGGGTAAGGGGAATTTTTGAAGATGCCACGCGCGGGTTTTATCTGGTCGCGGAGATCGATGGCATGGTCACCGGTTCCTTGATGGTGACCAAGGAATGGAGCGACTGGCGAAACGGCGATTTTTGGTGGATCCAGAGTGTTTATGTTTTGCCGGAGTTTCGTCGTCAGGGAGTCTTCCGCGAGCTTTACGAGGAAGCGCGTGGTCGCGCTAAAAACGACGAAGGAGTTTGTGGTTGCCGGCTCTATGTTGAGACCGACAACCAGTCTGCCCGGCAGGTCTATCTAAAGCATGGGTTTGTCGAAACCGGTTACCTCCTTTTTGAAGATGTTTTTCGAAAATCTCCTTAAATGAGATTTGGTTGGGCTGCGAGTGGAGAGTGAGAGACCGACCAAAAAGCGCGAGGCCGGGGAGTGATCGGATGGGCCGCAGCGATGTTGGAGAAATGATGCGGGTGGGGGTCTAAATGAGAAGCATGGCCAGAGCCATCGCGGACATGCTGAGGTTCTCGGTGAGGGTGACGGTTGAGACCGGGACGTCGAGAATTTGGCCCATGCAGGCGCAGTTGATTTGTTTGCCCTGCCGCATCGTGTTGAGGACCCCGAGTGACCCGAAGGTGAGGATGATGATGGTGGCAAGATAGGTGATTTGCGGTTGCCATTGTGCGAGATACGCTAGGCCTAGGGCAAGCTCGAGGAAAGGATAGAGGAGCGCGTAGGTGCGGGAGCGGGCCGCGAGGAGATCGTATTTTGCAAAGCCGGTGGCGAAGGATGGCAGGTTGAAGAGTTTCACCATCGCGAAGACGAGGAGGAAGAAGCCCATGAAGTCGTGCATCCAGACATGCCAAGACAAGCTTGCTCCGGGGGTTTGTCTGGCGGCAGCGCCCAAGGCGGTGGTGAGAATGATGACGAACAAGGGAGAATATGCGGACAGACCCGGCTTCCTTTTTACGGGTTCGGGAGGCTGGCTGCTGCAACAGGATTTGGTTTCGGTGGTTGGAGTCATGTTTCTGTTGATACCATGGCTGGAAAAGTGGAGCGTTGCAAATCGGAGATCCGGTTCTAACAGTATCGCGTGTCCTCCTTGATCCGTGCCACCGGTCCATTCGCCCAAGCCAATGTCCGTTGGTATGCCTGGTTTACCACTCTATTCAATGCCCGGTTTTATTATCCGATTCTGGCGATCTTATTTCTCGATCTGGGGCTGACGCTTTCCCAGTTCGTGACCTTGAACGCAATTTGGGCGGTGACGATTTTTTTGGCGGAGGTGCCATCGGGAGCGCTGGCGGATTTAATCGGGCGCCGCAAGCTCTTGATTTCGGCGGCGGGCTTGATGGTTCTTGAAATGTTGGTGTTGGTTGTGGCTCCGAAGGATGCGGGGCTTTGGTTGTTTGGGTTTTGCGCGGTGAACCGGGTGTTGAGCGGGCTTGCGGAGGCGGCGGCGAGTGGTGCGGATGAGGCTCTGGCATTTGACAGCCTGGAGAAGGAGGAGGATTGGGATGAAGTGCTGGAGACCACCTTCAAACTTCGATCGAGCGCCATGGTGGTGGCGATGGTGGTGGGTGCCTTGGTTTATGATGCGGGAGCGGTTGGGCTCGATGCGGAGATCGCACATCGTCTTCCCATTGTCTTTTGCCTGGTGCAGGCAGTGGCTGCTTTTATCGTTTCACTCAAATTCCGTGAGGTCAAAGAGGGAGACCAAGCGGCAGGGTTTACGGCGATTCTGGGGCAGACGTGGAGAGCTGCCAAATGGGTCTTCACGACGAAGGCGGCGATTTTGATCGTAATCGGAGGACTTCTAATTGACGGAGTGGTGCGGAACTTCGCAACGATCAACAGCGAGTATTATCGTTTGATTGAGATTCCCACTTATACCTTTGGATTTATTGCGGCCGGTGCGGCGCTGCTTGGGATCTATACTCCGCGCCTCTCGCGTTACTTGGTGGGCATGTATGCGCCTCTCACTAATTTTGTAATGACAGCGGGGTGGTCCCTGCTCTGTCTCTACTTGCTGGGTCAGGCCTGGACTCACTGGGGGGTGCTCCCGGGGATCGGAGTGATGGCGGGAATGTCTCATCTGGGATTTTTGATGAGTCGTTATCTGAATGGTCTCGCAGATTCGAGCCAGCGGGCGACCGTGCTCAGCGTGAAGGGGCTTCTTTTTAATATTGGTTATGGAACGGCAAGTTTGGTGTTTGCCGGAACGGTTTCCTTCCAGAAACGTAAATTTGGAAAGACTGATGATGAAGCTCTCACCTGGACTCTGGAATGGCAGCCGTGGGCATTTTTGGCAGCATTCCTGGTCTTTCTCATCATTGCTAGAATTCTGCGGTTTCCGAAGAAAATCACCAAGTGACCGAGGGAATGAAAAGCGACCGGAACCTATCGTTCCGGTCGCTGAATTGATTTTGATTTGAGAGGGGCAGGTGCCTTAGCGTCCTCCGCGGTGGTCGATCTTGCCGTCGCCATCGCGGTCCTCGCCAAATTCCATGGGCATGGTCCACTTGATGCCCTGACGACGTCCTTGTTGAACGTGGCTTTGGTAGTTTTTTTTCGGGGTGGTTTCCGCAAAAGTTTTGTTCGCTTTCAGGAGGGCTGTTTTGAGGTCATTCGCGCTGCTGTCGAGGGGAAGTGACTTCACGATCTTTCCTTTCTGCCCGTAAGTGTCCGGGACGATGATTTTGATTCCTGATTTTGATCGGTCGCCTGTGAGAATCCCGGTCCAGGTATGGGGATCGGTTTCAAAGTCGTAGTGAAATTTACCAATGATCTCAGGATCGTTGCTTATCGAGGGAAGGGAGTTGCGGGCGGCATTAAGTTCCTTTTCGGTGCCAGTGATCAGAACCATGATCCGCTGGTCGGCGGAGGAAACATTGAGCCCGAGGCGGAAGTTAGGGAAATCAGGGACTGCTGCTTTTTCGGCTTTGCCTTTCCTTTTGTAGTCGTCGGCGATTTCTCCAAAGGCTGTCACAAGGTCGCCTCCGAGAACCTGGTTGGGCCCGCGGCTGCTCCGCGAGAGCTTCTTGTTCCCGTCCGGCGAAAGGAGGCAAAAGGCGGTGTTTTCAAAGCGACCGTTGAGGTAACCGCGAACGATTTTTTGAGCCTCTTCGCTCTCATAGGAGTCGATGCGGATGCAGACAAAATCGCGGGTGGCTTCAATGACTTTTGGATTGCTGAACTCACGGTTCTGCGTGGCGGTGTAGCCGGGTCAAAAGACACCCGGGATGCCGCCGCATTGGGAAGCGACGGCCATGAAGAGGATGGGCTTGTTGGTGCGCCTGGCTTCGGCCAATCCATCTTCCAAAATCGGATACCAGGCGATGCCGGCGGTTCCGAGTTCGGCATCTGACTCGGTGAGATTTTCAGGGCGCGGGCCACCTCCCCGTTGTCCTCGGGGTCGTCTTCGCTGTTCCTGTTCGTTCGCTCCAGGCTGCTGCTCAATCCGGCGGTGCGGGCGCTCGCCGCGTGGTGGTCTTCCTCCCCCGGGGGGCGGGCCCGGAGGAGGCTGGCGTTGTCCATAGAGTGAACTGCTCAAAACCATGAGTGAGGGAAGAATGAGAGGGAGAAGTTTTTTCATCACGGAGGGATGGTTGCAGATTGAAGATGAATTGAAGATGAAGAGGGAGTTTTTTGGATAATTAACACTCGATTCCATGGAGAACGGATTGAGCTTGGGCATTTCATGGCTAGGCTGTCTCCGTGAAAGAGGGGAGCGACGCGCTGAAGGGGTGGATCCTTGGACTCGCCATCTTTGTGATGGGAGGGTGCGGGATCGCCTATGAATATACTTTGAGCAAGGTGTCGTCCGACCTCCTCGGGAACTCGGTGCAACAGTGGGCGTTGGTCATCGCCGTAATGCTGTTCTTCATGGGGTTGGGTGCGGAGATCCAGCAACGATTACCCGATCGTTGGCTGGTCGATATGTTGGCGGGTTCGCAGATTGTGCTCGCGCTGCTGGGTGGCTTCGGGCCGCTTTTTTTCATTCAAACCTTCGCGTTTTATCCGCTGAATTTTTCCTTGGTTCACTACGGCCTGATCTCGTTGTGCGGACTCTTGATTGGTCTTGAGATTCCGCTCATCACGCGGCTCAACGAATCCTTCATGCCGGCGATGCGGAAAAACATAGGCAAGGTTTTGAGGATGGATTATGCCGGGGCTTTGTTGGGCGGACTGTTTTGGACCTTTCTTTTGATCCCGAAATTTTCAATTACCGAAACAGCGCTGATTTTGGCCTTGATCACACTTAGCGGAGCTTTGATTTGCGTGGTGATTTTTCGCCGGCAAGCGCGGTTTGGCCGGGTCTGGATTATTCTTATTCCAGCGGCTATGGCGGGATGTGTGGTGGGCTTCACCAAGTGCAAGGAATGGGCGCTGGATGCGGAGCAATCGCTCTACCGGGATCAGGTCGTTTACACCGCGACTTCCCCCTACCAGCGGATCGTTCTCACCAAGTCAGAGAAGGGGAATTTGCGCTGCTACATCAACGGGCATTTGCAGTTCTCGGAGAACGACGAATACATTTACCATGAGCTTCTGACTCATCCGGCGATGGGGCTGAGCAAGAGCCGGGAAAGAGTCTTGATTCTGGGCGGAGGTGACGGCCTGGCCCTGCGGGAAGTGCTGAAATATCCGGCGGTGAAGGAAGTCACCTTGGTGGATCTGGATCCCTTCATGACGAAGATGTCGGCAAGTCACGAGGACATGGTGCGGATGAATGAGGGGGCGTTTTCGGATGCCCGGGTTCAGTTGCGAATCGTTCCGGCGACCGGAACCGGCGAGACGAAATCGACGCTGATGCCTGATCGCTCGGAACGTTTTCTCGGGGATTCGGTCGAGCTTCCCGAGGTGGAGATCGTGCATCAGGATGCTTCGCGCTATGTGGCGGAAGCGGAGGGACGATTCGACGTGGTGATTCTCGACTTTCCGGATCCTTCCTCACCCGGATTGGCGAAACTTTACGGGCTTGCCTTTTACGGTCAATTGCGTGGGTTGTTGAAGGATGGAGGTGTGATTATCCAGCAATCGACCTCGCCATGGCACGCGCGGGAGGCTTTCCTTTGCATTGGGCGGACGATGGAAGCGGCCGGATTTGCAACCGTACCTCTTCACGCCAACATTCCCTCTTTTGGTGACTGGGGTTGGTGGGTGGGTGCGTCTTCGGATCAAACGACTCCGGAGGAATTGGCTGAAAAGCTGGGTCGTCTCACCGGCTTCGAGATTCCGACCCGTTATCTCAATGCTGAAACCCTCGGAGCGGCCCTTGTTTTTGCCCCTGGTTTCTTGAAATCCTCATCAGAGGATATAACCACTCTGGACGATCCGGCCATTTTCCGTCACTACTTGCGGGCCTGGAAGGAATCCCCCTAAAATTTTCATAAGCGATGAAATCACTCCCCCTTACTTTAAGTCTCATCTTCGCGACAGCGCTGAGCCCGTTGCTGGTCTCGTGCGGAGATGACGTGAACCAGAACGTTAATATGACCGTGACTTCGGAAGCGGCCGATGGCCTGGACCTCAAGGCGGTGACCGCTTTGCTGAAGGAGGTCAAGAATGCCGAAGATCTGGAGAAGAGAATCAACTCGGGGGACCCACGGATTTGTAACCTCGACTTGAACGAGGACAATACGATCGACTATGTCAAGGTGTCCGAATATTCCTCCGGAGAGGTGCGGGGTTTTTCGCTCACGACCGAGCTTGGTCCCGATGATGTGCAGGAACTGGCGACGATCGAGATTACCGAAGATGGCAATGGCGGCCACCGGGCGCAGACGCACGGGAACAGCCAAATCTACGGTAATAATCACTATTACCATCGCGGTTTTGGAGTCGGCGACTACCTCCTGATGAGTTACCTTTTTTCGTCCCACCAACCGTACCGTTCAGGGTGGGGCTATGGAAACTATCCCCCGAGCTACAGTCGTTCCGCTCCGCTTGATCGAGATAGTTACCGCTCCAGAATGGGCAGGATTAACACCGCGAGTGTAACCACCTCGAAAACCCCGGCCTTCAAAGGATCCGGCGCTTCCCCAAATAAGTCGCGGACCTCGAGCAAGATCAAGGCGCCGCTTCGGAATCCGACCGCCAGCCAAAAATCCTTTCAGGCCCGTAATCCTTCCAAGGCCATCCGCAGTGGAGGGTTTGGCTCCCGTAGCGGTTCTTCCAGCTCCGGAAGTTTCCGCAGTTCCTCCCGTTCCGGAAGTTCCTTTGGCGGGGGCAAATAGCCCCATCACTTCGACCACGATTATGAAAACTCTTTTTGATTTCCAGTTTCCCGGTGAATTCTCCGAGTGGACCACCTGGATCTATCTTGTTCAGGCGATTGTCTTTCTCTGGATTGGCAGCCAGGCTTACGTCGTCCTCCGCAAGGTGAGCCTTTCCCAGCAGCTGGCCGAGAAGGACAACTCCGCCTTTGCCATTTCTTACGGCGGGTTTATGGCCGCGCTGGGAGTGGTGATTGCTTCGGTGATACAGTCTCCCTCGCCGGATGATTTTACCTGGGGCCAGGAGCTGGTGAGCTCGATTATCTGGACTGCGGGTTCGCTTGTTCTCCTGGTTGGAGCGCTCCTGGTAAATGATTTCGTCATCTTCCCCAACTTCAAGAATCGCAAAGAGATTTTGGAAGATCGCAATGCGGGACTCGCAGTCGTTGAGGCGGCCAGTTTTCTGGGAACGGCGATTCTGATTCGGGCATCTCTCAGCGAGCAGATTGAGCCGGTCGATCTCGGCGAGCCTTGGCTGACTCTAATTTACTTTGTAGTCGGGCAGGCCTTGTTCCTTCTATATTCCAAGGTTTATCCCAAAGCTGCCGGGCTTGATTTGCATGGCGAACTGGAGAAAGACAATCCGGCCGTGGGCCTGGCCTTTGGCGGGTCGCTCCTCGCTTTCGCATTGTTGCTTGGAAATGCCAAAATGCGGTATGATGCCATTCCGACCGTGGTCTTTCTGGCATTTGGCTACGTTATTGTTCTGGGGCTTTTCCGGCTCGTGGTGCACTTGATTTTTTCCGGCAAGGTTTCGCTTTCGGCCGAGTTACAGAAGGACCGTAACTGGGGGCTTGGCTTGCTTGAAGCGGTGGTGTCCCTGATTGTAGCCTTCATCGTGATTGCGAGTATTTGATGAGGGATTTTACGATCAGTCCGGAGCGGCGGCGTCTCTTCAACGGGACGGTGTTGTTGGGCCACATGGCTTCAAACAGCATCGAGTATGATGTGCTTTTGCCGGGTTCCCAGACCCACCTCGATTCCATTTTAGCCTGGCTGCTGACGCGCAATCTCGTCGAGATTTCCGAGAAGAATTTTTACCGGGTATCGACGCTGGGTCATGCGACGTCAACCGCGTTTCGGAAACGCTACATGCGGGTGCTGCGATACTTTGATGTCTTTTCGGCGGTTGATTTGGGTTCCGGGGAATTTGCGTTGGCCCACCACAGTGATTTTGAAACCGAGGCTGCCTGGGGACGGTTTTTGGCCGATGATCGTTGGGAGGATCTAAGGGTTCCCGTCGGCCTCCATCTGGGTGCGGATCCGGTGGAATTGGTCTTTGCCCACTTCATGCAGGAAGGACGATTCAGCTTTGTGGAAGGCGGATGGGAAGTCTCTCTTCTGGAGGGTTTGATCTGGAATGAGATCGAGGAAATCTGTCGCCAAAGCCTGACCATTGACGATCTCGGATACGATGAGGTGAGCGGGGAAGATGTGATTGCGGAGGTGATCGAGCAGGGATTTTTGTTGGTGCGGGAATTGAGTGACTGGTTTCCGGAAGTGATGGGCCATCTTGCGAGGTGGGCTCCGTCACGATCGGCTCCGGATTGGCAGCCGGATGACAGCATGCAACCGTTTTGGAAAACCCGATGGAGCCTTGAGGTCAGCTAAAGTTCATGTGGTTATTCCGACGATTCATCAGGCTCTTCAAGTTTGAGGGGCATCCGGTTCAGCGGTTTCTGACCGCCGTTCTTGCGGCCATTGCGTTGAATTTGGTTTTCGGAATCGCCTTTTATTTTGCAGAGCGGGGAACCCAGGAAGGCCTTGGGATTTGGGATTCCATCTGGTGGGCCATGGTGACGATGACGACGGTCGGCTATGGTGACTACTACCCGCAGACATGGTGTGGCCGTTTTCTGATCGCCTACCCGTGTTTCCTTCTCGGAATCAGTCTCATTGGTATCCTACTCGGCACGGTGTCGGAAGCCGTGGTCGATCACTTCAGTCGTAAAAAGAAAGGCTTACATAAACTCACTATGAACAATCATGTCATTATTTCAGGATGCCCGTCGGTCGATCGGGTCGAGAAAATCTTCATTGAACTCCGTATGTCGCTGGGTGACGGGGCGGGATTGTTGATCGTGAGCGACCGGCTTGAGGAATTGCCACAGAGCTTGAAGGAGCTGGGTGTGTCTTTCGTGAGAGGCTCACTACGGGAAGAGGGAGTGGCCGAAAAAGCCAATGTCGGGGAAAGCCAAGGCGTGATCGTCTTGCCGGATTCGCAAGATTCAAATGATACCGAGGTCTATGCGACGGCATCTTTTCTCAAGAACCTTTTTCCGACACAGGTTTCACGGGTGCTTTCGATGATTGAGAACGCCTCTTCGGTCGAGCTTTTCCGAAAGGCGGGCCTGCGTTATATATGGGGTGATGGTCTTCCTGATCGCGTCATGACGCAGGACTTGAACCAGCCGGGTATTGGCGAAGTGGTCGGCCAGCTTCTGAGTTACCGGACGGGTTGTGAGCTCTACTTAAGAAAGCATCGGTCGACGGGGCATCCGCTGAGTGGATTGCAGATTCAAGCTCTCGAAAGCCCTCATCAGGTTCAGATTGTCGGGATTAAAAGAGGGGCTGATGCGGATCTGAATCCACCCAAGGAGACAGTCCTGACTGATGATGATGAACTCGTTATCATTGCCCGCAGTTCGGCCGAGTGTGATGAGTTTATGGAGCAAATCAATGCTTGAGGAGCACGGTCAGCATAGCCCCTACGGGGTTCATATCGCAATGGAGTGTGCGGGCTGTCGGCGGGATCTTTTGACGGATGCAGATTTGCTGGAGGATACGATGATCGACTGTGCCCGTAGGGCCGGAGCCACGGTCGTGGATAGTATGATCCATTCATACAATCCAGCCGGGCTGAGTGGGGTGGTGGTGATTTCCGAGAGCCATCTGGCGATCCATACCTGGCCGGATATTGGATATGCCTCCTTTGATATTTATACCTGCGGAAAGCGTGATCTTGCCGATGAAATCGCTCGCAGGTTGAGGAAGGTTTTTCAGCCGACCAATGTCTCCCGAAAGGTCTTTGAGCGGAAGCCTCCAGGGCCCAAATGAAGCTCGTTTTTTGAGTTGTCGGCGAATACAATGGTCCACATCCACTTACCCAGTGAATGGCGCCCTTGCAATCGACTTCCAGCCAACCGGCGGGACGACTGCAGCTGGCTCGCCGCCGTCGTTAACCGGTTGATATTCCGATTTATTTCAAACGCTCTCTTTGCTCCGGCACAGAGGGCATTTTTTTGTTTGGTGTTCAAAATGTGGTAATCTTGATAGAATTTTTGCTGTTGTGATTTGGATTCGATTAATTCTCACCTTCTCGCTCCTCCAGCCATTCCATGTGAGTGCGGAGAACGCGCCTTTGCGAATCGAAAATTTTGCGCTCATCGATCATAAGGGCAAGTCTCATGAGTTGGACTACTACTTGAAGATGAAGGGGGTCAAAGGCCTCGTCATTTTTGTGCAGGGCAATGGATGTCCTTTGGTTCAAAAGCGTATTCCGGAGTTGAGTCGCATGAACGCGACTTTTCAATCCAAGGGCATTCTCTTTTGCATGCTCAATGCGAATCCTCAGGACAGTCGGGCAGACATCTCGGAGGAAGTGACGAAGTTTCAAATCGGGATGCCGGTGCTCAAGGATGAGGCCCAGATTGTCGCTCGCTCGTTGGGAGTCGAGCGCACGGCAGAGGTTTATTTGATCAGTCCCTTGGGTCGTAGGATTGTCTACCGGGGGGCAATCGATGATCGCTTGAGTTATCAGTCGGCGAAGCCCGCCGCCACCAGGCACTATCTTCGCGATGCCATCGAGAACCTCCTTGCAGGTGAGGAGATCAAGCCTGCTGCGACCGAAGCACCTGGCTGCAAAATCACCTTTCCCAAGTATCCGAAAGGTCTGACCTACACGCGCGACATTGCTCCCATTCTCGCTGAAAAGTGTGTATCCTGTCATACCAAAGGCGGGATTGGGCCATTCTCAATGAGCAGCTATCGCAAGGTGGCCGGTTGGTCGGACATGATCGCCGAAGTGATTATGACCCGGCAGATGCCGCCCTGGCAGGCGGATCCGGAGATCGGCGAGTTTTCCAATGACTGCAGTTTACAGCCCGATGAATCACACAAGATTGTGGCTTGGGTGGCCGCAGGCAGCCCGCGTGGTGAAGGTAAGGACTTGCTTGACGGCTTGAAGTTGGAAACTCCGGAGTGGCATCTGGGGGAGCCTGATCAGGTCATCGCATTGCCTGCGCAAAAAGTGGGGGCCGAGGGCGTTTTCGACTATCGTTATGTCACTTTGGACAATCCTTTCGACCGCGATGTCTGGCTGAAGGCAACCGAGATTCGTCCCGGGAACACCAGGGTGTTGCATCATGTCATCGTCACTTCACATCCAGGCGGAAAGCGGAAGGAGTCGCAATGGATTACCGGGTATGCACCGGGAACGCAGGGGCAACGTTTTCCGGAAGGGAGCTCGGTCTTCTTGAGGAAGGGTCATCAACTAAGGTTCCAGCTTCACTACACCGCCTCCGGTAAGCCGGAGGTCGATGAGACAAAGCTCGGGCTTCATATCTCAGACAAACCTACGGAGAAGATCTTCAAAACCGCAGTGGTTTTGAAGAGAGACTTTAGGATCCCGGCGGGTGCGCCTGAGTTCACCGCGAAAAAGATACTGCCGATCAAGAAGAGTGTGACTCTTTACGCGATCAATCCGCACATGCATTTTCGCGGGAAATTCATGGAATTTGAAGCGGTATATCCGGATGGGCGTCGCGAGATGTTGCTCTCGGTCCCAAACTATAACTTCAACTGGCAGCGAACCTACGTCTTCAAGGAGCCACGCAAACTGCCCAAAGAAACCCAAGTACACATCCGGAATGCCTGGGATAACTCTGCCAATAATCCTTACAACCCGAACCCGAAGAAGGAGATTCGGTGGGGCGAACAGAGTTTCGACGAGATGTTCTTTGCGACGCTTGGATACATCGAAGATTGATCGCCTTGCCGGCGGCGGCGTGATTTACTTTGCACCGGCGTGATTGGATTACAGATGGTGAGTCTGCCTCCCCAAAAACACCCGGGGTGATTTGGGAGCGCCCCTGCCTTGTAGTTCCCGGCGAATTGCCTATTCTCCCGGCGCTGAGCAATCAGAAGTAATCTTTTCAAGCGAATGTTAGAGAATCATGAAATCCGGGAGTTGGTTGCAGAGTACGGGCCGGCAGTGAATGAGGGCCGCTCAATCAAGCAGCTAATCGAGGACGGAGACGTTCCGCGTTTGAAAGGTTGCACGGTTCTAAAGGGCAAGGTTTCCGATTCTGTTTTCGGAGAGACTCTCGCCCATCGCAACGGCAAGCCGATCCGGCTGATGTTCCGGAACAACCGGATCTCCACTCACGACGTGAATCGGGGAGCAATTCCATTCAAGGATCAGGTTCTCGCGATAAACCATGATCACATGTTGCGGTTGGTGAGGGACGTGGTGGGAAGTTCGCAGTTTGAAGTGGAGGGTCTGGCTCCCAGTTCGACGGTGATCCCGGCGGAGAATTTGACTTTGGTGATGTTGGAAAATGTCGTCCGTTTTTACATGGCGGAGAGTTCGACCTCGACTTCGCTTTACCAACACTGGCTTGCCGCCAAAGAAGCTGGAACCGAGATTATGCAGTATGCCGGGCATGAGTTGGAGGTCGGCAGACTGCAACCCAACGGTCGCCTTCCCTACTTGATGGATACCCCCAGCACCAAAGATAAGGTAGACCGCACGGTCGATGCTGACTATCTCGTAAATGCGGGTGTTTGCTCTGCCGCGCAATATGCCGCGATTCGTAATTCCTCGCTTATGGCTTTTGGGATCGTCTCGCAGTATTTGTCTGAGCGGGGAATGGTCTTGGTCGATACCAAAACCGAGCATGGGATCAATTCGGAAGGTATGATCGTGGCGGCCGATGAACTTTACACCATGGATTCGTCGCGCTTTTGGAGGCTGGATGATGACGGTGAATTGGTAACCCGCGATGGCAAGCCGGTGTCCTTTTCAAAGGAGTTCGCCCGCGGAATGGTGAAGGATAAAAACGATCAGCAGTTTTCCGAAGAGCAAGCCAATGAGATCGCGGTTCGCTACATTGAGGGCCTGCAGCATATCACCGGTGAAGCTTTCACGCCTGACCTCCGACCGCGGGATCAGCGGATTGTCGAGTCCGTGAATCTAATTTTGGACGAGTTGACTTAAATGGTGCAGCGGTCCGAGGGCTGGAAATTCAGGCTACTTTTTGATTCCGGGATCTGAGCGGACTCCGAATTTTTGTGGAGTCAGGGTGTTTTTTACGGGCTTGAGTTGGTTTTTGGGAAGGCGCTCTTTGCTTTTGGCAAGGTCGTGCCATTGGGCGACCATTTCCCTGACGCGCTCCGGATGTTTGGCAGCGAGGTCATTGAGTTCGGTGCGGTCTTCGGCGAGGTTGTAGAGTTCCCAGCGGCCGAGTTTTGCCGAGGCGATCTTCCAGTCGCCCGAGCGGAGGGCGCGATCTTTTTGGTAGTGGAAGTAGAGCGGGTCGTGGGGTTGGCGTTGCTCTCCAGCAAAAATGGGAAGGAGGGATTTTCCGACGAGGGGGTCGACAGTTCTTTGGTCCACCATTTTCATAAAGGCCTGCCCCTGACCTCGTGGAGCTTTCACTCCAATTCTCCGGCCTCCGATTTTTTCGGGATAAGAAGCTTTTCCCGCTTCGAGGGCGGTGGCCATGAAGTCGATGAGGTGGGCGGGTTGTCGGGTGATGCTGCCGGGCTTGGTTTTGAGGAGTGACCCGGGGCCGCGCACAATCATGGGGGAGGAGATGCCGCCTTCGTGTTGGTTTTGTTTGTAGAGGCGGAAGGGGGTGTTGCCGAGCGAGGCCCAGCCGACGTCATAGCACCAGTAGGATTTTGGGTCCCAGGGTTTGAGTTCCTTGCCACGGGTGCGGTCGAAGGGACAGGCTCCGTTGTCGGAACAGAACATGATGAGGGTGCTATCGTAGAGGCCCTTTTCTTTTAGATGTGCGATGAGGCGGCCAATGTTTTGGTCAAGGACATCGACCATGGCCGCGTAAACTTCCATGCGATCTTCCTCCCATCGTTTGTCTTCGGGCGAGAGGCTGTCCCAGGCCGGGATGTGAGCGGCGCGGGGTGAGAGCGGCCATTTGGCGGGAAGGAGGCCCGTGTTGATTTGTTTTTCGTGGCGGCGCTTGCGAAGGACGTCCCAGCCTTCGGCGTATTTGCCTTTGTATTTTTGCACCTCGGCTTTGGGTGCTTGGAGCGGGTAGTGTGGAGCGTTGTAGGCGCAGTAAAGGAAAAAGGGCTTGGGCATTTCGACCTTTGCCCTCTTTCCGTCGCCGTCGAAGTCACCTTTCGTTTCAAGACCTTTAGTACCTGACGGGGATTTTGGAATTCTTCCGAGATTTTTGACGAAGTGGTCAGTCAGGAAATCGATGGCGTAGTCGGTGATGACGTTGGTGGTGTAGAACGGTTTCCCGTTATGGGTGTCGGGGACTTTCCAGGGCTTTCCGTCGAGGCGAAAGGTGTCGTCTCCGGTGAAGAAGTTGGTGGCTCCGGAAAGGTGCCCCCAGTAGCGGTCGAATCCGAAGTCGGTCGGTTGCTTTGAGAGGTGCCATTTGCCGACCATCATGGTGTGGTAATTGGCAGGTCTGAGGACTTCGGCAATGGTCGCTCCACGCGAGAGGGATTCGCCGCCGGCTTGGTCACAGTAGAGGCCGGTGAGAAGGGAGACACGGGAGGAGTGGCACTTGGCGGTGTTGTAGAACTGGGTGAAGCGGAGGCCGTCGTTGGCGAGCGCATCGAGGTTGGGAGTATTGATTTCGGAGCCGTAGCAGCCGAGATCGGAGAAGCCGAGGTCATCGGCCATGATGAGGACGATATTGGGGGGAGACATCATGAATGTCTTGACGTCTTTGAATTCGAGATTCCCACGATCTTGGGACGAGGCGGGAAGAGCATAAAATGCCAGAAGAGCAGTGACGAATAGCCGCATCCGGTTCTGATATCAAAAATCCGCGAGGCACGGGCATAAAAAAATCCGCCGGCCCTCTTGGAAAAAGGGGCCGGCGGATAAGGAAACCTTGTTTGACTACTGGACCTCGACGCGGAAAAAGAGCCTATCAAAAGTTTGCCCGAGAGCCAGCGTGAGAGACTCGGTGGTGGATGCTCCTTGTGAGGCAACGTTGTCCTGGATCTCGGACCAGCTATCGGCCGAGAGATCGGTGGAAGCGACGATTCGATAGGTGGTATTCGCTTGGGAATCCCAAGTGAGGCTGAGTTGCTGGGTGACCGGATCGAAGGTCATGTTCTTGATGACGAGATCTGCGGGAAGGATCTTGCCAAAGCCCGGAGCCACGGGAGCGGTCGCGGGATTGCTTTCGGCATCCGAGATGTAAAAATCATCGAAGGCAATGGCCTGGCTTGCGAGATCGTTGACGTTCGTTGTGGTGACAAATATGGTGTCGATGATGGGGCGCGGGAATCCAAGGAGGAAGACTTCCTGCGGTTCGCGATCGGATGAGAAGTTGTCAAAGACGGTTTGACGGGTGCCTCCGGTCGGAGCGACGTGGACCGAGAAGGTGTCGGTTTGGTCCAAGGGAACGTTGTTAACGTCAATCCAGACATCGTAGGAGGTGTCGGGCTCGAAGGTGATTCCCGAGTCGGTGACCGGGCCACCGATTCCATCGATTGCTTCCATGCGGAGGGGGCCGCCAATATCACGCCTGAAGGTGACGTAGGTTCCGATGTTGTTGACGTAGTCGACAGCAAAACGAATCGCCTTCTCGCCAAATCCGACCTTGGCGAGGACGGGAAAATCTGCTTCTGCGCTGCTGTAGCAGAAGCGGAAAAACAAGGTGCGGGTGCTGTCTTCCCGCAGGGCGTGTGTTTGGGTGATCCGACCGGTGAGGTCGGTTCCGGCGGTTGCGGTGATGGCCTGGGTGTTGCCAATGGTGGTGACCTCCCAGGAGCCTTCCGCTGTCAGCCATGAACCTTGGCTGGAGAGCGCGCCGGGAGTGAGTCCATCGAAGTCGTCAATCCAGTTCCACCCGCTGGCAACGCCCGTAATCGGAGAGACGGTGAGCGTTTGAGTGACCGAAGCCTCGCCGTCCCGCGAAGCGGTTAGGGTGAAGGTGGTTTCTTCCGTAATGACAACCCTGGTGCTGCCGACTCCAAATTCGCTCGTTGCGGTGACATCACCGATGCCTTGGTCGATCTCGAGCGTGGCGTCCTTGGTTGCGTCCCAAGTGATGGTGACTTCATCACCTGAGGCGACTTTGCGAAATTCCGGGGCAAAGCTGTTGATTTGAAGTTCTTCTTGTTGTTCATCAAGGTCCGGCATGCCGTTGGTGATGAGATCATCGAGCTCCGCCTGGGTCAGGGGGCGTTTCCAAATTACAACCTCGTCGATGTCGCCATCAACATGAGCGACGTCACTGGTGCGAACGACCGCCGCGATGGAGGTGGTATTCATGTTGTGGGTGTAGCCGGCGGGCTTATTTGGAATCGCAATGGAATCAAGCACTCCGTCGATGTAGACCTGTCTGGTGGCCGAGCCATCAGGCTGTGCGGTTTGCACGAAAGCAACGTGGTGCCAGTCGAGTCCATCAAGCGGCGTGGCTCCAGTGGGAGTGTGGTTGAAAAGTGGAAACCCGTTCTTATCCCGAATGAAGACGTCCACTGAATTGTTTGAGCCGCCGGGCACGGTCCCCATGGTGAAGAGCGGGGTTCCGTCACTTGGAAGATTACTTCCCTCCGAGAAGAAGCGGAGATCGGATTGTCCGGCGGCATTGGCCCGTACCCAATAGGCAAGGGTGAAGGATTCGTTCTTCATGGCCGGCAGGTCGTCGGCCGGATCATGAGTCCGAACGAGGTGCGCCTTGTTGGCTTTCTTGAAATTGAAGGCCATTCCAAATTTGCCGGGAATTTGGTCGGTCGCACCGACACTTTGCAAAAGAAAATCCTGACCATTGGCAAGGTCGGGGGTCTTGTTCCCTTGAATTTCGTCGAGAGGCCAGTAGGCCACCAGTTCGTCTTTAAGGGTTTGGCCTTGGCCGAAGGCGAAAGAGGCGGATAGGGCAAGGATACCGCATGATTTTACAGTGTGCATGGTCGGGCATGCTATTGAATTGAAAGGGAGCCGTCAAGAGAACGGAGCAATGTCATTCGGTCGAATGAACCCGTCCATGGTTTGATTGCAAAAATAGCTTGCCCGAATTGGGGTAGCGATGGTCGCGTCGCACACTTGTCTCACGTCCCGGGATAAACTAACAGGGCCTCATGATCCGATTCCTTGTAGCCTCGCTTGTTCTTATCCAATTGGTCGCTGCGGCCCCCAAGAAAGGACCGTTTAAACAGATCGAAGATGTCGATGGACTTCCACGGGTGCTCTTGATTGGCGATTCGATTTCCATCGGATACACGCTTCAAGTCCGCGAGTTATTGAAAGGTAAAGCCAATGTCCATCGTCCACCTGTCAATTGTGCCGCGACAATTCACGGTCTCAAGGGCTTGGACGAGTGGTTGGCGATTGGCGGAAAAGACAAGAAGTGGGATGTCATTCATTTCAACTGGGGCCTTCACGATCTCAAATACATGGGGCCCAACGGTGAAAATCTTGCCGACCCCAAGGCCGGAACCAGCAAGCAACAGGTCGGGCCTGAGGCCTACGAAAAAAATCTGCGTGAATTGGTGAAGCGCCTCAGGAAGACCGGAGCCCGCTTGATCTGGCGCAATACCACTCCCGTGCCCGAGGGCGCGCGTGGTCGCGTTCCTGGTCACGCCGCCGAATACAACGAGATCGCCGCCAGGATGATGAAGGAAATGAAAGTTGAAATTCACGATCTCTACTCGTTTGCCAAAAAGAATGCCGCCAAAATCCAAAGGAAGGCGGACGTCCACTATACCCGGGAGGGTTCCATGAAGCTTGCCGAAGAAGTGGTCAAGGTTCTCGCGATCAAATAGTCACGAGTCCCAACGATCGAAATCTGCTTTCGAATGATTCATCATTGACCTCCAAATGTCTCTCTAAACCCATCTTGTTATTTGCGCCGTCAGCGGTATCTCTCCTTCTGTCATGAAGTTGATCATTACCCTATCCGCGGTTGCCAGCACTCTTATCTCTATGTCTTCCGCACAATCAACCGGCGCCCTGACTCCCGAATTTCTTTCCGACCTTCGGAAGGGATATGAAATGAAAAGCGAGGATTTGGTTCGTCACAATGCCGTCACCAATAACGAGATCAACAAGCTTGCCCTGAATCGCCGGATCATCTCGGGCGAGGACGGACAGTTCAGTCACAAGATCAAAACAAAAGGAATCACCAACCAGAAGTCATCCGGTCGTTGCTGGATGTTTGCCGGGTTCAATGTCATGCGCCCCAAGGTAATTCACGAGCAGGGGCTCGATAGCTTTGAATTCTCGACGTCCTACCTTCAATTCTGGGATAAGATGGAGAAGTCCAATCTCTACCTCGAGGATGTCATCGAACTTCGCAAGGCTGACCGGCTTGATCGCGAGTGGTTGCTCATTAATGAGTGGATGGTTGGCGATGGGGGATGGTGGAATTATGTGGTTGGTTTGGTGAGTAAGTACGGCGTCGTACCTTCTCCGGTCATGCCGGAGACACACAGCAGCGAGAACACGCGAACGATGAATCTCGTTCTTGATCGTCTCCTGCGCGCGAAGGCCAATGGCATTCTGGCAGCTGCCAAAAAGGGCGCTTCCGTGGAAGATCTCCGCAAGCTCAAGGAAAAGGGTCTCGCCGATGTCTATCGCTTTCTAGTGATCAATCTCGGCGAGCCCCCCAAGGAATTCGAATGGCGCTACAAGGTGAAAGCCGAAAAGAATGAAAAGGAGAGCGGGAAGCAAGAGGGCGCTTTTCCCCCGGTGGCTGAAGAGTTTACCGAGTGGAAAACCTTCACCCCGCAGTCATTCTACCGCGAGTTTGTCGGTCTTGATCTCAATGATTTCGTCTGTCTCTACAATGATCCCAGCCAGGAGATCGGAGCGCATTTCCGTTTCGACCGCGCGCGAAACATGGCCGGGGCCAAGGACATGAACTTTGCCAACATCGGAATCGAGGAGATGAAATCGACCGCCATCAAGTCGGTTCTCGCCAACGAGCCGATGTGGTTTGCGGTGAACATGGGCTTCGACCAATCGACGGAACACGGGGTGATGGAAGTGGATCTTTTCGACTACGAGACCCTTTTTGATCTCGAATTGGATCTCACCAAAGCCGAGCGCTCCCGGTTTGGAGCAGGGGCTTCCAATCACGCCATGGTTTTGATGGGGGTCGATCTCAAGGAAGCCAAGCCGCGCAAGTGGCTCGTCGAAAATAGTTGGGGTGATGACAAAGGGCGGAAGGGTAAATGGACGCTCTATGACGGATGGTTCACCGAGCATGTTTACACGATTATTGTGAACAAGAAGCATGTCTCGCCGGAGACTCTTGCGATTTTCGACAAGGAGGCCGGCGTTCTTCCCGCATGGTATCCCGGTGCCCGGGGGATTCAGAAAGCCGTTGATTGATCAGTCCTCCGCGCTTCTCATCATCTCGCGCAGCACGAGGATTTTGAGCCAGAGCTTGTTCGAAAGGCTACTGGTCAGGGTCTCGATTTCGTTGACCGCATCAAGCACAACACGATCGGAGAGGTTCTGCGCGTAATAGGCTGCCAGCTTTCCCACGATGGAGAGCAGGTCGCCGGAAAAATCGAGGTATGAGGCGAGGGCTTCGTCCGAGCGAACCGTTCGTGTGTCGTGATGCGGAGCAAGCACGGAGTCGAGGCCGGGGTCTTTGTTGATCTGGTGCAGATCGACGAGGTGGGCCAGCGAGCGGAATTCCGCGAGAGCTTCGAGGGCCTGGTTGCGGTGGATCCGGTTCTCCATTCCGACGAGAAAAAAGATGCCGCCTCCGAGAACCAGCAACATGTGAAGCCCGGCATCTGTTGCTTCGAGGAAATCTCCGAGGTTGGTGACTTCTTCGCTGAAGCTGAGCAGGAAGGAAAATAAAAATGGTCCTGAAACGACCAGCAGAACCATGATTCCTACCGTAATGCGCAAGCCGATGCGGGGCCGTTTGATTTCAGCAACCCGCGCCACCGTTCCTTCGGCGACAGCTGCCACCTCGTTGGCGACAGCTGCCAATCCGCTGGCTGGAAATTGCTCCTCCACTCGATCGGCCATCTTGCTGACGGTATGGATCAATTTCGTGGGATCGATCTCGCGATAACGATGGTCGGTCTCTCTTTCGGTCACAGGCTGACTTTTGATGAAGTCTGCGGCCGTCTCAACCAGACAATGAATCTTTTTTCAAAATAGTCACTTGATTTGACCAAATAGTCAAATAGCTTCCCGGCGTGCCCAAAACCACGCCTACTCCGATCAAGCTTCAGCAGGCTCTCTACGAGCTAATGTGGCAACAAAGTTATGGCCGGGTGACGATTGATGCCATCTGTGAAAGGGCGGGTGTCAAAAAGGGGTCTTTTTACCATGCCTATCCTGACAAGGCGAAGCTCGCTCTCGATGCGTTTGAGCATTTTTGGCAGGAGCAGACCCGGCCGTGGCTTGATGAGGCTTTTTCCTCCAGCGAACTCCCCTTGGTTCGGTTGGCAAACTGGTTGGAAAGCGGCCTGCAGAAGACCATTGCTTGCAAAGAGGAACATGGAAAGATTTACGGCTGCCCGCTTTTTAATGTGGGATCAGAGCTTTCCACCCTCGAACCGGATGTCGCGGCCAAGGTCACGGAAATCCTGCGTCGCCACCGTCGTTACCTCGTTTCCGCGCTTCGTGACGCTGCCGCTGATGGTTTGGTGGAGCCGGATGATGCCGGGGAAGTGGCGCGTGATGTTCTGACCCTCGTCGAAGGTGCCCTCACACAGGCGCGAATTGCCAACAAGATTGATCCCGTCCGCCGCCTTCCTAAAAGTGTGGGCCGCCTCATTGGCGCCACTCTTCCCGAACCTTCAATTTTGACTAATTCGTAAAACGACCGACATGCCATCCAATTCCTCCTCACATCGCATTCCTCCTGTTGTCGGAGTCGTCCTCGCCCTCGTGGTCCTGGGTGCTGCCGGCTGGGGTATCATCGCCCTGTCCCAAGCCAAGCCGGAAGAAAAAGACGGCGGCGGTGCACCGCAAGGGATGCCCCCGGCGACGGTAATCATGGGCACGGTCGAGAGCCGACTCTCAGCTCAAACCCAAACCATCGTGGGAACCTTGCGCGCCAAATCCCGGTCTGATATCGCAGCTCGCGAGTCCGGAGCCATTGTCAGCATTGAGGTGGATGAAGGCGATGTTGTGAAGAAGGATGAGATCATCGCGAAGCTCGATGGCCGCCGGCTCGAAGCACAAATCGCCGAGGCCAAGGCCCAGATTACGGTGGCCGCAGCTACCGTTCACCAAAAGAAGTCGCGTGAGAAACGCAGTGCGATTGATCTTGCGATGAAGGAGAAACTTTTCGCGCAAAAAGCGATATCGGAGTCTGAAGTTCTCGACGCGCGCTCCACCAACAACGTTGACAATTCCGTTTACAAGGCGACCGAAGATTCCTTGAAAGCGGCCAGGTCCCGGCTCGAACTTCTCACGGTGCGACTTGAGGATCTTGTCGTCCGCGCGCCTTTCGACGGTCGCGTGGTTGCCCGCCATGTCGAGCCGGGGGAGTGGGTCGCAGCCGGTGCCCACGTCGTTACCTTGGTCTCGACCGGAGAGATTGAAGCCTGGCTCCAGGTTCCCGAGCGTTTTGCGGATTCGGTTCGTGGTCAGGAGATTCCCGTCTCAATCAAAGCAACCGGAACCACGGTGACCTCTACCGCGCTTACGGTCATTCCCGAGGCCGAGGCTGCCACCCGCAATCTTCAGGTTGTGGCAACCCTGGCCAATCCCGATGGTAATTTGTTGCCCGGTTTGTCAGTGTCCGCCGAGCTTCCCGTGACCAGCCGCGAAGAGCGTCTGACCGTTCCGGTGAATGCCATCAAGCAGGGATACACCGGCGCCGGAATTTTTGTCCCCATGGCAAAAGAGGGGTCGCCCATGCCCCTCGCACGTCGACTTCCGGTGGAGGTTCTCTTTCAGGAAAACGGAGTCGCTTACATCACCGCCGAAGGTCTCAAAGCCGGCGATCTGGTTGTCGTCGAGGGTAACGAAAGGCTCTTCCCGTTTCAGCCGCTCAACGTCCAGACCCGTGAGGAAAATCCAGCGAAAGGAACGCAAAAGTGAACGCTAAAGAATCCAAGGCCACCGGTCCGGGGCGCGGGATCATCGCGACCGCAATTTCCCAGCCGATCACAGTTGCAGTGGGGACCTTGCTCGCGGTTTTTGCAGGAATTCTCGCGGTCACCGTGGTGCCCATCCGCATGACGCCGGAGGTTTCCTCGGTCGTTGTTTCCGTTACCACGAACTGGGAATCTGCTTCAGCGGAGGAGATCGAATCCGACGTCATTGAAGAGCAGGAAAAGGTTCTCGGTGAAGTCACCGGATTGATTTCACTGACCTCGACTTCCGCCAACGGCCAGGGATCGGTGAGACTTGAGTTTGAAACCGGAACCGACATTGAAGCGGCTACGGCGGATGTCCTTCAAAAGCTCGACGAAGTTCCGGGCTACCCGGAGGGAGTGCTGCAGCCGAAGGTGGAGCCGGTCGATATCGATTCCGTCGACTACATCGCATGGATCGGTTTGGCATCCAGCGATCCCGACTTTCCGGCTGAGACTCTGAATGATCTTATGGAGCGTCGCATCCGACCACGTTTCGAACGGATTGATGGTATCTCACAGGTCGGTGTCCGGGGTTCGGTGCAATCCGAACTCCACATCATCGTGGACCCCGCAGCGATGGCTCAGCGCGGAATCACATACGCTTCTCTTCGCAGCGCCATTAACGCAGCCAATGCCAACTTCTCCGGTGGTAAACTGGCCGATGGTAAACGTGATATCCGGGTGCGTGCCACCGGGCGGTTTCAGACGCCCAAGGACATCGAAGCAATGATCATTCGCCGTGATGAAAATGGCATCGTCTATTTGTCCGATATTGCCGAGGTGAAGCCCGCCTTTAAAGAACCGACCTCCTGGGTCCGGGCGCGGGGAATCCAGATGCCCTTCTTCAACTTCCAGCTTGAACGCGGGGCGAACCTTCTCGAGAGTATGGAATCGCTCCGGCAGGAAGTTCGTGCCTTGAACGCACCCGGCGGACTGCTTGAACAGGAAGCTCGCGATCTCGGGATGAACGGAACCCTGGAGCTTGTTCAGACCTATGACTCCACGACCTATGTGGAAGATGCAATCGACTTGGTCCGCTCCAACATTCTTGTCGGCGGTGTTTTGGCAACCCTGACTCTTCTCTTCTTTTTGCGGTCGCTCCGAACTGTCGGGATCATTGCGCTAGCCATTCCGGTCTCGGTGATTGCTTCGCTGGTCGTCCTGGTGGCCCTGGGACGTTCGATCAATATCATTTCACTGGCAGGTTTGGCCTTCGCAGTGGGAATGGTTGTCGACAATGCCATCGTTGTGATTGAGAACATTTACCGACACCTCGAGTTCGGGAAGAGCCCCAAACAAGCCGCTTACGATGGCGCAAAAGAGGTTGCCGGTGCAGTCGTTGCTTCGACCATGACGACATTGATCGTCTTTGCGCCCATTCTCTTGATCCAGGAAACAGCGGGCCAACTTTTCCGCGATATTGCGCTCGCGATCATGGTATCGGTCGGACTCTCGATGGTGGTTTCCCTCACCTTGATTCCCACTGCTGCGGCCCGTCTCCTTCATCCGCCAAAAAAGGATGGCACCAGCGACTTCGACCGGATTTTTGGGAACAGGTTCTTCAAGATTCTTGGCACGCCTTTCAAGCCTCTTGGGTGGCTGTTTCTGAATTTGCCCCGGATTGTCGGCGGGACCGTGGCATGGATCATTGACTCCGGTTGGCGCCGCGTAACCGTCGTGGTGATCTTTGTTTTGGTCACCGGATTCGGGGTGAAGATCCTTCTGCCGCCGCTTGATTACCTGCCAAGGGGAAATCGAAACGTGATCTTTGGCCTCATGTTTCCGGCTCCGACCTACAATCTCGACGCGCTTTCGGACACCGGCGAGCGGATGGAGGAGATTGTTGCTCCGGCCTGGGAAGCCACTGAAGATAAGTTTCAGGTTGAGCGGGTTTTGCGCGGTGGTGACCGGGATCCGAACCAAGATGAACGAACCAGGATTTCCGTAGTCAACGATCAGGGTGATTCAGTCGAGGTGATGCCGCCTCCGTTGGATCATTATTTCCTGGTTTCTTTTGAAGGCCGGATGTTCCAGGTCGCAATCTCGAAGGATAAAAAACGTGTGGTCGATGCCGTCCCTCTTTTGAACGAGGCGACCGCTGGGGCCGCGGCTCCGGATACCATTGCCTTTGCGTTTCAAATGCCCCTCTTCCGTGTCGCAGGAACGACCGGTTCGGCGATCAAGGTTGACATCAAAGGGAGCGATCTTGATGCCGTATCGAGCACTGCCGGCGCCCTGTTTGGTTCCTTCATGAAGGCCTTTGGACCCGGAAAGCTAACGGCGGCTCCACCGAATTTTTCGCTACCGCTCGAAGAGCTTCGCATCGTTCCGGATGACGAAAGGCTGCGTGGATTGGGGATGACTCGAAGTGATCTCGGCCTGGCGGTTCAAGCAGCCGGTGAGGGAATTCTTTTGTTCCGTGATTACGAAAAGAATGGCGAATTGAAGGATATGAAAATCATCACGGCAAGTGCTCTGAACGACCTGCCTTTCGAAGCGCTCCTGACCACCCCGGTTGCCACGCCGTCCGGTGAGGTTGTTGATCTCAGCTCCATCGCAAGGCTGGAGAAGGTTCTCGGGCCCGAACAAATCCGCCACGTCGATAGGCTGCGCGCCGTGACCCTGGAAGTGACACCTCCCGACTCCATGGCGTTGGAGCAGGCCATTGAAAAAGTGGCCGCTCTTATTGAAGAGCAACGGGCTGCCGGAACAATTGCTCCGGGTGTCCAAGTGGAGATTGCCGGTTCGTCGGACGCCTTGGGTGAGATTAAGGAAGCGCTTCTGGGAGATGGCTCTTTCACCGGGCTTTTCAGCAGTTCGCTCTTTCTTGCCCTCTTTGTGGTCTACCTGCTGATGGTGGTCCTTTTCCAAAGCTGGAGCTATCCGCTCGTGATTATCCTTTCGGTCCCGCTCGCGACCGTGGGGGGACTGCTGGGCCTCTTCATCCTGCACCATGTCTCGCTGGCTGACCCTTACATGCCGGATCAGAAGATGGATGTCCTGACCATTTTAGGCTTCGTGATTTTGGCCGGGGTTGTCGTGAACAATGCCATTCTGATTGTGCATCAAACCATCAACTTTATGAAAGAGGATCCTTCCCGAGCTGCCAACGAAGCGATTCGTGAATCGGTATCGTCACGAGTCCGTCCCATCCTGATGTCAACGCTCACTTCGGTGGGTGGAATGCTGCCTCTCGTTTTGCTGCCCGGTTCGGGCTCAGAGCTTTATCGTGGCCTTGGCGCGGTGGTAGTGGGAGGTTTGGTCGTATCGACCATCTTCACGATGTTCCTTGTGCCTGCCGTGCTGAGTCTTGTTTTCTCATTTTCGAAACCCAAAGTTGCAGATCCCGCACTTCAGCCCGAGGCCGCGATTTAGTCCCCGGAGTTTAATTCCGGCACGTATTATGAAAGCTCTTCTTTTTATTTCCCTGGCTCTCGCGGGCTGTACGGTCGGCCCTAATTACGAAAAACCTCGTACTAAGGTGACCGCGACATACAAGGCGGTGGGGCTATCGTCACCCCCGCCATCCGGAAGCTGGTGGTCTTCTTTTGGAGATGCCAAACTTTCCGCCCTCCTGTCGCAAGTCGATCAGGAAAATCCACAGGCCCAAGCAGCTCTGGCGCGCCTGGACCAGTCCCGCGCCATTCTGGGGTTGCGGCGCAGTGATCTTCTTCCATCCGTGACCGGTGAGGTTCTCGGGACGCGCCAGCAGGATTCCACGCGGGATATCTTTCCGATTCCGCCCGATCCGTATTCCCGATTTCGCTCCACGCTAAATTTGAGTTACGAGATCGATTTCTGGGGCCGGGTGCGTCGTGGGGTCACTCAACAACAGGCTCTGAGCCAGGCCGCCGCAGCGGACTACGTCACCGCCTTGCTTTCCACCAAGGCCGAACTGGCGAGGGACTACCTGGCACTCCGGCACCTTGATCAAGAAATCCAGTTGCTCCGCGACACCATTGGCTTGCGCGAGGAGAACGAGAAGCTTGTTCAGGCCCGTCTGGATGCCGGAGATACCACCGCCATTGATTCATCACGTGCCCGGACCCAGACTGAGACCGCGCGCGCTGATTTACATCGTCTCACCCAGCGGCGAACAGAGTTGGAAAACGCAATCGCAGTATTGGCCGGCCGAAATCCCTCGGCCTTCAAGATCGCAGTCGCGAAGCCGCCTCGCACACCTGCCATTCCCGCTGGCGTTCCGGCTGATCTTTTGCGAAGACGGCCGGATGTGGCCGCGACCGAGCGCCGTCTGGCTGCTGCGTCGGAGCAAATTGGCATCAACCTGGCTAACTATTTGCCAAGGGTCAGTCTCACCGCGACCGGTGGTTACGCCGCACTTAATACCTCGGATCTCTTCCAGCGGAACAGCCGTCTTTGGAATGTCAGTCCGAACGTTGTTTTTCCCATCTCGACATTTGGCCGTAAGGAAAAGTCGAAGAATCAGGCACTCGCGTCCTACCGGGAGGCCCTGGAAAACCACAGGGCTTCGGTGCTCAGAGCTTTTCGTGATGTTGAGAATGCTCTTTCGGGGATCACCAATCTGGACAGGGCCCTCGCGGCACAGACGAAATCAGCTGAAGCCGCCAAGGAAGCCTTGCGTCTTGTGAAGCTCCGCTATGAAGCCGGTCTGGTGAGTTTCTTCGAGGTGATCGACTCACAGCGCCAGCAGCTTCTCGAGCAACGGGCCCTTTCTCAAACCCGGGAAGCCCGCCAGCAGGCTACCGTGCAGCTGATTCAAGCGCTTGGCGGAGGGTGGAAGTAATGAGGTAAGAATGTTCCCAAATCAGCACTAATTCAAGTGTTCCCACGCACCGTAAAACCAACGAAGCGACAGCAATTGAGCAGATAGGGAAGCGCTGAACCGGACCGCTTGTCAAAAAAAGTTGCGTCTGGATTGTTGAGAGACTACCGACGGGTTTGATCAAGGTCGGGTCACCCAAGATTTATGGGATTGAAGTTCGGACACCATTGGCGGGGCTTTCCGCTCCGATGATCTTTTTGCAAACGGTCTGGCCGTCGGAGATGCCAGACTTCTGGAATTTATGTCAGAGAGGCACTTTTGACTGCTTACGTCTTTGTCGACTCCGGGAATTTCGGAGTAACTGCGAAAATTCAGGTGTGGCCAGTCATGATGATTCGTGTTCGCTTTGACAACTTAGGCAAAGAGAAACCGAAGGCTTCGCCTCAAGGCGGTCACGGGAGATCTCACGACTGCAGTTGACACAAACCCCGTAACTTGCGTTTTCGATCTTCAAAAGTGCGAGTTCGATTTTTTCGAGGAGCTTTTCTTCACTGTCGGTGAGGGGTTCCAGAACTTCACTGTTCGTGTCATCGATTTCTGCCTTTTGATGTTGAAGGCATTTGGTGACCGATTCCTTTTCGGCGAGAAGAAGTGTCTTGAAGTGCGATAGATCGTTGGGGTTCATGAGTTGAATCGGATATTGAAGTTATTTTCTTTGAAAAGGGATCGGGAGTCGGGACTTGGATGTGCTTTCGTGGAATGTGGAACAAGGTTGCGGCCCTGTGAGGACTAGGCACCCCCGGACGTCAGCCATACAACGTTGAAAGACGGGAGAAGTCCTCGCAAATATTGCGAATTATTGCCCCTGTGTTGCTGGCAGATCCAAATCCTTGGGAGTTATGGTGCGGGTGCGATCAAACTCACCTGCAACGACATCTGCAAAAGCGCGGCCTTCATCGAAGGACTGTCCTGTCATCGCTGCAGAAGGATACCATCCAACCAAATCAAGCTCGAATAGGGGTGGCTCAAACCATGATGGGGCTTGTGAAGGTCCTGCCCGAAACGGCGTAGGAAGGTTGATGGGAAACTTCAGTCCAGTATTGAGTGATCAGGTGCCTATTTGTAATGTTCGGAGAAGGCAGATTAAATTTGCCAGCAACCCTTGATCCTCAAATTGATGAAAAAACACACCCTAAAGTTGGCTCCTCTCGTTGCCCTCACCCTTGTTTCAAATCCAGCCAATGCTGCTGTCATTAGCGGGACTGGTTATTCGGTGGACGCAATTGTTGAGGCCGGTGCCGCCAGTGTTGACGATGGAGCTTCCTATGCTGGATTTGCGAGGTGGGTATTGGCCGAGGATGGAGCCCCCAATCAGGGACCCGGAGTTGCCCTCCCGGCGGGCGGATTGGTTACGACCCAAAATGGAACCACTTTCCAGATTCCATCCTATACGGGTCCCAACACCCTTGTGAACGGTGACACCTTCACGCTTGATAGCGCAGGATCATTTACGGATATCCAGTTTTTCATCACCGGTATTGGCGGAAATAGTGCCAATAACTTTGTGGCCACACTTAACTTTTCAGATGCTACGACCACTGATCTTCAGTTCTCGGTTGCGGATTGGCAGGGAAGTCGGGATTACAATGCCTTCGCCGATAAAACAGCGTATGTGAGACGCGGTGGAACTCAAAATATCTCTCTTTGGACGAGAGAGTTGACGTTCGACCTGGATCTTGCTGATCAAGGAAAAATACTCGAGACAATTGATTTCGCCCTGGGTGATCGTCTTGGTCTGTCCGCTGTGAGCGGAACTCCTCTTGCAGTGCCAGAGCCATCGTCACTTGTTCTTCTGGGGCTCGGTGGCCTTGCTCTGATTCGTCGCCGTCGCGCCCAAGAGGTTCTTTAAACCCGAGATCCCACTTTCAGGCAAGGAGGATACTTTTCTCTGTCCAAATAAGATATTCCCCCAACCACCAAAATAAACATGAAAAATAAAATCATGATGACGTCCTTGTTCGTCGCTGTCTCATGTGGGTTGCAGGCCGACCCCATCAGCGGCACCGGATTTAGTGCGGATGCCATTGCCGAGAAGGAAGGGCTCACTCCGGATGATGTCACGGACTACGCGGGTTTGGCTCGCTGGGTTTTTGCAGAAGAAGGGTCTCCTTCGATCGACACGACCACTGCGACTGTTGCGGTTCCTGACAGTGCCGACCGGACGTTTGTGACCGATTTTGGGACTGGGTTTTTGCTGCAGCCTTATGATCAAAGCAATATTCTTGTGAGTGGAGACATCTTCACCCTGGATAGTCCCGCCGCCTATTCAGATCTCCAGTTTCTTATTTTTGGGATTGGAGGGAATAGTGCTGATAATTTTCAGGCAACGGTGACTTTTACCGATGCTTCCACCAGTCTGTTGATTTTTACGATCAATGATTGGCAGGGATCGAGGGATTACAATGCCACTGATAAAATCGCAATTGCCCGCCGTGGTGCCGGAGGCTGGAACAGCTACTTTGGGCCGGGTGTTTTTCCAAGGGAGATCAATTTTGACCTCGCAGAAGAAGATCAGTCGAAGCCGATTCAATCGATTGAATTCACCCTCAATGATCGACTGGCTGTTTCCGCGGTCAACGGAACTGGTTCCGGCCCCGTTGTGGATCTTGCCATCACCGGCCTTGTTTATGATCAAGAGGGAGGGAGCTTGACTCTGACCTGGCGTAATACCGGAGCCGCGTCGTACATAGTCAAATACTCAACCGATCTGACTAATTTTGATTCAGATATTGGAGATGGTTTGACTGCTGCCGAGGACGAGAATCCTGACGAAGCCGATACGATCACACTGACCTTTGATTTGGCCGAAGCGGGCATTTCTGCCTCCGATCGCCTCTTTGTGAGAGTCGAAGCCGAGGACTAAATCTGTATTCGTTGGTTTGTCCCTGATTTGGGGACTGGTCCTTTTTCCCCAAAAACATACCAGCATATACAAGTTGAACTAAGATGAAGAGCCGGACGACGGTGATCGAAACAGAGGGGTAAATTACTCCGGCCCGGGCATTGCGAAAACGGGTTGCTTCGTTTTCAAGCGGCGTGGCGGTGGGGAGCGAGGGTTTTGTGAAAAAGGTGGAGCCAAAAGAGACTAACGGGAAAGCTGACTCTTGACGGAGGGGCTCGGGCTGCCGGTTGGTGAGATTGGAGATTGAACAATAAGGTTCGAATACTGAAGGTGGGTGGATGGGAGCGATTGAGATTTGCCTGGTGGGGCTGGCGGTGGTGATTGTTTCAATTTTGTGGCTCAGGCTGCACGCCTTTCTCGGGCTTTTACTGGGTGCCTTTGTGGTGTCGATCTTGACGCCGGGAGTTGGCACGGATGCGATGAGCCGGGTGGCGGAGGGGTTCGGGACGGGTTGCCGAAAAATCGGGATCCTGATTGCATTGGCGGCGATCATTGGCCAGTGCCTTCTGGTAAGCGGTGCGGCGGAACGAATCGTGCGGGGCCTCCTCTCTCTTTTTGGAGTCAAGCGGGCACCGATGGCTTTTCTGGGAAGCGGATTCGTTCTCGGGATTCCGGTGTTTTTCGACACTGTATTCTATCTTATGCTGCCTTTGGTGCGGGCATTTTCGCGAACCAATCCCAAGGTTTATTTGCTCGCGCTGTTGAGTGTGGTGGCCGGAGCGAGCATGGCGCACTCATTGGTGCCGCCTACGCCGGGCCCCTTGCTTGTGGCGGCGCGTCTTGAGGTAAGTTTGGGGGTCTTGATCCCGGCTGGGTTGATACTGGGAGTGGTGACGATTTCGGTGGGTTATGGTTATGCGCGCTGGGCCAATGCAAAGTTTGGAATCACCTACCGTGAGATTGAAGCACCGGAAATCGAGAGTGAGGAAAAGAAGGAATTGCCCGGGTTGGGATGGTCTTTAATGCCGATTCTCTCGCCGTTGGTGCTGATTAGTTTGGGAACCTTTTTGGAGATGCGGGGTGGGCTTCCGGCGTGGCTTGAAGTTGTGAGCGGAAAAAATGTGGCGATGGCTCTGGGTGCGGGATTGGCAATGGTGCTGGCTACGAAACATTGTGAACTGAAAACCGTCATCAATGAGGCGCTTTCGAGTGGCGGAGTGATTATTCTCATCACGGCTGCCGGTGCTGCTTTTGGAGCGGTGTTGAAGGACACCGGGATTGGGGCCGAACTTTCAGGGATGGTGGGTAGCGGCGGTGGGGTCTTGCTTTTGGCTTTTGTGCTGACTGCCCTGGTGCGCTTCGCGCAGGGATCGGCAACGGTCGCAATGATCACGGCGGTGGGCATCGTGGCGCCTATGGTTTTGGACGCTGAGTTGGGATTTCACGCCGTCTATGTGGCGCTTGCGATTGGCTGTGGCTCCAAACCACTGCCGTGGATGAACGACAGTGGTTTTTGGATCGTTTCGAAAATGTCCGGTATGAATGAGGTGGAGACCTTGAAGACTTTTTCTGTAATGTTGTCGCTGATGGGCTTGGTGGGATTCGCGGTGGTTTGGTTGGCGAGTCTTGTGATGCCGATGAACTGAAGCCTCATCAGTAGACCACGCGGAGGCGGACAAACTGCCGGGAGTCGGTGGTCGAAGGAAGCGGGGCGCGCCAAACCTCGGTTGCGGTTCCGTCGCCGTTATCAGTCGAAGAAACCGGGACGGCGGAGTTGTTATCCCAGCCGACAAGATCGTCCGAAAGCTCGACGCTGAAGGTGAGCTCAGAGGCGGCGAGATTGCGTCTGAAGGTCAGGGTTAGATAACGATCAGTCACACCGTCAACCTCGATCAGTTCCGTTGCTCCAGTGGGAAGGTCGTGGTTTGAAGCGAGTGTTGGATTGGAGTCCAGGGCATACTCGAGAAGGTTATTTATACCATCCTTGTCATTGTCGGCGGTCATGGAGGTGCCGGCTTCGAGGCCGTGACTCTGTGCCCACGAATCAAAGTTCGAGGTACCGGGTCCGGCCGCACCAGGAGTGCCTCCGGCCTGTTGGCTGGCCCGCCAGGCCAAGGGGTCCGAATGATCTGCGGGCAGGGTTTCGGTCGGAAGGATGAGAGTGAGGCTGGGGCCACCTCCGTCGGGAGAAGTCGGCCAGGGAGCATCGTCATCATAGGTGAATTCGATGATGGAGGTGCCGGCACCGAGGGAGAGTTTGATGTTCTCTCCTCCGTTGCTCAATTGGTCATTGGGATCCCATTCGCCAATCACGGGAAGCCCGACTCCGTATCGGAAATCGAAGGCCGCCTGGTTTTTTACGATGAGGAGAAAGGCAGCGGGCTGAATCATGGTTCCCGGCGGGAAGTCAAAGTCGACTCCCTTGGTGAAGCGGACATCGGTCAGGTCAAGGGCAGCCGCTCCGATGTTCTGGATCTCGAGGTATTCGAAATCGGAATCGGTCCAGCCCATCGCTTGTTCCGCGGAGCTGGCCGGGGCGGGGTGGTAGTGAACCTCGGTGATGCGGAGATCGTTGGCGAAAGGCGTGACGTCGGGAGTCGAGACCACAAACTCGGCGGGTGCGGACCAGTGGCTCCAGCGTCCTTCAGAGTCCCGGTGGCGGACACGGGCGCGATAGGTTTGACCGGGTCTCGCGGAAATCGCGGGGAAGAGATAGTCCGGATTAAATGAGGTGAGCTCACCGGAGGTGGTGGGATTTTCAATCTCATATAGGTAAGGTTCTCCGGCGATATAGTTGGAAGTGGTGGGGTCGTAGATTTCGGAGATTCGCCACTCCATGGCTGCGAAGGCCGTGTTTGAATTGTAGTTGCTCGAGGTGAATTGCAGGCCGTTGGCGGGGTGTCCGGGGGCACCGGAATAGGTGATCACGGGAGTTTCGGGAATGACGTTTTCCGAGGTGAGAAGATTCGACTCCATCCAGTTTCCGCGAGAGACGATGTAGTTCTTGAGAATCTGAATCATACCTCCGAAATCATTGCCGGAAGCGACGTCATAGTAGCGATCGGGGTGATTGATCCGGGGATTGTTGTCCCACTGTCGTCGGTCGGCGCCGACCAGCGATGGTGCTCCCGGGGTCCAGACGTCACGAACCATTTCATCGATGAGTTTGTGGCCTTCATCGGGGTTGTAGAGGAGGTCCATGATTTCGCGGACGCGATTTTGATAGCGGGTGTTGAAGGCCGGGTTCTGCGCGACCTTTGTTTTGAAATCATGGTTACCGGAGCCATACATGTTATTGGCCCAAGTGAGATCGAGATCCCAGGGGTGAACTTCAAACCTGGAGGTCTCGGGGTTGTGGTAGTAGAAGTAATTTTTGCCTGCGGCGATGTCGTAATGGTGGATTCCTTCGACGATGGTGCGGTAGCTGAGATACTTTTCGATATCGAGGTTGTTCTCCCACCATTGGGCGGTGGGTGTTCCGTTACGATAAGCGCTGATGAAGCTGGAAACATCGCTGCCGTTGTCGACCTGGGTGGGTCCCTGGTTGTTGGAGTCGCCACGGTGGCCCTCGATTTTGTAGAGGTTGCCATCGGGCAGGTCATGTTCGTCGAGGAACTGGCCGTTCAGTTGTTCGATGGCGAGATAGAGGCCGTAGTAGTCGCTCTCATATTGGTTGGCTCCGGTGGGGCTGGCTTCGTCGATGACATAGAACTGGGCGTAGTGGGTGTGGCAGGCCTCGACGCCACTCAGCTGGAAGAGGCGGAAGCCAACTCCCTCGAACAAGCCCTGCTCGCCCCGGTGGTTGAAGTTCACTTGTTGAACGATGGATGAGAAATTGAGTTTGTCCCACGCTTCGGAGTATTTCTCACCGTAGCGATCCCGTGCTTCAAAACGGCGGCCGCGGTCGAAGTCAAACTTCCAGAAATTTTTGCCATACTGGAAGCGGTGCACGCCACCACGAGGGCGATATTTGATGTGGTCGTAAACCTTCCCCTCGTAAACCATGGTGCCGGGCCAGAGGTAATTCGATCCGCGATAGCCTCCGAATTGGGAGTCATCGACATACGAGTTTTTGCTGAGCAGGAAGTAGGTCGCAATGCTCGACATTAGGGAACCGGGGTGGTTCACCGGAGCGTCGCTGCCGCGGACGGATCCGCTCCAGTCGGGGGTGCCATCGTAAATGAAGTAGGCGAAATTGGGTTGGGGGTCATCCTTGTAGGGCACTGTGATTTTTGCGCCGGGGGTGTCGCCCGCCGAGATCCGGTAGCGAATCAGGCGGCGGTTTGTCTGCAGAGTGCCGGGAAGGGTTACTGTGAAGATGGAGTCGAAAGCGAGGGCATCTCCGCCGGTGCCGTCGTCGGTCATGACCACCTCGGTCCATTCGGCGGGGTCTTCATAACGCGGGTCTTCATTGGTGGTTCCGTTGTCGTTGAACTTGAGATAACGGGAGAAGTAGTCGCCTGGATTGACGAGCTGGTATTGCAGGGTCACGGAGTCGACACCATCGGGATCGGTAACCTTGGCGGTGACGACGACCGGTTGACCGGACGTCGGCTGGTTGGGAAGGTGGTCCACTTGACGAATCTGGGGAGGTACGGCGGTGGCGTAGGATCGGTTGGCTGCGCCCGGGGTGGGAGCGAAACTGCCGCCCGGAGTTCCGCCCGAGGTCTCTCCGGTGAGGGAAAGGGCGAAGCTGATATCGCTGCTGTTTTGGCTGGATTGGTGGATCTCCACCGCGATGACATTGGTGCCGGAAACGAAGGCGTTGGTGGGAACGGTTACGGTGTCATTGGCATTATCGCCGACAGTATTGTTCGCGTATTCATCATACGGGGCGTTGTTGGTGAGGCCGGCGTGACGGGCCACTTCGACTCCGTTCACGTAGATCGCATAGGCGTCATCATAGGTGATCGAGATGGTAAAGTTTACAAAGTCCGAGGGGTCGGGAATGTCGGTGGAAGCGCGGAAATAGGTGGTGGCGTAGCGGCCTCCCGCAGGGCCGGAATTTACGAGAGTGGCCTCGTCGGAATCGCCGTAGCCCAGCTCGGCGGGGCCGCTGGCCCAACCCGAGTCATCGAATTCGGTGGCGCGCCAAGCCGTTCCCTGATCGCTGCCGTCGTCTAGATACTTCCAGGTCGCATTCCCGGCAATGTAGTTGACGGGGCTGTCGCCACCAGCTCCGCTGTTTGAAGTTGCGGCGGGAAATCCGGATGCCCGCCAGCTACCTCCCAGATCGTTGTCGAGAAGAGGATTGATGAGCTCGATGGATGGGCTGGCAAGTAGAGTCCCGATGTCATCTCCCACGGTGGGCCAGGGAAAGCCCAGTTGATAATCAACTTCATCGACCGTCGTTCCGGCGGGATTGCGAAGAGTGATTCGTTCGCCCGAGTTCCGGAGAGAGGAACCGTTGGCGAAGGGGCCCAGCGCTCCGGGGTATCCGAAGCGCGAGAGCATGGTGGCCGGGTCTTCCGCCACGACCAAATAGCCTCCTGCGGCGAGGATGGTTCCGGCCGGGAACTCGAAGTCGATTCCGCTGGAGAAATAGTAGCCTGAGAGATCGATGGGATTATTGCTCGGATTGAAAAGCTCGATGAATTCGGCGCGAACGGTTTTGGTATCCTCGTCGTAATGGATTTCGTTGATGACAACCGAAGGCGGAGTGAAAACCGGCGTGGTAAAAGTCCGGGAGGTGGAGGCCCAGTTGCTGCCAGCGGCGTTTTGTGCAAAGGCGCGGAAGTAGTAGGTGGTGGTAGGTTGAAGATTGGAAACGAGGCGGGAAAATGAGCCGGATTGGGTGCCCCCGGGAACGGAAAGTTCCCAGTTTGCCGGAGTGGATTCCCCATCGACCGTCCCATAGTAAATCGTGACGGCGGGAGGATCTCCACCGGCATCAATTACTTCTCCGTTGAGGGTGGCGAAGGTGCCGTTGATTCCGCTGGCGGGTGAGTTGGTGATGGTGGGTGGATTGACTGCAGTCGTTGAAAAGCTCGCGGTTGAGGAAGCCCACGAAGTCCCTGTGGAATTGGTGGCGGCTGCCCGGAAGTAGTAGGTCGTTCCGGGGTTCAGATTTGAGATGCTTCCGCTCCCAAAGCCGGCTTGCAATCCGAGGTCGAGTTGCGCATCCCATGTGCCGGTGCCGGCATCATTGTCTCCGTAATGAATGACCAGTTCGGGGATTTCTCCGCCTGTCGAGGTGACGGTGCCCCCGATGGTCGCGCTGGTGCCGATGATGTCGCTTGCGGTGACGTTTTGCACCGCTGGTGGCGCCGTTGCGGTGGTGAAGGTTTCGCTCGATGATGCCCATTCCTCACCCTGGTCATTTGTGCCATAAGCCCGGTAAAAATAGGTTGAGTTGGGTTGAAGGCCGGTGAGGATGGAGGAGAATTCTCCGGGGTTGGTCTGGGTTCCCAAATTTTCCGTATTGGCCCACGAGGCCGCGCTGACTCCACCGTCGGAAGGTCCCCAATAGAGGCTCACGGTGGGAGGTGTGGTTCCCGCGTCGGTGAGGTTGCCCCGGATGGTGGCCCCGGAGGAAGTGATCGAGCTTGGAGCGAGGTTTGTGACCGACGGTGCTCCGGTGGGGACTTCAGTGGTGAAGGCGATCTCGGCAAATCCTACGCGATTGCCACCGTGATTGCTGAGGATTTGAAAGCCGAGGTAGCGGGCACCGGCCGCTTCCGAGACGTCGAACGATTGTCCGGAATCTCCGTTTCCAGTTCCCCGCGCGAGGGAAAAGCTTCCGCTCATCCGGGTCCAGCCCCCGCTTGCGAAATCATAAGCGGTGACGTTGCCGCTGGTGGCGGGAGGTGTCACCGCCGGGGAGGTGGCATAGAAGATATTGAAGTTGTTCATCCCCCGGTTGGTCTGACCGCCTGGGGCACCCTCCTGGACGTTCCAAAGGAACATTTGAGCGAGATTGGGAGTCGGGGAGCCAAGATCAAGAACAGCCCAGGTGGTGTTGCCGGATGGAGTTGAAAACCCCTGCCAATCATCCGGCCATGCGGTGGAGCTGACGGTCCAGGTCGATGGATCGTTGGGGTTGGCCTTGAACATGCCGCTTCCGTTGATGACTTGTAATGTCGAGCCATTCCCGCTCAGGCTGTCGCCTTGGTGAAAGGCCTTGATCGAACTCGGTATGACCAGATCGGCTGAGGCCGGTTGCAACCCGGTTAGAGCGAGGAGAAGCGCTGTTGAGGCTGGTGAAAAAGCACGGGGAAACAGAAGCATAATTTGGAAAGATATCGGGTTGGCGGAAGTGCGGCCGCGCAGGGTATGAACTTGAACCCCAACTGGAAAGGTGGAAATCGGCTTCCCCTTCCGGAGACTAAAGCGGTCCCGGGCCTTTCAATCAAAACCCCCAGCTCGCGCGATAGTCGCGCTTCAACGGGGTCTTCAAAAGAGTCGCGCGTACCATCTCGATTGGAACCGGGCCCATTTTCAAAACGGCATCGTGGAATTCGCGGGGCGTCATCTTTCCTTCCCCAACGGTCTGCTTGTAAAGCGCCCGCAGCTGCAAGCCGCCAATCATGTATCCGCATTGGTAGAGCGGCGAGTAGGAATCACCGATGTAGCGGCGGACCTCGCTGGTTGCCCCGGACTCTTCCAGGCCGACTTCGTTTACGAGGAATGCGATCATCTCCTGCGGTGTCATTTGGCCGAGGTGGAATTTCAGCGAAACAATGATCCGCGCGCATCGATGGGAGCGCCAAAACAGCATGCCGATGCGCTCTTCCGGAGTGCGCGGGTAGTTGAGATCATAAAGCAGCATCTCCCAATGCAGTGCCCAGCCTTCGACATAAAATGGCGTGCGGAAGATCCCGCGATGCGTGGCATGACGCGCCGCCATAAACCTCTGCAAATGGTGTCCGGGGATCAGCTCGTGTGGGATCACGGCGCGCGTGAAATGACGGTTGTTGCCTCGCAGACTCATGAGCTTTTTCTCCAGACTCATCTCATCTGTCGGGTAGGCGATCCCGATGGCCTGCCCGAAATACACCGCATAGGGCAGGGTCTCCTGCTGTTTTTTTCCCAACATCTTAAGATACCAGGTCTCCTCACAAAGGTCCGGCACTGTCACTAGTTTCCTGTCATTGAGAAACTTCATGGCATCCTTTGCGATCTCTGCTGCCAGATCGTCCTGCTCCCCCGGAGGGACGAAGTCCTCCTTTACCTTTTCCAGCGCCTTGACCCAGTCGTTGCCAAATCCCATCTCGGCTGCGGCCTTCTTCATCTCGCTGCGGCACCAGGAAAATTCCTGCTCGCCAATCGCGAGTAATTCCTCCGGCGAGTAAGACAGCATCTCGACTGCGAGATCATTGGCCAGAGCCGCCGCTCCGATCGGGTCGCCAACCAGCGGAGCTTCGCCGCCTTTTTTTCCGCCCGTCACCAGTTCACCCAGCTTCTTTCGGTAGGCCTCGAGCTCGGTCTCCAACTCTCCATAAGGCTGCTTTACCCACCATGAGAAGTCCGGATCAAAGCCGACATAGAAGCGATACCATCCGTCCAACTGCCGCTGCAACTCGCCCACCACCTTCTGCGCCCGCAGGGCCAGCACCGCAGTGGTTGCCAACTTCCCCCCTCCATCTTCCAAAGCAACCTTCCCTTTGAGCGCCGACACTGCTTTGCGGATTCCCACCAACTTTTCCGCTGTCGGACGAGCCTCCATCGGGCCACGCTGACGGTATCCCTGGTAGAGTTCCAACACTCCCTTCTTAAAGGCAATCAGGCCCTCAATTTCAGCGAGCTTTTTCCGGTTTGTCGCCAGGGACTTCTTCTCATACTCCAGACGATGCCGCATCAAGAGGTAGTCGACCCGCCCCGCTTGCGAGAGCCCCTCGAAATCGATCTTCTCAAGCGAGACCATCGACTCATCATAAAATTCTTCCAAACGTTCGGAGTGCGACCGGGAGAGAACCTGATACCCGTAAAAGCGCGCCAAATCATTGCGATCGGTTTCAAAGCGCTCGATCAATTCAGCAACCGAGCCGAAGCGTTCCGTCCCGGCTTCTTCTTGGGCACTCCCTAAAATCGTCCAGGACAAAGCACCCGCCAAACCAAGCACTGCAACTACGAGAGGTGAGAATCGTTTCATTGTCCCAGAGCCTCCCCTGAAGAGTGTCACCTGTCGACCCCAAGCTCTGAGGAAATGATGATCCACATCTTTCTCCCGGAATCACAAGTGCTTGCAAGCGATCAAAGTTCACTCTGCAAGCGCGGCGAAGAGTTGGGTAAGTTCTTGCTGTGCTTCCTTTTCGCTGGTTGAGGTGTCGCGGAGGTGATCGAGGATGAAGTGCCGAAGTTTGGTGCGACCGCGTTGGGCCATCACCTTGACGTGGCCTTCGGTGGCTCCGAGCTCTTCTGCGAGGTCGCGATAGCGGGTTTTTCCTCCGCGTTGGGCTTCGAGGATGCGGGCTTCCCTGGGGGCCTGCTCCCGAAGGCGGGCAAAGGCACGGTCGATCACCACAGTGGCCCAGTCACGGTCGAAGGAATGGGCTTCCTCTTGCTCGGGCTGCTCTTTGAGGGTGTCGGAAACAGGGGTGCGTTTGTCGGCGGTGCGTTTGTCGTATTCGTCGCAGAGAAAGTGGTTCACCGAGCCGAGCAGGAATGTGCGGAAGCGTCCTTTTTCCGGATCGGCTTTCTCCATTCCCTTGCGCTCAATGAAACGCCGAAAGAATTCCTGGGACAAGTCTTCGGCATCGTGGACTCCGTAGCCTTTTCGCCGAATGTGGTAGAAGACGGGCTTCCAATACAAATCGGCCAGATGCTCCAGTGCTTGCCTCACCGAGGTCTCGGATCCGTCGCGCGCCTGCAGGATGCAAGTCCAGGCGGTTGGATGGAACGCTCCTTGGTAGTCGGCAGAGGAAGTGTCGGAGGGATCGGTCATCGGAGGTGTCCTTTCATTTCTGCTACAGGCGCTCGGCACTCTGCCAGAATTCCTTGTCCATGCCGTAGGTGATGTATTGGTCGAGGTCTTTTATTGGGATCTCGACCCGGTAGAGGGTGTCGGGTTCGACGCCGTATTTTTCACGGATGCGTTTTTCCTTAAGCAGGGCCTCTTCCGATTCCGGCAGGTTTGCCTTTCTGCTGCTGCGGTATCCCCGCAATGGGAATTCATATTTTACCTTGAGGACGCCCTTTTCGAGATCGAATTCGTGGATCCAAAGATACCGATACCAATCGCGGAACATGCGGTTATCGGTCAGAGAGATCGAATGCCCGGATGGTGGCATCCAGGCAAACACGGGCTCGCCATTGATTCGCGTGCAGGCAAACCGGTCCGTGTGGTCCAAATCCTCCAGCATCCCTCCACCGAAAAGGTTGTTTTCCAGCACCCAATGGTCGCGGACAAATTCGAGCCACAGGTTTGCATCTTCTTCATTCGAGACATGCAGTGCTTGCGGGTTATCCGGCTCGTTCCGGGTTTCGATCAGAGAGGAAAGGACCTTGTATCCGTAGCCCCGCGCTTCATTCCATTCCCGGGAAATGGCCCAGGCGGCGATGCCCAGCAGCATGGTCGTGAGAAGGGTGATGATAGCTGTTTTTACGGGGAAAGGCGATGTTGTCTCGAAGGCGTAACGTCGCAGACGTCGGATGACGCCGCGCAATGGGATCAAAAGAAGGGCGGCGGCGGCCAGCAGGATCGCCCCGATATAGAGGCCTTCCTGAAAGGTGGAGCCTCTGATCAAACTTTGGCCGCCCAGTGGCAGGATCTGGACGAGTATGAGCAGCGTGAGCAAGCAAGGCGGGGTGATCATAGCCGACAAGGCGAGCACTTTCCCGATCAGGTGGACTTGATCTTGTCGGGAACATCGTATCCGCCACAAGGCCAACCAACCAAAAATCCAGGCAAGTGCCACCGCAGCGATACCCAGCGGGCGAAAGACAAGCGTATAGACATCGCTTTTAAAGAACGAGCGTTCGTCGAGCAGGGAGTGGGGTGATTCCAGAATCCAGGGGCGGGTCATCTCCCAAAAGACCAGCAGGGAGATTGCGGCAAAAGCGAGACTCCACCAAGCGAAACCGGAAACGCACGACCGTGAGATGGCGGGTGCGTGGTTCGCCGGAGACGCCTCGGGCGCGGGAACAGATGGCTTTGTGAGAGCCTGCTTGATTTCGCTGGCCCGCTGGTATCGTCGGTTGGGATCGTGCTCCAGGGTTTTGAGGACCACTTCGTCGAGGCTAATGTCCACCTTCACCCGCTGCGAAGGATTGGGAAAACGACCGAGAGGAAGTTCGCCGGTGAGCATTTCATAGAAAACGACCCCGAGCGCGTAGAGGTCGGCCCGGTGGTCCACGCGACTGGTGTGTGTTTGCTGTTCGGGAGCCATGTATTGCGGCGTGCCCATTTTTTGGCCGACTCTGGTGACAAACTCGGGGCCCGAGTCGTGATCACCGCGCATCCGGGCGATGCCAAAGTCGGCAATCTTCAATTGTCCCTCGCGGTCGATGAGGATGTTCTCCGGTTTGATGTCGCGATGGACTACGCCCTGGGCATGGGCATATTCCAGGGCATCGCAGATTTGCGGAAGGTAGCGCAGGGCATCTTCGGGAGAAAGGTGACCGGCGGAAAGAATTTCGCGTAGCGTGGTGCCATCGACCCATTCCATGACGAGATAGCAGAGACCGTCCTCCTGACCGTAGTCGAAGATTTGGACAACATTGGGGTGGTTGAGCACCGCGAGGGCGCGGGCCTCGCGTTCAAAGCGTTGGGTGAACTCGGGAACACCGGCCAAACCGGGGTCGATTACCTTGACGGCCACAACGCGTTGCAACTTGATCTGGCGGGCTTTGTAAACCACGCCCATGCCCCCGCGGGCAAGCGGTTCGATAATTTCCACGCCTCCGAAGGTATCGCCGGCAGCAAAAGAGAGGGTCGTGTCGCCTGCGTGATCTTTCTCCGGGTGATTCCCGGCCAAAATTTGAGCGAGGCAGTGCGGGCACCCACCGCCGAGGCCGGTGGCGAGGTCGGGCTGGTAGGCCTTACCGCAATCGGAGCAGGTCGTTTCAGGTTCGGCGTTCATCGGCTTCCGGTTATTCATCGGGTCTGGGTTCATTTTACAAGTTCTTTGGCTGCGGGAGATCGCTCTTTGATTCCTGGAATTGGATTGGTTTGGGGTCCTTTTGTCGTGGGAAAGACCAATTCACCCATGTCAAAGGATTCGCCCGGAAAAGGTAACAGTGATAACGCATTTTTCGGTGATCTGACATCTCAACTCCAACTTCGATGATTCTTAAAGCTCTAAATATCAGATGATTGGTTCTTCAGTTACGCCAGGATTTTTCTCATGCCTGGAACGGTATCCCTTCAGGGTGAGAAGCTGATGATGAAATGGACTCCTTGTGGATTGGTTGTTTTTTTAGTTTCTCACCAAATCTTAATTAAGAGGTGTTCAAACTCTTTGAATGACTCCAAATCAGTCCGCCCGGGATCAATCTTCAAATCAAAAATCGGATAGTCCGCCCGGAGGTTCCACCCTTTGGTTCGTCGCGTGGATTTACGCGGTCACCGCCTCCTTTCTCCTCGCCTTTGTCTTGAGATTACCTCCCCAAACGTTCCTTGGTTGGATCTTTGCGAGTCTGATCATCCTTACCTATGCGCTCATGTACAGCGCACCCTCCCTGATCGCGATCCTCCTGGCAAATTGGACACGGAAAAAGGGGAAAGCTCTCAGGCTTATAGGCAGCCTGGCTGTTATTCTTGTGGCAGCGATTTCAACGCTCCTCCTGGCCTCGGACTATGTCATTCATGGCATGTTCGGATTCCACTTCAACGGATTTGTCTGGAACTTGATCAGGACACCAGAGGGATTGGAATCGATGGGGGCCGGGCCGGAAACGAATCGAACCTACTTTTTCATCGTTGTTGCTGTCTTTCTGGTCCAAGGAGCGATTTGGTGGATCGCAAATCTCAAATCCGCAGCTCCCTTGGCGAGGCGTCTGTTGGGCGGCCGATTGAAACAAGTCATCGTCTGGTTTGTTCTACTGACCCTGACGGAGAGGATCACCTATGGTTATGTTTGCCTGAAGGCGTGGCCGGACGGAATAGGTGTTTCCTCTACCATTCCCGGATACCAACCCTTCACCTATCGTAAACTCGCCAAGACATTTGGAATTGAAATGAAACGGCGTCTGAGCGTGGACGCGCCCCGGGATGATGCCGCCTTGGTTTACCCCCTTTCAGACATTTCGTCAGAAGAACCCGAGAAGCCTCTGAACTTGGTCTGGCTGATTTGTGAATCCCTCCGGGCGGACATGTTGGACCCGGAGATAATGCCCGAAACATGGGCCTTCGCACAGGAAAGCCAACGTTTCACCAAGCACTATAGTGGCGGCAACGGAACCCGCATGGGAGTCTTTTCGGCTTTCTACGGTCTTCCAGGAAGCTATTGGTTCGGTTTCCTTCACAGCCGCCGATCCCCACTCCTTATGGATCGGGTCCAGGAACTCAACTACGATCTCCGGTTCTCAACCAGCGCAGCGTTCTCATACCCCGAGTTCGACAAAACCATTTTTTCGAAAGTCTCGTTATCCAACTTACACCCTCTTGCCAAAGAGAACGGCTGGCTCAGCGACCGCTATCATGTTGGCGAAATGAAAAACTGGCTCCGAGAGAAACAAACAGAATCACCTTACTTTCTCTTCCATTTCTTCGAATCGTCCCATGCACGCTACTACTTTCCCCCGGAAAGCGTCATCCGGGAGCCCTACCTTGAAGATTTAAACTACGCCACGGTGAATCCTGAGGAAGACATCGATTTGATCCGCAATCGTTACATCAACTCAGTCCATCATTTGGATTCCCAACTTGGTGAAATGATTCAGGTCCTTCGGGACAAAGGGGATTTGGAGAACACAATCGTTCTCATTACGGGGGATCACGGGGAAGAGTTCTTGGAAAACGGGCGCTGGGGACACAACTCGGAGTTTACCGAACAGCAGGTTAAAGTTCCCCTCATTCTCCACATGCCGGGCAGGTCACCTGCCGTGATCGATTATCCCACGTCACATCTCGACTTTGCTTCCACATTTCTCCCTCTTCTGGGAGTGACCAATCCACCCGGCGACTACACCACCGGCCAGAACCTTTTTCATCCGGGACCCCGGCTCCTAACTTTTTCGGATTGGAACCGCATTGGAATCTGTGACGGCGAATTCAAGGCCAGTTTCCCTCTCCGAACGGGGAAGCATCTGGGTAGCAAAATCACCACCGCTGACGACAAATCGGTCGATGACGAGGACACGGCAATGAGAAAGCTAGGTGCGCAAATGGTGCAGCTGAAAGACATCCTGACCCAGTTCACTAAGAAGCACTAACTTTCATCCCGGGCTGATTCCATCATCCCGCGATATCGTCACTCCGGCGACCAATCGGATCCGTCGGCAAAGACGGTCTTCCAGGTGCAGTTTTTCTTTGGGTCGTTGAGTTTGGCGGTGATGAGTTTGCCGCCTTTCTTTAATTTGTTGGCTCCGTATCCGGCGTGTCCGGTGGCGCGACCGTAAACCATTTCGATTCCATCCCAGTTTCCGCTGTAGTCGTTCACGTGATCGTGACCGCAGAAACAAGCTTTCACGTCGCCAAACCTTTTGAGCTTTGCGATGGCGCTTCCATCTTCGCCGTAAGTGCAAACCGGCTCCTTGAAAATGCCTTTCGCGAGTTTTTTCTGCCAGACGGTATCGTATTGGAGGAGGGGAATATGGAGAAAGCAGAGCACCGGCGAGGCGGCGGGCTTCTGCATGGTGAGCCATCTTTCCTGGCCTGCTTGCACGCCTTGTGTGGTGGTGTTGAGGCAGAGGAGCTCCATGAGCTGGCGGTCGTCGTCACCATTGATGGAGATGCGGTAATTCCCTCCGTCATGACCACCACGATAAAGGCTGTTTTTGGCTTCGGTCAGCGTGACCTGGGCAGTGGCGTAGTCATCGAGCCGGTCATGATTTCCCCAGTTGAAGAGCCAGGGTTTTCCCAACGAGGTGATCTTTTCGAGCGCGTATTCGAAGAACTTCTGGCCCTGGCCGCGCGGGTTGTCGCTCCAGAGGTCGCCGGTGATGGCAAGGAGGTGCGGGCTGGTGTTTTCGATCATGCGCTTCATGTCGTCGACCGTCTGTAAGTCCGCCTTTTCGCCAAAGCGCTCGCGGTCACAAAAGAAATGGATGTCGGTGAACTGCAGGATGCGCAACTCGTCGCCGGCCACCTTGAGTTTCGCGGTCCGGGGTAGGTCCTTCCCGGCCTTTGCGATTCCCATGAATCCGGCCCGGCGAAGATCTTTGGGACCGTTCCGGGCGTGAGATACCGAGCCGACGACTCCTGCCGCGGCGGAGGTGGATAGAAAGTGGCGACGTTTCATCGGTTGTGGTTGAGCCTAAAACGGGAGACTTACAGGGCAATCAAAGAAGCGTTATTTCGACAGAGATGCTTAAAAGATATTAAAGAACTGCTCCAGTGGTGTGGCACTTATTCACAGGATTCCAGTTGACCGGCAGCGTCTTCGAACCTAAACGGGTCTCGTTTCCGGGATTGATCACGTCAATCGATAGGAATTTCCCACCTTCTTTCAGCTAGAAACCAAATACGACCATGGCCTCAACACAAGCTCGCAACAAAAACAGAAATCGCCCCACCAAGTCGAACGCCGCCCGCAACAAGCGTCAGAGCGATCACCGGAAGCGCCTTGTCGCTCTGGGCATGGACGAAGCAACTGTGGCAGCCATGACCCCGAAAGACGTTCGCGACAAGCTGAAGCATCCTGCCAAAGTGGCAAAAGAGTGCGCAGCCAAGGAGTCCTGATAGGATTCGATCGCCAGTTCGCTCTGATGGAGCGGATTAAATTTTCCGGAGTTCCTTTCCACGGTGGGGAGGACTCCTTTTTTGTGGCCTTTTCGGGGGGGGCGCCTGCTTGTTCTTGCATGTCCGGTGAAGTAAGATTTCCGGATCTTTCCATGTATGGTCACTCCCACCATGACCATCACTCAACGAATCTCTATTCTGGGACTGCTTCTTTTTGCAGCGACTGCGAATGCCAAGCCTCTCAAGGTATACATCCTTTGTGGTCAGTCAAACATGGAAGGGCACGCCCAGACCCGGACCTTCCCGGCCATCGCCTCGGATCCGAAAACAGCAGGGCTTTACAAAAAAATGGTTGGCCCGGATGGGAAGCCGGTGGTGTGCGATGATGTCTGGATCGCTTATTCCTACGGAAATTTTTCCGGTGATCCCGTCGGGAAACGTTCCGGAAAACTCACGGCCGGATTTGGGAGTCAGCATCATATTGGGACCGGGAAAATTGGCCCTGAATTCACCTTTGGAATCACGATGCACGAGCACCAGGGCGAGCCCATTCTTTTGATCAAGGATGCCTGGGGTGGCAAGAGTCTGCAGGTAGACTTTCGCCCGCCCAGCGGTGGAGAGCCGGAGGACGAAAAGGCGAAAGCAAAAGCCGGTCGCTACTACAAGCTGCTGGTCGAGCACGTGAAAGAAGTCCTTGCCGATCCAGCGAAGGTCTATCCGGGATACGATTCAAAGGAAGGCTACGAGCTTGCCGGCTTCGTTTGGTTTCAGGGTTTCAACGACCTCGTGGGACGCTACCCCGTGATGACGGCTCCGGATGGCAAAAAGGGCCTCAAAGACTATTCGGAATACAGCCGTCTCTTATCCTGCTTCATTCGCGACGTTCGCAAGGACCTTTCGGCTCCCAAGCTCCCCTTTGTCGTTGGCGTGCTTGGAACCGGGGGTGCGACCTCGGGTGATGGCACCGAAGCCTTTCGCAAGGCCATGGCTGCCCCGGCCGGAATGGATGAGTTCAAAGGAAACGTGGCCAACGTTTTTACCCACGAATACTGGCCCGTTGAAATCGACGCCGTGCAGGCCAAGGTCGGCGCCCTCAACAAGGAATTTTCGAAGAGAGAAAAGGAGTTAAAGGAGAAGAAAAAAGAGGGAGGGGACTGGAAGAAGGACGCGGCCAAACTTGAGGAGGCCAAGCGTGCCAAAATTGAAGCCAGCCTCTCGGAGGACGAACTGTTCATTCTGGACAATGGAATCTCGAATCGTGGCTTCCACTATCACGGCTCGGCCAAGTTCTTTGCCCAAATCGGGAAGGCCTTCGCCGACACGTTGGTGGAACTTGAAAAAAGAAGGTAGGCGGTTCATACAAACCGGGGCGCTGGAGTTATCAGCCACCAAAATCGAACAAGGGCGGGTTTTGTTGGTCAGAGGCAACATGGGACGTGTGAGATTCTCTCTTCTTGTGACGCCTCGGCTCGCGCCTTCAGCCGCTTTCTTGGTTCGCGAATAGAAAGCCCAAGGCGGTGCCCGGCTTGCTTTGTTTTGCCCCTTTGCGGGGGTGGAGTTGCCCTTTGCTGTTCTATTTAGAACGAGTAGTTCGCACCGATCCCAAGGGTCAGGCCGGTGAGGTCGACATCAAAGTCACTCCCGCCGACGGACTCGCGGAGGGATTCGTTCCAGTCGTAGCGGGCGTTGGCTTCGACCGACCAGGAGTCGTTGATTTGATAGCCCACGGATCCTTGCAGGTAGTATCCGAAGAGGACGTCGGTTCCGGAGTTGCGGAAGCCGGCGGAGCTGATTTGCATGGGAGCGCCGCCGTTGGTGATCTGGATGAGTTGGTCGCTGCGGCTCGCGTCCCAGTCGGCGATGTTCAAGACGAGGCCGGTGCCGACTCCGGCGAAGAAGCGGCCATCAGTTTGATAGACGGCACTGGCTCCGAGTGAGAATCCAAATAAGTTGATGTCGAGTGATTCGTTGATCGAATCACTAAAGAGCGCGGTATCGGTGGATCGCAAGGTGTCCTCGAAGGTGCGTCCGGCAGGCTCTGCGGGAAGCAGGGGCGCAATGGCGCCCGGTGATCCGGTATAAGGAGCATTGGGAAGAATAAGGCCGGTGGAGTCGAAGCGATCGATTGCTCTGACGTCAAAAATGTTGCGACGTTCGTTGGCGTTGAAGGTGTTCAATCCTCCCCGGCTGCCACCGATATCAGTGAAGCTAAAGTTGAAGGATGGTCCAACGCTCCAGCCGTTTCCGATGTCGGTGAGTCGACTCAAACTGAGATACGGGGAGATTTCCCAATCATCACCCTCGCTCCATCCGGTGGGTGATGAAGCCGCAGTCTGTTCAATGACCCGGCGTTCTCCTCCGGTGGCTGACATCACGAGGCTATTGCCCTGCAACTGATCTTGAGTTTGGTATTCGTAGTCGCTCGTTCTGCCGGTGGCGGGAGTGCGGGGCCCCGGGTTTACGAAACCATTGTCATAGGTCCGGGAACTTGCGCCGGTTGCCGCTCCGATTCCGGCGGGTTGGGTGAAGGAGTTGTTTCCAAAAACGCCGGGCGCGGTCAGACCGGTTTCTTTCGTATTAAAATCGATGGCACCGATCTTGCGCCACGAAATTCCTCCACCGAAAGTCCATCGGGTTTTTGAGCCAGAGGCTGGCGGGATTTGCTCGATGACTCCTTTCGCTGAATCAAGCCCGCTTTTTGCGGAGTCGAGCCCACCTTTGGCAGAGTAAAGCCCGCTCTTGGAAGAATCGAGCCCGCTCTTGGCGGATGAAATGACATCGTCTCCGGCCGCGACGGGCAGGACACTGAGGGCGAAGGATGCGAATCTGAATTTAAGGTTCATGATAAAAAAGTGTTGGGATTATTTGTCGGCATCTCTTTTGATGACCCGGTAGAGGCGGAGTTTTTCACCGGACGGATGGCTGGCGGTTTTGGGCGGGCCATTATCGATCCATTGCAATCGCGTTCCTCCGGCCGTGATGTCCGGAACGACGTTGGCCCAGGCCTCACCGTTCTGGCTGTATTGCACGGTGTAGATTGCGCCGATTTCAGATGGGAATTCGATCAGGACATCGCCATTGGCCAGCACCTCGCAGCGGTCCACTTCGACTCCTTCCCCGGCGTTTTGATTTTCGACTGCGTCGAGTAGCTCGATTTCGAAGGTGGGCTCAAATCCTCCCGAGGCATCGGCCTGAAGGTATTCGACGGTAAGCTCGATATTCTCGCCGCTCGCAAGTGGCTGATTGAACAGAAGGAAGGAGTTGCCAAGGATTTCCCCCTGCGCGTTGGCGACGGTGACTCCTGCGGGAAGACCTCCGACCAGCACCCGGAAGGCAGGAAGCGCTCCGGGGTTGTTGTTGGTGATGGTGACGGTCTGCTTGAAGAGGCCGGTTTGGAAATCGAGCACGATGTCGCCGCCTGCGATGTTGGTGCTCGCGGGGCTGACGATGTCGGTCGCAATGGAGCCGATGTCATCGTCGGGGTTGAGGAGTGGTTCGTTGGTTGTGTTGACCGAGGCTTGGTTCGAGATGAGATCGACACCACCGGTCACTGATCCGGGAACCCGGAAGTAGTAGATGATGGAGGTGGAATTCCCAACGCTGAGATCGCCCACTGACCAAACCGAGTCGGCAAATGTGGTTCCGTTTGCCGGGCTGATGGAGTCGACGGTCGCACCTTCGGGCAGGACTTCACTGACGTTCAAGCTGACTCCGGAAGCATCACTGGGTCCCTGGTTGGTGACAGTCAGGGTGTGGAAGAGATTTTGAGGAAGGTTGAATCCGGCAAGGACCGGGTCGCGTGAGCTTTCGACCGAGATGGTTAGATCGACTTCGCGGGTGATGTCCCGGTTGGCGGTGACCGATTCGTCGCCGGTGTTAATCTGGGCCTGGTCCACGGCGCTGACCGAGGAGACGCTGGTGAATCCGGGTGAGGCGGCTTGGGCCGATGGACCTACGGTCACGATGACCTCGAGGGATTCGGTGGCGCCGACCGCGAGGTCGCCCACTGTCCAGGTTTGATTTTCAAAAGTGCCAATGCTTGGAGTCACAGAATCGATGACGATGCCGTCTCCAAACGTGAGAACATCGGCCAGCTCAAGTCCGCTGGCAGCGAGCGGTCCCTCGTTGGTGACTTCGATGAGGTAGCTCAGATTGCCACTCCCGGAACCGGCAACCACGGGATCATCGGACCCGGTTCTGGTGACGATCAAATCGACTCCGGCAATGATGGTGGTGGTTTCGGTGACCGAGTTGTTGGTGCTGTTGCTGTCGGTTCCTGAAGCCGACTCGAGACTGGTGGTCGTGCCAATCGTTCCGTTGTCCGGCGCATTGGCATCGACGTCTAGAGTGATGGTCAGGGTTTCGGTTTCTCCCACGGGCAGGTTTAGGGTCCAGAGCCCGTTGGGATCGTTTTCCGGAGTGAATGTTCCATTGCCCGGGACGATTGATTGCACGGTGACGCCAGCCGGCAGGTTGAGTACTTCACGGATGCTGACGTTGGAGGCATTGGAAGGTCCGCTGTTGGAAGCGGTCACGGTGTAAACCAGGTTGCCCGGTCCGGAATCTGCCAAGACAGGATCGATCGATTCCATTTTGGTGAGTGCGATGTCGAAGACGTTGCTTACCGATGTGGGAGCAGTGGCGGAGTTGTTGGCTTGGTTGAGATTGAATTGATCGACCGAAGTCAAAGTGGCGGTGCCTACAATCGAGTCGGTGCCGGGCCGGGTGTTTTGCGGGACGGTGTAAGTGATTCCGAGAGTGGCCTGTCCTCCGGTTGCCAGGGCGGGAATGGACCAGGTTGATTGCTCGAAGGTGCCCACGCCAGCGAGGGCATTTCCGGCGATCACTCCGGGAGGAAGGGTCTCGGCGAAATCGATGACGAGATTGGTGGCGGTGGAAGGTCCGTTGTTGGTGACAACAACGACATAGCCTAGGTTTGCCGTGCCCGATCCGGCGACCACGGTTGGGGTGGATCCCGTAACGTTGAGAGCAATCGAAACCGCGGCTTGCACTTCCAGTGAATCACTTGCCGTGCCGCTGTTGCCAAGCGAGCTGGTGAGTTCTTCGGTGGTGTTTAAAAAGTCGCCTCCTTCGCTGCTGGTCACTCCGACGGTGACGGTGCAGGTTTGCCCGGCGGGAACGGTTCCTCCGGAGTAGGAAATCTGATCGGTCCCGGAGATCGCAATGAGAGTTCCGCCCTGGCAGGTGGTGCTGGCGTTGGAGGGATTCGCGATAATCAGGCCGTCCGGCAATTCGTGGGTCAGATTGAGGTTGGTGGCCGGGAGTTGTGAAGCGCCGTTATCGATGACGAAGGTCAGCGTTGAAACCTGACCCGCGTTAATCTCGTCCGGAGCAAAGGACATGCTGAAGGTCGGCGGAGGACTGACCGTGAGCGTGGCCGTGTTGGTTCCGCTGTCGCCGAGCGAGGACACGAGAGGCCCGCTTGTGGTGATGAGTTCGCCGCTGGTTTGTCCGGTGACATTGACGGTTACGGTGCAAATTTGACCGGCCGCGATGGTCCCGCCGGAGAAGTTGAAGGAATTGAATCCAGAGAGTGCGGTAATGCTTCCTCCGCAGGTCGAGGATGCCCCGGGTTCTTCGGCGATCACCATGCCATCGGGAAGGGACGTGGAGAAGGTCACGTCTGTCGCAGCTACCTGGCTGCTCCGGTTGTCGATGACGAAGGTCAGGGTGCTGGTCCCGTTTGCGGGAATTTCGGCCGGGGAGAATGAGCTTGTGAAAGTGGGTGGCACCGGCACCACATTGAGGGTGTCTGTTGCCGGGAAGCCAACTAAAGACCGTCCCCCGACCACGGTGGAGATGAGGCTGGTTTTGTTTTCGTAGTCTCCGAAGGGAGCGGAAGGCGGGACACTCACGCCGACCCGGAAGGAACACGATTGGCCGGGGGCGAGTTGGCCGCCGGTGAAGGTGAGGACATCGCTCCCAACGATTTGTGAGTTTGGTCCGCAAACCGCCGCAGGTCTCAAGGGAGTTCCGATCTGGATGTCGTCAAAAAAGACTTGGGTCACTTCCGTTCCGGAGTTCGATTGATTGTTATAAGCTCCCATCAAAATGGTGTGCTCGCCCGCTGCTAGAAAAATGGTGGTGGAATAAACCTGCCACCCCGAATCCTGGTCAACTCCTGCTCCACCATTCAACTGGGCGAGCGAGTTGTTGGCGCTATTTCCGTAACGGACTCCATCGATCTCCAGCAAAGCCTGGCCGAACTCATTGCCTTCGTAGGTCTCATCGAGAAGGAGACGGTAGCGAAGGCTCACCTCAATGGAGCCTGCTTCGTTGACGGTAAAAGTCCTGGCCCAGCCGCCCGAGCTTGGCGGGTTAAAGAAGCCTGCGATGAAGTTTTTGCCCCCCACCGTGACGTCGATGCCTCCACCCGAAAATCCACCGTTCGGATTGAGGGTGCCGTTTGCGGCCCCGGCATCGTTGGTGCCTTCAAAGGTATCGTCAGAATAGCTAAAGCCAGCGGTTGGAGAACTGGAAACAGGAAGGAGATCGAGAAGGAATCCGGCATCGCTGCTGTCGAGGGTGGTTTGGTGAAGTTCCACCGCAATCGTGTTTGATCCCTGCACGAGAACGCCCGAGAGATCGACTTGGCTGGAGGTTCGGTTGACCTCGTCTCCGAGTGCCGAAAGGGTGGTTGTCGTCACCGGACCGGCGGGCATGCCGGCGCTGCGGAAGACCTCAATTCCGTTGATGTAAACAATGGCTCCGTCATCGAAGACATAATCGAGCAACCAATCGCTGATCCCGGCTTGTGAGGCATCGAGAGTGAACTCCTTGCGGAAGAGGTAGGTGGTGACCAAATTTTCGCCGTTGGCCGCTGCGTCAATTCCTCCGAGAACGGCCGGCGTTCCAGCGGGAAAGGCATCGACATCGCCGGCCTGAAAAGGGGCGTTTCCGGCGACCCACGGCCCGATGGTGGAAGTTACCGGATTGAATGCGACGGAGTTCCATTCGTTTCCGGATCCATCCAGGGGATAGCCATCGTTCCGCCCGTTTTCGTTCTGAAGTTGGTCAAGATAGTCCCAGGAAGAATCGAGAACCGAAGAGCCCGAGCCGTCGAAATTGGCATCGACCAGGAAGCCCCCTTCTTCGGGCAGATTAGTGGCCACCGCACCGGGAAGCATGGCGTTGAGATCGTCCGAAAAAGTGATGTCGTTGAAGGTCTCCGTTTGACTGTTGTTGGTGATGGTGAAGACGAGGTCAGTGGTCCCGCCGGGATCGACCGAGTCTTCCACGAAGGATTTTGAAAAGGAGATATCGGCGAGGTTTTCGGATGGAATCACCTCAAGAGCTCCACAAGCCCGGCCGGAAGGAACCGGATTTCCCCCCGGAAAGCTGGATGAAATATCGCCGGAGATGCTGATGTTCCGTCCTGCCACAAGTCCCACGACATCGACCGTGATGACGCAGCTTTGACCGGCCGCGAGACCAGCCCCGCTAAAATTGATCGTTTGGGAACCTGCGATCGCAGTCAGGGTGGCTCCGGGGCAGTTGTTAATGATGTTGGGTTGGCTGGCAACGACGATTCCGGGCGAGAGGTCATCGCTAAAGGAGATCCCTTCGGCAGCGGTTTGAGATTGATTTTGGATGGTGTAAGTCAGCGTGGTTTGTCCTCCGAGTCTCACCGGACTTTCGGAGAACGACTTGGTAAAGCCGAGTGCGGGCCCGGTCGTGGGGATTCCAATCGAGACGCTCGCGGTCCCGCTGTTGCCGGCATCCGAGGTGAGGTTACCCGAGATGATGTTGAACGGCCCTTCCGCCAGAAGAGTCACTCCGACGCTCGCGGAGCAGGTTGCGTTGGCACCCACTGACCCGCCGCTCAGCGTGATCGTGCTGCCGCCATCCACCGCATTGAAGATGCCACCGCAGTCGCTGACCGGGTTGGCGGGATTGCTCAGAGCCACTCCGGCCGGGAGATTCACCGTGAACGCGAGATCGTTGACCGAATTACCGCTGTTATTCTGCACCTCGAAGGTGAGCTCGGCACAGCTGCCAACGCCGACCGCCTCCGGCGACAGATTCATTGAGAAGCTAGGAGCCTGGGCCCGGACCGCCGCCGAAAGTAACAGGGGAGCAACTAAGAATTTGAAGAGAACTGACTTAAAAAGACGGGGCAGAGGAGAAGGACGGACGTTCATTGAGTGAATTGGAATAGTGAAAAAGTGGGTTCCTCCGAATTGGTGGGGGATTCTTGTGATGGTCTTCGGAAGGTATTGAAAACAAGCACCTTAAAAAAGTCCATCGAGCATGAACAATTTATTAAGGCCGGAGTAAGCTCAAAGAGGTACGAGTGGAGGGCCGGAAAGGTGACAGGAAAAATCCTTTCAAACACGGAACGGCTTGAGGAAGGGATTTCTTCGTGATTGCAAAGGCCATTACAACTGGTGCGGGAAACTATTCCGCTTTGAACAATTCGAAATCGGTGGTGATATCGGATCTTGATGCCAGAGGCATGCGCACCGGGGCAATTCCAACAGTGGCTCCAAGGAGATTCCTGCACTTGATCGTCACCGAACGGTAGAAGTTGAGATTTCCCTTCCACACATTACGCGATTAAAAGTGACGGTCAGGGGCCGGGAGCAATGAACGGTTGGCAGAACGGGCAATTTGATCAGACTTGGAGCTTGGCGGATTTTGGCATAAGGAACAGGACCATGGAGGAAGTGACGCGACTCATCGAAGCAGCCGAAGCAGGCGAACCTCATGCTGCCGAAGAGCTTCTTCCCATCGTTTACGAGGAACTCCGACGTATGGCGGCTCACAAGATGGCCCAGGAACGACCCGGGCAGACCTTGCAGGCGACAGCCTTGGTTCACGAAGCCTATCTCAAGTTGGTGAACCCCGACAAAACCGAGGTCCGCTGGAACGGGCGGGGCCATTTTTTTGGAGCCGCCGCCGAAGCCATGCGACGCATCCTGGTCGACAACGCCCGCCGCAAAGCGGCGATGAAACATGGAGGGCAGCACGACCGGGTGGAATTCAAGGAAGGAGAGGTGGTCGGAAACGATAACCCGGAATACGTCATGGCGGTCGACGAGGCCCTGAGCAAATTCGGGAAAGCCGACCCGCAAAAAGCGAAGCTGGTCGAGTTGCGCTTCTTTGCCGGACTCACCATCCCGGAGGCCGCTGCGGCCCTGGGCGTTTCCGAGGCTACGGCCCAGCGTCAGTGGGCTTATGCGAGGGCCTGGCTCGGAAGGGAAATCGGCCGTCCCGACTGAGTCCGTTATTTTTTGACGTTTTTTTGAGGGGGCCGGTATCGGAATTCCGCACGACTGAGTGAAGCCCGCCATCAAAGGCACCAGTGGCTTCCCACAATCCGAACCAACCATCCAATCCCATGAATTCCACTCCAGTTCCCTGGCCTCACGCGAAACCGTTCCGAAGGCCTTCGCTCGCAATCTGTATTGCCCTGCTCGGCCTCCTTGATTCCGGCCTTCGGGCCGATCCTCAAGCCACGATCCGTTTTCAAAAACGAAATTATTACCCTCTCACCGGTCCCACCACCTCGACCTTCAACAATGAGAGAATCTTTGATGATTTCTCTCTGACAACGGCGGAAAAGCTGACTGGCGTCGGATGGCTTGGTGTTTACCTTGATACCCGCGGCCCGCAATTCAATCCACCCACGCCCAAGACTGAAACTTTTGAGATCTCAATCTATGCAGACGACAACGGTCGTCCCGGCGAGATGCTCTTTCGTGAAAGCCAGGCGGCTGCCGAGGTCGAGACGACCCATCTCGGTGACCGGCCCTGGGCACCGGACCCCAGTCTTCATTCCTATTATTCTTTCAAAATGGAATTCAAGGAAATCAGCTTCATTGCCCAATCTGGTCAAAATTACTGGTTGTCCATCCATTCCTACAATCGGAACAATGCTGGACAGCCCTTGTTCGCCGTGCTCCCGGGAATCAGTGATTCATCCAATTTCGATTATCAGGCCGCAGGCTCCTATCTCGATCCCGGCTCCGTGCTCAGAGAACGAAACGGGACCATGAGAGACGGAGAACGGAAATCCGATCTTGGAATGAGACTTTACGGAGTGCCGGTGGAAGATGCTGATGCCGATGGCATGCTCGACAGTTGGGAGCGGGCCCACCAGCTTGACCCGGAGAGCGACGACTCCCTCCTTGATCCGGATGGCGACGGCTTGAACAACCTCGGAGAGTTTGAGCTGGGATGTGATCCGCACCATCCCGACAGTGACCGCGACGGTCTCAGCGATGGGGTGGAAAGTGATACCCGGGTCTTTGTGGATGGCAATGACACCGGAAGCAGCCCCCTTTCCAGCGATACCGATCGCGATGGCCTTTCCGATACCGAAGAGGTGAACGGATCGACCGTCACCAATCCAAATTTGGCCGATAGTGACAGCGACGGTTATCTGGACTCCGGCGAACTGAAGAGTGGCAGCGATCCCCACAACCCCGAGGACCATACCGCACCACGGATCCTCGAAAGTCTGGGCGGCGGGGATTTGACAGATATCGAAAATGACGGCGATTCAACCGACGGAAGTGGATTTGATGCCGTGTTCGACGCTTCCCACAAACCCGATTGGGGTTCCCAGGAAGCCTTTCGCCTCTTCGACAACGAAAACGCGGATTTGGATTCGCAATGGTATGATGAAAACGCCCAGCGCTACCTCTGGGCGACCGCCACCTTCCCTGAGCCATTTGTGCTTCGGAGTTTTGCCCTCACCAGTGGAATGATAGACAAGTTGCTGGATCCCTCGGAATGGGAAATCCACGGGTCGATGGACGGGGAAACCTTTGAACCGATCTTCCGGTGGAATGACCAACTGGACTCGATCTGGACCAACCGGAATCAGACACTTCTCTTCGAAGCCGGAATCCACTTTCGGAAACCAAAGGCTTACACCACCTTTCGCTTTCTCTCAGTCTACACTCTGGGAGACCAAAGACTTCAACTTGGCGAACTGGAACTTTTCGGATCTCCGCTGCCCCCACAGATAACGAAGTCTCGTAAACCTCAGGGGAGGTTCTTCTGCGGTCACACAAGAATTTGCAATGGGTTCATCATCGAGTGGAAGTCTCGTCCGGGTGCAAAGTATCAAATCGAAGGGTCAGGACCACAATTCAATCGAGAGGATCCACTGGGAGCACTAAGGACTTGGAGCAGACTCCATTTACCCGAGATTATTAGTGATGAAGATCTATCTTCCTATCAGGTCAATAACCGCTTCGCAAACAGCGCCTATCAATGGTTTCGGGTGGTGCGTCTTCACGGAGGAGCCAACCCTCAAATCCTGGATTCTCAAAGATGAGTTGGCCCGAGGTCCCGATACTACCTAAACTGTCCCAAGATTCCCTTGTCTGAAACCTACTCCAAAGAAGAAGACCTGTTCAGCGCTGCCCTCGAACTGGGGAGCGCTGAAGAGCGTCTTTCTTTTTTGAAGGAACAGGCGGGCGACGACAATGCTCTGAGGCAGCGTGTCCTGGATCTACTGGAGGGATACGAACAAGGGCGGCTGTTGGAGGAGGCTAGTCCCATGGCTGATCTTTCGACCGCTTCCATCGCCGAGCAACCAGGCTCGGTAATTGATCGTTACAAGCTCCTCGAGAAAATTGGGGAAGGCGGGTTCGGGGTGGTCTACCTCGCCGAACAGCGGGACCCGGTGGTCCGCAAGGTGGCATTGAAGATCATAAAGCTGGGCATGGACACCAAGCAGGTCATCGCTCGTTTCGAGGCCGAGCGCCAGGCCCTCGCGCTGATGGACCATCCCAACATCGCCAGGATCATCGATGCCGGGGCCACCGCGACGGGACGGCCCTACTTCGTCATGGAGCTCGTCACCGGTGTCTCAATCACTCGCTACTGCGAGGAAGCCAAATTGGGGTTGGCGGAGAGGCTAGAGCTCTTTATCCCGGTGTGCCAGGCGGTGCAGCACGCCCATCATAAGGGTGTGATCCACCGCGACCTCAAGCCGTCGAATGTCATGGTCACCCTCCACGACGGCGTTCCGGTGCCCAAGGTCATCGACTTCGGCGTTTCCAAGGCCCTGAACCAGCGTTTGACCGAACGCACCCTCTTCACCAACTACGCGCAGATGGTGGGCACGCCGGCCTACATGAGTCCCGAGCAGGCTGAAATGAGTGGGCTGGATGTTGATACTCGAAGCGACATCTACTCGCTGGGTGTGCTCCTCTATGAACTCCTCACCGGTACGCCTCCCCACGATGCGAAACATCTCGGGAGCGTGGCCCATGGTGAGATGCAGCGCATCATCCGTGAGGAGGAACCGCCGCTTCCAAGTACGAGGCTTACCACATCAAGACGGTCTTCCCCAATCGGCCCGGGCGTGACGATGGCTATGGCGGAAATCCCGCGGGATCTCGACTGGATTGTCATGAAGGCCCTTGAGAAGGACCGCCGACGCCGATACGAAACTGCCAACGAATTTGTGCAGGATGTGGATCGGTTTTTGAGCGACAAGCCAGTCGAGGCGACCGCTCCCGGCTTCTTCTATCGCCTGGGCAAGTTTGCCCGTCGCAACCGGATTGTGGTTGCCGCAGGGACGGTGGTGATCATCGTCATTCTGGTAGCTCTCACGATCTCCACCCTTCTTCTTTTCCAGGCTCGCGAAGCCAACCGGGTGGCGGAAGTCCGCAGGCTACAGGCCGAAGAGGAAGCACGGCACGGGGTGGCCGTGACAGCGCGGTTGGAGGAGGCTCTCAAACAATTGGGCCCTTCGGTGGCGAGAGGTCGTCCGGCCAAAGAGATTCTGGACGAGTTGAGTGAGGATTTGTCTCGCAATGTAGGAGAGGACCCGGAAGTGGTCGCAGCAATGCAGACATCCCTGGGACTGGTCTATCTCGATCTTTGGGAGATGCTGCCTGCGCTGAAGCTGCTGGAGTCCGCGCTTCGGACACGGATCGAGCTCTTGGGAGAAGACCATCCAAATACTCTCAAAACCATGATCCATCTCGCCTATGCCCAGCGATGGCTGGGGGACGTGGCTTCGGCAATCAAGAATGGCGAACGGGCCGTTGCCTTTTATGACGAGGTTCTGCCTCCCGACCATCGCGACCTTCTCCATGCCAAGCGATATTTGGCCGGGTTTTACAACGCCGACGGGCAAACCGCCAGGTCCCGTGATCTGGCCCTCGAAGTCGTTGAACGTTGCCTGAAATCACTGGAACGAGGCGACCTTCTCACGATCGAGGCCCTCAACACCCTTGCCATTGCTTCCAGGGGGACCAAGCCCCGGGAGCTTCGGGAGCAGGCCTTGAAGCTCGCGCAAGAGGCGATCGAAATGAATGAGTCGCTGGCCATTCATCCGGTCATCCTGAACCTGCGAAGCAACCTAGCCTCAGACATTTTGAGTTTAGGAAACACCGAAGAAGCAATCACAAGGTTCACGGGAGTACTGGCCGATTGTGAACGCTTCTTTGATGAATCAGATATCTCTGTGGTCTTGGCGCGAACCAACCTCGCAATCACCTATGCAGAAAGGGATGGACCCGGCGATTTGGAGCGTGCCGTTGAACTTCACCGAAAAACCCTTCCTTTTTATGCCAACCTGGGAAAGGGACGCGATGAGGTATCTATCGATTGGGTCGCCTCCCAGCGGGTCATGGGATCGTTTCTAGTAATCCAGGAGAAGCCGGGGGAAGCAATCGACTGTTATGAAAAAATCACCGCTTTCCCGATGCCCTGTTCCAAATACGGGAGAGATTGGTTGCGGGCGGGACTACTCCTCGCGCAGGCCGGGCACCCAGAAGCCTATCATGACTTCTGCCGGCGTTGTCTCGACGCCAGGTCTGGTTTCGATTTTGGCGATGCCTTGCATGCAGCCAGAGCCTGCCTGATTATGCCAGTAGATACTGCCTCTAATCTGCAGCGGCAGGTCGTCGGATGGGCAGGCCTTCTCGCCAACCGGATTTCCGCTCAGCCGGGTAAACCACTCATCGAGGGACTGCTCCTGCAGGGTATGGCGTCTTATCGTTCAGGCGATTTCGAAAAAGCGATCAATCAGCTGCAAGAAGTGGATGATCAGTTGCACAAAATGAACGATCAGGAGTTCCCTGACAGGCTGGGGCAAGTGGCTGATTTCCGTGGAACGGCTTTCGCTTTCAAGGCCATGGCCGCGATGAGATTGGGCGAACTGGAGGAGGCCCGGAGACTTTTGGGACAGGCCCGGAGAGTGATTGAAGATCAAACGGGTCCCTCGAGATGGAAACGCTTCCAGCTCCTGGGTGAATTCAACAACGGGAAATGGTTGCCGTGGGATCAAGATCTCGCCTCCGGCCTTGCCTTGGCCGAAGCGCAAGCTGTCATTGAGGGAGGCGGAGATTAAAATGATCTCAGATTTGCCAAACTGCAAAAGCTACCGACCTGCTCACACTTCCGGGGGGCTTGAGTTTGCGAAGTCCTGATGTCCAACGTATTCAGAAACCATTGTTCGGCTTCGCGTGACTTCTTATGCTTGCGGGTTCGTATCGAGTTGGATCCCGCTATCAAGATACTGCCGCAGAACCTGGGATCGTTCGTGGGCAAGATCCTTCAGAATCTTTTCGCGCTGTTCTGACGGTTTGCGAGAGGAGAATGCTTCAATCTGTCGATCAATCTCGGCTAGTTTGGACTTAGCTCGGGCCAGCACAAATGCGTCACGTGCTGGGCGACTCTGGGCAACAGTCTTTGCCAACTCCTCCCAACTTTTTCTGTCTGCCTTCTTGGGGATGCGCCACCGATGGCTGAGTTCCCAAAGCGGTCCGCCACACGAGGAGCACCGAAGGTTGGTCTTCAGACCACCAGCAGCCTCGGCCCGCTTGGTGGTCCGACAATCCACACAGATGTAAGTTCGGTTTGACATGAATCATCAAGCTCAGAGTTCACCCGCCACCGCTCGGACATCCTGCTCAAAAAGTAATTACTTTTCTCCAAACTACGGAGTAGTCCCGGAAACTCAAGCATGTGGAACGGTTGGCGTGCCCCGCCTTCGCTCATCCGAGTTTAAAAGGTTCGCATTGAGCAACAATCTCCGACTGATTGTAGGACTCCAAGGCTGATGCCGCCGCCCTCAAGTAGTTGGATAGGTTCGGCACCATCTCTAAAAATGGTAGATGCTCAAAGATGATCGTTTTGCGATCTGGGGAGTATCGATGCCCGTCCAGATCAACCCAGGCTACACCCCACAGGGAATATGGAATGCAAAATATGCCTTGCATCGAAATCGGAAATCTTATCGAAATCCGCGACCAACGATTTCTTTTTCTTCATCGAGCGACCCATCAATCCCCTTGGTACCACGAAGGGTCGGTGACCGATCCAACAGACTCATTTTTTGCACGGCTCAAGAGGAAACCTCCTGAAACAATCCGCCGGACCGGCTTTCCCGTTCCCGGTTGCTCAGTGAGCTTGGGGTCGTTCATGCCTTGCCTGACCTCGAACTGAACAGGAACTTCCCCGGCAGTCTGCGGAATGGTCTCGTATACGTAAGTTGTCATTCCCCAATGATCTCTCCGATGTTCACGAAGGACAATTCAATTACGAAAACGACAGTGATTGCCGCGCTGAGGCTGAGCCCACAATGTGCATCCGAACCACGATACATGACCGGGTAGAATTCTCTTTGAAGAGCCCACGGCCGCCTACTTCTTTTTCTTCGGCGGAGGCAGATTGCTCCGCTTATCAGCAATGAGCTTTTGCTTGGCTTTGTCAGCAGCGTCGGCTTTGCCCTTTTTCTGCTTACTGTCCTTATTCTTCGATTTCGGCGATTTGTCTCCCATAGTCGTATTGGTTGGTTTTTGGGATCAAGCCTTTCCTTGAATTGGAAAGAACAGCGACCCCGATTCCGACAAGAGGCCAAGCCTCCAATCGGAGGAAGACCATCGCATTTCACGATTGATCAGAGCAGAATCGACAGAGGGTAGGACCTTGACAGGCTACTTGATAGGAAAATCCGAGATGACTGCTAGGAACTTGCTTTTGGCACGAGGGCATTGAAGCCGCCTTTGGACCGGAGCAGAGGGGGTGAAAGGAGGATATCCTTGAGGGGTTGACCGCGGTCGCTCTCCTTGTTGGGCAGGGATTGCTGGCCCTCCAGGCTGCCTCCGTCGCCGCCGCCCTGCCTCCTGCCTTGATCCTGCTTGCCGCGACCTATTCCTTCCTCTGCGCCCTTCGGAGTGAGAGCCGCCGCGAAAAGCCGGCGGACACACTTGGTCGGGATGACCTCTAAAGGACCCAAACGGCAAGTCTCCCGCTCTCGAAACAGGGCGTTGTCTTTCCTCGATCCCAGCTTGGGTCCTAGGGAAGGGAAAACACGGGTTATGGGTCGGCATTTTATTTGCCCGACCATTTGCTGTAAGAACAAGCCGAATAATTGGCGCACACCCAAGCTCACAGTTGAGGAGTTGCCCGAACAACAATTGAGACCCGGGTAGCAGGCGGACAGCTACCAATTCGCATATCATCCAGCGACGGAAATAGGCCGGGAATCAACCTCCCGGAGTATGAGCGACCCGAAAGAAAAGGCGTGCCTCATCTGGAGCCGGATTGGGGAAGGTGAGAGAAGTGCTTTCATTCGTCGACTCAATCCCCTCAGCAACCGTGTTGGCTTCAAAGTCTGTTAGATCAGTCGCATAGGAGAGAGTGTATTGGCTATCCGGAACAGAGTCCCAGACAATCGTGATTTCCTCAGGGTCGGTGTCCCGGGTAATTGAGAAACTGGTAATCCGGAGCGGGATATCGGACGGGATCGATGGCTCAGTAGCAAAGCGCACCTCGCCCAGTCCAAAGCGATCACCTCCTGCCGTGATCTGCGGATCCGCGGGGGGGAGATAATTACTGTCGATGCGGAGGGCCACATAGCGAACGGTCGACTGTGAACCGAAGTAAAACGGTTGGGCATAATTCCCGGGAGATTCTCCGACTGGGAGAGTCACATCACTCAAAATCGGGTCCATGGTTCCGGTAAAATCCACGTCCTCTGTATTGAAATCAAAGTCATCCCCTTCCTCTTCCCCATGGAAAATCAGGGAGAATTCACGGGTCGCATTACCTCCATTCCCTTCTCCCGGTCCGCCGTTATTCCCATACTGCCAGAGGACGATGGACCCAATGGCCGTATTACCACCACCGGTGAGATCGAAGACAAAAATGGGATTGCCTGCCGGAGTACTGCGGGTCCATGACTCCTGATGTCCGACGCCGTCACGAAAATGGAAGGTGGCGAGAGCCTTCTCCAGGGAATCACCGGTTTCCAGGGTGACCTCTTCCCCCAGGCCATTCTGAAGGCCCGGAGCCACCTGCCCCGGATTGTCGTCGAGGAGATAATCCACGGCGGACCCGGCATCACCGGCCACTGTTGAAGTGACCCCAGCAGGCTTGATCACAGTGCCCAAGAGGGTGGTCCCGAGAAGAAAACTACTGAAAACAAATGATTTTCTCATCGCGGCAACTCTAATGATCCGATTTCCTTACTGTCAATGAAGGGGTTTACTCCGCTACCCCTGATTGCAGAATCCTGGGCGACGGAAGCCTGATCTTGAGTAGATTTGTCTGCCGGCATAGTGGGAGTGTAGGTTGCTCGATTCATGGGGCTGCAACGGTTTCCGGAGTTTATCGTTCGATTGAGTTGGGGCCGATTTTCGGGCTTTCGAAGCATTTAGGTCTGGGATCCGGCCTCTCTTCGGTCCGGTCATTTTCAAAGAGTGCGGGTGGTCGTGCCTCATGGTTTTCCATGGCTAGTTGACTACGGTTTCGCCGAGCCTTACGGGCACTCCTTTGGAGTGTCTTTCTCGGCTTCGCTTCGATTCACAACATCGGTAATCCGTCGCCGTGCCTGATCGCGTTGGCTTATCTGGTATTGAAAACAAGGGCTTTGAAAAAACGATTGGGCATGGACAATTGAATAAAGGCGGGGACTGCTCAAAGCAGTCGGCGGTCCGGAACGGTGGAAGGCGAAATATCGGCAAACCGTTGGTTTTCGTGAAACAGCGAAACAAGAATGCAAATAAGAGGGTGTTAGATCTGTACAAGATATGCCTTGCTGGCAGACAAATCATGATCTAGCTGAACTGAGCTGAGACGGCTAAAAAGAGATCGGACGCCAAAACATCATCGCTCCCACCACCGGTGCCTGGGGAAGCAAAGTCGTCTGGAATCAACCCGCCTTCGCCCAGTAGTCCATCTTCGCGCGAAATGACAAAGAGATCATTAGGATCGATCTCTAGGCGAAGTAGGATTCCCTCCTATTTCTCCCTCTTTTCCACCTCAATCCTGATAAACTCGGGCAAATAGCTCGGCGTACATCCGCGTGATACTTTCTCGCCCTTGTAGAGTTCAAGTCTTTCGCCCAACGCAACACAGCGCTTTCGATACTCTGGCTGGTGAATCCCAATCCATCCGGCTGTGAAATTCATCATCCACTGCACCTCCGGCTCTTCCGCTTCCAGATTTTCTTCCAACGAATCCAGCAGTTCCCCTGTGTTATCCGGAGGCGCCTGCCCAACCCAACGCAAGCGGGCTTGATGATACCAAAACAAGCGACGAAGAATCGGCCACTTCGCCTTTTCCCAACTCTCGAGCTGAGCGAGAGTCTTCTTACTCTTCATCAGTTGGTTCGCCACTAACCAATCGGCAATCTGTTCACGGTGTTCTTGCTCATTGGCATGTATATCCTCTGCCAAACGCTCCATTACCTCTTGGGTCAGGAGCATCTTGTCCATAATCAACACTGCGAGCATCCGGGGATAAAACCTTCCACTTTCCCAAAGACCCATTGCCAATTCGTGATCCTTCTTGATCTCTTTGGCCTTCTTTTTGAGATCACCCATTTTGATCCCGTCCTCTGATATTTCGACGAGAAGGTTTTCGAGAGAGATCTTGGAAGCCATAGACAAATCCTCTATCGGACACATTCCTAAAAGTCACTCATCGTTTTCACTATCTCCTGTCCAATATCGCAGTTTTTTCACTTGTCATTCATAACTAGATCATAGTCGGTGACAAGGTCGTAACTGAGTCACAGATATTTCACCTAAGTCTGTTTAGTGGCCTTTTGATTTCAGTTCATCAATGGCCTCGCAAAAACAAGAAGGCATCTTGAATCCCACTTGTTGTTGCCCACTAGAAACAAACTCATGAAACATCATCTGTATAAAACAACATGCACTTGCCTCACCGGGGCTCTCTGCGCGATCTCAAACACCGCAGCTCTCGAGCTGGAACCGCTGGGCCGATATGGACAAAGCGACCCCGAAGTCTATGACGAAAGCGCTGCGGAGATTCCGACCTATGATCCCGTTTCCCAGCGTCTTTTTATTACCAACGCTGCTACGGCGTCGATCGATGTCCTCGATATTGCCGACCCAGCCAATCCCACACTCTTATTCTCCATTCCTCTGGCCGACGAGACGATCTCAGGCCCATCAAGTTTGGTTTTCACCAATGGCATTCTTGCAGTTTCCCTGGTCGCCAATCCCAAGACCGATAATGGTTTCGTCGCGTTCTTCGATGCAGACGGAAACTCTTTGGCTCCCCATGTCGAAGTTGGAGCCCTCCCGGACGCCATCACCGCCAGTCCTGACGGCTCTCTACTCGTCACCAGCAACGAGGGAGAACCAAACGATTTAAATACCATCGACCCCGAAGGATCCGTAAGCATCATCGATATTTCAGGAGGAGCAGCGGTTGCCTCGGTTGCCACCGCAAACTTCCAGGCCTTCAATGCCTTGGAGGCAGACCTCGAAGCTGCCGGAGTTCGAATCTTCGGACAGATCTATACCGACACCGGCAATGTGGATGATGAAGGAAAACCCATTTACTCAATCTCTCCCACTAATGTCTCTCAAGATCTGGAGCCGGAATTTGCGGCCATCAGCCCTGACGGAGCTTACGCTTTTATCACCCTCCAAGAAAACAATGCGGTAGCCGTTGTTGATCTCGACACCGCTACCGTCGATGGAATCTTCGCTCTTGGAACGAAGGATCACTTTGTTTCCGGAAACGAACTCGATCCTTCAGACAAAGACAACTTCATCGCCAAAATCAGAAAGCACAAAGTTCAGGGAATGTTTCAGCCCGACGCAATTGCCAGCTATCAGGTCAACGGAGAAACCTTTGTGGTGACCGCCAACGAAGGAGACTCCCGCGACTACGACAACTTCAGTGAGGAAATCAGAGCAGACGAACTTGCTGAAGAAGGATTCGCATTCGCCGGAGGAAAAGGCTTGGTCAAGAATGAGAAAATGCTGGGACGCCTCAAAACCACGATCGCACCACCTGAGCCCACCATCGTGGGAACCAACAAAGACGGAAACAAGATCCTTGAGAAGGTCGTGACCTATGGGACGCGCTCATTCTCTATCTGGTCTTCAACGGGCGATCTCGTTTTCGATAGCGGATCTGACTTTGAATCCCTCACGGCGGGACTTCAGTTCGACACCTTTAACGCGAGTAATGACGAGCCTGACCCTGACAAGAGAAGTGACGACAAAGGCCCGGAGCCCGAAGGGGTCATCGTAGCCGATTTCAACAACACGCCGTATGCCTTCATCACACTCGAGAGAATCGGCGGGATCATGGTCTACGATGTCTCGGACCCTGCGAATGCAACTTTTGAGACTTACATCAATACCCGCCTTGGGGCTAATGTAGAGGGAAACAGCACCATCGACGACGACCTCGGCCCAGAGAGCCTTGTCTTCATTGATGCCTCAGACAGCCCTAGCGGCGAAGCTCTCCTTGTCGTGACCAATGAAGTGAGTGGAAGCACCGTGATCTTCAAGGTGCTTCCATAAAGCCCCCTATATCATTCAGGCGACGCAAAACGGCCAGGGCATCACCGCTCTGGCCGTTTTTCGATGTACAATTGATCACTTGGCAACGGAAACCCGCCTCACTGCAATGCTTTGACACTTACTCTTTTTGTGAAGTGATCAAGCGGGCTCCAAATGGTTCTCCACGCCAAGCCTCGGTATAAGTCTTGCTTTGATCCCTGTGATGGCTGCTAGGCAGTTGCTTTTGCCGAATGGGCCGTAGAAATCGGGACTGGGCGGATTTCATTGGGGAGAAAGGGTGTTGGTAATGTGAAACGACGAATCGGCATCTGGCCAAAGCGCCTCATCGCCGACAAAGCCTACGATGGTGATCACTTTCGTTACTTGCTGAAAGCTGCCGTTGGCGAACTGATCTGTCCTCATCGAAAGGGCCGAAAGTTTCCAGCGCTTCAATATGGTCGCAAACTGAGATGCTACAAGAAACGATTGAAGGTTGAGAGTTGTTTCTCTTGGCCTTTTAACTCAAGACGAACAGGTTGCTACGAGTATCACCACTTCAATTATGAAGGATTTGGTCATCTGGCGTGCGTGAAAATCCTCCTTCAGCATTTATGAGATAGCCTCTAGTAGTTAGTTATATCTCTGAATCAAGAGAGACAGCCCTTCTACTTTCGGAAGATTTTGCCCTGATGAGGAGACGAACCCGCAGATAGATCCCGCCATCATTATTTCCCTGCCGTCCTTGCAAAACTTTGCTCCCCTTCAAAAAATTCTAACAGTTGCAAAGAGGCCTTTTTTTTGAGAATCTGGCAACTTACCCCGATTTAGTGAAAAAAATTCTCTCTCTCTCTCTCTTTATCTTAATTTTCCCGACTTTTTTGTTAGCAGCAGATCTTAGCGATTTGTCCATCGATGCCTCTGGCCCAGAAATTGTTATCATCAGCTGTAATGATCAAGCCAGCGGACCACTCGTAATCCCGGAAAAAATTGAGGGAAAGCCTGTTGCTACACTCGCGAATGAAGCCTTTTCTGGATGCTCTCTGCTCACCAGCATCACTCTTCCCAACAGTCTCATAACGATTGGCGATTCTTGCTTCAATCAATGCTTGCTCATCAAAAACATCGACATACCCGATAGCGTAACATCGCTGGGCAGAGGGGCCTTTTCCCGCTGTACAGCCCTTGAATCGGTCCACCTATCAGTAAGCCTGAGTGAAATTAGATCAGAGACCTTTACTGGATGCTCCAAATTGAAAGAAATTGAGATCCCTGATAAGATAACTGCAGTTGGAGTAGATTCCTTCCGATCCTGTCTCAGTTTTACTGAGATCATACTACCACGCGCAGTCTCATCATTAGGAGATAGAGCATTCGCAGAATGTATCAATCTCAAGACTTTTCAGCTTAGCGAATCACTGGCTTCTTTTGGTACAAATATTTTTCAGGACTGCCCCAACTTTGAAAGTTTCATTATAGCCGAGAAAATGACCCGGGAGACGCTCATTTATCTTGCCGAGATTGAAAGTCCCGTTCCTGAGATAAAACTCACTCCAAACAATTCAACCTTTTCGGTAAGCTCTGACATCCTTTATTCACAAGATCAATCGATCCTAGTTCTTTATCCACGAGATTCTCCAGCGACCTTTGCCTTACCCCAATCCGTGACAAGCATTGGACCGTTCGCCTTTTATCAGAGAAGCCAACTAAAAAATATCGACCTGGGCAATCAAGTCGAGACCATTGGAGAATCGGCTTTTCTGCAATGTGATGGTCTTACATCAATCGAAATTCCGGACTCAGTAACCTCGATTGGTTCAAAGGCGTTTGAAGAATGCCAAGAGCTCCGGCAAGTCAGACTCCCAGTCAACCTGACCATTCTTTCCCAGAGAGTATTCTCTTTTTGCTCAAGTTTATCGACTATCGCCCTCCCTGATTCGCTTACCACTATCGACGTGGGTGCGTTCCTCGGTTGCCAATCACTTTCTTCGATTGTCTTTCCGTCTTCAGTCTCTAGAATCGGGCTGGCAGCTTTCGGAATTTGTTTCAGCCTTCAATCAATCGAGTTTCTTGGTGACGCTCCGACTCTTGAAGGATTCCCATTCGTGAGTGTACCCTTGTCCACTCCTGTAAAAGTTAGACATTTTTCAAATGGGTTTGGTCCAACCCTCGACAGCTTGACTGTCGAGCGGTCTCCCCACCTTGAGTTTGATGGCGATTCATTTTTCTTCGAATCAAACACCTCCTCCTTCGAAGATTTGACCCTTTACCACTCAAACGATCTAATCAACTGGACAGTGGTCGAAGATGCAGTCCAGGACAGGTGGACTTTTCGTATTCCTTCAAACTCTCGCAGGCTCGACGGTATAAACGTATTTTTTCGAGTTGGAAGTTCTCAGCCCTAATTAAGGGAAAATGCTCGGTTTTGCCGGAACTTTTTTCGACAAAAGGCCTATGGTTCCTCTTCCAATTCTTTGGCAGCGGTGGCGAGATATTCCCGAAGTGCGATTTGTTCTTCCGGTGAGATTCCTGATTTCAGGGACATCGCCGGCTGCTAGGAATTGTCTGCAGATTTGTCTGCCAGGCACAGTGGGAGTGTAGGTTGCTCGATTCATGGGGCTGCAACGGTTTCCGGAGTTTCTCGTTCGATTGAGTTGGGGCCGATTTTCGGGCTTTCGAAGCATTTAGGTCTGGGATCCGGCCTCTCTTCGGTCCGGTCATTTTCAAAGAGTGCGGGTGGTCGTGCCTCATGGTTTTCCATGGTTAGTTGACTACGGTTTCGCCGAGCCTTACGGGCACTCCTTTGGAGTGTCTTTCTCCGCTTCATTTCGATTCACAACAGCGGTAATCCGTCTCCGTTCCTGATCGCGTGGGCTAATCTGGTATTGAAAACAAGGGCTTTGAAAAAACGATTGGGCATGGACAATTGAAAAAAGCCGGGGACACTCAAAGCAGTCGGCGGGGCGGTCCGGAACGGAGGAAGGCGAAATATCGGCAAACCGTTGCTTGTCGTGAAACAGCGAAACAAGAACGCAAATAAGAGGCTGTTAGATGTGCGTTTTGTGAATAAGTGGCGTATCTCTCAACTCTGGAAAATGTTCCATTCATCGTTTCAATTATTTGGTTGGCTCAGAAAGCTCGTGCGATCGCGTTGCGCTTTCGTCGCAATGACGGTTTTCGGATTGCCTGTCGGAGCCTCGGGGGCTGAGGCTCTCCTGGAGAACTATTGCTATTCCTGCCATGATGAATGGGAGCAGAAGGGGAACTTACAGCTCGATGTTCTCGACACCCTGCCTCTGGAATCACGCCTCGGCGTTCTCAATAAAGTGCAGGAGCAACTCTACTTCGGCCAGATGCCGCCGAAGAAAAAGAAGAAGCAACCCACCGTGGCGGAGCGGTCGGAGATGCTCGCGTGGGTCGCGGCAGAGCTCAAGAAGCACGATGCTTCGACCTTGGAGGACAAACTGCGCTACCCGAATTTCGGAAACCACGTGAGCCATGAAAAGCTTTTCAGCGGAGAGATTGATGAAAAGCCCTTCACTCCGGCGCGGCGATGGTTGGTGAGCCCCCAGATCTTTATTGAGCGAATCAACGCGGTCTTCGGTCTTGAGGGAGGGGCCCGCCAAAGTTCCTTCTATGGCGTCACCGTCCCGGTTATTCTTCCGGACCATTCAGGAGTTCGCTATTATGATACCACCACTCTGGATGGCGGCCATCTCCTCATGATGCTCACCAATGCCGATTGGATCTCCAAAAAGCAGCTGCGCGAGGCACGGGTGAAAAACGGGGAAATCAAATTCAATGAATTTCCGAATCCGAAAGACAAGTGGACCCCGCGCAGCACACCGGAAGCATTCGAAGTCATTGTGACCAAAGAATCATCTCCCGCCGAAGCGGAGATGATTGCAGCCATTCACACCCAGTATCAGTGTGTTTTGCAACGCGCCGCCAGCAAATCGGAATTGGAAAGGCACCTCCGACTTTTGAAAGAGAGCATCTCGCTCGCGGGCAATACCGAGGGTTTGCGACAAATGCTGGTCAGTGTCCTCTTGAAATCCGAGTTCATGTATCGTTATGAATTTGGGGCAGGTGAGGAAGACGAGTACGGACGGCGCAAGTTGTCTCCACGCGAGGCAAGCTACGCCATTGCCTATGCTTTGAGTGATCGCAATCCCGATGCGGAGTTGGTCAAGGCTGCCGGAGAAGGTCGTCTCAATTCGAGAGAAGACTACCGTCGTGAAGTGATCCGGATTCTCAAGGACCAAAGTTCCTTTGCCGGTCCGGGTGCTCCGGAGGTAAGTGGCAAGGGACTCAGCTCCCATAGAGTTACCCATCCCAAAGTGAACCGTTTCTTCCGGGAATTTTTCGGTTATCCCAACATGACAAAGGTGTTCAAGGACACCAAGCGAAGTGGTGGGTTCTATTCCAATGCCGGTCGCGGGACGGCGGGCACGTCCGGTCACGTCATTGATGAGGCGGACAAGATCGTCGATCACATTTTAAGGCAGGATCAAAATGTCTTTGAGCAGCTTTTGACCACCGATGAGTATTTTGTGTATCATACCCGTCCGAACGAGCAGACCGCCGCCATCATTGATCGGTGGCGCGAGGCTTATGAAGTGCTCAAGGATGAGCCTTGGCGCGACGACCCGGAGTCCGTGAGCTTGAAACACGAAGAGCTCCTCAAGAACAATCTCGGACTCAAGGTTCCCCAGCAGAAAAAAGGCAAAGGCCGGCACGACAATACGCTTGTCCGTCTCATGGGATATTTCGAAACCACCTTTGGCCGCGGCACCACCCCTTACACCAACCCACCCTGGGCGCACGGGTTTCGTCACCAGTATTCCGAGATCTATAACCTGGCACCCATCCCCGGGACGCGTGGCAAGGACACCGGTCAAAAAGGTTGGGACTTCCAGGTGCAGCAGCCATTCAAAATTCCGAATCGCAAAGGCATCCTGACTCACCCGGCCTGGCTTTTGGCGCATTCACAAAACACCGAGACAGATCCGGTTCGCCGCGGAAAGTGGATTCGTGAAAAACTCCTGGCGGGCTACGTTCCCGATGTGCCCATCACGGTGGATGCCCAGATCCCCGAGGATCCCCATCGCACCCTGCGCGAGCGCCTGGATGAAGTCACCTCACCGCAGGAATGCTGGAAGTGTCACGTGCATATGAATCCTTTGGGGCTGACTTTCGAAATGTTTGATGACTTTGGCCGCTTCCGCACCGAAGAGGCGCTTGAGCACCCGGAGAATTTGATCAAGAGCGGAGATGGCAAGAGCTCTGCAAGTGTTTATAAAACGAAGCCATTAAAAGTGAACGGGTTCCTCGAAGGCACCGGCAATCCAGCTCTCGATGGAGAGGTGCGGGATGCCTATGACTTGATCGACCGGCTGGCGAAGTCGCGCCGGGTGCGCCAGTCCATCATTCGTCATGCCTTCCGTTACTTTATGGGACGAAACGAACTCATCTCCGATTCACAAACTTTGATTGATGCCGAGGCCGCATACGTCAAGAATGGCGGCAGCTTCAAAATGGTCATCGTCTCCCTGCTGACTTCAGACTCCTTCATCTACCGAAAAGAAACCCAATCATCCCAATGAAAAGCCGAAGAAATTTCCTGAAACAATCCATGCTGGGCGCCGGCTCCATGGCGCTTACTCCCGGTCTCTTTGCGGCCAACCCCAAAGGGAAGGCTCCCAAGCGCTTCATTTTTATTCATAAGGGGAATGGCCTTCTTCCCGATACCCTCGTGCCTTCCACTTTGAAAGGCGCGGAACTTGAGAAGGAGAAGCGCAAGGAAGCGTTCGAGGTTTCGCTCAAGAATCACGAGCTTCCGGAATGGATGGGTGCGCTCAGTGAGCACAAGGAGAACATGACAATTCTTCAGGGACTCTCGGGTAAGATGTGCACGACCGGGCACCACACCTGGCAATCTTCCCTCGGAGTTTATAAGGCAAACGAAAGACTCAGTTCGATCAAATGGGCCACCGTTGATTTCGAACTCGCCAAGCTTTTCCCGTCCTCGCTCGAGCACATCGAATTGGCCTGCTTCCCAAGTGGCGGTGGAAACTCGCGTGGAAATATTAATGGGATTGAGAAAGGGTTTTCGGCCCGTGGACCGCAACAGCCCAACTACGCTTTCGGATCTCCGAAAGTTGCCATTGAAGAACTCTTCAAGTCGGTTCTGAGTGATAAGGAATCGAAGATCCAGTATCAACTCGAACGCCGCTTGCTTGAGTTTGCAGCCACCAGCGAAGGGGCGATGGCCGAAGAACTCCGAGGCATCGAGAAAGCAAAGGTGAAGAATTACTCGGACTCGATTGAAAATATTCGCGAGCGCAATCGCAAGATGGACGCGATGTCGGATGTCATTCGCAAGCACGCGCCGCGCCTGGATGACAAGTATTTCGCAGACGATCTCAACACCGTGGACCGCCAGATCGGACACGCTGAGATTGCTCTCTCGACCTTGATTTCCGGGATGACCAATGTGGTCACGTTGACTGCCGATGAGCTGGGTACGATTTACACCGGAGTCACCGACATCGAGAAAGAGAACGTAAATCTTCACGATGTGGGCCACGGAAAACCGGTGGGCCAATTTGAAGCACTCCAAGTGCGTGAGAAGGTTCGCCGCCACCACATGAGCTTGATCGACCGTCTGGTTAGTCGGCTCAAATCAGTGCCCGAGGACGGTGGCACGATGTTCGACAACACCATGCTTCTTTACTTTCCTGACAATGGTGAGACGCACCACAGCAAGGGAACCGAGTGGCCGTTTATTGTCATGTCCGGCAAGAATGCCAAGCTCGATATCGCCGGGAAATACATTCGCCTTCCTCACTATGGCAAGGAAGGCCACAAGACTCTCGGCAATTGGTATACCTCCATCCTGAACGCCTATGGAAATCCAGTTGAACATTACGGTGCCATCGACACCGGTCTGGCGCACATGGACCAGAAAGGTGCGATCAAGCAATTCCTTGGATAGGCTTTTACCATGATGCCATTTCGTCTTCTCGCGGTTGCCGGAATCGTTGCTTCGGTGCAGGCCAAGCCAACCGCGATCCTGGAGAACTATTGCTTTTCTTGTCACGATGAGTGGGAATCGAAGGGCAACATTCGGCTTGATGACCTGGACAAGCTGCCGCTTGAGGGGCGCCTCGAGTTGCTCAACAAAGTTCAGGAGCAGGTTTATTTCGGGCAGATGCCCCCGAAGAAAAAGAAGAAGCAACCTGGCGAGGCCGAGCGTGTGGAGTTGCTGGCTTGGCTGAAAGATGAACTTGGAAGGCACAATGCCTCCACCTTGCAGGACAAACTCCGCTATCCCGGATACGCGAATTACGTCGACCACGAGAAACTCTTCAGTGGTGAGATCACGGAAAAGCCTTTTACTCCCTCTCGCCGGTGGTTGGTGAGTCCGCAAATTTTCATCGAGCGGGTCAATGGGATTTTTAATTTGGAAGGCCGGGACCGGCAGCGGAGTTTTTATGGAGTGACCGTGCCGGTGATTTTGCCGGATCATTCGGGAGTTCGTTACTATGACACCACCACTCTGGATGGAGGTCATTTGCTTACGATGCTGACCAATGCGGATTGGATTTCCAGGAAGCAACTGCGCCCGGCCAGGGTCAGGAGCGGGGAGATTCAGTCGAAGGAGTTTGAGAACCCCAAGGATCGGTGGTCTCCCAAATTCACGCCGGAGGCCTTGGAACTGATCGTTCTGAAGGAATCAGCTCCCACCGAAGCGGAGATGGAGGCCGCGATTCAGGCCCAGTATCAATGTGTGCTGCAGCGCGAGGCGACCTCCCTGGAGTTGGAGAAACATCTCGCGCTACTGAAGGACAGTATCGCGATTGCGGGAAATGCCGAAGGACTGCGGCAGATGTTAGTCAGTGTGATTTTGAAGTCAGAGTTCATGTATCGCCATGAGTTTGGGGCGGGTGAGGTGGACGAGCACGGGCGGCGGAAGTTGTCGCCGCGTGAGGCGAGTTACGCCATCGCCTATGCCATCGATGATCGCAATCCTGATGCCACTTTGGTGAAGGCGGCCAAGGAAGGTCGATTAAATACCAAGGAGGATTATCGGCGTGAAGTCCTGCGACTTTTGAAAGATGAGAAGTCCTTTCTGGCCGAGGGAGATCCGGGGTTGAACGGAATCCACATGCGGTCACATCAGGTGACGCATCCGAAACTCAACCGCTTCTTTCGGGAGTTCTTTGGCTATGCAAACAGCATGAAGGTCTTCAAGGACACCGCGAGAAGTGGTGGGGCTTTCATGAACACCTCCCGTGGTTACTCCGGGACAGCGGGTTGGATCACCAACGAGGCTGACAGGGTGGTCGATGTTATCTTGAGAGAGGATCAGGACGTTTTTGAAAAACTGCTCACCACGGATGAGTTTTTTGTCCTCCACCGTCACGGGAATGAAGAGGGGGCCAGGATTGTTGCGGAGTGGAAAGAGGTGTGGCTTGCCTTGAAAGACAGTGATTGGGCGAAGGATCCCAAAGTTTTCGTGGAAGAGAATTTCGAGAAGTATTCCGATGAGTTCAAGGCGATCAAGATCACCGGGATTGATGACAAGCGGAACGCACGAAACCTCAAAAGGTGGATGGAGTACTTTGCGAATAGCTTCGGTCGGGGGATCACTCCGGCGACTTCGCCGTGGTTCTATCATGGCGGGCAGAAGTTTAGTTATGCGGAAGTTTACAGTCTGCCCAAAGTCCCGGGAAGTGGTCCCACGGGTGCCAATGGAAACTATGGCGAGCAGGAGGAGTATTGGGACTTTCCGACAACCCAGCCCTTTCAGGTTCCGAACCGCAAAGGAATCTTGACCCACCCCGCATGGTTGGTGGCCCATTCCCAGAACACCGAGACTGATCCGGTGCGGCGCGGGAAGTGGATCCGCGAGAAGTTGCTCGCGGGCTATGTCCCCGACGTGCCGATCACGGTTGATGCGCAGATTCCCGAGGATCATCATCGGACCTTGCGGGACCGACTCGATGGAGTGACTTCAAAGCAGGAGTGCTGGAAGTGTCACGTTCACATGAATCCGCTTGGGCTTACTTTTGAGATCTTCGATGACTTTGGGCGCTACCGGAAATTGGAGGAGCTCGAGCATCCGGACAACATCGTGTCCAAAGGGCGCGGGAAATTTGCGGAGCACGAATACAAGAGCTTGCCGGTGGATGCGACAGGATCCCTCAAAGGGACTGGTGATCCTTCGCTGGATGGCGAAGTACGGGATGCCTTTGACTTGATCGGCCGGCTGGCCAAGTCGCGCCGGGTTCAGCAATCGATCATCCGTCATGCCTTCCGCTACTTTATGGGGCGGAATGAAATGCTCTCTGATTCGCAAACCTTGATCGATGCCGAGAACGCCTACGTGAAGAGCGGTGGTAGTTTCAAGATGGTGGTCCTGTCTCTTCTTACCTCGGATTCCTTTATGTATCGGAAGGATGGGGAGGTTCCTGTCAATTAGGGCGGTCGTGACAATGTAGAAAGATTTTTGGGTTCTTCCCAAGCTAGTTATTAGCCGCGTTGCCTCCTCCGATCAATGTTCCGAGTCCGACCAGAGCGAAGATCGGGAGCCTGATCAGGTTCAGAAAAAGGGCGTAACCATCGCGACTTCGTTGGGCGACGGTGTTCTGCTCTTCCTTTGGAGTTTCGTGGGTTTCGACCTCGTCTCTGACATCGAGGTTCACGTCATCGATGGATTGGCATGAAATGGAATTCAAGATCAAGGTGAGCATCATCAACGAGGCAATCCAGCGGCATACGACAGTCTTCATTCAAGCAACCATTAAGCTTTGCAGAGTAATCACGAGTTCTATTTAAGAATCGGGCTGAAGACGGGGTCCTTTTCGATAGGTGTGGCGTCGGGAGTGCGTAGAATCTCCCATCATGAAACTGACGAAGACAAAACAACTCATTTTATTCTGTGCGGCTTTCTCCCTGATTGGGGCGGTCGCAAATGCCAAGAAGCCCGAGGAGCAGTCGGGTTACGACAAGTCCAAGGACCTTGGGGTGAAGGCTCCGGAAGGCGCCGATGTTCCCTTTGACGGTACGATGGAGTCGGTGAAAAAGAACTGGGAGATGTGGCCCAAGAAGGACATGGGAATCACCTGGAAAGTGGTGAAAAGCCCGACCGATGACAGCAAGGTGCTCATGACCGATGGCGGAAAAAAATGGGGAACCCATGATCTGGTCACCAAGAAAAAGTATCACGATTTCGAGGGGCACGTGGAGTTTGTTATGATGGGGGCCCGTGGTGATGATAAAGCCGAGGGTTATGCCAACAGCGGTGTCTATATGCAGAATCGCCACGAGCTTCAGATTGAATCACCAAAAGGGAAGAATATTGCGGATCCATATGGTTGGAAAATCGGGCCTCATGGGATTGGCGCGGTTTGCATGGAGCACGTTCCCAAGGGGAATGCCTGGCGGCCCAATGGTGAGTGGCATTCCTTTCACTTCATCTTCAAGGCCGGAGAGTGGGAAGGCGACAAGATGAAAGAGCCGGCCCGCCTCACCCTCTGGTGGAACGGGATCAAGGTTCATGACAATGTTCCCGTGAAACATGCCAACGGTGGTGTGAAGAACGGGCCGAGCGACGAGCCTCTCAAGCTGCAGGAACACGGCCAGGATGTTCGCTTCCGCAACATCTGGATCAAGGAAATCAAGTAGGCGGCAAACTGTTTTCAACACCGGGGACCATTCGTGGCCCCGGTGTTTTTTTTGCGGGTTGAGGCCCTCTCCCTCATTTTGCCGGAAGGCCATTGGACCTGTGAAATAATTCGGGATTGTGTTCAATCCAACAATCCTCTAGCCTCTCGAGCATCATGACCAAAGCGTCTTTCGTATTTTTTCCTTTCTTGACTGTATCACTGGCTCAAGGGGCTTTGATTGTGAATCTTGATCCAGCTCTGGCGCGATTCGATTCACTCACGGATGCCGACGACGGGGTGGGTGGATTTGGGGCAGGTGCACCTACCGCTGCAAATGGCCTCGCCTTTAATGTGACCTTTACTCCGGCGGCCGGTGATCTCGATTCCAATACGCTAGCCGTGAACATCATGGAGATTGGCGGGGACGCGAATGGCTCCGGACTCTATCTTCTGGGAGGAGAGCTTCACTTCCTCAGCAAGATGAACGGAACGGGAGCGAATGCCGTGGGCACGTTCAATGATCTTAATTTTGCTTCGGGGAATAATTTGATCGGAATCAAGAGTAGTTTCGGAGCCCTGAGTGCCGGGACCGAATACACCGTCGGGGTGATTTTTGATCCCGTTGATGTTACTCCTACTTTGGAGATCGGGGTCCTGCCGGCGAATGGAACCATTTCTTTGGAAAGTTATTCGGTGTCCGGAGTTGGTGTTAAGACCAACTGGCATGGTGATAATTCTGCCACGGCATTCCGGGGAGGAAATGTGGGTAATCTTGGGGGCACCGTCATTAGTACCACCCCAAGTTTGGCCGACCCTTTCCATGAGACTAACATCAACGCCAATCCTTTCGAAGGAGTGCAAGGGCAGGCTCTCTACTGGGATCAGCCCGATCCCGCCTTGATCCCCGAGCCTTCAACGACCTTGCTCACGATTCTTGCCTCTTTTGGCCTCCTTGCGCGGCGTCGGAAGTAATTTTCCGCCCCAGATCTTCCCGGTCTCGTTGAGGCCTTTAGCCAGAAATACCCCTTTCTCCCGGTAGAGAGGGGTATTGTTGCATCCATGCCAACCAAAAATTTATGACACAAAAGATGTTTAAAGCGGTCCTCCTGTGCTCGCTATGTTTCAGTCTCACCGCTTTCGCACAGACCCAAATTCTTGCGATTGAATTCAATCAGGATGATCAGGCTGGTTTTGATCTTTGGCCTTCGCCTTTCTCCGGATCGAGTTCTACCGCGGATTTTACGACCGACGCGGGACTGACCTCTGGAACAACAACGGTGCAGGTTTCGACAAGTACGACTTTTGGTGTACCGGGGAATCGCGGGAGTTCGAATGGCAACCCGCCTGGCTATAGTTTTCAGAGACTTTATGAGGATTTGTTAATCGCGACTTCGCCGACAGGATTCCTGACCTTGGACTTCGGCGGTTTGATTCCCGGTCAAACCTACGAACTCACTCTTTACGCCTGGGATCCGGGCGCTGGCGACGGGTCTGACAAGGTCTGGACGGTGACGTCGGGTATGGGGACTCCAGCGGCAGCATCAGTAAATTTTCAAGATCCCTTGGTCGACAATGAATCGTTTGCAATGGTCTTTGAAATCGAGACCACGGCCACGGGGACTTTCCAGCTTAGGAATACCGCCGGACTCTCCCAATCGGCGATTAATGGCTTCATCCTGAAGGCGAGAGAAGTCGATCCCAATACGCCTCCGGAGATCACCTCGCAACCTCAAGCCATCTGGGATGGTGGGGAAGAGCTGGTGATTGAAGTCGGGGTGAGCGGACCGGAACCCCTTTCCTTCCAGTGGTTCCTGGATGGAGCTCCGATTGCGGAAGCAACTTCGCAAACCCTGACCCTGAATGCCGCCGAGTGGGATCGGAATGGCGAATACACGGTGAGAGTGGCCAATGTGAATGGGTTTGTGGATTCGAGTGCTGCCGCGATCACGATTGATATTCCGGAGTTTCCGACCCGCGAGGAGCTCACTTACGAGCCGCTGGGTCCCTCATCGCGCCGCAGTGGTATTACCATTTCCGAAATTCTTTATCATCCTGCTCAACGCACTGATGGACGTGAGCTTGAGTTTATTGAATTGTACAACTCCCAGCCTTGGGCGGAGGACATCTCGGGATGGAGGCTGAGCGGTGAGGTGGACTATGTCTTTCCGGATGGGACCCTGGTGCCGGGCTTGGGGTTTGTGGTTGTGGCGCGGGTGCCGGGTGACGTGGAAAGCGAACTTGGCGTCGTGGGAGTTTTGGGACCATGGTCGGGGAATCTTTCGAACGACGGCGGCCGGATCCGATTGAGGAAACCTTCCGATGCGATTGTGCAGGAGGTGAATTATAACGATGACTTTCCGTGGCCCGCGGCCGCCGATGGTGCCGGGCATTCGCTGGTTTTGGCGCGAGCGACATTCGGGGAAGGCGATGAGCGGGCGTGGGAAGCGAGCCACTCGATTGGGGGATCTCCGGGCGCTCTCGATGTGGTTCCCTCGGACGATCTGGATCAGGTTTTTGTCACCGCTGTTTTAAGTAATTCAGAAGCTCCGGTGGTGGACTTTGTGGAGTTGCGAAATGCTGCTCCGACCGTGGTTGATATTTCCGGATGCTTTCTTAGTGACGCCCGTGACACGCTTGATCTTTTTCAAGTTCCAGTTGGAACCTCGATTCCGGCGGGAGGAATGGTTCGCTTTGAAGAGCCTCAGTTGGGCTTCGCACTGGGAGCGGATGGCGATGCCGTTTATCTGACGGATTCGTCAGGCCGGCGGGTGCTTGATGCGGTGATTCTTCCGGCGTCACAGACCGGCGTGCCTTTGGTTCGCTTTAGAAGTGACGGTCCTTTGCGGCTTCAATCCGGGCCGTCGGTGGTGATTAATGAGATCATGTTTCATCCCCCCACGGATGATAATGCCGATGAGTGGATCGAGCTTCATAACCCGGGAGTCACTGCCATCGATTTGAGCGGCTGGGCTTTCACAGACGGTGTTGATTTTGTTTTTCCAAACGGGAGCCGGATCGCGGGCGGAGGGTTCCTGGTGATCGCGAAAGATCGCGTGCGGACGCTGGCGAATCATCCGGATCTGGATGGCAGCGTGGTTCTGGGTAACTATGGCGGAAGCCTTTCTGATGCCGGGGAGCGACTTGCCTTGTCAAAGATTGATAGTGGATTTTTTGTGGTCGAGGATGAGGTGACTTATCGTGATTCTGATCGATGGCATCGATTTGCGGATGGTCGGGGAGCATCCCTGGAGAGACGCGACCCGGATGGGGATTCTTCCGGGCCTTCAAATTGGGCGGACAGCGATGAGTCCGCAAAGTCCGAATGGACCAATGTGGAATTTACGGGGACGCTTGCGCACGGCAATAGTTCAGCTCCGGCAAACCAAGTGCAGATGTTTCTGCTTGGGGCGGGTGAGGCCTTGGTCGATCAGGTTGAGGTGATTCCGGAGGGTGGTTCAAATGTCCTTTCGAATGGAGGGTTTGAGAGTGGAACTTCGGGATGGTTTTTTCAAGGCAACCAGCGGCGTTCGCGTCTGGAAACGAGCGAGGCCTTTGCGGGTGGGAATTCCCTGCGACTGATTGCCACTCGCCGTGGCGATCCGGGTCCCAACAGGGCCCGTGCTCCGCTGACACAAACGCTAGCGGCCGGTTCGCGTGCCACTCTCCGGGCAAAGGTTCGTTGGCTTGCTGGGCATCCCGAGTATCTTCTTCGTTTCCGGGGCAACTGGCTGGAGGCGAAAGGGCGGCTTGATGTGCCCACCAACCTGGGAACACCGGGGGCGGTGAATAGCCAGGCGGTGGCCAATGCGGGGCCGCAAATTGATGAAGTGATGCATCGCCCGGTATTGCCGGAAGCCGGTGATGATATCAGTGTTTATGCCGGGGTTGCCGACCGTGACGGCTTGGGCTCGGTGATCTTGCGCTATCGGATTGATCCTTCTTCGACGACAACTGATCTGCCCATGAATGATGATGGAACGGGCGCGGATTTGACGGCAGGGGATGGAATTTTTTCCGCCAGGATTCCAGCTCAGTCGAACGGGACCCTGATTGCCTTCGAGGTCGTGGCTTTTGATTCCGAAGCGAGCGAATCAGTGTTTCCTCCGGTGGGCGAGGCTTTGATCCGGACCGGTGAGCCTGACAATGGTGATGCCTTCGGAACCTATCGGATGTGGATCACCCAGGCTTCATTGAACGAGTGGGACGCCCAGCCATTTCGGAGCAATGATCCTTTTCCGATTACTTTTGTTTCGAATGGCGCGCGGGCGATTTACAACGCAGGAGCATTTTACGGGGGGAACAAAGATTCACACAGTTTTCCGACGAGTGGCTCGGTTTCCTACGACGTGACGTTGCCGGAGAATGAAGAGTTTTTGGGCGCGGACAAGCTGACACTCGATTATCCGGTGCGCGATGCCACCAACCAAAGGGAGCAGACAATGCATTGGTTTGCGGACCAATTGAAGCTGCCTACCTTGCATCGACGTGACATCTATCTCTACATGAACGGGATCCGACGTCGTACGATTTATCACGATGCCGAGCAGCCGGACGGAGTCGTGGCGAATTCGCATTTTCCGGGTGACGACGGTGAGCTTTTCAAAACGAGCAACGATAACGAGACCAATGATTCTGGGTCGAGAACGCGACCTTTTGTGCGAAACATCATCGATGTTTTCGAGGCTGACGGGATGATCCGTGAAGCGCGTTATCGGTGGACAACCGGAGCGAGGGCGCGGGGAAGTCGGACCCGTTTGGACGATACGACAATTGTTGAGTTGATGAGACGAGCCGATAATTCCGGGCCGGATTACGAAGAGAGATTGCTGGAGATCATTGACATGGAGAATTGGATGCGGACCTGGGCGATGATCGATTTAGGGTCGTTTTGGGATGCCTTTGGGAACACCAATTTCAAGAATACTTATCTCTACAAGCCGAGTGATTCCGGATGGGTCCAGTTTGTCTGGGATATGGATGTTGGTTTGGGAACGGACAGCCGGGATCAGCCGACGCAACCGCTTTTTCCATCGACCGGCGATAGCAATATCAACCGGATGTATCAGACTCCGGCTTTTACGCGGGCTTACTGGCGTGCCATGGAGGAATCGTTGGGATCATTCTACTCGACGGCTGGTGTCTCGCCATTGCTTGAGCGCAAGCGGGCTGCCTATGCGGCCGCCGGTTTGAATTTCACCTCGCCCTTTGTGCCGAGCGGTGCGGGCCGATCCATTCCACAGTTCATTGAGCAGCGGGCCGCTTTCATCCGGCCGCAACTTGAAGCGGTCAACGAACCGTTTGAGCTCACCGAGCCCACGGAGGGAAGCTCGTTAAACAACCCTTTCATTACCCTCATGGGAACGGCTCCCGTCGATGCGGTGACCATCGAAGTGAATGGGATTCCTTTGCAGCTTGATTGGAATACCCCCGGAGATTGGACTGCCCCCTTTGCCCTGCAAGCTGGTGAGAATGTTCTTTTGGCCCGGGCTCTCGACGCGGAAGGAGCCGAGATTGCCAGTGAAGTGAGAACGGTCACCTTTACTGGTGTGGAAGCGTGGCCACCGCTCGTGATTAATGAGTGGATGGCTGACAATGAGAATACCATCGCCGATCCGGCTGATGGCGATTTTGAGGACTGGATCGAATTGGCCAATCCGGGATTGGTGACGGCTGACCTGACCGGTTGGTTCCTCAGCGATGATCCCAACGATCCATTTAAATTCCAGATACCACTAGGCTACGGCGTGCCTGGAGGAGGATATTTCCTGGCGTGGGCCGATGACGAAATTTTGCAGAACACTCCGGAGTTGAGTTCCGACTTGCACCTTCCATTCAGGTTGTCAGCAGGAGGGGAGAGCATTCTTCTCTCGGCACCTGATGGGACTTTGATTGATCGCGTTGATTTCGGCCGTCAGTCGCCCGATAAGACGATGGGCCGTGCCGGAGAGATCATTGCGGCCCTGGCACAACCGACACCGCGATCTTTGAATTCGATCCCGGCCGTCAGCCCAAGTGCAACTTATGTGATCGATGGCGACATCCTGACTTTTACTCTGATGACCGAGCCCGGGTTTTTGTATCAGGCTGAGTTCAGCAATGATCTGGAAAACTGGGAGCCGCTGAGTGACGAAGTACTCGCCGGGGGTGGCACCCTGATCTTCTCTGACACCGTTCTGGCAGACCGGCGATTCTACCGTTTCCGGCGATTGCCATAGGTGATCGGGACAAGGGACATTGGTTTCGTTGCCGTGCGAAAGGTTCGCTAACAAATGAGAGTAGGAATTTTTGTGATTCGACTATTCCTTACCTTGTGGATTTTTTGCCCGTTTGCTTTTGGTGTGGAGCTGAAAGAGACCCTGCCTCCTCTGCAAGGTGGGCAAGTTCCCTCCACGGTGGATGAATTATGGCGGGGGTTTGATCCGCGGAATGAGCCGCTTGAGGTTGAAGTTCTGAAAGGTTGGGAGGAGGACGGAGTGGTCCTTCAGGTCCTGCGCTATCGGATTGGAGTCTTCAAAGGACGGAAGGCGATGATGGCGGGGATCTTTGGCTATCCCAAAGGGGCTCAAAATTTGCCAGGGTTGGTTCAGATCCATGGCGGGGGACAGTATGCCGATCACAGGGCGGTGCTGACGAATGCCAAGCGGGGTTATGCCACCATTTCGATATCCTGGGCCGGGCGGATCAGTGCGCCGGACCACCGGGTGGGTCCCCCGGAAGTGAAGTTGTTTTGGGAAGGGAACACAGACGATCCGCGTTACCGGGTCACGACTGATTGGGGGGCACTGGACGGCTATCACGCGCCGGCCCGGAATGCCGGGAACGTTTTTCCCAAGTTGGTTGATCCCGCGCCATGGACTCTTGATTCCGTGAAGTCACCCCGAAACAACGGTTGGTTCTTGTGTACGCTCGGGGCACGCCGGGCTTTGACATTTTTGGAACAACAACCGCAGGTGGATCCGAAGCGGCTGGGAGTATACGGACACTCGATGGGCGGGAAGCTGACGGTGCTGACGGCGGGATCCGATGATCGGGTGAAGGCTGCTGCGCCATCGTGCGGAGGGGTGAGTGATCGCTACAATTCCGATCCGCTATTCCGGACGACCATTGGAGATGATGCCTACCTTCCGCGAATTGATTGCCCCATCTTTTTTCTGAGTCCGGCAAATGATTTCCATGGCCGAATCGATGATCTGCAGCAGGCCACAATTGAGGTTCAGTCTCCCGACATCCGCATGACCTGTGCGCCCCATCACAATCACCAGGATACTTCGGGCTATGAGGTGGCGACGCAATTGTGGTTCGACCAGCATCTGAAGGGTTCCTTTGAGACTCCGGGAACACCATCAACCAAGCTGATGCTGCGGGAAGGAAGACGGCCAAGACTCATTCTGGTCCCTGATCGATCGAGAGAAATTCTATCGGTGGATGTTTATTATACCCAGCAGGGGGAAGTGTTGGAAGGTCCGGGAAACAGGGAGAATACCAAGAGTCGGTTTTGGCATCACGTGAAGGCATCGCCGGGAAAAGCTGATTGGGTTGCTGATGTTCCCCTTGTTGATCCCGGCCGCCCTCTTTGGATCTATGCAAACGTCAGTTATCCTCTTGAAAACAAGGTGGTCGGAGCGGGCTATTATTATGGAGTCTATGAAGCAAATCATTTTACGATTTCAAGCCCCATGACGATGCTCGATTCGGATCGCTTGAAGAAGCTTGGCGTCGCGGATACTTTTAAGACTTCAACCGAGATTGAGGACTTCGCCGAAGACTGGGAGAAGGAATGGTTTACCTATCGCGAGAAGGAATGGGCTCGCAAAACCCATAAGGTTTATGAGCCACGGTGGAAAGCGCCGGAAGGTGCGAAGCTCGCCTTCGAGGTGCGGTCGGAAGAAGCAAATACTCTCGTAGTAGGCATTGATCGTTTCGCCATAGTAGTGAAGCTTGATGGCGGCAAGGAGTGGCAGATGGTCCAACTAGAGCCATTCCAGTTTAAGGATGCGGAAGGCGGTGTTTTGGACAATTGGCAAGGAATCAAGGAACTCCGCTATGCCCCGATTGACATTCTTCGATCAAAGAAGCGTGGTAGTAAGAATCGTAAGACCCTCGGTGGTTCCTGGAAGGGGAGGCCGCCGGAATTGCGTAATCTGCATTGGAAGGTTGAGTGACCAATCCAATCTGAAGAATCTGCGAAAGATGCTTCGCTTGGCAGGATAACGGTAGTCAGAATATACGGGTATCAGCGTAGACAAGGTCTCCCTCTTGCAACTCAAAGTCATGAGTCTTTGCTAAGCGTAAAGTCTTGAGTTTATGTCTCCACACAAAGTTTTTGCCATCAACAACTCGCGTGATAGTCAGGATGACCGGCGGTCCTCCTCCGAAATCGCCTTGTCCTCCATGTCCCCCACCTACTCCGTAAATCGACTTTAAGCCAAAACCCTTTGGGAGACGATAAAGCCCGGTTTTTTTTAAATTACCCGTTACTTGGATTTGGATTTCATTCTTACCTTTTGCTCCCGCCACTCTATTCCCGTACTGATCCCAAAGTAGTTCGAGATTGCTTTCCTTTGAATACGCGCCAGACGCACCGAGAACAATCAACAGTAGGAGGATATTCTTTTTCATTTCTATTTTTCCTTCAAACGTCAATTTCGGCAGAGCCATGCTGTGAACTTTGGATGGTTACCTTACCGCAGCGGGTCCCCAGACTTCCTTCATGACGGCGAAGGCCTTCGGGTCGAAGTCTTTGAGTTCGGCGGCGACGAACGGGTAGAAGTCGTTGCGGTAGAGGTAGGCCTCGGTGGCTTCGGCGAAGTATTCCTTGTGGTTGGTGGCGGCGTAGTGACGGACGGTGCGACCGGTGAAGAGCTTCACCTTCTCAAGAATTCCTTTTTCCATGGCGGTGTCGTAGGCTTCGATGATCTTCTTATCGTCGAAGCTCAGGATCTGGTCGTGGTAGGCGTGCGCCAGTTCATGAAGGATGACGGCCGGGTGCTTGAGCATTTGTTCACGCGAGAAAAGGGCGGAGGCGTTTGTGATGTGGACCTTCTTGGCGAGGCGGGGATCATAGCCGCGCCCCGTGAGCCATCCGGCACCGGGGTGATACTGCATTCCGGTGAGTTCGGGGTGTTTGTTCTCGAGCCAAATTTCCATCGTCTTCATCTTGGCGAGTTGCTTTTCGGGCAGGAGAATGCAGATGCGCTGAAGGTGGTTGGCGAGCATCTTGATGGCTTTCTCTCCCGTCTCGGCATTTTCTCCTCCTTCAAGCAGGGTGGGGTCGACGTGCACGGTCCACCCTTCGATGTTCTTTTGCACGGGCTCAATCCAGCCGATTTTTTCGGCGCGCGCGTTTTCCTTCTTATCGCCAAAGGCAAGCCAGGCGGATGAGACAAGGATGGCAAGAGGAGCGAAGAGCTTGAGGAATCGCAGCGAGCGGGAAGATGAGGGAAGAACGGATTTCAGGGACATGGGATGATAGTTGGTTGGGTGTGCCTACGTTGTCATCTTCCAAGGTATTGCACCAGCTCCGGGAAACCTTTTGACTGAATCCATGAAAAATTTTGCGCTCTTCCTTCTCTTCTTCCTTCCCTTGATTGCCAGGGCCGACAAGAAGCCAAATATTCTCATGTTGTTTGCGGACGATCTTGGGCGGTATGCCTCGGCTTATTCGTCCAAGGATCAGCCATCGGTGAACGACATCATTTCAACCCCGACCTTCGACCAGGTGGCCCGTGAAGGGGTTTTGGCGACCAACGCTTTTGTTTCGGCTCCTTCCTGCTCGCCGTGCCGTGCTGCTTTGATTTCCGGGCGTCATTTCTTTACCAACGGTTCCTGTTCCCAGCTACACCATCGTTGGCACGGACCCGAGGCCTCCGATCCCTGGGCCGGGATTTCAGGCTATGCGGAGATCCTTCAGAAGAACGGATATCACATCGGACTCACTCACAAGGATCATGTGAAGGGGAAAAAGTTTGGGCCACAGTTCAATAAGGCGGGGCGCAAGGTGAATACCTTTTCCCAGTATGTCAGCAAGGGTGGTGAGATACTGAAGAGAAAGGACGATCTTTATGAGGAATGCCGGGCCAACTTCCGGAGCTTTCTGGAAAAGCGGGGCAAGGGACAGCCCTTTATGTATCACTTTCACCCGACGAATCCGCATCGCTCCTGGACGAGGGGTTCGGGCAAAAATCTTTGGGGGCTGGATCCCGGGAAGTTAAAGGGAAAGATGCCTCCTTTTCTTCCTGACGTCCCGGTGGTTCGAGAAGATCTGGCGGACTACCTCGGCGAGGCGATGGCTTTTGATGAATGCTGCCGGATTCTCCTCGAGGAACTCAAGGCGACCGGAGAATATGACAATACCTTGATTGTAATTTCGGGAGACCATGGTGCGCCCGGATTCCCCCGCGGGAAAACGAATTGCTACGATTTTGGTGCGCGGGTTCTTTTTGCGGCACGTTGGCCCGGCCATATCCAGCCCGCCCAGAAGTTGGACAAGCCGATCTCGTTGATCGATCTCGCGCCTACTTTTCTGGCGGCTGCCGGAATTGAGAAAGCGGATACGATGCATGGAGAGAATCTTCTTCCCGCGCTGGGTTCCGGAGATCACTCGGGTCTTCGGTCATGGGCTTTGATCGGGCGCGAGGTTCACGTGGAGTCGGCGCGTGACCGCCAGCTTCCTTTTTCGATGCGTTCGATTCGAACGGCGGATCATCTTTATATCATCAATTTCACTTCCGACCGCACTCCAATGGGTGACTTGTTGGCTCTCAAGAAAGGCCCGCTTTCTTTTGAAGACCTCGCGGGTAAAACGCGGCTGACTTATGCCGACGTGGATGCCGGACCAACCAAGGCGTGGATGATTTTGAATCGTGATAAGCCGGAATTCAAATTCCATTGGGATCTTGGTTTCGGGTCCCGTCCGGCAGAGGAACTTTATGAGCTGAAGAGCGATCCTCATCAGATCAAAAATCTGGCTGCCGATTCCAAATATGGAGCGGTGAGAGCCAGGTTACGCGCCCAACTTATGGCCGAGCTGAAAGAGCACAACGACCCTCGGTTGAATGGAAATCAGTTTGATTATCCACCCTACTGCAAAGTGGGGTTGGACAAGGAGTAATCAGGATACGGATCTTCTGCCGATCAGAGAAGTCCGAAACCAGCATAGGCTGGTTCCGGAGGTGTGAGGTTTGACTTGATTGAGTCTTACCTTCGTTTGATCCGGTAGTTCTTGACCGTCAATCCCTGGCTGGAGCGGAAAACCATAATGGTGACCGTGCCATCTGTGTTGTAAAGGTAGAGCTCGGCGGTGGATTTTTGTTTATCCCGGCCCGGGCTGTATTTGGCATCACCGGGGTAGAGGCTTTCTCCGAAAATCATCCCGACCATGCGATCGGTGGCAATTCCGCGGGTGGCGGATCCGGCGGCATCCTGGACCCAGCCGGCGATGACTCCGTAGCCGAAGCTGACAACTCCGCTGGCAAGTGCAGTGCCGACTGCTCCCCCGCTGGCGGCCTTGCCGGTCGCCCACTGGGCCATGGCAGTTCCGAGTCCCTTGAGCGTTACGAGCCCGGCTTCAAGTGATGCTCCGAACATGGTGCGGAGAGCTCGATTGTATTCATCAACACCACCGTGTTCCTTGATGTGCTCGAGAAATCGGGCGATTTGGACCGCCCGCGCCGAGGGCTTTGGGGCCGTTGGTTTGGGAGCGGGAACTCCGGCTTTTCCGGCTTCACTGGCAGCGTGTGCGGCTGCGGCGCGGCGATCGCTTTCCTTCTTGCCATCATCCCTGGCTTTGCGGGCTTTGTCAGCCCAGGCCCTTTGCTTGGTCTTCTGGTCTCTTTCGGCGTCCTCAACCGCCTGTTTGGCTTCTTTGATTCTTTTCTCAAGTGGAGCCTTACCTTCCTTCATTTTGTCATAGGCGTCCTTCGCTTCTTGCTCCGCGGTCTTTTTATCTTCGATATCACCATCGTGATCCGGGAGGGCGGCTTCACGATCGGCGATGTCGATTTCGAGGCTTTCGACCGCATCGTCCTGAAAATTCACCTCGTCGTTCCAGACTGCAAAGCGCTTTTGGGCTTCTTCGGCATTGGCTCTCATTTCATCGGCCTTCCGGGTATCTCCGGCGTCATCGAATTTTTTGGCCCAGTCCAGGAAAACCCCTTTTTCGTGAAGTTGTTGGTCACGCATGCGGCGTGCTTTTTCCTGCTCTTCCTTTTGTTCCTCCAGGGCTTTCTTTTTTTCGGTGATTTCCTTCTCTGCGAGCTCCTTGGCCTTCATGGCGGCGTCTGTTGCATGCCGGGCTTCGATCCAGGCGAAACGTTTTTCACTGAGATCTTTAAGAAATTCCGCAAGGCCGGTCTGGGCTTGTTTCACTCCGGCGACCGCGCGAAGGGTGGCATTCATTGATTCGTGGAATTGCCTGGCGGCGGCGCGGAGGTCGTTTTGCCGGGCTTCGCTGAGGAACTCCGAGTAGTTGACCCGGAAAAGGAGGTTTTCAGTGGTCCAGGGGTCGACCTGGCGGCAGTTTTGATTGAGAACGACGATGCGGTAGAGGCGCTTCTTTGCGTTGGTTGCTTCACTGTCGTGGACATGAAAATGATCGCCATCGAGGTGGGCTCCCATGGTGAGGTAGCTCCAGGTATTGCCATCTTCGCTGGTATAAACGGCATACAGTTGGTTGGGATCTCCGGTGAAGATGATATCGAGGCCGTCGGGTTGGGGCTCAAAGCCGATGATTTCAGATTTGGGAGTCTCTTGTGGAATGTTCTGGGCTTGAAGGGCTCCAAAACCGAGAGCTGCGAGGATGAAGAGTTTTTTTAGGTTCATTGGATTAAATAAGTTTTTCTTACCGGCTCTATCGCGGGACCAGTTTGCGAATGTCAAAATGGGGTGACTTTTTCTGAGGCGGGTGAGCCGGGTCGGCTGACTTGAGGTGTCCCGGTTTCTGAAAGGCAGCGGCCGAAGAGTCTCTCGGGATGTCCAATATCTTTTCGGCTTTTGTGGTCCGATGAGCTTGCGATTCGATGCGAAATTAAGCAGGGTACGGGGACACACACCTCGCAATCCATGAAAATTCTCCGCTTTTTGCCGGCCGGGCTTTGTTGTCTGGTTCTCCTGATCGTTTGGTTTTACCGGACGCCAAATTTTAGAGGGGAATCCACCTTCAATGATCCCGGGCGCCAGCTTGGCGGGGAAGCGATCGATGAGACCTCAGTTCTTTTTTCGACTGCGCCTCGTGCCTTCAACGACTGGCTTGAGATCTTCCATTCGGAGGCAACGACTCCCGATCTTGAGCGAGGAGCTCGTTTGGCTCGCGAGCGCCGGAAGGTGTTGAAAGGTCTGATCAAGCTGGATCCCGAGCAGGCTCTCCGATTGGCGGTTACCCCGGAGGAACGGTTTGGCTTGCCGGATGAGATCGAGCAATTGCTCGAAGTTCGGATCTCGGCGGCAGCGGAGTTTGAGCGGGTGGTGAGTTGCTACACCGGCGATCTCGAACGCCCGGAGGACGCGCCCGGGGAAGAGCGGTTTGTTTCCTTTGAAGGGAAACGTTATCGTGCTTTCACCTATGGGCGTCGAGAAGGCTTGCAGACCAAAGACCGTATCTCGCTGGTTGGGATCTCAATTGATGATGCTTTGGCCGTTTCATCGGACCCAGTACGAGTAATCTCCGACGATGGATTGGTCGTCGAGTCATTCGGGGAAGTGCGGCGATTCGAGAGCGAGGACGAACTGGACCAATACGTGGCGATGTTGGTGACTGATGAGAATGCATCCGGCCCCGGTGGTGAGGCCGAAGTGGCGGAGAGTGCCTGGACGGAAGGTGATAAACGCATCCTCTATCTGCGTGTTCGCTTTGCGGATGACGATCCGACTTACGAGCCGGTCACTCTCGCGACCGCCCGGAGCCATCAGGATGATGTCGCGGAGCACTATCGAATCGCATCTTACGGAAAGTTGAACGTGACTACGGTATTTCCGGACATGATCACGCTGACCGGGAATAAATCGGAGTATGTCGGGCAGGGACTTGGTAAGATGATGAATGAGGCCCGTGATATGGCGATCGCGATGGGGCAGGCCGAAGGAGAAGACTGGGACTACAATAACTACGATCTTTATACGATTGTTTCCGACCGGGGGATCGGGTCATACGCGGGGGTTGCGCAAGTGGGTGGGCGAAAGAGCCACCATCAGCGGGGATACACTTCCCTCCGGACTTCGGGGCACGAATTCGGGCACAATCTGGGACTCTCCCACGCCTACTTTAATTACACCAGCGACCTGAGTCCAAGAGGCACGACGCCAACCAATGGCTTGGGCCGGGTCGAATATGGTCACCGCTTCAGCGTCATGAGTGCCCAGAGCGGAAGAGACTTTGACAATCCGCTTCTTCCTCATTTTACGGTTCATGAGAAGTGGCGCCTCGATTGGTTGACCAACTCCGACATGGTTGACGTCACGACCCGGAGCCAGACCGGAACCTATCGTCTTTTTCAGAATGACAACGAGGATGCCACCGGGCTTTTGGCGCTGCGTGTTCCTTCGGGCGGGGCGCTTTCCAAATACTGGCTCAGTTATCGCACCGCATGGCGTCAGCCCAACCGGGATGAGGATAACGATTACCTTTCCAACGGAGTCCTCTTTAACTGGACTGGAAGTGGTGGGGGCACCAGCACGCTTCTGGATATGACGCCGTATTCCGATCAAGGTTCTGCCAGCGGCGCTTCATGGACCCAGGATAATAGTGACAAGTGGGATGCTCCGCTCTTGATTGGCCGGACCTACACGGACCTCGAAAGTAAAATCAGCATCACGCCGATGGGTCGGGGTGGTGCTGCTCCAAATGAATATATCGACGTGCATGTGCATGTGGATTCGGGGGCGGAGTTGGAGTTGATTGGGGAGAGGGCGGCTTGTCGCGCCTTTCTTCCGACTGCGACAGTCCCTTCAGGAACCAGTTGGACCGAGGCTGGCTTTGATGACAGTTCGTGGGTTGCCGCCGGTTCCCTTGGGGTGGGATACGATACGGGGCCGGACTACCAGTCCTACCTCGGGGTTGATGTTTTGCCGATGCGTTCGAATATCGCGTCCTGTTATATCCGGGTACCATTCACCATTGATGCCGGGGTTGATCTTGCCGATCTTGAATCGCTTAAACTGAAAATGCGTTATGACGATGGCTTTGTGGCTTACTTGAATGGAGCTAAAATTGCCGAAGCCAATGCGCCTCTCAATCCGGTTTGGAATTCCGGAGCGACGCAAAATCACAGTGACAACGATGCAGTGGTCTTCGAAGATTTTAACGTTGAGGCGGCTTTGGGGGCTTTGGTCAACGGAGCCAATGTTCTTGCGATTCACGGGCTGAACAACGGCACCGGGAGCAGTGATTTTCTGATTCAGCCAGCTCTTGTCGCAACTTTTTCCGCGCCTCAAAACGGTCCCCCAGCGGTTTCGCTCGCAGCAGACACGCTGGTTGCGGCGGTCAATCAGGACGTTACTCTTACGGCAACGGGAAGTGATCCGGAAGGTGATACCCTGGCTTACGCGTGGGATTTTGATATCGGCGATACCTTCGCACCGGAAGGTCTGAATCGTGCGGTGGCGATGCGGCGATGGAGTTCGCCCGGAACCTATGTGGTGACGATTACCTGCTCGGACCGGAAGGGTGGTATCGCCCGTGATCGCGTTCTTGTGAAGGTGGGTTCGCCGGTAAACGACGGGGTTGTGAGCGGCAGGGTCTTGCAAGGCGGCCAGCCGGTCGCAGGTGCCCGGGTTTTCGTGGAGGGAACCGATCGCCAGTGCATGACACTCGACGACGGAAGCTATCTCATGGCCGGGCTATCGAGGTCCTCGGGGACGACGTTAGGGGCAATGTTTGATGGCGAGGTTTTCCAGGCAACAGTCGCGATGCCGCTTACTCCTGATCCGGCGCTGAGCGGTGTCGATTTCTTCGCCCACGGGTCGCTGGTCACGACAGCTCCGGATCAGGTGATGACGGTTTCCCCGGCGGCCGCGAGTGTCAATGTTTCATCGTCGGTGCAACTCACCGCGAGAATATGGGATAATACTCTGGCTGAAGATCTCCTCGTTCCCTTGGGAGATACCTGGAACTATCTTGATACCGGAATCGATCCCGGAAGTGCCTGGACGACTCCGGAATTCGATGACAGCGGGTGGCTGTCCGGGCAGGCGGAGTTGGGATACGGAGATGTGCAAAATACAATCGTGGGCTTTGGCGCGGATTCGGCGGATAAGCATATCACGACTTGGTTTCGCCGTAGTTTTGAGGCCTCCAATGTTGCTGAAGTTTCCAGACTCAAGCTCTCGCTCAAACGAGATGATGGAGCACGGGTTTTTCTGAATGGCACGGAGATTGCCCGGGACAATCTTACCACCGGAACCGTGAGTGCCGGCACGGAGGCGCTCAATGATGTTTCTTCATCGAACGAGGAAGTGTTGCTGAGTTTCAGTGTCGAACCGGGCCTATTGGTGGAGGGCACGAATGTTATCGCTGCTGAAATTCATCAGGAAGACGGTGATAGCAATGATTTGAGTTTTGATCTCGAACTCAGTGCGGCGAGGAATCTGACCGAAGCGGATCCGTTGTGGTCGGTATCTCCGGCCGGAGGATCGATATCACCTACAGGACTTTTCTCGGCAACTGCCCCGGGAACCTATACGGTCACGGCGACTTCCGGAGTGCTCAGTTCACAGGTTGAGATTTTTGTGGCATCAGACAATGTTGTTAACATTGTCGCGCTAGATGACTTTGTCCGGGAGAATGGCAGCGGCACGGCAAGGTTTGAAGTGACGAGATCCGGGGGACTGCTGGATTCGTTGTTGGTGCCACTTTCGTTGGGAGGAGGTGCAACAAGTGGTCTCGACTTTTCCGGAGTGCCTGCTTTTGTGACACTTCCTGTTGGTTCGGCCTCGCAGATCTTCGACGTAACAATTCTTGATGATCCGGAAGTGGAAGGAAGGGAACAGTTCTCTGTCTTTCTGGCACCGGGAGCGATTTTCTCCGCCGGCGCTTCTTCGGTTGCTTCGGTTACGATTTTGGATGACGAAAATACGCGGGTCGGAGAACCCAACGCCGGAAGCGATTTCACCGTTGATGTTGGTGCCAGCTTTATTCTCGAGGGAACACTTCGGCATGTGGAGGAATTTGTCGAGAGGGGAGACTATTGGAAGTATAGCGATGCCGGAGTGGATTTGGGGTCAGATTGGCGCGCTCTTTCTTATGATGACAGCGCATGGAAGGAAGGTCTGGCAAAATTTGGCTATGGTGACAACGACGAAACTACGGAGGTCGGATTTGGTGGTGTATCCTCCAATAAATACATCACGACCTACTTTCGCCGCCGCTTCTATCTTGATGATCCTGCTGATTATTCTGCTCTAACCGCCAGTGTGCTGGCGGATGACGGGGTGGTCATTTATCTCAATGGCATTGAGGTGCAGCGGGTCAATATGCCATCTGGCACGATTGCTTTTGCGACTCGTGCCAGTGGCTCGGTGGGAGGGAGCGATGAAGAGACCTTCTTTGATTGGGCTCTCGATCCGGCGGGCCTGATCGCGGGTGAAAATATCATCACGGTGGAAGTTCATCAGAGTTCGCCGAGCAGTTCTGATTTGGGTTTTGACCTCGCTCTTTTCGGCACCTTGGCCAATTCCGGGCCAGCAGGGTCGGTTCGCTGGACACAAGAGTCAGGACCCGGGGTGGCAACCTTTTCTGAGTTTGGAAATGTCGGCTCGTCTGTTGTTTTTGATCAGGTAGGTTCCTACGTTTTGCGCCTGGAAGATATTGACTCCGGGACTTTCGACGAAGTGACGATCGCGGTGGAAGAAGTTCGCAATTACCAGAACTGGGCAGGCGGCTATCCACTCGCCGATAACAGCCCGCTTGCGGATTCCGACTTTGATGGGCTGGCGAACCTTTTGGAATATGCCCTTGGCGGTGATCCATCTGCCGGTGGAGATGAGATTGGTCCGTCAGTGTCCAATGATCCCGCGCAACCCAATGATCTCTTGTTCAGTTACCGTCGACTTCGGGAATCCAACTCCGGTGATGCCAGTGGCACCACTGGAGACGGGTATGAAATCTATGGCATCCGCTACGTGGTCGAAGCTACAGACCGCCTGGGCTCCTGGGCTCCTGCTTCAGCCGCGATGACCATGCAGGTTGAGGGAAGTCCGGTCGATAATGGAGATGGAACCGAGAGTGTTCAGCTTCGTCTCACTCCGTCTTCAGGACCGGGCGACCGTTGGTTTGTGCGCTTGCAGATTTCGGAACAGTAGACAAACCCAAGCCATGAGAGTTCGAACTCTTTATGGGCTCATTTTCTCTTGGGTGACCCCCCGTCGCTGGCAGGGAAGTATGAACCTTATTTGAGCTGGCCGAGAAGCTCCTCTTGTTGGTCGGGAGTGATCGAGGCTGACTCGATAGCTTCACGGGCGGCTACGGGATTGGTGCTCTGCCATTGTCTGACGACGTTCTGAATCGACTGATAGCGCTGGTTATCGTCATTCATCGAATTGGCCCACTCAAAGGCTGCGGAAGGATCCTGCTGCTTGATTTGATCGACCAATCGCTCGGTGGCCCGGTCGCGGGAAGTGCCGGGCGGCAGGGTGTCGATCCAGCTTGCGGCAGCGGGAGGATCAAATTGAGCCCAAGTGGAGGCGATATTGCGGTAGGCGTTTGCTTGCTTCTCTTCCGAGGTGATCCCGGCGGCCCATTCGGCGGCATCTTGAGGGGCATGACTGCTCCAGTAGGTTGCGACGTTGGCTGCCTCGCGGTAAATTTTTCGGGTTTGTTCTTCGTTGCCGGCAGCTTGCTCGACCATTCGATCAATGAGGTCGGCGGCGAGGCGTGGGTCTGAATATCCGAGGGTCGAAATCGTGGATTGAGCAGCTTCGAACCGTTCGTTGGCGGGGAGTGTATTGAGCCAGGTCCGGGCGGCTTCGGGGTCCTGGGTGGCCCAGCTTCCCGCAACACTGTTGAGGAGGTGTTTTCGGTTGCCGGGATCGGAAATTGATCCGAGATATTGGGCTGCTTCGGCGGGGTCCTCGCTGGCCCAAGTTTGATAAACTCCCCGGATCGCTTCCCTTCGAAGTTCGGTTTTTTCCAATCCATTGGCCCAATTCAAGGCGGCGCTACGGTCCTGGTTGGCCCAGTAGCTTGCGACAGAGGAATACTGGCTGGCAAAGAATCCGGCAGCGCGGTCGTCTGCTTTGCTGGCAAGAAAGTTGGCGACCGAGACGGGGTCTTCTCCCACCCAGCGTGAAAGCACACCGGGTAGAACTTGTTGAAGTTTACCGGGGTCATCCTGTTGCATGATCCAATTTTTTGCTCCATCAAAGTCCCGGTTAGCCCAGTTTGTGACGATGTTGGAGATGAAGTTTGCCTTGTTATTTCCTGGCAAGGTGTCGAGCACGGCGATGGCCCCAAGCGGGTCGGTTTGGCCCATTCGAACCGCAGTATTGGAGGTGGCCTGAAGGGTGGCCTTTGTCTTTGGAAGGGTCTTGAGCCAATCGATGGCGGCCATGGGATCGTTGTTGGCCCAGGTGCTGGCAATCGTGGAAATGACACTGTCGAGCTGTTTGGGATTAGTCACTTCATCGGAAAGTGAAATGGCCCGTTTGGGATCGTCCCTGGCGATGATGCCAATGACGTTGGCGAGGGTCTGGTTGCGTGACTGGTTGTTCTCAAGATTCCGCGCCCACTCGAGTGCCAGGTCAGGATCCGACTGGGCCAGGCCACTTGCGATTTGCATCATGGCATTGCCACGTTCGTGGGGGTTTTTCAAATCACGTGCATATTTTTCGGCGGCGGCAAGATCTTGCTGGGCCAACTTGACCAGGACGCCCGAGGCCGGCACGGAGTAGTTGTGGAATCCTCCGCCCCAACCGTCATAGCTTCCCCACATCCCTCCGTGTTGGTATGTTGTGAATTGTGGCATGATCTTGCTGCCCTCGAGGAGGGCGAGGAGATCTGCGCTGGAGGATACGGCATCCGAGTTGATCAGGGCCATTTCCGCAAGCTGCTTCGTGCGGGGGTCTTCAATGAGAGCGAGGGCCTGGCGTGCGGCATTGAGGTCAACCCGGGCCGCCCCACTCATGATGATATTGATGAATGAATGTTGGAGTGAGGGATTATCCTGCGCCAAAACGAAATCGAGGGCATGGAAGGGGTCTTTGGCGACGAGGTGATTGATCAGGCTCAGCCTCAGGGTGGAGCCACGGGGGTCGCTCTTCGAATGGTCTTCAATCTCGAGAAGAAGGGACTCGAGAGCAGGGCGGCTCAATTCACCCAAAGAAGCCCGGAGAAGGGTGGAGGTATGAAAGTGATCTCTCGTGTCGACCAACTCCAGCAGGCCCTGAAGGCCGGTTGGTGAGACCGCCAAACCGGAGTCATCGGCCTTTTGCACGCGGAAGACTTTTCGTTTGCCGCGGGTGGAGAGGGTTGTTGTCCCGGGTTCGGGGGCGGGAACGATTTTGGGAAAAAGTTCCCTGCCCGCAAGGATTCCTGCAATGAGGAAGACGGGCGCGGCGAGGTAGGATGGGTGGAATTTCATAGGGCGATGGACAGGGTGTGAGTCGGAGCCTCTCACAAAATTGACACCCCAACGGTAAAGAGTTTGGAAAAAATCCAATTATCCGGTTTCGGGCATGAATGTTGGCATCGTAATTCCCTTGGGATCCCGGGCATCGCCGAGGACCTGGCTGAGGTGGATCTCACAGTTGCGGGCGCCTACCGTGTACAGGCTTTGAATCAACGCCGTTTCGCTCGCGGGAACGAGGAAGAGCGGGGTTTCGCCCTCGAAAGTAGCAAGCTGGGCGACGATGAGTTCAAATGCGGCCGCATGACTCCGCATGACCCCCGGCCCGAGCATACGGCTGCCTGGATGGTTGACCGAAAACAAAAATCCTGTGATTTCTCCATCGGTTTCAAACACAAATCCCCGCCAGGTTGACGAGTCATCATTGAGGAAATAACGCCAATCTTTTTCCCGGGAGATCCCGCTGACCTGATCCTCAAGCGCAAGAATGGCAGGAAGGTCGGAAAGCGTTGCGGTTCGGATTCTCGAGGAGATCGGAGGGAGCTCGACTTCAGTCGGAACGATCATGTCCTGATAGATGGCAAGAGGCTGGAAGCCCGCCCGTGTGTATAGAGAGTAGGAATCGATGTTCAAGGCGCTCGAAACGAGGCGGATCGGTTTGTCTCCAGATCGATTGATGATTTCTTGTAGAAGGGTCCGTGCGACGCCGCGGCCCACAAAGCCAGGATCGGCATTCATGATCCCAAGCGAGACATGGGTTTCCCGCGGGTGGTAAAAACAAGATCCCGCGAGCGTCCCGTCGACTTCCGCTACGAGACAGCATCCGGGATCCAGGGCCTCATAAACTTCAGGGAAGATCCGACAAACCAGGGGGTCATCGCCGCCAAAACATCGCCGGTTCAGGTTCTTTTGATACCAATCATTGGTGGAATGAAAAATGAGCCGGGCCAAGTGATCCCATTCATCGTTTCGAAGCGATCTAATTTCCATATCATCTGCATAGCCCATTTCTCATCAGAGCAGCAGACAATTTGGAGAAAAGAGGTTGGGTTGTCATCGCTTCCCAAATGGTTGTGAATTCACTTTTGCTTTACGATGAGGCATGACAACCCATCAACTAAGACTAGATTTACCTAACCCCGATCCCAAATGAGTGACGCTTTCAAAAGACTTCTTGTTCTCTGTTTTGTTTTTATGGCCGCGTTCGTCTCGGTGCATGTTTTCCGCGCATGGCGCGATGGGCAGCCCATTTTTGGATTTGGTGCCCAGGAGTCCGACCAGCAGTTTGCCCCGGAATACGCCACCTTGCAGACCAAGCCGGCCATCGACCCAAGCCTCGTTCCGGGGCTGATCCGGGCCAATGACGAGATGGTGGAACTCGTCGACCGGGTGACTCCCGCCGTGGTCAGTATCGATACCGAGATTCTGAAACGCGAGCGTGTGATCGATCGCTACAGCAGGAGAATTTACGAGCGTGATCGTATTACTCCGGGCCTTGGATCGGGCGTGATCGTTTCCGAGGAGGGGCACGTGATCACCAACCATCACGTCATTGAGGGGCACCAGAAAATCCGGGTGACTCTTCACGACGGTCGATCGCTTCCAGCCACCTTGATCAACTCGGACAAGCTCCTTGATATCGCGGTGTTGCGAATCAAAAGCGGCGATCCCGACGAAAAATTCTACGCATTGAAGTTCGGTGATTCCGATGCCGTGCGTGTCGGCCAGCTTGCCATCGCGGTTGGCAATCCCTTTGGGCTTGGGGAATCGGTAACGGTTGGGCGCATCTCGGCCAGGGATCGCTCGCTCTCGGACAACCAGCGGGATCTTTTCCAGACCGATGCCGCCATCAATCCCGGAAACTCCGGCGGACCGCTGCTCAATCATCTTGGTGAGATCATTGCGATCAACGTCTCGATTTACACCGAGGATCGGGAGAACCCCGGCTTTCAAGGGATTGGATTTTCCATCCCCTCAAATGATGTGATGCGGACGCTGGAATACATTCTCGACAAAGGTCGCCCGATTCATGGCTACCTTGGTCTTGCGACCCGCGATTTAAAACAGCATGTCGCCAACGATCTGAACTTCTCGGGCCAGGGTGTTCTGGTGTCTGGTGTGACCCCTGATTCTCCAGCCTCAAAAGCGGGTCTGGAACCTTATGACATCATCCTGGCCTATCAAGGCGAGGGGGTAACCAACGCTCGCGGATTGCTCAATCGAATCCGGCGCTCCAAGGTGGGCGACGATGCCGAAATCAGTGTTTGGCGCAAGGACAAGGTGATCAATTTGAAGGCGATGGTCGGCGAGGCCAATCCATTCGAGCAAGGCCAGCAGATTGCTGAAAACGCCCGCCTGGCGTCCGATCGGGCTATTTTGAATGCCATTGGAATCGCAGTCCGGGATCTCCCCCCCGCCTATCAACACCAGGGAGGCGTTTTGGTTCAACAGGTCGCTCCCGGGAGCCTTGCGGATCAACAGGGAATCCGGCCCAATGATTATATCCTCGAATTTAACGGACAGCGAATCAGCGATAGCCAGCAGTTCTACTTTAATCTGGTTTCGGGCGCCGCGGTGACCGAGACCACTCTGAGAATCCGTCGTAATAACCAGCCTTGGCGGAACGTTACCTTTCCAAAGATTCCCAGAACCAAAGAGCCAACCGATTAACTCCGAATTTTGAAATGAGCACCTACGACTCCTATGAACCTCGTTCGAACTTTGGCTTGTTTGTTTTTCTAGCCTTTGTGGCCGCCGCTCTTTTGGGGTCCGGAGTTTACCTCTTCCAGTCGAGTCGTTCCGGCAAACCCGCCCCCGCCCAACCTGCCCCGCCCGAAAAGCCGGAAGTGGAACCGGTTGCCGGGAAAATTGAGCCGAAGCCTTTTGACCCCTTCGACGCGGAACCGGAACCCGCGCCTGAACCTGTTGATACAGTGGCGCCTCCGACACCCGAGCAAATGCTCATTGATGCCGGAATGGGTGCGGCCGAGTTCGAGCCTGAAGTTCTTTTGGAAAAGATCGGGAGATCGCTGGAGGAATCTGATTTTGAGAAAGCGAGCCTTCTCATCGGGCAAAAGGCTCTGGATGAATCCCAACTCAAAGGGCTACGTGACTTGGCTGCGATTGGGGACTTTCGTCTGAGCTCGATGGATCCGATCGTAGAGATCGGCGAGCTCGAAGCAAATCGCAAGGCTCGCTGGGCGCTGAATTTTGAGGGAGAAAAAGGAGCCCGAATTTACTTTGACCTGCTCCGGGGAAATACCGGTGGCTGGGGAGTCGAAAAGATGAAGTTGCCTGATCAGAAAGCCATCGGGAAAGCGGTCTTTGTGGATTCGCTCGGGATTACCGAGGCCTTTCTTCGCGCCGCGTTGGAGCAGAATTTTGATGACGCGAAATCTTTCGTGGACCCGGAACTTGTCTCGGACGCAAAAATTGCCGGACTCTGCATCATATTCGAAGAAGCCAAATACAAGTTGCGGGCCCAGAGGCCGCTGCGAGCCATGTTTAATCGTGAATTGACCGCTGGATTTATTGCGCATGTCGAAGATGACGCCGGGAAAAAGGCTGCGGATTTCGGGCTCAATGTGCAGCGAAAGGGTATTGATCAACCCTGGCAGGTGACGGAGGTAAATCTGGACTCCCTTCTGGCGGACTACGCCGATCGGGTGGCTGGTGGTGATGTGCACTACACTCCGCTGGTGAAAAACCCGACCGGTGGTGATACCTTGATTCTCTACTTTGGTTTTGATGAAGACGGGCTCACTCCGAGAACCCAACGTCAGCTCGATATCGTGGCAGGGCTTTTGAAGATCGATCCTGACAAAAGGCTCACTCTTTCCGGTCATACCGATTCATTGGGAACCGATGAATACAACAATGAACTTTCAGGGCGTCGCGCTGGTGCGGTCGAAAAATACCTTCTCAGTGTCGGGGTGCCCGATCAGCAAATTGTCGCGATGGCGGAAGGTGAAACGAAACCCCGTCGACCAAATGCTACCGCCGATGGCGAAGACAATCCCACCGGGCGTCGCGCGAATCGCCGCACCGAGATTTACTTGGATTTTTAGATTCCCATCCCGTTTTTTTTAATGACCGAAAAATTTCAGATTCAAGATCTCGTCGAGCAGAGCCGAACCCGCACGATTCATCGTGTTCGAGGGAGTGATGGCGCTGTCCTGCGGCTCACGCGCATTCTGTTGGATGAGGATGATCGGGAGCGGCTGAAGCGATCGGAGATGCTCCGTGAGGCATTGGACGAATTGAAGGCTCTTCAGCATCCGTTTCTGGCTCAAGTGCTGGACTGCGGATTGGATGAGAATGGAATTCCCTGGGTGATGTCCCGGTGGGAGAATGGCAAATCGGTGGATGAGGTGAAGATTGAGGAGCCGGAGATCCAGACGGTTTCGAAAAATGCCACGAAATTGCTCGATGATTTCGGTCCGGTTGCAGGTGCGGTGAACTTCGATACCGCTGAGATTTTCTTTTCCGGAGAGAAGCGGGAGCGTTGTCTCTTCCATATTGATTATTTTCGGTGGTTTTCGGATATCGCGGCCGGGACGGGCCCCGGGGCGGATTGCGATGGCAGGGAGGAAGTTCGGAAGTTGCTGGAAAGACTTGCGATCAAACAGCTGCAATTGCCGAAGAAGAAGGAGGAGACGACTCCGATTCCGTTTGTGGATGAACGGAGTCCTGCTTTGCAAAGCTTCGAGCCGGTCAAGGAAGCATGGTCCGGGCGATTGCTTGTTTGGCTCATTTTGATGGGGGCTGTGGCCGTGATTGGCTGGCTGACGATTCAGGGAATGGAGAGAGTAAGGGAGAATCCGAGGGCGGAAGGTTGGAAGATCGGAGACCGACGCTAGGATTTTTTCCCAGTTCGTTCGAAGAATATGGGAATCTCACGACGTAGTGATTCTCATGAAACTGTTCTTTTCGCTTCTTCTTGCTTGCTCGGTGTCACTTGCGGCCGGGCCAACTCCGGACGAACTAAAAACCTACAAGAAGATCGGTGGGGTTGAGCTCAAGCTACACATCTTCAATCCGGAAGGTCACAAGGCGGGCGATAAGAGGCCGGCGATTGTGTTCTTCTTTGGCGGCGGATGGAACGGGGGAACACCCTCGCAATTTTACCCGCAATGTGAGCATCTTGCGAAGCGCGGGATGGTGGCAATTTCGGCCGAGTATCGGGTGAAGAGTCGCAATGGCACTTCGCCGCTCGAGTGTGTGAAGGATGGAAATTCCGCGATTCGGTGGGTCCGGGCCCATGCGGCGGAATTGGGGATTGATCCCAAAAAAGTGGCTGCAGGCGGCGGTTCGGCGGGTGGTCATGTGGCGGCTGCCACTGGAACGACGAGGGGGATCTTTGAAGAGGGTGAGGATGTTTCGGTATCATCAAAACCAGATGCCCTGGTCCTCTTTAATCCGGTTTATGACAACGGGCCGAAGGGCTATGGTCACAGTCGCGTGAAGGAATACTGGAAGAAGATTTCACCGATGCATAACCTTGATAAGACCACTCCGCCTACGATCGTTTTCCTTGGGACCAAGGACAAGTTGATCCCGGTGGCGACGGCGGAGAAGTATCGGGATTTGATGGAGGATGCGGGGGTAAAGTCGGAGCTTTTTCTTTATGAAGGGCAGCCGCACGGCTTTTTTAATAAGGCAAAATACGATGAGACGGTGAAGGAGATGGACCGTTTTTTGGTGCAGTTGGGGTTCCTGGCAAAGAGGGCGAATGACTGATTGCAGAGGCCGATTTAAGCCGGTAGGATCGCTTGCATGAAGGCGATCGTTTGCTTGTCCCTGTTTTGTTTCGCGGTCTTTATGACGGCGTGCACGGTTTACAAGGACGTGGATCCTCAAGCGCATGGCTGGCGTTCGCCATCGTTGTCAGCCCCGGATCAATTTGGCCGGCAGGTGAATCTCAAGCAGGCCACGTCCGGGCCGTGGGCGGTGGTGTTCTTTTATCCGAAGGCGGATACGCCGGGGTGAATCAAGCAAGTGAAGTCGCTGCGGTCTGCATTTGCGACATTGACGGAAAACAACATTCAGGTGATCGGCGTTTCGATGGACACGATTGCCGAGCAACGGGCGTTCTCGGATAAGTTTGAGATTCCTTTCCCGCTTCTCTGCGATACGAACGGAGCGATTTGTGATGCTTATCGAATCGAGCATCCCAACAGCAGGCCAAGGCGCGAGACCTTCTTGTTTCGGAATGGAATTCTGGTGCATCACGACCGGGCCGTGAATCCGAGGACACAGGCGCGTGATGTGATCGTTCGGATCAACGAGCTGATTGGCGGCGGTCGCTAGCACGGCGGACGGGCCGGGTTTTGCGCGGCGATTTCGTCGAGGAATTCGCGATTGATTCCGCGGATGATGAACCAGCCTTCCTGGTATTTTACGGGAGTTAGATATCGGGCGGTGAAGAGGGCAATGAGGAGCAGGATCACGGAGCCGAGGATGGCGAAGCCGATGATCGCGGTGATTTCGAGATCCATGTTGAAGAGTATGGCCGGGATTCCGAAAGCGAGGACGGTGAGCGATCCCAGCCAGATACGCTTTCGTTTGATGGCTTGATTGGAAAGGTGGACCGTAATTGAGCCTGATTTTCGGGTCGCGAGGCTCACAACGATGTAGATCAGGAGGCCGCCATACGGGACCAGGATCAGGAGGGCCCACCAAGGGTTGGACCAAGCGAGTTTGATGAGTTTTGGGCGGCCATTTTCTCCCGGGGAGATTTCCCGGTTGGTCTTAATACAGCGGGAAGGAAGAACCGCACCGTCCTGCACGGCAAGCTTATTGCCCAGGACTTCGAACCCGGCGAAGGTCATCTTATCGTGACTGAAGGTTGCAGGGGCGGCGTAGGGATTGACGGATGGATCCTCTGGCATCTCATCCAGATTGAACGGAATCCGATGTTACGGCAAGGACGGCCAGTGGGTTGAGAAGACTTTCACTTGCGGGAATGCGCGAGTGGGATGAATCTGGCGCGCATGTCCGGGCTACCGTCGAAATCCGAAGCCGACCGTCTCTGGTGGATCCGCCTTGGGTTCTATCTGGTGGCGGCGGTTATTTTGATCACCTTGGGAACGGGTGGTTTCGCTTCGGGAGGCTCTCCGTTTGGTAAGGTGGCGGGTCACTGGCATTTCTTTCTCATCGGGATTCTTGCCGCTACTGTTGCGAATTCGACCGGAGCGGGAGGAGGGATTGTTTTTCTTCCGGTGTTCACTTTGCTTGGCCTCTCGGTGACCGAGTCGCTTGCGACGAGTCTGGCGATCCAGTGCTTTGGAATGACGGCGGGAGGGCTGTCGTGGCTCCGTCACTTGCAGAAGGGCGCGATCGTTGACGCGCAGTCGAAGAGTTTCCGACTGATCCTTTTGGTGGGTGCGAGCACATCTTTGGTGGGCTTGCGGATGGCGCAGGAACTTCTTCCGAATCCGGATTGGAATATCGAGTGGTTCTTTTCCCTTTTTTCGTTGGTGGTGGGGTTTGCAATTTTTGTGAGAACTCTGAATGGGGGTGAGGTGAACGGGGGGCGTGATGAGGTGATCCGCCCGGGTGAGTGGGGGGGGCTGGCGTTGAGCGGATTGTTTGGCGGGGCCATCACGGCCTGGCTGTCAATCGGGGTTGGCGAGGTGTTGGCGATTTATTTGTTGGCCCTTCGGTTCCGGGTCAATCTGGCGGTAGCGGTGGCGGTGTGCGTGACCTCAATCACCGTGATTGCCGGAGTTCCATTTTATATTGGGAAGTCGTCGATCGTTTTGGAGGTCTTGGTATTCGCTGCGCCGGGTGCTTTAATTGGTGGCACGCTGGCAAGGCATCTGGCGATTTACCTGGGGGCGAGACGGCTCAAATTGGGAATGGCGGGCTGGATTATCCTGACGGCGATTGTTTATCTGATTGTCTAGACAGATGGGTTCCGCAAGACGATGGTTCGGGCATGATTATTGGAGTGCCCAAGGAGATTAAGCCGCAGGAAAATCGCGTTTCGATGATCCCGGCCTATGCCGCCGATTTGGTGAAGCGGGGCCACCGGGTGGTGGTGCAGGCGGGAGCGGGTGAGGGAGCCTCATATGCGAATGACCAGTATGTCGCCGCCGGTGCTGATTTGGTGCCGGATGCCAGGTCGGTCTTTGAGGAGGCGGAAATGATTGTAAAGGTCAAGGAGCCCCAGCCTTCCGAGTTGGAGATGCTCAACGAGGGGCAAACTCTCTTTACCTATCTGCACCTTGCGGCAAGCCGTGAACTGACAGAGAAGTTGGTTGAAACGGGTTGCACCGCGGTGGCCTATGAGACGATTTCAGTGAACGGGCATTTGCCGCTGCTTGAGCCGATGAGTGAAATTGCGGGGCGGATGTCGTCCATTGTCGGGTCTTATCATCTGGCGAATCATCGAGGGGGGCGCGGGATCTTGTTGGGCGGAGTGCCCGGGGTGGCTCCGGGGCGGGTGGTGGTGATCGGGGGTGGCACCGCCGGGGTGAATGCGGCACGCGTGGCCGCGGGAATCGGGGCGGATGTGACGATTCTTGAAGTGGATTTTGACCGGATGCGCTTTCTCGATATAACGATGGAAGGGACGCATACTTTGTTCTCGAACGAGGCAAATTTATCGGAACTTTTGCCCCGTGTTGACCTGGTGATTGGAGCGGTTTTGGTGCCGGGAGCGGCGGCGCCGAAGTTGATCACGCGCGAGATGTTACGTTTGATGCAGCCTGGTTCGGTCTTCGTGGATATTGCGGTGGACCAAGGAGGATGTGCGGAGACGACGCGACCCACCACCCACGAGGATCCGACATTTGAGGAGGAGGGAGTTTTACATTATTGCGTCGCAAACATGCCGGGTGCCTTTGCGCGAACGGCGACGCAGGCGCTGAACAATGTGACCCATCCCTGGACTGCCATGATTGCAGACCAGGGATTGGCGGGGGCATGTGCAACGCGACCTGCTTTGCTCGGAGGAATTAATACGATTTCAGGAAAGCTGACGTGCAAGCCGGTTGGATCGGCTCACAACATCGAGTATCACGATCCGGCAGGCTTTTTAAGGTAGCAGCCGGAGCCGGATGTTTTTGAATTCGATCGGTGAGCCTTCGGATTCGAGGCAGAGGTAGCCTTCTGCGGGGCTGCAGTTGGTTCCGCCCGAGACTTCTTCGCCATTCACCCAGAGGCGGACCTCGCCATTGATGGCGCGGATGTAGTAGTGGTTCCACTCGTTGATTCCTTTGGTGAGGCGCTTGGAGGGGAAGCTACGTTTGCCATTTGGAGCGACCGGTGGGAAGGGTGTCATTTTGGCAGGGCCGGTGGGAAAGACGTCGCCGTGGGAAGTGAACCAATCAGATGGTTTTCCTTTGCTCTTTTCCCAATTGGTTTCGTAGCCGAGATCGAGAACCTGCACTTCGATCCCATCGGGAAGCCGGCCTTTCCCGGCGGCGAGTTTCTCAATGGAGGCGGGGCTGGCCCAAGCAAACACGCCGGAATTTCCGGCGTGTTTTTTGTGCATCCATTCGCAAACAAGTTCGAAATTCCTGATGGGTTTCTTCATGCGGATGACGCCCACCGGTTTGCCGGTGCAGAAGGCGTGTCCGCCGTCCCAAGTCCAGGTCTCGAGGTCACAATTGACATTCACAAAGTCTTCGCCGGTGAGCTCGCGCCACCCTTGTCCGGTGCCGTCGATGAAGGCTTTTCCTAGGGCGGGAGAGGCACTGGTTTTTGCCTCTTTTTCATCAGAGAAGCTTTGGGCGGCGAAGATGCCGAGGGCGAGGAAGGTGGCTCCGATGATCGATTGACGGCGCAAATTTTTCAGAATCATGATCTTGCAATACGCCATCAAGATCGCAACCTTGTCGTAATCGTCTACAAAATCGATCAATTACCATGAACCAACAAAGCTCCACTTTCAGCCGACGTAAATTTGTCGGGTTCGGTCTCGCTTCCGCCCTTGCTCCCTCGGTGGTGCGTGGTCAGTCGCCAAACGGGAAACTTAATATGGGGATCATCGGTTCCGGAGGCCGCGGTGGAGCGAACTTGAACGGGGTGACGGCAGAGAACATCCACACTCTTTGCGATGTTAATCGCAAGACTCTGGAGGCCGTTCAAAAAAGATTTAAAGGGGCCGGGACCACGACTGATTGGCGTGAAGTGGTGGGCAATCCGGAGATTGATGCCGTGGTGATTAGTACGGCGGACCACCATCATGCTCCGGCTGCGATTGCCGCGATGAGGGCAGGAAAGCATGTTTATTGTGAAAAGCCGTTGGCTCATACGGTGCAGGAAGCAAGGTGGATGCAGGAGGAATATGCCAAAGCGAAAGGAAAAATTGCGACCCAGATGGGAACGCAAATTCATGCCGGCGGGAGCTATCGACGTGCGGTGGAGTTGATCCAGGCGGGAGCGATTGGCCGGGTGAAGGAGGCGCACGTATGGTGCAGCCGGAGTATCCGTGAAGTCGGGCAGGCGGTTCTCGAGAAACAGGCGGTGCCTGATTACTTTGACTGGGACGTCTGGCTGGGACCAGCGGCCGACCGGGCTTATAATGAAGGATATTGGAAGGGTGGAAATCTGAATTGGAACCGTCGTTGGGAGTTTGGCAATGGGGTTCCGGGAGACATGGGGAGTCACTTGATTGATTTGGCCTGGTGGGCATTGAAGCTTCGTCATCCGACCAAGGTGTCTTCACAGGGACCTGCGCCTGATTCAATTGCAGCAGCGCCTTGGCAGGAAATTACGTGGCATCATCCGGATGATGTGAAAGTGATTTGGTATCATGGCCCGGAGGGGATGAAACGCCGCAGCGAAGTGCTTCAGCCAATGGTGGGGAGCGATACGGAGATCAACAAGTGGGGAATCGGAGTGGCCTTCGTGGGCGAAGACGGGGTGCTCGTTTCCGACTACGGGAAAAACATTCTCAGCCCATCGGCCAAGTTTAAAGACTACCAACGGCCCGAGCAATCAATCGCGCCTTCGGCGGGCCACTATAATGAGTGGTTGAAGGCTTGTCGCGGTGAAGGGGAGACACTCTGTAACTTCGACTACTCCGGTTCACTGATTGAGCACAATTTGCTCGGGAATGTGGCCCACCGGGCTGGCAAGGCGCTCGAATGGGACGCCAGAAATTTCAAAATCACGAATGACGAAGCCGCGAATAAACTCCTGACGAAGGAATACCGCAAAGGTTGGGAGATCAACGGCTAGCAGTCTTTCTAGCCGATGTGGCGTTGCCAGAACAGGTCGTTGGCCACGAGGTCGGCGGCCAGGGTTTCCCATGGGTCGGTGACGTTTCCGGGTGAGCTGAGGCCGAGTCGCAAAGACACGGTCCGGCTGGATGGGTTTGGTAGGATTTCCATGGTGCCTCCGTGGTGTGCCCATTGCAGGAAAGCAGCAGTCACCTGAAGGCAGCGGTTTTTTTCAGGACCATCGGGGAAGTCGGGTGAGACCAAGGCTTGCAAGCCATGTTGCAGGGAGAGTGATGAGAGGGAGATCTCCACTCCGTGCTCGGTTTCCCGGGAGGTGACAAGGTCGGTTTGGGAAAGGATGGCGCCAAAGCCTTCGAAGAGCCGCAGGGCGATGGGGGTGACGACCTCGGCGGGTCCCGGCCAGGCGATTCCCCGGTTTTCCGACTCGTGCCATTGGAAGCGATTATCGGTCGCGCATACCTCTTGCAGGACGGTGGCTGCCGCAACGAGTTGGTTTGGTTCCGGAGTAGCGGCACTGGCAAGATCGCGGGGAAGGAGGGCTTTGGCGACGTCTAAAAAGTGACGGTGGTGGCGGTAGGTTTCCTGCCAGTCCGGCTCTTGTCCGACCGAAGCAGGGCCATGGGCCGAGGGCTGGTCGGCAAGTTGAACGAGGGTTTGGAGAGCTCTCGAGCTGTGGCGAAGTCCGGAGTTTTGGAAAACTGCCAGAGCGGCAAGAGAGTGGATGCGCTCGGAGGCGGCAAGGTTTTGAAGACTCGTCATCTTCTGCTTTACCAGTTCATCCCGTTCATGTTGAAGCTGGTAGAGTTCAATGGCGCGAGTGAGGGTCACTTCAAGTTCGGTAACCTCCCAGGGCTTCGTAATGTAGCGATAGACGCCGCCCTTGTTCACCGAATCGATCGCAGCTTCGACCTCGGCATAGGCGGTCGAGAGGATACGGACCGCTCCCGGCTTGAGGAGGGCGGTCTTCGCTAGGAACTCGGTTCCAGTTTCGTTTGGCATGCGTTGATCGGTGATGATCACACCAATCTCGTCGATCGATTCTTGAAAAACCTTAAAGGCTTCGATCCCGTCTTCAGCAAGGAGAATATTAAATTGTCTTTGGAAGAGGCGTTTGAAGTGCTTCCTGGTTTTCTCCTCATCATCGACAAAGAGAATCGTTGGGAGTGAGTCTCCCGGTGAAGCTGGGTTGAGTGTACTCATAGTTATGCGTGGTTCGATGCTAGAGGTTACAAACTGTTAGAAAAATGTTTTGTGGCGCTTATTTTCTCAAATATTCGCAAGTTTGAGGATTCTGAAGGATAATAAAGCGGTCTAGTGTGCGGGTGGAAAGTAAATTGAGAATTTGGCCCCGTGATCGGGTTCGCTCTCGACATGAATTTTGCCACCATGTTCTTCGATAATGCGCAGGGTAAGGCTGAGCCCCAAACCCATGCCTTCGCCCACATCTCTGGTGGTGAAGAAGGGATCGAAGATTTTTGCCTGGGTCTCGGGTGGGATTCCAACGCCATTGTCTTTCACTTCAACGAGGATGCCTTCACCCGGACTCGCTTCCGCAGTGATCTGGATGCTGGGATCGTCCCGGTTTGCAATGGCTATGAGGGCGTTTTGGATGAGGTTGACGAAAGCCTGGCAGAGTTGGTTGTCATTTCCCACCAATTCCAGTTCTTCGGGGATTTCACATGAAAAATTGATCTCGCCGAGGTCGTTGGCGAGCAGTCTTCTGGTATTTTCGAGAACTTTGTAAAGTGGGAGGAGGTGACGTGTGGTCTCATCTCCACGGGTGAAGGCACGGAGGTCGGAAACGATGTTGATGACTCTTTCGACTCCGTCCTCAAGATCGACCAAGGTGTCCGCGTAGTCCTCACGCTCGTCTTCGGGGAGAATATCGGTGTAGGTTTTGAGGATGTGGACCGAAGTCTTGGCGTAGTTCAACGGATTGTTGATCTCATGAACAATTCCGGCGCTCATCCGTCCCAGTGAGGACAATTTTTCGGCACGGACGAGTTCTTCCTCGTTTTCCTGAAGTTGCTCAAGCGCTTGCGAAAGGCTGGTGTTTGAGATGGCGAGGTCGCGCTCGAATTTTGCGGTCAGGAGCAGGTTTTTGATCCGCGCCTGGAGTTCGACCGACGAGAAGGGTTTGGTGAGGAAATCGTTTACTCCGGCAAGGATGGCCTCAAGGCGCGGGGCGTCTCCGGCATGTGCGGTAACAAGAACGATTGGGATACGTGCTGTTTTGGGATCATCCCGTAAAAGGCGGCAGACTTCCATGCCGTCCATCTCAGGCATCATGAGGTCCAGAACAATCAGATCGGGGATGTGTTGCCTGGCAAGTTCCCAGCCCTGTCGCCCGTCCGAGGCTTGCAAGAGATGATAGTCTTCGAGTTGGGAGGCGATGAATTGTCTCATCCCCGATTCATCGTCGACAACGAGCACGGTAGCCTGATCCCCACCCTTGCGGACCGGCATGTTCTGTTCGGAGGCCCGGGCCGTTTGATGTTGTTCGGGTTTTGCGGCTTCGAGGCGGGCTTTCGCATGAAGGGCATCAAATTCGTCTTCTTCTCTACGGATTTCCTCTTCTTCGGGGAGAGTTTGCTTTGCAGTCCCGGCTTCGATCTTCTTGATTTCTTCCGCGGGTGAATCCTGGGGAGGGCGAATTGGGAATCTGAGAGTGAAGGTCGTTCCGACATTAGGCTTCGAAGTGACGTCAATCGTGCCCTCAAGTTTCTCGGCGAGGCTCTGCACCAGTGCCAGTCCGATTCCGGTGCCTCGGGCTTTTCTGCGTGAGGAAGCATCGGCCTGCCAGAATCTTTCGAAAATATTTCCGAGTTCATCCTCTGTCATTCCTTTGCCGGTATCACTGACCGTGAGGAGGAAGTGTTCCTCTTCCTCGACGAAACCCAAAGCGACCCGGCCACCGGCCGGGGTGAACTTCAGCGCGTTGATACTGAGGTTCAGGATGATTTTTTCAAGCTGGTCGCGATCGTGGAATTGCACCGGATGGTGTGGAAGATTGGAATCGACCTTGAGTGAAATCTGTTGCGCCTCTGCCATCGGCCGGAGGCTGTTTCCCAGCTGATCCAGAAAATTCACCAGATTGAAGTTTTCGGGTCGGAGTGGGATATCACCGGTATCGAGGCGGACGAGGTCGAGGAGATCGTTGATGAGGCGGAGAAGTCTTAGCCCGTTGTCTGAAAGGGTTGAGAGAGTGTCCCGGACCTTGGGATCCGATTGAAGGGACGGCATGTTTTTGAGGTTCTCAACAGGTCCCAGAATGAGGGTCAGAGGAGTGCGAAGTTCGTGACTGATATTCGCGAAGAACCGGGTTTTTGCCTCGTCGAGAGCTTGGAGTTTGGCGTTGTTTTTCTCGAGGGCCAGGGTCTGTTCCTCAAGCATTTCGGTTTTTTCCTCCAACACTTTCTGATTGGCGTCTAATTCCGAGCGAAGACAAAACTCGCGAAACCTAAGCTGGTTGTAAAAGTAGGTTCCGGCGCAGGAAAAGACAGCGGTGACGCCAATGAAGTAGGCGTTATTGAAGAGGATTGAGGGATCTCCCTCCATTGAGGGGTCTCCCTGCATAAAGGAGACCATGGCAATGTAGCCGAAGAGGCAGATAGCGGCATTGATGACACTGTCTGAAAATCGCCACCTGAGGATAAGGCTGGCACCGACAAGGACCAGATTGAGGCCGGCATAATAGGGCGATTCGCTGTCTCCGGTGTCGTAAATCATCCAGCCGATCGCGATCATGGGTAGCGAGACCACCCAATGGCCCATGAGCCGGATCACCCGGGTGGAATCACTCAGGGCGAGAGGAATCAGACCAAGGAGAAGAAGTCCAAAGGTGATGATGCGGTTGAGAAGAAACGCGGGCACCAGCTCCGGATAAACAAAGTAGTCGAGAGTGGTGCCGGCGACCATGAAGATTCCGCCGAAGAAAATACCCCGCCTGAAGTGAACGGCCCGGATCCGGATCTCGTTCTCTTCAAATTTTCTCCAAAGTGTTTGGACGGAGGCTTTTTCTTCCGGGGCCATCAGACACGCAGAAGTTCGGGTTTTTCGACTTCAAGGAACAGGTTGACTCCGGTGGTGTCGGCCAGGAGTCTGGAGGCCCGGGAGTCCACAGAATCGGGGACGAGGTCTTTCATCTCGTCGTCGTTGCGGTAAACGAGGTTCCACTCGAGAAGGTATTCCATCCATCCGATACTTGGATTGGTGGACGAAACGTTGGTGACGACAACCTTGCCGCCGGGGCGGACCATTTTGAAGAAGACGTCGGTGAGGCGTCGGCAAACCCGCTGGGAGAGGTAGTCGAAGAGGCCCGCGCAGTAGACGAGGTCATAGCCGTCCCAGTCCAATTCGGCGTCACCGGTATTGGCTTGTTTGAGCAGCTGGTGGACCGAGCGCTTGATGAGATGGATTTCGGTGTCCCGGCCATGCTGGTTTTTGAGATTGTTCAGGGCCTCGCCGGTGAAGCGGAGGGTCTCGTCGTTGAAGTCGAGCAGGGAGAATTCACATCGGCTGCTGAGCTCTGAGGTTTTGATGAAGGATTGAATTTCGTGAGCGGGTCCACAACCCAGATTCAAGATCCGTGCCTTGCGATCGCCGCTTTTTTCAGCGGCCTCGGCGAGGATGTTTTTGAGGTAGGTGATGCGATTCCGGTGGGCCTCTACCGGGGCGGTTTTAAGGAGTGCGCAATTCACTGACTTTGCGAACAGTGACGCTCCTTCGTAGGGAGAACGTAGCATCATATTCACCATCTCGTAGTCGCCTGCATAGCCCAGTGGCTTGTAAAAGGTTCGGTATGCGAAAGGGGAGCAAAGAACCAGGGGGTGAATCTGGCGGCGTACGTAAAATTTGTGGGCGGCCTGATTTTCCTTGGGAATTTGGCGGGCCGCTTTTTCAAAGCTCTCCATGGCTTCGTGGACTTGTTCGGCGAGTTGAGTTTCCAGGGACTGGATGGTTGCGGTCTCCCGTGCGTTCAAATCACTGATCGTGGAAGTTCGAAGTCCGAGATCAGCCTGTTCCATCCACCTTTGCAAACCCACGAGGAGATTTTGCAGGTCTGCGGTTACCATTTTGAATTCAGGGTTGACTTGGTTGACCGATTTCCACTCGTTCAAGAACGACGAGAATTGCTTTTCGAGCGGCAACGTCCCTTCGCGATCCGACAAAAAGTCGATGTCGAGCCATGCATCACCGAGGGTGACTTCACAGATCAGAAGGACTCCCGTGTTGACAAGGTTGGAAACAATCGCGTCCCCGGAATAGACAACCCGATCGTTCAGTCTGATCTGAAATCCATGCATGACTTCGGATAACTGGAGGAGACTGAAGGGGTTATAAACCTCGAAAGTTGCGGAATATCGTCTGAGGCGCAAAACATTGGCCGCGATTTGCTGGCCTTGGCTGTTTTTACACGCAACAGTTGTGTTCAAATGAGTAAGATGTTCAGACATTCTCCGGAAATTGCTGTGGGACAGAGGCTAAGGGAGAATTATCGAATTGCAAAGGTCACATTTATGGTTATACTCAGCGACCGATGAGTAGTTGGTTATGATGAGAAGACGCACAAGCTCCAATAGTTTTTTTGACCGGAAGGGGGATCAGGTCATTGACCGGGATGGTCGTAATATCATGGAAATTGCTCATGATGAGGGCTTTATGGTTAATGGTGTTGCAGAGCGTCTTGGCATCTCGGTGCGGGATTTCGAGGTGGCTCTTGACGAAGCTGTTGGCATGAATCCCAAGAATTTCTTCCGGCAGTATCGGGCTGTGATGGCTCGTCGCTTGATCCAGGAGGGGCGGAATCTTCATGAAATCGCCGATGATCTCGGTTTTAGGCACTATTCCCATTTCTCTACCGAGATGAAAGGATTCTACGGGATTGCACCACTTCGGCTTAAAAAGTTGGTTGAGAAGCGTTGTGGGACGATGAACCCTGCGTAGTGGACTTGAGACCGATTCTCTGCTGATTTCGAGAATTACGAATGGTCATCCCCGGATCCTGAGGTTTTTGGAGAATCGTTCATTTGTCGTTGGAGGCAACTGAGCGCTAAGAGAAGACAATTGCGCGACAGTAAATCTCGGAGAAGAGGCGTAACAAAGGGCATGCAAATGCCACCGGCTCTCCAGACCCGAAATACCGGCTACGGAAAAAGCCTCTCGACCTCTCTGGTCGTGGCTATCTGCGGGACTGCGGCAATTTTCTCGGCGCTCGCGCTGATCGTGCAAATTCACCGGGTCATGACCGAGGTTCAAGCGGTTCCGAAAGCGATTGTGACGAATTACGTAGAGCCGGTTCGCAAAAAGTCCAAGCCCGAGGCCAATTTAGCTCCGGAGCGGATGATTACTGTTTCGAATGGTCCCTCTTTTGCACAAATGAAGCCTGTTCTCCCGGTTCAGGAGCAGCCGGAGTTTACCAAAGCGCCGGAGCCGGAGCAGACAAGCACCGAGCTCCTGGTCCTCGAGGAGTTGGACTTTGAGAATCCTTTCGAAGAGAAGGCAGAGCCTGCGAAGCCTCGCCCCAAAGCAAAAGCAAGTCCGCTTGTAGCCGGGAAAACTACGCCCGCAAAGCAGTCCGGGCCCAGTCAGGCTGAGCTCGAGCGGCGGGAGAGAGCGCGGCTCGCTGGTCTCGCCAGGAAGGTGATCCAGCAGGCTTCAGTCCTTTCGCGGAGCACTCCTCATTACCCAAAAAGTGCCCGCCGCAAGGGACTCCAGGGCCGCGTCATCGTTACCGTGACCGTGGGAACCTCGGGGAAGGTCTCCAGTTGCCAAATTTCACAGAGCAGCGGGCATTCCACGCTCGATCAATCAGCGGTTAGCGCAGCCCGACGCTACCGATTCCGCCCGGCCAAGAACGGGCTGGGACAGGCCGTTAGTGTAAGGAAGGCCATCCCCTTCAATTTCCAGCTGACGAGCTAGACTAACACGCAATCGCGTTCTCACCCCGCCCCCACTCCGGCTCCGGCCTGCTACTGCGACTCATTCTCAAGTAACTAAAAGATAAATGACGAACCAAATTGGAATTTTCTCTCTGACCTCCGCCCTTGCGGTGGGATTGTTGTCGGCGCAAGACGCCATCGAGACCCTGGAGACAGTCAACGTAATCGGCAGTACCGAAGACCTTCTTGGTCTGACCGGGGCCGGAGCTTTCCTTGAGGCTGAAGACTATCAGAAAAAAGGGCTCACCAACATCCAGCAGATCCTCCGCAAAGTCCCGGGTGTTTACGTGCGGGAAGAAGATGGGTTTGGAAATTTTCCCAACATCTCGCTCCGCGGTGGTGATGGAACTCGTTCCGAAAAGGTCACCATTATGGAGGATGGCATTCTCACCGCACCTGCCCCTTATTCCGCGCCGGCCGCCTATTATTCTCCACGCGCCGGTCGCATGTCGGGGATCGAGGTCTTGAAGGGATCGAGTCAGATCCAGTACGGTCCGCAGACGACCGGCGGGGTGATTAACTTCCTTTCCACCGAGATTCCGACCGAGGAAACTTTCTACACCCGTAATACCTACGGGGCCTACAATACCTTGCTGTCCCATAGCTATTACGGAGACACGGTGGAGAACAACGCTGGAACCTTTGGCTTCCTTCTGGAGCTTTTTCACCATCGCAGTGACGGCTTCCGCGACATTGATGCCGGTGGTGGCCTGCCGGAGTCCGGCAATACTGGTTTTACTCTGACCGAGCCCATGATTAAACTTTTCTGGGAGCCCAACACGCCGGTTCGCCAGCGTCTCGAGTTCAAGTATGGCTATTCCGACTTTGATTCGGATGAGTCCTACATTGGTCTGACTGAAAACGATGTCCGCAACAACCCCGACCGTCGCTACGCCGGAACCCGTTTTGACAACATGGCTTCCGAGCAGCATCGGACCTATTTGAAGTATCGCATTGAGCCAACGCAAAATCTCAACCTTGAGATTGCCGGCTACTATAACGAATTCTCCCGCAACTGGGCCAAGGTCGACGACATTGTCGGGGGTGCGAATTCGGTTCGCGGAGCTCTTGCCACCGGCAATGGGCTTGAAATTCTTCAAATGACCGGGCCGGGTACGTTGGTTTTCCGGAACAACAACCGCGACTACTCCGCATACGGTTACCAGATCCAGGGTGACTACACTTTCGCCACCGGCAGCGTGGACCACCTCCTCAAATTCGGAGCACGTTATCATCGAGATGACGTTCGCCGTTTCCAGAACGACGAGCAGATCGTTCTCGGTGCCACCGGAGCCATCTCCAACCGCATCGTTGGCGCTCCCGGCAGTCAGGGGAATCGTTTTCAGGAAACGGACGCTCTCGCGATTTGGGTGCAGGACGAAATTGCCATCGGTAATTTGACCCTGACTCCCGGGCTTCGCTACGAGCACATCGATCAATCGTTTCGCGATTTCAATGCCAACGAGTCCGGCTCGAATTCCTTCGATCTCTTCTCGCCTGGAATCGGTTTCAACTACGAGCTGGATCATTCGGGCGTTGTTTATGGTGGCGTGTATCGCGGGATTTCCACCCCCGGACCTCGCTCTGCTTCGCGCGGCGGAGTTGAGGAAGAGGAGTCCATCGGATACGAGCTGGGTTATCGTTACCAGAGTCCAAAGATGAGCTACGATTTCGCGGCCTTCTTCACGGACTTCGACAATCTCATCGCGACCGATGCCGGGCTGGGTGTTCTTGATAATTCCCAGAATGTAGGGGAAGCCGAGGTCTTCGGGCTGGAGGCCCAGATCTCCTACGATCCTCTCGCGGGCAGTGGAAGCGAGCTTTCAATGCCCATGTATCTTAGTGCGACCTGGACTGATGCCACTTTGACCACGGCAGTTACCGGAGGGGGAAGTGACAACATCTATGCCGGGGCCACGGATGGCTCGGAAATCCCCTACGTGCCCGAGTGGCAGTTGGCTGCTGGAATTGGCCTCGCGAAAGGAGCCTGGAGCGTGAATCTGGATGCGACCTTTGTCTCCGATGCCTTTGGCACCGCGCAAAATGTCGATTCACCGATTCAGGACACCACCGGAGCCGGATCCCGCGCCGGTAAAATTGACGAGCTTCTGCTCTTCGATCTAACCGGAACATACGACATCAATGAAAATGTCACTCTGCTTGCCGGAGTGAGCAACCTCTTCGACGAGCGGGGCATCACCTCCCGTCTTGCCCGTGGACCTCGCGCGAATATTGGCCGTAACGCCTTCGTTGGTTTCGAGGCCAAGTTCTAAGAGCTTGTTCAGTGTTAATCCCAAGAGGCCTGCCCGGGGTAATTATCCCGGGCAGCTTTTTTTGTTCTTGTGCGGTTCCGTTTTGGATTGAATCGCGGGAGTGGTGAAAAGTGAATCACGATCGGGTGACCGGGATGTTCGGAAGGCTGCCGTGAAAGAGGCCGAACAAAAACAGTATTGGCTTGTTCAAATGAATCGATTTTCGTATGAACTCTTCGCCGATGAATAGGAGCGCATCAAGAATCTGGATCTCTCTGGGCTGCCTGGCAGCTTCCGGTTCCAGCCTTCTGGCCGCGGAGCAAGGTGCTGAAACCACCTCGGTGCCCGAGCCGTCGGCCGTGCTGATTGGCGGGCTGTGTGGGATTTTATTCCTGCTTTGGCGGCGCAAGTGACGAAGTGATCCTCATGCGGAACTTTCGTTTCTGGCTTGCATATTCAGGAAAACCCTGAGATTGCGCGGGTCTTCACAAGCGCCCGTTGCCTCTGGTGCCGAACGCTCATTGATACGCCATGGATACCCCTATGTTTGCCGACCTCGGCCTCCCCGATGTTCTCCTTTCCGCCGTGCTTGACATGGGTTTCGAGAGCCCGTCTCCCATTCAAGCCAAGACCATTCCGCTCGCTTTGCAGGGGAAGGATCTCATTGGACTTTCTCAAACCGGTTCTGGAAAAACGGCGGCATTTGCCCTCCCCACTCTGGCCGGAATTGATCCGCATCTCGCCGAACCCCAGGCTTTGATCGTTTGCCCGACCCGCGAGCTCGCGGTGCAGGTCTGTGAAGAGGTGTTCCGGTTGGGTTGCAAAATCAAGGGCTTGCGCGCCCTTCCTGTCTATGGCGGGACGCCGATTGATCGCCAGCTGAAAGGACTTCGCAAGGGAGCTCACGTCGTGGTGGGAACGCCGGGTCGTTTATTGGATCACCTGAAGCGCCGCAGTTTTGACCCGCGCAATATAAAGACGGTCATTCTTGACGAGGCCGATCGCATGTTGGACATGGGCTTTCAGGAAGAGATGGAGGAGCTGCTGGCGGCGCTGCCCGAGGATCGCCAAACGATGTTTTTTTCCGCGACGATGAATCGTCGCGTGAGCCGCTTGATTGACAATTTCGGGAAAAAACCCGAGACCATCGAAATCGAGCGTAGGTCGCTGACGGTTGATGCCATCGATCAGTCGTGTTACGAAGTTCGCCAGCGGTCGAAGGTGGAGGTGCTTTCCCGGGTCCTCGACATTGATCCTCCCCGGCTTGCGGTGGTCTTTTGCAATACCAAGCGCTTGGTTGACGAGGTGACCGAGGGCTTGTTGGCCAGGGGCTATGCCGCCGATCGCTTGCACGGCGACATGACCCAGCAGATGCGCGAGCGGGTTCTCGCGAGGTTCCGGGAGAGTACGATCGAGATTTTGGTCGCAACTGACGTGGCGGCGCGTGGCCTGGATGTGGACGACATCGACTTGGTGGTGAACTATGAAATTCCCCACGATCCGGAGGATTATGTTCACCGGATCGGCCGGACGGGCCGGGCCGGACGTTCGGGCCGGGCAGTCAGCTTTGTTTTTGGTCGCGACATTTACCGCCTCCAGACGATCGAGAAATACACCCGCCAGAGCATTCGTCGCGAGAGAGTGCCGAGTCAGGAGCAGGTTGAAGGCAAGCGTGCGGACAAGCTTTTCCAGATGATCCAGGAACGATTGGAGAGCGGAAAAGTCGGCGATTACCAGGGCTATCTGGACCGGCTTCTGGAGCAGGGACACACCGCCACCGATATTGCCAATGCGGCTTTCACCCTGCTGCGTGAATCAACGACGCGGGAAGGCGAGTTCATTGCCGAAGACAAGCAGAAGGAGGCGTTTGCGAACGAGAAGCAGCGCTCGAGCTGGCGGGATGAAAAGCGCGACCGCAAGGAGCGCCCGGAACGGCAGGAGCGCGACCGTAAATCGAGACCGGAGCGAAACAATTCCAAGGGAATGGCCTGCCTGTTCATGAACATTGGCAAAGCCCAGCATATCAAGCCGGGCGATATCGCCGGAATGATCTACCGGGAATGCGAAGTGCCGGATGGCTCGCTTGGTAAAATCACAATCTTTCCCAAGCACACCCTGGTGGATGTCAGTGAGGAGATTGCGGGGGATGTCATCAATGGTCTCAAGAATGCAAAACTCCGCGGAAGAACGTTTAAAGTCGACCGTGACCGGAAGGGGTAAGAGCCCCCTTTTCCCTTGCTGAAAGGCCAGAGAATGCTGTTAATCCCATTGTAATGAGTAATTCGAAGCAAGCCTCCGAAGGTCCCGTTCAAGGGCGGATGACGCTTTCGGGCATCAAGGATCTGCCCCTGCCGGTGCGGGCAATGGGTTTTGGAGCTCTCGGGGTTCTGATCCTGATCTATTTTGTTTACCCCGCCTATCCTACCGCAGTCGGCAAAAGCCTCGCGGGTTGGACCTGGTTTGCTTGCAATAACGACAACAATTTTTTGCACGGTCGCTTTGTCCCGGTGGCTTTCGGGGTGATGATCTGGATGGCCTTTCAAAAGACCAAGAAGATGAGTGCGCAGCCCTCTTACATGGGGCTCCCCGTTCTCTTGCTGGGCCTGTTCTTTTTCCTGGTATCGATGCGTACGATTCAACCGCGATTGGCAATCATTGGGGCTCCATTTGTCGTGATTGGTTTTACCTATTACCTTTTCGGGTTCCGGATTGCCAGGCACGTCATTTTCCCTTCTTTTTTTCTCTGGTTTTCAATTCCGGTGCCGGGGCTCGAAGCCATTCTGACCGGCAGTCTGCAAACCTTGATTGTGAAATCCTGCTACAATTTCGGGACTTTCGTCGGAATGGATCTGGTGAACTCCGGAGCAGATATTTTCATCAAGGGAAGCAGCATGAAAGTAGCCGAGGGTTGTAGTGGCATTCGTTCGTTGATGGCTCTGACCATGATCGCGGCAGTTTACGCCAACTACACCCAGAAACCACTTTGGAAGAAGGCCGTCTTGTTTGCCTCGGCGCTCCCTTTGGCGATCATCGGTAATTTTCTGAGAATTTTCACCATCATCGTTCTGGCCAACTTTGGCTTTGGAAACTTTGGCACGGGAACCTGGCATGACTGGGCGGGCCTGCTGATCTTCTTCCCGATCGCCCTCTCCGGCCTTTATCTCATCGACTACCTCCTCAATTTTAAGGAGAAGCGATCCAAACGGGTGAAGCGAAGCGTCAGAACATCCCGCAAGGTGGTGAAAGGAGAGGCAACCTCATGAAGAAGCGACTCGTCATACTGAGCCTCGTGGTTGCCGTTTTTGCGGGCGCTGTCGTAGGGTTTCCCGATCGCCCGGGAATGAAGCCTTCCCGGCTTGCCAAGAGCCTTCCCGAGAGGATTGGGAACTGGGTGGGTAAACCCGAGGAACCCGGAACCGCCGAGAAGAAAAAACTTGCCCAGGATACGGAATTTGAGCGAATGCGCTACGAGGATCAGGACGGGATGCTTCCTTCAATCCAGGCATCGATCGTTTTTTCCGGAAAGAATCTTAGCCAGAGTATCCACCGTCCCGAGGTTTGTCTGGATGCCCAGGGGTGGCAATTCATGGCCCAGAAACGTCACGTATGGGAAGGACTCCTTCCCAACGGCGAGGCTTTGCCGGTGAGGGAAATCTTATGCCGCCGTGTCCTGCTTCGGAAAAATGAGGAGGGTGACCACGAAGACGTTGTTCTTCCGAATGGAGAAAAGGCTTATATTTGGAGAGTGTTTTACTATACCTTCTTCGGGCACGAGAAAATTGTCTCGGGTCATTACGAGCGCACCGGCGAAGATATCAAAGACCGGCTGCTCAAGGGTTATGACCAGCGGTGGGCCTATGCCACCTTTTCTTCCTTCGTGACCAAGAAACATCGCGACCAGGGCTTGCGATTTGAACCGGGAGCGGAGCTTGATGAAAAGCAAACCGAGGCCCATATCCAATCCTTTCTCAAGCTGCTCCTTCCAATCGTGATCTCGGAGCCCGGCAAGGGATATGATGAATCGCTGGCGAATGGGAAAACTATTGGATCATGAGAGAACGGGGCGCCAAGCAGCACTTTTCAATTCAGGCTCTCCAGATTTGTGATGCATTTCTGGTCTGGTTGGGATTTGTAATTGCCGCCGCGATTCATGGACCGATCAGGCAGCAGCTTGGAATGTCTCCGTCCAGTGAAAGCGGCCTGGAGGGGATGACCTGGATCATTTTTATTGTGGTGCCTCTCACGCCGCTCGTGCTGGAGCGTTTCGGATTTTACGACCGTTTGCTTTCGAGACAGAGATTCCAGAGCGTCAGTATGCTTTTCCGGGCGATGCTCACCGTGATCTTAATCATCACGCTGGTTGTGGTCTTTGGCAAATACTCGGAAACAAGGCGGCTGGTTCTAGGTTCCGGGCTTTTGTTTAGCTCGATTCTTTTGTGGGTTCGAAGTCGCGTGACGACCAGGTTTCTCCGATCGCGAGCAGCGTCGGAAGGATATCTTGAGCGGGTTGTGCTTGCGGGAACAACCGAGGAAACCGGAGCGTTCCTTGAGGACCTGGAGTCCGGAGTTTTGGAGACCTGGAAAATTGTGGAACACTTCGATCTCGAAGCCAGAGCGGTTGATGAGTTGGACGAGCTGATCAAAAAGGAATCGGTCCAGCGGGTCGTTTTCCTGACCGGCCACGCGGAATTCGAGCGCGTTGCTCGGGCGGTCGAGACCTGCGAGGTGCAGGGAGTTGAAGCCTGGATTGGGGCCACTTTTCTGAGGACCCAGGTTGCCAGACCCAGCTTTGATGCGGTGGGTGGTCGACCGATGTTGGTATTCCGGTCCACTCCCGAACTCTCCTGGCAGCTTTTTGCCAAGAAGCTTGTCGACGTTTTTGGAGCGCTGGCGCTTGTGGTTTTTGGCGCACCCTTTTGGATCGCTGCGATCATTGGGATCAAACTCGCGAGCCCGGGTGCCCCGGTAATTTTTACCCAGCAACGTGCCGGGCTTTATGGGAAGCCGTTCCGAATCTACAAATTCCGCACCATGGTGCCGGACGCCGACCGCATGCTGGAAGAAATTAAGGAGGAGCACGGGAACGAAGTGGATGGCCCGGCCTTCAAGCTGGCATCCGACCCGCGGATCTTTCCTTTCGGGAAGTTTTTGCGGAAATTCAGTATCGATGAACTTCCCCAGATGATCAACGTGCTGAAAGGCGAAATGAGTTTGGTCGGGCCCCGCCCTCTCCCCCTCCATGAGATTGAGGCGATCGAAAAATCATCGCATCGCCGCCGTTTGAGCATGAAGCCCGGAGTCACCTGTCTTTGGCAGATCAGTGGCCGGAGTGACATTACCGATTTCGATGAGTGGGTGAAACTTGATGTCGCATACATTGACCGATGGTCCATCTGGGAGGATTTTCGAATATTGATCAAGACCGTTCCGGCGGTTCTGTTTAGCAAAGGAGCACGATGAATAAATTGTCCAATTTAGCCCTGGGACTGGGTGCCGTTTTTTTTGTGGTAATTGCCGCGACCGGAATCGATTTGATTACCAACCGCACCGGGATCGGGCTTTTGGGGCTTGGCGTTGCCGTGTTCCTTGTCTCGATTTTGCGAGTGGCGGCCCCTGCGCAGGGCAGCCGCCCCTGGCTAACCATTCTGTCACTCCTCGGGGCGGCTTATTTTGTCGGTCGTGCCCTCGCAGGTGGTCCGATTGGTTTGGCTGTTCACGACGTGGCGCTCGTTTTGTCGGCCATTGGGATTTATCTCGCGGTGGTGTCTGCCGGGAAGGGAGCGCGGGGTTTTTGGTTTCTTCTTCTGGCCCTTCTGGCTCTTGCGAACGTGGGGCTGGCAATTTCTCAATCAATTTTGGAAGACCCTTTTTATTTGTGGAAACCAGCGGGTGAAGACGGGGGGTACACCATCGGATTATTTGCACATTACAATGCCTTTGCCTCCTTTCTAAATGGCACGGTCTTTTTCTTTCTCTCCTACGCTTTTTTCGGGAAGAATCTGGCGGCCCGGATTGCGTGCGCCCTTTTGAGTGCCGGGTTGATCGCCAGCCTTCTGATAAGTCAATCCCGCGGTGGGTGGGTTTCGTTTGTGGTGGGCGGGACTTTTTGGATGGTCCTCGTGGTTCTTTATTTAAAACAACGTCGCAGCAAGTTCGCGGGGATTGTATCGATCGTGGTGGTCGTGCTCGGGGTGGCCGGGATTGTGAGTTCGGTCTGGATGGTTCAGAAAATCACCGACAAGCGGGTGGAGCAGATCGAGCAGGAGGTAAACTATACGCCGAGTCGTGAGGTGCACGACGGAGGCCGGGTGGCCTTTCAGCAAATGGGATTCGAAATCTTCCTCGACTCTCCGGTCGTTGGAGGAGGTGCCCGGGCCTTCTCGTATCGCGCTCTCGAAAAATGGGATCCCGATACCTTGCAGCTTTGGATGGGAGATCCTGAATTCGCGCACAATGAGTTTGTTCAACTCCTTTCCGATTACGGGCTGGTGGGGTTTGCGCTCGTTCTCGTTCTATTTTTCATGCATGGCGTTTTGGGGGTCATGAACCTGGCGGAGGGAGACAATCGTGATTCGGGACTGTCGGTTTGGCAGTTGGGAGCGGCCGGCGGTTTGGTCGCGATGCTCTGTCAGTCCTATTTTAGCTTCATTTTCCACTTTCCGGCATGTGTGGCCCTTTGTGCCTTCCAGCTCGCGATTCTCGCAAGTCGATCGGGCGCAAGGTCTAAAAACCATCAAGGCTTCCGTCCCGGTGGCTTGTTGATTGGTGCCGGTGGCTTGGCGACCTCCGCTGCTTTGGTGTTCCTAGGAGTGAGTTTTTCCAAGGGATATTTGCTTTCCCAAGAGGCGGAAGAGAAGCTGACCGAGGCGAGGTCTGTCGAAGAAATTTTCGCCGGGCTGGATATCTTGGAAGAAGCGGGGGAACGTTCGTGGGACCCCAAGTCTTTTGAGGTTCTCGCTCGCCGGGCGATGATTGAAGCGAATGTCGCTTTGCAGACAAATGATCCTGCTTTGGCGGAAAAATTCAACCTGCGGGCCAAAGAGGCCTTTGAGCGGGCATTGGAACTCAATCCAAATTTCTCTGCAGCTTTGGCCGGCCTTCCCAGAGTGGAAGATGCCCTTGGTAATCACGCTGTCGCCGAAGAAGGCCATCAGAAGGCGATGAAGCTGATCTGGGCCAGAGAGCTCAAGTTACGTCCTTACTTCCACGCTGCCAGAAGTTCATTTTTGCAGGCCTTGAAGTCTGACAATGAGGCGAGCGCGCTGGCCCTCCTCCGTGAAGCAGAGTCCCGCATCCTAAAACGGCGCGAAATTTTAGAGCCATCCCGGGAGCTGGGTGAAGAAAAAGAGATCCGGGAAGCCATCCAGGCCTGGATCAACTATTACGAGGGGAGAGCCATCTTCCAGCGGGGCAATGATATTTGGATCAACGCCAAACCGCGTAACCCCGAACTGGCCCTCGCCCTTTTCCTCGAGGCCCGGCGCCGATATCAGCTCTCCGAGAAGCTCATCAAGGGCAAGGATCCACGCTGGGAGGCTGAAATGAAGCGTCTCAAATTTAATGTAGAGACCCTCGAGGGCGGGCAATACAAGCCTGCCGAGCTGACCAAAGAACAGATTCAGGAAGCAATCGGGCGGGAAGCCGTCCTTGATTCCGATCCGGCAACCCGTTAAGCCTTTCCCCAGATGACCCCAAACTTCGGCATGAAACTCTTCTCGGGCACCGCCCATCACGCCCTCGCAGCCGACATCGCGACTTCTCTCGATTGCCCCCTTGCCGACGTGAGTGTGACCGCGTTTCCCGACGGCGAGACTTTCGTCAAAATCAACGAAAATATTCGTGGCGAGGACGTTTACATCATTCAGCCGACCTGTCCGCCGACCAATCATAACCTCATGGAGCTGATGATTATGGTGGATGCCGCCAAGCGGGCCAGCGCCGGTCGTATCAACGCAGTCATTCCATTCTTTGGATACGCCCGCCAGGATCGCAAAGACCAGCCCCGCGTACCCATTACCGCAAAATTGGTCGCCGACCTCCTCTCCGCTGCTGGAGTCGACCGCGTGGTCACCCTCGATCTCCACGCCGCCCAGATCCAGGGCTTCTTCAACATTCCCGTCGACCATCTGTACGGAAAGCCCATCATCATTCGTGAACTCCGCGATCGATTTGGCGAGAATTGTGAAAACCTCACCGTAGTCTCGCCCGATGTCGGCGGGGTGAAAATGGCCCGTGCCTACTCCGATGCTCTAGGCGCGAGACTCGCCATCGTGGCAAAACACCGGGTATCCGCCACCGAAGTCGAAGCCATGCAGGTCATTGGTGACGTCGAGGGTCGTGATGTTGTCTTGGTCGATGACATGACCGAGACTGCCGGAACTCTCTGCGCTGCCGCTGAAATCCTGAAAGCGCAGGGCGCAAACCGGATTTTTGCCGCCGTGACCCATGCCGTCATCGGTGCCCTGGGACATCAGCGGATTGAGGAATCCGCCATCGAGGAGGTGATCACCACCAACTCCACGCCGGTCACCAAGCAAGGGAAAGTGACCCCGGTTTCCATTGCCGAGCTCTTCGGAGAGGCCATTCAGCGCATTCATAATGGAAAATCTGTCACTTCTCTCTTTGACATTGACGCACCCTCCGTGTAACCAACCGCCCCGCGCGACACCCATCGCGGAATCATCAACCCATTCAAACCATGGCGAAGACCCAAACTCTCAAGGCTGAAACCCGCAAGCGCACCGGATCCGGTGTCCTCAAGCAAATGCGTCGCGAAGGCTACATTCCCTCCGTTGTTTACGGAAAGGGCTCGGAAAACATCAACATCAAGGTCAATACAAAGGCCCTCACCGATATGCTGGCTCACAGCGCCTCGGAGAGTATCCTCGTGGATCTTGAGATCGATGGCGGAGCATCCCAGACTGCTTTCCTTCAGTCCACCCAGCACAACGCACTTAGCGGAGCCCTCGTTCACGCCGATTTCCTCGCCGTCACCGAGGGAATGAAGATCAGTGCCAGCATTCCTGTTGAATTGCACGGCGAGCCTGTTGGGGTCAAATCCGGTGGGATCATTGAGCAGCTCATCCGTGACCTTGAAATTTCCTGTTCACCGAAAGACCTTCCCGAGAGGATTGACGCGAACATTGAGCACCTCAAGGTGGGCGACTCCATGACCATCGGCGACCTCGACATCCCCGAAGGTGTCGAGCCGACTCTTGCTCCTGACGTTCTCGTCGCGATTGTCAACGAGTCCCGTGTGACCAAATCCGCCGGTGGTGTCGATGAGGAAGAGGGCGACGAGGCTCCTGCCGAAGAGGCCGCTGCCGAGTAATCCGGGCTCAAGCAATCATTTCAAAACGTCCGGCGCCACACGGCCCGGGCGTTTTTCTTTGGCGCTCGTTTCGACATTCATTACCTTCCACATTGTGAGCCTCAAATGCATCGTTGGTCTCGGAAACCCGGGCGAAAAATACCTGAACACCCGCCACAATATTGGGTTTCGGGTCCTTGATGTTCTTGTAGATCGGGCCGGAAAAAAATTTCAGCTCGAAAACAAGTGGGAATCCCGGACCTGTAAAGTGGGCGACACCCTGCTTGTCCAACCCTTAACCTACATGAACGAAAGTGGCCGCGCGATTGGTTCGCTTGCTCGGTTTTTTCGTTGGCAGCCCGAGGAAATTCTCGTCGTTTTTGATGACATCTCGCTGCCCCTTGGAAACCTCCGGTTTCGAATGAATGGGGGACACGGCGGGCACAACGGCGTGCGCTCACTGCTCGCCCACCTTCCGACCGATCAATTTGCACGCCTGAAATTGGGCATCAGTGGGGCCGCCGGCGAGCAGCTTGTGGGGCACGTTCTGGGAAACTTTGCCGTTGCCGAACGTGAACTCGTTGAAAACACGCTTGCAAGAGCCGCCGATGCTGTGCAGCTTGCGCTTTCCAGCGGGCTTGAAAAGGCCGCAAACGAGTTCAATACCAGAACTCCTAAAAAACCGAAAAAACCAACGGAAGAAGATGAATCGCAAGTACGAGGGCCTGATTGTCCTGAACGCCCAGGGGACTGAGACCAGCATTGATGATCTGGTCAGCAGTGTTTCAAAAGAGCTCGAAGAAGAAGGTGCCAAGCTTGATGAAATCAAGCAACTTGGCCGCAAGAAATTTGCCTACAACGCGCGCAAGCTCGATGGAGGCCACTACGTGAACTACATCTTCGAAGCCGAAGGTGACGTGATCGAGAAGATCAAGGCGCGCCTCACCCTGAATTCCTCGGTGCATCTTCAGCACTATCAGCGTCTTGCCTAAACCTTTACCTCTCCAATCCCCATGGCCAACGTCAACAAAGTCATGCTTCTCGGGAATATCACCCGGGATCTCGAAGTCCGCTACACTCCCAAGGGAACCGCGGTTTGTGACCTCGGAATGGCGGTGAACCGGATCCGTACCGGTGATAATGGAGAGAGAATTGAGGAGGTCACCTACGTCGACGTCACCCTTTGGGGTCGTCAGGCCGAGCTTGCCGGACAATACCTTAGCAAGGGCCGCTCGGTCTTTATTGAAGGTCGTCTCCAGCTTGATCAGTGGGATGACAAGCAGACCGGCCAAAAGCGCTCGCGTCTCCGTGTTGTCGGCGAGAACATGCAGTTTATCGGCGGCGGAGGTCAGGGAGGTGGCGGAAACCAAGGCGGAGGTGGAGCCCCCGCCCAACAGTCCGGTCCCCCGCAACAACAGCCCGAGCAATCCTCGCCACCCCCGCAATCCAATCAAGGCGGAGCCGCCGCGGCGGATAGCTTTGACAACGACGACGACGACATCCCGTTTTAAGATCCGGGACATCCACTATCTCAAAAAGCCACCCGGACCCGGGTGGCTTTTTTGTTTGGGTTAATTATTAAGCCTGCCGCCTCCCGGCAGCCAGTAGTCCCCCGAAGATCAGGAGAGGTGATGGGCTTGGTTCGGGGATGGTGTAGCCATACCGGAGGTAATCCACTTACGAGACACTGTTAGACCATTTGCCAGAAGTGATTGCGGCAAAAGGCCGAGACTGCGGGAATTGAGTGCAGGGCGCGAGGAAGTTGCGTATGAACATACGCAACTGTCGAGCAACGCCGCAATCGGCTCCCACGGGCCGGAATTCTGTAAGCCCTCCCGCGCAGCGGCTGATCCTCTCGACACAACAATCCCCGTTTTCACGTAAGGACTTTTGGCAGATGGTCTAATCCCGAGCCACGAGATTCCCCTGCTTTGGCAGAGGGCAAGGAGTCTTATGTTGAGCGGTCCTTTTTTCCGGCACCACCGGGCGGTCTCCAGGTTTTGGGATCGTATTCTCCGGTAGATCCGGCCAGCCCCCTTGAGGTGCTTCTATTTCCCGGCTGCTTTTTCTTTTGCAGGTACGACAAAGGTAGCCTGCTTCAGGTCCTTTTTGATTTTAAGGAAAATCCGGTGTCCATTGGCCGAGTGGGTGGGAAAGCCGCAGGCAAAAGAAAAATCACCGGCTTCATCCGGCGTGAACTCAAATTTCTCAATTTTGTTAGTGGTCCCCAGGGTATTGGGCTTGGGAGTGGTGGCACCGTCAAAATAAGGATCCTCACCCAGGTTGATTTTACGTTCGGCGACATCTGCCTCCACGACCATGACGCTGTGGGGAACGTCGCTATTGTTACAGAAGGTCACCTTGACCTTCCATCCCAGCGGAATTTCATACCCACCCTCGCTCTTGGAAAGACCGTTGAAATTCATGCCATAGTTTGACTTGTCAAAAGTCGCAATAATGAAGACCTCGACCTCTTTTTTTTCGATGTCCTGCTTTAGAAAAACCGGATTTTTGATCTCTCCCTTGGGAAGAACCGTGCAACAACGCCCCGCCTTCTCCGGGACGGGATCCCCGGCCTTCTTCTCTTCGGGCGGAGTGGCCAATGCGCCTGAAAAAGGAACGATTGCGAGCAGCATGGAAAGGGCGTGGTGAATTTTCATTGTCTGGGCAGAGGTTCAAATTGATTCAAAAAGAAATCACGCACCCCGCAATGTGAAGGGTGCGTGATTGAAGTGTGAGGAGGAATTATTTTTTATCAAGTGGGATTGTTTCAGCTCCTGCGGGTACTTTGTCTGCTTCCACCATCATCCAGAGTGCGCCCCGGGCGTTGTCTGCGGGTTTGACCGGACCGCCGTAGTTGGCATGGGCCGTGGTCATGTAGATGGTTCCGTCTTCCCCGGCTCCGGAGCCGGAAGGCATGAGGGAGGTATTGAGGAGTTCTTCCATCGCCCATTTGCCATCCTGCTGATGCTGCATCCCCCAGATTTTTCCGGAACCCCAGTCACCGACAAAGTAGGTCCCGTCCAGCGAAGGATATTTGGTTCCCCGGTAAACGCCCAGTCCGGTGACACAGATGCCTTCGCCAGCGTGCGTGTATTCCCCGATCGGGAGCACTCCCACAAGCGGGGCGTTTTTCAAACTCGCGGGAAATGGTTGGGTGCCACACATGAACTTCCAGCCGTAGTTCTCACCACCCGGGGAATTTGCAGGTTGGAAATTAATTTCCTCCCAATGGTTCTGTCCCACATCGGCGATATAGAGATCCCCGGTTTTTTGATCAAAATGCATTTTCCATGGATTGCGAATTCCGTAGGCCCAGATCTCGGGGCGGGCGTTCGGGTGAATCTTGGCAAAGGCCTCTTCACTGACACCAAAAAGAACCATCAGGGTCTTGGGGGTGACAAACGGGTTGTCCTTGGGAATCCCATAGGCCCGATCGGGAGTTGAGGTATCGACGTCAATGCGCAGAACTTTGGCAAGCAAGGTGCTGAGATCCTGTCCGGCGCCGAGAACATCGCCCTCCCAGCCTCCGTCACCGGAACCGATGTAGAGATAGCCATCCGGGCCAAAGACCAGTTCGCCTCCGTTGTGATTCGCATACGGCTGCTCAATCTGCATGATCACCCGTGCTGTTTTGGGGTCTGCCTTGTCAGGATTATCCTTGTTGACCTGATATTCCACGATGAACGAGTCGCCGTTGAACCACATATCGGAGTAGTGCACGTAGAACTTGCCATTCTCCTTGAACTTTGGATGGAATTCAATGTCGTAAAGCCCTTGTTCCAGAAACGAGCTAACCGTGGTATCGGAAATGTCCAAAAATGGACGCTTGAGAATTTTGCCGTCCTTGAGGACACGCACGACACCATGGCGCTCGCAGATAAACATGCGTCCGGTGCCGTCATTCGCAGAGGCCACGTTGATGGGATCAATCAGATCACCCGCCACTTTGACCATGGCAATCTTGACCGGCTTGGGTAATTTCGCCTTACCCGGTTGGGCGACGTCTTCTTTTTTTGCGGGCACCTTGGTAGCGGCATCCTGCGCGGTGACCGGAGCGATACTCAGGGCAACTCCCATGGCTGCGGCACTGGCGTATTGAATGGTGGTTTTTTTCATAGATTGCGTGGTTTTGTTAAGGTTTGAGATGATATTTGGAATGCACCGGCTTGACCATGATGTTTGCAAAGAATCCGATGACCAGAAGCCCCGCCATGGTATACATGGTGGAGTTATAAAGGCTCGGGGTGGGGTCAATGGTCCCCTCCGGCGCGATTTCCATGAGCTTTTGGACCGAGACGGTTTTTGCGGCCACCAGTTCATCAAGTTTCCCGACGGGCGCGCCGAATGTTTCTGCAAATTTCTCCTCGCTGACTTTCGATGCGAGATTGGAGATGGCGTCTGAAATTGAAGCTTCACGGAGTTTTGCAATCGCGACAGGCCCCAGCACGCCGGCGGTACTCCATGCGGTCAGGAGTCTGCCATGAATGGCTCCGACAAACTTGGAGCCAAACATGTCGGCGAGATAGGCGGGAATGGTGGCGAAGCCGCCGCCATACATCGTGAAAATGATCATGGTGGCAGCGTAAAAGGTCACGAACGAGGTCGACATCGTACTCGCGCCGGCGTTTGCCGCTGCCCAAGGGATGGAGAGATAGAGACAGCATCCCAGCACAAAAAAGATGGTGTAGGTCGGCTTGCGCCCGATCCAGTCGGAAATACTGGCCCAGAAAAATCGGCCCACCATGTTAAATACCGAGATCATCAGCACATAATTGGCAAAAAAGAACCCCTCCTTCGCTTCCGCAGACAACTGGCTTCCAAAAATTTCCCCGATCATCGTTTTGGCGACTCCGATCACTCCAATCCCTGCGGTGACATTCATGCACAGCACGATCCACAGAAGGATGAATTGCGGGGTTTTCATTGCCGCGGAGATTCCAACATCATGCTGCGAGATCATGCTTTTTTGAGATCCCTCCTCCGGAGGATTCCAACCTTCCGGCTTCCAGTTCTCCGCGGGCACCCGGTAGGCAAAGGCTGCCATCAACATCACCACAAGGTAAACCAGTCCCAGAACCAGAAAGGTTGCGGCAGCCCCCGTATTACCGGTTCCAACCGCGTAAACCCCGGCACTCAGGTTATCGCCAAACTGGGAGACGTCGGCTGCAGAGGCCACAATGACCTCTTGCTTGCCGGTGGCTGTCTCCACGTAACGCACGCCCTCCTCCGTGACCATCTTGAGGCTGTCTGCCGAGCCTAAAAATTCAGGGGCTTGGTCAAATTTTTGGAGCAACCATCGCTTCAGCGGAGCTCCGATCATCGCTCCTCCCCCGAATCCCATGATGGCCAGCCCTGTTGCGAGCCCGCGTCGATCCGGAAACCATCGAATCAAGGTGCTGACCGGGGACACATACCCGAGCCCCAAACCACACCCGCCCAGAACCCCGTAACCGAGATAAAGCAATGGAAGGCTGTGCAATTTAATCCCCAGGAATCCCACCAGAAAGCCACCACCCCAGAGCAATGCTGCCGTCACTCCGACACACCGCGGACCTACTTTTTCCAGCCAACGCCCGGCAACCGCAGCCGCCAAGCCGAGGAATACAATCGCCAGACTGAAAATCCAAACAATATGCCCGAACTTCCAATCGCCCGCCGCTTGTCCCACCACGCCCAGCTCCTTGGAAAGTGGAGCATTAAAAACACTCCACGCGTAAACAGATCCTATGCAAAGGTGAATCGCAATCGAAGCCGGAGGAACCAACCAACGGTTGAAGCCAGGCTTGGCAATAATGGATTCCTTGAGTAAAAATTTGGGAATGGGCATAGCGTAAAGCAAATCGAAGCGCAGCGCGCGGATCAGCAACAATTCTCAAATTGACGGCGCGATACAAGCAGTATGTTTCAGTCCACTCAAACAAGGGGCGACCGTGGCCCGGAGAACATTTCCAAAATATCCCGTGCCCCAATGCCAATCTGTGATCGCAGTCGACCATAGATTCTACTCCTTTCCGATCCGCTCTACTTCGCTCCTAACCTACTGCCAAGAGCGTTTAGTTTCGGTAGATTCCGTGAAATTTTCCGGAACCACCGCTGGATTTTCCTAGAGAGCCTCGGAACTCTGCGACCGGCCTATTTGGTGCGGCCGGGCGAACCTGCTAATTGTTCGAGGTTTTTTCAACAACCGCGAAAAAGCGCTTCGAGCCATCGACAGGAAGATCTGAAATGGTCATTTCCCCGCCGGTCCCATCCGCCGACCACGGCCCGGTCACAAAAAAGGGACTGGTGAAAGGACTCGAAGGCTTTCTCTAAAGTCTTGCCCAGGAGCTCGGAGCGGAAGCCCGAGGCATCGACAAAGAGAGAAGCGGAAAGCTTCCGCCCGTCCCGGAGAAAGATGCGCTTCAGCGATCCATCGTCCTCCTGTTCAACCGACTCAATTTCGCCATCGATCATGGTCACCCCTGCTTCCTCGCAAGAGCGATCCAGTCACGCGACGAAGCTCTGGTTTTCGAGGTGCCAGGCGACGAGATTACCCGCAGGAGGAAGATCCGGAAAACCCGCGCCCCGGGTGGGGAGAGCATGATTGTGTTCCATGAGAGCCCCTAGCAGGTCGATACCATGATGACCGTGTTGGGCAAAAAATCCTGATGGCCGCCCGAGGTCTGGGGCCTGAAAGGCCCATTGGTTTTGCGAAAAGGTATAGTCAAAGTAGTCACGGTTACCCCAGGTAAAGCGAACTCCGAGCTTGTAGACTGGATCCACCTCCTGAAAGAAGCGATGTTCGTCTATTCCCAAATACTGATGAATGAAGTTCACCACATAGGGGACGGTCCCTTCTCCCACTCCGATAATGCCCAACGACTGCTGGAGACAACGGTGACTTTTAGGCGGGGAAGCTTCTTCTTGAGGGAAAGAGCTGCGACCAGTCCCGCACTTCCGGACCCAGCGACCAAGACCGAATCTACTTTCATCGCCGCAACCATTCGGGCCCCCCGTGGCCTTGTCAAACACCTCTTCCGGGACAAGAGAGATTGCCCCGGGGATGAGTTTTATGCAGTCCCGGAGAAGTCATCCTGCGGACATTGAAGTCTCAAAGCGGCCTCCGTCAGATCAGGAGGACGAAGGTGCAGCCAAATAATGAGCGGAATGATTCCGGTCCTCCCAAAAAAAGATGCCACCAGGTGGGATTACCTGATGGCATGTGGATGTTGTTGCCTGCGAGGAGGCAGGATCCTATTCCGCGGTCGATAGTTCCGTCACGCGGTAGAAGTTCACCGGGCAGTCGGGGCCGGGTGAGACCCGCAGGACGAGTTCCCTGCCTTGGGCGATGAACGACGAGGCGACCTTGTTCGTATTTTCCACAGTGCAGTCCGTGGCTTCCCATGGACTCTGGTCTCCGAGGGTGTGGCTGGATTCCAGAGCATACCGCTTTCCGGGCTGGGTCGCGATCCGGAAGAGAAGGTCGCCGGATTGGCTGACATTCATGTTCTTGATTCTGAGTCTGTCGCTCTTCTGAACCATGGTGTAGACGAATGATCCCACGGTGTCATCGATCTGCCCTTGCTCATTGTAAGAATTGATCATGATGGGATTCAGCGAAGCGGGGGGAAGGTCCGTTCTGATCGGGGAGACTTTGATCTGCACTTCGCGGGATTCTCCGGCTCTGAGTTCAAGCTCGACTAACTGGGTCGGTGCCGGGCCTTCAATCAAACCATCGGGAGAAGAGATCCCGGTCAAGGCAGTGACGCTTGAGATCTCGAAAACAAGCTTGCGGGTGCCTGGTCCCGGGTTTGTCACGGTGATGACATTGTTCGGAGAATCGGCATCCAAAACCGGATCCTGAATCTTGATCACGGGCTCGTCGGCGGAAGGAACATAAACAATTCCGTCACAGCAGAAAGTGTTGTTGGGATTGCCTTGTTGTGTAACGCAGACTTCGTAGCAGGCACGGTCCCCGGGTTTGAGATCCTCGCAATTGAGAGGGATGATAATACTTGCGCAGGAGTTCGGCCCCACCGAAATCGTTCCGCTTGGCACGATGAGGGCGGACGGAGGAAGCGGGGTATTGCAAGCAAAGCTCATTGCGCCTGGTCCGATGGTCCAGTCGTATGTACGAGGAAAGGCAGAGTTGTTGCAGACAGTCAGTGAGACCGAGGCAATCACGTTTCCCTGCGCATCCCGGCAGCAGGGTGCGCGGCGGGTCACTTCGCAGCGGTCAATCTCGACTCCACCTTCGCAGGGAGGGAGAACGATACAACATTCCTTGGAACAGCAGACTTCGATACTCTCGCTGTGAAGGGCGATGTTGAAGCAGATGGCATCTCCGGGATTTCCGCTGATACAGGTCTGGAACTGATAGGTCCCGCCCGGAGGAACGGGCGCTCCGCTGAGGTCGAAGCTGGGATTGCTGAACAAGCTGGGTGGCAAAAGGTTCAGGTAATACCAGTCGAAGGTCGAGGTGTTGAGGAGGTTGAAGTCGATGGTGTATTTTGGAACTCCGTCGGCATCAATTTCACAGGTGATTGTCTTGTCGAGGACGATGAAGCAATCGCAGTCGGGGAGGGGGACGCAAACCTTGTCGGTGCAGCATTCTTCTCCGGATTCGTTGAGAAGAGTGATGTTCCAGCAGAAGGTATCGGCTGCATTTCCCGAGGGGATTTCTATGGTTACGATGGTGGAAGCTCCCGGAGCCAGGGGTGATGAAAACGCTTGTGGTCCGCTTGGCATGACCTGTCCGGTCAGGGTGTTCGCCGGAAGCTGGTCGACCGGGCAAGGAGTGTGCCAGAGATACGAAGCCGTATGATCCGAGAGGTTGGTCAGGGTAAAGGTCGCAACAAATGGGGCGCCCAGCTCCCGTGGGCAGTCCACCCGGATCTCGGAAATGTCAAAGCAAGGGCTGCAAACATCGTAGATTTCGACATCACCAATATAGGTTTTGGGAACTCCGGTGATGATGCCATCAAGGTCGATGAGGTGGGAGTTTGCGCCGTGGGGAGAATCGGCCTGATTTCCTCCGGGAGGAATCCGGGTGATCCCATAGATATATGGAGCGGGGAAGTTCAGAGCATCGCCGCTGGCCCAGACCGCGCCGTTGCAATCGACATCAACACCACCTGCCGAATTGCGACCGGAGCTATAGTTTCCGACTTTAAATTTATCGTTAGGCGAGACATTCCAGTTTGTTCCGTCAAAGGTGTATTCAAGAACGTAGTGCTGGTGGGATCCGCTGATTCCCGCGCCGCGGTGGGCCCGCTGGGCCAGGAAGAGACGTCCGTCCTCGGTGAACGAGATATCGGAAACCGGAAAGGACCCGGGAATCACGGGGATTTCAAGTTGCGCGGTGGCGGGGTTTGGAGCGCCTGCGGCATTGAGGCCAACGGACCAAATGGTATGCGCGCCCTGGTTATTCCAGACGCCGTAGTAGAGGCGGTTTTGGTGCGCCTTGACGCCCCAGATTCTGCGGCCCACGGCGGTGTAAGGGGTGGATGGGTCATCGGCGAGAGTGCTGAGACCTTCCTGTGGACGCCCTTGAACACCGTGGTCGTAGGTTCCCACGCATGTTCCGGCGGGATCCAGCTGGTAGATGAGGCCATCATCGAGGTTGGAGACATACAAGTTGCTGGATCCGCCGGAAGCGGTCCAGTTGGTGATATTTCCAAGCGAGGCCGCGCCTGCTGAAATACAGTTGAAGGGCGTGATGTCGCCCGAGGTTCCATCGATACGGTAAACCGTGCCCTGGGAATTTCCGGCTGGAACCGGGTAGGGGCCGTAAGCGGCGGTTGCGGTCACGTAGATGTTGGGGGGAACCGCGTCATCGAGAGTGATTCCGAAAACCTCCCCAAGATTGCCTGCGTTCCAGACTTGCTGGGGATCAGGAGCGTTCGGGTTCTGGAAGCCCGTTTCATTGTGAAACATCCGCCACGGATAGGCGGCTCCCGCAATATCAGTGGGAGCGGCTGCAAGTTCGGGGGCCGTTGCATCGATGATTCCCATCACAAATCCGTTGGGGTTTTGCGCGTTGGTGACGTAGCTGGTGCTGGAGTGACAAGTCGCGACCACGTAGCCGGGCTGGAGCGGGAGGAGATCCTGAATATTTTGCGCGGAGGAAGACTGGGCGGCAAAGACGGAGGTGATGAGTGCGGCGAGCCCGCGAAGTTTCCCAGCCTTCATGACTTGGGCCCTCTTTTTTTTGGGGGGACTTGAATGATGATCGACCAGGCGTTCCTTTTCGCCGGCGGACCAGTGATCCGGCGGCGAAATGGCCAGCTTAATGTGCTTTAATAGTTTCATGGCTTCTTTTCATTCGGCCATGAGCGGGCGCGATTCCAAAAAAGCTCAGAAATTTAGGAGAAAGCCAAAGTGCCACCGGCTGCCGCCCTCATTCGTGGCCGCCCAATCGATTCTTCCGCGCAGCGATTGCCCTGCTTCCAGACGCAGGCCCAGCCCCGCTCCGGACAGGGAATTACTCCCTTCGCCGTGACGCCAACCGATGCCCTGATCGAGGAAGGCGACGGGTTGCAGATTGAGCGACTTTAAGGAAATGACGGGGCTGCCGACTTCCGCGGAAAAAGCGTAGCCGGAGTCTGCGAGGAACTCGCGCTCGGAATATCCCCGGATGGTTTCGAATCCTCCGAGGCCCAGTTGTTCGGAAGGAAGGAGTTTATCGGGAGAGTATTGTCCCAGAAAGGATAGTTTGAGAGTCCAGTCATTCCAAATATTCCGTTGCCATCGCGTGCTGGCACGAAGAAGCGCGTATTGGGAATCGGCGCCTTCACGAAATTGCTGAAAGTCGGAGGTGGAGTTTTTTCCGGGGCTAAAAATGACGTCGCCACTCAAATTCAGCCGGCCTCCCCATTGTTCACCATCGGCGCGGTAAGCGAGGTGAAGTTGCAGGAGATCAACTTCGGCTCCGGGGAGCGAGACTTCGCCGAAGGAGGCGAAGTTATCGATGTTCTTCCACTCGAGGGCGAGGGATACCTCTTGTTTCAGCGCGTGCCAGCGGTCGAGGGGTCGGCCCAACGCTACGCTGATTTCCCGGTAGCCACCCTCGGAATCAATCCCGCTTTCGCTGCTTTGGACATCGGCCCGGGCTCCGGAAAATCGAACGAAATAGTGGGATTGGTGAAGGGGGATTTCCCAGGAAAAAGCGTGGGCGCGGAAGTCACCTAGGTCACTTCCCGTCGTGAATTGATAGCTGAAAAGATGGTCTTGGCCGAAGGCATTGCCCCAGTTGACGCCAGCTGAAAAGCGGTCTTCGCCAACGACGTCGGCACCGAGATTGTGGTAGCCGGTGTAAACCCTCCACGGGCGTTCTTCCTTGAGGCCGATGAGGAAATCACCAACGGCGGGTTGGTCTCCCGGGGTGGCAAAGAGAGAGGTTTGCCGGAAGGGATTACGGCCGAGCCAGTCGAGATCGCGTTGGAGCTTTTTGGATTCAATGAGTTGGCCGGACTTGAGGTGAATGCCACGCCCGAGGAGTGCGGCGTTGAAGTATTTTGTCTTTTGCAGACCGACTTTTCCAACGCGTCCTTTAATCACTTCGAGGGTCAGAATGCCGGCGGAAATGTCTTGCTCGGGGACGATGACATCGACGACCGGGAAGCCCTGCGCGTCATAGTGCGAAAGGATCAGTTCGATGAGAAAAGCGAGGCCGTCCTGGGTGAGGGGCTCGGAAAGATGGGGCTCAAGCCGCGCGGTGAGATCTGAAGCGGCGGGGATTTGACCGGCTTGAATTTGACCGGGCTGAGGGACGAGGTTTTCGCCGGGTGTCTGGACGATGAGTCCACGGAGCGAGGGAAGGAGGATTTGTGAATTGTCTCCCGCAGTTTTTTCCGGGAGGGCCTTGGGTTTGAATTGATAACCGTCCGCACCGGTTTGGTTCGGGACATCAGGCTTCCATTCTTCCTGTCCGCAGAGCAGGAGGGAGGAAGAGATGAAGAGCGAAAGCAGCCGGGACGTCATGTCGCTTTTCATTCGCAGGAAGTGGCCCGGGAATCTCAAAAAGGAGGTCCCGAAAAATTCCATGCCCTAAATGGAATTGGGAAAGTCGGGAGCAAGTGGCGATTGCGCGACTTGCTGGCCGGGGGCGGTGAAAAAGCGCAGGGAGCCATCGTCATCGCAGAGCCACACTTCGGTGGCACCGGCGTCAAAATAGAGGGCCGCTTTTTCCTGCATTTCGGTTTCGCTGTTGCGCGGAGAAAGGACCTCGACACAGATCTCGGGAGCGTTGAGAAGAATGTTGTTTTCCTTGGCTTGCTCGAGTTGTTCGAAGGAAAGCCAGGCAACATCGGCAGCGCGAACACCGTCGGAGGTGGAGATGGGAACTTCGTGAAGGGCTTGGCCCCGCTCTAAATGGAGATTGAGGAGGCGAATGAGTTCGCTGCCTTTCAAGCTGTGGGAAAATGAAAGAGGCGGGGTCATGATGATGTGACCGTGTCGGTTGGTCTCGATGCGTTGTTCGAGCTGCGCATAGAACGGGTCGGCAAGGATTTCAGACCAACATTCGAGATTGAATGAGGTTTGATCCTGATGAGCGGGGAGCTGGATGGCGAGATCACTCATGAAAGGAGGCTAGCATGGCGGGGAGGGGGTTGCAATCATCGCTCTTGATGATTCGGCAGGGATATTCTTTTGTGTTACCGCTGGAGCTTGGGCAGGGTAGGGCGCATGAACGAGATGATTTCGGTGCGGGAGATGGTGGTGGAGTTGGTGAAGAAAGTGGGGCGGTTTCAATTGGAACATTTCCGGAAGATGCCCGAACAATCCGGCGATCGTAAAGCGGTGAGGGAGACCGTTTCTTTTGTGGATGTGGAGTCCGAAAAACTTCTCGCGGAAGGTCTTGCTCCTTTGGTGAAGGATGCAGGGTTTTATGGAGAAGAGACGGGGAAGGAGGGGAATCAGGATTTGGTGTGGATTGTCGATCCGCTGGATGGCACGACCAACTACTTGAACGGGATCGATCACTTTTCAATCACGGTAGGTCTGGTGAAGGAAGGTGTTCCGATTCTTGGAGTGGTTTATCAGCCTTTTGCAAATGATTGCTTCAGCTGCATTCGAGGGCAGGGGGTGATTTATAATGGAAAGGTTTGCCGGCCCGCCCACGCGGATCTTCCGGTGTCGGACGCGCTTTTCTCAACCGGGTTTCCTTATCGTTCGCCGGATCTTGCGGATTCGTTTTTTGAGGCGGCCGCGGAGGTCCTGACTTTGGGATTGGGCATTCGACGGTCGGGAAGCGCCGCGCTCGATGTCGCCTATGTGGCGATGGGCTGGTATCAGGGTTTTTGGGAAAGCGATCTCCAACCCTATGACATTGCAGCAGGGCTCTTGATGATGGAGGAGAACGGCGTCGCTATCAGCAATGAACGTGGTGGGGCCTTCAAGATGTTCCATGACCGGATCCTGGTGGCAGGATTTCCACGCGTGCACGAAAAGCTTCTTGAGAAAGTGGGCGAGGCCTACCGGGCTGATCCAAGATAGCGAAGAGTCAGCCGGAAATCCCGGACAGCAGACAATGTGGCGCGCTGAAAGTGACCACAGCTTGCAGCCTTTTGCCGCGAACGCTTGTCGGATGAGGCCGCACAATGCCTCTGAAACACCGTCAGGTTGAATCCCACAAAGATATCAAAATATGCCTGGCATATTTATTTTTTACTGGCAGCTAAACCGTAAGCGTCACGTGGAGTGCCGTTGGTTTTTCATTGAGCTGCGGATACGATCAGCCGTAGCAGAGGAACTCTGACTGATGTGGTCTGCTATGCTCCCACTTTTCTTCGCTGGAGTTGCCTCT
>JAUIGV010000048.1 GCA_030432565.1 Verrucomicrobiia bacterium | reverse complement strand
GAATCGTTCCGTGAATTCGGGGCCCATGTTGTCGGGCATTTGCATGCCGGCGATGAAGATCTGGATTTTCGGATTTCTGGTGCGGGCTTTGCTGACAATTCCGAGTAGGTTTTTCCTGGTTTCGGCCGGGGAGATCCCCCGGAGTCCGTCGTTGCCACCCAGTGCGATCACGAGAATGTCGGCTCCTTTCGTCATCGCCCAAGCGACCCGGCGCAAGCCTCCGGCAGTGGTGTCTCCGCTGACGCCGGCGTTTGCGACGACAAAGGGGAGCTTGGCTCGATCAATTTTTTTCTGAAGAACAGCTGGATAGGATTCGCGCGGATCGAGCCCGTAGCCAGCGGTGATGCTGTCGCCAAGGATGACGATGCGCTTTTGGGTATCGTTTGCTTTCACCGCGTTCCCGGCGAATAATACTCCGGCGGCGGCTGCCCATAATCCTAACAAAATTTTTCTTCGTAATGTCTTCTCCATCGGCCTCAACCCTAGAAGCGCCCTCGAGCGCTGTCAAACCGCCCATCCTCAAGGTGACTGAATTGCGGAAAGTCCATCAGACCTCTTCGCAGGAGTTGATCGTTTTGAAGGATGTCAGCCTTAATCTGGCGGAGGGTGATACCCTGGCTATTGTCGGCCCGTCGGGGAGCGGCAAGACAACCTTGCTCGGATTGTGTGCAGGTTTGGATGATGCCACCTCCGGTTCAGTTGAATTGGATGGGATGGCAATTGAGTCGCTCGATCAGGATGAACGTGCGGCCTTGAGAAACCGCTTGGTAGGTTTTGTGTTTCAAAGCTTTCAATTGATCCCGACTTTGACGGCGGTTGAGAATGTTTTGGTCCCCCTGGAGTTGCGCGGTGAATCCGGAAAGCAAGCGGAGGCGGAGAGATTACTTAACGAAGTCGGTTTGGGTGACCGGATGGATCACTATCCATTGCAGCTTTCCGGAGGAGAGCAGCAAAGGGTTGCGTTGGCGCGTGCGTTCATTCACCGGCCCAAGATTTTGTTTGCAGATGAACCAACCGGGAATCTTGACTCGGCAACGAGTGAACCAATCGTCGAGATGCTTTTTCGATTGAATCGTGAAGCAGGGACGGCTCTCGTTTTAGTCACGCATGATCCGGCTCTGGCAGCAAAGGCGCGCCGGGTGGTGACCATGAGTGGTGGAACCATTGTATCGGAGGTGGAGAATGAGTTCGCCTAAAAATAGTCTCCCGAAGAGTCTTAGTCGGTGCTTGTTTCACCCATGGGTCTGGCGAATGGCGTGGCGTGATAGTCGGTCGCAGCGCTTGCGATTGGTCATTTTTTCTTTGGCGATTGTTTCCGGTGTGGCCGCTCTGACCGCGATTCATTCTTTGAAAGCCAGTGTGGAGCGTGGCATTGAATCGGAGGCCAAGTCGCTTTTGGGCTCGGACTTGCGGGTGTCTTCCCGTCAAGTGATCAAACCCGATGAGATTGAAAGTTTGGCCAGGAGAGCGGAGCGGGTGAGCCGTGAGGTGGGATTCCCATCAATGCTTCGCTTTCTTCCGGATCGTGGAGCCCGTCTGATGCAAGTTCGCGGACTAGAGGAGGGCTATCCCTTTTATGGACAGGTTGAAACTCAGCCGAAAGAGGCATGGGAGAAGTTGAGGCTGGGAGGCGGCATCCTTTTGGAGCCCGCGGTTCTGGATCAGTTTTCAGCGAAGATCGGGGACGAAGTCGAATTGGGTGGGATTCGTTTGATAATTCTGGGGGTCATCGAGAAACCGGCTCCCCGGGGGAATCGTTTCAGTGGATTTGCGCCCGAGGTCTATGTGCAGCTCGGTGATATCGAGCGAAGCGGACTCCTGGGTAAAAACAGCATGGCATCGTATCAACTGCATCTTGAAATTCCGGGGGGTGGTGACTCGGAGGACTTGAAGCAGTCGATTCGCGATGAGTTTCCCAAGAGTCGCTGGCGGATGGAAACCCCAGAAAACCGCCGGGAAAATTTGGGAGATGCTCTTGAGAATTTTCAAAAGTTTCTTGGGCTGATCGCTCTGGCCTCGCTCGCGCTGGGGGCAATCGGAGTGGCGGGAGCGGTGCATGCGCATGTCACGCGACGCATTTCGACAATCGCGGTTTTGCGTTGCCTGGGCTGTCCGGGGAATCTGGCTTTTGGGATTTATTTCGCGCAGGCGCTGGTCTTGGGGCTTCTCGGGTCTTTACTGGGAGCTGGTCTGGGCATTGGGATTCAAGTGGGTTTGCTCGAAGCACTCGGGGATGAGTTGCCGGTATCTGTGGCTCCATCGCCGGAGTGGCAGGTGGTAATCCAGACAACGGCGACCGGATTCCTGGTGTGTTGTGGCTTTGCTCTCTTGCCGCTGTTAAAAATCCGGGGTGTTTCTCCGGCGGTCACGTTGAGAGGTGGAGCCCGTCTGAAGGGTGGTTTTTGGCGGACCCTGCCGGTTTACCTTTTGTTGCTGGGCCTACTCGTGATGGTGGCGCGCACCAATGATCCTGATTGGAAACGCGCGATGGCCCTGGTGGGCGCAATGGTGGTGGCTTTCGTGATTCTGGCAGCAGTGGCAAAGCTACTCATGGCGGTGACGCGTCGTGTGGTTGGGAAGCGTTTACCGTATTTGCTGAGGCAGGGAGTTTCCAATCTGCATCGGCCGGGAAACCAAACTCTTCTCTTTTTACTGTCTCTTGGGTTGGGAACCTTCTTGTTGGTCACCATTCTTTCCGCCGGCAAGCTTTTAAATGATCGGTTGACCCTTCAGCAATCGGATGAGAGCCCGAACCTGTATCTGATTGACGTTCAACCGGATCAGGTTTCCGGAGTCGAGTCGGTTTTGAGAAAAAACGATCTGCCTGTCCTCGAAAGTGTTCCGATGGTGACGATGCGGGTTCAGGCGATCCGGGGAGTGGAGGTCGGGAAGGTTGAGGGGGTTCCGGGTTGGGTGGGGAGGCGGGAGTTTCGTTCGACTTATCGAGATCGTTTGAATTTTACCGAGACCATCGTTGAGGGTGAGTTGGCCACTGGAAAAGCAGACCCGGCCGGGATCGTTCCGATCTCACTTGAAGAGAAGATTGCCCGGGACATGAAGGTGGGAATTGGTGACGAGATTACCATGGACGTTCAGGGGATTTCCATCCGTACGCGGGTCACAAGTATCCGCAAGGTGGATTGGAGCCGCTTTAATCTCAATTTTTTCATGGTCTTCCCGCCTGGTGTTTTGGAGGACGCGCCTGGATTCAATGTTGTCACGACCCGGACGCAATCGCCCGAGGCTTCCGGCGAATTGCAGCGGGAACTCGCAGCAGGGTTTGCGAATGTGACTGCGATTGATTTAACTCAGATTCTCAAGGAGGTCCGGGATATTCTTGGCAAGATTTCAACAGTGATTACAATATTGGCCGGATTCTCCGTTTTGGCGGGGTTGCCAATTCTCATCGGGACCCTGATGAACGGGCGTGATGTTCGCTTGAAGGAAAGCGTGCTGCTACGAACGCTCGGGGCTTCAGCCAGACAAGTAAGGGTGATTCTGGTGATTGAATATGCCACACTTGGTGTGCTCACAGCTTTAACCGGAGTGCTGTTGGCGATTGGCGCAAATGCGGTGTTGGCGGTCTTTGTCTTCAAAGGTTCGCCATGGCCGGACCCGCTGCTGATTTCGTCAGCGTTAGGGGTGGTGACTCTGGTGTCTGTGCTCGGTGGACTCGCTCTGAGCCGGGGAGTCTGTGATCATCCGCCGTTGGAAATCCTGCGCGGCGGAAGTTGAGCAAGTTAGACGCGCCGACGGCGGCGACGATTTCCTCCGGAAGGAGCGCCGGAGCGCCTTTCTCCCTGACCGTGGCCTTGAGACCCGCGACTGCCTCCGCCTTGGCGGCCACGGCCACCACCGCCTCCACGCGTTTTGCCGCCATTGTCGCGGGTTGATTCCCGTGATTTGATGCCCCGGGAGTGAAGGGAGGCAAGTTCCTCGTGATGATGAGGGTGGCTTGAATTAACCGGAATTTTTTGCTGAATGAGCTTCTCGATATCCATGAAGAACTCGTGCTCCTCAGGAGAACAATAAGAGACCGCGTGACCAGCGGCTCCGGCACGACCGGTGCGGCCAATGCGGTGAACGTATGCCTCAGCCTCATTTGGCAGATCCATGTTAATAACCAGGGTGACATCCTTGACATCGACTCCCCGGGCGGCGACGTCGGTCGCCACAAGAATCGGGAGGGTTCCCTTCTTAAATTTGGTCAAGGTGCGTTCGCGCTGGGGCTGGGAACGATTTCCATGAATCGCTTCCGCTTCAAATCCGTGCGAGTTGATGGACTTGCAGAGCTTGTTGGCGCCATGTTTGGTGCGTGAAAAAACGATGGTCAACCCCTTGTCTTGTTGCTCGGCGAGGTGTTCGAGGAGGAGGTCCTTCTTTGATTCCTTATCGACGAAGCAAACCGTTTGGCCGACTTTCTCAGCGGTCGTTTTCTCCGGGGCGATGGACACTGAAGCCGGGTTTACGAGAATGGTGTGGGCCAATTCTTTGATTTGTGGAGCGAGCGTAGCGGAGAAGAAGAGCGATTGCTTTTTCTTGGGCAAGGCGGCGACGATTTTTTTGACGTCGCGAAGGAATCCCATATCGAGCATGCGATCGACTTCATCGAGGACAAAGTATTCCACGCTGGAGAGATCGATATCGCCTTCGTTCATGTGATCGAGCAGGCGACCGGGGCAGGCAACAAGTACGTCGACGCCGGATTGCATGGCACGAACCTGGGGGTTCTTCCCGACACCGCCAAAGACGAGGGTTTTCTTAAAGTTGAGGTGGCGCCCATAGCTGTCGAAACTCTGTGAGATTTGCGTGGCGAGTTCGCGGGTGGGGGTCAGGACAAGCACCCGGGCGGATTTGCGGCGAAGACGCTGAGGCTTGTTGTGGAGGGCATCGAGAATGGGCAACGAGAAGGCCGCCGTTTTACCCGTGCCGGTTTGAGCGATGCCGAGCAGGTCCTGCCCCTTAAGAAGGATGGGGATGGATTGCGCCTGAATGGGAGATGGCGTGATGTAGTTTTGCTCGGCGAGCGCACGCTTGATGGGAGCTGCCAGTGCAAGCTCCTCGAATGAGGTTGGGGTCATGTTTTTTTGAGTGCCGGCTTGCAAGAATGCTTCCGGGCTTTGTTCGACGAGGTTATTTTTAAAACCCGGAACCAGTCACTCATCGACCAAGATTGGAAAAGGGGTGGAGGGACGTCCCTCCTCGGGGGCAGAGAAAGCGCAGTTTGTGCCAAATAGCAAGACTTACCCGACAATCGTTTCAGAATCAGGATGCCATTGGGGCACGTGGATCGTGAAAATCGTTTCGACCCCCGGGGTGGAGCTTGCGGTGATGGTGCCTCCGTGGGCTTCGATGGCCCGCTTCACGATGGAGAGGCCAAGTCCGGTTCCCTTGACCTGGGTTTGGGAATGGTGCTTCTCAACACGGTAGAAGCGCTTGAAGATAAATGGGAGATCGGTTGCTGGGATTCCAATTCCGTTGTCAGTGATGCGAATCATAAAGTTGTCATCATGATCCACCTCCGCAGTGATCCGGATTTTGAGAGGGATGCTTGGATTTTGTTTTAAGGCGTTTTCGACAAGATTGAAGAGGATTTGAGTCCAGTAAAAGTGATCTCCAACCAGTTGGAGCTCCGGGACATCCAATTCGATCGTAGCATTCTGTTTTTTGATGACGAGCTCGAGCCTTTCAATGATGTCCCGGACACAGACCGCGATGTTGAAGGGTGCCAGATTGAGTGGAACGGCGTCGTCTGATTCCAGTTTGGAAATGACAAGCATATCCTCGACGATGCGGTTGATGCGGACAACGTGTCGATCCATGGTTTCGAGCATCCTGCGCGCTAGGTCCTTGTTATCGAGCCCTCCATCCTCGGTGAGGTTTTCGAGGTAACCCGAGATGATGGAGAGGGGGGTGCGCAACTCATGTGAGGCATTGGCTACAAAGTCCTGCCTCACCTGATCTGCGTGGACGCTGGCTGTGATATCTCTCATCATGAGCTGAATTTCGCGGGTGTTGCTCTGAAGTGAGAGTGGGCGAAGATCAATCTCCCAGTGGGAATCCTTGTCGCGGGCGTGGGAGGAGAAAACCGAGTTGGGCGGGAATCGCAAAATTTCCCGATGTGGCTCGGGCTTGGCAAGGGATTCGGAAAGCAGCGAGGTGATAGATGAATCGAGAAACACCTGCCGGATGCTGCGGTTGTGGATTTCACGGGTCCCGAAGATTTGTCTGGCATGTGAATTGACCCGGTTGAGGATTCCTTTTTGATTGATTGAGAAGAAGGGGTAGGGGAGTGCATCGAGAAGATGTTGAAGTTCCCGGTCATGAGCTTTGGCCTGCTTCTGTTCATTCCGGTTTGCGTCGTCCTTGAGTTTGCCCAATTCGATCGCTGAATCTTGCAATCTCTTCCGTGACCGGAGTAAGAGGAAGGCCAGAACAAGTGCACAGCTAAAGGCGAAGTAAGTCATTCGATTTCGCGAACTCGATAGCCGACTCCGCGGACAGTTTCAATGAGCGAACTTTCGTCGCCCAACTTCTGGCGCAGTCTTTTCATATGGGTATCGAGAGTCCGGCTGTGAACGTCATCACTATATCCCCAGACGACCTTAAGAAGATCATTGCGATCCTGCGCCTGGCCGGGACGTTGGCAGAGGAACAAAAGCAATTTAAATTCGGTTGAGGTCAGAGAGATGGGCTCCTCGTTGAGATAGAATGCGAGATTGTTTTTATCGAAACGGAAGGGGCCGAAAGAAAAAATGACGGAGCCCGGGGTGGCACGGTTTCTTTTTAAAATCGCCTGGGCTCTCAAAATGAGTTCTTTCGGGCTGAAAGGTTTGGTGAGGTAATCATCTGCTCCCAACTCGAGGCCCTTGATACGATCGTCGATCTGACTCTTGGCAGTGAGCATCAAGACCGGAATGGAATGCGAGCGGGTGTCCCTTTGCATCTCCTTGAGAATCTGGTAGCCGTCCATGCCGGGAAGCATGAGGTCGAGGATGACCAGATTGGGTTGATCTTTGACTATTTTTTCCAGCCCTTCGCGTCCGTCGTGGACGATGTCCACCGAGTATCCGGCCCTCTCAAGGTTGAACGAGACAAGCTGGGCGATGTCGATTTCATCTTCGACGATCAGGATGTGTTCCATTGGTTAAATTTAAGCCCAGATCGGAACTAAATCAATGCCTCCAAGTTGTGACGTTTCCGTCACGGCTTCGATGCACGATTGAAGGTTGAGACTGCAATTATGACATTTTCTTCCGTGTAATGTGCTGCGAATTCGTCAAACTCCGGGAACATGAGCGCAGCAGCAGATCAAAAAAAAGACACCCGCGCTGGGAATTACTTTATTTCAAACTATCCACCATTTTCTTTTTGGTCGGATGACCAGAACGGGCAGGTTGAAGAAGTCTACAATCAACCGGCGAAGGAAGGTGTTCCTCTTGGGCTCTACCACCACATTCCATTTTGTCGTAAAAGGTGCCATTTCTGCTACTTCAGGGTCTACACCGACAAGAGTGCTGACGATATCAAGAACTATCTGGACTCGACGGTAACCGAACTCGAGATGATGGCGCGCAAGCCCCTCATCGAAGGGCGCAAGCCTCACTTCGTCTACTTTGGAGGCGGAACTCCGTCGTATTTATCCGCCAAACAACTGGCTCATCTGACCGATCGAATGAAGTCCATCCTTCCTTGGGATGCTGCCGAGGAAGTGGCTTTTGAGTGCGAACCAGGAACCCTCAACCCGGGAAAACTTGCGGCTATCAAGGATATTGGGGTGACGCGTCTTAGCCTCGGAATTGAAAATTTTGACGACCACATTCTGGAGATCAACGGTCGGGCCCACCGGTCCAAGGAAGTGGGGCGCGCCTATGAGCGGGCCCTGGCGGAAGGGTTTGACCAGATCAACATCGATCTCATCGCCGGAATGATTGAGGAGACCGAAGAGAACTGGCAGCGCAATATTGAGAAGACCATCGAACTGGCTCCCGACAGTGTCACTATTTACCAGATGGAGATCCCGTACAACACGACCATCTATCGTGAAATGAAGGACACCGGAAAATTGGTGGCTCCGGTTGCCGATTGGCAGACCAAACGCCGCTGGGTGAAAGAGGCTTTTGCCGCCCTCGAAAGCGCGGGGTATACCGTGGGTTCGGGTTACACCGCCGTTAAGGATCCCTCCAGGAGTAAATTCATCTATCGTGATGCGCTTTGGGGCGGGGCCGACCTGCTGGGATTGGGGGTGGCTTCGTTCTCTCATGCGTCCGGAGTTCACTATCAAAACCTTACCGAGATTGATGACTACACTGCCGCAATAGAGTCCGGTAAAATGCCAACCAAGCGAAGTTTTCGCACCACCGAAGAACAGCGGATGATCCGTGAATTCATCCTTCGGATGAAGCTTGGCCGGGTCGATGCCGGTCATTTTGATTCCAAGTATGGAGTCGATGTTTTGAGTCGGTGGGAAATCGAATTAAATGAGCTGACCGAGGAAGGTCTTTTGAAGGTGGAGGGCAAGGAAGTTGTTCTTGAGCGGGATGGGCTGCTTTGTGTGGACAATATTCTCCACGACTTTTTCCTCCCCGAGCACCGTACCGATAAACTGGTCTAGCCGATGGAAGGGACAGGGGAGATTCGGGATTTGTTGGTCTGCGAGCATCTTCGCGATCTCACCTTCTCGTGGGCAGAGCCTGATGAGGTGGAGCAACCCTACCGGGATCTTCTTTGCCATGACCATGACATGACCTCAACCTTGTCACGCTTTCACGGTGGCGAGGTTGAACTTCAAATCTTTAACGAAGGTCGCGATGCGGAGTGCTATTTCCGGGAGGTTCTGCTGAAGGTTGGGGCGAAGCCGGTCGAATACGGAATGATTCGCATTTTTCTGGAAAATTTCCCCGAAGAACTCGGCGCAGCCATCACCGGGGGGCGCAAGCCGCTGGGGACTATTCTAAACGAAAGCGGTCTGAAGTACTTTAGCCGTCCGGCAGGCTTCCTCAAGATCCCGGGCAAGAGCTTTCAGCCCGATTTTTTCCCGTCATCTGGTGGCGGATTTCTATTTGGGCGTTACAATGAATTGCTTGGGGCGGGGGAAGAAGTTCTCGCCCGAATCATCGAAATTCTACCACAGGAAAAATCATGATCACAAATTTGTCATATGACTGCGACGTTCTCATCATCGGAGCCGGTCCTGCCGGATGCTCGGCCGCCACAATTCTGGCGGAGGAGAAAGGGCGCAAGGTGATCGTTCTCGAGAAGGAGCACTTTCCTCGTTACCACGTCGGTGAGTCTTTAATCCCTCATTGCTGGGATACCCTGAATCGTCTTGGGATGACGGAACGCCTTAATGAGAAGGGGTTTCAAATCAAACAAAGTGTTCAATTTGTAAGTCCTGACGGGGAACTTTCCGCTCCGTTCTATTTTTCAAAGCACACCGATCATCCCCGGGCGAAGACCTGGCAGGTCGATCGTGAAACTTTCGACACCATGATGATGGAGCGGGCCCGCGAAGCGGGAGCGGACGTCAGGGAAGGGATCAAGGTGCTGGATTTCATCGAGCAGGACGGTGCGATTGTCGGGGTGAGGGCCGAGGACGAAGCTGGAAAACGCTTTGAGTTGCGGGCTCCTGTGACAATGGACGCGTCAGGCCGGGATGCACTTTTCCAACGGAAAAAGAAGTGGCGCAAGCGGGACCCCAAGCTGAACAAAATCGCGATTTGGACTCTCTACAAAGGAGCGAAGCGCGATCCGGGTGTGGACGAGGGGGCGACCACGATCGCTTACGTGAAGGAGAAGGGCTGGTTTTGGAATATCCCTCTCAAGGATGATATCGTGAGCACCGGGATCGTAGCGGAGCGCGACTATCTTTATCGGGACGGTCGTGATCTCGCCGAGATTTACGAGCGGGAGATCAAAGAAAACAAGTGGGTTGAGGAACACCTCTCGGAAGGTGAGCAATTTGGCGAATACTGGGTGACCGGGGAGTATTCCTACCGGGCCGAGAATTGCGCCACGGACGGATTGGTTCTCATCGGGGATGCCTTTGCCTTTCTTGACCCCGTTTTTTCGTCAGGAGTTTACCTGGCCCTCACGACGGGATCTCTGGGAGCCGATGCAGTTGAAAAGGCTCTTGTGGAAGGCGACACCAGCGGTCGGCAGTTTGCTGATTATGGTGAGAGGGTTTGTCAGGGAATCGAGTGGATGAGAAAGCTGGTCTATGCGTTTTACGACGAGGATTTCAGTTTTAAGGACGTTGTGATGAAATATGCTGAAGTTAGACGTGACCTCACCGATTGCCTGATTGGCGACTTGATCGACAAGGACTACACCGAGCTCTTTGATCGCGTTGCCGAATTTGCAGAACTGCCTTCTGAATTGCCTCATGGCAAGGTCGCCAAGAGCGGAGCCCCGGCATAATTTTGAAAATCACGATTCTCACCGCAGGCACCGGCAGTTACTACTGCGGGGCGTGCATGCGTGACAATGCTCTGGCCCGGGAGTTTATTTCGATGGGGCATGAGGCGCATTTGGTCCCGATGTACCTGCCGCTCCAGCTCGACGAAAACCGGGTGGATGAGTCGACCCCGGTTTTTTTTGGTGGGATCAATGTCTACCTTCAGCAGAAGTATGGGATCTTTCGTAAATTGCCTCGATGGGTGGACCGGCTGTTCAATGGCCGGGGGTTGTTGCGGGCGGTGGCGAAACGAAGTCATCTGACATCGGCGAAGGAACAAGGTGAAATGACCTGCCTCATGCTTCGTTTAGAGGAAAGTCATCTCGGCAAGGAGGTTGATAAGTTGGTAGAGTGGCTTGAACGGGACGGAAAGCCCGATGTTATCATCCTCTCGAATGCGCTTCTGGCGGGATTAATTGGGGAACTTTCAAGACGGCTGGGGGTGCCGGTGGTTTGCACCTTTCAAGGGGAGGACTCATTTTTAGACGGCCTTCCCAACCCTTGGTGCGACACGGCCTGGAAGGAAATGGCGCTGCGGGTTCGGGATGCTGACGTGCTCGTTTCACCGAGCCAGTTCTATGCCAAGGTAATGGAAGAGCGATTGGGGCTTGAGGCCGGCTCCATCGAGGTGATCCCGAATGGGATCGATCTTTCCGGGTATGAGGAGAAGGGGAAATGTGAAGGGAAGCGAATTGGCTACCTTGCCCGAATGTGCCATTCCAAAGGACTCGGGCTACTTGTTGATGCCTTTATTCGTTTGAATGATCCGTCACTCGAATTGGCCATCGCTGGAACGATGGGTGGGGGTGACGATGTTTATGTTGCAGGCCTAAAAGAGAAACTAAAGAAGGCCGGTCTGAATGGCTGTGTGAAATGGTTTCCGGATTTGGATCGGGAAGCGAAGGTCGACTTTCTTCGGAGCCTCTCTGTTTTCTCCGTGCCGGTGACTTACCCCGAGGCATTTGGCCTTTATTTGGTAGAGGCCATGGCTTGCGGTGTTCCAGTGGTGATGCCAGACGCTTCCGCATTTCCGGAGATTGTGGACCAGGCGGGTTGCGGAGTTTTGGTTGCACGTGATTCCGTGGACGATCTGGCTCGCGGGATCCAAGAGTTGCTTGATGATCCCGACCGGGAACTCATTGGAAAAAAGGGTCGGCGTGCTGTGGAGGAGCGCTATCATGTGGGGGCAATGGCAGCAAATTTTGAAAAGATTTTTGGAAAGGTGGTTCGGAAATGAACGGACTGTTCGAATGGTCCCGTTTGGTTGAGTTTTACGAAACTGATCTCGCGGGAATCACACATTTTTCCAACTTCTATCGGTGGATGGAGTCTGCCGAGCATGCATTTCTTCGCGACCGCGGGATTGTTCTCCATCAGGAGGGTATTGGTTGGCCGCGGGTGAATGCGAGCGCTGATTTCAGGAAGCCAATCAAGTTTGGAGATTTGGTGAGGGTGACCGTTTCAGTTGCCGAACTGAAAACCCGGTCGGTTCGTTATTCGTTCGAATTTCGAGTCAACGAGAGCGATGAAATTCATGCGACGGGTGAGATGATTTCGGTTTGTGTCGATTTGGCGACGATGAAGGCGATTGAAATTCCGGCCGGAATCCGAGGTTTGCTGGAGTGAAATTGACCGCCGCTGAATTTCGCGGTGGTCAGATGGGGAAGTTCGGCGATACTGGCAACAGCTGAGAGAATCATGGCGGCAAAGAAAAATATGAATTGGTTAGGATTTGCACTGATGACGGTGGCCTTTTGGGGGCTTTACGGGGTGTTTCTTCATAAGGGAGCAATGGGAATGAAAGATCCGGAGTTTGGCCGTTACAAGGCCTTCCTGGTCGTGGGCATTGCTTACTTTTTGGTGGCGGTGATTGCCCCCTTGATCTTGCTCAAGGCCTCGGGATCGAATCTCAAATTTACCGGAGTGGGATTCAAATGGTCGCTGATTGCTGGCACGGTTGGGGCGATTGGGGCCTTGGGAGTGCTCTTGGCTTTTGGTGCCAAAGGGCAACCTGCTGCCGTAATGTCCATTATCTTTGCTGGCGCACCGATTGTGAATGCGGTGGTTGCGCTCTGGATGCACCCGCCGGAGGGCGGAATGGGGGGGATTCGCTGGCAGTTTTATGCCGGGATTGGTTTGGCTGCGCTGGGCGGATTTTTGGTGACCAAATACAAGCCGGATCCACCAAAGAAGCCGGTTGCCGAAAAGGTTGCTGATTAACGGCTCCCGGGAAAACGGGGACCGCCACCTCCATAGGTGGGCACGGCGAAATCAAATTCCGGTCCGCCGTGACGTGGGTCTGCTGACGCCTCAAGTTCTTTTTCAAGGAGCTTGCGATACTTGGTGGCGATCTTGGGCATTTTCTGGGCAAGGTTATTGAGTTGGTCCGGATCTTTGCCGAGGTCGTAGAGTTCCTCACCCGGTCTCTTGGCGAAACTCCATTGGTAAAATTTTGACCCCGGCCCCAGGTTCACAATGACGGACTTGGTGGGCCCGTTGTCGGTGTCGCCATACCAGGTGTTTTTAATGGTCGCTTTTTGCCAATTGGGAGTGCCATTCGGCCACAGTTTTGGTGAGTAGTTGCGAATGTAGAGGAATTCATGATCGCGGTATGATCGTGAGGGATAACCCTCCATGCTGGGGGTCTCCTGGCTGGGAACATGCCGCTCCTTGCCGGTGAGGATGAATTTCCGCAGTTCACCTTCGCCGGTTAGCGCGGGAAGGAGACTTTTGCCGGTCATCTTGGCGGGAACCTTCACGCTGGCTGCTTGAAGAAAGGTGGGCGCGAGGTCGGTGAGGGAGACGAAGTCCTGAAATTCCTGTCCCTTTTTGATTTTTCGGCCCCATCTGATCGCAAGTGGAACGCGGGTGCCGGAATCGTAGAGGTTGGATTTGCACCGTGGAAAGGGCATGCCGTGATCTCCGGTGACGACGATGATGGTGTTTTCAAGCTCGCCCATCGATTCGAGTCGGGCGATCGCTTTGGCAACATCGGAGTCGAAGCGCTGAACTTCGAAATAGTAGTCGGCAACATCACTGCGGACCTCGGGGTCGTCGGGAAAAAACGAGAAGAGCTTGATTTTGGACAGGTCCATGCCGGATTGCTTTCCTGAGCCTTTTTTGTATCCCCGGTGGGGATCGGAGGCCCCGAGCCAAAAACAAAACGGGGTGTCCTTGGTGGGGCGGTCGGCGAGGAATTCGGCGAAGCCTTTGCGGTAGACTTTGCCGGCGGGATGCTCGGAGAGAAATTTACCTTGAAGCTTTCCGGGGCCAAATGATTTGCGCCAGGACCCGGTGTGATAGCCTGACTTTTTCAGGAGCCTTGAGTAGGTTTCGACCTCCTGGGGAAGGGTGCCATACAGATTGGCGCCGCCTTTTAATCGCCAGTGCCATTGTCCTGTCATGATGGAATTCCGGCAGGGAGTGCAGGAAGGAGATGAAACGTAGGCATTGTGGAATAGGGCACCTTCGCGGGCGATCCGGTCGAAGGCCGGTGTCTGAACCACCTCGTCATTTCCGTAAATGGAGGCGTGGGGTGCGCCCCAATCATCAGCAATACAGAAGAGAATGTTTGGCCGATTCTCTGCCTGGAGTTGTGAGGCGGCCAAAACAAAAAGAAGCAATCGGATGATCATAGTGATCAGCCTGATTACTTGCTGAAGCTTTGCCAAGACGAAGAATTACGAGACGACGACGGGCATCGTGTCGGCGCTGGTCAAAATCCCGATCTCGGAAACAATGTTGGCTCCATTCGCATAGAGAACATCCCGGGCCTCGGAGAGATCATTCGGATTGACCGCGATGAGAAGCCCGCCGGAAGTTTGCGCATCGGCGAGAAGGACCTGAATCTCCTCCGGGACATCGTTGGAGAAGGAGGTGAATTCCCTCGCAAGTCTGAGATTTTCACGACTTCCTCCGGGAACACATCCCTGTTTGATGAACTCGAAGACCTCGGGATCGATCGCGGGAACTGCCGCGGATTCGAGGCGGGCTGTCACGCCTGACTCACGGCAGAGATGGCTCAGGTGGCCAAGAAGGCCGAATCCGGTCACATCGGTGCCGGCCTTGGTTAGGCCGACTGCCGCGATCGCGGAACCCGGGGTATTGAGCGTTGCCATTTGCTTCGAGGCTTTCTCCTCAAGCTCGGGTGAACAAGCACCGCGTTTGATCGCGGTTGAAATGATTCCCGTTCCCAGTGGTTTGGTGAGTAGAAGGTGGTCTCCGGCGTGTGCACCGGCGTTCGAGATCACGCGATGGGGGTTGACCAATCCAGTTACTGAGAGTCCGTAGAGCGGTTCCGGGTTCTGCACGGTATGACCACCTGCGAGCGAGCATTGGGCTTCGGCAACTTTGTCAGCACCTCCTCTGAGGATCTGATTAATGGTATCAAGATCGAGCTCGTCGGTGGGCACTGCGACAATGTTCATGGCAGTGATTGGCCTTCCTCCCATGGCATAGACATCTGAGAGGGAATTGGCGGCTGCGATCTGCCCGAAAAGGTAGGGGTCATCGACAATAGGGGTGAAAAAATCCAGGGTCTGCACGAGTGCCAATTCGTCGGAGATGCGGTAAACAGCAGCATCGTCCGAACTGGCGGAGCCGATTAGGAGGTTTGGATCTGAGATGTTAGTGAGGCCACGCAAAACTTGCGTGAGTTCGGCTTGGCCGAGCTTGGAAGCTCATCCTCCGCACGAGGCAAGTTCTGTCAGGCGTTTGATGTCTTCGCGACTCATGGGAATATCCTAGCGGATGATCGCTATTTGAAAACCCTTTCCCTTTTGCAATGGTTGTTTATCAATACGAAGCATTTGAACGATGGCTCCCAAATCAAACCCCTACAAGATTGACGGCGTGAAGCGACGAAACTCAAAACCGATCCCATGGCTGGCGTTGTTTTTTGCCGTGTCGGCCTTGATTCTGGGGATCACCATCCTGACCCCGATTCCGGAAAAGATCCGCAGGCGACTTGGTTTGGCCGGCGGAAACACGCCATCGAAGCAGGTGAAGGCGCCTGAGCCCGAAGTCATTTACAAGGATCGTGTCGTTGAGAAGGAGATCAAGGTGCGGCCTCCGTATTATGAGGTGAAAAGTGGAACCGATGTCTCAAAAACATCGCGGGGGTTCGATTACAAGTATGAGGTTCGGGAAAAGGCGGGACGATTGGCTTCGGATGAAAAAGAAAAGGATGGGACTTATGAAGCATCGCTCACTTTTTCGGTCGTTCGGCCGGAAGCGGCCAAGCGATTCGATGAGTTGGTGAAGCAAAACCCGGATTTGCCCAAGATCCTGCCGGGGCTTGAGATTCTGATGGAAAAACCGAGAGTCTCGCCATTTTTCAAGAGTCTCTACGACAATAAGAAATCCCGCTTGAAACTTTACGCCAATCGCTTCGACCGCGTTCTCACAAAGCACAATTACTTCGATTGCCAGACGATGCTGGAGCTGGAGCATCCTCAGTCGAAGCGGAAGGTCTTTCTCTTTCAGGCGGATATGGATGTCGTTTCCGATGGCTCGGATGGCGACCGGCTTCCAACCATGCCAGACAAGATTGTGAATTCGGCCTATTACCAGCCCTTCACGAGTTATGGATGGAAAAAGACCGGGACGTTAGAAAACCCCATGATCGCCGGTTGGCGAAAGATGCTGGCTGATGCGAAGGCCAAGGGCGATTCCAGCGAAGTGAAGCGTCTCACTGATGGCATTGAAGATCTAAAACGCAGGAGCTTCTTGATCGCGGAATATGATCCCTTCATCGTGATTCCGGTCTACATCCTGCAAGACCGCGAGAGCGCCTGGGGGCCAAATGTGGGGGATTACGTTGCCGTCATTCACGGTAAAAAAATTTATCCGGCAATCGTGGGCGACGGAGGACCGAGTTTCAAGCTTGGAGAGGCAAGCTTGCGGATGGCGAAAGAGCTGAATCCAAGGTCCTCTCCGTATAGTCGTCCGGTGTCCGGTCTCAATGTCACCTATATCGTTTTTCCCCGGACATCCGGGACGTGGCAGGCTCCGGATTATTCATCCTGGCGAACCGAGTGTGCCAGATTGCTGGATGAGATTGGTGGACTGGGTGAAGGGTATCAACTCCACGAGTGGAGTAATACTCTTCCGGAAGTGAACAGCGAGGAGGAGTAGACTCCAGGGCCTCTAATTGTCATCAGCTTCATCCCGGAGCTTGGTGACAACGGAATCAATTTCCAAAGTTGGAAGCGCAAGCGAGCGGTGTCTCATCGCTCTGGCGATGTTGATTCCTACGACATCGCCTGTAAGGTTTACCAAGGGTGTTCCGGTCAGGCGGGGAGATAGAGGCTGGTCATGATAAAGAACATAGGGGAAGTCATCGCGCCGTTTGCTCAGCTCCCCGCCACGCGCGCTAAGCGAGCTGAGTCTGCCGTCCCGTTGGGAGGCTTGTCGGTCGAAGGATCCTGCGGCAGTAGCCGGGCGAATATCGAGGATGGGCTTGAGTTTCACCTCTTCTTTTCCTCGCTTTACGAGAAGTTCAACTTTCTCACCAGGTGAGCGTTTCGTGAGCAGCTCTGCCAGAGCCTCAATGCTTGAGACGGGGGCGCCTTCAAATTTGATGATCTCGTCTCCTTCCAAAATCCCAATCTTGTCAGCAGGGCTTCCAAGTTCAATGCTTTCAATGACAGGTGCGGAGGATTCCGCAGAGAAGGTGACTCCCAAATAGGCGGATGGTTTTTCGGAAGTGTGATTGAGTTCGTAGCCCTTCTTTGGCGCATCGCGTCCAGGTTGCGTGACCACGCCGGTCAGGAGGCCCCGACCTCCCGGTGTCACGAGAAGTTGTCCGACCTTGGGTTCTTCTGGCTCCCATCTCACCGGAATCAATCCTGTGGCATTGACACTGATCAGCGCCAGGTCTGTTTCCTCATCAACGGCCATGATCGTCACCGGGTAGTCCTGACCATCCACGCTTAAGGTGAGACCTTCGACCTCTTCGATTTCGGAAGCCTTGGTGAGGAGTTGGCCGACTTCGTGAATCACAGTCGCCGAAACCAAAATCTTTCCACGACCATCTTTAATTGGAACGACAGATTTTTCGTACTTTTCCCGAATGAAATCCAAGGCCCCCATGAAGTCTTTCGCAGGAACCCGCGCCGGGCCGTTGTCGCCGTCACTTGGCTCGATGACGATCATGTCAATCACGCCGGCCACCGGTTGGGGGAAGTGTTTCCGGGCGGTCACTTCGACTGGCTTGAGCTCCGCTGTTTTTCCACTGTTTGTGGTCAGGGAAACTATGCCGCCTTTCCGGAGAATGAGAGCAAGATCCGTGGTGCTTGTTATCCCTTCACCATTAACTTCTGTAATGGTGTCACCGGCCACGAGTTCGCTTTCGGCTGCTGGGCTGCCGGGAACGATGGACGTGATTCGTGGAACCCTGCCTTCCAGTTGAAAACCATATTGCGGTGACTTGGGAGCTTCGGGATCCGGTTCCCAGCGGTCCAGGAATTTCTGCATGTGGTGGGGATCCAAGAGACGGGGACGTTTGAGCAGGGCCATGGCCTCCGGGTCGTTTTCAGCATTCTTGGCGAGTGCTTTTTCAAAGCGGTCTCGAAGTTCGGCATAGGGTTCGTTGAAGAGATCAGCGGGTTCTTTTTGAACCTGCATGGAACGACCAAATGCTTCGCCGGCCATAAGTTCGTCCCAACGCGCCACGATGGAAGGGAGTGGGACGTGTCTATTGATCCGCCACGACCCACTGATGTTGCTGTTGATCCCGATGACCTCGCCTTTGAGATTGTAAAGAGGGCCTCCGGAGTCGCCCGAAATCACCATTGCCGAAGTGGTAATGGCGTCGTTGAAGCCGCTTTGTATCCCGGCTTCGCTGATTCTGCCTAGTCTCACCGGGGCCGGACGTCCAACGACAGGTCCACCCGGGTGGCCGGTCGCGATGACCCAATCTCCGATCTTGTATGTCTTGGTTTCGACATAAGGTCGGTAGGGGAAGGGGCCGGGTGCGTTGATCTGTAAAAGTGCACCGTCGGTTTCGTGATCAACTCCCAGACTCGTCGCAGGAAGCTCCCGCCCGTCGGATAGCAGCACTTTCATTTGTTTGAAGGGTTCGTTCGTGACGTGGGCTGCCGTGATCACCAATCCTTGCGGGCTCACGATCACTCCGGAACCGGAGCCGCCATCAAGCATAATCGCGACGGTTGCGTCCACCAGGTCAGGAGCAAGTCTCCGAACGGTCCGGTCCAATTCCTCCGGGGTTTGGGAAAAAACAAGCCCAGTGAGGCACAGGAAGAAAATTAAGGATTTCATTGGGTCTAAAATGGGAGGGTTTTTGCGAGCATACGGTCGATGGCGGCACGGATGTCTCTGGGCGTCAGAGCGACCGTCCGGGCCGGAGAGATCGCGGCAATGTTGAGTCCCAGGGCTCGTCCATTCAGATCAAAGATTGGAGAGCCGCAATCCCACGCGTTGATCGGGATGGTGTGGACAATGACGTCGGGGAAAGGAGCCCGCCTGATACTCGGAACCATGGAAATGCCGCCTGAAATCTCGAAACCGGTGGCAGGTGGAATGATCAAAGGGGAGACAAGCTCGAGCTCAAGAGTCTTGCTCGCGCCTCCACGCTCAATCTCGGCGGTCACCTTCTCACCAACCTCGCAGCGGTCCAAAAAGGCTGTCAGTTCAATTCTCGTTTGGATCGGACGGTCGTTGAGTTTTTTAATGAGATCACCGGGTGAGAGTCCGGACTCGAAAGCCGGTGTTTCGGGCTTGATCGCGGCGATTCTCAACCCCGACTCAAGCTGCTCGGTGGTGACGCCAAGGCTGGTGACCTGGCTCGTTGCATGCACGGAAGGGAGGCCTTTTTTAAGAATGTGACTGAAAACCCCGACGTAGGAAGTCGCTTCAGCCACCATTTCATCAGTTGATTCCTGAAGCAAAATCGGTGAGGCCACAACTGCTCCCGCAGCGGGTAGTTCATCGCTCCATCGGACGACGGGCATTCCCGTTTCCTTAATGCCAACCAAAGCGAGGTCGGTTTCCTCATCGGTTGAGAGAAGCACGGCGGGATAGTTGTTGCCATTGTAGCGAACCACGAGGGATGGACCGAGATCACTTGCCTTGGTGAGAATGAGTCCCTCCGATCGAATGATGGTCCCAATCACCGAGTGGGTCGCTTGGGCGCCTTCGTTCGAGACTAAAACGCATGGCAGTGGATTGGGGTGGGATTTTTGAAGGAATTGTTGTCTGGCCTGGGTGACGGGTGAAACACTTATTTCCCGTGTTTCTTCCTTGGTGGCTTCCGGGGCGAGTGGGAGGTCGGCGAGCTCTGAAACAGTTTCATCGGCGAGGATGCCATCGAGCATCGGAAGATCGGCAATCAACCACGGAATCATGAGGGCCGGGGTGTTGGTTTTGCGGGCTTTCAAGGTGGTGCCGATCAAAGCCCCTGAAAGATCAAAAACGAGAGCGCCACGCGGGTGAAAGACGCCATCGAGCCGCATTGCCTTTGCTTCTTCCGGTGGAGTGAATTCGAGATGATCCACGAAGAGACTGGGAGGTTCGCCGACTGAAGCGATGGGAGCTGTCGTGGGTACGATCACAGTGTGATCGATGACCTTTGCGACTCTGACGGGAACGAGGTCCGGCATCGGCTCTTTGATCTTGAGCAGCGAAACGAAGCGTTTTTTGTTTTCAGCAACCGTGGTGAGTTCGATGCGAGAGCCATCGGGACGATAAAGAAGATAGGGAGCATCCTCGCCGTCGATGCTGGGGAGAAAAGGCGCCAAGAGGTGGCCGTCCTTGCTGATCACGACCGCCGGTCTGGTGTCAGGTAGCCCGAGCCGCCCAACGATGAACATTTGTCGTGAGAGTTTTTCTGCTAATTCAGTGGTGCTCTTCTGCACAAAAGATTCGTCCCTCGTGGTCCAGGTGACAGTTTGCGCGGGAAGGAATGAGGCCAGTGCGGCAGTGATGAGAATGGATTTCATTTACCAGACTTGTTGAAGTTGATTAACGGGGAGCCAGAAGCTGCTTTCGGAGGATTTTACCAGCGCGTGGGTTTCATTCACCTCGGTAACGTGAACGATTTGTCCGGCGCGAAGAGCAGGGTAATTCCAGTCGGGAGTGCCTGCCTTTGGTTCACGGGGAAGCTCATCGGCGATGACCATGTATTGGTCCGAGGCGTAATGCTGGCTCTGGCGCCAGGCTGCAGTGCCGAGTAAGGATAGAGTGATGGCTCCGAGGGCGAAGCCCGGCCAGCGGGGCAGGGAAGCAAATTTTCGGACCCCAAAATACAGGAAGGTGAGCACCCAAACCACAGCAGCCACGACAACCCATTGATCAGGCCGAAGATCGAGAAAGCGGTTTCGGGCAACTGTCAGATCACCCTGGCGCTCCCGGATGTCACTCATTAAGTCGCGCGCGTCCTGGTCCATTGGATCGAGTAAAAGCGCGGTGTGACAGGAGGCACGGGCTCGTGCCGGATCGTTGGCGGAAAGGTGGGCCTGCGCGAGATTGTAGTGGAGTGATGCGCGGTCGGGACTCTCCTTGATGAGCTCCTCGTAGATGCTGATTGCCTTGGTGAAGTTGGCGTCTTCAAAAGCTTGATTGGCTACCTGCAAAGTCGCTCCCTTGAGGGATGTCAGGGTGATCAGGAATAGAAGGGAGATTTTGGCAAGCTGGCGTCCCAAGGCCATGAAATCAAAAGGTTTCTCCTGACTTGAAAACGAAGCCTCGGCGTGGGTCTCCAGGCTTTTGGCAAGTTCCGGTTCATCGAGGGCGTTGGCAATCTCACGGACGGTTGCTCCCGGGGGGAGCCGAAGTTTGTGCCTGAGAATGGGCAGTAAATCGTTGTCAATGTCCTCTGCCGTTCCCTTTCCTGATTGGAAGTTCGCCACCAATCTTCTGAAAGTCCTTTCACGTCTTTTCTGCTCGGGATCGCGTGCATCCAGCCGCTTCTTCGCCAAGCCGAAAAGAAAAGGCAGAAAGGGGGCGAGAGCGAAAGCTCCAAAGGTAGCGACCGGGAGATTGAGTAAAACCGGCCGCGTGGTGACACTGCCTGCATCGGATCGGGGCATCATTGAAGCGGTGACGTCGCTGGTTCCCGGGAGGTTCAAAGTGGGCGTGATTTCGTGGAATCGCCATTGATCAGCAACGGTGTCAAAGGAGGCCAGAGTGATTGCGGGGAGCGTTCCCACTTTGCCGGTCGGGAGGAGAGTCTGGGTAAAATCGGCCTCCCAGAAATCGTAGTTGCTGCCAACCTTCGGGTAGAGTTCGCTCTCCACTGAAGGGAAACCTTCGGTGGAGAAATCAAAATCGTTCCGCAGGTTCGGGTTTCCCTGCCCGGTGATCGAGATGTCGATGATGAATGGTCGCGAGGCCTCGGGTTGGAGAGGGCGGTAATCGACTTCAAATTCCCAGTCTCCCACAAGGCCGGAATTGACAGCCTGATTGTTGGGAATCGGGGGGATCGGGAGCACCTCGATTTCAAACGGAATGACATGGGTGCGATGTCTGGAGCGAATCCGGGAGGTTCCGAGGGTTGCGCTCAGGTTTCCGGTCGATTTACCAACCTTGGTGAAATACAAGCGGGCTTTGTAAAAACGAAGGTTGTAGTCAATTCCTTCGATCTCCTGGGTCATTTCGCTGTAGTTCTCGGGGCTGCCATAGCGACTGAAGAACCCGCCCTGGGAATAGGTGTAAAAGTAATCGCTGGGAACCGGTTTGCGTCCGGAGTAGCGCAGGTATTGGTGCCATTGCGCACCCTCAACCTTGTTCGAGGGTTGTGAAAAATAGGGGCCTCCACGGAAGCTGGTGTCATTATTTTCCACCAGTTCGATAAACTGAACTTCGACGGCTTCTCCCAAATGAACCTGCTTTGGAATCTGAGCGCTCCCGTTCCAAAGAACCTCCAGGCGGGTGTCGGTTTTAGAGGCGGTATTTTCTTCGACTTTGATCTCCCCAATCCGGATGAAGAATTCCTTGTTTTCAAGCACGATGGGGACCGGAGGAAATTCGATTAAGCCGGGCGAGGTTGCGATGAAGGAGATCCGATTGTCGGTCTGCATATTCCCGTAAGGATCGTTGTTAAGGCGGATGCTGGAGTAGCCAAGCCAGGTGATCTTTGGGTGTTTGGGAAGCTCGCCCAGTTCCATCTCAGCTTTTGTGACGATGCTGATGTATTCAATCCGGTCCTCGGCGATCACATTGGGTGGCCGGGAAACGCGGTAATCCTGAGCCCGCGAAACCATGGACGAAAGAACGCTGAGGATGAGAACGAGTCTGAACATGTTGACCTCGAAAGTTAGTGGCTCTTGCTACGGGGAACCCTCTTGCCGTTCCTAAGATAGTCGCGTTGTTGTTGTCTCAGGAGGCGCGAACGCAAATCACCGCCTTCTTTTTCGGCCCTTTTGAGATCGTTGTCGTCGGGCTCTCCTTGTCCTTTCCCCTCGTTCTCGCCTTCTTCTCCGGATCCTGGTTCGTCGCCCTCGGGTCGATCACCTTGCGGGTTTTCTTGTTCGCCTTGACGACCGCCTTCGCCCTCCTCGGATTCGCCCTCGCCTTCCTGGGGTTCGCCTTCGCCTTCTCCCTGGGATGGTTGGGGCTGCTGTTGCTGTTGGGGATCGATGAGGTGGTCGAGCGCGTCCTGAATGTGCCGGGCTGCCTTCTCAAGTTGGCGTTCGCGATGGGGGGAGGGCGCCAGAACGATGTCCTCTTCAGCAAGACGGTAATCTTTCAAAGCGTCTTCCGGAAGTATGGTCGGTGACTCTTCGATTGCTTCGGCTTTTGTGATAAGATTTCGAATGGAGGTCGCGGAGGCTTCAATGTCCTTCTTGTTTATTTCGGTGAGAGTGTTGACCTCACGTTCGAGGCTCTTGACGAAACGCTTCTCCTGGTCAAGAGCACTCTGGGTATTGTTGATCGCCGCCTGGAAGGCCTCGAGGAAATCAAGGTAGGCCTGCACGCGTGACATGTTTTTGTAAACGAGGGCGAGGTTGTCGCTCAGTTCCTCGTCACCTGGCTTGAGCGGGGCGGCGCTCTTGTAAATATCGAGAGCTTTTTTAAACGAACTCTTGGCGCGCTTGAGGAGCTTGACCGGATCGGAACGCTCCTGAACCGCCATCATCATGATCTCCTGCTCGGATTTTGGAAAGCGGGCCTGGCCTCTGCGATGATGAAGAAGGCCGCGCTTGTGAAGAGCGGCGAACTTCAGATCGTTGCGGAGATCAGGCGCGGCATCGGCGGCCTTGCTGTAAAGGTCGAGCAGAAGCTTAAAGCGGTCGTCGGAGTTGAGGGTGAGTTCGGGCTCTGCCTTTTCGAGTTCGAGGGCCTTGTTGTAGTAGCGAATACTCCTCTGGATTTCAGTGAGGGCGGGGTCTTCGAGACTTTTGCGAATTTCCTTGGGAAGGAACTCGGTTGAAGCCGCGGTGTCGGCGGCAGCAACTTCGCCTTTTAGGATGGCATTGGCACGTTCGACCCACGAACTGGGTCCTTTGGGATCGTGAGTGAGAGTGCCCAACGGGTTTTTATCCGAATCCAAGAAGACGGCCATGGGAAACGTTTCCACCCCGAGTTCTTGCATGAGCATGCGTCGGGCGCGCCGCTCCACATCGGTGAGACCAACCCGTGGCAGATCAATAAGCGTCCAGACAACCTTTGTCTCCGCCCACTTTTTAAAGATTTGGTGGGTAAGAATTTCCTGTTCAAAGGTGATTGACAGTTTTGACCAATCCGACCCGGTGAAGATGACCATGACCGGGAGCTCTTCTTCTTTGGCAATTTCAAGCGCCTCATCGTAGGAATCGACCTCCTCGCCTGGAAGGCTTGGGGTGAGGCAAAGAAGAAAGGCAATCGCAGTCGTCAGCGGATGCCAGTTTTTGGTTCGGAGGGGGAGCAAGATGTGGATCATAAGACAGATGAGGGCCAGGGCGAGCGGCCAGGCGAAGATATCCTGGGGGCGGTCATAAAGTTCTCCCGCGATGTTTTCTCCATTCAGTTCAATGGTGTCGACTCGGGTGTTGAGTTTCGCAATTTGAGCATCCACTTCTTTTGGTGAAGCGCTAAGGAAAAGTCCGTTCGTTGCCTCGGAGAGCTGCTTGAGCGTGTTGTGATTCGCTTGCGTGGACAATTCTGACTGGGGCACGTTGGCCGGCACTCCGTCTTTTCCAAAGGCAACCGAGATGATGGGAACTTTTGATTTCTTGAGCTGCCCGAGAACCGTTTTGGGATCTCCTCCGGTGACGTTGTCACCGTCGGAAAGGACAATTATGGCCGAGCCTGGAGGGGGTTGCTCGGTGAGGAGGTTTTGCGCTTCCTCAAGAGCCGCGGTGATGTCGGTGCCGGGAACAAGGAAGTCGCCGGGTTGGATCTGGTTCACCCGCTTGAGGAGGGTGGCGCGACTCCGGGTGACGGGGGTTTCGATGAAAGTCTCGCCGGCAAATGAGATGAGGCCGATGCGGTCGGTGGGTCGGGTGTTGATGAATTCGCGCAAGAGAAGCTTGGCCGCGTCGTTTCGACTAATTCCTTCCGCGTCTGTGGCGGTCATGGAGGTGGAGATGTCGAAGAGAACAACCAGGTTTTTGGAAGGCCGCTTGAACTCGGTTCTGACGAAACCGCTGATGGGGCGAAGCGCGGCGATTCCGGCAAGCAGGAGAGCCATTAGGAGCGCGATGCCAAGGATTCGCCGACGGATCGGAGAGGCATTTGACTTCAGATGACATTGCCCTGAGTTTTGGGTGAGGAGGCCAATGACTTTCTTTCGTTGGTGATACGACCAGGCGGCGACTGCAATCGCGACAATGACGATTGGCAGAACCCAGTAGAGATTATTGAGAGCGAGGAATTCCATCTTTATTTTGAAGCTCAGGAGATTTCGCGAAGAAGGGTGTGTCGGAGGAAAAAGGAGAGGTAGACGGAGGCAATTCCCCCTATCAGAAGGTTGGGGTAAAGATCGCGTTGATAAATGAGGGCGGGCCGTTGTTTCGAGGTCTTCTCGAGAGAATCGATGGTGTCCATCACCTCTTCGAAACCCTTGTTATCTTTGGCCCGGAAAAAACGGCCACCGGTGATGGATGCGATTTTTTCGAGGTTGCGCGTGTCGAAACGAATGGTCGCGCCCATGCGGGAAAGAGGTCCCAGGGGGAAGGGGTCGTCACTTCCAATTCCGACGGTGTGAATGGTGATGTCCTGTTTCTTGGCCTCTTCGGCAGCGGTGACCGGAGTGTAAACCGGGTCGGGGACGGTGTGATCGCCGTCGGTAATAAGAACGATGGTGCGTTTGGTTTCCGTGTAGTCCTTTAAGGCGATGATGCCCTGGCTGATTCCTCCTGCGATATTGGTGCCGCGTTCACTTTGGGAAAGGAGGGAGTTTTCGAGCTGGTTGACGTAGCCGATGAGGTGGTCGTGATCGATGGTCGGATCAACGGCGAGGTTGCCGAGGTGACCGAAGATGACGAGTCCGATGCGATCGCCGGACCGGCGTGAGACAAAGCGGTTGATTTGATCTTTCGCGACCCCGAGGCGATCCTTGATCCGCCCTTCGGCAATGCCTTTCCTGACCGTGGCATCATCCATGCCGGACGGTGGGTCGAAAGCGTCCATGCTGTTTGAGTAATCGAGCACGAGCATAATGTCGGTTCCCTCCTTGGTGACGGGAACAATCTCCATATCCGACTGGGGCCGGGCCAGCGCGAAAACAAAGGCTGCGGCGGCGAGAACCTCCAGAAAGAGCAGGAGGTGACGGGGCGCGAAATACTTGCGCGGTGCGGCCTTGGTGTAGTGCTCTGTCGAGGACACCGCGATGGAGGCGGGAACGCTGATCCAACGCCAAACAAGCCCCCCGGTGAGAGGGATGAGAAGCCACAGGAAGTGGGGATTGGCAAAGGTAATATCAAACATCGTGGGCAATCAATCGGCAGACTCTGTTGTGTCGTCGGAAAAGCGAAGTTGAGCAGGGGATTTACTCAAATTTTGCATCCGTGCAAAACTAACATCGTCCGCCAAAAGAGCGACCGTGCTTTTCGAAAAAAATTGAGGCTCAAATCGGCCTGCTTCCTTGTCTCCTAGGCCAAGAGGTTCTCGGAGTGGTGGGGGAGCCCGAAGTAGGCTTCGGCATTATGGTAGCAGATATTTCCAATCATGTTGCTGATGAGCCGTTCGTCGTTTGGCAGCTTTCCGTCTTCCACGTCTTGTCCCACGATGTTGCAGAGCAAACGCCGGAAGTATTCGTGCCTTGGGAACGAGAGGAAAGACCGTGAATCTGTGAGCATCCCGACGAAATGGGAAAGCAAGCCGATTGCCGAGAGGGTGTTGATCTGGGACTCCATCCCCTGAAGTGTATCGTTAAACCACCAACCGGAGCCGAATTGGACTTTGCCCCGAATGGGGGCCTCCTGAAAGGATCCGCAAGCGGCGGCAAGGACGGCGTTGTCGCGAGGATTGAGGTTGTAGATGATGGTTTTGGGCAGCTTGTTGAGTTCGCACAGGGAATCGAGGAAGGAGAGGAGGGCCTCGCCCTGGGGCCAGTCGCCGATGGTGTCGAATCCGGAATCAGGACCGAGTTGCTCATAGAGGCGGGTGTTGGGATTCCGTTTTGGCCCGAGGTGGAGCTGCATCGTCCAATCCTTTTCGGCGACCCACTGTCCGACATGATACATGATGAGTGCGCCGAAGGCGTCGGTCTCTTCGGGAGTTGCCGCGTCGCCTTCACGGACGTTTGCGAGAATTCGGTCCGCCTCGCTTTCGTGGCAGGGATTTGCGAGAGCATAGCGCATCCCATGGTCGGTCAAGCGGCAGCCTTTTTCGTGGAAGTAATCCTGCCGTGCTTTTAAGGCTGCAAGGAGATCACTAAAGGTCGCGATGTTCTCGCCAAGCTGGTCGAGCCACGGGTTCAGGAGCGCAGGACGGTCCACGAAGAAGGCTTTATCGGGCCGGAAAGTGGGATACACCTTGGTGGGGCATTCCGAGGCGTTGGCCGCTTCGTGGTGGCAGAGGTTGTCGGTGGGGTCGTCGGTGGTGCCGACCGCGTCGACGCGGAATTTGCGGAGAAGTTCGCGGGCGGAGAAGTCCTTGTCTTTTAGGCGCTCGTTGCAAGCTTCCCAGATTTTGTGGGCTGTTTCCGGGCTCAATAGCGTATCGATGCCAAAGCAGCGGCGGAGCTCGAGGTGGGTCCAGTCGTAGAGTGGGTTTCGAAGGCTGTTCGGGATGGTGTCGGCCCAGGCGAGGAACTTTTCCTTGGGGGAGGCATCTCCGGTGATGTGGGATTCCGGTATGCCATTGGCCCGCATGGCCCGCCACTTGTAGTGGTCGTGCCCGAGCCATAGTTCAGTGATGTTATCCCAACGTTGGTCGTTGGCCACCTCCTCGGGAGGGAGGTGGGTGTGATAGTCGATGATTGGCAGATCCTTCGCCGTATCGTGAAAAAGCTTGCGGGCCGTCTCGGAGAAGAGAAGGAAATCGTCATCAAGGTATGTTCTAGCCACGGAGTGAGGCTAGGACATGAGGCGAGCCAAGGCCAAGGGAGAATTACTTGATGAGGCGGTTTTCCAATGCAGGTCGCGCCGCTCCGCCTTTTGCGAGGTAGCGTTGATAGAACTTCCGGGCCTCGTCCTTCTGGCCTTTCCGGAGGGAAATGATGGCCAGGTTGATGTACGGTTCAATCAGGTTGGGATCCTGGGTGATGGCCTCCTGAAAGTGGAATTCAGCATCGTCAAAGCGGTTTGTCTTTCCGGCAATGTTGCCAAGAAGAATGTGAGCCACCGCATTTTGAGGTTCGAAGGAAAGCGAGCGCCGGAGTTCCTGTTCCGCTTCTTCAAAGAGTTCGACCCGATAGAGAGAGTCTCCGAGCATGAAGTGGGCGAAGGGGATTTTACGGTCACCGGCCACCAGGATGGATTGGCGAAACTGCCCGGAAGCGGCCACGGGATCGTCGAGGCGGAGGTGGACAATGCCAAGGTTGATCATGGCCTCCCACGCGCCCGGATCTTGGTCGACGATCAGTTCCAGTGCCCCTCGTGAGGCCTGGAAATCCCCTTTGGCGAAGAGGCGTCGGGCGACGGCATTCAGATTCTTGTTGGCGGCTCGGAGTTGCGAGGTTCCGGCGGCGAGTTCTTCGGGGCTTGGAGTGATATTGCTATCGAGGCTGGGGCTGAGCGGGCTCGTTTTTTCGATCAACTCCATTTCTTCAATGGTAAGCTCCATCTTCTTATCTCCGTTGATTCGAGCCAGGGCATCTCTCCAAATCTGATCGGTTTCCCCCAATTTTTCGCCCTGTTTCAGGAGGAGTTCTGCGGCGCCTTGCTGGGCCTGTATCTTGGCTTTGAGTTTATCGATCACCCCTCGAAGAAGTGCCACTTCCTCCTTGCCCCGCCTGTTGAGCGTTCCTCCGTTTAGCTGGGCGAGAAGGTCCTCTTCGGCCTGCTTGAGACGTTTTTTAAGGCGATCCGTGAGCAATTTGCTCTGCATGTCGCTTTTCTGAAGGTTCTGAATCTTGGCCTTGGCGACCACGAGGGCTTGTTTGGCCAGGAGGATTTTGTCTTTCGAGGCATTGGCGTCTTGCTGGACAAGTTCGAGGTTGGCTTTGGCCTCATTGAGTTCTTTGCTGAGGCTAACGTTTTGCGTGATCAGCTTTTGAATCCGGTCCGCTTCGTTCATTTTCAAGAGCCCTCTCATTTGGTCGCGTTCCTCCATCAAGCCATTCCGCTCCTGCCGGAGTTCGGCCACCATTTTTTCCGATTGGATGAGCCGGGCTTCAAGTTCGGTTTTAACCCGGTTTGACTCGGTGATAAGTCGGTCCTTTTCCTTAATGGTTTCTCTGAGCGCGTCGATCTGGTCCTGCTGACCTTCGACCACCCGGCCGTTGATTTTGGTTTGTTTGGCAATGACCGCTTTAAGGCGTTCCTCTTCTTTTCGGGCGGCGGTGAGGGCCTTTTGAGTCACTTCCAGGCGCTGCAGCGTGAGTTGCTGATCTGCCAGCGCCTTGTCGCGGGCAGCTGCCATGGCATCGCGCTCCTGACGCAGTTGCTCAATCTGTTGGTTCAGCTCGGCCACCTGATTCCTGAGTGGAGAGGCTGCGAGCCTTGAAAGCTGGCTTTGAAGCTCGCCGATCTCCTGGCGGATTCTCGCGCTTTCGGCATCACGGGGATTGACCCTTCGACGAAGTTCGGCATTGAGACTGTTGATCTCCGCCTGCAGGTCGCGGATCGTTTTGGTGGCGGTGCCGGTTGGGTCAACTTTTCCCGGGATGGTCAATCTTGGTTTTTCTTCGCCGGGGACTTCCAGAAGCGGAGTTTTTCCGGCATCCTGTCGTTCTTTTTGCTGGGCCAGAGCTTTCGCGTGGATGCGCTCCATGGCCTCGGTGGTGGACTTGGTCCGCCATTTGAGTCCCTCCTTCTGTTTGAAGTCGGGATGATTGATCGTGATGAGATCAAAGAACGATCGTGCCTTGCGGTATTTGGTAAAGGATTCGACGAATTCTTCTTTCTTCTCCAGTTCCTCGGCCTGTTTGACGAGGGACCAAGCCTGGTAGTAGAGGCCGCCGGGGTCGAGTTTGGCGAGCTCTTCTGGTGTTTGTGCCCATGCTGGTGCGATGAACAGGGACGCAATAACGAGCCCGATGAGATGACGTAGGTGAGTCATAGGGCGCGGAAGGTATCAAAGGGGTGATCGGTGTAAAAGGGCGGATTTCGACCAGAATTGAGGAGATTTTGTCTTTCGGACATCATGGTGTTGACAGCTGTTGGCTGGGACATTAGGAAGTCGCCCGAGGGCGGAGTAGCCAAGTGGTAAGGCGCGGGTTTGCAAAACCTGTATTCGCGAGTTCGATTCTCGCCTCCGCCTCCAAAATTTTGGCTCCAACTCCTTGATTTATAAGGGGTTGGAGCTTTTTCTTTGTTTGGGAAGGGTGGTGGCTAAGGTGGCCGAAATGCACCAAATGGCATCAAAAAGCACCCTGTTACATCAATTAAGGTTCAAAGGGTTTGAGGGCCAGTGGGGTGCGGGTTGGGGACGGCTCTGGTTGTCGATTTTTGTCAACTAGAGCTGTAAAAGCGAGCGCCTTTGCCGGGGGGGGAGAAATGTCCGAAAAATCAAAGGTGGACCAATTCGACTGTATGTGGCCGATATCGGCTAGCGGCTGTCGGAACAAGTTTCCAAGCAGCCTCTTCGAGCTTAACGGTGACGAGTCTAAACCACACCCCAATATTCCTGAAATCCGCAGGTGGGATCAGATGGGAGCGATGAGTGAGTTCTAGAGGACGTCTTCGCCACAGCACATCGGGGTGCGGTGGTCGGCGGAAGCAACTGAGGCCGTTTTCACGACGCATCCCAAGGTTGCGGCGGGGCAGGGGTGTCCTGAAGGCGGCGGTAGGTGGAAAAGCGTGTGTCACCGATCAAGCAAGTTGATCACAAAGCCCTGAGGATGTCGCTAAAAGGAATAGCATTGGGGTTGGTGCGCTCCATCGGGTAGATTGGCCAAGGGGTTCAATCAAGCCAGTGCGTTCCTGAAAGTGAGACTAAGAGAACGGCCCCTCGTAACTGGTGGCTAGTTCGTCGTAGTCACTGAGGTCGAACTTTCTGCCGCTAGGGAAGAATCGGAGACTAAAAATCCCGGGAGCCAGAATCGAAGACTGTTTCCTTTTTTTGAATCAGGGATCAGGGATCACTTCGCTCCATCCCAGCTAGGGTTTTAAAGATACAAATATCTTTCGGAAGGAGTATAATAATTTGGGGAAGGGTAATGATGACGTTAAAAAATTGGTCATCATGAAAGGTGAAAGTTGAGAATGAGATGTCCTTTCCAAAGAATGGTTAAATGATTAATCTTTCTCTCAATCGCAAATAAAGGATTCAATCCGAATGGAGGAAGATGTCTTTGGGTTTCCTTAAAATTCTACGGGATCGGCGTTTATGGGTTATGAGGTCCTAATTTCTCCAGAAATCACCTCTCTGCCTCTAGACACTTCAAAAAGTCATGATTTAATAGATTCTAGGTTGGAGGAAGAACCTCTAACAATCGGAATAGAAAATGAACTATATGAACAAAGAAACAAATAAAGATAATGAAGCTATAAACCAGTTTGAGCCAATGGTAAGCAAAGCTGAGATCGCCAACATGCTTTCAGTTAGTCCAAGAACGATTGAGAATTTAAAAGCGGGTGG
>JAUIGV010000011.1 GCA_030432565.1 Verrucomicrobiia bacterium | reverse complement strand
CTAGGGAACCTGATCTGTTTTCGTGGCTTTATCCCTGCCTGCATCCTTCATGCTATCGCAAGGGAAATTCATTCTCTCCGCCTAATGCCATTTCCATGACATCAGGGGAGGTTTTGGCTGAGTTTCAGAAGCAATTGACCAACCTTTCTCAGGTCCTCCTCAGAAAGACCAAAGCAGTGCGCCGGGCTCTTATGATGTTGTTTCTGACCGTGGTCTTTTTTGGGCTCCATCTCGTCTTGCAATAAGGGGCAGGGAACCCGGGACTATTAGTCTGATTAAGGCTTCGACCGGCTCCTAGTGTTCCGATACTTAAGAAAGGTTGACTATTGACAAAGCGGTATGATTGGGAATAAGACACTTACGATGTCTGAATTTTTAGCTCCATACCAATCTGTGGCAGAAAAACTCTCTGCTGAGTTCTGTGGGGCACGTTCTCTGAAAGCGTTTGCGGGTTTTCCTGTTCAGGTGGGTTACCTGGAAGGGATTTTCAATGCTTTAGCCTTGGGTCGAATTACAAAGGGACAGCCGTTGATCGCGGAGGTCTCATCTCAGCTCCCGGCTGATCAAATTACCGAAAATCTTCGTCTTGATATCGACGAGTATGGATTTGCTGCCCATTCCCGGAAGTTTTGTCCGAAAACTATCTCTGGCCAGCTTGATAATGAGCTCGCTCGAAAACTCTCAATCATCGATGCTGAAGAATTATTGAAAATCTTCCAAAATCATTGCGCTGATAGCCTGATTTGGGAGGTCCATGAGCTTGTCGTTGAGCTTTCCAACAACTACGACCAATTCAAAGCCTACCGAATTTTTGAATTGATGAGCAACATCAACTACGATGCAAAAAACAGTGCCTTAACTAGAATCTGCGAAAGTCTTTCAAGTCGGGGATTGTTTTCTGATCCCGATTCTTTGGAGACGAGCGTTCAAATTTCGGGAGGTCGTTCTTTCTCCTGACTAGGAGGACTCGATTTATCGAGTGATCCCAATCTGGCTTTGTAATTACGTGGCCGTCATATTCAACACTTTCATCGACTACTTTAGCAAATTCGAGTGAACAGAGCAGGATTGGGCGGGAGGAAAGTGACAACCAATTTTCCAACGCCTCCTGCTCTTCGAATTCCATGGGATGAAACTCTTTCGCAGAAGTGAGTTTCCGAACACCCGAATGATCGTCTGAGTGAGTAAGAATACCGGCGATTTCATTCGCTCTAGCGTGGTCGATCAGTTTTGCGGCGAGGTGAGAGATATGGCCCGCCACGACGTACCGAGATGTCCGGTCGTGTTCACCCACTAGTGTTCGCGAGGTCTTGTCAGAGTCCATCACCAGGGAGCCAGCGACGGTGAAGTCCGTAGGGAGGGCAAAGGTTACCCTTGAATCCAAGTCTTCACGCATAGCAGCAAAGGTATCAAAGATTTGAAACATGGCCTCAAGTGCGCTCTTTTGGCTGTTAATGAGGCGCTTTTCTTCTTTTTGGTCGCTGTTGGCATCATTCGCTTGCTGTTTGGCCTCTTGATTCAGATCGATAATGTCCGGTCGATACAAATTGAATGCCCCAACTGCGCCGTCACCGGTCGATCTTTCGAAAAGCCCTGAATTTTCGGTAATGGCTCGATAAGTCTCTTTGTTGAGTTCATCGAGGGTCTCTATGGCTATTTCATCGAGGCCTTTTTCAGTGCAAGCTCGACTGAATTTTGAAGAGGAGCGTAGATCTACTCTAAGAAGGATTACGTTGTTTACCCTTTTTTGACTAAGGTCAAGATCTCCATTCTCTTCGATCTCAATCATACGCTTGGCATTAATTTCTCCAAATTGCCGCTCGAGATCTAACTTTCGCCGCTCCTTTTCACGTTCTTTCTCCTTATCTAGCACCGCTTGATCTCGCTCAGCCTCAATTCGGATTCTGACCTTCGTATCTGTGATACGGCGACAGATGAGCGAGATATGCCAAAATTGCTTGTTCAGGATAGACACTCTTCTCCGCAGACATTTCACCCAGAGAACTGCGGTGACTGTTTTGCTACTTCGGTTCAGGAAAATTGGAAATCCAGCATCGCAAAGGACAGCTTCTTGGTCCCAATCTTCCAGTTGTTTAATCTCTTCTTCCAGAATATTTAGGGCTTCGGCACTGGGAGGGCTTGGCCAGTCCGGCTTGGACACTTTTTTCCAATGCGAAAGGAGTGCTCCCGAATCAAATTCTCCCACAAACATCGAGGTGGCGCCTGCTGACATCGCTTGAGCGGAATAGTCGCCAATCAAAAGCGGTAACCCATTTTTAACGATCCATTTGGTCAGTCCTCCTGAACGGATGGAGTCACTTACTCTGTCGCTGCCTTCCACCCACATTCCCTCTTGCCCGTCTTGCGGAGCTTTCCAGATCCCACGGCTAAAGTAACCCATTTTTTCAACGACCTTGAATGCCTGTTCATATACTTCGGTGCAATCTCCTTCGCTGATGATGTTGGTCACAAATTTGCTGGATTCACACAAGTCTTTCCAATTGGAATGATCTCTTAGAACAACGGCAATAATGGCTGAAAAATGCTTCAAAAGGTAGACATGTTCATCATTAAATACCTTCTTACGGTCAGCTTCAATGTTGATGACGCCCAAGACGTTGGAGCCAACCATGATGGGGCAGGCCAATTCCGATCTGGCCTTTGACCGTGGTGAAAATTCAATATAGCGGGGGAGGATCTTCTTCCCTGATTTTGCTTCGGTGTCCCAACGCCTTTTGTATTTTTTAATGCTGTCAATTTGGAAAAAACTCCCGCTGTGAGCGACAAATTCGGTGACGCCATATTTTTTTTCTCGTTGCTCTTCCTCGTTTGGCTTGTCGCCTCCAAGAACGGTGAGCCTGCCATTTCGATTCACACCAGAGATTTGGCAATGAACCAGTTTGCCGCTTTTGAGAGGCTTCACGAGCTTCCTGAGATCATTTGCAGCTTCATCAAACAGGTTCTCTGGCCAATCGGTGATCCCATCAGCTTTTGAGGTGCCTGCTCCATGTAGCAGCTTACTGAAGCCGTTTCGGAGTTCCCATGCAGGTTGAGTTGAAATACAGGTTTGCTTCGCGGTCTCTCTGAGTTCCGATTCCATTTCCTCGATCACGAGTGTCGCCTCATTTGCCGCTCTTTTGAGACTGGCTTCGTTCTTTGGTCTGCGAAAGTTGAGAAATAGAATGACTTCGAAATCATCTTCCCATTTCCTGCTAACTACTGCCACGGACTTAACTTCTTCGCGCTTGGCGAAAGAGATCCCGCTCAGAGGTCTTTGGCTCCACTCTGGTTCGGATGTTTCTGTAACCAGCTTGTAAACTGTCCCAGGTTCTGGGTTTCGAACCCGGAATACTTGGCTGGCGTGGCTGGGCGGTCCAACTAGTTGGTAGTCATAGCGGAATTCGCCGCTTTTGTGAATGAAGCTGAAGTGTTCTCCCTGCTGATTAAAGATGTAGCAGGTGATCAGGTCGGCACTTGATAGCGTTTCTATTTTTTTAAAATTTTTCTCGATTAGAGGGGTTTTAGTCACAGTCCTAATCATTCTTTATGATTGATAGGAGGGGAAGAGGAAATTGTGCAAAGTTATTCACATTTGCGTTGTGCGGTAATAGAGACTTAAGTGAAGGCCCCTTGGGCTTAGGTTGTCAGCTTGGGTCCCACCCTACCAGCGCTTCAGAAAGGCCCGCAGACGGTCCTCGGGGTAATCCCCAGAGTTGGCTTGAAGATCGTTTTGATCTCGCTCGCGACGTGGCTCTTGAGATTCTGCTTGGTGATGTAAATCTGGGCGCTCTGCTGCAGGTGAAAATGGCAACGCTGCTATGGACTAGGAATTTGTCGGACTTTGAGGCTAAACGCTCTGAGAATCGCTTATTTGAAATCAAAACAAAAGCACGAGTCAACGAGTTGAGACTGGTGATCTTAAACCCCCTTCTTATTGAGATTGGTCATCGAGAAGTTCTAAGTCCGACAGCCTCCTAGCCTTGAATGGCTGCGTAATCTGGATGTCAATATGCCTAAGATCATCCAAATATTAAAAGGGGTGTAGGGTTGAATTCAAATGATGTTTGGGGTGATTCTTTTCTTTTTGTCGGCATAAATTGCGGACGTGATTCTAATGTCCGAGTGACGAAGATACCGCGAGGCGGCGAAGATTCCATGGTCGTTTGCGATGATGGAGCCGATCTCTTTGCGCATTTCGTGGATAGGTTTTTCAGCGGTTACGCCTTTTGAGCGGAGCCAGTCTTTCAGAGCTGATATGTGTGGTTCGCAGCGGTAAGCTCTTGAGCCTGCCCTCTTGCCTGGAGGGCGCGATGATTCAATGACGAACACGCCGCTAGCTAGCTTTTGATTTTTCTTAAAGAACTCTGCCACGACGTCGGATAAGTCAATTTCGCCTTCAGAGTCTTCTGATTTGAGACGATGAAAATCGGTGCTCTCAATTCGCAATAGCCTTGCTCTAAAGTCAAATGCTTCCCATAGCAGGTGATCGATTTCTGAAACACGGAGACCGCATACCAAGGCAAGAAGAAGTATTTTGTGAACCTCTGGCTGGCTTTCTTTGAGGTCAGTTTCGCTGGCTTTGAGAATTTCACGACCATCGATTTTGCTGTGATAGCGGTGGGAAGGTTGCTTGTTCATGAAAACCCCCTCAAAGGGTAGCGGTGTCGGCAGGTCGATTTCTTCCGCGAGGAAAGGAAGCAACTTTTTGAAAAACAGAGCCTTGGCATTCCTGATCAAACTATTGCTGGTCGTGGTTGCCTTACGTTTCTTGGTCTCGGTTCGCCCTGAATTCTTGATATAGCCATTCCGCCATGCCTGAATTTTTGCAGGGGTTAGACTTGAAAGGGGCGTGGATTCGACCGCCTTTCGCCATGCCGCATTGCCGACATGATTGCGGTTAGTATGCTCATTATCCTTAAATTCCATCACACCCGAAACGATCCTCCGCATTGCCTTTGAGTATTCTTCGACAGATTGCGCTCGAGCCATTGAGTGTTTGGAGGCGACTTCAATGAAAGCTCCAACTGTATCCGGCTTGGTTCCCACCTCTTGTACTTTTGTAGCCCGCGCCGCTTGCGCAGGCTTGAATTTCGCGATGGTTTCCTCCCAGCCGTAATCTACAAGGTAAGAGTAGATTTTGGCAGCACTGCTCGCGGCCTGGCTTTTGTTCGCCGTCTCAAGAGCAAACCTCACCTTTTTGCCGTGGCGCTCAATGCGCACAGAGTAAAACGGGCTGGAGTCGCCATTTCGACATTTCGCCCTGACCAATTTGTCTCGCCAGTGTAAAACGCTGGTCCGAGGATGCTTGCGTGGCTGGTCGATGGCTGGTCGATTTTGTTTCTCCTCCTCTGTCTTTTGGTGGCTTGGCATGGCACTATGAAAATCGTCTGGAATCATTGATTTTACAAGGAGTAATGCATGTTTCGGCCGCGAAAGTGCGACAGCCCACGACACTGTCAGACAAGTGTTTTTACAGACTGTAAATCTGCTCACGTATGTGTACGCTGGTTCGAATCCAGCCCTGCCCACCAGCTTTTAATAAAGGAGTTACGAGAAATCGTAACTCCTTTTTCTTTTCGGGATATCTGTCAATCCTTGACGAAGAGCCGTTACCTCGCCGGGTCAACACCCGGAGGCTCGGCGTAATCGATTCTGAGAGTTGGTAAATCCCGGTCGATCAGGACTGCGCGCAACCCCAACGGCTCGAGGGCCGGTAAGGCTGTCTCCGGCTCCCAATGATTCATTGCTAGTTCAAAACGATAGAACCCGTCGAGACCTGTTTCATCAAAGACAAGTCCACCCTCCAAATATTTGCTTAGGATTTCAGCGAGATCCTTCATCGATCCGGCTCTGAAGTCGTAGCCAAAACCTCCCGACGTTTGTGCAGTGCCCCAATTTGAATTTTCGGAATCAACGGGAACCAGCATCTTCCGGGCATCGGCAGTTTTCTGAAGAACCCAAACCTGATGCGTTTCAATGGCTTCCTTGTATTCCAACTGAAAGACGGATTCGAAGGCCGTTTGGGCGAGGGGGAAAATGGTTGCCCCCTCGGGAGCATCGATGCTGATGTTGTAACGCCTATTTTCAGGCAGATCAGCGTCGATCGATATGACGCCCTCAAAATCACACCAACTGATAATGGCGGATCCCAAGAAGGCGTATTCCGCTTTGGCTGATTTCCATTCAAAGGAATCTGTGGAAATCATTCGCCCCTCACCAGGACTCGGTTCAACTTGAACGATGCTAACACCCGGAACTTTTGAAAGCTCGATGTTGTAGGGAAGGGCTTCAATCCACTCGGGTAATTGAGCTTCCTCTTTCGAATCATCTCTGTTGCAGGCTGTGAAAAGTAAACCAAAGAAGCAGATCGCCAAAATATTGCGGAATGGGCGATACGTGTCTGCTGAGGTGGGTGTCATTAGAGTCGATGATAATTCCGGGAGGAGATCTGTCATGCTTTTATGGCTTGGTTAAAGAGTAGGGTTCCATCTTGAAGTCCTGATCATCACCGAAAACATGGTCGACTTTTGTCGCGAATCACTAAAGCCTCCGGGCAGCAATGTCAGTCGTTCCCGGCACAGATCTCGTCGTCCTTTTTGAGAACGAGGAGTGGCAGCAGCCTCTTTTCGAGGTCCTCGAACGGCGGGGTGTTTCGTTTTTGAAGTTTGATCTCAAATCGGCCGCATTTGGTGGCGAGGATCTTCCGAATGCGAAACTTTATTTCAATCAAGCCAGCCCGAGTGCTTATGTTCGCAAGCGTCCCCGGGTTGTTCCGTTCACCCTGGCTCTTCTGAAAAATCTGGAGATCCAAGGAGCCCGGGTTCTCAACGGCTATGAGGTCTTCGACTTCGAACTTTCCAAGAGCGCCCAGACTGCCAAATTGAAGGAACTGGGAATCGATCATCCTCGCTCGATCATGTTCAATGATGTCGAAGCTCTGGCGAACCGCGATGACCTGTCTTTTCCGGGGATGTTGAAGCCGGAACAAGGAGGCAGTGGCGCGCGAATGCACAAACTTGAATCGCTTGCTGAACTCCGCGAGTTACTCGCGGAACAGCCCGGTCTATGGGAGCCGGATCAACTTCTTCTGCTTCAGGAATACCTGCCCCATGATCCTGAAGTTGGGATCGTTCGAATGGAGTTTCTGGGGGATGACCTTCTCTACGCGATGAGGGTAGTCACTCACGGTCGCTATAACCTTTGCCCGTCGGAAGCTTGTAATCCGGCCGAGGGGCAGGGAGCGGGAGTCTGTGCAGTTCCGGGTGCCAGGGAAGAAGGACCTGAGCCCGTGGAATTTTATCCATTCGCGGAACTGCCTCCCGAAGCACTGGAAGCAGGACGGCGAATCGTTCAAAGTGCCGGAATGGATGTGGCCGGCATCGAATATCTTGAAACGCCGGATGGTCGTCGCGTTTTTTATGACATCAATGCCAATTCCAATCTACGCCGCCCAATTGGAGAGGCCTTTGGTTTCGATCCGTTCGAGCGTGTTGCCGATTTCCTCGAACAGAGATTGGCGGATTGCTAGTAATCGTAAGCCCAAGGAAAAGGGCTTCTCTGCTCCACGGAATACGAGAGAGATTTATTTATGATTGTAATAGACCAAGCGGAACGCGCCCCAAATCAATGGTGGCAATCCTGCACTTAGGCATAGTGCTGTCAGCGGATGTTCGTTCCCGGTTTGTCCGATTCGGGCGAAAACGAATCCCATCGGAAAGCAACCGGCACAGAGCGCGGCAAAGAAACGTCTGAAGGGCATCTTCGAAATTCCGGCGAGACAGGCCACTACTTCCGGCATGACCGGCATCCAGCGTGAGAATGCGACCAACCACCCACCGGTTTCCCCACCGAAAAGGCGCTCCCCTTCGGAGATTCCTTCTTCACCGGCTAGAAGCACAATAGCACGTCTTCCCAGCCTCCTTGCCAGTCCATAGGCGAGCAAACCGGCGCCAATCGAACCTATCGCTGAAATGAGACCGCCCAAAAACCAGCCATATACCAACCCAAGTGCTGACATGACCACCGTTCCAAGAATTGGGAGGAAAAGATCGATGACGAGCAATCCAATGCCAACCGCCCACGCCCAACTTCCGCTCGATTGCAACCAGTCAACCGTATTTTCAAGAGACATGGTCTCTTCGAAATGATCCCCCCAGATCAGAAAAGGGACAATGACCAGCAGGGCCAAGGCAAGAAAGATGAGCGAGAGGCGTTTCATTATTTATTGAATCGTGATAATAATCATCCAGCCGAACCCGAGCGAAATTTCACATGAAACCCCGACCAGAACCTGTTGATCCTGCCAAACTCTACGAGCTAGCCCATACCGTGATCAAGGATGCAAAGTTCCCGATGCTGGCGACTGTTGATTCCAAACGTCAACCCCGGGTTCGTCCGGTGTCACCGGTTCGGGTTGATCCGGATTTTACCGTCTATGTCGCGAATCTCGCCTCGTATCAAAAAACCTCGGAGATTTCGGCCAATCCCAGGGTGGAACTCGCCTATCTCGCTCCCGATCACGACCAACTCCGTATCACCGGAAACGCCGAGGTAGTAAATGATGAGGCAACGCTGTCAGATATCTGGGCAGCCAACCCCTTGCTGAAACAGTATCTCGGGTCACCCGACAACCCGGAGTTTATTCTCTATCGTATCGTTCCGATTGAAGTTCGTTTCATGCGAGAATGGGCATTGGAGTATCACGCGGTGCCAACCAATTCCCAATAGAGAGGGGTGCTCGATTGGCAGTCCTTTCATGCATGGATGCATCAGGATGCTATTCCTCCTCGGTCCCACCGAGGGTCACATTGATATTGTATTTGTTTTGGAGGTGGGAGTGGGCCTTGCTGGCTTGCCCTGATTTCGGGTAGCGCTTGCAAGTAAGTTGGAAGGTGCGGATTGCCTTCTCCTTATCCTTGGCCTCTTCGTAGGTGAAACCAATCTGGAGAGAGGCTTCGGGAGCCGATTTCTCAACGACCTTGATTTGATTGTAGAGCACAATGGCCTCTTTTTGCTCTCCGAGTTGCCGATGGCATTTGGCGATTGCGAAGTAGTTGGCAGGGAATCGATCGACCTGACGATAGCACGCAATGGCTTTTTTCCAGTCGGATTGTTTTTCGTAGCAAGCCGCAATGGCCCAGAGATGCTCGCCGGAATTGTCACCATCAATTTCAATGAGTTTTCGATAAATTCCGATCGCTTCTTCGATTTTTCCGTCTTCCAGAGACATGCTTGCGAGGTTCTTCAAACCTGCCACTTGATCTTCAAACTCTCCATAGATCTTCCGGGCTTCGTCACGTTTGTCACGAGCCTTGTACCAATCCGCCATTCTGCCACGAAGGCTGTCGTTCATCCCAAACTGCTCGCCGATCTCACGATAGATCTTCATTGTTTCAGCAGGTCTGCCCAAGGTGCTGTTGAGATCGGCTGCTTGATAAAGAAACTGTGAAGCAAGCTCCGGTCGGACGGAGGTTTCTGCCCGCAGAGTTGCGATGAGTTGATCTCCAAGTTTCAGAGCCGCTGGTTTCGTTTTGGAATCACCGAGCAAGTGCTTCACCGTTTTGGCCGATAGAGAGTAGATTTGATCAAAAAGCTTGGGGCCGGCATAAGTTGTCGCCAGAGCCTTTTTTCCTTCATCCAGCTTTTGCGCAAAGCAGTGAAGTTCGGCAAGTTCATGACAGGCCTTGATGCAAGCGTCCCTGGACTTCTCGGTGCGTTTGACCTTGAAGGTAAGTTCATTGAGGAGAGAGAGGCGCTCCTCCATGTCCTGGTGAAGTCGACTATAGTGCAGAAGGTCTTGTCGGGCCCGGATCGCGATCTCGTGATCGGGATATTCCTTGATGAGGAAACGGAAGGATTTTTGCGCATCCTTGACCTCGCCCATGGTTCGATAAGCGTCACCCATGCAGTAAGCGGCGATGGTGGCTTCATTTGATTCGGGCCAATAGTCGATGACCGACTGGAAGCCCTCGCGCAAAGCGGTTTTCGGCTTCTTCAGATTCATCATGGTGTGACTCCACATCAGTTGGGCGTATGGGGCACCGGCGCTCTTTTCATAGAGAGTCAGGAATTTCTCGTACTCGGCGAGAGCGATCTTGAAATCCCCCTTCAGGAAGTGTTTCTCGGCAATCTTAATTTGATAGCGTTCGACCTCCCGCATCTTTTCGAAGGTTTTGACATCGATTTGCTGAAGGGTGGAAAGAGCGGCGTTCGCACATGAAGCAAGCGCAAGAAATAGAGCAAGGACAGAGGCAGGCATAATTATTTTTTGGTTCGTTCGAGCCACTTGTTGTATTCGGCGTGGGCGTAATAAATAATGTTTACTCCAAGTTGGTAGCTGGATTCCCAGACTTCACGGGGGACGCCGGAGTGTCCGTCGGCCCACGCGTCACCGATATCGCCAGGATGATAGTAGGCGACCAAGCGGCCATCAACGACCCAACCGAGGGCGTTTGAACGTCCGTGCGGAGCTACGATGGGGAGCTTTGGAAGCGGATAGGGAATCCGGTGAATGGAGTGGTCAAGATAGACATCGATGGGTTCAATACGGGGAAGGATCTTTTTCATCATGGAGACGAACTGGCCTTCCCATGCAGAGCTGCCTCCGTTGTCGCCGAATAGCATACCGTGGTGCTCCAGCAGATAGCTGCGCATCACCTTGATTTCCTTTTCGCTGAGACTGATCCCTTGTTGTCCGGTCATGTAGACCATAGGGGGACTCTTCCTTTTGGGGAAGCTTTTGAGGCGGCCAATCTCCATCGGTTCGGGGCGATCGCTGACTGGATGGCCCGTGCGAACCCCATATTCGGTGAGAAGATTGAGATCCGAGCCACGATCCATATCCTGTTCCCAATCACCACCGTCATACTTCAGGCGAATAAAGCGAACCTTTCCCCGGGCCGTGCCTGCCGAAAAACCCGCGCCATCACCCTTACCCTGGCCGATTTCATAAAGGTGCTCGGTGACTTCCAGAACTTCGAGCTTCACGTCATCGATGGGTGGGGGATTAAACAAGACGCTGCTGTATGGATTGATAACGAATTTCTTATTAATGACTTTTTGAATCTGCACGACTTGCTTGAGCTGTGTTTCTTCGCCACCCCCAAGCGGCGATTCGTAAATGCTGCAACCTGATAAGCGGGTCAGAATGAAAGCTACCATGCTGAAAAGGACAGTGTAACTAACCAGCGTTAGGAGAGACTGACGGAGCTTTTGGTTCTTGTGACCAAAGTACCAGGCGGAAAGTTGTCGGGGGTCCCATGAACGTTGGGGGCCGGCAGGCTCAATTGTTCGTTTGGTTTCACGATCAATCCACCACGCGGCCCATCCCAGCCCAAGGAAAAAAGCACCGGCTGTTCCGATCCGGGAGAGGGTGCTCGAGAGTGAGTATGAAAAACTGAGAAGGGGAAGGTAAACGGCGAGCTGCCAGACGGGAAGGTAGGAAGCGCTTAGAATACCGCGTCGAATGATTGGGGCGGAATCGCGGTGTCTGCGAATCCAATACAAGCAGACGGGAATAGCCGACAGAAAGCCAAGCGCGGCAGTCCATCGGCTTAGCAAGAACCAAACATTGGCATCGACCCATAGAAGACACCAGAGAATGGCGTAAATTCCTGTCAACAAAAGCGGGTTGCGAAGCGGGCGGGGGAGCCGGTCGCAGAGATTTTTTAGCTTTTGTTGAGAGGGCATTTCGGTCGGGACCCAACTGTGACGATTGGGGGTGGCTTTTTACTCGAGATCTTTAAGGAAGTTCTCACCATTGTCCTCCAGCGGGTTGACGTTTGCCGGGGCGGTTTTCTTTTCGTTGACTCCAAGTGGTGCAAGAGCTTCGCCATCTTTTGGTTTGGCCTGAGGAGATGTTTCGGGTTCCCGGGGGGCAGGAGCGGACGATACAGGAGCAGTCACAATTGGAGACCCGGGGTCAGGAGTTGTCTGGTCTCCCAGGAAATATGGGATGGCAGTGAGGGTGAAGATGGCGATTATCACCAGGATGATCGAAAGTATCGTGGCCTGGAAAAGTTGGCTTGAGGCAACTGCGCCGAGCATTTCCTGAGGGCTTTTGCCCTTCAAGTCTCGAAGAAACTCCTGCAGTTCCTGGACAGTGGCGCTGGAATTCGCCTTGAGTTCCCGCAAGTCGGCTTTGGTGCTGGCCATGGAGGTGCGAGATGCGTCTGAGGATTGTGATTTACCTTTCATTGGGTCGAAGAGATGTTTTCGGGTTCAAGGATGTGAACGAGATCTCCACCAGCTTCACTGATTGCAGCGATCACGGGTTCGAAGTGTGTCGCTTTGGCTTCCTTATGAACCTTGAGAAAGACATAGCGTTTTCCGGCCGGAGCGTCGCCGAGAATTTGAGAAAGTGCCCCAGCAAGTTCGTCTGTGGAGATTTCCTTGCCGTCGAGATAGGTTTTGAATCCGGTGTCGATCGTGACGCTGGCGAGCGGAGACGCGACCATTTCAACCTCCTTCAGTTTGGCGGGTTGCCAGCGAACGTGACTGTCGTCCTGCGCGCGAGCGAGGATGACGAAAAAAATGAGCAGTAAGAAACCAATATCACCCATCGCAGCCGAGGGGATGGAGGCCGTCATTTTTTTCCGTGGGAGCTTCATTCAACACTGATCACGCGATCGGATTCGAGTTCGAGAGTGAGGATTCCACCAGCCTGTTCAATGGCTTGTGAAACTTTGATCCAGAGCGGGTATGGAGTATCTGGAGCACTTTTGACGGTGACGATACGATCGGCATCACGAGTCTTCGTTGATAGGGCCGAAGTGAGTCTTTGGGAAAACTCCAGAAGTTTCAGCGGGCTTCCGTTGAGCACGATACTACTTGGCGTAATGGAAACCTCGATATTCTTACTTTGATCGCGCTTATCGGTCTTTTCCTCGGTCTTAGGCAGAATCTGGGCAACGCCGGTCTCTGGTTGCACCGCGGCACAGACGAGAAAGAAGATGATAAGAATGAAGGCGATATCCGAGCTGGCGCTCGCAGGCGGATCGACCAACAATTTCCCCCGTTGCAGTTTCATGAACTTCCTTTGCCAAGAGTGAGGCGGAGGGAGACAACTTCGATCAGTTCGGCCGCCGATGATTCGACTTGAAGAACGAAGTCATTGATAAGACCGGTGAAGTAATTGAACGCCATATAGGCCGGAATTCCCACGATCAAGCCGAAGGCGGTGGTAAGGAGGGCGACACGGATTCCGGAGGCCGCGGCCTGCACGATGTTTTGTTGGCCGATGTTTGCTTCAATATCTCCGAAGGCCACGATCATGCCTTGCACTGTTCCAAGGAATCCCAGCATGGGGGCGACAGAGGCGATGGTGGCGAGAATGGGAAGGTGACGCTCAAGGGTCGCGACAATATTGACGCCGTAATTCTCCATACTTTTGACGACTTGCTGCTCCATTTGAGCTTGGTCATAGTTGAGGCGGCGGAGGACAAGGTATTTACGAAGGCCATTTGAGAGAATCGCAGGAACCGGACCGCGAGCGGAGTCGCACAGTTTCAGAGATTCCTCAACCTTGTCCTCTGACAGCAAAGCAATCACGTCTTCACGGAGTGCGCTGGCATCAGTTTCAAGAAGTTTGAGACTTCGATAGCGCTCAATAATGACGGCGATCGCCATGACCAAAAGAATCAGGAGCGGCCACATGAAAGGGCCGCCTTCGAGCAGGAATTTAAGAGCGCCGGACTCAAAGAAGCCGGCATCAGCGAGATGGACTGGGATCATGATTATTCGTTTAAATTGGCCTCCTTCTCAAACTGGGCAAGGAGTTCAGGAAGAGCGAGTCTGCCGCGGGAGTATTTGGCGGCATCGCTTTCGGGAAAATCCCAGCGGCAGCGATTGTAGCGGCGAAAGGCGTTGGGGATGTCCTTGCCCATGCGATAACTTTCGCCCGCCCAGAAGAGGGCTTGTGCGGTAAGTTCTTGCTCGGGAAAACGTTTGGCAAAGGCGTCGAAAGCCTGACCTCCTTTGAGATACTCTTCCTGCTTGTAATGGCACTGACCAATACGAAAAGCCATTTTGGGGGTCCATTCATGATTGGGGAATTTCTCCAGGAATTTCTCACCAACAGAGGCTGCAACCGCATAGTCCTCCTTCACGTAAAAGTGCTCGTTAATACGGAGCATAACGTTGGCGATGAGCGGGCTCTTTGGATAGGTTCCCGCAAGGGTGACGTAGGCTTCAAGGGCTTCGTCGAGTTCGCCGGCTTCCTCGTGGCATTGGCCAAGCTTGTATTGAGAGTCTGGCGCAAGATTGTGCTCGGGGTGATTTCTGACGATTGAACCATAAGCGGCGATAGCTTCGTCCCAAGCTTCCATTTCCTGAGCGAACTGGCCGAGAAGATAAGAGACCCTCGGGGCGTATTTAGGATTTGGATAGTCGTCCTGAAGGTCACGGAGAACACGTCGACCGGAAGCAAGCGCGGCGGCGGCCTTCTCATCTTGTTTGAGCTTTCTCTGGCTCTTGAAGAGCTCGAAGTAACTCTCGGCAATGTGGAACTGGGTCTGGATGGCCAGGTCTTCATCTTTGTAGATCTTGCTAAACGCGGCCATTACTCCATTGGTGCCAACGGCAACCGGGAGCGTCCGTTCGATAATTGGCTGTCCGTCGGGAGTCTGAATCACGTTATCGAGATAGCCCACGGTGATTTCATCGCCGAAGAAGCATTCGATCGTTCCTTCAAAATTTCCAGCGACGGGTTTGGCAGTCGCCTGAAGTGGCAAGGACCCGGTGAACACACCACTATGTGTCAGCGTTTCCTCGAGTTCGATTGTTTCGTCCTCTCCGGTTGCGGTTACGATCCGCACCATGGCCGTATCCCGCTTTTCGGAAACGTCGCGATCAGGGTCGACGAGGCGAAGAAAGATTTTCTTCCCAACGTGTGCGATTTCGGCGGGTTCCAGATATTCTTCGTCGGTGATTTCGAGAGATGCGGCGGAGAATAGTCTTGCGGAGGCTTGCAGTAATTTTTCCGTCCCATCGCGGCGTGAGTTATCTTCGTAGTTTGCCGAGAATTGATCGGAACCAATGACGCTCAGGACGGCCAGTGTCGTCCCTGATTCTCCGGAACCGTCATCAAGCGTGGCTTCAGGACCATCATCGACCGGACGAATAATTCTACCGAGCCCTCCTTTCGGGAGAGTGCCATCTTCGGGAACCATGGCGACACTTTCCGGTGAGCCGAGCAGTAATGGGATTTGTCCAACAAACCGGCCTTCCCATAGAGCCGGATTACGAAGTTCGGAAAAAGCTTCGTTGGGAGCAGCGTAGGAGCGCGAAAGGACGCACTCGACTTGAATTTTTGCGCCTTGTGTTGTGACAACATCAACAAGAACAGTGCTGCGTGAGTCCTTGGCCTGGTCGGGATCAATGACTTCAATCGTGAGGGGAAGCCGATACTCCACCTTGCTAACGTATTCGGCTGGTCGATCATCCTCGACCGGTAGAAACCGGGGCGCACCCTCGACCGGAGTTTCGCTCTCCACAATTTGGATTATGGCATCAGTGGGCTCGTTCAAGAGAACGACGGTTTCGCGATAAAAAGCATGGCCGGGAAAGGTGTTTTGGGTGTCCTGGTAGCGGAGATAGATCTTGTCACCCCGCTTCACGACAATCTTGCCTTCACTGGTTTCGGCAGCGGTGTCGATTTCCGCATGAAAAACTCCGGTGGAGGAATCAGTCTCGGTTGCTGTCAGTTTAAAAGGGGGATCGGAATTTATCTGCACCTCGACTTCGACCTCATCGCGCCCCAGGCCGATGTCCAAATCAAAGTCAACAATCTCAGCCACGATTCGTTCACCGGGTTCGATACGAAGAAGTTCTTTGCGGGTTCCTTTGACCGAACCATCGCCATTGCGATTGAAATCAAAACTAATCGGAGTGATTTCACCGTTGTAGTAGGTTGCGGTAAGGGATTTTGTGAGGAGGCGGTTTCTTTGCTCGGCGCCCGCAGTAAGTTCGTCGAGATATGAAACGGTGACTGTGTCGCCAGGCGCAAGTTCCAGGACGTCATTGCTCGCGAGCTCCAGGACGTCGGCTGCGGGCGGGATGTGTTTTTGACCTCCCCCGGAAACTTCAACATTGTTAACGGCAATGGCTTCACCACGATATTCAAGGAATTCAAAGTCGATAAATCGAAGCTCGCGAGGAGACATCGAGAGGATCCAGCGATTCTCTACCTGCTTAATCACAGACGGTTGAGCAGGAGTGAATGGTTCGAGGTCGGTAACGGCTGCAGGATCGAAATCAGTAGCGATAAATGGCCGCATTTTCACGAGCGATGACTGGCGGTTCTCCCGGGCGATCCTGGCTTCGGCCGACTTGACCTCTGGGGTGACAAGAGTAAAAATGGTGAGTTGATGTATTCCACGGGGTGCAAAGAGATCGACGCTTTGATCACCCTCACCAACCGGCATCTCCAACTGTCCATTAAACATAACGGCGGTGTTGCGACCCGAAACCTCGATTCGCAGTGCCCCCTCACGTTCTTGAACGAAAGGGCCGGACCAGACCAGGAAGTGGGCGTCCGTGCCTTCCTCCGGAGCCTCCCAGGAAAGTGATTCCACTTTTTTAACCACGGTCGGTTCCACCTTTTGAACGAGTCCGGCGATATCCTCCCACGAGTAATTTTCCTTCAGGCTTTTGGATTGAGTTTTGAAGATCCGGAGATGCATACCACTTTCGGGGAACTTGATCGGGGTGGCGGGTTTCGCTGCCGGGAATGAAGCGAGGTTAAACCAAAACCTCCCATCGTGACTCCCGCGAATCCTCATGCGAACAGGAGCCTCTTCCTCGACCTGGGGTGAGCCAAGAATGATTGACTCGGTCCGACGCAATTCCTTCATGTCGATCGAGAGCGACTTGGGAGCGGCGCCGTCCGGTTCGCTGCGCCACGAAGTGTCGAGCGAGTGATCGATGGCCATGAGAGGATTGTGATCGAGCGCGGAGTCCGAGGCCTTGGCTCCTGCGGGAAGCTCGCCGGTGCGGGCCATCCCCAGGAAAACACCGCCATGTTGGCTCTCTTCATCGATGGTGAGTTGGACTTCATCACCACTTGAGGCTGAAAGTTTGACACTGACCTTGTCCGGGTCGTCGGTGAGATCACGGTCTCCGTCCTTGACCTGGAGGTAAATCAAGTTTCCAGGTTTCACCTGATTCCTCGGCCGGGAAGCGGAACGCGATTGTTCCTCTTGCTTGCCCGCAATTTCCTTTTTGAGGGTGTCGGTGAAGGTGGCGTCATCTTCGTTGATGATCTCGCTGCTGGCAACTTCGAGTGATCCATCGGATGCAATGCGCAGTCGGGTGTTACTGAGAAATTCAAACTGAAACTGCTTCTTGAATTCCTCGGGATAGTCCACCGAAATGATGTCGCCACCGGTGACTTGCAGGATCCCGTCTCCGGGATTTGCTTCGCCGAGTGTGGTGGGGAATTCGGTGAGGAAGATTCCTTTTCCGGCCCCTCCGCTGGTGAGGAAAGACTCCTCACGGTCATTTCCAGGTTCGGTGGTTACGATTACGGGGATGCGCGTGTCGCCGCGACTGATGCCGAGATCCGGGTCCTGAACGACAACTGAAAGTGCTTTGCCGGGAGTGTGCCAAAGTTTCGATTCCTGGCCAAGGCGGCCCACCGTGCGGAGGGTCTCGAGCTGGGTGAGGAATCGTTGTTCAATCCCATAAACCTCGGCGAGATTGTAAAGGGTTTCATTGGCGAGATCGGTATCGGGAGCTTGCTCCAGAACTGACAGGAAAATCCGCCGTGCTTGCTCGTTGTCCTCCTCGCGGATCGCAAGGACTCCCCGGAGAAAATTGGCCCTGATGGCTATGGTCGGGTTGGGGCTCTCCGAAAGCGTGGTGAAAATTTCACCCGCCTGGTCATAGACGCGCTGGGCCATGTAGGTTTCCCCGATTCCGAACCGGGCCTCGATTGCCTCGGCCTGCTCCTTGTAAAGATTGAGGACAGTTGTGAATTCCGCGCGGGCGATGTCATACTGCCGGGCCCGCTGATAGTTGCGGGCGAGGAGAAGTTGAATTTGCGACTTGTCGCGGACATCAACCTTTTCAGACTCGCCAAACTTCACCATCCAACCACGGAGGATGTCTTCAGCCCGTTCATGGTCTTCAGGAGTTCCCTGTGCAATATGGATCCCGGCACCGAACAGAAGAAGTTCCACGGGAAGTTCGTAAAGGTGCTTTTTAAAGAGATCCTGGTTTTCGTAGTAGGTTGCTTCGGCTCTTGCGTCATCGCCAAGACGAAGATGAAGGATAATTTGCAAGAGAGGTGCAATCGGGCTGTCGGCAGGAATATCCGAGCTGAGGGTTCCCATCTCGCCATAGGCTTTGCGAAGGAGATTCCGGGCCGTCGTCATCTCGGCATTCCCCACCGAGCGGATGGTGTTGAGGAGACCATTCAGGATGGTGGTGGCAAGGGCGAAGTCCTCGCGCGCAAGGGCTGCCTGTGCGTAGGGAAAGATCCTTTTCCAGGATTCATAGTGCCGGTCAGCGGTTCTGATGAGAGACTGGGCTTCAAAGAGTCGGTCGATTGATTTGATGGAATCGCCGAGAAGGTCGAGCCCCGCTTCCGCACTGACGCGGCCAATTCGCAGGTCGCGAATCATGGTGTAAATCCGATTCCTTTTGGCATCCGTCCAATCCTTGGAACTCTTGGCCGTTTCGAGCCATGAACGGGCCGGCCATTCTCCCATGCCCCATGGGCGGAAGGGGTTTTGATCCGCGCGATCGCGGGATTTCTCAAGGATTGCCTGCATGCTGTCGAGATCCTCTCCACGGAAAAGAAGGTTTGCGAGTTCGGCGGCGTAAGTCCCATGGTGATCACTGTCCGTTGCTGCCCGGGATTTTAGAAAACTTTGTGCCGCAGCAGGTTCCAGAGTGGAGGCGATCCGCAGAGCACAATTGACATACTCCCGATTGTTGGGATCTAGATCCATGTGGGCCTTCCACCAGCTCACGGCCTCCGACTTCATCCCGAGTTCGTTCATGACATCACCGATTCGGGTGCTATGCGCGGAGGGATATTCGCTCAGTTCCTTTGACTTCTTGATCCAGGGGATTGCCTTGCGGATCACGGTCTCGTTTTTGGTTTCTACCAGGCGAAACCAGGTGTCGTAGTATGCGGGGCCGGCAGGAATTGAGAGGACGTGATTGGCGGCAGTCAGGGTCATCGCTGCCCGCTCTTTTTCCGGAGTATAGGCAGCCGCTTCCAGCCATTGTTCCGCGGCACTGAGATCTTTTGGGAATTCCTGGCAGAGGTTCTGGTAATACTTCGCGGCAGTTGTCTTTGATTTCCCGCCGAGATGGTGGCGATACACGTAAGCCAGGCGTGAAAGGACGACGAAGCGTTGTTCCGAGGTGAGCTTCTTTTCGAGGAGTTGCTGGCATGACTTGCCGGATTTCCCACCTTTCTCCTGAATGTCTTTCCAGAGTTTGGTCAGGGAGTCGCTTTGATGCGCTTTTTTTGCAACCTGCCACGCGCGATTTTGATTTTTGTCCTTGGGAGCCCGTTTCCAAATTCGATCCTGAAATCCTGCAAGATGTGGAAATGATTTTGCGCTGGTGCTGATGACGGCAAGATCCTTCCGGAAGGCTTCCTCGCCTGTCGCTGACGAGTAAAGAAAGTCTGTGATCTCCTCGGTCCATCCATCTTCGGTTGGAGATTCAAGTAGAAAATCGTAGGCAATACTCCGGGCTTTTGCGATCTCCTTGAGACCATCGCGATAAACCCCGAGTGCAAGAATTGCGCGGAGGGTTCCGGCTCCCGCAGGCTTTTGTGAGATGAGTTTGAGAAGCCCCTCGGCGGCCCGGGACTGGTTGTCCCCACACCATTGCACATAGGAGCGGGGAAGGTCATGGATGGCAACGTCGTGGAGCATGACGCTTTCGGCAATCGCGAGAGCTCGTTTAAGGTCTTTGGCCTCGGCCGCGGCATGAGCGGCTCTTGCCAGAGGTGAGTAGCGATCAGCACGTCGGGGAAAGGCGGCCAGATACTTGCGGGCCTCCGCTTCAATCTCGGCAGGAGATTTTTTCGCACTGATCATGGCGTCGATCAGGCTGCGATGAATGTCATCGCGCTCCCGCGTAAGGGCTTTACGGAATGATTGAAGGGCATTCTCGAACTGGCCAAGTCGCGCCTCAAGACGTCCGGTGCGGAACCAAAGATCCTGCTGCTCGAGATCGTTCATGGGGGCCTTGCGACGGACGATGGTCTTCGCGATTTGCAAACCTTCCGCCCATTGCTCCGCCCGTTCCGCGGCGTGCATTCCCTGAAAGCCAACCCCGGTAAGGATCGAGTTGGCGGGAATCTTGGCAACCATCGCGGCAGCCAGACTGGAGGCCCTGTTGAACGAGGCTCCGTTGTTCACTTCATTGAAGAGGCGCACGGCATGAATACCTTGCTTGAGCGCGCCGCCATTTTCCCAAATCGTTTGGCGTTGAACTGCGGCGAGGCTCCCACGCCCGGTGCTCTCGTAAGCCGTGGCGATTCGATCCCTGACTTCATTGCACAATTTGTGCCCCGGGAAAACTTCCAGGAATTGTCGACCGGTCACGATGACATCGTCATGGCGTGCCGCCACAGTGTAGCCGTCAATGAGCTTGAGGGTCATCTCGGCACGCTTTGGATTTTCGGTTTGGGTACGTGAAAATTTCGAGGTCGTCCGGATGAGCCCGAAGATTTTTTCGTCCTTCCAATAAAGATCTGCCAATTCCTCCATCAGTTTTCCGCCGGAGGGCGATGATTCAGTGGTCTCCTTCAGCCTGGCCTCAAGGTCTGCTGCTTTGTCGGCATAGGCCGGCAGGCAGAAGGCGAGGAAAAGTGTGAGTTTTGGGATCAGTGTTTTCAAAATCCTGCTTTTTTGAGCGCTTCCACGATTTTGTTGGCCTCCGCAGCGATGTCGCTTTCGGGGTAGTCGCGGATGAGTTGTTCGAATTTCCGGCGGGCTTCGGGTTTCCGCTGGAGCTTATAAAGGCAACGGCCGTAGTTGAAGAGGATGACGTCGAGGAAGTTGGCGTCGGGATGGTCGGAAAGAACATTTTCAAAGACGTCGACGGCGCGGGCGTAGTCTTCCTTCTTGTAGTAGAATGCGGCCATTTTGGCGACCGAGTCTCCAACGCGACCGGAGTCGGGGAATTGCTCGTAAACTTTCTGGTAAGCAAGGAAGGCTTTTTCATAAAGCGGGGCCGATTGTCCTGCGGTCGCTTTCTGAGCCATGGCCTCATAACACTCTCCGGTGTAGAATTGTCCTTCTCCCTTCAGAGGACTTTCAGGAAGTTTTGCAATGCTTGCATAAAGGCTGATGGCGCGGGGGTAGTTTTCGCGCTTTCGCTCGACGTGGGCTTGCTGGAGCATGGCCTCGTCGACAAACGAGCTTGAGGGAAATTCCTTGAGAAGACGTCGACTCATGCCAAGAGCAAGGTCCAGCTTGTCCATGGCGAAGTAGATTCGCCAAAGTTGCACATAGGTCTCCTCGAGGAGTTTTCCTCCGACCTTGTTTGCCTGAACGAGGATCTCTTCGCAAACATCAAGGGCCTCGTTGTATTTGAGATTGGCTTTCTCGTTGAGGCCAAATTCCTTGTAATGATTGCCCACCTCGGTGAGCGCCGAGGCGGTTTGCAGCTTTGTTTTGAGTCGAAGTTCTTCGTCGGAAATCTCAGTACGGGTCACCCTAACTTCACCGAGGTTGCCTTCGATGATTTTAGTTTCAGCTGTTCGAATGATCGTGCCTTCTCCGAGATTTTGATCATCGCGGTAAACGAGCCGGATGGTTTGGCCGGGTTCGCCGGTGAGAGTGCCGGCGGCCGTTCCGAGTCGGAGCGGGATGGCAAGCCGGAAGGTTCCCCGTTGCTCTTGCTCAAGCAAGGTGACAGGGGTTGACCGGATCATAAGGAGAGGGTCGATTTGAGATTTCAAATCCTCGCCGTCGGGCCCCTCTTCGAGTTCTCCGCTGGCGACTCCTTTGGCGAGTTCTTCGTCAACTTCGTCGGGCGTTTTACGACGGAAGATCTGAATGGTTGCTTCAACCTGATCCGCTCCGTCGGTGATGTCGTGATCGGCGTCGGTGATCTGGAGATGGAGTTGTTTTCCAAGCACCGCGGCGGGGAGATCGCGCTGGTAGGAGCCATCGGTGATCCTGGCCACCCCGTTGCCAACGATAACAACTTCTTTAAGGCGCTTTTCATCAAAGCTCTTGTCGGCGGTATGGGCGTCGACATAAGTGACGGTAACGCGATCCCCGCCACGAACTTCAAGGATGCCATTGTTGGCGGTGGCTTGACTGAGCAGAGTTGGAATTCTGCCCATCACGATGCGGGCATTTCGACCGACAGGATCGCAAAGTATGACTTCTTCGTCTCCGCCTTTTGTGCGGCAGCGGACTTCTATTTGAGAGCCGGGCTCCAGGATGGCGAAATCCTGATCGTCGATCTTTACATAAAGACGTTTGCCAGCTTCGACTTTTTCGACCAGCGAGTCTCTATTCGAGAGCGCGGTACCAACTTTTTCGAGCGCTTCGATAGCCCGGCTGTAGTGGCCGAGTTTAAAGTGGCCGAGACCGATGTAGTAGTAGGCTTCATTCACTTCGGAAGAGGCGGGGAATTGTTCAATGACATCGCGCATGATACCAAAGCATTTCCCATAGTTGCCCGCTTCGTAAAAGCAGGTCCCGGTATTCAGGAAAGCATAGGCGCGCTTGGTGTCATCTCCGTTGGCTTCGACTGCCGCTGCTTCGTAGTGAACGCGCGCCTTGTCGAAGTCTTTGATCTCCTTGAGCAGGTGGTCGGCAAGACGGAGGTGGGCGTCAAAGCGGATCTGGCTGCGAGGATAGCGCTCAACGACCGACTCCCATATTTCAAGGGCCTTTTCGTTTTCCCCAACCTCAAGACGAGCATCGCCCGCTTGAAGAAGCTTTCGGGCCGCGCGATCTTCGATGATCGAGCCGCGCTCGACGGCCTTGGGCGTTTGAGCAAAGAGAGGGAGGGCGAGGAGGAAAGGGAGGAGTCGATTGATGAAGTTGCTCACGTGACTTAAGCAAATAGTTCGTTGATGGGGGTCGCTTCCTTGCGGACGAGTCGCATCGGCCGTCCCTGGGGAGTGGTAAGTTCCTTGTTTAGGTCGATGCCGAGGGCATGGCAAAGGGTGGCGTGCAGGTCGGCCACCTTCACCGGACGTTCGGCAACTTCCATGCCGTCCGGGTCTGAGGCTCCGACGATGCTTCCCCCCTTGAGTCCTCCGCCAGCCATCATGCAGCTGAAGACACGGGCCCAATGGTCGCGGCCGCCTCCATCGTTGATGCGGGGAGTGCGTCCGAATTCACTGAGAACCACGACCAGCGTCTTGTCGAGTTTGCCATTCGCTTTGAGGTCCGAGATGAGGGAAGCGATGGCGGGGTCCATTGCGGCTCCGTGATTGCGCATGGCCTCGAAGATGTTTCCGTGGTTGTCAAACCCACCACGGTTAACCTGCACGAATCGGACTCCTTTTTCGACGAGACGCCGGGCAAGAAGGGCTCCGCGACCAAATTCGGTGTCGCCATATTTTTCGACCGTTGCCGGATTTTCCTCTTTGAGGTCAAAAGCCTTGAGGGCGGGGCTCTCCATGAGTGCGACCGCGTCTTTCAACGCGGTTTGGGAGGCTTTCAATTCTTCCGCGCCTTTCTGAGCCGAAGTGCGGCGATTCATCTTTTCAAGGATCTGAAGTCTTTGCATTCCCCGCGCGTGGCTGATGCCTTCCGGGAAGGTGAGGTACGGGTCCTTTTGTCCGGGGCGGCCGACGAAGTAGGCTTCACATTGCTGGCCTAGATATCCCGCGCGGGCGGCCTGCCCGCTGATGCTGACGAGAGCGGGAAGATCTCCGAGTGGTTCGCGTTCGTGAACGACAAGAGAACCAAGTCCCGGATGCATGATATTGGGGGATTGGTTGAAACCGGTTTGGAGTTCATACTGGGCACGGCCATGATCACCGTTGGTTCCGGCGATGGAACGGATGAGGGCTCCATGGTGCATTTGCTTGGCTAGCTGCGGGAAGATTTCCGAGATCTCCATGCCATCGACCGAAGTTTTGATGGGGTTAAACTCGCCCTGAACCTTGCGACCGGGTTTGGGATCCCAAGTGTCCAGATGGCTCATTCCTCCGCTATTCCAGAAGAGAATGACATGTTCGGCTTTTGCCTTTGATGAAGGGCCTTGGGCCAAAAGTTGGCTCACAGGCATGCCAAGAAGGCTCGCGCTGAAGGTCTTCAGCATACGTCGGCGGGTAAATTGGTAATCGGAGCAGGACATTGGAGTTGAACTTTAAAGGATGAACAGTGAGCGTTTTAATCGTAGTTTAAGGGAGGAATCGGAATTCGTTGGAGTTGAGGAGCGCCCAGCGGAGGTCGGCCATGCCTTCGGCGGAGTTGTTGACGATGGTGCGGGCGTCGGCTTTTTCTTCGTCGTTGGGAAGACGGGTTAGAATTTCCTGGTAGGCCCAATCGATGGCGAGGTCTTGATCTTTTTTGAGGAGACGGTGGATTGGCTCGAGGGTTCCAACGCGGGAGGCTTCGTGGGTCATGCGACCATTGAGCATGAGAAGCTGCTGGCGAAGCGAGGAGGCGTCGTCGCGGAACTCACCGAGGCCGGTGCGGGCAGGTTGGCCGAAGACCCGCAAAAAGTGAGCGGGTGGAGCTGGAGTTGCCATGCGCATGGCGCTATCGAAACGAGGGTTGTCATCGACCGTTTCGGTGACGGTTTCGGTTTTGAACTTCATGACCCGGCGCTCCTGTTCTTCCCGCATGGCCGCCATTTCCCGGGCTTTGATGGCCTCGTCAGATTCCATACGCATGGTGGCGAGTTCGGCTTGTTCGCTGGAGTTAAGAACGGAGTTGAAATCGATCTTCAGGGAAGACTCAAGGTCGTAGCCATCGTCTCGCATGGGCTTCTTTTCGGCCATCATGACGGGTTGGGTCTCATCGGGTTTCAGAATGGTGTATTCACCCGTCGGGACGCGGATCTCGCGACTGACTTCCTTGTTGTTGGCTCCCTTGGGCCACTTGAAATCTTCGAGATGACCGGCAATGGCGATGCTGTCGTAGAGAACCTCGCTGATCATTCTGCGGGTGGGCGCGGCGGCGAAGTTCAATTCACTTTTCTCCCGGATTTCGATGTCGGTCTCTGCCGGGAGAGCAGAGCGCCGATAAACATCCGAGAGGGTGATGATACGCACGAGGGTTCGGAAGTCGTAACCGCTGGCGATAAATTCCTGAGCAAGAAAATCCAGAGTGGAGGGGTGATGGAGACCGTTGTAGTCGGAGAAGTTATCAAGCGGTTCGACGAATCCGTGGCCAACCAATTCAGCCCAGACCCGATTGACGAACGCGCGGGCAAAGTAGTCATTTCGCGGGTCGGTGATGAGATCGGCCAGTTGGGTCCGGAGCTCGCTGGAGCGATAGATGTCGCCATGAACGTTGAGCTTGCGGCTTTCCTCTTTGGCTTCCTCCAGAACCGGGTCGCCAGGCTTGCCAAGGTCTGGCTCTACTGAGTCGAGGAGGGCGTCGAGGGATGCTGCTTCGTCTTCTCCGGAATTCCTTTGGGCGCGGGCGAGTCGGACGGCTTCGAATCGCTTGATATGCGGGGGCGTGGTCCCGGGGTCGGACATTTGGAAGGGGAACTTTGGCTTGACTGGCCTGCGTTTGTCCGGCGCGGCTTTGTCCTCGGGCGGCCAAAGGACCATCATTTCATCTCCTTCGGTGGTGTAAACGGCTCCGCCTTGGCGTCGGCTCTGGATCTTTTTGGTTTTGCCGAAGAATGCGGCAAGGTCGTAGAAATGTTTTTGTTCCCAGTCGTCAAAGGGGTGGTCGTGGCACATGGCACAGCCAATCCTGACACCCAGGAAGATTTGGGAGGTGGCCGCCGCCAGTTCCATGGGAGCGGCATCGTCACCAAGGATGTAGCCGACGGCCGGGTTCGAATTGGCACGACCGGAGGCGCTGATGAGTTCGCGAACGAGTTCGTCGTAGGGTTTGCCCTGCTCAAGAGATCCGTGGATGTAGGCCAGGAGCTGGTTGCCGCCGGTCACGTTGGAACGGATGCGCAACATATCGGCCATGAAAATGGTCCAGCGATCGGCGAAGCGAGGGTGGGAGGTGAGCTTCTCGATGAGCTTGGCACGGCGATCTTCGCCCCAATTTTGAAATTCCCGAACTTCCTTCATTGTGGGGATACGTCCGATCAAGTCGATGGTGGCTCGCCTGAGGAATGCGTCGTCGCCAATGGTTTCGGTGGTGATCACTCCGGTTTCGGCATTTTCACGACGTAAGAGGTCGTCGAGCATGACCGCTGCCTCGGCATTGTTGGCGGGAGTCTTCGTTGGCATGGCGACCCGCTTGGGTTTTTCTGGTTTGCGCTCGGTTAAAGTGACTCCTTTGGGCCATTTGGCACCGGATTCGACCCAGGCATCGAGAATCGCGACCTCTTCCCCTGTGAGAGCCTGCCCTTCGTCGGGCATCACTCCTTCGTCGATGGGGCGGAGGTGGATTCGAACAAGAAGTTCACTTTCGTCCGGTTTGCCGGGAACAACGGCATCGGCGGTATCTCCGCCTTCCATAAGCCTCTCATAAGTGTCGATTCTAAGTCCTCCCTTGACCTTCGATTCGGTGTGACAGCGGACGCAATTGGTCTCGAGAATAGGCTGAACTTCCTTCTTGAAATCGGGAGGAGCTGCGAAAGTTGGCAAAGCGCCTGCGATGGCGGCCAAAGTAAGGGTGATCAATTGGGATGTCTTCAAGGTGAAAAGAGGGGGGCTGGGAGCAATCGTTGGGGATGGTTACATCCGGGGCAAAGCGAAACTTTCGTTCCACTTTCGTTGAGTTTGAACATTTTCCATGATGAAATCAACTCTCCCCGCCTTGATCTGTCTTTTCGACTTTTTGAGAAAACTTTCCAATTCTGTACGATCGCGCGTGTCTCCTTGTCGAATTGCGTGGCCAAGTCGGCCCTGTGACTCACTCTGTTCCTAATCTTATGAAAACTCGAATCCTGCCAATCTGGGTATTTTTAATCGCAATTGTTTTCGGTGCCGGGCCTCGAGACGCCGAGTGGGAAAAGGTCGAAGAAGCCCGCAAAAAGGACCAGCCCAAGACGCAGATTGAGCTCTTGGCAGGAATTGAAAAAGCGGCGCTCGCCGACGAAGCCTGGGCGGAAGCAGCGAGAGCGATGGTAATGCGAATCGCGACGGAGGGAAAAATCGAGGGGCCAGGTTTTGTGATCAAGAAGCTGGATGCAGAGTTGGTGGAGGCTCCGGCGCCGGTGAAGCCGGTCCTCAGGGCCTTGGCGGCGAGATGGATGCAACGTTACTATCATGCGAATCAGTGGCGTTTCGCCAGGCGGAGCTCGAGCGGTCAAGCGGTGGGCGACGACCTTGAGACCTGGGATCTTGCGCGAATTCTGAAGGAGGTCGATACCCGGATGCAATTGGCATTGAGCGAGGAAGAGTCTTTGAAAGCGACTCCGATTGCTGAAATGGCCGATTTGATGAGCGAGGGGGAGTTGGGGGATGAGTGGCGTCCTAGTTTGTTCGATTTTGTGGCTAATCGGGCTTTGATATTTTACTCTGCGGAGGAGGTCGCGGTATCCCGGCCCAAAGACGCTTTTACGATCAAAGCGGATTCGCCTGTTTTTGGCACGGTTGAGGAATTTCTTGGATGGAAGCCGGAAACAAAGGATCAGGAGTCTCCAAAGTTTCGGGCGTTGGTGATCTTTCAGAAGTTGCTGGAGTTTCACGAGGAGGACGAGAAAAAGGACGCCTTCTATCTTGCTGATCTGGAAAGACTGAGATGGGCTGCGGGTGCGGTGGATTTGGAGGGCAGGGAAGCCCGTCTTGAGAAGGCTCTGAGGAGGTTTGTTGAGGAACATGCGGATCACCCCATCAGCGCATGGGCTCGTGTTGATTTGGGGCGTTTACTGGAAGGTCGCGACCAGAAGAAGGACGCTCATGGGATTTACCAGGCAGGGTCGAAAGCCTTTCCCGAGCATCCGTTTGGGAAATTCTGCCGAAATGACCAACTGAAGTTGGAGCGTCGGAATCTGAGTATTTCGACCGAGACTTCATGGACGCCGGTTGGCGAGGAAATCCACGTGGCACACACCAATGTTAGCCACGTCTGGTTTCGACTCTACTCGTTTGCGTTCGAGCCAGGTCGCGCAACGATCCGGAGAGACCCGCTACCCGATCGGGGAAAATGGCTTCCTGCAATGCTGCAAGGAAAGCCGGCACACGCCTGGGATGAGAAACTGGTGGATCAAGGTGATTTTAAGACCCGTTTTAGCTCGCTGAAATCACCCGAAGGTTTGCCGGACGGATATCACGTGCTGGTGGCAAGCGCTGATGAGAAATTCACCCTGGAAGATAATTCTCTCTCCATTGTCGGGATTCACGTCACGCCGCTGGCATTGTTGGTCTCAAATCGCCCTGAAGGCGGGCTGGAAGGACACGTGGTGGATGCGGTGACGGGGGACCCATTGCCGGGAATTGAAGTCGAGAGTTTGCTGGAGGCCAGGGACCAGTTGGTCCGGCGGAAAAGTCAGACCGACGGGTCGGGATACTTCCGGTTCAAGAAGGAGGAGCGCGGTCAACATTTGTTGGTGGCGAAGCGTGGGTTCCAGCGCGCAGTGGTGCGAACGTGGGGTGGTGGAATCCGGCAATATGAGAGGAAGGATCAAAGCGGAGTAGTGTTCTTTACCGACCGGGCCATTTATCGCCCGGGGCAAACGGTGCATTTCAAAGGGATCTGGTATCAGAGGAATCAGTCGGAGGGGAAATATGAAATTTTGAAGAACAAAGAGGGTTCGGTTGTCTTTCGTGATCCGAATGGCAAGGAGCTTGCCAGGTTTAAGACTTCAACGAATGAGCGTGGTTCGTTTTCGGGCAGTTTTACGGCGCCAAACGGTAGCGTCTTGGGACGATGCTGGATATCGCTCGAAGGGGTGGAGGGATGGGGCTTGGTTCAGGTCGAAGAATACAAACGGCCGAAGTTCTTTGTGAAGATTGATGCTCCCAAAGAAGCGGCGGCATTGAACGAGCCAGTGAAGCTAAAAGTGCGTGCAGAGGCTTATACCGGAGCCCCGGTGGACGGAGCAAAAGTGACCTGGAGGGTTATGCGAACGCCTCGTTTGCCGGCATGGTCACGCTGGTGCTGGTGGATTCCGGTCAGGTATTACAGACCGGAGGAAATTGCGCAGGATGTCACGGAGACTGCGACGGATGGTTCGGTGATGATTCAGTTTGTTGCAAAACCAGACGGTTTGGTGAGTGAAGAGTTGGAGCCTGTGTTTTACTATTCAGTGACGGCTGATGTGACTGGTGGTGCTGGTGAAACACGCTCGGCAAATCGTTCGATCTTGGTCGGTTACACAAGCTTGAAGGCCACGCTATCCGCTGAAGAATGGCTGGAGGCGGGGAAGGAACTTGCTTTTCAGGTGCGGACCGAATCGCTTGACGGGGAGGGCCGGAAAGGAGAGGGCGTGCTAAAAATTCATCGCTTGAAAGAACCGGAAATGTGTCCTCGTCCCTGGCGGGCGGGGGGAAGCTTTGATACGGCGCGTGAGGTTTCGGTCGACCCCAATCGGTGGGAGCCGGGAGAGGTGGTGGGGGAAATGGAGGTGAAGACAGACGAAAAAGGCTTGGGCTCGGTGAAAACGAAATTGGCGGCCGGGGCCTATCGCCTCGTCTTTGAAACCCGCGATGCCAATGGTCGCAAGATTCAAGCTTTGCAGGGCATTCAGGTTGTGAGCCCGAAGGCCGGGCGCTTTCCAACCAAGATGCCGTTTTTTATGGGGTCACCTTCCGGTTCGAGGCAGCCGGGCGAAGTGGCTTCGGTCCTTTGGGGCAGTGGCCACGAAGAAGCACGGGCTTGCGTGGAATGGTATCAGAACCAAAAATTGCTCAAGCGTGAGTGGTCGCAAGATGGTCGGACGCAGCAGATGTTTTCCTTTCCGATCAAAGAATCCAATCGTGGTGGGGTTTCGGTGGTCATTTACCAGGTCACGATGAATCGACTCCATCGTTCTGAGCGGGTGATTCGAGTGCCGTGGACAAACAAGGAATTGAAATTGCGATGGGAACATCTCGTTTCGAAGCTGGAACCAGGATCCAAGGAGAGCTGGACGGCCGTGGTGGAAGGGGCCCGCGGTGAGGCGGTGGTCGCTGAGATGGTGGCGACAATGTATGACGCTTCACTTGACGCTTATGCTTCGAACAACTTCAGCACCCTCGCGAAGCTTCTTAGAAACGAATATCTTCCTCGTCGGAGTTTCCCTTTTAGCAGCAGAGTCGATCAACTGCATACCAAAAGTCAATTCAAGCACCCCGGTTTTTATAAAACGGGGCCGATGTTCCGCAGTTATCGCACTGGCCTTTCTCTTTATGACGGGAGGATGAATTGGGGGGGCGGTGGTGCATTTGAAACGTGGTCGAGCAAGTCAGGCGGGGGATCCAATCGAGACTTTGTGACGGGATCAATTGCAGTCCCCGCAGGCGCAACGGCGGGTGCGGGTCTCCGTGGAAAGGTGAATCAAGCTAATGAGGCCGCTTTCGCTACCGAAGAGTCTCTGGATAGGAACGGTTTACAAGATGCGGCAGAAGTCGGCAAAGGCGCGGAGGAGGCAAATTTCACCGACATCGCCCTTCGTAAAAATCTGCAGGAGACGGCCTTCTTTTATCCCGACCTGACCAGTGATGAAGACGGGAAGGTGAGAATCACTTTCACGATGCCTGAGGCCGTGACGAAGTGGCGTTTTCTCGGAATGGCGCATGATGAGAACTTCCGTTCGGGCTTGCTCGAAGGCGAGACGGTCACCGCCAAGGATCTCATGGTGCAGCCGAACCCGCCGCGTTTTCTGCGCGAGGGGGATGTGCTGGAATTCACGGTCAAAGTTACCAACCAAAGTGACCAGGAGCAAAGCGGAAAGTCGAGGCTGACCCTGGCTGATGCAGCGACGGGTGAAGACCGGACGGCGGCGATGGGAATAGCTGCGCCTGATCAGGAGTTTACGATTCCCGCAAAAGAGAGCCGCACCTTGAGGTGGAGAATAACGGTGCCCGATGGAGCCGGTTTTTTGAAATACAAGGTGGTGGCAGCGAGTGGTGATCTTAGCGACGGCGAGGAGGGATGGTTGCCGGTTCTGTCGCGGAGGGTTCTGGTGACAGAGTCCATGTCTTTGCCGATTCGCAACGCGGGGCAGCAGAAATTTGAGTTCACCAAGTTGCTCGACAGTGGCGGATCCGAGACTTTGGAAGACCGCTTTTTGCACGTGCAGGTGGTGTCACAACCGGCCTGGTATGCGGTGATGGCTTTACCCTATTTGATGGAGTTTCCGCACGAGGGTTCCGAGCAGACCTTTAATCGCTATTATGCCAATGCACTGGCCCAAAAGATCGCAGGATCTGATCCGAAGATCAGAAGAATTTTCGATCAATGGAAATCGGGCAAGGATACTTTGGATAGTCCGTTGATGAAGAATGAGGACCTTAAGGGAATCTTGTTGGATGAAACTCCTTGGTTGCGAGAGGCCACCAATGAGGCCGGGGCAAGACGGCAGGTGGGTTTGCTTTTTGACGAAAACCACGTGGATCGCGAGTTGGAGAAAACCTTGCGAAAGCTAAGTCAGATGCAGGGGCGGGATGGGCTCTGGCCATGGTTCCCGGGTGGCCGCGGGAATGAATACATCTCGCTTTACATCACCACGGGTTTTGGGCGTTTGAGAACTTTGGGGGTCGCTACCGACATAACTCCGGCGATGAAAGCCTTGCCAGCTTTGGATGCCGCTTTGACAAGGCGTTATGATCGGCTGAAAAAGACGAAAGGTTTGGGCAAGATGAATCTCACGCCCTGGGTGGCCCACCACCTCTACACGAGGACCCTTTTTCTGAAAGATAAGAAGTTGAGTCAGCGCGATCAGGTCGCTTTTGAATATTTTTCAGAGCAGGCAAATCAGTATTGGGCTGAGTTATCAAGCCGGATGTCGCGCGGTCATGTTGCTTTGGCTTTGCACCGTCTGGGAGAGAAGGAAGTCCCGAATTTGATTGCCCGTTCTTTGAAGGAAAACGCCAAGGTGACAGAAGAGCAGGGAATGTTTTGGAAGGACTCCGATGGCGAAGGATGGCACTGGTGGCAGGCGCCGGTTGAGACGCAGGCGATGATGATCGAGGTGTTCCGCGAAGTAAGCGGCGATATACAAGCAGTTGACGATTGCCAGGTATGGATGATCAAGCAAAAGCAGGTTGGCGATTGGAAGACGACCAAGGCCACGGCGGATGCGGTTTATGCTCTTCTGATGGGAGGTCGCAACTTGTTGGGCTCTGATGCCTTGCTGAAGGTTTCGCTCGGCGGAAAAGAAGTGAAACCGGAGAAGGTCGAGGCCGGAACAGGATTCTATGAGAGTCGGATTGTGGGAGAATCGGTGAAACCCGAACTTGGGGGGATTGAGTTAACAAAGATTGATGAGGGAGTCAGTTGGGCAAGCATTCATTGGCAGTATCTCGAAGATTTGGCTGTGGTGTCGAAGGAGGAAGGAAACCAATTGAAGCTGGAGAAGACCCTCTTTCTGAGAAAAAATACGGATGAGGGACCGGTCTTGATGCCAATCAATGGAGAGGTTCAGGTTGGTGATGAACTGGTGACGCGGGTAATCCTACGGAATGATCGCGCAATGGAATTTGTTCATCTTAAAGATCTTCGGGGAAGTGGAACCGAGCCGAAAAATGTTCTGAGCGGATACCGTTGGCAGGATGGATTTGGTTATTACGAGGTGACCCGGGATGCCGCAAGTCACTTCTTCATCGACCGCCTGCCTCCGGGAGTTCACGTTTTCGAAACAAGCGTCCGGGTGCAACATGCAGGCAAGTATCAAACCGGGATCGCCGAGGTCCGGTGTATGTATGCGCCGGACTTCGCTGCGCACAGCGCGAGCGTGGAGGTGGAGGCCAAATAGCGCATCTCCGGAGTTGCTCCCTACTCCATGCTACACGAGCACTGGTAAAACCACCTCTGCAGGAGAGAGGGGTGTGACTCTCCTCACTCCAGTTTACTAGGCAAGGAGATCCTTGATCACGTGCCCGTGGATGTCGGTGAGGCGGAAATCCCGGCCTTGGTATCGATAGGTGAGTTTTCGGTGGTCGATCCCCAGCAGATGCAGGATCGTGGCATTGAGGTCGTGAATGTGCACGCTACCCGGGGTCCAGTGATCTTTGGTGGGCTGGGGGAAGATTGGGTTGCCGTCGGCGTCGGCGATGTTGTAGCCGTAGTCGTCACTGCGGCCATAGGTAATCCCTGGCTTCACGCCGCCTCCTGCCATCCAGGTCGTGAAACAGCGGGGGTGGTGGTCCCGCCCATAATTCTTTTCCGTGAGTTTACCCTGACAGTAAGCGGTGCGGCCAAATTCTCCGCCCCAGACGACGAGGGTGTCCTCGAGCATACCTCGTTCCTTCAGGTCGGTGATGAGCGCGGCGCAAGCCTGATCAATATCCTTGCACTGTGATTCGTGTTCTCTGGGAAGATTGTTATGGGCGTCCCAGCCACGATGGAAGATTTGAATATTACGAACGCCGCGTTCGGCGAGACGGCGGGCGTTAAGGCAACAAGCGGCAAAGGTCCCTGCCTTCCGTGCTTCCTCGCCGTAGAGTTTGAAAGTCGATTCCTTTTCGTTGGAGAGATCCATCAACTCGGGGACCGAAGTCTGCATACGGTAGGCCATCTCATGTTGTTTGATACGCGCGAGAATCTCGGGGTCCCCAAATCGATCGTGCTGACTCTCGTTGAGAGCAGCGAGGGTGTCGAGCTGGGCCCGGCGATCGGTTCGGGAAACGCCCTTTGGGTTGTTCAGGTAAAGTACGGGATCTCCCTGACTTCGAAGGAGAACACCTTGATGTTCCGACGGGAGAAAGCCCGGCCCCCAAAGACGACTAAAGAGGCTTTGCTCTCCGAAATTGGTCTTGGCGTGCATAACGACGTAACCGGGCAGATCATCATTCATGCGTCCCAGGCCATAGCTGAGCCATGACCCAAAACTGGGGCGCCCGGGGATTTGACTCCCGGTTTGAATGTAGGTGACAGCCGGATCATGGTTGATCGCTTCGGTAAATGTGCTCTTGATGACGCAAAGCTCCTTGGCCACCTTGGCGGTGTGTGGAAGGAGTTCGCTCACCCAGACTCCCTGATCGTTGTTGTCGTATTTTTTAAACTCATATTTCGACGGGCAAACCGGGAGATTTTTTTGTCCGGCGGTCATTCCCGTGATGCGTTGGCCGTCGCGGATATGTTCGGGGAGATCCTTGCCGAACATTTCTTTCATCTTCGGCTTGTAGTCCCACATGTCATGTTGACTGGGGCCACCGCTCATGAAGAGATAGATGACGCGTTTTGCCTTGGCGGGATGGTGCAAGCCCTCGGGGTTACCGGGTGTTTGAGCCAAAAGATCCGCGCCCAGCAATTGTGCCATTGTGGCAGTTCCCAGCCCGAGAGCACTTCGCCCGAAGAGTTGGCGGCGGGTCATGTTTAGATCAAATTCGCGTGCTGAGTTCATAGAAATAATGGGTTTGGGAATTAAAAGAGGGAGAGTGCAATATCGCTGGCGAGGACGGTGGCAATGACCTGGGTCCAGGCTGCAAGCTCGACGGGATTGAGGTCCGGATTTGCAGGCGAATCTCCGGTGGTGAGAAGGGCTTTCGCTTCCTCTGGAGCTGCGGCGTAGCGACTGTTCATCGTGTCGAGAAGAGCGAGGCATGCCTTACCTTCTCGTGGAAGCGCCTGACGACAGGCAAGTAATTTGTAGAGAAGATCCAACCGGGCCTTATCATCCGGAGAGGACTTCACAAGTCGCTCGGCGAGTTTACGGGCCATTTCGATTCGTTGGGTCTCGTTGAGGAGAGCGAGCGACTGCAATGCGGTGCTCGTTCGTGATCGTTTCACGCAGCTGGATTCCCGGTTGGGAGCATCGAACAGAGTCATCATAGGATGAGGACTTGTCCGTTTCCAATAGACGTAGAGGCTGCGACGATAGAGCCGATCTCCTTTATCCCGCACATAGTCCTTTGTGTTGCTGGCAGGGTGCATGAGGGCTTTCCAGAGCCCGGCCGGTTGGTAGGGTTTTACCCCTTCGCCGCCCATGGTCGGGTCGAGGAGTCCGCTGGACCACAGGCCGATGTCGCGGATGACTTCGGCGTCGAGCCTGAAGCTTGGGCCGCGCGCGTAGAGCCGGTTTTTGGGATCCTCCAGATCCGGGCGGAATCGTGAACTTTGTTTGAAGGTCTGACTTGTCACCATCAGACGGAGAATGTGTTTCAAATCCCAGCCTTTTTCCCGGAACTCGACGGCCAACCAGTCGAGAAGCTCCGGGTGGGTTGCCTGTTCCCCCTGGAGCCCAAAATCTTCAGGGGTACGAACCAAGCCGTACCCGAAAATCCTTTGCCACATGCGGTTTACCAATACCCTGGTGACAAGAGGGTGCTTGTCTGCCGTAAGCCACTGAGCAAGACCCAGGCGATTGCGCGGGGCGTCTTCAGGGAAGCTCCCCATAACGGCGGGAACGTCTGGCTGAAGCGCTTCACCAATCGGGCTGTGATACTCGCCTCGCTGCAGGACTCTGGTGACTCTCGGTTTCGGGAGTTCCCGGGCGATCAGGGTTGTGGTTGTAAATGACTCCATCGCCTCCTCTTCGTGACCATCGAGAGACGCGAGGGCTTCCCACTCTTTTGGGTTCGCGGGAGCCTTCATGGCCGGGCCATGATCGTATTTGTTGCCATCGAGGGGACTTTCCGCAGTGCTGTTGAAGAAGGCGAGGAGGCTGAAGTACTCCCGATGAGTGATCGGGTCGTATTTATGGGTGTGACATCGTGCGCACGACATCGTCATGCCGAGCATCACGGTGCCGAGAGTCTCGGTGCGATCGAAATTGTTTTTGGCCTGAAATTCTGCCGGGATCGCGCCGCCTTCGGAGGTGGTGGGATTCATCCGCACGTAGCCGGTGGCGATCTTTTGGGTGATGGTAGGATTGGGCAGAAGATCACCGGCAAGCTGCCAGGTGACGAAATCATCGATGGGGAGATTTTCATTGAAGGCGCGAACCACCCAATCCCGGTATGGATAGATGCCCCGTTTATTGTCAAGGTGAAGACCGTGGGTGTCACCGTAACGGATGGCGTCGAGCCAGTAACGAGCCTGATGTTCTCCGTATCCTGGCGAAGAGAGGAGCCTGTCGACGAATTGCTCGTAGGCCTTCTCCGACTTGTCTGCGAGGAACTCTTCGAGAAGGGCTGGCTCCGGAGGGAGTCCGGTTAGGACCAAGGCCGCGCGACGGGCGAGGACATCCCGCGAGGCCTCCTCCGCAAAGGAAACAGGTGGTTTGTGGGCTTTCAGTCCTTTCTCGATGTAGAAATCGATCACTTCATTTTTTGGAGCATCCGACCTCTTGATGGGAGGGACAAAGGCCCAATGGGAAGCATACTCGCCGCCTTGTTTCACCCATCGGGTTAGAATGTCTTTTTCCGCTTCCGTCAATGGCTTGCCATCGTCCTCCGGGGGCATCGGGTCGTCTTCATCGTGAATCCGAAAAATGAGTTCACTATCCTCAAGATTGTCGGGATCGATCGAGCGGATTCCCTTGCGATTCCTGGTGGCAGCTTCGTAGCTGTCGAGCCGCAGATCCTTGGCTTTCCTGGTATCAGGGCCATGGCAGGCAAAGCATTTGTCGGAGAGAATGGGGAGGACTTCGCGGGCGAAATCAACCTTTTCCCCACCGTGGAGAACTGTGATGAAAAACATGCTGGCGAGAGCAGCCTTGGGTGTGCGTTGCAAAACCATAACGTGTGTAGACGGTTAACCTACGTTGGACGATTCGTCGATCCATCAGGTCACTTTTGTGAGTTTGCAAAATGCGGGTTGAGGTTATGGTCCGTCCAAGCTTCCGAAAATGTCGAAACAATCTTTGCACCAGCGACTCTTCCAACGCCTCACTGATTCCAGTCCGGGCGAGGTTGACGATGATGTTTCGGCCAATTTCTTCCGACTGCTGCTTGCCCGCACCGGCAGCAAGATTGCCGATCGATTGGCGAGCCCCAAGACGACTCTTGCGTGGTTGCTGCAAGCGCTGGGTGCCCCTGCGATTTTTATCGGGGTCATTGTTCCGCTGAGGGAGTCCGGTTCATTGTTGCCGCAGGCCTTGCTGAGCAACTACCTCAAACGGTTCTCAAAGCGGAAGTGGGGGTGGTCGTTGGGGGCGATCCTACAAGGGGCGGCTATCGCCGGATGTGCGGTGGTGGCCTTGACTCTCCAGGGAACTTCGGCGGGACTGGCAATCGTCGGCCTGCTGGTGTGTTTCAGCTTGGCCCGTGGTATTAGCTCGGTCACGGCGAAGGATGTCTTGGGGAAGACAATTCCCAAGAGCAAGAGAGGGCAACTTACCGGCTGGGCTGGTTCGGCCAGTGGCATCATTGCGGTGGTAGCTGCCGCTTTGCTGATTTTTGTGGACGAGGAGAGATCGATTACCAGCTATGCGATCTATCTCGGAATTGCGGCTGCAATTTGGTGGCTCGCGGCCTTCGTTCACTTGGGGATCTCCGAACCTGGGGGCGAGGTTGAAAAAAAGGGAGCCCTCAGTGCCGGCTTACTCAAGCAGTTTAAACTCCTCAAAACGGATTCAGACTTTCGGGATTTCCTGATCGTGCGCGCACTTGCGATTGGTTCGGGGCTTTCCACCCCCTTCATTATCGCCTTGGCTCACGACCGACTTGGTGGGGCCGCGCTATGGCTGGGTGTCTTTATGATTGTTGAGGGGCTTTCCGCGACTCTCACCGGTCCGATTTGGGGAAAGTGGGCGGACCGTTCCAGTCGCGCTGTGCTGAGAGGAGCAATGTCTTTGGTGTCTCTACTTTTGCTGGTCGTGGTAGTCTTTACCATATGGGTCGATGGAGACCTTGTGAATCGCATTTTTTTCCCAGTGATCCTCTTCCTGATCGGAGCGTCCCACGCGGGCGTTCGGGTCGGGCGCAAGACCTACATTGTTGATATGGCTGAGGGAAATAAGCGAACCGATTATGTTTCCGTGGGCAACACCCTGATCGGAGTCATTTTGATTATTGCCGGTGTTCTTACCGGATTGGCCTCTTTAATCTCGATCCCCGTCGCTCTGGGAATCTTTGCGGTATTGGCAGCGCTCGGAGCTCTATACGGTCACCGACTTCCATCGGTTAGCGAGGCTTAGTCACCTTTCGGAGGCTCAGCCGATTCCGGAATCGAAAAGACCCGCGCAGCGGGTTTATCGAAGAGGTAGGAAAAGGCCCACGAAAGCAGCACCGCCAGCTTGTTGCGAAAGCCCACCAGAAAGGCGAGGTGAATGAAAAGCCAGGCAAGCCAGGCTGGAAAACCTTTCAACTTGAGCTTGTTGGCTTGGGCCACGGCAGCGTTTTTGCCGATGATCGCCATGATTCCTTTGTCCCGATAGCTGAAGGCTGGCCGAAGTTCCAGGTAGCGGTCCTTGTATCTCGTCTTTTGGAGGCGCAAATCTTCGCGGAGAACTTTGGCGACATGTTTTCCCATTTGCATCGCGGCCGGAGCGAGACCAGGAACGCTTTTGCCGTCGTGGTCAACAAGACTCACCAGATCGCCGACGGCAAAGACGTGGGGGTGACCGGGAACTGTGAGGGGAGGCTCCACCTCGATACGACCGCCTCGGTCGCGGGGGCAGTCAAAACACCCGGTGAGCGGTGAGGCGGCCACCCCGGCGGCCCAGATCAAGGTTTCGGCCTCGATCTCGCGGCCATCATCGAGATGTAAGTAGTGCTCTCTGACGTTGTCGACTCTTGGCCCCAGAATGATCTCAACACCAAGGGTTTCCAGACGTTCTCGAGTGTATTCGGAGTGATCTTCGGCAAAAGGCTTGAGCAGGCGATCACCGGACTGAATTAAAATGATCCGGAAATCATTCACGTCGATTCTGCGGTAATCTGACTTGAGGGCCCGTCGCACGAGGTCGGCGAAAGCCCCGGCGAGTTCCACTCCGGTCGGGCCACCACCCACGATTGCAACGGTCATGAGGCGCTTCTTTTCCGCGGGGTTGGAGGTCCGCTCGGCCCTTTCCAGAGCATTGAGAACCTGGTGCCGGATCCGACGGGAATCTTCGAGCGTTTTGAGTCCGAAGGTGTGCTTGGCCCACTCGTCCTTACCGAAGTAGGAAGTCCGCGCGCCGGTGGCTAAAACGAGACTGTCATATGAATAGTGACCATTTTCAGTGATCACAGCTTTCCGGCCGTCATCAATTTGAGTCACCTTGTCGAGAAGAACAGAGACATTCGGGGAATCGTCAAGGATAGCCCGGAGCGAGCGGGCTATTTCAACCGCCGAGAGTGAAGCGGTTGCAACTTGATACAGAAGAGGCTGAAAAAGGTGGTGGTTTTGCCGGTCAATCAGAGTGACTTCGAAGCGGTCGTCGTTGGCCAGGGATTTGGCGCAGTTGAGCCCTGCGAATCCTCCCCCGACAATGACGACACGATGCGGTGCTTTCATGGGCGCAAGGTAGGGGAGAAGGGGCATTTCGCCATGTCCAATTTAAGTGGGCGAAGTGTTTCGCTTGCGGGGGTGTGGATCCGCTGTCAGTGTCACGTTATGAATTCGATTACCAATCTGATCCGCCTCTGGATCCTGACGGCCGTTCTTGGGTCGTCGGCGTCCGGTGCTGACGACCCCCCAATGTTTTACCCGTTCAAAGTAACGATCGGGGAGCAGGAGGCTAAAATGAAAGACCCCGGTGATTTGTTCGCCATCATTGAGAAGCCGGTCAAGGCCGCGGATCTTCTCAAGATCGACAAGGAGGCTGATTTTCTGATCGCGAATGCCTGCCCTTGCAAAGAGGACGGAACGATCCTTGACGGGAATCACGTCATCGCGATTTATGCCCCCAAAGCCAAGTCACTGCCATTGATTAGCACCTTGAAAAAGGAGCCGCTGAAACCCGGAACGTACCTCATGAATGTGGTCGCTCACGGGAAAACGGCGCGGGTCGTTTTTACGATCGCGGATCCCCAGGGGAAACTTAGACTCCCCAAGGTCAGTGACATCATCAAGTTCTTGAAAGGCGACTCCTAGCAAGCCTTGAGTCAGGAGGAAAAACAGGTGCAGTGGGTCATCCGCGAGGCACCAAAAGGTTGGGAGAATCTGGTTCCGGAAGGAATGCCGCGGATTCTCGGGCGATTGCTTTCACAAAGAGGGATACAACACGAAGAGGTCGAGCGCTTTTTGCGGCCTCGTCTCGCCGAGTTGACTGATCCTTTCGAGATTCCGGAAGTTGACCTGGCGGTCGACCGCATTCTGCGTGCGGTGGATCAAAAGGAACGTGTTTGTATCTATGGTGATTACGATGTTGATGGCGTGAGCTCAATTGCAGTGCTCCGCACGACTCTTGAGGCCTATGGACTCAAGCCATACTCATTCATTCCGCGCCGAAGCAGTGAAGGTTATGGTTTAAGTGAAGGCGGCCTGGACCGCTGCCTGACTGAGTGCGGAAAGCCCGACCTCATGATTTCGGTTGATTGCGGCACGGTCTCGAACGATGCCATCGCAATGCTAAAGAGCAAAGGAGTCGAGACGGTCGTCGTGGATCACCACGAGATGGGTCCTGACGGGCGACCTGATTGCGTCGCTTTGGTGAATCCAAAGGCTGCGCGTGATCCACGCGAATACCTTTGTGCGGCAGGCGTCGTTTTCAAGCTGGCGCATGCTCTCCTGAAGCAACGACCGCTTGAGGGATTTGATCTTAAGTCGGTGCTCGATCTGGTGGCGGTGGCCACAATTTCGGATATCGTTCCTTTGGTGGATGAAAATCGCCTTTTGGTGCGACATGGTTTGCGAAAGCTGGAAAATTCGGTCAGACCGGGACTCAGGGCTCTTTTAAAACTCACTGGGACCGAGGGAAGGCTGAGTAGTGCCGATATCGGCTTCCGGATCGGGCCCAGACTGAATGCGGCGGGTCGCATGGATCAACCGGAGCAGGCCCTGGCCACTCTGATGACGGGATGTTCAAACGAGGCTCTCGATTTGGCTGACGAACTTGAGAATTTCAATCGAAACCGCCAAAAGCTGGAGCAGGCGATTTTCGCGGAAGCGATGGCCATGTTGCAGGAGAGCACAAATGATCCGGTTATTGTGGTCGGCTCAAGAGCCTGGCATGCCGGCGTGGTCGGAATCGTGGCATCACGCTTGATGCGGATGTATCATAAGCCAGTTTTCGTGATTTCCATTGATGAAAATGGAATCGGAAAAGGAAGTGGTCGGAGTATTTCCGGCATCTCATTGGTTGAGGCGATTGGCTCATGTCGGGAGCATCTGATCGCGGGTGGGGGACACCACATGGCTGCCGGATTGAGTATTCATGAGGATTCAATCGATGCTTTCCGGGAAAGTTTTGTGAAGTTTGTCAATGAAACCTGCGGGGAGAAGGATCTCGCCGCCAAGGTTCATGTTGATGCCGAAGTTGAGCTCGGTGAACTATCTCTCGATTTTCTCGCCAGCTACGAGCTGTTGCAACCGTTCGGGAGTTCCAATCCACAGCCAATCTTTTTGGCTCGCAACGTTTGGCTGACCGAACCACCAAGACGCTTGAAGAACAACCACCTTCGCTTGTTTTTGCGCCAGGGGTATGACGAGCGAGATGCGATTTTCTTTGGAGGGGGAGCCAACGAATTGCCTGATCCGCCTTGGGATATTGCATTCACCGTTGATCGCAACGTCTTCCGCGGACGGGTCAGCGTGCAAATTAGCATTCAAAATGTGAGGCCAGCGGCCGGAAACGGAAATGAAGGCGACTGACTCGCTTCTGGAGTTGCCGGGTGTCCGGGGGCGCGACCTCGAAGCTCTAAGGGTCTCGGGGATTGAGCGGGTGGCCGATCTTTTAAATTGGCTGCCAAAGCGATACGAGGACCGGCGGCGTTTCGACGCATTTCCAGCTCAGGCGGGCAGTGGTGCGGTTTGTCTGCGGGGATTGGTGATCGATACACAACGGAAAGGTTTTGGTGGGAAGGGCTTTTACGAGGCTGTTGTTGAGGATCATGCGGGCGGTGGTTTGTCGCGAATGACTTGTCGTTGGTTTAATATGCCATTTCTTCAGAAAGTCATCGCAACGGGACATGAGGTAGTGCTCTACGGGAAGCCCAAAGAGAGTGGCGGTAAGGTGGTCATGGATCACCCCGAATTTGAGGTGGTATCGGATGAAGGCAGGAGGGTTCATCTCGAGCGGATTGTGCCAATCTACAAGAACGTTAGCGGTATTCCCCAGCGGAAATTGCGGGAGGCAATCTTCTGCGCTCTTGAGATTATTGAAGGGGACTCGCTGGTGCCGGTTCACGACGTCGATCCGACCTACCCGAGAATTGAGGCTTTCCGGGAGCTTCATTTCCCCGGAGAGTTGGCCCAGGCTGATGCCGCGAGGCGGTATTTCGCGAAGGAGGAGTTCTTTTTTCAGCAGCTACGGGTCGTTTGGCGGCGGGCGCGCCATGCGGATCTGAGTGGTCGGGTTCTTGGGAAACGGACGAAGCTGTTGACCGGGTTTTATAATTCACTGCCTTTCGATTTGACCGGAGCCCAGAAGCGCAGTGTGAAGGAAATTATTGCAGACATGCGAGTTCAGCGGCCAATGAACCGCTTGCTGCAAGGGGACGTTGGAAGCGGTAAAACCTTTGTCGCAATGTGTGCGATGCTTCTCGCGGTTGATTCGGGGTGTCAGGCGGCCCTAATGGCTCCGACCCAAATTCTGGCCGAGCAGCATCACCTCACCTTTGCAAAATGGCTCTCACCTCTTGGGGTCAAGGTTGGTTTGGCAACAGCGGACCGGCGGGAGGAGGTCACCGACGCACAGATTATTATCGGAACACATGCCCTGCTTTACGATAACGTGGACTTTGATGACCTGGGTCTCATTGTAATCGATGAACAGCACAAATTTGGGGTGGCCCAGCGCGGCAAGCTCATTCAGCGGGGCGTGATGCCCGATGTTTTGGTCATGACAGCGACGCCGATTCCGAGAACCCTGACCTTAACAATTTACGGTGACCTGGATGTCTCGATTCTTGACGAATTGCCGGCGGGACGTGGCAAGATTATTACCGGGGTGCGGGTGAAACCGAAGATCTCCGAGATGACCAAGTTTCTCATCGAGCAACTGGAGGAAGGTCGACAGGCCTATTTGGTTTATCCGCTTGTGGAGGATAGCGATTCGGTGAAGGCGGCCTCGGTTGTGGAAGAACACCCAAAGTGGAAGAAGAGATTCAAGCACTTCGAAGTCGAATTGCTCCATGGGAAAATGGCGTCCGAGGAGAAAGAAGCGGCCATGAAACGCTTTCGGGACTACAAATCAGCAGTGCTTGTTTCGACAACCGTGATCGAGGTCGGGGTCGATGTTCCCAATGCCAACGTCATGGTGATCTTTAACGCCGAACGCTTTGGCTTGGCCCAACTCCACCAACTGCGGGGCCGCATAGGGCGGGGTGAACACAAAAGCTACTGTATCCTTGTGACCGATGGTAAAAACCCCGAAGGTCTGGAGAAATTGAACATTCTCGCCGGGACCATTGATGGTTTCAAAATCGCAGAAGAGGATCTGCGGTTGCGCGGCCCCGGGGAGGTTCTGGGGACCCGGCAGAGCGGGCTGGGTGGTTTGCGTTTTGTCGACTTTTTAGCGGATACTTCCCTGATCCGGGAAGCGCGCGAAGTGGCAGAGGAGTTGCTGCGCGAGGACCCGGGCCTTGCACAAAACGCCCGCCTCAAGGCGTGGCTTCTGGAGCAGGCCGAGGTCGGAAATCAATAGGTCTAAAGAATGGTTCACTGATGCTTGCTCGCCCGGAGCGCGGTGATCTTCCAATGGTCGTCAAGTTCGAGATCAAAGACCAATTCCCACGATTGGGTTTCTTGACCGCTAAAGGGCGAGGCCATGGTGATTTGTGCAATTCTAGTCAATTGGGCTTTATTTCCAATCAGCTGAAGCTCCTCCTCGAGAGTCGTAAAATCACGCTCGGATGTCGCGGCGTGCAGCAGATCAAGTCGACTGCAAAGGCGCTCGAACGACATCTCGCGAGGCAGCTCGACGTTGAATGGAAGGTTCGACAAGTCCGAGATTTTCAGCGTGATGGTCTCTCTCGTGGAATTTCGGACTGCCTCGTGAACATCCTCACGGCTGCGAAGTTTGGTGCTGTCATATTCAACGGCTCCGATGAATTGATCGACGGCCCGTTTGATCTTTTGTTCGGGTTGGTGGTAGTGCCAAAAATACCCTCCAAAAACGGCGATCAAAATGAAAACAATAAGAGCGATGCGGGTTTTCATGCGAAACTATCGATTTGGAGCAAGCTGGAAAGTGAACCCCTTCAGATACTCCGTTTCCGGCAAGGTTGCAATGATGGGGTGGTCAAGTCGTTGGAAATGATTGTCGATCATCCGAAGGGTTCGCTTCCCGTCGACGGCGGCACTCTTCACGCTATCGAGAAAGAGCTCGCGAGTTGCGTGATGGGAACAGCAGAAGGTCGCCAGGATGCCACTCTGATTTAACATGCCAAGGGCTCGAAGATGGATCTCCTTGTATCCCCGCATGGCGTCTTTGAGTGTTTTTTTGTTTCTGGTGAAGGAAGGGGGATCGAGAATAATCAGGTCGTAGGTCTCCTCGTGCTTTCTGAGAAAATCGAAGGCATTGGCAGTCACCGTCTCCACTTGCACGCCGGTTAATTCAGCATTTCTGGCGGTCGCGGCGGTCGCGTCTGCGGAAATATCGACAGCGCGCACCGAATCCGCTCCAGCTAAAGCACAGGCCAGGCTGAATCCTCCTTGATTGCAAAAAACATCGAGGACCTTTTTGCCGGGTGCCAGACGGGCCACCCTCTGGTAGCTGTCCATAATGTCGAGATAGAGTCCGGTTTTTTGACCATTTGCCGGATCGATCTCAAAGACCGAATCATGATGTTTCACGGTGAAAGGGTCTGGTTGTTCACCGTGAATCATCCTGATTTCATCCTCGAGGCCCTCTGGGCGCCTCATTGAGGAATCATTCCGCAGGGTGATCGACTTGGGCGCAAGAATTTGAACAAGACAGCTGACAATCAGGTCCTTACGCTGGTCCATGGCAAGAGTGGTGGTTTGCAAGACAAGATGATCACCATATTGATCGACAATGATCCCGGGAAGGCCGTCCGATTCACTCCAGACGAGCCTTCGAAGGTCGCAATCGATGGCAAGGGACTCCCGGTAATCGATGGCCTGCCCCAGTCGACGCAGGAAAAACTCCTCGTCCAGCTTCTGTTTCCTTCGGGAAATTCTGCGCGCCACAATCTGCGAATCAGGATTGTAGATAGCGACTCCCAGCGGGCGATCCTTGAAATCCTTGAGCGTTACAAGGTCTCCGGGCCCGGGATTCCCGAAAGTTTTCTGAATTTCGGAAGAATAAACCCACTCATGGCCGTGAAAAATACGGGAGCGGGGTTTAATGATGAGGCCTGCCATGCGGGAAGAAAAGGGCAGGGAAGGGATGAGATCAAGACATGGCGTGCCTTTTCGCTTGATCATCCGGTCGATGGGGCCTAACTCCGTCCCGAACTTAATCCTATGGGTCAGAATCTTAAAACTCGTCAGAAACGCCGCCGCAGAAAGCTTTACTTGAAGCGGAAACACGAACGCAACAAAGCCGGAGCCTCTTCAAAGCCAGCAAAGGCAGACAAGCCAGCCAAGAAAGCTGCTAAAAAGACTGCTAAAAAGGCAGCCAAGAAGGCCGCTAAAAAAGTGGCCAAGAAAGCTGCCAAGCCAAAAGCCGCAGAGCCAAAGCCTGAGGAGGTGAAGGCTGAAGAGCCCAAGGTTGAGGAAACTCCTGCCGAAGAGTCCAAGGATTCTGCCGGCGAGAAGGAGTAAAAACCTCGTCAAACTCTTTTTTTCAAAAACCTGCCCGGCTTCGGCCCGGCAGGTTTTCCTTTGTCTATCGAGTAAATTCAGAGAATCTGCCGGGGTGTTGAAATCATTTATTGCAGTTCTTGTGGTGGCCTTCTTTTCGTCGGGTTGCGAAAACGGTGAGGAAACAATCGCGGAAACCCCTTCTTTTCCCAAAATCGAACAAATCCCTCTTCTGGTGATCCATCATAAAAAAAATGGCGATCTCATTCACTATCTCGCTCTCAGGAAGGTTCCGGAGAATTTACAGATCCTCGTTGAACCAGCAAATGAAGAACAGGAACTGTTTGTCACTGTTCTTGGCAAAAAGCGACATGAGCTGCTGAAACGCAGTCTATCGATTTCAAGCCAGGTCGGAGAGGCCTATCTCGGGAGGGTCACGGTGATTGTGGAAAATGGTTTGGCCGTGAGTATTGACGGGAACGGATTCCATAGCCCGGCCCTAATTTCCGAAGAATCCATGCGGGTAATCGAAGATGCTCTGGCGAATGGAAAAACCGCTTCGGAAGGACCTTCGACAATCAGGATTCCAAAGGAGCAGGTTGAGTAATATGGGACCAGAGCTATGTTTCCATTACGCAGGCGTTGGGTCGCTCGGTGCAGGTCGCGCAAATCCGCAAAAAAAGGCATTTTCATTCCATTTTCTTGCGCTAGCGTCCGGTGCCGGCACAAAAGGCTCTCAGCCCGCCGGTAGTTTATTATGTCCGAGCAACAGCCACCAGCATCCCCGGGATCGAAAAAGCCAGCCCAGACTCCTCCTGACAAGGGGGTGAACTGGAAAGTGATCATTCTGTTCACCATCGCCCTGGCGATCATTTTCGTGGCGATTGACGGGGCAAGCGATAGCGATCGTGAGACCCTAAAATTCACGGAGTTTCGTGAGGCTTTGCTCGAGGGACGTGTCCTCCAAACGGTCTCGAAAGACTATAAAAACGGAAAACTTGAACTGGTGACTTTCACGGGTGAAGCCCGGGCTGAAATCACCGGACGCTATTCCGAAGAAACCGTGTTAGTGAAACAATGGGACGATCAGACTCCGATCAAAGCCATCGTCCAGGTTGATATCGACAGCATCAGCAACGATCTTGATGAGACTTTTGGCGAGAAATTGAACTGGGTTGTCGAAGCGCCCGAGCAGGACGCTTCGGCTCAGGAAGTTCCTTTTTCCCGGATCAAAACACTCCTGTCGGAAAACAAGCTGGTTCTTGGCAAGGATGTGCAGTTTCAAATCTTTCGCGAGCTGAATTCAAACGTTGCCACTCTCTATGCGACCAAAGGGAAGCCTGTTGCTTTCAGCCCGGAGGAACTCGAAAAGTTGGCCAAGGATGAAAATGATGCTGCCAGACTCAAAGGCTTCCAGGTCAAACTGAGCGCAAGCTCGCGCGGAAAACTGGAAGCGCTCATTGACTCCGGGATCTCAACTCGCAATCAGGACAACACTTTCGGCAAGATCATGATGAGCCTTCTGCCGGTCCTCCTTTTGATCGTGCTGATCTTCTTCCTTTTTCGTCACCAGATGAAGTCAGCAGGGAGGGGCGCAATGAGCTTCGGCAAATCCAAGGCCAAGCTCCTGACAATGGACCAGCACAAGGTGACCTTCAAGGACGTTGCCGGCATCCAGGAAGCAAAAGAAGAACTCTATGAGATCGTTGACTTCCTTCGCGACCCTCGCAAGTTCCAGGCTCTCGGGGGAACGATTCCCAAGGGGGTATTGATGGTGGGTCCTCCGGGAACAGGCAAGACCCTCTTGGCCCGCGCAATTTCCGGTGAGGCTGATGTCCCGTTCTTTTCGATCAGTGGTTCGGACTTCGTCGAGATGTTCGTTGGAGTCGGTGCAAGCCGCGTTCGCGATATGTTCGAACAAGGCAAAAAGCATGCTCCCTGCCTTGTTTTTATCGACGAAATTGACGCGGTCGGACGCCATCGGGGCCAGGGCATGGGCGGTGGTCACGACGAGCGCGAGCAGACCTTGAATGCGCTTCTTGTTGAGATGGACGGTTTCGACACCCAGGAAGGAGTCATCATTATCGCGGCCACCAACCGCCCCGACGTTCTTGATCCGGCGCTTCTTCGCCCCGGTCGTTTTGATCGACAGGTCACGGTTTCTCTTCCTGACGTTAAAGGACGCGAGCAAATTCTTGATGTGCACGCCAAGAAGATCAAACTGGCCGCCGGAACGGATCTGGCCGTCATTGCCCGAGGAACCCCGGGCTTCTCAGGTGCAGAATTGGCAAATCTTATCAACGAGGCCGCTTTGCTTGCTGCTCGCAAAGGGATCAAAGCGGTCACTCTTGCCGAGATGGAGGAAGCGCGCGACAAGGTCCGCTGGGGGCGCGAACGACGAAGTCTTGCTTTATCTGACAAGGAGAAGAAGAACACCGCCTACCACGAGGCCGGTCACGCGATTCTGAACGAAATTTTGGATCACACTGATCCCCTGCACAAGGTCACCATCATACCCCGCGGACCTTCTCTTGGATCGACCATGTTTCTCCCGGATGAAGATCGGTTTAACTATCGCAAGAATGAGCTTTTATCCCAACTCATCGTGCTCATGGGCGGACGAGTGGCCGAGGAAATCATTTTCGGAGACGTCACGAACGGAGCGATGGGTGACATCCGCATGGCCACGAACCTTGCCCGCAAAATGGTTTGCGAATGGGGGATGAGCACCGACCTCGGAATGGTCGAGTATGGCGACGGCGGGGGCGGGGGAGGCTTCCTTTCCCGCGACATGATGGGGCAGTCAAAGAACTACTCCGAAGACACCGCTCAAAAAATTGATAACGAAATCAAGGATTTGATCGATCATGCCTATAAGGAGGCGGAGAGACTTCTTAAAGAGAACCGGACCTTGCTTGATAAAATTTCGGAGGCGCTTCTGGAGTTTGAGACGCTTGATGCCAAGCATATCAAGGACCTCATGGAGCATGGCGAAATGAAGGACCCACCCAAACCACCCGAGCCCCCCGAGATTCCTGATGATATGAAGAAGGAAAAGGCTCCCGAGTCGACCAGCGAAGAGAAGCGGGACGACGATGGGACCCTTCCACCGGAGGTCGTTGGGGCGCCTGCCTAGGCTCTACTCTCATTCAGTTGAACTTTTCCCGGAAGGAGCTTTCCGGAACACCCTTTTAAAAATTAATTATGGAAAACGTTGTTATTATTGGAACTGGTTGTGCCGGTTGGACCGCTGCAATCTACACGGGTCGTGCGAATCTGGAGCCACTTGTCCTCTCGGGGACCCAGCTTGGCGGGCAGTTGACGACCACGACCGAAGTGGAGAACTTCCCGGGCTTTCCCGAGGGAGTAATGGGGCCGGAATTGATGGGGCGGATGCAGCAGCAGGCTGAAAAGTTCGGAGCCAAGGTCGAATACAAGAAGGTCAATGAAATCACCAAAAATGATGATGGCACGTTCAGTCTCGAGACTGACTCTGGAACGATCCAGTCAAAGACCGTTATCATCGCCACTGGAGCAGCTCCGCGCTATCTCGGACTTGAGAATGAGATGAGCTTGGTGGGCCATGGCGTGACATCCTGTGCAACTTGCGATGGTGCATTCTATCGTGACGTTCCGGTCGCCGTGGTTGGCGGGGGGGATTCTGCTTGTGAAGAGGCAAATTTCCTGACTCGCTTCGCATCGAAGGTTTACCTCGTTCACCGCCGTGATGAGCTTAGAGCATCAAAGATCATGGCCGATCGGGTGCTTGCGAATGACAAGGTCGAGCCGGTTTGGGATTCGGGGATCACCGAATATTTGACAGATGAAGAAGGTGAGGTTCGCGCAGTCAACCTTGAGAATTTCAAGACCGGCGAGAAGTCGGAGCTCGAGGTGAAGTGTGTCTTTGTGGCGATCGGCCACGTTCCAAATTCCCAGTTTGTTGGCGACCTCGTTGACCTCGATGAGAATGGATACATTCTTCAAAACGCACACAGCACCGGCACGAAAACTCCAGGACTTTACGCTGCGGGTGATGTCGCTGATCACGTATACCGTCAGGCAATCACTGCAGCCGGACAAGGTTGTGCCGCCGCGATTGAAGCGGAGCGGTATCTAACCGACGGCGAGTAGGAGCAGCGTTTCTCGATTCCTCAATACCGGGACCTCATCAGGGGTTCCGGTTTTTTGCGATCTGGTTTCCGGGTGTGAATTGAATAAATGATCCTTAACCACAGTCCTACAACCACGATGAAAAAGTTACTAAAGTTGACTGCGGGAATCTTAGTCGGAGTGATGGGGGCGAGTTGCACCACAAGTTTCGATTCTTATGGAAATCGTCGCCAAGCAATCGATCCAGCCGGAGCTGCCATTGGCGCAGTGGCTCTTGGGGCCTTGGCTTATTCAATTGGAAAAAATAATGGCGAACGCCGCGAGCATCGGCGCCATACGTCTGGGCGCCGTTATTACAACAATGGCTGGGGGCACAATGTTCATCATAGCGCGCGCTACTGTCGCTAGAAGGGGTACTCTTGGGATTCCAAAATCAGGAGGACAGACCTGCAATCAGCGCGGAAAACCAAGCCGCCCCATCTTCAAGATCCGAGATTCGAATGAACTCATCAGCGGTGTGCGCTTGGTCGATCGATCCGGGCCCAAGGCAAATTGAAGGAAGTCCGGCAGCCGATAAATGAGCGGCATCCGAGAACCAGGGGGCACCGGTCAGTTTGAGATTTGAATGAATCTCCCGGAGTTTCAAAAGCCAGGGATGACTGTCGGACATGGACATGGGTGGAGATTCCGCGCTGTGGACAAGTTCAACATTCCTCAAATGGCGTTTCAGAATTTCGCTCGCCGGTTCGTCTTCCACCAACGAGGGGACCGTTCTGATATCAAGATCAGCCACTGCCTGGGCGGGCACGATGTTCGCGCGCGTGCCTCCGGAGATCATACCGACATTCATTGTCGATTGCCCCAATACGGGGTGGTGATAATTTGCGAGACACTCGAGAAAGGGGCCCTGAAGATCTTGCAGTTCGTTAAGCAACTTCAGAATCGCGTTCTCACCCAGGTGGGGTTGGGATGCGTGTGTGGCCTTGCCGGTCGCTTTCACCTTGGCCCAAAGACAGCCTTTGGTGCAGTAAACGGCTTCGAGGGAAGTAGGTTCGCCGGCAATGGCAAACTCATACTCCTTTGCGTGATTTTTTGCAAAATGCCGGGAACCCGGTTGACTTGACTCCTCTCCCATAAATCCCACGAAATCGACTGCCACCGGGAGTTTTGCCAAAAGGTGAGCATTCTCGCGAAGCCCCCAGAGCATGGCCGCCATGGGCCCTTTGGTGTCCGAGGTGCCCCTGCCGTGGACCTTGCCATCGCTGATGGATCCGGAAAACGGGTCAATCGTCATTCCGGTGACCCCAACCGTGTCGAAATGAGGCCCAAGAAGAATTCGAGGGCGGTTTTCGGAGCCTGGAGCCCGCGCGATCAAGTTGGGGCGTCCTGGCTCCACCTCCTCGAAGATGGGTTTGAAACCGTATTGTTGGAGGAAGCCGGAAACCAGCATGGCCACCTCTTCTTCTCCTCCGGGAGATACCTCGGGGTCGCCCTCGGGATTCACAGAAGGGATTTGGACGAGAGCCTGCAGGAGTTCGACGACAGAGTGCACAAGGAGGACCTTAGGGAGACGAATACCAATGTGGAAGTTTTTCGTCTTGGCAATCAGGGGTGGCCTTGGTGACAATGGGGCATGAAGAAACGTTTCACACTCGGCATCGCCTTGATGCTTCTCGCTAGTTTTGTCTTCGTCGGTTTTGCTGCAAAGAAGGATGACGAAAAGGAGTCAAAGGTTGTCAAAGTCCTCATCCTCGATGGTCAAAACAACCACAAGTGGCAGGAGACCACTCCGGTTTTGAAGAAAATTTTTGGAAGCAATGACCGCTTCTCGGTCGATGTTAGCACGAGCCCCGGAAACAAGGCCGCCAAAGAAGAGTGGGACAAATGGCGTCCGGAATTCGACAAATACGATGTCGTGGTCAGCAATTACAACGGTCAGATGTGGCCTGGTGAAGTTCGCGCCTCTTTCGTGGATTTTGTGAAAAATGGCGGCGGGTTCGTCGTGGTCCACGCTGCCGACAACGCATTTTCAATGTGGCCCGAGTATAACGAGATGATCGGTCTCGGCGGCTGGGGAGGAAGGAACGAAAAGAGCGGCCCCTATGTTTATTACAAAGACGGCAAGGAAGTCGTTGATGAGTCGGAAGGAAGAGGTGGAAACCACGGTCCCCAGCACGAGTTTGTAATTACAAACCGTGCTGATGATCATCCGGTCACCAAGAACATGCCCAAAGAGTGGTTGCACACCAAGGACGAGCTCTATGACATGCTTCGGGGGCCGGCCAAGAACATGACGGTTCTTGCCACTGCTCCGAGTGAAAAAACCAAACGAGACGAACCCATGCTCATGGCTCTCGATTATGGCAAAGGCCGTGTTTTCCACACCACCCTCGGTCATGCCGATTACTCGATGCAGTGCCGTGGATTCTACGACACACTTTTGAGAGGTGCCGAGTGGGCCGCCACCAAAGAGGTGACAGTCGACTGGTCCAAAGACTTCCCGACAAAAGAGAAAGTCACTCCAGTCAAGTAGGCTGACGACACCCGTCACCCCAGCCCTCACTCGTCATATCAATTTGGGCATGAATTCTCCATTCTGTGTCCAATGACGCTTCCCGGCGGAGCCGTGTGGCTCCCTCTGATCGGTGCGGCATTGCATCCGCTACTCGGTTGGTGCATCCAGAAAGGGACTTCCCACGGTGTCCGTTTGTCGGTCCTCGTTGCGGTTGCGAATCTCGTGACCGGGTTCATTTTCCTTTGCTATCTTAGCCCAAACGGAGGTTGGGAGATTTCTGGGAGAGATTGGTGGGCGGTGGGAAATGGAGCCCTCTTCTTTCTGGGACAATGGTTTTCCACTCAATCGGTGAAGACGGGTGATCTTGCGGTTCATTCGTCGGCATTGGGAATGAAAGTGGTGATTGTGGGATTCCTCTCGATCATGGTGGGACTTGAACCGAGTTCCTGGAATTTGGTTTGCGGGGTTGTTTTAGCAACACTGGCAGTCTTTTTGGTTTCGGGAGGGAGTGCCGAGGGTTGGCGGACTCATCGAGCAACCGTGGGGCTTACCTTGGCTGCCTGTTTGTTTTTTGGCATCAACGACTTTCTCACCGGGTGGCAAAGCCGGGAAATCGGCCCCGACCGCTGGCTGATATTGATGATGGGCACCAGTGGTATCATTTCGATCGGCCTGCTATGTCGCCGTCGCGAGCAGATGGTAATGCTGGCAGGGAATCCGCGCATCACCGTCGTCGTGGTTGGAGCGGGGCTCTTACTGGGGCTGCAAGCACTTGCGGTAAACCTGGCATTCAGCCGTTACGGTCAGCCCACTTTGAGCAATGTGGTTTACAGCTCGCGTGGCCTCATGGCCGTTCTTTTCCTCTACCTGATCGGGCGCAAAAGCGATCCACGCTTTGTCAGAAAACAGAGTCTTGGAGCGGTCCTGATGGTGATTGCCCTGGCAGTTGTGCTGGGAATATAAAAAGCCCCCGACCGTTTCCGGCGGGGGCTAAAGTGTTCTAATGAAGGATCAGGATCCTAGAAGTAGAAGCGAGTTCCGATGTTGATTTGCTGCTGGATGTCGTCCTCGCCGGGGAAAACGTCGTCGAAAGCAAAGTCGGCACCGATGGAGAAGCTCACAGCAATGTTTTCGCGAATGAAGTACTTCACGCCGACGTCGAGACCAAGCGCGATTGAGTCTGCATCCAGTGCATCGGAGTCGAGGCTCGCCCAGTTGGCGTTGAATCCGACGAATGGCACCCACTTGGAGTCCTCGCCGAGGCAGAAGTTGTACTCGGTGAAAAGACCGAGGCTGAAGGTCGCGTCACTTTCGACACCCTGGACTCCAAGACCGAAACCGACTTCCCAGCGGTCGCGAACGAAGTAGCCGTAGGTGAGGTTCAAGTTGTAAGCGACATCATCGGCAAAGTTTACGTTTCCGCCGACACCGAACTCACGGGTTCCCTGTGCAAGCATTGGAGGGAGTTGATCGTTGAGATTGGCAGCTCCGCGTCCAACCTTGCCAGGAACGGCAAGAATCGAGCGTCCGACGTTTGAGGCAGCTTCTCCGACAGAGGCGGCTACGTTGACATCATCGTAACGATCGACGAGACCCTGGAAATCAGCGAAAGCTGGAGCTGAAAATGCGACAGAAGCCGCAGCTACAATTGTTTGTTTTTTCATAATTGGTTTTTTGGTGGTGAACACCGTTTGATCCCTAGGAATCAGCGAAGGTGCTCTTGTCTCAACTATTCCTGCTTCGGTGGTCTATGCAAGTGTTTCATTCGAAAAATTATTAATTTTCATTAATTACATCGAGCTGAGACGATTGATTCAAATGGTAGATCCTGTTTTGGGAACCCGGACAACTCCACGATTCCGACTTCACGAGTGCCTGCTGCGTGAAGTCATGGGCTTTTTGAGCCGCTTCCTCCAAGGTTGAACCAGACGCGATCGCAGCAGCCAGGGCGGAGGCCAGGGTGCAACCGGTTCCGTGGGTTTGGGGCAAATCCACGTGTTCATGTTCGAAGGAGGACATTTTCCCGTCTGCTTGGAGTAAATCCCGGTGGGTGCGGGTGTTTTCCAAATGACCTCCCTTCAAGTAGGTCGACACTCCGAAGGCGGACGATAGGTCCGCCACCGCAGTTTCCTGATCCTCCATTGTGATGACTGATTTCCCAAGAAGGATTCCGGCTTCGGGAAGGTTGGGGGTGATCACCGTGGCCAGAGGAAGAAGTCTCTCGCGGATGGCATCGAGGGCATCTTCCTTCATGAGCGGATCACCGGTTGAGGCGACCATGACGGGGTCCACAATGAGAGGGATCCCCGTGTTCGCCAGTAGCTCGCAGACCGCCACGATGTGAGGCTTGGAGTAGAGCATGCCGGTTTTAATTGCGCCAATGGGGTAGCTTCCCAGAAGCAGCCGGATTTGGTCCTGAAGAATCACAGGAGGAACGGGGTGAACCTGGCTTACAATGAGGGGGGTTTCGGAAACAACGCAGGTCACCGCGGTCAGCCCATGCACTCCGAAGCTTGAGAAGGTCTTTAAGTCAGCCTGCAGGCCAGCGCCGCCCGAACTATCCGACCCGGCGATTGTGAGAGCGATGGGAGTTTGCACACGACAATCCTAAGCCAGCTGCCTTTGGGCGCAAGTTTAGGCGGAAGCGCTTGCTAGAAAAAGGGAGTTTCATAGACTTCGCAAGTGGACACGTCGTTTCGGGAACTCCCTGGCTTAAAGGTTGAGGTAGAGAAAGTGGTCTTTATGCCACAGCTGGATGCCCCTCCCGAAAAGCCGTTTCCCTTCGCCTACTTTATACACATTATCAACGGGTCCACGAAGACGGTGACAATTCTGGCTCGCAAATGGATCCTAAAAGATGGGGCGGGGGAGGTTGTGGTCGTGGAAGGGTCCGGAGTCGTTGGAGAAACGCCCAAACTTCAACCCGGAGAGAAATTCTCCTATAATTCATACCATGTTGTGGCATCCGATTCAGAGGTTTCCGGAGCTTTCTTCGGGGTGGATTCGGCAGGCCTTGGCATTCGAGTGAGAATCCCGGCATTCACTCTCAGGCGTCCGTCCGGGGGGAAATGATTTGATCCATCCGGCAATCGTGTTTTTCCACGGGAAGGCGAGACACAATCTGGCACTGAAATCCCACTCCCAGGATTCGCGCTTTGGGAAACCTTGGGATTGCCCGGTCATAAAAACCACCACCCTGGCCGAGGCGAAGCCCTTCGCTCGTAAAAGCCACGCCCGGGCACACGATGACGTCGAGGTGACTTGCCTTGGCGCCTGAGAGAGGCTCCTTGATTCCAAAAGCCCCCCGACTCAATTCTTCAACTCTCCTGATTCGGATAAAGTCCATTTGACCGGGGCCGATGACTTTGGGAAGATACCATTTCACTTCCGGCCGGCACTCGATCAATTCCAGGAGCTGCGGTTCGTTCGCGAGGCCTGCAAAAATGGCAACGGCTGTCCCTGAAGAAAATTCAAGTTGGTCACAAATGTCCTGCGACCCCTCGGAGATTTCGGATTCGCCCAACTGGCTTATCAGTTGGCGAATTCGTTTCCGGACACCGGCTTTGGAACTTGTGTTCGGTGACATGTCGATAAAACTATAGGGGTGTTTCAGATAATTGGACAGCTTGGCCTTTTCACCATTCTCCTGACAGCGGGGATGGCGCAGGATGTTGCTCCTCCCAAGTTCGAATTCAAGGCTCCGGTGGTTCGCGGCAGTATTTTCGACGACAACCTCGGACTGCTCGAGAGGGAGCGCGATGAATATGCCGGGGCGATTGCTAATTTCGTGACAAATTTTGTCGCAAGCAAAAATGCCGATCCTGATTCGCTGGCATTTGCAAGAAAGGGCTTGGGCCTGGCTCTTCATCTTTCCACAAGAAACAAGCGGGCCATGGTGACGAAGTTTCAACTCAGCAAGGGAACGATTCCACGGCCGGTGAAAGCCGAATACAGCCCGGCGACCCTGGCCGCTCTTTTTGTGACACGGGCAGAAACGCTTTTTCAGCAGAAGGGGGATGACAATCGACTGCTGGCCCGTGCGCTCATTGATCTCGCGGTAACGATTGACCCCCACAACGAGGACGCCATCTACGCGTTCGAACTTCAAAAGATCGACTACGGTGAAATCAAGTGGAGCCAGTTCACCGACGCGCCCCGCCCGAAGGAGAATTAATCCTTTAGATAGGGCTCAAGCGATTCGCGGAGAGCGGCCCGCGCCCGGAACAACTGGCTCTTCACAGCGGACACAGAGAGTTCGAGCACCCCGGCAATTTCCTCGTAAGGCATTTTTTCGTAGCGTCGGAGAACAACCGCGAGGCGCTGTTTTTCAGGAAGAGAAGCAATCGCGCGATCGATCACTTCCCGCAATTCGTTCTGCTCGATCGATCTGTCAGGCCGCGACCGCGTGTTCTGATCTTCGATGGTCTGGTGCCATTCGTCTTCCTGCTCGTCAAAAGAGTGTTCCTTCCGCCGTGTTTTTTTTCGGGTCGCGTTGAAAACGAGATTTCGAGTGATGGTGAAGAGGAAAGTCGTGAATTTGGCAGTGGGCTGGTAACGTTTGGAAGATTTCCACAGCCTAATGAAGACCTGCTGGGCAATATCCTCGGTATCGGGAGATTGATTCGTCATTTTTGCCACCGTTCCCAGGACGGAACGCTGGTGCTTTTCGACGAGCTTGGCGAAGGCGTTTTCGTCGCCCTTCGCGACGGCCGCCATCAGCGCCAAATCTTCCTCGTTCGCTTCGTCTCCCATTGATTGGATGATCTAACCCGGTGAGACGCTGCCAGTCGCGCGAAAATTTTACACTTCTTCCGCCTCGACGAGGTCCTGGAGTGTTTGGCGCTTTCTGACGACCTTGGCTTGCTCTCCCTCAACAAGAATTTCAGCGGGAAGGGGATGCGAGTTGTATGTGCTGGCCATCACCATTCCATAAGCACCGGCACTCATAAGGGCGATTAGTTCACCGGGCATGAAGCTGGAGACTTGCCGGTTTTGGCAGAAAAAGTCACCGCTTTCGCAAATCGGACCGACCACATCCACGGACTCAACCGCCCCGGCAGACTCAGTGACGGGAACGATTTCGTGGAATCCTTCATAGAGCGCAGGGCGAATCAATTGGTGCATCCCTGAATCGACTATTTTAAAGGTCTTGGTGGTGCCTTTCTTTTCGTAAAGACACTTGGACACAAGAATCCCGGCGTTACCGGCGATGAAACGGCCTGGTTCAAGGAGGATCTTCAGACCAAGTGGCTCGAGTGTCGGAATGATCGCGGCTGCATATTGCTCCGGAGTAAGCGGGCGCGTTTCCTCGGGCTGATTGATCCACCACGATTCGCTTCCGGAGGCCAGGGCTTCTTCATAGACGATTCCAATGCCCCCACCGATTGAGAAGAATTCGATCCCATACTTCTCCTTGAGATCAGCAGCAAGGGGAGCGACTTTTTCAACAGCTTCCACAAAAGGGGAAACCGAGGTGAGTTGGGACCCGATGTGCATTTGAAGTCCTTTGAGATTGAGATTTGGGAGCTTCGATGCGCGCTCGTAGGCGTCTGCGATGAATTCAAAGTCGATCCCAAACTTATTCTCCGACTTTCCGGTCGAAATATACTTGTGGGTCTTGGCGTCCACGTTGGGGTTCACCCGGAAGGCGATGGGAGCGACCAAATTCAGTTCTCCGGCGACCTGACTGATGAACGCTGCCTCTTCCTCTGATTCCACATTGATCGAGTAAATTCCCTCCCTAAGCGCATATTCGATCTCCTCACGGGTCTTGCCAACTCCGGCAAAGGTGCATTTTCCGGGGTCGCCGCCGGCTTTTAGCACGCGGAAAAGCTCGCCTCCCGATACGATGTCAAACCCGCTGCCAAGTCCTGCCAAAAGACGAAGTACGGACAGGTTGGAATTTGCTTTAACAGCATAGGCGACCTCGTGGTCGATTGCCGAAAAGGCATCATCGAGCCGGGTATAGCGGTCGCGGAACGTTTCGGACGAGTAAACGTAGAGTGGAGTGCCGTGTTTTTCTGCAAGATCTGCGATAGAAACGCCTTCGCAATGAAGACTGCCATTGGAATAGTGAAACGAGTGCATCGGGAAAGGGGCGTATCCTCGGTCGGAAGTCCGCGCTGTCAAGACTGCACCAAGAGTGCAAAAAACGTTTTTTCGAGAAAAAGGTGAGCGTTTTCAAACCCTGGTGGTCTTTATTAGGGATGATGTCAGCAGTGAGACCTGAAAGCGGCCGGCGTGGCTGGGTGATGTTGCAGGCGCCGGGCGTGAACACGGCGACCTTTGGCGTCCTAAGCATGATCTCCGTTCATCTTGCGCTGGCCTTGGTTTTGAAATGGCAGGGATTCGTTGCTCTTCAGATGATTTATCTGGAAGGAGGTCTTTCGTGGCAGGGAGTTGCAAATGGTAAAGCATGGCAATTGTTCACCCATATTTGGCTACACGGCAATTGGACCCACCTCGCTATCAATGCCCTCCTGTTCTACTATGCAGCGGCCCGCCTGAGCCATGTTTTAAGTAGTTGGCGGATCTTCACCTTGTTCACTGTCTGCGGAGTGGGAGCGGGAATTTCCCATGTTCTGCTTCAGTTTTTCGTGCCCGAAACCCCTGTGTTGGTGGGGGCTTCGGGAGGGGTCACAGGCTTATTGCTGGGCTTTTTCTCCATTTCGCCGGATTCGAAGATGATCCTTTTAAACATCTCGGCCCGGAATCTCACAAAAGGAGTTCTGGTATCAAGCGCGCTTCTCTTTGTGATGACTCCGTGGCTGGAAATTCCGCTGCTTTCCGACCTCGGATACTGGCTTGAATCAGCCGTGGGCGACATGATCTTTCGGACGGCCCACCTTGTCCACTTTGTCGGTGGTCTGTTGGGCTGGTTCCTCATCGGGCGATTTTTCCCAAAGCTCCTGAACGCGGATGATTTGGCCAGAATGCGGATGGAGAGGGAGACGGAGGCAACATCCCGCTGATCGCGAGTCATTTGTTTGACGGTCACCCGAGAGCCTGCTTGACTCCTGCGCAAGCATGAGCGGAGAGTCTGTTTTAGTGACCGGGGGAGCCGGATATATTGGGTCGCATACCGTCAGGTTGCTCTGCGAAGAGGGCTACCATGTCATCGTTCTCGACAATCTTGTCTACGGGCACGTTGGCGCAATCGTTGATGATTCGGCGGAATTGGTCGTGGGGGATGTTGGAGATCGGGAGCTTTTGACCCGCTTGTTTACCGAGCACAACTTTACCGGCGTCATTCACTTTGCTGCCTACGCCTACGTTGGAGAATCTGTGACCAATCCCTTGAAGTATTACCGGAATAATACCGCAGAGCCCTTGACTCTGCTTGAGGTGATGTCCGATTTCGGCTGTAAGTCCTTCGTTTTTTCATCAACCTGCGCCACTTACGGAGAACCGGAAAAACTTCCTCTTACCGAGGATCATTCTCAGAAACCGGTGAGTCCTTACGGGAAAAGCAAGCTCATGGTCGAATGGATCCTTGATGACTGCGATGTCGCATGGGATCTCAAAAGCGTTGCTCTCCGCTACTTTAATGCCAGCGGTTGCTCAACCGATGGTTTGATCGGAGAAGATCACAGTCCTGAAACCCACCTCATCCCGCTGGTTCTGCAAGCGGTGAAAGGTGAGATCCCGGAGATTACTGTCTTCGGCACAGACTATCCGACCGACGACGGGACCTGCATCCGCGACTATATTCATGTGGAAGATCTGGCTACTGCACATCTGGCAGCCCTCAGGCACCTGGCCGGAGGAGGCGACTCGCTCCGCTGCAATCTCGGAACCGGCGTCGGAATCTCGGTAAAGCAGATTATTGACATCGCTGAAGAGGTCACGGGGCAGAAAGTCCCGGTCAAGTATGGCGATCGACGGCCCGGTGACCCCGGACATCTCGTCGCCGACCCTGGCAATGCAAAGAAGTTGCTGGATTGGGAGGCCTCCCGCAAAGATCCTCGATCAATGATTGAAACCGCATGGAAATGGATGTCCCAACCGCACGGTGGACACTTTCCCGGCTAAATCAGTGAGATATACAGTGTAACTACAAAATTTTTCTTGATCTTCACCCGAAACCGAACGATCACTCACTCAGGCAATGTTAAACACACCAACATCTAAACAGGATTCAAGTCGGCTGCTCCGCGGCTTTCGAAAGGGCTTTAGCTTGGTCGAACTCTTGGCAGTGATGGCGATCATCGCCATCCTTCTCTCGCTTGCATCCGTGGGGATCAGTCGAATCGGCAAAGGTCAGGGAGTCACCGCCGGACTGGCCATAGGGGAGGGTTTGCTTGCCCAGGCCCGAACTTTGGCAATGAACCAAAATGCTCCGGCACGCCTTATTATCCATGGACAGCTCAATGATGCTGATCCAATTCAACGCGAGCGTTACCGCCGCATGATGATGGTTGTCTATCAGACAACCGATGAGGAGGGCCGGATCATTCCGGAATGGCAACGGGCAGGTTCACCAACCTTCCTGCCTCAGGGAGTCTACTACAGTCCGGAGTTAAGCCGGGCCGACATGAGGACGGGAGGTGTCCTCCCGCAGGATAGGCATCAGCTGACCAACCAGCCTGCCGATACATGGCAATGCCATTATTACGAATTTAACGGACAGGGAGTATGCACGACACCAGGTGCCGGCTTTGTCGTGGTGAGTGGAGCACGCCCGAACGGCGCCCAGCAGCCTCTCCTCGGTGGAAGAAGAGATCTCGGCGGCTTTGTCGTTCTTAAAAACGGCGGAACGACCTTGATTAGGGACATCGAGCAGCTAGGCGCGGTTGGCACCAACTAACATAATTCACAGACTCAATATGACGACACACGCACCAATCAGACTTAGGAAAACCAAGGCAGGCTTCACTCTTGTGGAGGTTGTCATCGCTCTGGGGATTCTGGTCGTGATGATCACGGGTTTTATGGCTGTTTTTGGGCCTGCCGCCCGAACAATCAAGAAGACGCTCTCGACTGACGAGGCGAGCCGGCTCCAGGCCACCCTGGAGCTTGAACTCCGAACAGTTCGCGAAGGCCGCGAGCGCCGGCGCTACCAGGGAGATCCTTTCCAGAAGGCGATTGATTGGATCGCTCAGTCCGAGCAACAAGGTGAAACCATCATCATCTATAAATATCGCGCGATTCCCGGCCAATTTCGAAACGATGGTACGCTTGCGCCGGCCGACCGGACCCTTGCCATCTCAGGTCGTGACTTTTTGGTGCAACCAATGGTCCGCCGCCTGAGCGACCCTCTTTTCGAGGAGGATCTTCAGGCTGTCGAAGGTCGGATATTCTTTGTGAAGTTGCGCCAACTCGTCTACGAAGGGCAGGGGCTGCGCGTCACCGACGAGCCCGGGACAATCGTTGATCCCAATGTTCCGGGACAGGATTTCGCGCAAAATCCACAATCTTATCCGGAGGCTGTGATCGCCTTCGAGGCTGAATACTACAGCCTGCCAACGAAGACCTTTGCTTATCTTTCCAACGCGTTTGACCCCGCCAACTTTACGCGGCCTATCTTTTCCCGGAATCTCGTCGTTCGACGCTAATTGAGTCTCTCAAAACCTATGAAATATTCCCGCACTCGCAAAAGTTTCGCCAAGGGGTTTACTCTGGCAGAGTTGATGGTGGCAATGTCCATCACTCTTGTTCTCGTTTTGCTCACCCTGCTTATTACCGGGTCGGCGATTGATACCTGGAAAGCCGCCCGGACCGAGATCCGCGCTGCCGGACAAGCCAAGATCATGCTCAATGCTCTCGGGCGCGACCTTGAGTCGATGGTCAGTCGCATGGGAAATAATCAAAGCCAGTGGCTCATCGCAACGACCACCGCTCAAGCTGTCGGACCGCAAGGGCAGGAAAGCCCGAACGCCGCTCGTTTGACTTTCTTTACCTCTGCGTCAGACCGCTACAACGGGAATGCCGGAAGTCGCGAACGACTGAGTGCCGATGGCGGGAATCGCAATGCCGATCAAGGCGGGGACGTCTCCGCTGTTTCCTACCAACTTGATTTTGTCGACCCCGTTTTCGGGAATCCCAACCAAAGGTTTGCGACGTTCGTCCTCTATCGCAACCTCCTCGACCCCAACGAGACCTACAATGGCTCACTCGTGGGAAGCCAGAATCTTGAGACTGATTTCGACGCTGCGGCAGGGAGGAACGAGCTTGCAGACTTGATGTGCGAGAATGTTTACGAATTCACAGTAACCTTTGTGGTTGCCTATCGGGACGCGACCGGGCTGTCCCGCACCACCAAGATTACGGTGATGAGTTCGGATCAAGGACTGCAAACCGTGCGTAATTTCGCGATCAATGGGACCGGATTGGCTCCGAATTTGAATACCCGTTCTGAATTTGTCGGCGGGAGGATCACTTCCGTGGAACTTGCAATTACGGTTCTTTCCGACGAAGGGGTTGCCATCCTCAAAAGGAACCCGTTTCAAAGCCCGCTTGCCGCTGCTCAGTTTATTGAGCAAAACAGTTTTCGTTACACCCGGTCGGTCACCATTCCACAGGGGTGATTTTTTTTAAAGTAATTCTTGAACAAGGGGAGGGGGGCGACTACTTCCTCCGCCGTCAAAGAGACAGTGCTTAGCGCGGGTGGCGGAATTGGTAGACGCGCCAGACTAAGGATCTGGTGTCCATTGCGGACGTGGGGGTTCGACTCCCCCCTCGCGCACCATCTCTTTGATAAAAAACCGAGGAAGGCCCCCGTGAAAAGGGGCCTTTTTAAGTCTCTGAAAATTGGGGTCGATTAGCTCAGTGGTAGAGCGCTTGCTTCACACGCAAGATGTCACTGGTTCAAATCCAGTATCGACCACCATTTTGACGGGACCAAAACAGATGCGGTGCTTAGCGCGGGTGGCGGAATTGGTAGACGCGCCAGACTAAGGATCTGGTGTCCATTGCGGACGTGGGGGTTCGACTCCCCCCTCGCGCACCATCTGTTCGAAAAGATTGGTTTTTCTGAGACAAATGATCCCAATTAGGGCATTATCCTCACTGTAAGAATGGCAGTTGGCAGGACAAATTTGGGTAAAGCGTGGCGGGAATGGCTCGATGAGAGCGCTCCTCGTTTGCTTGCCTATGCGAGGGCTCGTTGCAACAACGCCCAGGAGGCCGAGGATTTGCTGCAGGATGCTCTGATAAAACTATGGGGCTATCAAGAGGAGAGGGGATATCGCCCGCCGGATCTGCCTCTCGCATTCTCGGTCATGCGTTATCTCGGCCTTGATCACGGACGTCGAAAGGGTCGCCGGGAAAAACGGGACCAAAAAATCATTCAATTCCAAAGGGGCGATGATCACTGGCTCGACCCGGCCCTTGAAGAAACTGAAGAGGCCGAGCTTCTCAGGAAGGAAGTTGATGACTTGCCGGAAAAGCTTCGCGAGGTTCTCACCCTCAAAATATGGGGTGGCTTGACCTTTGCTGAGATTGGGAAAATCCTCAAAATTTCACACAATACCGCAGCTTCCCGCTACCGCTACGCGCTCGAGCAACTGCAAAAGAAGTTAAGACATCTTCAAAATATCGGAAATGGATAATGCATTGAAAAATCTGGAATCGAAACTCGAAGCGATGACCCCGAGAGGGCTCAGCGACGAAGGGAGGGAGAGCTGCCACCAACTGATCGACCGGTTGGTGGGAGAATCCGAGCTTTCTACGAGGGGTTCGAGCAGCCGAACTGTGAATTGGATCGGAACAGCGGCTGCGGCCGCAATCGCCCTCAGCATCGGAATTAGTGGCGGGTGGTATTTCGGCAAGAACAAGGCGTCTTCCCCGGCTGTGGTGGGCGATCAGATTGTCGAGACTGGCGATGTTGCGGCATTCGAACATCTGGATCACGAGGCCTGGGTTTTGACTGAGGAATCTCCAAATGTCTATGTCACCAAGTCCGGGGAAATTAGAGAAATTTCAAGAGAGGTCGAAGTGACCAAGGATGTGGTTCAGCACCGGGAAAGTGGGGTAGTGGTTACGGTCGAGACAACCGATCACCATGTTGTCGATGCTCCCAAGAGTGACTTTTAATTTCTTTCGTCCGTGAAAACCCTTCTGATTTTCGTATCTGCTCTTTTGGCAAGTCTCGCTCAGGCGGGTGATCTGCCATGGATCGGTGTTTCGTTTAAATCACCATCAGCAAAGGATCGTGAATCAACCTCGCTCAAGTCCGGCGTCGGTTTTCGGGCTTCGGAGATTGTGGCAAATGGACCACTTGCGAAGGCCGGAGGAAAAAACGGAGATCTCTGGTGGAAGTTTGACGGCCAAATCCTGGTGAATATGGAACAAATGGTGGTGCTACTTCGCGAAAAGAAGGCCGGCGATACCGTGAAAGTGCAATTTTTCCGTGAAGGGCAACTCAAGACACTCGATTTGGTCTTGGGATCCCGCCATCGTCCGCTGGTCATGCCTGTCAGCATGCTGGCCGCGGATGAGAATGCGGCCAGATCCAGAAGGCTTGCGAAGAGGGAGCAGATCGCCCGACTGATCATGGATGAAAAATCTTTAAGTTTGGAGGCAGAAGGTGAGCGATGGCGCTTCAAAGTGACTGAGGACGACGTCGTCGTTCTTTCGGCACTCGTTTCGAATGATGACTTTGGAGGGAAACTTCCGAGGAAATGGATGGGCGCCTTCATGATCCTCAAACAGACACTTCAGCGGAGCCGGGAGGCGGGTAATACGACTCCCGGAGAGAGGGTGAGATTCGTCCCGAAGGATTCATAAAAAAGTTCCATCGAATGACATTGACTCGACCCGTTCAGGGACTAGGGTAAACGTTTTTTGCTTCCGTCCTTGCTATTGCCGCTTGTCCCAACCAGTGTCGCGACATGCATCCTGATGTCGCGAAGTTAGTGGAAGCGGGCCGAATTACTGAGGCCGTTGGTGAGAGACTCTCGAAAATTGCTCCCGGGTCATACCGGATTCACAAAGGCTTTGGCGGAGGAGTTGTCACCGATTGGGATCTCTTCAACGGCAAGGTCACGATTGATTTCGAAAAGGAGAAGGGAAAGGTCATGGGCCTGAAGCTGGCCCTGGAGAAAACCGATGCGGTCGAGGCCAACGACGTGCGCGCTCAAAAAGTGAGCCAGCTCGGTGAGCTCAAGGAACTTGCCGAAAAGGACCCCGTCGAATTGGTAGCCCGCACGATCGAAACCCGCGGCGGCAACATGACCATGGATCAACTTGATGCCGAGCTTTGTGGAAGTGTCGTCGCCGAAGCGGGTTACAAAAAGTGGTGGGAGAAGACCAAAAAGGCTCTCCGTGAAAGCAAGCGTGTCTCCGTTCCCACCAAACGCACCGACCCGCTCGTTCTCCGCGACGAATCGACAGGACCTGGTGAGGCACTCGTCGATGATTTGGATCAGGCCCGCTCACCGAAGGCCCGGGTGAAAGCTCTCGAAGCAATTCAACGCGAGGCACCACTCGTTGCTGCGACCGAGGGGTTGTTAGCTCGCGCTTTTGACATTGTGAACGATGCTGCTCTAAAGCTGATGAAGCTCGCCCCCGCACAGTCTTTGGAATTAATCGCCCTCCGTAATGAAATTGCCCAGGAAACGAAGCAGGAAGACGCGATCTCACCCGATGCCCCAAAGCTCGCTGAGGTTCTCCAGGTGGCCGACGGCAACCTTTCCGAGGATTTAAATCAGGTCGCAGCGGCCCGCCTGAAACGTATTCTGGAAGCATTTCCTCCAGCTTTTGGTGATGATTGGGTCGCCAAGGTGCTTTCTGTTTTTGGCAAGATCAGCTCGCGGGGAGTTTCTGAAATCGCAAAACTTCTGGCCGAGAAAGATGAAACCAAAGCGCTCAACGAGCACATCAAGGTTGCGCTTTCACGTCACGCTCTCGGGCCGGATTCGCTGGCTTGGATTTGTCGCGAGCGCAAGAAGGCAGCTGAAGAAGTCTTTGATGGCTCGGTCGGCTCAGTGATTCTCACCGTTCTTGAGCAAGATTCTCTGGATGACGGCCCTCGACGAAGCGGCCGCCTTGGCAACCTCCTTCTCGACGACAAGGAGTTGATTGCAGATATTCTCGACGGCATGGAGTTGAACGACGTTCGCAACTTTGCCCGCAAACTTCTCGCAAGCCCCGCCTTTCCCGATCTTGATCGTAAATCCCTGATGGCCCGCGTCATCAAAAAGGTGCCCGAAACCCAGGAAATGGTTTCCGGCGAGAATCAGTCGAAAGGCGAAGATATTCTCCTTGTTTCCTTCGAAAGCCTCGACCGTCGCAAAGCCGAGTATGAGGAATTGGTGAACAAGAAAATCCCAGCAAACGTTAAGGAGATTTCCACTGCCCGGGCGCATGGTGATTTGCGTGAGAACTTCGAATACCATGCAGCAAAGCAAATGCAGGGTGTTTTGAATTCACGTAAAAACGAGTTCGAGAAGGATCTCGAGCGGGCCCGTCCAACTGACTTTAAGGGCGCTGACACCTCGGCCGTCAATATTGGGACGAAGATCAAGGTCTCCATTGAAGGTGGGGGCGAGCGCTCCATGACCATGCTGGGCGCTTGGGACGGTGATCCCGAGAAAAACATCGTGTCTTATTTGTCCGAGATCGGCCAAGTGCTTCTTGGAAAAGCCGTAGGAGACACGGCTAAGATCCGTGATATGGAGACCGAGGAACTCATCACCGTAACGATCAAGTCCATCGAGGCCATCTAAACTCAATTTTCAAAACCAACTCTCAAAACATACTCATGTCGAACACCACCATTCAGTCGATTAAAGGCCGCGAAATCATCGATTCGCGGGGCAACCCCACCGTTGAAGTTGACGTCACCCTGGAAGGCGGCGCATTCGGACGCGCTGCAGTTCCTTCGGGAGCCAGCACCGGCGAGCACGAAGCCTGGGAGCTTCGTGACGGAGACAAGAATCGCTATCTTGGAAAGGGCGTCTTGGGCGCTGTTGCGAATATTAATGACAAGATCGCCCCGGCTCTTCTCGGGAATTGCGCCTGCGATCAGACCAGCGTCGATCAGGCCATGCTGGCCCTTGATGGCACTCCTAACAAAAAGAACCTCGGAGCAAACGCTCTTCTGGGCACTTCACTCGCCGTGGCTCGTGCCGCAGCAGCTGCCTCCGGACTTCCTCTTTATAAGTATCTTGGTGGACCAAACGCGAAGGTCCTTCCGGTTCCGATGATGAATATCATCAATGGTGGGTCACACTCGGACGCACCGATTGCCTTCCAGGAATTTATGATTCGACCGGTAGGTGCCGAAACTTTCAGCAAGGCCGTGCAGATGGGAGCCGAGGTTTTCCATAACCTCAAGAAGGTCCTTCACGACCGTGGACTTTCCACTGCAGTTGGCGACGAGGGAGGATTCGCTCCCACCTTTGATGGCACGGAAGATGCCCTCGACACCATTAGCCTGGCGGTCGAGAAGGCTGGCTACAAAGTTGGGGAAGACATCACTTACGCGCTTGATTGCGCGGCGTCTGAATTCTTCGAAAATGGTGTTTACGATTACGCTAAATTCGAGGGAGACAGCGGAGCAAAGAGAGGGTCGGACGAGCAAGCCGCCTACCTGGCCGAGCTCTGTGCCAAGTACCCCATCGATTCAATCGAAGACGGTTGTGACGAGAATGACTGGGATGGTTGGAAGGTTCTCACCGACAAGATCGGCGACAAGGTCCAGCTCGTGGGAGACGATCTTTTCGTGACCAACGTCGACTTCCTTCAGAAGGGGATCGATCTTGGAGTGGCAAACTCCATTCTGATCAAAGTTAACCAAATTGGAACCCTCACCGAAACCTTCGATGCCATCGAACTCGGTAAGATTCACGGCTACAATTCTGTGATTTCACACCGTTCCGGTGAGACCGAGGACAGCACGATTGCCCACCTCGCTGTGGCAACCAATGCCGGTCAGATTAAGACCGGATCAATGAGCCGTTCCGACCGGATTGCCAAATACAACCAGCTACTTCGTATTGAAGAGGCACTCGGCGGAAATGCCATTTATGGCGGCCGCTAAGGGGACTCGCTCATTCAAATTCTTTAAAAGCCGCAGGTTTTCCTGCGGCTTTTTTTAGTTTGGACTTCCTAAGTATCGATCTTTGGGTATTCTCAATCCCGATGAGTCGTCGTTATCGAGCCTCAACAGACCGGTCACCGGAGTTTTTAGACTCCCACGGGGCTCGTGGCTTCTTTGGAAAACCAACCTTGGTGGTATTCTGGCTTTTTGTAGTGGCGGCCTGCTTCGCAGTCGCAATTCCGGCGCTCCCTCAATATCACCTTCTCAAGGAAATTGAAGGAGAGCTGGCCGATGCCAAGGAGGAAGAAAGGCGGCTTGAAAAGCGCAGCCAGCAACTGGAAGCCGAAGCACGTGCCCTGAAAAAGAACCCGCGTTATTTGCAAGAGCGTGCCCGGGACCCTCTCCGCTACATGCGGAAAGGGGAGACGATCATTCAAATCGAAGACTAAATCGTCATCGAATTGAAGCCGCCATCGACCACGATTTCTGTGCCCGTGATGAAGCCGCCGGCCCGGTTCGAGGCCAGGAGGAGCGTTGCTCCAATCAGTTCCTGTGGATTTCCGAACCTTGAAGCGGGAGTATGACGGAGGATTTCGGCCACCCGTGATTCATCGAGCACTTTACGGTTCTGCTCGGCAGGGAAGAAGCCCGGGACCAAGGTGTTGACGCGAATGTCGCGATCAGCCCACTCGCGCGCGATGTTGCGCGTCAGGTTGTGCACTGCTGCCTTGGAAGCCGAGTAGGTGAAGACTCGGGAAAGAGGGTTCAGGCCAGAGATCGACCCCAGGTTGATAATCGATGCCTGAACATCCCGGCTCAGGAAATAGTTTCCGAAAATTTGGCAGGCGCGCATGACCCCAACCAGATTGACATCGAGAATTTTCAGAGCTTCTTCATCCGTGATTTCCACAAATGGGCTGGGGGAGTTGATCCCCGCACCATTCACGAGGATGTCGATCTTTCCGGACTGCTCCACCACCGAGTTCAGAAGCTCGTTGAGCGACTGACGGTCACTGGCGTCAGCCAGGGCGAAATATCCCTTGCCTCCAGCTTCCTCAATCACCTTGAGTCGCTCATTGGCTTTTTCCTCGTTGCGCCCCACTAAAACGACCTCGGCTCCAGCCTGGGCAAGTCCGAGCGCCATGTAGGAACAAAGCTCTCCCGTACCTCCGATCACCACGGCCGTCTTACCCTCCAGGCCGAACATCTCTTTCAAAAACTGTGCTGTTTTCATGTTGCTCCAAACGTAGTGGGTGGTTGGCGGGCGGCAAGAAATGATATCAAGGAAGTTCGTGTAAAATGCCATCTCCCCGGGAATTTCCCGCTTCAATTTCACCTGAAAGAAAAGTTAGAACGAAATCGCGGAATTTTCGGTAGCCATTGGTACGCGAATGGCTACCTTTTCATTGTTGATGAAGTGCGACTCATGCCAGGAAAAGGCCACGGTGTTTTACACCCAGGTGACGGACGGCAAGCTCAAGAAGTTTGTCCTCTGCGAATCGTGCGCCCAAAAGAAAGGGATCACCAGCGTGGACGGCCTTCTAATGGGTGGTGATTTGCTCGGAAGTTCGCCGCCTCAGACCCAAATCCCCGATCTCATCGCGGATCTGAATCAGGAGGATTGCAGTGCCTGTGGCTTCACCCTGGAAGACTTTCGCAAGGTAGGGCGTCTGGGTTGTCCTGAATGCTATCAGGTCTTTTCCCGTGAGATCATGGGGCGGCTTCCCTCGATGCACAAGGGGGGAGTCCACAAGGGGTATTTGCCGGAGGGCTTGGCGAAGAAGCAGGCTTTGGAGTCAGAACTCGCAGGTTTGGCAACCAAACTCGCAAGTGCGATTGAGGAAGAGCGTTTCGAGGATGCGGCCATCATTCGGGATGAGATCAGCGAAATCGAAAAGAGCGGGAAGGGAGTAGTTGGGTCATGATGCGATTTACAACACTGTTGAAGCATCCTGCTGACTGGATGACAGGGCACGGCGCTGAAACTTCGGTCGTTTTGACGAGCCGGGTTCGCCTGGCCCGAAATCTTGCCAAGGCTCCATTCCCGGGTTGGGCGCGCAAAAAGGAACGTCAGGCGGTTCGCTCTTCTCTTCAGGGGAAATTGGAAGGCATCCCGGGTATGAAGGACGGTTTTTCTCACGAGCTGTGCGACCTCGAGCCTCTCCAAAAGCAGGTGCTCGTCGAGCGCCACCTGATCAGCCGGGAGCAGGCGGCCCGGAGCGAGGGGAGTGGCTCTGTCGTGAATCGCAAGCAGACCTTGAGTTTGATGATTAACGAGGAGGATCATCTTAGGATTCAGGCCATCCGTCCCAGCCTCCAATTGAAGGAGGCTTTCAAACTGGCCCACACCATCGACCAGAGCCTCGAAAAGGTGGTCGATTTTGCGATTGACCCGACCCTGGGATACCTCACAGCTTGTCCAACCAACCTTGGTACGGGCATGCGGGCCTCGTCGATGCTCCATTTGCCGGGCTTGGTTTTAAGCGACCAAATTGGTCAGGTCCTGAAAGGGATCAACAAGCTGGGACTTGCGGTTCGCGGGTTATACGGAGAAGGCACCGAGTCCTTGGGGAACCTTTACCAAATTTCGAATCAATCAACACTCGGCGAGAGTGAGGAAGAAATTCTAGATCGATTGACCAAGGTGATTGGTGATGTCGCACTTTATGAACTGCAAGCGCGCAAGAGGCTCATGATCGAAGATCCGGTGATGGTTCGGGATCGCATCGGACGTGCCGCAGGCAATCTTTCCTACGCCCACATTATCACCTCGAAAGAGGCTCTCAATCATCTTTCCATGCTCCGACTGGGGGCGGATCTGCAGCTTTTGCCCGCAGATCTCGTCGAGACTTGTGATCGGCTCTTTATGGAGACCCAGCCAGCCCACCTTCAATGGCGGGCGGGGCGCAAGCTTGAGCCGGAAGCCCGCGACATCCTCAGGGCCCAAATGATTCGGGAGCAGTTGCAATCATCACTGCCACCTGCTATTGATATTACAGGAAAAGAAAATTAACCGAGACTCCCCACTTTACCTTAAAGATTCCATGAATAATTTCACACCACGCGCACAGCAGGTGCTGGCTTTGGCTCGAAAAGAAGCCGACCGATTCAACCACAACTACATTGGGACGGAACACGTTCTCTTGGGGCTCATTAAGCTTGGGCAGGGAGTTGCAGTGAGCGTCCTCCAACGGATGGGGCTCGACCTTGAGTCCGTTCGCATGGAAGTGGAGAAGGAAGTTGGGACTGGTCCTGATGACAAAAACTCAACCAACATTCCCTATACACCCCGTGTGAAAAAGGTTCTCGCCCTGGCAAACAAGGAGGCCAAGCAGCTTAACCATTCTTACGTTGGGACCGAACACATTCTCCTTGGTTTGCTCCGCGAAGGCGAAGGAATGGCGGCCCGTGTTCTCACCAGCCTGAGTGTGGATCTCCAAACGACCCGCAACGAGGTGCTCGCCGAGATTGATCCGAATTTTGCTGCTGAAGATTCCGAGGATGATTTCGATTTCGAGGATGATGACGAAATGGAGATGGAGAATGAGGAAGATGCCGAAGGCAAAACCAAGACTCCGGCCCTGAAGGCTTTCGGTCGCGATCTCACCAAACTTGCGCAAGCAGGGGGACTTGACCCTGTGATTGGGCGTTCTTCCGAAATCGAGCGCGTCATCCAAATTCTTTGCCGTCGGACCAAGAATAATCCGGTTCTGGTTGGGGAGGCCGGTGTCGGAAAGACTGCGATCGTGGAGGGCCTGGCCCAAGAGATCGCGGCAGGCGATGTTCCCGAAATTCTTCGCGACAAGAAGGTGGTCACTCTTGACCTCGCCCTAATGGTCGCCGGCACGAAGTATCGCGGTCAATTTGAGGAGCGGATCAAGGCTGTCATGGACGAAATCCGCAAGGTGAAGAACGTTATTCTTTTTATCGACGAACTCCACACCATCGTTGGTGCGGGATCAGCCGAGGGAGCCATGGATGCTTCGAACATCATCAAGCCAGCTCTGAGTCGGGCCGAACTTCAATGTATCGGAGCAACAACTCTCAATGAGTTCAGAAAGCATATTGAAAAGGATTCCGCTTTGGAGCGCCGATTCCAGCAGGTGAAAGTCAACGAGCCGTCGATCGAGGATGCGATCGAAATTATGAAGGGGCTCCGCGAAAAGTATGAGAGCCACCACAAGGTTCGCTACACCGACGATGCCCTGGAGGCCTCCGTGAAGTTGACCTCACGTTATCTCACCAGCCGCTTTCTTCCGGACAAAGCCATCGACGTGGTTGACGAAGCCGGTGCCCGCGCCCGGATTAAAACGATGACCCGCCCGATCGGGTTGAAGGATCTCGAAGCGCGCATCGCGGAGATCAATGACGAAAAGGTCGCCGCCATCAACGATCAGGATTTTGAAAAAGCCGCAGCTCTTCGTGACGAAGAAAAAAGCACCCGCAAGGAACTCGATGACAAGATCGAAGGGTGGCGCGGCGAAAGCGAAGAGAAGATCGTCGATATCGAAGAGGACGACATCATGTCGGTCGTTTCGAAGTGGACCGGAGTTCCGCTCCAACGTATGGAACAGAAAGAGGCTGCCAAGCTCCTCAAAATGGAGGAGAACCTCAAGGAAACCGTCATCGGGCAGAACGAAGCGGTCGTGGCAATTTCGAAGGCACTCCGTCGTTCCCGTGCGGACCTCAAGGATCCACGTCGTCCCATCGGATCATTCCTTTTCCTTGGACCGACCGGCGTCGGTAAAACCTATCTTGCCCGAAATCTGGCGAACTTTATGTTTGGCGATCCTGAGTCACTCATTCAGATCGACATGTCGGAATACATGGAGAAGTTCAGCGCAAGCCGCCTCATCGGTTCGCCTCCGGGATATGTCGGCTATGAAGAAGGAGGTCAGCTCTCCGAAGCCGTCAGACGCCGTCCTTACTCGGTGATTCTTTTTGATGAAGTCGAGAAGGCCCACCCGGACGTGATGAATCTCCTGCTCCAGATTTTGGAAGAGGGCATGATTACGGATAGCTTTGGTCGTAAGATCGATTTCCGAAATACCATCATCATTTTAACCTCCAATGTCGGGGCCGAGAGCATCAAGCGCCAAACCACTTTGGGCTTCAATGCGATGGCCGAAGATGAAGCTGACTTCGAGGGAATGAAGGCCAAGATTGACGCCGTCGCCAAGAAGCACTTCCGCCCGGAATTCCTCAACAGACTGGATGAACTCGTGGTCTTCCGCATGCTCGAGAAGGAAAGTCTCAACCAAATTGTTGATCTGGAGGTTGCCAAGTTGGTGAAGCGTCTTGCTGAAAAAGAGATCGAACTGGTTCTCGAGGAGTCAGCTCGCGATCTTATCGTCACCGAGGGCTACGATCCTGACTATGGCGCGCGCCCCATGCGCCGCGCTGTTGAGCAACTTCTTGAGGATCCGCTTGCAGAAGCAATTCTCTCAGGCGAGGTCAAGGGAGGACAGCACGTCACGGCCAAGGTGCGAAAGGACGAGAAAAAGGTTTCGTTTAAGACCAAGGCTGGAAAGAAGCCAAAGGAAACCAGCGCATCGGCTTCGTAGGGAGTGGAAGGATTCCTGAATGTTTTCGTCGTTCGCCCTATTCCGCGATCGGCGAGACGTCATCTTGCCTAACCCATCCGGAATAACCTCCGGGAAGCTTGATTTTGGCCCATCCCGCCCGGCTCGTTTCAACCAGACAAAGACTGCCAACGACATTTTCACGGGCGGCATCACCGCCCTCAAAGGGCTGACTCCTCAATGGCGTTTTTTTGGTTACCACCGAGAGTTCACTTAGCGGCTCAAAGCTTACTCCTTTTGGATAGAGCCACAGTCCGATCCCTCCAATTAGGAGGCCCGCTCCGGTGAGGGTAGCGAAGGTCATGATGAGAGTTCGCCGCGCCCGACCCAAGATATAGCGGACGGTCAGCATGACGATGACAAGCGACCAAAATCCAAGGAGGCAAATTTGAAGATAAAGCCACTTTGGTAAGATCGACACCCATTCCGTTCCCTCCGGTTCCCGCGCGCGAATCCCGGGTAGATCGATCATTAATTTGGAGCTGTCGCCGCCTTGAAGCTGATAACGATAAGCCCAGAGTGCGGCTTTGCCTGGATTCCCCAATTCATTTTCACAGATGGAAAGGTTGTGAAAATGTTCCCTCACTGCCCCCGTTTTCATGTCTTCAAGAATCCGGGTTTTCGCATCTTCGGGAGTAAAGTCGTTTCCGTTGGCCGGTTGAATGACAGAACCCGCAAAGAGGAAAACCAGCAGAAGAGGGGACAAGGTTCTCAGCAGCCTCAAGATGCGCTTCTTTTCGCCGGGTTCAATTGGCTCTGATTTCGAATCCTGCCGAAAACAAATTTCATCCCGCGTCTCAAAAATTTCTTCAAATCCATCAGTCGCGTTGTGGTCGGCGGCGAAACGGGCTGCTTCCCGGAAAAATCTCACCCGGTCACCACCTGCCGAAATTACTTTCTCGAGATCCTGCTCAAACTCCCTCTGCGGTAATAACGCAGTCTGACGAGCTTTAACCGTGTTCCGGAATCCAGTTCCTAGAATCCAGCAGACAATCAACGCCGGAATAATCTGCCAGGACCACTTGACGAGAGGCGAAGATTTTCCGAATGCTTTCAAAGGGCGATTGCCGGTCGCTAGAAACTCCGGGGACACCTTTCCGGTTGCAGACGAAGGGATGTCACCCGTGATCAGGATTGGAAAAGGAGGAGACTCTTTCGTTTCGTAACTCTCGAGCAAGGGGTCAAAGTAGACGAAGCGATAGGGGGGCAGGGTTGGCACTTTTTTGAGAGGACGCAAGACATGCGAAAACTCGGCGGTTCCTGAACTTGATCGGCGTTCACCTCCACTCGGTCTCGCCATTGTTTCAAACTGTTTCCAATTTCCGTCGGGGTCAACCAACTGCGGTCCGGGGAATTGATCGATGTTCCCGGAACCGGTGATTCGCGTTTCAACGGTAAGGGAGCCACCAAGTTCCAGCTCGAGACTCAGGGGGCGAACTTCCATGGAGAAGGATCCCACTGCACCGCCAAAACCGGCCGGTGCTCCGTCGGGAAGGGGGCGAACGTTCAGCTCAACTGCCGGAAAATCGATCTTTGTGACAAAAGAGGCGGTGGCAAAGCCACCACGAACCATTTGCCGCCGGAGCAATGTTGCGTTGGTTGAGCCCGGCCCAAGGACAAGGGCGCCATCCCTAAGGGCGTTGATGGAACTCGTGTAGGTGTAGACGGCAAATTGATGGCCGTCATAATCGAGAAATCCCGTCGGTTCTGCGGTCGTGGTAAATCGCCAGGCAGCGAGTCCGTCCTTCTTCATGTTGATGACGTTCCCATCCGACAATCGGAGTAAGTGGGGTGCGGCCTGCGAGAGATACAGCTTGGCTTCGATATCCTGCGTTTCGCCCAAATAGGGATTCATTTTCTCGACAAAAACACCGGTCAAGTAGGGTGTAACATCTCCTCTGATCTTAATCCCGTGTGTTTCAAGGCTATCAATTGGCGCAACTCGAAGAGTGTGGCCACGTGATCGAATGACCCCGGAACGGGTTTGAAGTTCAAAGGGGGGGACCGTATAAACTCCAGGCTCGAAGGCCGAGATCAAATACCGGAAACCCTCGCGAATGCGCCCGTTGATTTGATAACGACGCTGCGATTCCCGTTTGATGACGAGAGGTGCTGCTTTGGGCGTGGTGGGCCAATCAATCAGCGTAAGATCCTCAACCCAGACCGTCAGATAGGTTTTTTCACCCACGACAATCATTGAGCTGTCGAGGTTGGTCCGGATCGCCGGGGCGCTCTGACCGAAGAGGGGGCTTCCTGCGATAATCGCAAAAACCAGAATGATTGAGAAAAATCTCACGATTATTTTCTGCAGATTACCAATCGTGCTGGCTTCGATTGTAGGATCTCTGAATTCTCCGCGGAGCCTTGCCACCAAAATCGGAATACTGTTTTAAAAGCCGTCGGGCTCTCTCGCGGGGTGTCTCATTTTCCGGAGCATTGGGATCATCTTTTAGATTGGCACTCTCAGGCTCTGACTTGTTCTGACCACCTTGCTTTCCCTCCTGTCCATTGTTCTGATTATTCTTGGGATCTGATTGATCATCCCCGGACTTCGGATCTTGCTGACTCTCATCCTCGTTTGAGTCGCCGCCCTGCTTGTCATCCTTGTTTTCGTTGGATGGATCGCCCTTGTTCTCTTCACCCTTGTTTTCCTCTGCTTGATCGTCCGTGTTCTCTTCAGAATTTGGATTATTTTGATCGGGATTTTTTCCTTCCTCTTCGGGATCCTTTTTTTCCGACTCGTCATCCTTGCCATCATCGTCGGATTGATCCGGCTCCTTGGGCTCTTGGTCTCCTTCCTCCTCCTTCTCGTTCTCGTCCTCCTGATCTCCCTTTTCTTCCTGATCTTGCCCATCCGGTTCGTCCTGTTTCTCCTCCTTTTGAAGCTCGGCCAATTGCTTCCGGACCGACTGTAAATTATCGGACGAGGCCTGATGTTCCGGCTGCAGTTCCAAGGAGGCTTCAAAGTGCTCAATCGATCCCTTCCAGGCCTTTACTTTTTCAGCCTTTGCTTTTGGCACCCCGAAATAGAAGAGGGAAGTTGCAAGAGCGTAGTGGGCTTGCTGCTGGATTCCAGGATCTTCAGCGGAGAGCGCCGAGCTGAATGAATCGACCGCTGCGGACCAATCCTGTGCTTTTGAGGCCGCCGATCCGGCTGCGAGATGCAGACTTGCAGCACGGTCGCCCGAGGCCTCCCCGGCGGCTTCACTGAAAAATTGCCGGGCCGCAGTTGTCTCGCCTGCATTCAGAGCGGCAACGCCATCTTCCACCAAGCCGGCCTCGGCACGTGGCATGGCAAAAACGAAAGCCAGCACGGCAACGACCGGCCTTAGAGGCAGGCAGCGAATAAAAATCGAAGTCATCATGAGAAGTAGTCCTCCGAAAACAAACCATCGATGAGCAGGTTTAGCAACCCGTTGGTGCTTTCCTTCTTCGCGGAAGCGATCCATTTCTTCAAGCGCTGAATCCAGCTTGCCAATGAAGCCGGCCCCCATGCCTTGGGAATAATATCCATTGGTCTCCTCAGCAAGCACCTTCAAAGCTTCCTCATCGAGCTTTGTAAAAACAACATTGCCAGAGCGATCCCGGAACTTCCCATCTCGCTCACGCGGATCGGGAATGAATGATCCTTCGGCTGTGCCTATCCCGATCGCATAGATGAAAACACCTTCTCTGGCTGCTGATGCTGCGGCGCCTTCCAGCCCTTCCGTGGATTTCTCGCCATCGCTGAAGACCACCATGATATTGCTCTGCTGGCCGGTCTCCACAAGGAGCTGTGTTCCTGAATCGATGGCCTTGGTGAGGTTGGAACCTCCCACAGGAATATCGTTGGGGTCGAGTTGGGCCAAAGTTTGCTCTACAAAGCTGTGATCGATGGTCAGCGGGGACTGAATGAGCGTCTCCCCGGAAAAAAGAAGAACCCCAACACGATCGTTGGGAAAACGTTCCAGAATCTCAAGCGCAGCAGCACGCGAAGCCATGAGTCGGTTTGGCTCAACATCGCGGGCCAGCATGCTGCGGGAAATGTCCATGCAAAAGAGAATATTGCGACCTTCGTTCTCCACCTCAACCCACTCCTCGCCGGATTCCGGTTGGGCGACCGCAACGATCAAGCCACCCAAACCTGCCAACGCGAGGCCCAGCGAGGTAAAATGGACCCATGAAGGACGCGTTTTGCTCAAGCGTCCCTGCAAGCGAGGAGCCACCATTTTTTTCCATCGGTCGCCCCGATTCTTCCACGAAAGCCAGGCCATCAGCCCGAGCAAGGGAAGAGCAAGCAGGCACAAAAGCCATTCAGGTTTTGCAAAACTCATGGCATCGGGGGTGGGTTAAATGCGGTGACAGAAAGAAAGCCCAAAACAAGGAGGGCCGATGCTCCGACGAACCAGGGATAAAGTTCTTTTCTGATCACCCAGCTCTTTCTTTCAACCTCGATTTTCTCAAGATCATCGATGCTTTTGAAAGCCTCCCGAAGTCCGACATAGTCGCGCGCTCGATAAAAATCTCCTTTTGTGATCTTGGCGATTTCCTTGAGAGTTTCGGTGTCAAATTCCTGGCCGGTATTCATGCCGCGGATCCGCCCCTGGGGAGTTCCGATTGCGACCGGATAGACCTTAATGTCAAGATCCGCGACCAGGCCTGCTGCCTCGATCGGCGAAAGTTGCCCGGAGTTGCTGGCCCCATCGGTCACCAGTACGATCACTTTGCTTTTGCTCTTGGGATCCTTTTTTCCTGAGTCCCGCGTCAATGTTTCCAGGCGATCACCCGCCGCTACAATGGCGCTTCCAATCGCGGTGCCGCCCTCGGTCCGGTCCGAAACCAAAGCGACGTCACGTAAAGTGTACTCGAGTATCTGATGATCGAGAGTAATGGGTGCGACGGTATACGGTCGTGCCGCAAAGCTGACAATTCCAATCCTGTCATCCGGTCGACGTTCGATAAATTCGGTAATAATTTTCTTCGCCGCATTGATCCTGCGTTGAGGTCGCCGCATGCCATTGTCCGATTCATAAAAGTCGGTCGTGGACATCGAGTAGGAAACGTCAAGGGCGATGATGATATCAATCCCGCTCGCCGTGCTTGAGGTGCGACTCCTCGTTTCCTGGGGTCGGGCGAGCCCAAAGATGGCCGGGATCAACATCAGCGGGAGAATCAAGGGCGCAAAGTGAAAGGGACGGTCTTTGGGTTTGAGTCCGAGTGTTCCCAGCACCCGCAAGGTCGGGTAGACGAGCCAACTGCGGGTTCCCTGGCGATAACCCAACAGCATGAGAAGCGGGACACCCAGAAGCAGCAAGAGCCACCATGGTTCCGCGAGATCGTAGTTGTCGAGAAAGCTCATGATGATTCCTTGGAAGGGCGAATGAGAAGAAAGGTGACAAGGGCAACCACGCTGATCGAGAGTCCGACCCAGACCAAAGCATTCCCTTGAATTTCAGCTCCCACGCCGCGTCTTTGATAGGTGCTTCCCAGTAAGCCTCCGAGCGCCAGAATGAGACCAAAGGGAAAGGCGGCGAGAGTCCGTCTCGCAAAGGTCCGCTGAATCCATCCGGCTGTTTTGACTTCAGGCAAGGTTGGCATTTGGCCGTCCTTTTGATCTTCGGCCGGAGAAAATCGACGGAGCTTTGCAAGGCACACCCGCGACTCCTCGATTAGTCTGATCGAGCGGGATTGATCGATTTCCGATCTATCGTATTTGGCTTCGTTCAAACGATTGAGAGTTTGGTTGGTGTCAGCGGGCAGGACGGCCTGACGCGCTTGAAATTCTTCCACAGTTTCATAGAGTGCGGGCTCCGATCGAGCGCCGGCCAGATAGGTCCGGATCGCCAATGAGGCTTCCGCCGCGATCTCCGAAATCAATCTCTCGCCAGCTTGTGATTCGAGCGAATCTAGAACTTTCATTGCCGGGGTGAACAGATCTCGCTCAGGGATAGATTTCGCTTTTTTGGGTCTCTCGAAGAGAAGGTGTATTAACCACCAAATCGCAAAAACAGTTAGAACAATACCCGCGATTAAAAACCACCAAAACCAATCCGGAGTCGCCGGCAGATAGGTCTCCGGATCAGGAATACCGTGCTCGAGTGTTGGCGGACTATTGGGATCCATAATCAGCGGCGACGAAGAGCCCGGCGTTGAAAAAGTCGATGAAGATCGGCGAGGTAGTCATCCTTTGTCGAAATTGGAGCGCTATCAATGCCATGCTTTTTAAAGAACGATGCGAGCCCTTCGCGATATCTTTTTGAGAGTCTGGAGAGTCCCATGCGGGTATTGCTGTTTGAGGTGTTCACGACAATTTCCTGACCACTCTCCGGATCGCGCAGGCAAACTTTCCCCACATCAGGAATTCCCTTCTCGAGTGGGTCGAGAATGGGAAGAGCAATGACATCATGCTGCCTCGCCAAAGTTCCCAACGGGCGCTCAAAGCCCCAGTCCACGAAATCCGAAATGAAAAAGACCAGCCCTTTGCGCTTGAGCGTTTGGAGGAGAAACTTTGAGGCCTCGGCAATCGAAGTTCCGGGATCAGGCGGTTTTGCGGTTAAAATTTCACGAACCGCCCTGAGGACGGAACGACCACCTTTCCCCGGAGGCAGGTAAAGAACAGGTTCCTTGGCAAAAAGGAGCAAACCTACCTTATCTCCGTTGTAACGTGCGCTGAAGCCCAGCAGTGCTGCGACTTCCGCTGCACGTTCACGTTTGCTCAGATAATCGCTACCGTAGTCGGTCGATCCGGAGATGTCGACGGCCAGGATCACCGAGAGCTCCCGTTCCTCCCTAAATTTTCGAATGAAGGGAGTCTCCATCCGGGCGGTGACATTCCAATCGATAAAGCGAATTTCATCGCCTGGCTGGTATTCCCGAAATTCATCAAAATCGAGACCCTGCCCACGAAACGATGAGTGGTAATCACCCGAAAAAACCTCCTGGGCGAGTCGCCGGGCACGGATCTCCAGCCGCCTGACCCGACGCATGATTTCTTCGATACTTTCTGCCTCCTCCATTCGCTGGCTTGATTTTAGTGGGTTGAATCGAAAAGGGGAACGGAATTTTAGTCAGAAAAGCAGGGGAGTGGGGCGTTGTTATTCACATTCAAGATCCCACATTACCCTTGCCCGGAGGGGCGAGGTAGCCTAGCCATCATCTGGACCCAATGGTCCGCAAACACATTCAAATTTATGGCGATTGCACGCGCGCTCCTCTCGGTTTCCGACAAGTCCGGATTAGTTGATTTTGCAAGGTCCCTTCATGAGGACTATGGCATTGAACTTCTTTCAACAGGGGGAACGGCCAAGGCCCTCCGCGATTCCGGCCTTCCTGTCATTGATGTCGCTGAATACACCGGTGCTCCCGAACTCTTCGAAGGGCGGGTGAAAACCCTCCATCCTAAAATCCACGGAGGCTTGCTTCAACGACGCGACTCCAATGACCACGTCGCCCAAGGTAAGAAAAACGATATTCCGACGATTGATCTAGTTGTTGTGAATCTTTACCCCTTTGAGCAAACTGTTTCGAAGGAGGATGTCACCCTGGCTGAAGCGATTGAAAACATCGATATCGGCGGGCCTTCCATGTTGCGCAGTGCTTCCAAGAATTACTCGTCAGTGACCGTGCTGACAGATCCAGCCGATTACGAGAGGGTTTTGGAAGAAATGGAAGAGCACAATGGAGACACCACGCTTCGACTTCGTGAAGAACTGGCAATCAAGGTCTTCCGGCGCACTTCGGCTTATGACGGGGCCATTTCCAACTATTTGGGTCAGTGCGATCAGGGCACTGCTTGTAGTTTTTCGGTCAATCTTCCGCTCGCGAGTGATCTCAGATATGGTGACAACCCCCACCAAAAAGCCCGACTCTACGGTAATTTCGCGGAGTGCTTCTCACAACTCCAAGGAAAAGAACTAAGCTACACCAACATTCTCGATATCGAGGCGGCCGCAGATCTCATTCTCGACTTCAAACGCTCAACGGTCGGGATTCTCAAGCACACCAATCCTTGTGGGGTTGGTCAGGATGAGGACCTGCGGATTGCCTGGCAAAAGGCATTCGAGACCGATCGCGCAGCGCCGTTTGGAGGAGTGATCGTTTGTAATCGGCCGATCAACGAGGAGCTCGCAAGAGTGATTTCGGGGATTTTCACCGATGTCATCATTGCGCCTGATTACGAACCCGAGGCTCGCGCGATTCTCCAAAAGAAGAAAAATCTTCGCCTGATGAAAATGGAACCTGGATACGAGAAATACCGGAAGGATCCTGTTGTTCGTCCAGCCCCCGGTGGTCTGATGGTAATGGATAAGGATCACACCGTGATGGGGCTCGAGGATCTCGAGGGCAAGGTCGTCACCAAACGTCCGCCGACCGAAGCTGAAATGACGGCGATGAGGTTTGGCTGGCGCGTGGTGAAGCACGTTAAATCAAACGCCATCGTCTTTAGCTCGGCAGATCGTACTCTGGGGATTGGCGCAGGGCAGATGAGCCGGGTGGATTCCTCACGGATTGCTGTCTGGAAGGCTGAGGAGGCCGGGCTCTCCCTTGAGGGTAGTATTATTGCCTCCGACGCTCTTTTCCCATTTGCCGACGGATTGGATGCAGCCGTCAAGGCTGGCGCCACTGCGTGTATCCAGCCCGGGGGCTCCATTCGGGATGAAGAGGTGATCGCTGCTGCTGATGCCGCCGGCATGGCCATGATCTTCACCGGACACCGCCACTTTAAACACTAGCTTGCAAAATCATGTCGCTGCTTCTTGGAGTAAATATCGATCATGTCGCCACTCTTCGGCAGGCGCGATATGCCATGAATCCGGATGCTCCGATTCTCGAGCCCTCAATTTTGGAAGCCGCGCTTGAAGCGAAAGCGGGCGGAGCTGATTCAATTACCGTCCATGTTCGCGAGGATCGCCGGCACATGCAGGATGACGACGCCCGATTAGTCCGGCGGGAGGTTGACCTGCCTCTGAATCTCGAATTGGCAAATACTCCTGAAATGGTGGCTTTCGCCTGTGATTTAAAACCCGATTTTGCCTGTCTGGTTCCCGAAAAACGGGAGGAAATTACGACCGAAGGGGGTCTGGATGTCGTCGGCAATCTGGAGGCTTTGCGTAAAACGATCTCAGAACTTCAGAGTGCGGGGATTCAAGTCAGTTTGTTCATCGATCCGGATGAATCCCAAATCAAAGCTGCTGCAAATCTGGGAGTGGAAATGATCGAACTCCACACCGGGACCTTCGCCCTAACGATTGGGAAAGAGCACGAATCAGAAATCACACGGCTGCAATCAGGAGCCGAATTTGGAACATCCTTGGGATTGCGGGTAAATGCAGGGCATGGGATTCACCTAGAGAATATTAAGGACCTTTTTTCTGTAAAAAACTTAAAAGAACTGAATATTGGGCACACTCTGGTTTCGCGCGGTATTTTCATCGGGCTGAGGGCTGCGGTTGCCGAAATGAAGGCCGCCATGGCCCAGTATCCAACCAAATCGTGAAATGGACTTGGTTGGGATCGGGATCGATGTTGTAGAGGTGTCCCGGATTCGGTCTTCGATGGACGAGTTTGGACAAAAGTTCCTCGACCGGATCTTCACCGAGCAGGAGCGCAGCTATTGTCAGCGGCAAAAACGGCCGGAATTGCACTACGCGGCTAGGTTTGCAGCAAAGGAAGCGATTTCGAAAGCTTTTGGAACAGGAATCGGGAAAGATGTTGGTTGGCTCGACATGGAGATTCTTCGTCGCCCAAGCGGCGAGCCGGAAGTGAGACTTAGCGGCGCGGCTGCGGTCTGCGCTGAAGAGAGAGGCGTGACACAGGTGATGGTCAGCCTCACGCATGCAAAACATTACGCAGCGGCAAATGCGGTCGTGATGTCGGGTGAGTCGGAAGCTTGATGGAGCATAGGCTAAAATCAGCGCCATAAGTAACTCCGCATTACATATATTGTGTGAAGTTAACGGAATTTAGCTTTTGACCCAGTGTCCTGTCTCTGTCGATCGACAAAGACATGGTGCGACCAATCCCGGAGCTTCTCTCATAGAGAGTTTTTTGAGGCAACCGAGAGCCGATTGAAGCAGATCAACCTTTTACGATAACAGGACTTGCGACAGACTATCGCCGTGTCCGAGGAACTGTCAGAAATTCTCGAAAAAGCCGAGCAAGCGATCGCGAAGCGAGATCATTCCCGTGTTCGCGACCTTTGCTGGGATTTACACCATGCCGACCTTGCCGAGCTTTTCGAAGACGCAGATCAAGAAGGTCGGACGTTTTTGACGGAGGCTCTCGGTGCTGAAAAGTTTTCGGAAGTTCTTGCGGAGCTTCCTGACACACTCGTCGAGGAAACCCTCAACTCCTTCGCCCCCGAGGAGCAGCGCGAGATTCTGGATTCTTTACCGGATGATGACCGCGTCGACATTCTTCAAGATGTCAGCGATTCAAAACGTCGTGATTTCCTTGAGCTTCTTGATGAAGACAAGCAGGAAGATACCCGCACCCTTCTTCGCTACGACGAGGAAACGGCCGGCGGCCGCATGACCACTCATATCGGTAAAATTCGTGAGCACATGACTGTGAAGGATGCCATTGAGCATCTTCGTGGAGACCTTGAATCAACGATGACTCTGGCTCGGATTTTTGTGGTCAATGACGAGGATAAGTTGGTGGGTAAAATCCGCCTTCGGGATCTCGCGTTCAATGCGTGGGATGTTTCTGTTCAGTCACTTGTGCAGGATATCGACCATTCGATTTTAGCCACCGCTGATCAGGAGGAGGCTGCTCAAATGATCTCTCGATACGATATGCTGATCCTTCCGGTGGTCGATGAATCGAACCGCCTGCTGGGTGTAATCACCGCCGACGATGCTTTCGAGATCCTTGAGGAGGAATCGACCGAGGACATTGAAAAAGGTGCCGGTATCGCCGGCGATCAATCTGAACAAACGTATCTCAATACATCGGTCGCATCTCACTTTAGGAGGCGATGCGGCTGGCTTGTGATCCTCGCTTTTCTCGCGATTTTATCGGGTTTCGTCATGATGCGTTTCGAGCACACTCTGACGGAGGTTTATCTTTTATCACTTTTCCTTCCCATGGTTGTCGCGGCTGGCGGAAATACCGGCGGACAAGCTTCCACGATGGTGATCCGGGCAATGGCTCTTGGGGAATTGGATCCCGAGGACACCACGAAGGTCGCCTGGAAAGAATTTCGCCTGGGTCTTTTGCTGGGTAGTCTTTTGGCTGTCCTCATCGGTTTTTTTGCTGTTTTCGCCCCGCCCGCCCTGCAGTTCACTCTTCCGAACGGAACTAACTTCACACAATTCGGATTCACGGTGGCGATTGCGCTTGGTGCACAAGTCGCGACCTCAACTCTCATTGGTGCCCTATTGCCCATTGGCGCTCGTGCCATAAAGATGGATCCCGCGGTGATTGCAGCCCCTGCCATCACAACAATTGTCGATGTTTCAGGAATGGTGATTTATTTCACCGTCGCGCGCAGTATTCTAGGGGTATGAGATTTCCAATCATTCTCGCAACACTGACATCGGTGGTCTTCGCTCACGAGGGCCATAATCACAACCCGGCTGCGGTCGAAATGAACAAGGCGGCTACGGTATTTCTCGCCAGTCTTGACGAGACTCAGCGCAAGGCCGCTTCCTTCGACTTTAAAAACAAGGAACGCGAAAACTGGCACTTCGTTCCCATGGACCGCGAAGGAGTTCGGTTTGATGCGCTCAAGCCACACCAGCAACACCTTGCTTTTGGTCTACTGGGAACCGGCCTGACACAAAAAGGTCTTTTGACCGCTACTCAGATTATGACCCTCGAGGAAATTTTACGCAGTCGTGGCGGGGATCCCAAGGTTCGCAATACCGAGAAATATAACATCGCAATTTTCGGAACCCCCTCCCCAACCAAACCATGGGGCTGGCGTTTCGAGGGACACCATCTCTCACTCAACTTTTCTCTCCTCGGCGACAAGGTCATCGGTTTGCCTGCCTTTTATGGCACCAACCCGGCTGAATTAAAAAAGGGTCCCTTGAAGGGAATGCGCCCACTTGGAGAAATCGAGGATGCCGGTCGTCAGCTGACTCTGGATTTAATCAAAGCCGGAATGTCTCCGGTCTTCTCAGAGCAAGCGCCCAAGGAGATCCTAACCGCACAGGATAGCACGGCCAAGGCACAGAAAGTCCAGGGGGCGACTTCGGACAAGATGAAAGGCGAGCACATAAAGCAGCTATTGGCGATTGTGTCGCAAGTCGCCTCCATGCAGCGAAGCGAGGTCACCAATGACGCTTTGCGGAAAATCAACACCACTCAACGCAAAAAGCTGCACTTTGCCTGGGCTGGTTCCCTGGAAAGAAACGGTCCTCATTACTTCCGGATCCAAGGCGTCGATTTTATTATCGAATACGCCAATACCCAGAATGATGCAAACCACGCACACCTTGTCTGGCGTGATCTCAAAAATGACTTTGCCCGTAACTCTCTGAAGGAGCATTACGCGGAGGATCACGAGTAGGATTTCTTTCCAATCATTTCGAAGAAAATACCCGGACGGTGAACCCGTCCGGGTAATTTTTTTTGAGCGCTGTGATTCTTGACTAGAAAGCCGGCTGAACAAGGGATTTTGGGCTTTTCTCCTTCTTGCGGAGTGCTTTTCGCATCTTACTGATTGCGGCGTTTTGCACCTGACGAATCCGCTCGCGACTCACTCCAAAATTATGGCTGATTTCTTCGAGAGTCATGACCTTCTTGCCATTGAGACCGAACCGCGAACCGATAATTTCAGTCTCACGCGCATCAAGAACCTCCAGCATGTCGTCAAGTTCATCGAGGTAATTTTTGTTGGCCAACTCATCGAGCGGACTCACTGCGTTCTCATCTCCGATCACTTCAGCATACGTCGAAACCGAGTCGTCGGAAACGGGAGCGTCTAGTGAAGCCGGGCGCTGTGATGCCTGTTTGAGCATGGCAAGTTTCCGCTCTGGAATTCCCAGGACCTCGGAAAGCATTTCATTCGTAGGTTCTTCTCCAAGCTCTTCGGTCAACATCGCGGTGATGCGGCGAACCCGGGCCAGCTTGTCGACCAAATGGATCGGAAGGCGGATGGTCTTACCTTGATTGGCAAGAGCGCGCTTGATGGCCTGCTTGATCCACCAACCGGCATAGGTGCTGAGCTTGCCGCCTTTTGCCGGGTCAAATTTTTCCACCGCCTTCATCAGCCCAATATTTCCTTCGGAAATTAGATCCGCGAGAGGGACACCGTAGTTCGAATAATCCCGGGCGAGCTTTACGACAAGGCGGAGGTTCGCCTTGATCATGATCTCACGCGCTTTCTCGTCTCCCGTTTTGATTCGGGCAGCCAGCTCGACTTCCTGCTCGGGAGTCAGGAGATCTGTCTTCATGATTTCGCGCATGTAGAGACGAACGCTGCTATCGGTTTCAGCTTGTGACATGATACTTGTGGGTTTGAGATTAAATTTATTACCTTTTGACGGAAGACTTATAGCATTGGACGCTAATAGTTGCACGAAATATTTTTCATGTATTTAGAATCCTAAAACGGCAGGTTTACCACTGGAGGATCCCGCATTCTTCGATCAACCAAAGGGATGGATTCCAGGCCATAGGATTTTCGGAGGTGACGATAAAAACGTTTAAAATGCTTGGTTCTAGGCCTTTCGGCAGTTTTCCAACATGAGGAGGATAGTTTTTGTTGCGCGAATTTTGTTTCGTGTTTTTCTGGCTCCGACATTTGTCGCCTAACATGACCAAGCTCGTAATTCGAAAGCTCATAATCAAAGCTGATAGCACTCATAAGTGGTGCTTAATTATGAGGGCGTTCTCAGACCGGATTTAGTGCCAATGGATTCGATATTTCTTCTCCTGGGTGTTCCATCGACAATTGCTTTGCTCGCTCTGATTCTGCCCGGAGTTATTCGCAAGCATTCCCAAACGACCGGAGGTGTCGCTCTGGTTACTCTGTCGACGAGTGGCTTTTTTCTCCTCCCAAGGGTCTTCGACGGTCACCATGTTTTTTTCCGGAAAGAGTGGATCCCGGAACTGAGCGTTGAGTTTTCATTCCGAATGACTGCGTTTACCGCGTGGTTTGGTTTTCTGATCCTCTTTCTCGGAGGCTGTGTGCTGCTCTATGCGTGCACCTACTTTGCGAAGAACCCCCGCCTGCCTTCTCTGGTCGCTCTTCTGGGGTTCTTTACCTCCGCGATGTTGGGGGTTGTATGGTCGGACAACTTCTATCTGCTCTTTCTCTTTTGGGAGGCAACATCGCTCCTGTCTTTTCTTTTGGTCGGATTTCACAACGATCTTGAGAAGTCTCGTAAAAACGCTTCCCAGGCTCTCTTGATCACCATGACAGGTGGAGCGGCTTTGCTGGCAGGCTTTGTCATCCTTCATCAATCCCAAGGCACGTCCTCCCTCTCGCAAATTTTAGATTCTTCGCCCGCTTCGCTTCCAACTGCTGCGGTGGTGCTGATTGCGATTGGCGCGATGACGAAGTCGGCCCAGTGGCCCTTTCATTTCTGGCTTCCAAACGCCATGGTCGGACCCACTCCGGTTTCGGCCTACCTCCACTCGGCAACCATGGTTAAGGCCGGAGTTTTTCTTTTGGGGACTCTCGCCCCGGTATTGAGCAAACATTATTTTTGGACTCCGGCACTCACAACCGCGGGAAGTTTGACTGTCGTATCATCGCTCGTTCGGGGACTGAAGGCCGACGATCTCAAAACCGTCCTCGCGTGCACAACTCTGGCGGCGTTAGGCTTCCTGACGATCCTCGCTGGGATCGGAACTCCTGCAGCACTCCAGGCGTTCGTCATCTTCCTAACCGCACACGCCCTTTACAAAGCGCCCCTTTTTCTTGCCGCTGGAAACCTCGAAAAACAAATGGGCTCCCGAAGATTGCCCAAACTCGCAGGCGCACTGCAAGCCATTCCCGTGACGAGCTTCGTTGTCATAATTTCCTCCCTGTCACTCATCGGAGTTGCTCCTCTTCCTGGATTTATTGGCAAGGAATACCTCCTCAAAGCAGCATGGGCGCATTCGCCTGTCTTTGCCATTTTGGTGGCGCTGGTCGCCGCTGGCGTCCTTGCAATGGGCTTCCGCATCATCTTTGCAGTGAGTCGGAAATCCAATGTTCCATCGACGGGAAACAGGGTGCCACTTGGAATGACGCTGGCAACAGCGCTGCCGGCAGCACTCTCCCTTTTCACCGTTGTTGCTCTGGCGCTGCCCATTGATTTTCTGACAGACGCAGCGCAATCCCTTGGAGCAAAGCCCAATACCGAATATGAATTTTGGCACGGTTGGACACCTGCTCTCTTCATGAGTTTGGGGGCTATCGCTCTTTCTTTGGGCCTCGTCAGGGTCCTCCCTAGGATCGTGATTCCCACCTCAACCAAGCTTACTTTTGATGCGGCGTTCGATGTATTGATTGCCGGACTTCGCTCAGTTGCTGACTCGGTGGCCGGACTTCTTCAAAACGGCAAGCTGGTTTCTCACCTGGCCCTAATGTTGGCTTTTGTCGGAGCGTCCTCGTTTCTCGCACTTGATGTTCAGTATTGGGATCATCTCGAGGTCAATTGGTCGGGCGATTCGTTCGTATTCATCGGACTCACGCCCCTGCTCATCATCGCAGCGATCATTGCCGCTCGTAGCGAAAGCACGGTGGCTCTGCTGGTATCTCTGGGCTTTGTAGGGTTCATTATTGCTCTCCTTTTTTTATGGTTCAGTGCTCCGGATCTCGCCCTGACCCAGCTGATGGCGGAGACTCTGATTCTCTTTCTCTTGGCGGGTGCTTTGGCAAAGGTCAAACGTGCCGAAGTGAGTGAGCCCGGGCTCTTCCGCTTTGTGGTTGCGATCCTTGCCGGAGTTCTGGTGACTGCTCTGATTTTGAAGTCAATGACTTTGGAGTGGGATCATCCGGTCTCGGATTTTCATCTCCGCCAAAGCAAACCGGCCGCTTTCGGAGCCAATGTCGTGAATGTCATTCTTGTCGATTTCCGGGCGTTGGATACTTTTGGGGAGATTATCGTGCTGGCGATTGCCGCCATGGGAGCCAATGCAGCTTTGGGAGCCGCGCGAAAGCGGGCTCCACTGCCTGATGCCGAGTATTCATCTCTTCTGACAACGGGCTCCCAACTCCTTCTCTATTTTCTCGTCCCGGCCATTCTTTGGATTTTTTGGCGGGGACACAACGCTCCTGGTGGAGGCTTTATTGCCGCCTTGCTCGCAGCGGCCGGCATCGGCATGAATATTCTCGCTTCCCGCCCCAAATACACCCCGCCCTTTCTACGAAAAGCCTCTCATTGGTGTCTCATCATTGGGATCTCCATCGCGACGATCGCCACCATTCTACCACTGGCCGCCGGCAGACCCTTCTTCACCGGCTTGTGGGTTCACTTTGACTCGCTCCACCTCGGGACGCCTCTTATTTTTGACCTGGGAGTCTTCCTGACCGTTCTCGGCTTCTGCATGACCTACCTCCGCCACTTCCACCAACGCTCAATCTAGAACCATGGAATTTTTTGTCGCCGTTACCATTGGAATCCTGGTTGCCGCCGGAATCTACCGCCTCCTCGGAGGCTGCAAAGTCGATATCATCATCGGACTGATTCTCTTAAGCCAAGCTGCCAACCTCATCATTCTCGCCTCGGGGGGCTTAAAGCACAATGCGTCAGCATTAATGGATGAAAACACCGACCCTGCCACTTTGGCTGATCCCCTTCCGCAGGCGCTCGTCCTCACAGCGATCGTGATCGGCTTTGGAATTCTTGCCTTTCTACTCACGCTTTTGATCCGTCCCTCAAAATGACCCCGCAAATTCTTATCATTGCCTGTCTGCTCCTCCCGGTGGTGGGAGCTGTAACCAGCATGACGATGCGTGGTCACTACGCACCGGCTCTGGTCGCCGGTATTATAAGTTTTGCGGCGAGTATTATCCTCGTGGTTCAAACGGCCGGAGGTCATGTGTTTGCTCTTCATGTTGGCAATTGGCCGGCACCCTACGGTGTCGTCCTGGTGGTGGATGGTTTCGCCGCTCTCATGCTGGCGGTCTGTCAATTGGTGCTGGTTGCCTCGATCATTTTTGCAACCAAGACACTGTCCGCCCGTTTTCGAAGACGTCATCTCTATCCCTTGCTTTGCACCCTGGGCTTGGGGGCCAATGGAGCCTTCCTAACCGGCGACCTTTTTAACCTCTACGTTTGGTTTGAAGTCTTGCTCCTGTCCTCGTTCGCAATCATGGCAATTGTTCCCGGCAAAGAAGCCCGCAAAGCGACCTGGAGATACGTCGTGATCAATCTGATTGCCTCGTTGCTGTTCCTGATCGCTGCGGGACTCATCTACGGCAAAACCGGGACTTTGAATTTTGCCGACCTTCACCGCCTCTTCCAAAAAACAGAGAAATCTTTCCTCATCGAAAGCTCCTCCGCTCTGCTTTTCGGAGCGTTCGGAATCAAGGCCGCCCTCATTCCTTTGGCGTTTTGGCTGCCCCGATCCTACCCCCAACTTCCTCCTGCGATTTCCGCGCTCTTCGCCGCGCTGCTCACAAAGATCGGCCTCTACGCTCTCTATCGAATTTTTGGGATGGTTTTCGTCTTTGACGGTGCCTTCCCGCATCAACAACTTCTTTTTTGGCTCGCGATTATCACGATGATGGGGGGGGTCCTTGGCGCCGTTGCTCAAAATGACATGCGCCGCATCCTGTCCTTCCATATTATCAGCCAGGTGGGATACATGGCTCTTGCCTTGGCAATATACAGCCCTCTCGCCATAAGTGCCGGAGTCTTCTACCTCATCCACCACATCGTCGTGAAGGGCAACTTGTTCCTGGTGACAGGATTAGTGGAAGGCCATGCCGGAAGCAGCGACTTAAAGAAGGTCTACGGAATCGTCCGAAGCTCGCCGATCATCGCTGCGCTCTTTGCCGTTCCGGCTCTTTCTCTTGCAGGGCTCCCCCCACTTTCAGGATTCTTTGCCAAGTTCGCACTACTTAAAGGAAGTCTCGAATTGCACCAGTGGGCTGCCGCCGTCGCGATTATTTCGGTCGGACTTTTGACGATTTTTTCCATGCTGAAAATCTGGAGTGCAGCCTTTTGGGGAGACGATTTGCCCGAGACCGAACCACAGCCAAAAGTCCTACTTGCGACATCTGGAGCCCTCGCGGCAGTGACGATCTTGCTGGGGCTCGCGAGCGGGCTCTTCTTTCGACTCGCCAACGATGCGGCACATACACTCCTTGATCCGTCCGCCTACATTCGAGCGGTTCTTGGACCAACCAATCCAACGTTGCCATGAAGTTGATTCTTTTGTTCCCCCTTCTCTATCTCCGCGACATCGCGGTAGGGGCAGTTCGCGTTGCCCGGGATATTCTATCGCCCAATCCAAATCTGAATCCCGTCATTCTACGGGTGCCGGTTTCCCTGACTTCCCCCACCAAGCGCTTTATTCTTGCTAATCTCGTGAGCATGACGCCGGGGACAGTGTCAGTTGCCGAAGAAGACGAGGGCCGCATTCTGGTCGTGCACTCGCTTTATGGTGCTGATTCCCCGGACAAGCTCATCCGGGAGATTCAGAAAAACTACGAACGCTTCCTCGCCGAACTCCCCTAACGAAACCATGTTGATCACCGCTACCATCATTCTGGGACTGGCAATCCTTGTCACTCTTGGCTCGCTGCTTCTTCCCAGCTTCGCCAACTCCAAGGCCGACAAAATCATCGTGGTCGACACTTTGACTTTCCAGGTGCTGGGCCTCTGCATCCTGCTCTCATTTCACGATAAAAACCCGCTCGCCCTTCAGTTCGGACTTCTTGTCGCCATGTTGGGATTCCTGTCCTCCATCGTTCTCGCCCGATTCATTGACCCGCCTCAATCATGATCGTTCACCTTCTCGCAATCCTCGGGAGTCTTTGTTTCCTGATCGCATCCATCGGCCTCGTCCGTATGCCTGATTCTCTCGCCCGCATTCACGCAGCAACCAAAGCGTCGTCCTTGGGCGTCATCTTGCTGGTGCTGGCCGCCGCGATCGAATTCCCCGAGGCCGGAAGCATCTTCCTGTCGGGACTCATCCTCATCCTGGTCCTGCTGACGGCCCCCATGGCGGCGCAGGCAATTGCGAGCCGACTTATCCCGGCCTCTAAAAGAAAACCCGATCCGCAGGCTCCAAAGAAGTCCTGACGAAATCCCTCCGCACCTTCCCCGGAAACCGAGGGTGGGAACAGGATGGCGGACAGAGAGGGATTCGAACCCTCGGAGACATTGCTGCCTCACACGCTTTCCAAGCGTGCGCATTCGACCACTCTGCCATCTGTCCGATTGAAAAATTGCCCTTTTGGTCGAGGCGGGCGGAAGCTACCCCGCTGATACGAGAGTGGCAATACTGAAATGTGATTTCTTCTCAGGCTTAGTTTCCCGGGCGGGTGGCAGCCCCGGATGTCATATCGGATCCCAGCATCTCCAGAACGGTCTTGAAGCGATCCAGATTAGCATCGTCCGCAAGACAAAGGTCTTCATGGCTCTTCAAAACGTGAGCTTCCTTGTCACCTCCGGTTTTTTGATCCAAACGGACAAGATCCGCGCGGGCCTCCTCCATCTTCCCGATCCACGGGCCTTCCGAAGGTTCGATACTCATAAGATGTTGGAGTCCGAGTTCCTTAAGCGACGCACGCGTCTTCCCAGTGGTGCCGACAATTGAAATTTGGCCCTTTTTGTTTTTACGAAATCCGATTCCCAGCCCTGCCAGCATTCCCATAAAGGTGGAATCCATCCCGGGGCAGGCCTCGAGGTCGATGACAAAATCGCTTGCCCCTTCTTCCATCGAGGCTTCAACAAAGGCCTTGATCACCGGACTTTCAATAAAAGTCCCCCGCCCCTCAGGTCTGATCCAAACGTGGGACTCGAAGAGCTTTGTGAAAATTGGTGCAGGTTCTTTCATCGGGGTTGATGCAAGATACCCCTCGACCAGCCTAGGTCAATACCAGGCAGAGGTGTTGTGCACCTACAAACAAAATCAGGTGAAGCGCCGAAAGCCCAAGCAGACTGGAACGAACTCCGTCTGGTTTCAGAAGCCGCCATTCCAGAATAAGAAAGGTGACCCCAAGGGCAAAGGAAACGGCAAACCAGCTCCACGAATCGTGGAAAGCGAGGACAAGAAACGAAGGCAGAATGGTCATGAGGTAGATCAAAAAAGCCACCGGTTTTCGCCCCAACCTGACGACAAGGGTTCGTTTATTGGCGACCTCGTCTTCCTCCAAATCCCGATAATTGTTTACCGCAATGAGAACAGCCGAAAGACATCCGATTTGCAGGCCAAGGATCCAGCCCTGCCAGGGCCAGAGACCGGTTTGTATAAAGATGGTGCCCATCACCGCGATGAAACCAAAAAACAGGATGACAAAAATCTCTCCCAGCCCGCGGTAAGCCAAAGGAACCGGTCCTCCGGTATAACCATAGCTCAAATAGAGAGATGGGATCCCGATTACGACAATCGGCCAGCCACGTGCGTTCGCGAGAAGGAACCCGCATACCAAAGCTTGCAATAGCATGAACGACGCACCCGCATACATTGCCTTTGGGCTAAGAAGTCCGCTGGCAGTTGCGCGAGTCGGTCCTGCTCTCTCGATGGTGTCGGCGCCCTTCCGGGCATCAATGACGTCATTGAAGAAATTTGTTGCGATCTGAATGAAGATGGCCCCCATCATTGTCACCACGGCAAGGCGATAGGAAATATCAAACCCGAGGGCAGCCGTCATAAGGCACCCGGACCACACCGGCACGATCGCGGCTGGAAGGGTTTTGGGTCTGGCCGCCAACAGCCAGGCTTTCCACGCCGGAATCATTACGGAGATCCTAAGGCACCCGGGGGAACTTTGAAAAGTCAGGTTTCCGCTTTTCGACGAAAGCCTGTTTCCCTTCCTTGGCCTCTTCACTCATATAATAGAGCAGGGTCGCATTGCCAGCGAGGTCCAACAAACCCATCTGGCCATCGCAATCTGCGTTGAGGGCCGATTTCAGGCAACGGAGAGCCAAGGGAGAATGATCGAGCATCTCACGACACCATTTGACGGTTTCGTTCTCAAGATCAGCGAGAGGGACAACAGTGTTGACCAGTCCCATGTCGAGGGCTTGCGTGGCGTCGTACTGGCGACAGAGATACCAAATCTCCCTCGCCTTCTTTTGCCCTACGATGCGCGCCAGATAGCTTGACCCCAATCCACCATCGAAAGATCCAACCTTGGGTCCGGTTTGCCCAAATCGGGCATTGTCCGCCGCAATCGTCAAATCGCAAACGATGTGCAAAACGTGCCCACCCCCGATGGCATATCCGGCCACCATGGCGACAACGGGTTTGGGCAGTCCACGAATTTTCTTCTGCAAATCGAGCACGTTGAGGCGAGGGACTCCGTCGTCCCCCACATATCCGGCGTGACCTCTCACCTTTTGGTCGCCGCCGGAACAAAAGGCCTTCTCTCCCTCACCGGTGAGAATAATTACTCCCACCCCATCATCCTGGTGGGCGAGTTCAAAGGCCGAAAGCAATTCCTTGACCGTCAGAGGACGGAAGGCATTGCGAACCTCGGGACGATTGATGGTGATTTTCGCGATCGCTCCATCCTCACTCTTTTCATAGCGAATATCCTCGTAGTCAGCGGCTGATTTCCACATGTCTGATCCTCGTGCCGGGATCTGCTCGACGCAATGCTCTAATTTAACTTATCGCCACACTTGCGGCAATATTTCGCGTCGGGCAGATGGCCGTGGGCTCCACAACCCGGGCAGGCATCGCTCGTTGGATCCCCAAAATGGCTCTTCAAGAGTTCCGAGGTCACGATTCCCGTCGGGACCGCAATGATGGCGTAACCGGTCAGCACATAGACGGCGGTCAGCATTTTCCCTATCGTGGTAATCGCGACCATATCCCCGTAGCCCACAGTCGTGATCGAAACGATGGCGTAGTAGATGCTAATTGGAATATTGGTGAAATGGGTCCCCTCCTCTCCCGACTCCACCAGATACATCAGAGTGCCGGCGAGCACGGAAAAGAGGAAGACGGTGAAGAAGAACACAAAAATCTTAGCCCGGCTGTGTATCAACCCGCGCATAATGGTTTCCCCACCCCTAACATGGCTCACCATCTTCAAAACACGAAACATCCGCAGGAGCCTGAGGATTCGAATCACCATCAGTGAGTGCGCTCCTGGCAGCAAGATTGCAAGATAGGTCGGTAAACATGAGAGCAGATCGACGATTCCGTAAAAACTCGTGACATAGCGAAAAGGCCTTCTGACGAGAGCGATTCGTAAAATATATTCCGCCGTGAAAAGAATGGTGAATCCCCATTCGGCAAGTTTGAGAATTTGGCCATGTTCCTCCCGGATGCTGTCAACACTTTCGAGCGAGACCGCAAGAACACTCAGGACGATGGCCCAGAGCAAAATGACATCAAAGGATTTCCCGAGCGGAGTCTCAGCCTCAAAAACAATTCGCCATAAGCGTTCCTTCAGACTTTCGGGCTTTTTCTCTTCCACGCCGCCGAGTCTAAATGTTTCCTCCCGCCAGTGCCAGAAGAGTCTTATCGCTAAGAATTGGTCTTCTGGATACGTTTTTGACTCGTGAAATCCTTTCTCCACCTCCTGACAATCACAAGCGCGCTGGCTCTTCCGCCTCTTGAAGAGGCTCGAGAGGTTTTGGGGTCGCAGGAAACAGAACGAAGGGAAGCGCTGACTCAGGAGATCTGGAAGGCCGGCCGGGAAGCGATTCCGCTTTTGACAAAGCTCTCCCATGAAGAGAATCCAGAGGTTTTCAGACGGGCTCTCTTTGTCCTCCAACGTCTCCGGATGGGACTGGAGCCAGACTCTCCGCCCGACCTGCTTAAGCTCGCGGAGGCCGTGAATCTGGCAAAACCGGAATTCCGGGCCACCAAACTTGGAGAGCTTCTCGACCATCCCGAGGGTGTAAGGCCTGCTCTTGTTTTTCTCGATAGCTGGGCGGCCGATCGCCGGATGCCAGCCGGGCATATTTTCAATCTCGCCGAAATTGTGACCCAGGCAATCCTCGAACGCCGAAGCTCCTGGAAGGATTTTTTATCGGCTGACCTGAGCCCTCGTTGTCGGGGAACTATTATTGCCGCGCTCTCATGGGAGGATCTTCCGATGAAGTCCCGGATGATCGCAAATTTAGCGAAGAGGGAAACGAAGGACGTTTTTGAGATGGCGGTCACTTGTCCCAATCAAATAGCCACCGAGGCCTACATCGAGATGGCCCGGATTGCGACCGTGAATGGCGATGTCCCGCTGGCTGTTCGAATCCTTGCATCCGGACTCCATCAAGACACAACTTACGACTTGGCGCGGGCAATCGCTTTTCTTGAAGTTGCCGGAGAAATCCCGCCGATTCAGTATGAAGGAAATTGGATCAATGAACTCGGTCTTTTCCGGGCCCGGGCCCACCAGAACCCGGAGAAGATTTTGCAGATTTCATCCGGCCCGAATGTAAGTCCTGTCCTCGCTTATGAGAGCAACCTGATTGCCGGTTCGCTGACCCTGCCTTCGAACGACGACGGAATTGATTACCCGGCCAGCACTTCTCTGGCGGCAATCCACCGGTTTTTTGGCATCCCCCCCGATGAACCGGATATTGAAGCCCTCACCTCCTCGGTGTTGATCGATTGGTCGGAACTCGCCCGCACGCTCATGAGCCTCGCGTGTCCTACAGAGGCTGCCGAGAAATTATCGTCGGAGGGCCAGGTGATCACAGCCACGGGGCTGCTGTGGCGGAGCAACCAGCGCGACAAGGCTCTCAGCCTTGCGGAGGACGTTCTCGGAGGGCCTGATGAAACCCTTGAAACCCGGATGAGACTTACTTTAGCCTCCCTCCACTTTGAAGCGGGTGATCGTGAACAAGCCCGCATGGTTTTTGAGCGATTGATCACGACGGGAATTCAGCAAGACACGAGGCTTCAAGGGGCTCTGAAATTAGGCCTGAACTTCTTCTCCCGGGAAGAACTTCTTCCGCTGGCTTCAAGCTTGATGGCTGATCAAGCCTACCAAAGAGCCGTATCAATCGCCGGAATGCTTCCGTATCACCCCAAGGTCTCTACTTTTTGGTATGAATATTTCCGCGAGCCAGATCCGGCCCAGTCACCCTTGGTTATTCTGAAAAAGGTTGAGGACTTTCTTTCGAATCAGGCTGAAGAAGCCAGGTTAATTATCGAAAACAAGATCGCCGAATCGACCAAGGCGAGGCTTTTGCCAACCGATGACCTCTATCAGTTGGCCTTATTCCTCAAAGTGCCCGGGGCTTTGGAAATTGTCGAAACCGCAGCTTGGTTTCAGCTTTCAATCGATGATTTGCTCTCGATTATTCGCGATGACACTTGGGACCTCGCTATCCGCAAAAGAGCGCTATCAACGGCCCTTTCGATTGATCCGGCAAACGTGCTGCTTCACTGGTTCAATCGGGAGTTAAATCAAGTTGAGATTCCCGTCGAACTTCACCTCCCCACTCTCGCAAATCCCGGACTGGCTCTCCAGCTTGCCGCGCTTGCAGGAAAACGCGAAACAATTGACCTGACCTCTGAGCTGGCTGATCTCTCGAATCATCAGGCAGTCCGTTGTCTGGCAACTCTGGGACAATCCTATCTAAAAGACAACCAACCGGCGAAAGCCGGGCGGCTCTTACAGGCAGCCATTTGTGGCGAAATTGCAACCGGCCCCCAACCGGCGACACCCATCCAATCGTCGTTGGACACACTTGCGAACTACTTCCAAGCGAGAAAAAGCATTTCAGCTGCCCCGGAAGAGGCCGCGATCTGGACCGAGCGGCTCACTCGTATCGGCCGAAACTAGCGACCGAGAAGACTTTTAGCCTGTCCCATCGAGATGCTTCGATACTCGTCGCCCTCGATGATTTTCACTCTGCGCCAGCCGTCACGTGCCTGCTGGTCCACATAAGCACTTGAACCAGTGGAAACTCTGCGCCCGCTCTCCGTAGCACTACCGGTCTGATAGGAACCCGTTCCGAAGCCTTTTCCTGAGGCATTTGCAATCTTGTTGGCTTGGCTCGATTCGCGCCCGCCAAACCAAGATTTCCGGCCAGACTGACGGTAGCCGCTGGTCTGATACGATCCTGTGCTGTAGTTCTTCGCTCCCGCCCAGGTTTGCTTGCTGTAGGACTTCTGAAGATAGGCCGGTGCCTTGGCGTTTGCATTGACATAGGCCGAATTCGTTTTTTGGTCAAACTGACTTCGCTTCCCCCCTGTGATCAGACCATTTTCGCCCTGCTCGACATCGCTTTTATTGAAGGCGAAAGGATTGTTGCTACCATCTTTGCCAATTTCAACCTGCCGGGCTCCTTGGGGTTCGGGCGCCGTAAGACCTGTGTCCTTGTCCGAACTGGAACAAGAAACGAGCCCAAAAGAAAAGATGAGGAGGTTAAAGAAACGCTGCACCCCTGACTGATAGGGATGCAACGTGGATAATTCAAGACTAGAGATCGAGCTTCGTCCAGGCCGCGTTGTTTTGCGAGGACTCCACACAAGCGCCGATAAACGCGACTCCGGCAACTCCATCATCTACGGTTGGAAAATCGTATCCCCCCTCTGGAGCAGGATTCCCATCAATCTGATCACTGATTGCCTTGGCCGCAGCCAAATAGACATTGGCAAAGGCTTCAATGAATCCTTCCGGATGTGCAAACGGAGTTCTGGAGTTCTCTTGGGCGGCTGCCCCCAAATAGTCGTTACCACGGCGATAGGTTTTTCTCGGCGCATTGGCATATTTCACGATCAGTTCGTTGGGATCTTCCTGATGCCACTCCAGAGAAGCCTTGGTCCCATAAACACGGATATTCAGGTTGTTCTCATCTCCATTGGAGATCTGGGACGCATAAATAATCCCCTTCACCCCGTCGGTAAAGCGGACAAGGCAATTACCATCGTCGTCCAACTCTCGACCGGGAATGAAGGCCGTCAATTCGGCGGCCAACTCATCGACTTCAAGGCCGGTGATATACTTGGTGAGATTGTGCGCATGGGTTCCGATGTCACCCATGCAGTTTGACTTCCCTGCGATTTTGGGATCGGCGCGCCAGTTGGCAATCGCTCCGGAACCCTCCCCTTCGACATCGCCCACCGCATATCCCTGGGGATACTCGGCGACAACTTTGAGCAAGCGTCCCAGCTCACCGTCTTTGACCATACGCCGGGCTTCTTTGACCATAGGGTATCCGGTGTAATTGTGGGTTAGGGCAAAAACGAGCCCCGAGTCCTCGACCAGTTTCTTCAGCGCCTTCGCCTGCTCGAGATCCACGGTCAGGGGTTTGTCGCAGATGACGTTGATCCCGGCTTCCAGAAAGCATTTTGCCACGGAAAAGTGGAGGTGGTTCTGCACCACAATGGAAACGAAATCGATTCCATCCTCGCGGGCAGCTTCCGCCTTTGCCATTTCCTCGTAGCTTCCGTAGGCCCGTGCAGGGTCGATAAAAAAGTCCTGCCCCGAAAGCTTGGACTTCTCGGGATCGGACGAGAAAGCTCCTGCGACCAATTCGATTTTACCGTCAAGATTGGCGGCCATGCGGTGAACCTGTCCAATGAAGGCGCCACGACCTCCTCCGACCATTCCCATCCTTAATTTACGATTCATAACTTCTTAAAGTGAGATTGCCTTACCTGTATTTGAGGATTCATAAATGGCATCGATGATGGTCATCAGATGGAGAGCCTGCTCGGGCGTGTTAAGCGGCTCAGCCTTTCCTTCAAGCGTTTCCACAAAGTTGGCGGCCGAATCGATCCGGCCCATGTCTTCGCAAAATGGGTGCTCATGGACGGTATCAACTGATTTTTCTCCGTCCTGGGTATAAAGCTCGAAGGTGTCGATCGCAGTCTCGTCGATCCCGTCCTCCTTAAAGAGACGCTCGACTTTTCCGCCTGCCTTTGTTCCCTGGAAGACTACCGAAACTTCTTCCCGTTTGATCATTTCCGCCCAGGAAACTTGAAGAGTCAGAACCTGTCCGGTGTCAAAGGTCACAAATCCGTGGGCGGCAGCCTCGACATCGGTGACCCCATCGGCGCGATCAGGAATCCCCCATGGTCCCTTAAAGCGGGAGTCTCCCATAAAGGTGTCAAAGGTCTTGCCGAGAACATTGGTTGGTTTCGGATAGCCCATGAAGTAAAGAGCCAGGTCGATCATGTGAAGCAAATCGATCGTCGCACCCCCACCGGCAAGAGCCTTGGTGGTAAACCAACCACCAAAACCGGGAATACCTGTTCGGCGAATCCATTTGGACTGCGCCGAATTAATTTCACCAATCTCACCTGCGTCGATGCGCTTCTTAAGATCAACAGACTCGGGACGTGCCCGGTTGTTAAAATTGAACATGAGGGTTTTCCCAGCGGCTTCGGAGGCGGCGATCATCTCCTTTACCTCACCTGCATTGAGTGCCGGAGGTTTTTCACAAAACACGTGTTTTCCCGCATTAAGGCATTGAATGGCGAGAGAAGCATGAAACTTGTTGGGAACAATAATGCTGACTGCATCAAGTGACGAGTCGTTGAGCATTTCCGCGACGTCGGTATAAGTCGAGGGGACGCCGTATTTCCCGGCCGCAGCCTTGGCAGCTTCCTCGCTCATGTCGCAAACGGCTGCGACTTCGGCCCCGGCTTTTACAAAGCCGGCGTAATGATACTGAAGCATTCCACCTGCTCCAATGACTCCAATTTTAAGTGACATAATGATTTAAATTCTACTGGTTATCGCTGTCGAAGGCTGAGTCGAACATCCCTCCCTCGTTGCGTGGGAAGTCAAGTGACTTGGTGAAGGCGCAACTCTCGGCGGCTCCGTGGAAACGCTCCATGCGCCCGTCCTCCCATTCAACCGAAAGCGGCCCGCTGTATCTTGTATCATTCAAAGCAACGATGATCTCTTCAAAGTCAATATCACCGCGGCCAACAGAACGGAAATCCCAGTAGCGTCGGGCATCCGTAAAATCCGTGTGGCCGCCAAAGACTCCCACCGTACCATCACCATGCCCCCACCAGACATCCTTCATGTGGACGTGATAGATGCGATCAGAGAACTCACGGATAAAGCGAACGTAATCGACCCCCTGGTAACCAAGATGACTTGGGTCGAAGTTGAATCCAAACCGTTTATGACCCTTTACGGCTTCGATGGCACGGGCTGCCGACGCGATGTCGAAGGCGATCTCGGTCGGGTGAACCTCAAGGGCAAAGTTTACGTCGACCGCGTCGAAAGCATCGAGTATCGGAGTGAAGCGATTCGCAAAATCATCGAATCCTTTCTGAAGATAAGCCTGATCGGTCGGTGGGAATGCATAAAGAGCGTGCCAGATGCTGGAGCCTGTAAAGCCATTGACAACAGCGCCGATCCCCACCTGTTCACGACCGGCCATGTAGTCTTTTCCTGCATCGATAAACTTGCGGCAGGCTTTGGCGGTATCGATCAACTCCCGGGCAGCGCGCTGACGGACGCCTTCGGGATCACCGTCCCCATAAACCGCTGGCGATAGAATCGCGGCGTGACGTTCATCGATGTGATCACAAATTGCCTGCCCCACAAGGTGATTGGAGACGGCAAAACACGAGAGATCATTCTGCTTCAAAAGCTCCCAACGACCTTCGACATACCCTTCCTCATTTAGAGCGGCCTGAACATCAAAGTGATCGCCCCAACAGGCAAGCTCGACGCCGTCGTAACCCATTTCTTTGACTTTGGGAAGAAGCTCGGCAAGCGGAAGGTCGGCCCACTGGCCCGTGAATAGTGTAACTGGTCTGGACATGGTTTATTTTGGTTTGAATTAGGATTGTTTGAAATTCTGTTTAGGAAGCGCTTTGTTCTGCAAGAAATGCCTTAAATTTGGGGAGGGCCAAATTGTAAACGTCGCATGCGGCAGGTTCCGGCTCGAGCCTCCGCCCCTCTTGCGGTTGGCTGAATTTGGATTCGAGATCGGCAAGATTCTCACCGATTCCATGGGCGGCACGCATTCCGGCACCAATGGTAGCAGACCCCGGAACATCGAGACGGTCAACCGCCACTCCAAAGACATTGGCAATCACCTGGGCGATCCCGTCATTTTCGGAAGCCCCGCCGGTGATATAGATCCTGTTTGGACTTACTCCGAGCCAATTCGAGTGCGCCCGCATGTTGAGAAATTGGCTCTCAAGAACGGCACGGACAGCCTCGCCTGAAGAGTATTCATGGTTTGCGGAAAAAACAGGACCTCCGGTATCAATCGCCGGAGTGATTTCGGGTTCGTAAAACGGCAACATCATCAAGCCGCGGTTTCCGGCGGGAGTTTCGGACAGAGCCTTCGTCTCAAATGCTTCCCACCCGAGCCCGTATTGCTCCTTGATTGCCTCCCGGGCCAAAGAGCCGTTTTTGAAGCAGATCAAGCTCATGTAGCCGCCGGCCGGATTCCCAAAAACATGGCCGAAACCATTGGGGTCGGTTTTTGGCTCCGGCATCGCCGCAAAAAGGGTGTCGCTGGTTCCAAGACTTATGACTACCTTGCCGGGCGTGGAGGCCCCCATTCCGATGAGGCTGCAGGGATTGTCTCCCGACCAAATGATGGTTTCACAAGTCGGAGAGAAGCCATATCTTCTTACGAAATAGTTGGAGATTCGTCCCGAACTTGAATTCGAAGGTGCGCATGGAGGTAGCTTTTCAGCCAATCCATCAGCAGTCGCATTTACCAGATCGGCATCCCAATCCTTGGCCGCCAGATTCATTAGATTCATCCCGGCCCCGTCGCCATAATCGATAGGAACATTCCGGCCTGCAAAAATGCTGGCGAAGAAGGAACTAACGAGATGGATCACGCCTGTTTCGGCATACCCCGCCGGACTTTCCTTGGCAAATTTCCGGATCTGCGGGCCCGTGAATCGCTCAGTCGCGAATGAGCCCGATTTAGCGCAAACGATTTCGTTCCCCCCAACTGCCTCCGCGATCTCAGCACACTCGGAAGTCGTCGAACTGTCCATCCAGATTGGCGAGCGATCTCTGGCAAGGCATCCCGCAAGTTGGTCTTTTAAATCTTTCTTTGCCGAAAGCCCCGCAAGCTTCTCACCAAAACAACTCTTGAGGTAAACACTTCCGTGTTGCTGCCCGGACCCTGATACCGCTTCGATCTTAGAAAAATCGATCTCTTCGCCGGACATTTGCACAAGCAAGAGGTCGAGCGCTTCAAGCCACATGAGAGGATTGGAAGAAACCTCGCCCCGGGATCCCGAGTCGTCGTAACCGTGGGATTGGTTGTAGTGCGGGAGATCATCACCAAAATTCACCGAATGATCAGCAAGCACGATCCCCGCTTCGGTATCGAGGATGACTGCTGAAAGACTCTGCGTTGATGAGTCCAGGCCAAGGACAAGGGACATCGAATTCTAGAGGTAGTCGTTCAAAAGATTCTCGAGACGCTCCTGGCGTCCGCTTGCCAGCTGCGGAGGTGCGATGCCCTGGGCATATTGATCGAGAGAGTCGAGAGTCGCGGTTCCGGACTCAATTTCAGCGCCGATTCCCTGATCATAGGAGGAGTAACGCGTCTTCACAAACTCGTCAAAGCGTCCGTCTTCAATGATCTTGGCGGCAATCTTAAGGCCGCGTGCGAAGGCATCCATCCCGCCGATATGTGCGTGGAAAAGATCTTCCGGTTCGTGACTCTCACGACGGCGTTTGGCATCGAAATTAAGTCCCCCTGTGGTAAACCCGCCCATCTTGAGGAGGCGTAACATTACGTTGGTGGTCCCGTAAATATTGGTTGGAAACTGGTCGGTATCCCAGCCGATGAGTTCGTCACCACGATTTGCGTCAATTGACCCGAGAGCGTTGGCATTTATGGCAACCTCAAGCTCATGCTCCATGGTGTGGCCGGCCAGGGTGGCATGGTTTGTTTCGATATTCAGCTTAAAATGCTCAAGCAGATTATACTCACGAAGAAAGTTCAAGCACGCCGCCGAGTCGGAGTCATATTGGTGGGTGGATGGCTCACGCGGCTTGGGTTCGATGTAAAACTGTCCGGTATAGCCAATGCTTTTCGCATAATCGACCGCCATATGCAGAAAAGCGGCCAAGTGATCCACCTCTCTCTTCATGTCGGTGTTGATCAGTGAGCCATAGCCCTCACGACCACCCCAAAAAGTATAACCAGGCCCCCCAAGACGATGGGTTGCATCGATGGCATTCTTGACCTGGCTTGCACCAAAGGCAAAAACGTCAGCGTTCGGAGACGTTGAAGCGCCGTGCGCATATCTTGGGTGTCCGAACAAACAGGCTGTTCCCCAGAGGAGTTTTTTGCCGGTTTGATTTTGAAAAGTTTCCAGCTCCTGCACCACCCGATGAAACATCTCGTGAGTCTGTGTCAAAGTCTCTCCCTCGGGCGAGATGTCACGATCGTGGAAGCAGTAGTAATCGATGTCGATCTTATCGAGGAATTCAAAGAAAACCGGAACGCGGTTCAGAGCATTTTCCAGAGTCTCTTCGCCATTATCCCAAGGCATCAGAGCCGTGCCATCACCAAAGGGATCCCCGAGTCCATTTCGCATACAATGCCAGTAGGCGGCGCCGAAGCGCATGTGCTCTTTCATCGATTTTCCAGCCACAATCTCGTCCGGATTGTAATGATGGAAGGCGAAGGGATTATCGGATTGAGGCCCCTCATACTTTATCTTGGGGATGTTGGGAAAATATTCAGACATGGGTCAATTGTGTTGTTTGGGAGCAGAATCACTCCTGCGCACGGAAGAGGCTAGCAAATTTTTCTTTCGTGAGTCCATGATCCAAGCCATCGTTTTTTTGTCCTAAATCGTCAAACCCAATGTCTTCCTTCACTCGTTTCCAGGAGCTCTCCGCTCAACTTCGACCCGGGCAAATCGCCATGGGGCTCTTTGAAGCACTTCCCGACATCATGTTTTGGGTCAAAGACGACACCGGAACCATCATCTTCGCCAACCGGGCCTACGCCCAGCTCCTCAATCGAGCTCCCGAAGATCTGGTCGGCGAGACAGACGAATCACTCTTCCCGCCAACAATGGCGAATTTCTTTCGCTGTGATGACGAGACTGTTTTAAAAACTTCAAAACCACTCCAAAACAAGTTGGAAATCGTCACCCGTCCGGGTGGAGGCATCGAGTGGCGAATGACCTCTAAAATTCCTCTCTTCGACGAAAATAACAAAGTGCTAGGGACTGCCGGGGTCTCGCGTCGACTTGAACACGGCGAGGGCCCCCCGCTCCCGACTCCGCAACGCGCCATTTCAAATCTTATCGATCGGGTTCACGAAAATCTCGGCGAGGACATCACCGTGCGCGATTTGGCGCGGCAGGCCGGAATGTCGGTGAGCAGCCTGGAACGCAGCTTTCGGAAATACCTGGGTACCACCCCCAAGCAATACCTCGTTCGCGCAAGGATTGCGGCAGCCTGCGACAAACTCCTCAGCACAACACTGAGCGTGGGGCAGATCGCGGGCTCGCTATCCTACCACGAGCACGCTTCGTTCACCCGTGCTTTCTCATCCATCATGCATATGAGCCCGAAGGATTACCGCAACTTTTACCGGGCTGCTATCAGGTAGTACGAGACACCTTGTAGAAAACCTTTTGAGAAAAGTGAGAATGTTTCAGGCCTTTCATCTCCCGTTCAGAATACCTCTGGCATGATGCCCGATAGATCGAAAATGAATTCGATCTAAAACTAGAAAGAAGAGAATCATGAAAGACACACCTGAATCCTCACGAAAAATTGCGGCGACGCTCTTTTCCCTGACGGCTGCCATGATGCTCGCTCCCGCCCAGGAGACTGGACCCGAACGAGGAACCGAATACCGACGCCCGAACGAACGCCAGGCCGCGTTCCTTCCCAGATCCATGCCCAAAAGAACGTCCATCGACGAGCAGCTGCGGCGAAAGGTTGAAACGCAGGCGAACGAAATCCCGGTGCAACGCGAAAGCCGAACGCTCAATGGCAGCGGGAACAATATTGCCCATCCTGATTGGGGAGCTGCCGAAGTTTCCACGATCCGGATTTTCAAGAACGCTTATGCTGATGGCAGTTCGGAACCCGCAGGGCCGGAACGACCTTCGGCAAGAGCCATTAGCAATGCGGTGGTGGCACAAACAGACTCATTGCCGAATTCAAAGGGAGCGACCGATTTTCTGTGGCAGTGGGGACAGTTCCTCGATCACGATATCATCGAAACACCAACGATTGATCCGGCTGAAGCCTTTGATATCCCTGTGCCGATTGGGGATCCGCACTTTGATCCGGCCAGTACCGGCACAGTCCAAATCCCGCTCAATCGTTCTCTTTACGAGGAACACGCCGGAGTTCGGGAACAGATCAATGCCATCTCGGCTTATATCGATGGTTCGCAAGTCTATGGTTCGACTGATGCGCGTGCCTTTGCGCTGAGACGACTGGACGGAAGCGGAAAGCTCAAGGTTACTGAAAGCAATCATGGAGATCTCCTTCCCTATAATGAAGGAGGGTTTGATAACGCTCCGTCGCCGACTCCAAATTTCTTCCTCGCCGGAGATGTGCGGGCAAACGAACAAGTTGGATTAACCGCACTCCACACCCTGTTTGTCCGCGAGCACAACTACTGGGCCGAAAGCTATGCCGGGCTCAATCCCCAGGCGATGGACGAGGAGATCTATCAATTCGCCCGCATGATCGTTGGCGCGGAAATCCAGGCCATCACCTACCGGGAATTCCTGCCTGTTCTTTTGGGTCCGGACGCCCTGCCACCCTATCGCGGATATCGCGATGACGTGCGGGCTGATATCTCCAATTCATTTGGCGCAGCGGCATTCCGGATCGGTCACAGCATGCTCTCTTCGGAGCTGTTGCGCGTCGACCGCAATGGCGACGAAATCGAAGCCGGTCATCTCTCACTTGCCACCTCATTCTTCGACCCAGGTTTGATTGAAGACGAAGGGATTGAGGTTGTCTTGCGTGGACTCGCCTCTCAGCAATGCCAGGAACTGGATGCCCACCTGATTGATGAGGTTCGCAACTTCCTCTTCGGTCCTCCGGGTGCTGGCGGATTCGATCTCGCCTCATTGAATATCCAACGTGGTCGCGACCATGGCATTCCGGGATTCAACGAAGTCCGGCGCGGACTTGGTCTGAGACCACTTCGTTTCATGAGCGACCTGACCGACAACCCGGACGATGTCAAAAGTCTGCAGTCTGTTTACGATGATCCCGATCAACTTGACCTTTGGGTCGGAGCTCTCTGTGAGAACGACCTACCGGGATCGATGGTCGGAGAGACTTACCAACGAATACTTGTCGATCAGTTCGTGCGATTGCGTGATGGGGACCGCTTCTATTATGAGAGTGCGCTGGCTCCGGAAATCGTCGATATGGTGAATGAGCAAACACTTTCCCGTATCATCAAGCGAAACACGGACATTGGAAGCGAGCTCCAGGAAGATGTCTTTGTGAATGGGACAGCGCTCCGCCGACAGACAAAACACCGGAGGCAATCAACCCGACTCCCAAAAACGAGCGAAGGGCGCCAACGCCGCGACCCAACAACGGGCTCCAGACGATAAAACCACTACAACAAAAGAAGTCTCGCCGGAAAACTGGCGAGGCTTTTTTCGTCGAATCCCGACTAGGTCGATAGCGACACTTCGACGAGCCGGTAGGTTGGGTCGAAGACCCCGCCCGTGGTCTTAAGGCAACAATCGTAACAGGCAACTGCGCCTTTGTATCTGCGAACCCGTTCAAAAGCATAATCACATTGCGGACACTGGTATTTCCAACGCCTTTTTAAACTGCGGGTTGGTAATGCCAATTCGTGAGTCGCCTGTTCATCGGGAATTCCGAGGTCGGCACAGGCACGTTGCCATTCGGGACCATGACTCTTGATGGAGCGATGAGGGTTACGCTCGTAGGCCACCAAATGAGCCAACTCATGAAGAACAGTCCTCCTCACTTCTGAGGCCGAAATTTCGTTGAGCTTTGGATTGAGTTGGATCAAACCCACCGGCCAAAAGGCCCGTCCCGCGCACGAACGCATACGCGGATTCCACTCGACTTCGATCCGTTGTTCCAAATCTGCCAGCCCGAGACCCCGGACCAACTCACAACACCAGTCCGTAAAAGATCCATCGAAACCTTTTTTGGAAAGTGGAGCCCCACCCCTCCCCTTGCCAAGGCGAGAAACCTCGTGAGGCGGCTCGGCAAAACTGAACTTCATCTGGCGGGCGGGCCGGAACATGGAGCGATTATTACGGTTCTCTTAACAATTTCAAGATCCTAAACAAATAATTTGGGTAATCGAACAATTCCTGTCCTTTGGACGAAAATCATCTTGTCCCTTCTCCATCGCGCCACGAACGTCACCGCATGCCCGAGTTCAATCTTCTCGCGATCCTTCTCATTGTTGCGCTTCTCGTTCTCTGGAAGCTCGATTTCGCAGCGACGCTTCTCACTTTGAAGAATCTCAAACCCGAGCTACCCGAGGAATTCAGGGGAGTTTGGGACGATGAAAAATATCAAAAAGCTCAGTCTTATGAAAAGGCTCAGGCGCAATTTGGGGTCATTTCCTCCATATTTTCGCTCACCGTCCTCCTTGCTTTTTGGTTTTTTGGAGGATTTGGCTGGGTGGATGGGCTCGTGTGCGGCTGGGGATTAGGAAAAATCGGGACCGGGTTGGCTTTCATCGGTATTCTGTATCTTGGGTCCTGGGTGAGTTCCCTTCCCTTTGATCTTTATCACACCTTCGTGTTGGAAGAGAAATTCGGCTTCAATAAAACCACTGCAAGAACCTACCTCGTCGATCAAATCAAATCCCATCTCATCACCGCAATCCTCGGCGGCGGAATCGTTGCCCTGATTCTTTGGATCTTTGATTCAGTGCCCAACGCCTGGATCTGGGCCTGGTTGAGTTTCACCTTTATTTCACTCGCGCTCACCTACCTGGCCCCCTCTTTCCTCCTACCCCTGTTCAACAAATTCACTCCACTGGAAGACGAAGAATTGAACGCCGCGATCCAGTCGATGGCCAAAAAGTGCGAATTCCCCCTGACCGAGATCTCGGTGATGGACGGGTCACGACGCTCGTCGAAATCAAACGCCTTTTTCACGGGGTTCGGTAAGCGTAAAAAAATTGCCTTGTTTGACACTCTGATTGAGAGCCAGACAACTGACGAATTGGTTGGGGTTCTCGCTCATGAGATAGGCCATTTCAAGCGAAAGCACATCGTCCAGCGCCTTGTGATTTCGATGATTCAAACTGCGGTCATCTTTTTCCTTCTGGGAATGGCTACGAATCCGGACACGGCATTCGGAAGCCAACTGTATGCCGCATTTGGAATACCGACGGGTTCCGCCGCCGCGACTGCAGCCGGCCTTGTCTTATTCATGATCGTCTTCAAGCCCGTGTCCCGCTTGCTTTCGGTGGCAATGAATATCCTCTCCCGAAAGCATGAGTTTGAGGCCGACGAGTATGCTGTCGTGAATCAAGGCACTCCCGACCACCTGATCTCCGCCCTCAAGAAGCTCTCTGCCAACAACCTTTCCAATCTCACGCCACACCCTCTTGAAGTCTTTCTTGATCACTCGCATCCACCGGTTTTGGTGAGAATTCAAGCGCTCAAAAAGTTGGGCTAGCTTTCCTCCTGATCGGGAGCGACCGGGAGGCCCTTGTAGCCGATGACAAAGAGTGTCAGGGCAACGCAGTTCATTCCCGTCAGGATCAACCAATATGGCGACCAACCGTGATTGGGAACGACCGTGCGATAGATGACATCCACAACAACAATCCCAAGCACCCCGCCCAAGCCGCCACTGAAAAATCCGAGAAGAGCCTGGGCCTGGGTCCTCATCCCTTCATCGACACGACGGTGGACAAAGACCCGCCCCGCCTCAAAAAAGAAAGTCCAACAAATGCCGTGCAAGGTGACCCCCAGCACGAGCCAGAAAACCTCATCGAATGAGTAGAAGAGATACCGGAGGACTCCACTTACGATAGCGACAATTAGAATGGTCTTCACCCGATATCGTGCAATCACCAACCCCATGACCAACATCGCAATTGTCTCCATGATTTGCGCTGTCGTCATTAAAAAGGAAACGTTTTCCGCTCCGAGTTCAGCCAAGTGCAGGGGTGTGTGATAATAATACGCAGCCAAGGGAATATTGAAGAGCAGCGCGGTCATGAAATAGCATAAAAGATCACGATCTTTAAGCAGCTTGATTGCTCCGAAGCCTAAAGACTCGGTCCAATTCTTCGCTTTAATCCCTTTCGGCAAGGTGACTGGAAGTGCGAAGCATGCGAATCCTGCGAGTATCCGAACCGCTGCCCCCAGCTTTCCGGTCTGCGCTGAGAAATCCAATCCCGACATACTAACGACCCACCCGGCGACCAGCCATCCGATGGTCCCCCAAACCCGGAAGTAACCAAAACTCTTCCCGGGATCGGCCAGATTCGAAAGCGTAATCGTCGTGAGCAAGGACCACGCCGGAGCCGAAATCAAAGCATTTGTGATAAAGAAAAACAGAAACCATCCACCCCCCCAGTGATGTTCAAGAGCGTGAAAGGCCATGTATAGAAACCCCGCTCCCAGAAGCATGATCCAGCCCAGAACCTTTTGGGCTTCGAGTCGCTGATCGACCTGGGCACCAAAAATCAACGGTGAAATCATCCCCGTCAGCGGCGGCACCAAAAAAACAGCCAATCGCCATGAACCAAGTCCGTAGCTCTCCAGCACATTGGTGAGGGCCGGAAACCAAAATCCCGGTGCCGAGGCGAGGAGGAAAAAGACCACCGCCAACCAGTAACGGTGGCCCTTCATACACTTATTTCTTGGCACCCCACGAATCCCGCAGGGTCGATATCCGGTTGAAAACCGGCTTGTCTGGCGAGTGATCCACGGAATCCGCACAGAAGTATCCGATACGCTCGAACTGGCACCGCTCGCCCGCCACCATCGCAGCCAGACTTGGCTCCACCTTGGCGCCGGTGACGACGGACAAACTGTCAGGATTCAAGCAGGACAAATATCCCCCCTCCGCGTTATCGGGAACTTCTTCGGTGAAAAGGCGGTCGTAGAGCCGGACTTCGGCATCGACTGCTTCAGCACAGGAAACCCAATGAATCGCCGTGCGGCACTGCACCCCTTCCGGAGCCGACTTGCCGATGGTGTCTGGGATAAATTCACAATGGACCTCACTGACTTCACCATTCTCACCGAGAACGTGGTCGACGTGCTGGATGATGTAGGCACCTCGAAGCCGAACGGCCCCGCCGGGTTTGAGTCGAAAGTACTTCTTTGGAGCTTCGATCATGAAGTCGTCGCGCTCGATCCAGAACTCCCGGGTGAAGGTCAGCTCACGCGAACCGTCATCGTCGTTTTCGGGATTATTCGGCACGCTCACCTTTTCGCTTTCACCTTCCGGGTAGTTGGTGATGACCACTTTGATCGGGTCGAGGACCGCCATTTTTCGCTGGGCGACCTTATTAAGATAGTTTCGTACTTCAAACTCAAGGAGAGCAAAGTCCGAGAGCGAATTCTGTTTGGTCAATCCGACTCTCTCAACAAATGCCCGAATTGCCTCGGGAGGATAACCACGGCGACGCATTCCGCTCAGGGTCGACATCCTCGGATCATCCCAACCATCGACATGCTTCTCATCCACCAGTTGAATAAACTTCCGCTTGCTCATCACGGTGTAACCGATGTTGAGACGAGCAAATTCAATTTGGCGTGGCTTTGACGGCACCGGGCAATTCTCCACGACCCAGTCGTAAAGTGGACGGTGGTTTTCAAATTCCAGCGAGCAAAGCGAGTGCGTGATGTGCTCCTTGGCGTCTTCCAGCGGATGGGCAAAGTCATACATGGGGTAAATGCACCATTTGTCTCCCGTGTTGTGATGACGAGCATGAACAACCCGGTAGAGCACCGGGTCCCGCATGTTCATGTTGAAAGACTCCATGTCGATATTGGCACGCAGAACCGCCCCACCGTCCTTGAATCCTCCCTCGCGCATCTTCTTGAAAAGCGCCAGGTTCTCTTCCACCGAGCGCTCCCGGTGAGGCGAGGGCGTGCCGACCACACTGACGTTTCCTCTTTGGGCACGAATTTCGTCCGGAGTCTGGGTGTCAACATAAGCGAGCCCCTTCTCGATGAGGGCAACGGCGCAATCGTAGAAGTAGTCGAAGTAGTCGCTCGCGAAGTAAAGATGCTCTCCCCAATCGTAACCAAGCCATTCGATGTCGCGCTTGATCGATTCGACATACTCGGTGTCCTCCTTGACCGGATTGGTGTCGTCGAAGCGCAAGTGGCATCTCGCCCCGAGGCCGGCATACTCGCCAGCGATTCCAAAATTCACCCCGATTGCCTTGGCGTGTCCAATGTGGAGGTATCCATTCGGTTCGGGTGGGAATCTGGTAATGGGAGCAGCGTGCTTTCCGCTTTTAAGATCGGCCGCGATAATTTCGCGGATGAAGTCTTTTTTCTCGTCACTCATGACGTTTTACAGAGTTGAAAGTTCTTTTAGAAGTTCCCGGCTCATCTCGATTCCCTTTTCAAAGTTCTCGACCGAGTAGTTCTCGTTGGGAGCGTGGATTTGGCAGTCCGGCAGCGCCAGCCCAAGCATCAGACTGTCGGCGCCCAGGATCTCCTTCATATCCTGGATGATGGGGATACTGCCACCTTCACGAATGAGGACCGGCTCACGCCCAAAAGCGGTGGTAAGCGCGGCCTGAGCGGCCTTGCCAAACTTGGAGTGGGGATCGTTGTGATAAGCCTTTCCAGAATGGCCCTTGTAAATTTCGACAGTCACTCCTTTAGGTGAATGGGCCCGGAGATGATCTTCAACCTGTTGTTGGACCTTCGCGGGATCCTGGCCGGGAACCAAACGGCAGGAGAGTTTGAAAATCGCCTTGGCAGGCAGAACCGTTTTCGACCCCTCGCCTTGATAGCCGCTACCGAATCCATTCACTTCGATGGTTGGACGGGCCCAAAGACGCTCGGCCATGGAATAACCCGGTTCACCAAACGGCTCCGGAGAACCAGTGGTTTTCAGAAAGTCTTCGTCGGAGGCTCCGGGAACTTTGGACCACATCTCGCGTTCCCAGTCTTCCAGCGGAATGACGTCATCGTAAAAACCTTCAACTGCAATTTTGCCATCGTCGTGGTGCAAGCTGGCAACCATGCGCGATGCCGCACTGGCAGGGTTCGCAACGCACCCGCCGTAGACGCCCGAGTGCAGGTCGCCTGACGGCCCTTTGACTGTCACTTCCAGACAAGTGATGCCTCGCAAGCCATAGCCGAGGGTTGGCACACCCGGGGCAACCATGCCGGTATCAGATACCGCGATAATATCACAAGCCAGCGACTCCTTGTGCTCATTCAAGAACGGAACGAGGTTCGGTGACCCGATCTCCTCCTCACCTTCGATGAGAAAAATTACATTCAGCGGGAGCTCACCCTCTTCCTTAATCGTTTTCTCGGCACCAAGCATGTGAACGAAGTGCTGCCCCTTATTATCAGCGCCGCCCCTGCCCCATATTTTGCCGTCGCGGATTTCGGGCTCAAATGGGGCGGAGTCCCAGAGTTCGAGCGGGTCAACGGGCTGCACATCATAGTGACCGTATATGAGAACGGTGGGACGGCCTTCGATCCTTTCGTTACGGGCTACGATCACCGGATTTCCGGGGGTTTCGTGGAGTTCGGTGATCAACCCCATCTGCTCGAACTGGCCCAAAAGCCATTCGGCGTTTGCCCGGACATCCGCAATGTGGCGGGAATCCGTGGAGATACTGGGAAATCGCAGATGTTCGAAAAGGCGCTCAAGCTCTGAAGTCATGTCAGAGGGATGAGGCGGGGCCGCCAAACTCGCAAGTCACAAATCTAATCCAGTGATGATTCTTCGTCTTCGCGCGGCTTGGTCAGGCCCAGTTTCCTCCTTTCCTCACCGATGACCGCCAAGGCGTCAAACAAGGCCATCAGAATCATAAAGAGGCACATCAACGCAAGAAAGCCCCAGAAAATCAACATTCGCCAGAGTCCTTGCAAAAGCCACGAATTCAGTGGCCAGTTTCCCAGCGCGAAATAGGCCACGATAACCACGAGCAAACCGGTGATGAAACGACGCCGTTTGGCCCGATCTGCGAGCGTGACCGCAGCAATTGCGAGCGACATCTGCCACCATCCCGAATTCTTCATGGCTCTACGCTAGCGAATCCCGTTTGCCATCGCAACGCTATCGTGCAGACTCCTCGCTCCCAGCGACATGCACATCCTGATCATCCACTACCATCTGCGAGCGGGAGGCGTGACGCGGGTGATCGAATCCCAGACCAAAATTCTCCGGGAACAAGGACATCAGGTCAAGATTGCGTCCAGCGGGCCCGAAAAAGACTGGGCTGGTCCGGGGCTCATCCTACCCGAGTTGGATTACCAATCCGAGGGCACCATACCGGTCGAGCGACTTCTCGAGCAAAACGCCGACCTCTGGATCATTCATAATCCGACGCTCGGCCTGAACGTCTCCTACCCGCGGATGATCGAAGCTGCCGCCACTTCCGGAGTCTCTATTCTGATGCAGATTCACGATTTCGTGGAGGACGGCCGGCCGGCCAATTATCAACTTGTTCAGGGGAATCGCCGACTCTACCCCAACGCACCTCACATTCACTACGCCACCATCAATCGGCGCGATCTCGAGATCCTCAAACAGGCCGGCATTCCCCAATCCCGCGCACACTTTCTGCCAAATGCCGTCAATCCCCCCACGATCCGGAAGAAGACACTGAAGGAAACCCTGGTTTTATACCCGGTCCGGGGAATTCGCCGAAAAAACCTTGGTGAACTCTGCCTTTTGGCCGCACACGCACCGCCCAACACCCGCTTTGCAGTAGCGTTGCGCTCCGGCGCGGAGGAGCCCGCATTTTTACACGACGACTGGGTCCGGTTCTCTGAGGAGGAAAATCTTCCGATTGATTTCGATGTGGTGGGCAAACATCCGGACTCCTTTGTATCGTGGCTTGAAGAATCAACCCATTTGGTGACCACTTCGATTAACGAAGGCTTCGGCCTCACGTTCCTTGACCCCGCTTTTCTTAATAAGCCTCTCATTGGACGCGACCTGCCGGAAATCACTTGTGACTTTGTCAACTACGGCACGCTTTATCAATCCATTCCAGTGTCTCTCGAACTCCTGCCGGAGCTGGAAACAGAGTATCGTGAGAAACTTGCGGCCACCATGCTCGCATATGGACGAAAATTGGAGACCGAAGAACTGGATCAAGCTTGGTCCGAATTCTCAGCTGGCGGGACCGTAGACTTTGGGAACCTTCCGGAAGAGTATCAGCGCAGGGTTATTGTAAAAGAATCCCTTCCCGAATTGTCGGACTGGCTCAAAAACGCGCTTCTGCAAGAACCTCAAAAGGTGGACACCACCCCCTGGACGTTGGGAAGTTACTCCGGGAACTTGAGCAGGGTTGTTTGCGCCCTCCAGACTCCCGGTGAGATCGAGTGGATTCCTCCCGAACGAATTCTCAATCAATTTCTCAGGCCCGAAAAATTTCACTTCCTTCGGTCCCGGCTCACTTCCCGCGATACCCGGCCCACCACCGATTGATCGCAGTTTGGTCGGGCTTTCCGTCTGAAATGACAATCCGGTATTTCCAGGACACCGATTGGTCAGGTTGGATCACCAAAGGTTTTTCCTGAATTGGGGTCCAACAGAGAAAAACCTTCCCATCCGGCCAGGTCCGCAAGCGTTGGGGAGCGTCAAAATTGCCTGGATGCCCCATCATCGTGATCGTGGCATCCCCTTTGTCAGTCGGCCCAAAAATCGCACACCAGTCCGCGCGGGTGGCATGGCTGTCGGCCCGCTTCTTTCCTGTGGAGGTCAGGTAGTCGCTGTTTTCCTTATTCCAGGAATGGGGCCCGCGATAAGCCAAAGGTCCGCCATATCGGTAGGCTGGCAATTCCAACATCTCGCTGGAAACGTTCTTTTGGATAAGGTGGTAGTCAATGAAGTTGGCCTCCTCCGTGGCATCCACTGCTATTGATAGCACTTCCCTGAGGATAACGGATTCCTTTTTGTTCGCGCCCTTGTAAGCAAGCTGTTCCTGTTCGACCGTAAATCCACTCGTGCTTTTCTTAAGTAATTTGGAAAAGCGGACTCTCCCGCTCTCTCCTCCCAAGTTCCAGAAATCCGGTTGATCCTTGCCGTGTTTCGTTTTCACCCAGGCGTGCCAAAGCCCCAGATGGTGCAAGTGGTCATCAGGATGAATTCCGGTGACCACTCCCCCTTTGGGACTCTTGAGCGGATGAATAAAACCACTCCGGCGGTAGACCTTCCTCGCCCCCTCCGGGGGCGGCACTTCTGCTTTGTGGTAAGTCAGGATGTCTGTTTCTCCACGCGAAATGACAATGGACCTTTGAGATTCCACGACTTTCACCTCATCAGCCGCAACCAACGAGAACATCAGGATGGGGAAAATTAGTCTCAGAGCCATGACTTTAGAACTCTTACGTCTCGCCCGACATGAGCAACAGCATCCATAACAATCTCCTTCGGGTAGATTGGAGCCTTTCCCCATTCCATGTGCAGCGACAAAGGCATCGAGACATGCCCCTTCCTCACCTCATCGAAGGTCTTCTTGTTAACGATTCCGGTATCGAGGGGGACATTCTTGATGCTGGTCGTTCGCTCACCGCCCCATCTCGCATCCTTGACGAAAATTGATCGCACATGCTTCCTCATCGCGGCCAGAGCGGTGGGGAATGACAAACCGGATCCTGCCTTCACATGTCGAAGATCGAACGCGATCGCGGCATGATCCGGATTTACCTTTTCGAACATCATGGCCGCGTCCCATGCCAGTGAACCGGCATATTTGGCCCCCGCGTGGATTTGATACAAAGCCTGCATTCCGATTTCGCGATTCATTGCCTCGATCTCGCGGAGCTTGGCGGTATTCTCCGCAACTTGTGGGAGGAGGGCCTTCTTTAGATCATAGCGAAAGTAATCCATGCGGTAGCGGGTGATCCCATTTGCCTTGAGTATGCGCAGAAAATTCGCGTTCTCCTCGTTTGCTAAATTCACGTTGCAAGTGGCAATGAGGGCCTTCTGGCCATTTTTCGCCAAGGACTTCACCATTCCGGGCACTTCAGACTCGGCATCCTTGGCCTCAATGTGACCTCCACGCCGGATTGTCGCCTCAATTCCTTGAACGCCCATTTTAGACAACTCCTCACCCATGCGGTCATAATCGAGGGTCTGAATGGGCTTTTCGAAAATCACGATAGGCCACGATTTTTTCTTTCGACTTTGGCCTGCAGCCAAGCCTGCTCCAACCGATGCCAGCCCGGTTTGGGTGATAAAATGGCGTCTTCTCATCATCCTTCTATCAAGCCTTCCACAATCTCTGATGACAATCTGAAATCCCAAAAACAAATCGAAGTACTTTCCCCGCTTTCCTTCCAGACCGACTAACCTATGGTCCCCACATTCATGAAATCATTGTTTCTACTCGCAACCGCGCTCATCCTGCCGCTTTCCGCTAATCCGGTCGCCGGCGAAGGATCAGATCTCAAGCCCGATCCCAATGCCATCTTCGGCTCGATGGATAATGGCTTCAAATACATCATCTATCCCAATTCCGAGCCTCCGGGCAAGTTCTCGGTCCGCCTTCACATCGCGGCTGGCTCCTTGATGGAAGCCGATGACCAGCGGGGATTGGCGCACTTTCTGGAGCACATGGTCTTCAACGGCTCCAAGAACTTCACTCCTGCCGAGCTCATCCCGCAGATGCAACGGCTCGGCATCCAATTCGGAGCCCACGCCAATGCCTACACTTCCTTCGATGAAACGGTCTATATGCTGGATCTCCCGAATATGGACGAAAAGACGGTGGATCTAACCTTCACCGTAATGCGCGACTTCGCCGACGGGGCCCTTTTAACCAAGGAGGAAATTGACAACGAGCGTGGCGTCATCATTTCAGAAAAAACCTCCCGTGATTCCGTGGGATACCGTATGATGCTAAAGCAATTTGAGTATCTCATCCCGGGGTCACGACTCATGAAGCGCGTGCCCATTGGGACCGAGGAAGTCATCAAAACCGCCCCTCGCGAGCGCTTCACTGACTTTTACAGCCGTTATTACACGCCAAAACGCATGACTTTCGTGGTTGTCGGTGACTTCGACGCCAAGGAAATGGAGAAACGAATCCGTGAAACCTTCATCTCCATGCAAAACCCGGAAAATCCCGGCCAAAATCCGCCCAAGGATATTCCCCCCTCGGGTTTTGGTCTCCGCTCCGAGGTCTTTACGGACAAGGAACTTCCCTCGACCGATATCTCCCTATACTCGCTTCGGCCTTACACTCCGAAGCCTGACACCAGCACCAATCGAACAAACCAATACCCGCTCGCCATCGCGAACGGGATCCTAAGCCGTCGGTTTGGCATCCTTGCCAAGGAAGAAGGATCTCCAATTCTCTCAGGATCGGCCAGTCGCAGCGCCTACTTCAACATGATTGAACAAGGAGGAATCGAAGTCACTCCCGCCGAAGGAAAATGGAAAGAGGCCGTGCCCGTCCTCGAACAAGAACTCCGTAAGGCCGTTCAGTTCGGATTTACCGAAGAGGAACTCAAAGAGGTCAAAGCAAACCTCATCAACAGTGCTGAAGAGGCGGTCAAGCGCAAAGACACCCGCCGCTCAAATGGAATTGCCATGCAATTCATCGGAGCGATTGGCGAAAAGAATGTTTTCACCACTCCGGAGACCGATCTGGAGCTTGTGAAGTCGACACTTGGGAAAATCACCGCCGAAGACTGCCAAAAGGCCTTCAACGAATTTTGGGACACCAAGGATTTATCTCTCGTCCTCACCACGCCCGAAGCTCCGGACTCGGCGGCCGAAGAACTCAAGAAGATCTTCCTCAAGAGCCGCGAGACCGAAGTCACCGCTCCCACCGAAGAAACTCTGGCTCCATTCGCTTACACTGATTTCGGAAAACCCGGAACCATCGTTCAGGAAAAGGAAATCGAAGACCTTGGAGCCACCCAGCTCATGCTTTCGAACAATGTCCGCGTGAACTACAAGCAGACTGATTTCCAAAAGAATTCGATCAGTATCAACGCCCGCTTTGGCTCAGGTCAACTCACCCAGCCCGATGAAACCCCCGGACTCGACCGCTTCGCCAGTGCAATCTTCGAAGCCGGCGGTCTCGGGAAACATTCGGCCGACGACCTTCAGCGTATTCTTGCCGGCAAAAATGTCAGTATTGGCTTTGGAGTTGGCGACGGCAGCTTCTCTCTCTCGGGGCGCACCACCCCGGATGACTTGGAGCTCCAGCTGCAGCTCATGTGTGCCTATCTCACCGATCCGGGTTTCCGCCCTGAGGGTGAACGCATGTTCAAGATGGCTCTGCCGATGCTTTACAACCAGCTCGAGCACTCGATGCAGGGCGCAATGATCAAGGTCGCAAGCCATATGCATGGTGGTGATTTCCGCTTTGGATTTCCCGCCAAAGAAAAGGCCATGACCTACGATAGTGAGATGGTGAAGAACTGGGTCATGCCAGCCTTCAAAGAAGCTCCGCTTGAACTCACCTTGGTTGGAGACCTTGATCCGGCTGTTGCGCTCCCCCTTATTCAAAAAACCTTTGGTGCATTGCCCGAGCGCAAAACCGCGAAGCCGAACTATGACGAACGCCGGAAAATCAACTTTCCCGAGCGCCCGGACAGCAAGAAGTTCACCTTCGACTCCAAAATTCCCAATGCCGCTGCCATGGCCGTTTGGAAAATCCCAGCCACCGGAACCGATGTGAAACGCACAAGACGTTTCAACATCCTCGCTTCGATTCTGAGTGACCGGCTTCGCGAAGAGATCCGCGAGAAACTTGGTGGGTCCTACAGCCCCCGCGCCGGCGCTTCACCCAGCGAGGAATTGGATATGGGGATGCTTCAAGCAATGGCTCAAGTGAAACCGGAAGAGACCAAGAAGTATGGTGACCTCATGATTTCACTCGCTCACAAAATGGCGACCGATGGAGTCACTCAGGACGAACTCGAGCGTTCGCTCAATCCCATCCAATCCGGACTCAAAGAAAGCCTCCGCGACAATGGATACTGGCTTGGAACGGTTCTCGGCAGCAGCCAGGAAAAGCCATACAAGCTGGATTGGGCCCGCACCCGTGACGAGGATTACGGCAAAGTGACAGTTGAAGAACTTAATGCGCTCGCGAAAGAGTTTCTCACCAAAGACAATGCCCTTCTTTACGAATTGATCCCTGATTCGAAGGAAGAATAACGAAAGATGTTTTCATCTTTGGGTATTCATACTTTTGGGTCTTAGCGACCCATACAAATCACGATTGAGGTGCACGATGAAATCCTGAAGAAGGCCATGAAGTTGACTGGCGGGTCCAAGAAGGGGGCCTGCCATTCCGGGGGCCTCCAAGAAGTTCGTCAGGCGGATCCTGCCGGAAAAGGCCTTCTCGATTCAACCGAGTGGGCCGGTGGAAAATGGAATATCCCGGTGGCGCGAGGCCCAAAGAGGCTGCTCAAATCAAGAAATGGTTCGATCACATCCCCTATCTCACAGATGACCAAAAGCACTGGCGCAAGGTTTCTGAAAACTACGCCGTGCTGAGCTCGTGGGGGCGTCCTATATCTTGGAACGAGATCATGACCGCGACCATTGCGAAGAAAAAAGGAGTGGGCGTCTGTGCCCACGGCATGCATTTCCCCATCATAGCCGACATCCTAAAAGTGCCCCTTTATCACCCAGGGTATCACGGAGAATTTTAATCCCAACTAATGATCTGCTTTCAAAGCGCGTCTCACGAGGTCGAGGGCGCGCTGGCTGGCTTGCTGTTTGAAGTCACGTCGACTCCGTGGATGCATTTCGCGAAAGGTCTTCACGCCATTCGGTCCTGCAATTCCGAAACAAACAGTGCCGACAGGCTTGTCCGCGGTTCCCCCGGATGGCCCCGCGATTCCCGTGATTGAGATTCCGTAGTCCGATCCGCTTGTTCGGCGCGCCCCCTCTGCCATTTCGGATGCCACCTCCTGGCTTACCGCCCCGTGGGCCACGAGAGTGTCGCCGGAAACTCCGATCAATTGAGACTTTGCTTCGTTTGAGTAGGTCACGAAGCCATGCGTGAACACGGAACTGGCCCCGGAGACATCAGTGATACGACTTGCCACCAGGCCACCGGTGCAACTTTCCGCAGTCGAAAGTGTCTTTCCAAGTCTGGTCAATTCCCGCACGACCACCGTCTCAAGATTAGCCCCGTCCTCTGAAACGAGAAACTCGTCGAACTTGGCCAAAGTCAATTCCCGCCCTTGCTCGATGACAGCATCGGAGCCGATGAGTCGGAGATCAACCTCCCCCAGCCGTGCACAGTAGCCCACTTCAAGTCCTTCAATCTTCGCCAACTCGTCGTCCAGTTGATCGTGAAAATCACTCTCCCCGACCCCCACAAATTTCAGCTCGCGAACATTGTCAATTTCATCAACTCCGGCGAGCGCCTTGAGTCTGGGAATCACCTCGTCATGAAACATCGGGTAAAGCTCCCTCGGAGGCCCCGGCAGGAGAAAGACCGCGCACTTGGGGTCCCCCCCAAGCCTGGGAGGTGCATAGATTCCCGGCGCGGTTCCATTGTTGTTTGGCAGAATATCCGCGCCCACCAGGTTTTGCGCCTGCTTGAGGTTGGCGCGCACCATGGGCTTATTGCGCTTCTCGAAAAATTCACGCAGCGACCGCAGGGCCGCCTCATCCTCAATCATCTCTACTCCCAGAACTTCAGCCAGAGCTTCGCGGGTAATATCGTCGCTGGTCGGCCCCAGACCGCCAGTCACCAAAACCACATCGGAGCGGCTGGTCGTTTCCCGCAAGGAATCAAGAATGGCCTGACCATCAGGCACCGTCATTTGACGCTGAACCCTGAGTCCAAGCTTCACCAACTCCTGCCCCATCCATGTTCCGTGGGTGTTGGCGGTTGAACCGAGCAACAACTCGGTTCCGGTATTCAGTATCTCAATCCTCATCGCGGTCATTCCAGACCAGTTCCTTGGCATCGCCCCACAAAGATTCAAGAGCATAATGCTCGCGAAACTCTTCATCGAGGACGTGAACCATGACATCGACAAAGTCGAGAACCACCCACCGGCTTGCCGCCTTCCCCTCGGTATGAAGGGCGGGATCCGATCCCTTTTCCCGCACGCTTCCCTCAACTTCACGCACGATCGCCTTCAGATGTGGCAGTGAATTGCCCGAACACACCACCATGAAATCGGTGAGTGTTGAAATACCGCGCAGATCGAAGATGCGGACATCCTCCGCTTTCAAATCATCGGCAGCTTTCGCACAGGCGAGGGCAAGGTCTTGTCCTTTTAACATGGTATTGAGTAGGGAATTGACAAAAAAACCGGCCTTGGGCCGGTCTCCGTCCGTGAAATGGTGGAGCGTAGCGGATTCGAACCGCTGACCCTCTGCATGCCATGCAGATGCTCTACCAACTGAGCTAACGCCCCCTAACCTTTTCAGGACGGGCGAAGGGATAGGCCCACCCCTGTTCGCTGGCAAGAGAAAAAACGTAAGATCTTCCTTTTCGCAGCTTGGGCCTTGAACAGATACGCCACTCGATGGCAACCTCTCTTACATGAGCTTACTTGCACTCTCGTTTCTAAAAAGCCAGTTCCCGTTATTGGCAGGATCTCTTTTCATGTGGTTTGCCCCGGTAAATGTTCAGGCCGAAGCCTTTGAAATGGAGGAGGATGCCGACCTCCAGCAACTCTTAATGGAGGTCGAGAAACTCGAGGCCCAACAGAAAGAGAAGCCCGAGGACTTTCAAAAAGCACTTCCGAAAGAAAAATAGACGCCGTTAATTCAGCATTTTCTCCCGCATTCCCTCTTCCGGAAGACCACACGCCTCGCTTTTGACGAGGCGTTTTCGGTTTCGAGCAACCCACTGATAGCCCCAATTCCGCAAGGTCACGGGCAGGAGTGTGAGGAAGCCGGCAATGAACGCCCCTCCGCCACCAGCATGCCAGAAGGCGCGCCGGGCCGCTTCACTCGCACGATAAATCACACCCTGCTCGGCAAAGGCCATCGAATCATCGCTCCGATCAATTTCGTAGTTTTTCGCGGTCTCACCCTGCAATGGGGCGAATTTCAAGCGATCCTCTCCGTCCAGGCGATTCAACCACTTCACCGCGCCCTGACAGAGCAGGCAGTCTCCATCAAAAAAGACAATCAGTTCCTCTTCCACGACGGAAGCTTGCCACGTCCGCTTGAAAAATCGAAGATCCAATTCGATGGCCGAACACCAGCGCATCCACGACCTTCCTGCCGACCAAAAACCTCGGGAAAAAATGGCCGTACTCGGAGCAGGTGCACTTTCCAACGAGGAACTCCTGGCAATCTTCCTTCGCACCGGAACCAAAGGAGCAAGCGCCATTGAAATCGGACGTCAATTGCTTCGCAAACATGGCGGTATTATTCCCCTCGCCCGCTTGGATCTCAAAGAACTCTGCAAAGAACACGGGCTCGGGCTAGCCAAAGCCTGTCAACTTCAGGCCGCCTTCGAGCTCGGATCCCGTGCTGCCCGCGATGGTTCTTCCATGGTGACCCTCTTAAACAGCGAGGCAATCTATCACTTTCTCGCCCCACAACTCGCCCACCTCTCCACCGAGAAACTTTGCGTTCTCACCCTCCACGGAAATGGCAGACTGATCCGAATGCGGGAACTTTCCAGCGGATCCACGAATCAAACGGTCGCGTCAATTTCGGAAATCCTTCGCCCCGTCCTCATCGACCAGGCCCCCAACTTCGCCATCGCCCACAATCACCCCTCCGGCGACCCCTATCCCAGCGCTCCGGATAAATCCCTGACCAAAAATCTCGCCAAAGCCGCCCAAACCATGGGCCTTCATTTTCTCGACCACGTGATCATCGGTCGCCCCAGCGATGGGCGTCAGGGATACTATTCCTTCGCCGAGGAGGGGCATCTTTAGAACCATGAAAGTTTTCTTAATCATCCTTTGCTTGATCGATCCAGCCTCCTCCAGGACATGGCTGGAAATCGCAAGAGAAGCTGACTTTAAGAACGATCACCCGGGACGATTGGCGACTAAAATCACTCCTGATTCCGAGGCTCTCAACTATCATGAATTAAGATTAAAGGTATTGACTGAAGTCGTGAAGGGCGATCCTGCTCCCTGTCCGTCAAGCAGCGAGGCGGCGAAATTGAAGGCAAGCATCTCGATTGGAATTCTCGACATCTCCCGATTGGCTGAATTTCGAGCTTCGCAACAGGACTGGAAAGGCGTTTTTGAAGCACTCGAATTATCAGCTGATTTCAAATCATTGATTTTGAAGAGTGAGCCGACAATTCTTTGGTATTTGACTGTCACTTTTGTTTCCAGGACTGCCCTCAGCTGCGCGGAGCACATCAGTGAGATTGAATCTCCTGAAAAACGAAATGAAGTCTTAAGGAAGCTGCGGGACTACAGCGTTGCTATTGCGGGGACACGGACAGAATTTGCCATCACCGAAAAAGCTGAGATTCGGAGACGATTGCTTGAAGCCAAGTCCCTTAAGGAAAGGCTTTCCAGGATTAAGTTGGACCATGACCTTCCCCCTTTGTGGTGGAACCCGGAGATGAAACCCCGGCTCAGCATCCGGGATCTTCTCAAATTACCTTTCAATGCTGAACTATCCGAGAAGAGAGCCTTGGCAATCTTCAAAGATCAGTACCATTGGATCAGAAGCAGACAATCCTCGCTGAAATATCAGGAACTCAACGGTCAGGGCCAAAGGCACGACCTCTCCTTTTATCAGGAGCATCAGAATGGACTGTTTGAAATCTTCCTAAACTGTCAAAGGAAAGGCTCGGATGCCGCAGGCTACGCGGACCGAATTGAAATGCTGGGGCTCGCCAACACGGTCGCCTGGAAATGGCTGGAATACGAAATGAAAAAGGAACCGCCAAGGGTAGCAGACGACCTGATCAACCTGCTCAAACCGCGCGAGCAACTGGACATTGCGCGACGAAAATTTGAAATCAACTTCCTTGAGAGAACGATTATTGTTCCCAAGACCAATACTTCAATCAGCCACCTGACTTTACAGATTGATGTCCCCCATTTCACCCGAGACCAATGCCCTTGATTCATCCTCAATCTCTCGTTTCCAACTCGGCTATTTTGGCAGATAACGTCGAAGTCGGGCCATTCGCTATCATCGAAGACGGAGTCACAATTGGGGCCGGTTGCCGCATTGGCTCCCAGGCCAGAATCTGTCGAGGAGTGACCATGGGAAAGAACAACATCGTCGATCATGGTGCGGTCATCGGCGGAGCCCCCCAGGATCTTTCATTTGATCCAGAGACCCGATCGGGAGTCACGATCGGCAACAACAACACCTTCCGCGAATACGTCACGATCAACCGCAGCACCGCAGCAGGCGGCAAGACCATCATCGGCGATCGTAATTTCCTCATGGCAGTTTCCCATCTCGCCCATGACGTCGTCGTTGGAAATGACAACATCCTCGCCAACAACGTCATGATCGCCGGGCACGTTCGCATCGGAAATAAAATCTTCTTCGGCGGCGGGAGTGCCATCCATCAATTCGTTCACGTCGGCGACTTCGCGATGACCCAAGGCAATAGCGGTATGACCCGTGATATCCCGCCCTACTGTGTCGTCCACAAAATCAACCAACTGTCCGGACTCAATGTCGTCGGATTGCGGCGAGGCGGTTTCACTCGCGAAGAACGAAAGGAAATCAAGCTTGCCTATTCCCTCGTTCTAAACTCCAAATTCAGCCGCGAAGAAGCTCTCGAGGAAGCGTCCAAAATGGACTTTGGACCGGTGGCCACAAAATTGGTCGCAGCCGTCCGATCTCCATCCTCCAAGGGAATTCTCACTCGCTGACTTCGTTTTGATTGCAAAAATCAACATTCTCCACTAGCAAGCTGTCACACAGATTTCACTCTTACCATTATGAGCAAACGCGTTCTCCTTACCACCACCTCGTTCCAGGACACCCCGGGAACCCACCAGGATCTTTTGAATTCCCAGGACTGGGAGATCGTCCGCGCCCGCGGCCCGCTGTCCGAAGCCGAAATGCTCGAACTTGCCGGTGATTTTGACGCCTTCCTTTGCGGAGACGATGCGATCACGGCCGCCGTCATCGACAAGTCACTCCCACGCCTCCAGATCATTTCCAAATATGGAATCGGCCTCGACAAGATTAACGTCGACTACGCAACCGAGAAAAAGCTCCCTGTTCTCTTCACTCCCGGGGTGAACCACACCACCGTCGCCGAGCATACCTTCGGACTTCTCCTCGGCATCACCAAGGACATCCAATCCAACGCCGTCGCCGTCCAAAATGGCGAGTGGGTCGCCGGTTGGAAAAAGCCTGTTGGCAACGAGATCATGGGCAAGACCATTGGAATCCTTGGACTCGGTCGCATCGGAAAAGAGGTCGCCATCCGTGCCCGTGCCTTCGGTATGGACATCATTGCCTTCGATCCTTACTTCGACGAATCCTTCGCTTCCGAATACGGAGTCAAACGCTGTGCTGACATGGACGAGGTCCTTCACAATTCAGATGTCGTTTCCCTCCACTGCTTCCTCAACGAGGAAACCGAGGACATGATCAATGCCAGCAAAATTGCTGAAATGCGTGACGGGGTCATCGTTCTCAACTGCGCCCGTGGCGAGCTTGTCAACACCAACGATATGGCCGATGCACTCAAGTCCGGCAAGGTTGGTGGATACGGAGCCGATGTCCTCGATGCGGAACCGCCCGCCCCCGGTCACGTGCTTATTGGTGCTCCCAACTGCATCATCACCAGCCACATTGGCTCGCGTACCCACGAGTCGGTACAACGTCAGGCCAACCGCTGCCTCAACAACGCCATCAATTTCTTCGCCGGAGCCAACGACGTCCTCTGCGCCAACGGCGTTCTCTAAATTCAAATACCGAATAACTCATGAGCCTCGACATCAAACCAGCCTCAGAATGCGCCTACGACATTGTCTCGATGGGCGAAATCATGCTCCGTCTCGATCCAGGTGACGGACGCGTCCGCACGACCCGCCAATTCCAGGCCTGGGAAGGGGGCGGAGAATACAACGTTGCCCGTGGCCTCCGCCGTTGCTTTGGCAAGCGGGCCGCAGTTCTTACCGGGTTCGTAGACAACGAAGTCGGACGCCTCCTCGAGGACCTCGTGCTGCAAGGCGGAGTGGACACCCGGTTCATCAAATGGGCTGACTTCGACGGCCTCGGCGTCGCGGCACGGAACGGACTCAACTTCACCGAGCGCGGCTTTGGCGTTCGCGCCGCCAAAGGCACATCTGATCGAGGCCACACCGCGGCTTCCCAACTCACCATTGACGACTTCGACTTCGAGCACATCTTCGGAACTCTCGGCGTGCGCTGGTTCCACACCGGCGGCATTTTTGCCGCTCTCTCCGAAGGCAATGCCGCGCTCACCATCGAGGCCTGCAAGATTGCCAAGAAATACGGCACCATCGTTTCCTACGATCTCAACTATCGGCCAAGTCTCTGGAAGTCCATCGGCGGACAAAGCAAAGCCCAGGAAGTGAACCGAGAAATCGCCAGGTATGTCGACGTCATGATTGGGAACGAGGAAGATTTCACGGCCTGCCTCGGCTTTGAAGTCGAAGGAGTCGACGAAGAAAACATCACAGGAATCGACATCTCTAATTTTAAGAAAATGATCGAGAAAGCAGTCGCCGAATTCCCAAATTTCAAGGCCACCGCCACGACCCTTCGGGAAGTTCACACCGCGTCCGACAACGATTGGGCTGCTCTCGCCTGGCACGATGGTGAGTTTCACAACTCGGTCAATCGGGAGCACCTCGAAATCTTCGACCGCGTCGGCGGAGGCGACTCCTTCGCTTCAGGCCTCATTTACGGATTTCTTGAATTTAACGACGCCGCCCAGGCCGTCGAATGGGGTGCTGCCCACGGAGCACTTGCCATGACAACACCGGGCGACACCACCATGGTCACCAAGGACGAAGTCGGCAAACTTGTCGGAGGAGGGTCGGCCCGCGTGGATCGCTAAAAGGATCCGGATTCTTCAAGCCTGGAGCTGCCCCACCAAGTTGGGCACTCCGGGCTTTTTTTGTCCCATACCTGCCTTAAAGTTTTTCCATGCTGCGTTGGATCGCCCTTCCCCTCTCATTGGTCATCATTTCCTGTTCCTCAAACAGCTCTGTTACCCTTGGTAGTCCCACCCTCCCTCCACCCGGGGGTTTTCCAAATATTTTCAAACGATATTCGGTTAAAAAGGACGCGGAAATGATGCCCGGCTGGTCGCGAAATTTCGACATGTCCGGAGTTTCCTTCAATGAACGCATGACTTTGACCCTGGTGACACCACGCCACGTTGTCATGGCGTCCCATTACCGCCGCCGTCCCGGGTCAAAAGTCGTGTTCCACAACCGCATGGGAAAGCGGGTGGAACGAACCTTGATTGGCGTGGCCGGAGTTGCTGGCGATGTCGCTGTTGGGCTTCTCGACTCAGATGTCCCCGGAGACCTGAAAGTCTATCCCCTCCCGGCACCGCGGGAAGATTTCACCGGCCTCGTCGGGCGAACTGCCGTGGTGACGGATCAGAACCGGCGCATCTTTTTTCATGAGGTCTGGCGAGTGGGTCCGACTTCGATCGGCTTTCGCCATCCGAAGCCCGCCAAACACGGTTGGGGTAAAAATCTGGTCAAGGGCGACAGTGGAAATCCTTCATTTCTCATCAGCGGTGGCGAACTTGTTCTCATCGAGACCCACACCACCGGAGGAGGCGGTTCGGGCCCGTTTTACGGCAGCTCTGGGATTCAGGAAAAACTGGCAGCCGCCATCACCAGATTGGCTCCCGGATACCGGCTTCGCTTTAAGTCGCTCTAGTGGCACGACATTCACTTGCGAGATCTCCAAGTGAAACTAACCTCCGGCATGGAATTCACTCCAAAGCCAAACACGGCTTTGCTCATTGTCGGCCACGGGTCCACCGAGAACCCGGATTCGTCCACGCCCTACTTTGATCACGCTCGCGAGATCCGCCGCCGAAATGTTTTCGGCGAAGTTCACTGCTGCTTTTGGAAAGAAGAACCTTCCATGCGCGAAGCGCTCTACATGATCGATGCCGACGAGGTTTATGTCGTGCCAGATTTTATTAGTGAAGGATACTTCACACAGGACGTCATTCCCCGTGAACTTGGCCTCACCGGGCCCACCACCCAGGTTCACGGTAAAACCGTTCACTACTGCGATCCGGTCGGAATCCACCCGTCAATGACTTCGCTCATTCTCCAGCGAACCGATGAAGTGGCGCCGGGAGTCCCGCAGGAGGAATCCACTCTTTTCATTGTGGGTCACGGGACCGGGCTCAACAAGAATTCGACCAAGGCCATCAAGGACCAGGTCGACCACATCAAGACGCTCCCGAACTGCCGCTTTGCCGATGTCATCGACACCTACATGGAAGAGCCTCCATTTATCGCCGATTGGGGTAAGTTGGCAAAAACTCCAAACGCCGTTGTTGTCCCCTTCTTCATCGCCGACGGCCTTCACAGTTATCAGGACATTCCAGTGATGCTGGGCTTCGAAAAGGAGGAAGGCCTCGCCGCCAGCCAGAAGGAGGTCTTCCGCCGCAATCCCTACCATCTTCAGGGCAAAACTCTCTACTATTCAGCGGCCATTGGCACCGAACCCATGATGGCCGATGTTATCCTTGATCAAATCTCAACCTTCGATGCCCAGCATGTCGCTCACTAAAGTTCTCTCGGACGCTCTCGAATCCGGAATCAATCAAATCGGACAACTCCGCATTCTCCGCGATCCCCTCCGCCTGCATCACATCGATGACCGTGATCTGGATTCCCTGGAGTTGCACACCGACCCGGACGACGCCCGGGAGATCGGGCTCTACACGCCCGATGGCGGATATCGATTCACCAAGGGCGAGCTCTCTCTCAAAACCGGCTGGATCTTCGAACTAGGTTCAGTTGAAGACCTGCGTCGGACCATTGACTTGTTTTATCCGGCTTCCCTTGGCCTTTGGAACGCCTGGAAGAACGATCAAATCCAGATTCAAAACCTTAGAGACAAGCTCAACCGGCAGACCGGGATGTATCGGCATGCCCGTAATATCTCCGACGAGGGAGCTCAAGAACTTGTGCGATGCCTCTGCGGTCCTTCTAACAAATGCGTGAAGAAAATTCTCTGGAAAATTGACGACGAAAACCCGCTCGAAGACTCCGAGGCATCTCGCTTCAATGGTCTCGTCGGAGATGTCGATGAGTCCACCGCAATCCCCATGGTCTGTCAGGAAGCCTGCAATTTCTTCGTCGCGCAGGCTCGAAAGAAATCAAAAGAGGAGTTTGAGGCGAAAGACCAGTAGCTTTTCAGCATTGCCTCAGTCGCGGCAGGCGGTCACAATCGCCGGACAATCAAATCCTGCCGTGAAATCTTTAGCAAACATCGCTCTCCCTTTCGTCCTCATCTCTTGTGCCAATCTCGCTGCGGACAGATGGGACGAGGAGGAGGAAGTTTCCACTCCCGCTCCCGAGCAACCACAGGAGCCTGTCGAGGTTCCCGAGCTTCCCGCAGAGGAACCCGATGAAGAGCTGAAGTTAGTGGATCCCAATACGACTTCAGAGCTCATGAAGGACGAGAATAAGAAAACCGTCATCGGACCCGCTCCAGTCGATGTTCCCGCTCCCGAGTCCGATAGCGCGATTGACATCCAGCCTACCATCCCCGCGCCGCCGGAGGAAGACTAACGCAGAGCGTCCCTGGTTATGGCTCAACAGCGTCCCCGCAAATTCAAAGCGGAACCCTACGAGTGGCACGAAGTTGTCGAACTCGAAATCGAAGCTCTTTCAAATCTCGGGGCCGGCATCGCCAAACCCGATGGCTGGGTCGTTTTCGTCCCATTCGCTCTCCCGGGTGAAAAGGTCCGGGCCAAGGTCTGGCGGAACGAAGGCAATTGTTCGCACGCCGATCTGGTCGAGGTTCTTGATCCCTCGCCCGATCGAATCGAACCCCACTGTCCGCACTTCGGGACTTGTGGCGGGTGCCAATATCAACATCTTCCCTACGACAAGCAACTTGAATGGAAGACCCGCCAGGTCCATGAGCTTCTTTCCCACATGGTCGGAATTGAGGCCGAGGTTCATCCGACCATCCCCTCACCCAGGCAATGGGGGTATCGTTCAAAGATTACCCCTCACTTCCAGCGCCCGAAACCGGGAGAGAATTTCCCAATCGGCTTTCTCGAGTTTAACCGCCGCACCCGTCTCGTGGATGTCTATCACTGCCCGATAGCGATGGACGAAATCAACGAGGCTCTTCAACCCATCCGGGATGACGTCAGGAGCAGGGCGGCTGAATATAAGAAAGGAGCCACGCTTCTCCTTCGCGCAACCGAGGACCGGGTTGAGACCGACCATCGTGCCCCCGTCTCTGAAAAAGTTGGCGACTTGAAGTTCCACTTCCTTGCCGGGGATTTTTTCCAAAACAACCCCTTCATTCTGGAATCGTTCACCTGCCATGCTGCCGGGCAAGCGAAAGGGCCCAACCAAAAGTATCTCCTCGACGCCTATTGTGGTTCCGGTCTTTTTGGACTCTCTCTTGCCAAGCATTTCGAGCAGGTTGTCGGGATCGAACTCTCGGAAACTTCCGCTGATTGGGCACGCCGGAACGCTAAAACAAACAGGATTGAGAACGCCCATTTCATCGCAGCCTCCGCCGAAAATCTTTTTGCCGACATCTCCTTCCCTCCTGAACAAACTTCCGTTCTCATCGATCCTCCGAGGAAAGGTTGCAGCGTCGACTTCCTGAGCCAACTCTTTGCCTTCGGGCCAAGCCGCATCGTTTACGTTTCCTGCAACCCGGCAACTCAAATGCGTGACCTGAAGAGTTTTCTGGAAAAAGGATACACAATCGAGAGCATTCAGCCCTTCGACCTCTTCCCGCAGACCCGCCATCTTGAGTGCGTTATTGCCCTGAGCCGATAACAGGATTCAGGGCCAATGGATGTTCGGGCTGGCGGAGCGGTGATTGTTAAGGTGTAGAGTCTCACCCGAGCGAGTATTTGATTAGCCGGAGATCAGGACAACGCCCTGAATTTCCAGCCCCGAACTTGTTAGAATCTGTTCAATCCGCCCATTGTTGTTTCTCGACCGTCAAGATCCTTCAACCCAGCATAGATTTGAAGAAGACCCAAAAAAGCCGCCCCGGTTTCCCGAAGCGGCTTTGAAGATTTTCTATCCGGTGGGAATTAATCCTCTTCGGACGGGCTCCACTCCTCGGAGTCGTTGTTGCTGGTGGCAAGGTTGAACGCTTGCTCCAGACCAACAAGGTCGCTGGAAGGACGGAGGGTTTCGAAGGACTGGCTTTCTTTCTGAAGTTGATCTTCGGAGTAAGAAACAGCTTTGATGGAGAGACCAATGCGGCGCTCGATCTTGTCAACCTTGATGACGCGGGCTTCAACCTCGTCACCGACTTTAAGGACATCCTTGACGCGCTCCACATGCTCCTCACTGAGCTGCGAGATGTGGATGAGTCCATCGATGTCTCCGTCGAGGCTGACAAACGCTCCGAAGGAAGCAATCTTGGCGACCGTTCCGGTGACCTTGTCGCCCACCTTGAACTTGCTGTCGATGTCGGACCATGGATCGTTGTCGAGCTGCTTGATGCCGAGGGAAACACGCTGGTTCTCCTTGTCGATACTAAGAACAACGGCTTCGACTTCGTCGTTCTTTTTGAGCATCTCGGATGGATGGTTGATCTTGCGGGTCCAGGAAAGGTCGGACACGTGAATCATACCGTCGATCCCCTCTTCGAGGCCGACGAAGGCACCGTAAGCGGTGAGGTTGCGCACCTCGCCCTTGATCTCCTTGCCGATTGGGTAACGAGCTTCAATCTCGGACCATGGATTTTCTTCGAGCTGGCGGACACCAAGGGAGATTTTCTGCTCCTCGGTGGAAATACCAAGCACGACCGCTTTGATCTCTTGATCGAGCTCGAGCACATCGCTGGGGCGCGTGATGCGCTTGACCCAGGAAAGTTCGGACACGTGAACGAGTCCTTCGACGCCCTTTTCGATTTCGATGAAGGCTCCGTATGGGAGAAGCTTGGTGACCTTTCCGGAAACCTCGGCTCCGATTGGGAAGCGAGCTTCAATGTCAGCCCATGGGTTGTCGGTCATCTGCTTGAGACCAAGTGAGACGCGCTCCTTGTCGCGGTCAACATCGAGGATCTGCACCTCGAGTTCCTGACCGATGCGAAGCATCTCGGATGGGTGCGCAATGCGACCCCAGCTCATGTCGGTGATGTGAAGGAGTCCGTCCATGCCCTGGAGATCAACGAAGGCACCGAAATCGGTGATATTCTTGACCTGTCCCACGACCTTGTCACCTACGATGACGGTCTGGAGGAATTTCTGGCGAAGCTCGGCGCGCTCTGCTTCGATGACTTCACGACGGCTAAGAACGAGGTTCTTGCGATCGTCGTTCACCTTCACGATTTTGAATTCGTAAACGTTGCCCACGTATTCCTGAAGGTCGCGGGGAGGAATAATGTCGACTTGTGAGCCGGGGAGGAAAGCCTCGACACCGACGTTTACCATCAGGCCACCTTTGACAGCGCCTTTGACTTTTCCTTTCACAAGACCGCCGGCCTCGTAAACTTGCATGATCTTTTCCCAGTTCTGCTTGTGGGCGGCCTTCTCTTTGGAGAGGACAATCAGTCCTTCATCATCTTCGAGGCGCTCCAGGAGAACTTCAACTTCGTCTCCGACTTCGATATCTTCATCTTCGAACTCGGAAACCGGGATGGCTCCCTCTGATTTGTATCCAATGTCGACAACAACGACTTGGGGGCGGATGTCAAGAATCGTGCCATTGACAATCGATCCTTCTTTAAATTCGCGGAAATGCTCGTCGATGAGAGCCAAAAGCTCTGCATTCTCGGGCTCCGCCACTGCGGTATCACTCATAACTGTAGGTTAGAATTTGGGTTAGTTTGGTTAATCGTCCAGACGACAGGTGCCCCACTGGAGAAAACGAACATTACGGGGCGCCAACTTGTTCATTTCCGGCGAATGACTGCTCTTCGAAAAGAACAAACCATCCACGTTTTCTACTCCCCGGGTGAAGGGTGAATAAAAAACGCGAATGGCACGCTCGTAGGGAGTCGAACCCCAAACCTCCTGATCCGTAGTCAGGCGCTCTATCCAATTGAGCTACGAGCGCTAATTCGCGTCGCGGGACTCTAGAAAGAAAAAAGGATGCGTCAATACTTTAGGAAGAGAATTTCGCCTTTTATTTCAGGAAGCCGAACTACCGTGTTTGGCCAAGCGCCATCCGAAGAGCAGGCAGATCAGGATCAGGACAAAAATCAGGATCCGCCCTCCCCATGGAGTCTCGGATTTCTGAGTTTTCAATTCCAAATCGAGTTCGAGAGCCTCTTCACCGTCAACCTGAATCATGCGGGTGAAAACTAGAGACTCGCCGTGAGCCGGAATCACGGGATCAATCATCTGCCCGACAGGCTCGGCAATCCGCTGGTTACGAACCCATTTGCTCGCAATCGTCTTGTGAACCCGGTTCACCTCAGCGTTATTGCCCTGAATGATGTTCTGAAAATCATCCTGCCCCACATTCAGCGACCCGTTGGTAAACACCGGATTGGCACGCATCGCAGCCTGGATTTGATCGTTTTGGCCCTGGGGCACCGCAAGTTCAGCACCCTCGTTGTCCACATAGAGTCGCTGGAGCCTGGTGTTCAAACCGATAATGGCGTTCTGCTTCGCCACATTTTCCATCTTCACGCGCACGTCTTCATTGCTCGCTGCATCGAGGTTCCCCTGATCGTAGACCTGACCAAGAGCGATATTCCCATTGATTTGATCGCCCGATTTGAAGAACTCGGTCGCTTTGTTCAATCTGCCCAGCGAGATTTGCTCCTTCTCCCGATAGCGGATACTCACCAATTCGCGATACTGCTCTCTGGACAAGTCACCAAGACTATCGGTTTTTTTGTGATCGAGGTCACCTGTGGAGTCGGACAACGCGTAACCTTCCGGCAAGGAAATTGTCCACGAAACATTCTCCAGAGGTTCGCCAATTTTAAAGGCCTGTAGCTTGAGATTTTTCTTATTCAAGCCGTCTAGTGAAGTTGCGTAGGTAAAGCGCACCTTGGCGAAGTCCTTGTTATCGCCAGCGGTATCGCCGGTGACCTGAAAGCGATAGGAATCGCCGACTTGAACCACTAAAACACTTTCCTCATTCACGAGGACTCCGAAAAGTCGGCTCTTCTCAGGCAGAGTCAGTGTCAGCGACCCCCGCTGCAGGGTCTCGATTCCGAGTTCAGCCTGGTTCATTAACTCCCCCCCGGGAGACAGGACCGTAAGAAGCGAACCGCTCACAACACGCATCTTGGACCCCGCGACCACCGAATGACGACTCAGCGAAACCGGAACTCCCCCGCTCTTCTGGGTGCTGCGAAGAAACTGCGCGGGAGCACCGCTTCGGTCCAACTGAAAAAGAGATTTCGGCAAAACCGACCAGTCGACGAGATCCCAATCAGTCACACCAACTGGCTCAAGACGAAGGCGGGCACCCGGACGGAGCGCGAGGAAGCTTTCCTGCTGGCGGGCTAAAACCACACGGACGGGATTCACCATTGAAGTGGATACGGTTTGTTCAAACTCGATCCGCAATGGAACACTTCCAATCACCCGCCTCTTGAAGCGAATCTGCCAACGATTTTCTTCAATGTTCACAATATCCCGTACTTCCCCCCCTGATACCCGCACCGTGCGAGCATCAATCTCAGAAAGAATTGGAAGCATCACTTCAAGCTCCTTGATAGAAGCGTGATCGACCTGCAGAATGAGATCGACCCGGGACCTCGAACGTTCCTCGCGAAGCTCCACATCATTGAGGACCTGTGCCGCCAAAGAGGGCTCAAGTTGATCAACGGAAAGTGCGAGTTCCCAGGACTTCTGCAAAAGACGGAAAGCCAATGAGCCTGGTTGCGAGCCACCTACGGAGCGGGGATCAAGGGCGGACAAGTCCTTACGGGTGGCGACGCTCAGCTGAATCCCCCGGCCGGGAACAACCACCAGTTGCCCTGACTGGCGGCTGGCTTCACGCAAAGCCACTTTTGGAACGGACCATTTCTTAACCGGAAGCACCGGAGTCGATGCGCTTAACACGAGAGAGAATTGCTGCGTTCCCATCGTCTTGCCATTCAGATTCATCATGATGGAACGGTTTCCTTCCTCCTCAAGCTCCACCCAGTGATTCAGAGCTGCGCCCGTGAGTGATTCCACTTCAAAGCCTTTCGGCAGGGGGAAACTCAAACGGAAGACCCCGGCACGTGTGATTGCCGCATTGAGCTCCACCGCTAAAACCGTCCGCTCTTCGCCAAAGGAGAGCCGTTGTTTCGAGTCGACCCGCACCTCGGGAGAGACCGGAGCAACCTTGATTTTCAGCGAAGCGGCCGCCTTCGAATAGCGATAGACTTTTTGAAGTGAGGCCAGGGGGGAGCCTTCGCGGTCCCGGGGAATGAGGCTGCTGCTAAAGTCAGCCAGATTTACCGGTGACAAACCCTCGGACTCATCACGATCCAATTGCGCTTCTTTGCCGAAAGCCAACGCCAGCATGCCGACTTCACCCGCCGCCCCCTGCACTTTCATCGGTGAAACCGAAACCTCGACCGGTAATTCCGCCAGAGACCGCTGGGTCTCAACATCGATATAAAACGGGCGGGATTGAAAAGGAGCCAACTCCACGGTGAGCAAACGTTTCGAGGGGTCGAAGCGCCAGGGCCCTACCAACTTGCTGCTGACATCACTCACGGTAAAACCTTCGGGAACCGTCAGAACGAGTTGTTTCACCTGTCCTTGGGCCGGACGAATTTTGATCCGGTGGCGACCGTCCACGACGCCCGGACCCGGCACGAACAAGTCATCAACCTCGGCAAAGAAGCGGGAAGCCTCCGCCGCAACGTCCCGCGCCTTGGGGCTCAGGATCACCCGGGCATTTTTTTCCGGAGCCAGCCACAGACGGGCTGAGCTGCCCTTCCCTTCGAGCGTCTTCGTTCGAACAGCCGAACTGCTGTCGATGGACCACCCGGCGGCCTCGTAGGAAATCGAGAGCTTTCGCACGGCCGCAAGACCGGTCAGAACCGGCACGCCTTTGGTCACCAGGCCAGCCGGGGCCTGATAAGCGAAGGTCGCCTTGAATTTGCCGTCAGCGGTTGGGATCACCAGATAGTTTCCACCCTCGGTCACCACGCGGAGGTTCTCGCCCTCGAAGCGGGTCAAGGTTGCCGGAGCCTGAACGAGAAGGAACCGTTCACCCGCCTTTCCGCTGACCTGAATATTGGCTTCAGAAGAGAGGCGCCGACCTTTAATTTCCCAGATTTCCTCGATCAAGTCACCAGCTTTGATCACATCAGTCCCTCGTTCCTGGGCCTCAGCTGAAATCGATCCGAATGCCGCAAAGAGCCCAATTAAAAGAAGTGCAGTTGCCGCACCTTTGGGGCCAGGTGTCGGCCCGGGTTCAGGCCCGTCGGCTTCCTCATCCGAATCATCGTCTATTTCGAAGTCGTCCTCTTCACGAGAAAACACTTCCTTCCACACATCAAGACAACGTCGTGCCGCAAACCACCACAGCATCAGGATGACAATTCCGAGGCCGGAGAAAAACCACCCCGCCCCGCCAACTTGTGACAAGGATCCATAAGAAAACCCAAAAGCAGCGACTACCAGCAAAAGATCACGCTTCGCTCTCCAATTGAATGCCAGAACCACCAAGACGAAGGAAGCAACGATTACGAATAGCCCCGGATGAGAGGCATTCAGTGATCCCTTTTCCATATGAGAAACGGTGATTCCCAGAAGAGTGTCGGGAGCTTTTACCGGAGCGTTGTATTCCAAAACATCGGGCAATTCGACATCTTGTTGGGAACCCTGACTCGCAAGATAAAATGCTCCTGCTGCCGCGAACAATACCAGGGCGGCCCCGATCATGGACACCCCGGCTCTGATTCGCATGATCAAACTGCCAAGGATCCAGGCTAACACGAGTATTCCAAAGCTCAAGAGTGCCTGGTTTTCGATCCAGCTGAATCCGTCTTCGAGAGTAAAGATGGTTGAGAGATTCAGCCCCGTGGCGACCTCGGGTTTTAGTTGGTATCCGGTATCCGGCGTCACCTCCCAACGTGTCATCAACTGGGTCGTATCATGAAGCATCGGCGTCAAAAGACGCACCCCTGCGCTGCCCTCTTTCCCCTCCTTACTTGAGTGGACGGTGACTTTCACCGGAAGGTTTGGCGAAACCGAGTCAGGAAGCGGAATCAGGAAAAGATCTCCGGCTGCCCGCAAGGTGACCTGTTTTCCGTTCACAGAGACGTCCCGAATCTTGAGCCCCTCGGGCGCCGACAATTTGAGCTCTTGTCCATTGCGGGTTCGCACATCGAAGTTGGAAACAGTGACCACGCCGCCATCCCGGGCTATACGGCTTTCGATCTCGGCATACTCCACGACTTGGCGGGCGGTCTCACCCCGCTCAAACCATGACACTCCGGCGACCAGCTCAAAGGGTCGAAGTTGATATTGCCATGCCTTCAATGTTGGAGCATTCGACATGAGCTGGTATTCCGCAGGCAACTCCAGCGGATCGAGTTGCTGTAGCTTTTTGTCTCCTTTTATTTCGGTCAATTCGACCTGCCCGGGACTCACCACCTGAATGAATCCCCGTTCGGCTTGCACCTCTTCCGCAGTGACCCCGCCGAGAGCGATCGCTTCCCCCGCATTCTGTTCATAGGTCACCAGCAACTGATAAGCCCCCATGACCGGACGATGAAGAGGCACAATCAACACCCCCTCCGTGTTCCGATAGTCACGGATATCCTGACCATCGACGCCGAGATTTTCGACTTCCGCCGGCACTGTCAGTTTCCACTCGCTCACCGGAGCTCCGGTTACGAAATAATTGAGCAGCACCGAGACATAAGCAGTTCCTTCTTGAAGTGAGTAAAAGTGGTAGCAGTCCACCTGCACGTTCTGACTGAGCGCCACCACCTTCATCCCAGCGCTCCACTTGTCCGAACGAATCCGGAAGGCTTGCTGCAAATTGGGTCCCCGTGTCAGCAGTCGGGCCAGCGGCATTTCAGCAAGACCTTCAACCTTGTCCGGATTCACCCGGAACCCGGGTGCAGCACTCACTCCAAGTTCCCCGCCAACCACCGTGCTGCCAGGGTATTCGAACGAAGGCAGTTCCCATGCGCCGGCTTTGGCTGGCTCGTTCTTTTCCAGATGAACCTTCACCAGTCGTCGACCGGAAACCTCCTTGCCAAAAATGACCTTGAGTCGGCGCATTCCCTTCTCCGGATCACTCACCACATAGTCGGAAACATCAGCGCCGGTCAGGGAGACCACCGAGTAATCCGAGGGACCATAGAATTCCCACTCGCGAATGCCTGCTTCACGAATTTCCAGTTCAAGATCGGCGCGCAAAACACGATCAGTCTCGGTCAATTCGTATGCGAGATTTTGGGAAACAGTGATCTCTGGTTTTACTCGTTCGGCGGAAACCGAAAACGAACGATTGGCCGAAGGATAACGATAATGAAAAACCTGCCGAATCGTCTCCGGGAGCTGGGTCGCCTCGGGGTATTGATCCGGCGAGAGTTGGGTCAGGCCGGTCGGATTCATCACTTCAATCCGAACCGCACCTCGATTGTAAACCCGGAAAAATCCGGAGTGACGCACCGCACCGACCGGAGTGAGACGAAGAGGTTCGGTCTTCACGGGGAGGGCGTCGACTGCCGACTGTGAGCGAACGATGAAAGAAGCCTCCTTGGACACCGGGCGACTGAGAACGATTTCCAGAATCCGCTTCTCTGTGACCTGCCAGCTGAGAACATTCTCGCCCTCCACAGCGAGAACCTCACCGGCCCCGGCAAGCTGCACGTTGAGAGACGGAAGTGATCCCTGCAGAGTCTTCACCGTCAGCGAGGTCATCTGACGAAGCAATCCTGCTCCAATCGAGATTTCACCCATCGCTTCACTGGTGAAGAACAATTTTCCGTCGCTCGTTTTTCGTTCCGGCTGCCAGGCAAACAAACACTTGCCGGTTGCCGGGAGAAAAGCGGCATGCCCGCTCTCGTTTACCATCGGACTCACTGGGAGCGCTGCATCAAATACAGCGGTTGGAGTGATCCCCTTGAGGGTGATCGGAACCACCGCGCCACTCGGCACAAAGAAGTCGATCTTCTTCCAATCTCCGGCTGTCTGCACAGGCGTCACAAAGGACAAATCGATCGGGTAAACCCCGGGCTTTCCAAACTCAATCTGGTATCCTTCGTCGGAAAGCTTGAGGCGGTAATCAGCAGTCGCGACAGCTTCAACGGGCGCGGCACGTCCACGAAGAACGGTGAGGGAGACGGGCTCCTTGCTCGTGACATGAGCGGCTCCAATCAATCGAAACGAGGCCGAACCCTCTTCTGAAATCACCTCGCCGACGAGTTGGATGTCACGAAGCTCGACCGGAGCAGGTTGGGCCGCGGAAAGAGAAATACCCGCGGAAATGACAGCACGCCCGGCGGCTGAAAGCTGATCGGTGCCAGCAGCGCTTTTAAGCGTCACCAAACCCTCTGCAGTGAGCAGTTGATGACGCAGACCTTCAGCCGAAGCCACTGAATAGGTGGCTGAGAATCCACTCGCACCAGCCGGCCCAAAAGTCGAAATGGCATGCGAGCCGGGGATTTCGATCGGGCTTCGTTTGAACTGCACCACGAAACCCAGCTGTCTCGTCTTGGGATCCTTTGGGATGAAGTCGAGAAAGCGAAGTTCCCCTTCCTGCCGTAATGACCAACTCTTTAAGTCCTCTCCCTTCACCGAAATGATGGGAGCATTTCCAAGAACCTCAACGGACAAGCGATCCGCTCCACCCTGCATCACTTCAAATCTAAGATCTGCCGTTTCAATCAATTCCTCGCTCGAAAACGTTGCCGCTGAATTCACCTTGGTCACATAGAATAACTTGGGCTTGGGTGCTGGTGCCGGAGCTTCGATCACGATGCGGTGATCCACTTTCTCTGACTTCACTTCCGCCTTTTCGACCTTGGGCGGAGTTTCTTCAGGAATGGGGGCAGATGTTTCCACCTCCTGCGCCGTGAGCCAGGAACTGAGAATTAGAGTGAGGGCGTAATGGATTTTCATGAGATTTTAAAAAGGAGTGACGCTCTCCAGAGCGACAAAAGTGATAGCATGGACGCTTGGGGATACGTCCTTCCGTGATTTAGTCACCAGCTTGCTGAAGCATGGTTTGGAATTCGTTGAAACGGGCTTGATGGGCGAAGCTTGGCTTCAGAACCTGCGTCTCCTGACGTAGTCGCTTGAGTTCCACCCGATCCCCGACCGGGCTGCCCTTGAGTTTCTCGGCAAAGAGCGCGGCGACGCTGGCGAGGCGTAACCTGGGATCAGCCTTCGAGAAAAACGCAACTTCAGCCTGATAAGGAATCGCCCAGGTTCGCTCGACCATTTGATTGCTGGAGGTATCGAGAAAACGGACCGAAACCGTTCCAATATCTCCACGACCTTCCGGCATTGGTTCGAAGTGATAAAGAGCAACACCGCTTTCCTCGGCTGCCATTTCAGCGGCGTCTACCGAATCGTTTCGAAAATCCTCTTTCTTCAACTTGTGCTTCTCAAACCCATAGAGTTTAAAGGTCGAGACCCGGTCCGGATTGAAGAGGACCTGCACCTTCACGTTCTTGGCAGCCGGACGAAGAGCTCCCGCGATCTGTCGGGCAAAACCATCGTCGGCGTCCTCAGGGCGATCGAGGAAGTAATAGCGACCATCCCCTTGTTTGGTAAGAGAACTCAGAACGTCATCATTGAGTCCATCCGCCCCAACACCACAGGCATCGAAGGCAATGTCTGCACGGCGCATCGACTCCACCTGGCTTGCAAGATTCACGGGCTTGGCGTCGCCCAAATTCGCCGCGCCATCGGTGAGCAAAATAATGCGATTTTGTGCCCCTTTCAGAAACTGTTGTTTCGCCAACTGCAAACCGGTCGAAAGAGCCTCCTCAAGATTCGTTCCACCTTCGGTGAGCGGATTGGCGACGAAGTCCGCGAGCTTTGCGACTTCATTGCCCTTCACCCGCTCGGCCAAAAGCCGCGGTGTTCTGGCAAAGCCCACGAGCGTGACTTCGTCGTTGGGATTCAATTGCGCGGCGAGGAGGGCAAAAGCCTTTTGCACACTCTCGGCCCGGTCGGCCCTTTCCATCGATCCGCTTTGATCAAGCAAGATCGTCAGGCGAAGTGGCGTGGCCGCATTGCGCCCGAGCGAAGCGGTGCTCATGGAAACCCTCATCAGATTCCGCTGCTGCATGAAAGGATGGGAACCCTGCTCGATCTCGCAGGAAATCTTCTCGTTCTGCGTCGGCTTGGCGTCGTCGTAGTCGAGCGCATTCACAAACTCCTCCGGACGAACTTTCGAGGCGTCAGGCCAGGTCCCCTTGCTTAAGGCGGCCTTCGCCAATTTGAAGGAAACATCACTGACATTGAGGGAAAAGGTGGAATCCGTTTTCTCTTTGGTCGAGGTTTCAAAGGATGCAACAAAAGGCACTTGCTTGGGAGTAATCGGTTTGCTTTTTGGAGAAATTTTCTTGAGCTTTGCCACTTCTTTCGTCGAGCCCATGTCTTCTCCCAACAACCACTCTGCTTGGCGCGTTTTCACCTTTTTCTCAGCAAAGTCTTCGGCAGCCTTTACGATGCCATTCAACAATTCCAGATTAGTGGAAGTGTTCCGGGCGATCAAAATATTGTCATCGCCAAGAAAGCTTGCCGAGGCGTTTTGAGGAAAAGAAATACCCTGCTCTTTAAGAACAGTTTCAAACGATTTCCCATTCGCCGTCGCTTCGCGGATCTCGTTCGCAACCTCGGGAGAGATATCCCATCGACGTTGCTTCACATCCGCATCAGCACCATCGGTGATCGGAAGAAGGATCACCCCATTCTCATCAACCTTGTAACGAAGCTTCGCCTCATCAGCGATATACTGGAGCGCGATTCGAGCCGGCACATTCTTGAGCTCGAGATTCTTGATCTTATTCCTGGAGAGATCCAGAGAAGCACCAAAACCCTCTTCCCCGTTGGCCGACAAAGTTCCCGGTGAAACTACCCGGATATCAACCCCTTTCCGGGCTCCGTCCCGGGGTGTGGAGTCCAGTTCACGGGTCCGTGATTCGATGAACTCGATAGCTTCTTTTACGGTCACATTGTCTAGTTTAACCTCTGGAATAATGACTTGGTTGAGCCGGTCGAGGTTTTCATTTGCTTTCACTTCATCGTCAGAAGACTCTCCGTAAAGCGGAATTGTTTGCGCTTCCACCAGACTCAATTGCGCCTCTTTATCTTGATCTTCAACCTCTCCGGCAAAGGGATCTGGATCGGCTATTTTCTGATCCTCCTTTGCTGAGAATGGATCAGAATCATCGTCATTCGTCTCGAAGAAATTAGACTGCCCTCCCTTCACCTCAGAGAATGGATCGTTTGCGACGAGACCATCAGCATCTTCGTCCTGAGGAGCGGGAAGCTTCCAGGCCTTATCGACCTTCATCAACATCTCGGCCCTCGTTTGATCGTAGGCAGCCCGATAGTAATCACTCTTGATCGCAGAAGTCCTCTCCATCCAGCGGCGGGCAGCTTTGTTATAAGGATCAATCCTCAGGGTGTTTTTGAACTCTTCCTCGGCCTTGTCATAGAGGCCAAGATCATAGAACGACTCACCCTTGGAGAGATTCCGGCGGACTTTATCGACGTTCTTGGTGTGCTCGTAGGTCAGACCGGCTTCGGTGCGAATGGGGTCGTCGAGATATTCCAGTCCCTTCTCTGCAGCGATGCTGCCCGGATCATTTTTATCGATCTCTTCAAGGAGCTCCCGGGCCTCCTGATACTTTCCCTGTCTCCGATAGTCCTGGGTCAATGCCACAGCCCCATCTTCCAGACTTTTTTTGAGGAATTCTCGCCGCTCTTTGGTCGCGGTGCCATGCGGGAGGGTTTTCAGAGCTTCGCGATACTTGTCGACAGCTGACTCATAGTCGCCATTGGAGTAGGCTTGCCTGCCTTCAATCAAGCGTTTGTCTGCATTCTCCACGCCGGCCTCGCGCCGCATCATTTCCCGCTCGAGAAGTTCCTGCCCGCCTTTTGACGCTTCCTCGGCGGGCTCATCAGCGACCTCACCTCCCCGGGGAGTTGATTCACCTGCCTTGCGCTGCTCAATTCCGGGCTGCGACTCAACGCTCTCGATTTCATCAACAGCCACCTGGGCTCCCTGCGCTGGCATGGAAACACCACCGGGATTCCGCCCATCGTTTGGAATCGCCAATCCATCAGTCGCGACTCCTCCGTCGACCACACCAGCTCTAGGAGTAAAGCGTATTCTTTTTTTGGAAGATTCTTTTGAATCTTGGCCGGAATCCCGGTTTACGGACTCCGCAACAGGAGTCGCTGCGGACAAGGGGAAACCCAATTTCTCGGCGCTTGCATCACCAGGTCTGCCCCAGGCATCTTCGCCACGTCCATTGTTATCTTTGGTCCTACCTTCTGCGAAATCCTTTCCGGCATTCCGCCCGCTCTCTTTCGCGGCGATTCTGTGATCCTTTTCTCCGAGGTCAGAGATCGAACTCTTCTTTTCTTCCCGGGACGCCACACTTCTTTCCTCCTCCTCAAATCGGAAAGACTCCGTCTCGTTGCTATCCGTCAATTCAAAGTCCCAAGTAGCCTCACCATCATTCAACTTGCGTCCGTCCACGACAGCGTCACCAAGCGCCGCGACGTCGGGACGTGCGACCGGGCGATTCTCCCCGCCTCCACCAGCGATAGCGCCGCCACCAACACCTCCACCAGATGCAAAACCATCGCTAAAATCACTCCCGTCACCAAAATCAGAAACCGGATCCGGAATCGCAACTTGAGGTGCCGTGACCGCGGCAGGCGAGCTTGTATTCGCCGCGATCGCCTCACTCATGACAGCTTTTGGAGCTGAGGGTTTCCCCGCAAATCCACCGGATGAAGCTTCACCACTCTCAATCATCGCAGGAAGTTCTTTCATAGCCGTAGGGACCGAAACCGAGCCCCCGTTGGGAATGACCACTGCATCGTTCCCAGACGAAAGAGCGCTATTCAACCCTGCGATCGCATGAGCCACCTTTTGCTTTTGAAAAATGGCATCTTGCTTTTTCTCCAAGACACTTGCATCCAGACTAACGGACTCTCTCCTATCGTTCCTTCTCTGAGCACTTTCCTCGACTGATTTGAAGGCGCTTTCGAAATTGGCAGACCCCGCAGAAAGGTCGATCTCTCCTTTCGATTTTTCGTCCTTTTCAGTTTCCGCGAGTGTCATCCGGGCCAACTCTTTCTCCGATCCCAGTGGTTGGCTTAGCACCAAAATTACAAGCGTGAGCACGAGGCAGGCCGCACAGGTGTAAATCAATCGTCGTTGGGCGATTCTCGAAATCCGCTTCCGCCTCGCCTCCACCGTCTCACGGCGCTTCCTCTCATCGATTTTGGCCTGAATCTTTCCCCGCCTGACATCCGATAGTTTCCACTCCGACTCATCCTGCTCCCGGTGAGCTTCCGACACGATGCCGTCAATTTTCTCCAGGCCTGTCCGATAAGCCTTGAGCTCCGGCCTCTCGGAGATCAATCGCTCAAGCTCTTCTGCTTCAAAAGCAGAAGCTTCGCCAAGAACCAGAGCTACGATGCGAGCTTCCAGCTCGGGCTCGATGTAGGTTTGAAGGTCATCGTTCATATCCGTGTGCAATTAAAGGTGGCTGATCCCGGACTTGCGCAGTCGCTCGCCGAGATCTTTGAGTAAGTGGTGGAGCCGGTATCCGACGTTGCCGACGCTCATCTCGAGCTTGTCGGCTATTTCCTGATATTTGAGGCCCTGGAAATACTTCATCCGGACCATCGACTGGTCGCGTTCCTCCATTTCGGAGACAAGCATCTGGATCATTCCAACTGCTTCGAGCCGACCGAGTTCGTCATCAGGCCGCTCGAGAGCTGATTCACGTTCGCCCGGCGATTCATCGAGCGTCTCACGTTTATTCTTCCGAAGAATGTTAAACGAAAAATTCCGCACACAGCGAAAGAGCCATGCACGGGGAATTTCAACCTCGTCCCAGTGTTGGTGGAGCTTCAGAAAAGCGTCTTGCACGACTTCCTCGGCCAGTTCGCGTCGCCCCAGCAAACCGAAGGCATAGCGGAGCAGCGGGCTTTCCTCTTCGGAAAAGACCTCTTCAAGAGACCGCCGGGCCACCGGCGAGGTTCTTTTACCGGGTAGGCGCATAATCGACGGTCGTGAGACCTGCTGTGAACTTCCTTGGGACACGGATAAGCATTCTTTTCAATGGGTGCGACATCTCATGAAACGAATCCTTGGAAAAAAAGATACTTTTTTTGGAGAAGCGGTCTCCAAACTACCCATTGCCAGCGTTCGGCGCCCGTATGAACGTGCCCCCTAGTGTGACTCCGCAATTTGGCGCGTGATCTCCAGAGCGATCGCCAGTGCATCGGCGCCCTGCTCTCCGGTGACCGCCGGAGTTTTGCCATCGCGGACACTTTCCACGAAAGCGGCCAGTTCCAGCTTTAAGGGTTCATCCTTCTCCACCTCAACTTTCGCTTTCTGAATCGCGCCTCCTTCCTTCCAAAACATTTCCCCAGCCTGCTCCTGATAATCGAGCGAAAGGTAGCCATCATCTTGAAAAACCCGGATTTTTCGGAGTCTTTCGGGGCTGATTCGGCTCGCGGTCACGTTGGCAACACAGCCGTTTTCGAACCGAAGCCGCGCATTCGCAATGTCCTCGCTCTTCATCAATACCGGTACTCCGACCGCATCGATGCTGGCAACCGGCGATTTGACGAGGTGCAGAATAATCTCGAGGTCGTGAATCATGAGATCCAGAACCACTCCGATATCAATACTCCGGTTGGGAAACGGCGAAAGCCGATGGGATTCGATGAACTTCGGATGGTTTAACTTGGCCTCAAGCTCGCGCATGACCGGGTTGAAGCGCTCAATATGACCAATTTGCAGGATCCGGTCGTGATCCTCGGCAAGCTGGACGAGTCGCCTGGCTTCCTCAACACTCGGAGCAATCGGCTTCTCCATCAACACGTGAACCCCGCGCTTCATCAGTTCACCGCCCACTTCAAGGTGCGCAACCGTGGGAACCGCGACGCTGGCCAGGTCGCAGGCTTCGGCCAGTCCTTCGAGAGAATCGACCGCCTCGGCACCGAATTCGTCGGCAACGGCTTGCGCTCGCTCCAAATCAGCATCATACACAGCCGTCAGCTTGGTTTCTTCGATAAGAGAGTAACATCTGGCATGATTTCGCCCCATTGATCCTGCCCCGGCCACCCCGGCTCGTAAATTCATGACAAAAGATTTCGCAGATCGGCCGAAAATTACCAGCGAACTTTCCTCTTGAAAAAATTCATCTAACAACAAAATTCCCGAACAAGTTTAAGCAGCTCGACGCTTACAACGTGCATACAACGAATCTTATCAACCTATGATTGAAGTTACCGGTCTCACAAAACGTTTCGGCCCAAAGGTGGCCGTCGACGATCTCTCGTTCTCAGTCAAAAAGGGCGAAGTCCTCGGATTCCTCGGCCCCAATGGCGCCGGAAAGTCCACCACCATGCGAATGGTGACCGGATTTCTCCCCGTCACTGCCGGCGAAGTGACGATTTGCGACATCTCGATGATCGCCAATCCGCAGGAGGCAAAACGAAAGATTGGTTACCTCCCCGAGTCAGCTCCACTCTATAATGATATGACAGTGCAAGGTTTCCTGAAGTTCTGCGCTTCCATGCGGGGCTTAAGCGGAACCGCCCGACGGGAAGCGGTCGCGAAGTCGATCGAGACCTGTTTCCTCGAAAACGTGGCCCGCCAATCCATCGGGACCCTTTCCAAGGGATACCGCCATCGCACCTGCCTCGCGCAGTCTCTTTTACACGACCCGGAAGTCCTCGTTCTTGATGAGCCGACCGACGGTCTCGACCCCAACCAAAAATTGGAGGTTCGCAAACTCATCAAGAACCTCGGAAAGGAGAAGGCCATTCTTTTTTCGACCCACATTCTTGAGGAAGTCACCGCAGCCTGCACCCGCGCGGTAATTGTCGACCAAGGCACCATCGTGGCCGACGGAACCCCGAAAGAACTCGAAGCCCAGGGAGGCGGATCGCTTTACGATCTCTTCCACAAGGTCACCAGCTTTGAAACTCCGGCCGCTTAATTCCAACCGCTCTTCACGAAATGAACATGCTCACCATTTTAAAACGCGAGTTAACCAGCTACTTCACCCAGCCGACGGCTTACGCCATCGTCATTGTCTTTGGCCTGCTTTCAACCCTCTTCGCCTTCACCCAGGGGAGGTTTTGGGACTACGGGGACGCGTCGCTCCACAGCACCTTTTTCGTATTTCACCCGCTCATTTTAATGATCCTGGTTCCTGCTGTCAGCATGCGCCAATGGTCTGACGAGCACTACACCGGCACCATTGAACTCCTCGGAACCTTCCCTGTAAAAATGGGAAGCGCCATCATCGGAAAGTATCTCGCTGCGGCGGTTGTCTGGGCTCTCGCCCTTGCGCTTACTTTTCCGATGGTCCTAACCGTGAATTACCTCGGAGATCCCGACCTCTCCACCATCTTTAGCGGCTACCTCGGCAGCTTTATGGTCTGCCTCACTTTCCTTGCGATCACGACCTTGATTTCGGCATTCACCCGGGACCAGGTTGTGGCGCTCATCTCGTCGGTTGCAGTTTGCTGCCTGTTCACGATCCTTGGTCTCGAGCAGGTGATCAACGAAGTGCGCAGGACCGGGCCCGAGGCGAAAAGCGCGGTCGAACTGATGACCAAGGTGGGTATTTTCAGCCACTTCTTTGACGCAACCCAAGGTCGTATTTCCTACACCAGCCTTCTCTATGTCTTTGGTCTGATTTCGGTCTGCCTTTTCGGCACCAATTTGGCCCTCAAATCCCAACGAGCGTGAACCCTTCCAGAAACCTTTAAACTTTTCCTGAACAAAGATTATGAATATTTCAAAAGCTTTTGCTTCCGGACTTGCCGCTCTCGGCATCCTCCTTCTCGTCCTTTCCTGGGCATTTGAATCCATGGCCCCCTATGCCTGGTATTTTGCCATCGGCGCCTTTGTCGCACTCTCTTTTGTGCCCAACAGCCGGCTCATTCGGGTGGGATTTGCTACTGTCGCCATGGCCGCCATGGTTTTCTTCTTCACCGAGTTCATCTCTCGAACCGGGGTTGGAAACCGCTCGGTCGACCTGACCGAGGATGACCGCTACACCCTTACCGATGGAACCCGGTCCATCCTCTCGGAACTGACGGAACCAGTGACCATCAATTATTACGTTACCCGCGATGTCGACGGCACCCCGTCGGCCTACAAGCGCCACATTCCCCGGGTGGACAGCTTCCTTCGCCAAATTGAAGGACTCGCCGCCGATGATCTCGTCACCCTGAATTTCATCGACCCAAAGCCGAACACCGACGAAGAAGACGCAGCACTTCTTGATCAGGTTCAGCAGGTTCCGGTGACCCAGGATGACAACCTCATTTTTGGCGCATCCATCAGCTCGCTGGACAAAAAGACGGTAATCCCGCTCTTCAGCCCAAGCCAGGAAACCCAACTCGAGTTTCAGGTGGTTAGTGCAATTGCTGAAGTAAGTCGCCGGGAAACTCCGGTGGTGGGTTTGGTGTCCGCCCATAATCTTGCCATGGGAGGCCAGACCAATCGCGGGTGGCTCTTCTATCAACTTCTGCAACGCTCCTACGATGTCGCAAACCTCGGCATGATGCCGACCGATGCCTTGGAGGTTGAATACGAGAAGCGGAAATGGGGCGATGCACCCGACTATCTCGATCCTGAGAAGATTCCGGTCATTCTTTGTGTTCACCCTGCCGGCATCACTCCCGAAGCCGAGTTCGCGCTCGACCAGTATCTCCTTCGGGGAGGTACCGTCATCGCCTGTGTTGACCCTCTCTCGTTGGTCGCCCAACAGTCGGGTCGCCCGCAGTTTCCAGGGATGCCCCCTCAGGGCGGCACTCCGCCATCGTCCACTCTCCCGAAGCTTTTCGCGAAACACAATATCAACTTCCGTGAATCGCAGGTCATAATTGATCGCGTCTATGCGCCATCGAACAATCCCCGCATCCTTCTTCTCAATGATGAGGCGATGACGGTGAAGGATGACATTTCTCTCTCCAAGATCCAGAACCTCGCCTTCCTCATGTCCGGTGGCTTCACTGGTGCCAATGGCAAGCCAATGGGCCCCGGCCTTGAAGTGAGCAAACTCGTTGAATCATCTTACGAATACACCTTCGTAAGCGATCAGACCCTCAACAGTCCCGATGCGGCCAACCAGTTGCGCTTCGCCTTGGGAAGTCGTCGCGAAGGTGATGAAAAGCAAACCTATGTCGCTCTTCTCAGCGGAACCTTTGAAACAGCGTTCCCCGATGGGGATCCCGCCGCAAAATCGGAGGATTCCGGGGAAGATGATGGCGATAAAAAGGACGAAAAAGAGAAAGAAAAGGAGGATGAGCAGAAGAAAAGCAAGGCTCTCGCCACGGGCACCGGCCGCGGCAACCTCTATCTGATCAGCGACTCCGATTTCCTCTATGATGGAATGGCTTACAATGCCCGGCGGATGTTTAATACCGAGGTTGTTGAACCCATCACCGGCAACGGTGCCTTCATGTTTAACATCCTCGATCAGGCGACCGGCTCCAAGTATCTCATCGGAGCCCGGGCCCGGGCCGAAGTCTACCGCCCCTTCACCGTGCTTAAGGAAAAGGAAGCTGAATTCGAAAAGGCGCGCGGTGAGGAAATGGAAAAACTGCGGCAAAAGCGCGATAATGCCCAAGCCGAAATCCAGCGTATCACGAGCGAGCTGGCAAAGAACAACAACTCCCAGCGCAACGAACAAGTCCGCTCCGAGATCGCCAAATACAACAAGGAGATCGTCGATGCCAACAAGGAGATTCGGGAGAAACAGAAGTCCTATCAAGCTGAAGTTGATTCCCTGAAAGCCACCATTTTCTGGCGCAATGTTCTCTACGTTCCACTCGGCGTCATCATTATCGGTCTTAGTGTCTTCATCTGGCGTAAACAACAAACGAAAGCCCGATAGTCTTTTGAATTCCTAGCTTAACCACGAACCAGACAAAGAAACCATGTCACGACTTCATCTACTGATTCTTTGGGTCCTCGCCCTCGGGGCAGGCATCTATTACTTCAACAGCAAGGACGTCCCCGACTCCATCAACACCAAGGCCGACCTCGACATCGGCTCCAATCTCGTTCCCGGCGATCTCGTCGAGACCGTTGACAGCTTCACCGTCAAATCCGATGACGGTGAGGTGACTTTAAAGAAGCTCGAGAAGGAGTGGGTCGTCGCCGATAAAGCCGACTTCCCTGCCAGCAACGATTCGGTCTCCCGCGTCTTTGATGCCCTGCGTAATGCCAAAGTCGCCCAGAGCGTTGTTGCTTCGGACGAATACTACGACCGCTTTGAGTTGGATCCCGAAACCGGGGATGGTGAAAAACCCACCGTCATCACTTTGCGAAAAAATGGCAAGGAAACCACGAGTGTCTACCTGGGCAAGACCCGCGAGTCGACAGGTGGAACGAGTGGGTCCGCGGGACGCTTTGTCCGCTTGTCCAACGATGACAGCGGGGTTTACGTGGTTCAGGAGGGTTTTGGCTTCCTGAATACGAATTCCGAAAACTGGATCAATAAGGCTCTCACCCCCCTTGAAGAAGGAGTCGTTAAGATGGAAGTAAGCGCTCCAAACGATGACACCTTCAAGCCTTGGGTGGTCTCACGTGCGACGGTTCAAGACGATCTCATCATTGAAGGATTAGAGGAGAAGGAAGAAACCAAAACAAATGAAACCGCGACCTTAAAAAACATCTTCGCCGGGGCGACCTTCATGGAACTCGTTTCTGAAGAGGATTACAAGGAGCGGGCGAACGAAAAGGCAACACGTCAACTCAAGGCCACCGATTCCGCAGGCTCCACCTTCCTTATTACCGTCACCCCTGAAAAGGAAAAGGAAGAAGAGAAAGAGGATAAGGACAGTGGTGATCCGGCAAAACCCGCAGCGGCTCCGTCGGTCAATTACCTCGTTTCGATCGAAATCCTCAATGGCCCCACGAAGCCCGAACCTCTGGGCGAAAACCCTTCGGTGCAGGAGAAGGCAGTCTACGCCGAGCGCGTTAACAATCTCGCTGACGTCTCGGCAAGCGTGAACAGGATGCGCCGCGCTTACGAAGGGCGCTACTTCCTTGTCAGTAAGGCTTCGATTGGTTCCCTGACCAAGAACCGGGGCGAGTTCATCCAACCCAAAAAGGAAAAGAAGAAGCCCGTGACCGTCGCAACTCCGCCGATTGCAGTCCCTACTCCGGGTACGAACAAGCCCAACTCCCCTCCGCCATTGATCACCCGCCCGAAGGACGGCGACAAAGAGAAACCAAAAATTGAAGCCGTCACTCCTCCCATCCAGGTTCCTCCTATCCCAAAGAAGCCGGAAGCCAAGGACGAGCTTGGGATCGGCGACGCACCCGACCCGGTCGAGAAGCCAAAGGTCGGCGAGGATCAGGAAAAAGAGTAGCTTCTGAGTCAGATTCCCCCAAAGCGCTTCCCGTATTTTACAGGAAGCGCTTTTTCAGACCCTCTCGTCAAACGCATACAACTTGCATTAAGGGGCTTGACTCCTCGCGCAAGTAACGCAAATTAGTTGCGTCTATGAAAACTCTGGCCCTTTTCCTTGTCTTCAGTCTGGTCGCTCATGGTCTCGATGTCGCCTCGCTCCATCCCCTTATTACCGACGCCGTCAAGCAGGTCGGAGGTGACCGCGTCGAAGTTGTCGAGGTCGTAAAGCCCGGAACCAACGTTCACCAGTTCCAGCCAAGAGCCTCGGACATTAAGAAGATGGCCAAAGCTCGTATCATTTTCGCATCGGGGAAAAATCTCGAGCCCTATCTCGGTGATCTTCAGGACAGTTTGCAAGCCCACCAAATCATTGTGGAAGTTGGCAAGACCATCCCATCTCAAAAGGTCTCCGCGAAAGATCAGATATACGCCTGCTGCCAGCATCATGCCGTGGGAGGAATTGATCCCCATTGGTGGCACAATGTTCGTAACATGGAGCGCGCTGTTCGCGTGATTGAAAAGGAGCTCATTCGATTTGATCCTGCAGGCAAGGAAACTTACGCCGCAAACTCAAAGGCCGCCCGCGCCCGCCTCACCCAACTTGACCGGTGGGTGAAAGGACAAGTCGCGACCATTCCACGTAACAAACGCCACCTCGTGACCGCTCACGCCGCTTTCGGCTACTTCTGCAAAGGGTACGGATTCAAAGCGAGCTTCGTCCAAGGGCTCAGTGCGCAAGGTGAGGTTTCCGCGACCCAACTCGCCGGAGCCATTCAGCAACTTCGCAAGGAAGGCATACCCATGGTCTTCCCGGAACAGACCGCCAACCCAAAGGTGCTGGCACAAATTGCCAGGCAAACCGGAGCCAAGGTTGGGGACCCACTCATCGCCGATGGTTCAACCCGGAGCTACCAAGCCATGATCATGTCCAACGTGAATAGCATCGTGGGTGGATTAAAATAAACTCATGACCCGATCTCCGCTTTCGGCCACCCTGATCCCACTGGTGCCTCTTGCAGCATTGGGCTGGCCTCTTGCCAGGGTGATCAATCAGGAACCTTATCAACAGCAGGTGGAAGTTGAAGAGGTCAATGCCGGCCCTCTTATTCAGGCAGATCTTCAAATCACCGCAGCACACCCTTTCGAAAGAGTCGAGGTGACGGCCGGGGATGCCACCTGGACCTTCACGGCGGATGAGGACATCAAAGAGATCTACTTTCCCAAAGACGACGCTGTCATTCTAACCGTCACTGCGATATGGCCTGAAGACACTCCCGAGTCAGCAATCCTCCTGACCTTGCGGCCCGATGGTCGCCTCGACCGTAGCGACACGCTTTGGGGGTATCTCGAAGTCACCAAGGAAATCAAATTCATCTGGGATCCCGCACCGTGAGTCACGAACATCATCAACTCGACCTTACCGGAGTGGGCTACCATTATGGAAAAAAAGAAGCTCTGCGCGACGTTGGTTTCTCGGTGCATTGTGGTCAGCGCCTCGCCTTGCTGGGTCCAAATGGTGCCGGAAAAAGCACTTTGATCAGACTGCTTGCCGGACTTCTCCCCCAGCAATCAGGAAGCATCCGGTGGCGTGAAGCTTCCATCACCAAGGCCCGCCGCGAAATCGCATACCTTCCGCAGGTCGACCAGCATCAACGTCACTTCCCCATTCGAGTCAAGGACGTGGTGGCAATGGGACGCTTCCCGCACCTCGGACATCTCCGGCGCTTTCGGAGAATCGACCGGGAAAAAACCGATGAGGCCATCGACCTGATGAGCCTTGGAGACATTGCGCACCGGCAAATCGATCAACTTTCAGGCGGGCAACAGCAACGGACTTTCATCGCCCGGGCTCTGGCCCAAGAGGCTCATGTCCTTCTTCTCGATGAACCTTTCAACGGACTCGACATTGAAAGTCGCTGCCATCTTTCCGACTCCCTTATCGATCTCACCAAAAGCGGACATCTCATCATCGCATCCCACCACCAGCTGGAAAGCGTCACCCAAATCTTCACCCACGCGCTCGTTCTCGATCAACGGCAGGTTGAGTTTGGCAAGGCAATCGAAGTCATGGAAAGTGAGGCCGTGAAACAGACCCTTCACTCCTGCCACCCGCACGCGCATGGACGAGCTCTTTAAAATCCCCCTCTATCAAAGAGCGATTCTGGCAACCCTCATCATCGGGTTCGTCAACGGCTACGCCAGCGCTTTTGTCCTCCTCCACCGCAGCCCTCTCAAACTCACAGCCCTGAGCCATAGCTTGCTTCCCGGTGTTGCGCTTGCCGCCTACTTCGTCGGCCTGGGAGTTCTCAGCGCCTTCTTTGGAGCCGTCGTCGCCGCCATCATCATCGGCGTCCTCACCGTCCTCCTCTCCCGAGTCACCAAAATCAGCGACGACACCGTCCTCGCGGTCCTCTACACCGGAGCCTTTGCCTTCGGCATCATGGTCCTCCAAAAAATCGGTTCCAATCAGGATCTCGAAAACTGGCTCCTCGGCAACATCCTTGGACTCTCCGACCTTGATCTCTGGATGAGCTTTGCGGTCGGAATTGTTGCGGTGACCTTACTTTCCCTTTTCCGACGAGCAGTCGTTATCAACCTCTATGACCCCGAGGTCGCGGCCAGCCTTGGAATTAGAACCCGTCTTCTCGAATATGCCTCATTTGCTATCCTCATTCTTGTGCTCGTTACAACCTTGCAAGCCGTCGGCTGCATTCTTGCAATTGGAATGATCGTCACTCCCGCCGCCATTGTCCGCCCTTACATTTCCAGCCCTGAAACCCTGTTCCCCTTAAGCGGGTTAATGGGAGCCGCCGGTTCAGCACTGGGACTCTACCTGAACATTCACTTCGATCTTCCCGGCGCGGGAGCAAGTATTGCCGCAACTTTAGCTGCCATCTTTCTCCTCTCCGTACTCCTTCGCTCAATCTTTGCGAAGTAGATCCTACTCATCGGGTTTAGATCGTTGGATCAAAACGGTTCGAAGCTTCACCGTTTCCCTCCGCCCCTCGATCCGTGCAATCGTTTCTGCGACTTCCGAAGCGAGGCCCTTTTCCACCGTCCCTTCGCTTTCAACCGCAACTTCGAAGCCTCCCCTTCGAAGCCGACTCACCGAGATCAGGTAAATTCCTTCAGGCAGTTCCTTCGCGATCGCCTGCTCCAGTTGCTCGCTCCTGGAAAGCCGGGAAATCAAAACCGAAGTAAGTGGCACAGCAAGCCCCAAACAGACCAGTATCAGAACGATCAAACTTCGCCGCCCCCATGCTCCCGCCTTGTGAATCCCGGAGATCCCCGCGAGCATAAAATTCAGTCCCGCCCCTAGTACAATCGCCACGATATTCGTCCCAAAAAGCAACGCCGCTCCAAGAGCAACTGCGGTTTGCCCCAAGGCCAATCCAATTCCGACAGTGGCAATCGGAGGAACCAAGGCCGCCGCAATCGCCACTCCGGCCAAAGCCCCACTGAGTTTGGGCCGGGCAATGCAGTAGGAGGCGGCAATCCCGGAGACAAAAGCAATACCGAGATCAAGTGAGTTTGGCTCGCCCCGCATTCTCAATTGGTCGGTCAATCCAAGGTCCAAACAACGGGCAAGAAATCCCAGTGCCAAACTCAGCGCAAAAGCGAAACAAAACCCCCGGCCAACTGCCCCCATCGCCTGTCTTGCCAGAGGCCAGTTTCCTTGAACCAGAGAGAGCCCGGTCCCAATGAGCGGCATCATGAGTGGGGCCACCAACATCGCTCCAATCACCACTGCTCCGGAGTTGGCCAGCAAGCCCATGCCGGCAATTCCCGTCGCCAGCATCATCAGCGCCGCAAAATCAAAATTCCATCGGGACTTCGATTCCACTTCGTCAAACAGCGCAAGTCTTTCAGTGCGGTTTAGCTGTGGAATACTGAGATGAACCATTCGTCCCACAAACTCCTGAAACCGATGCCCCTTGCTTCGCTCCGCCCGGATCACACCAACGGTCAATCCATTCTCGCGACTTAACAACCGCTCCGGCAAGGTCCCAAAGAGTTTCCTTCGAAGAGTGCCCGAATCACTGGCCCCAATCAAAAGCATCCCATAGGATTCATCACCCATCTCTTCTCCGAGAAGTTCTGTGAAATCTTCACCCAAACGAACCCGGCTCAAGATCTCCTTGGGATTCAATCCGGCTCTCTTCACGATCCGCCGAAGATCTTGATGGCCAAGTTCATCCGAAAGCTCGTCAGCCTCGGGGCGCACCTGAAAAGCCACCGTCCCGCTGTCTGACAAAGCCTTCGCCAGTTTGAGTGCCCTCCGGGAATGTCTCCCTCCAGCGCAAGGCACCAGAATCCTCTGCCCCGGCGATGCCAGATCATCACTCACCCTGACCACCAGGACCTGACAGACGGCCTTCTCAAAAATGTCAGTTGAAAAACGAAGGTTCAGATCCTCGCTTTTCACACCCGCTTGCTTTCCAATCACCAATAAACTAGGCCATTCATCCTTCGCTGCATTAAGAATCCGGCGTCTCCGGTCCACCCCGCAAAAATCCCGAACCTTGGCAACCGCCATCCCTTCAAGTTCAAGCAGCGGGGATGCGTCTCCCGGTTCAGGCAGGGCAACCCAAAGTTCAAGTTCCTCCTCCAAAGCACCAGCGACCCGAAGGCCAAAGGCTTTCATGAGCAGAGCCTCCTCCACACATCGAATGACAACACAAACCGACATCAGCTCTTTCGAAATTTCCGATCAAGTTCCTGAAATGAAATCTGCACGAGTGTCGGTCGCCCCGCTGGATCACAGTAAGGCAAATCACATTTAAAGAGATCATTCAACAGGCCGGGTAAAGACGAAACACTCCACCCATCTTGCCGCGCCGCCACATAGGAGACCTTGGAAGCAAAGCCCTCGTAGGCAAGTCGTTTCACCTTCGACCCACCATCACGATCGATCACCAAGTCCACTAAATCGATTAAAGATCGTTTCACATCCCTGCCACTCAAAAAGGCCGGAGCTGCTGAAATTGTCACCGTTTGCCCTCCGAACGACTCCAGGGAAAAACCCGCTTGATCAAAGTGCTCTCGATGTCTCATCAGTAAATCGACATCGCGCACATCGAGTTCAAGAAGAACCGGAACCAAAAGTCCTTGGGACTCAATCTCCTCCTGATCTTCAATGAGCCGCTCATAAAATATCCGCTCGCGAGCCGCATTGGGTTCAAGCAAAACCAGCCCCTCCTCTCCTTCCAGCAAGGCATAACGGTCGGAAAGAGCGCCGATAATTCGAAAATCCGGTGATTCCGAAACTTTCTCAGGACCAACCTCAAACTCCTTCTGCTCCTCGCGCTGCCAGGTGCGAGGATCTTTAATTGGCGGGGCGACTTCCGGGGCCATTTCGCGATCGCGAACCACCTGTTGTGATCCCACTACAGATTCGAGGTGAAGCGCAGGACGCGTCTCCCCCCCCCTCACCGGTTCAGCAACCTCCCTTGGTCGCAAAGCCTGCTCAATCGCATCAAGGATGGCGATCCGGACCTGGGCCGGCTCGGCAAAGCGAACCTCACGCTTCGCCGGGTGCACGTTCACATCGACCAAAGATGGATTCATCCGGATCCAAAGCCACGCTGCAGGTTGGAGCCCTTCCTGGAGCCCCCCTTTGAAAGCCTCTCGGATCGCTCTTGAAATTGTATGGTCCTCCACAGGGCGACCATTCAAAAATACATACTGATGTTTCCGCCCCCGACGCGCAAAGATCGCCGGGAGTATCGCCCCCTCAATCACCATTCCACGACGCTCATGGCGCGGAACCTCGATCAATGCCTTGCCCGACTCTCCGCCACTCATTGCCTCGATCCGCACCCGACGATCCGAAGTCGCAGGCAGATCCAAAGAAACCCGCCCATCCTTGCGAAGCACCCAGCCGATTCCAGGAGTGCACAGGGCGTGAAGGCGGATCTGGTGATCAATGTGGGCAGCTTCCGTCGACTCCGCTTTTAGGAATTTTTTACGGGCTGGAACGTTATAAAAGAGATCTCGTACTTCAATACTTGTCCCGACCGGGCAGCCGCTGGCCCGGGGCACGCTCATCTTCCCGCCATCCACTCTGATCTCGGTCCCCTCCACCGAATCAGCTTCCCGGCTCATCATCACAAAGCGCGAAACACTTGCGATGCTTGGCAAAGCTTCTCCCCGGAAACCCAGAGTGGAGATACCATTCAAATCTTCCGAAGTGCGTAGCTTGCTCGTCGCGTGCCGCTCCAAAGATTTCGCAGCATCTCTGACACTCATTCCGCAACCATCATCCCTCACCCGGAGCATGGCAATTCCCCCGCGCTGAATCTCCACCTCGATCTTCCTGGCGCCGGCATCGATCGCATTCTCAATCAGCTCTTTGATAACGCTGGCAGGACGCTCGATAACCTCCCCCGCCGCCACCTGGCTGGCAAGAGTTTCGGGCATCACCTCAACCGTCGGCATGCCTCAAAGCTATCCAATGTCTCCCCAAGGTCAGCCCAAAATTGCAAAAATCCGACTTAAAATCTTCCGGATTCTTGCATGGACTTTGCCACCATGGGGTGGGACCCCCAATTTCGACATCCTCCTCCTTTTCCTGTTCTCCTGCGCCGGGGCGAACGTTCGAGCAAATCATGACGATTTGAAATGCGAGTCCCGAGCAGTTGCCGGAGCTTTGGGCCCAGTATCAAGATCAAGGGAATTTCCGCGACCTTGTTACGAAAAAAGGCGGATCGAAATTGCTCCTGAAGGATTCCTCAAATCGAGCCTCAGCAGAGGATCGATTCAGTATGGATCGCTGGAAGGAGGATGAGATTCGAAAGATCGAAACCAATCACCCCGCCAAGCTCTTTCGTTCGGTATTTTCCGATTGCTTTCCCTTTGTGCATGGGAATTCATCTCATCCCAAAAGTATTGGCTGCTTACCACTAGGGCGAAACCAAGGTCATGAGGCTCCCAATCCGAATGACACCTGAAGAGTTTGCCTCGACTCTTCTCGCCAAGGCGGCGCGATGGTCTAAAAAATATCCCACGAAACGCCCAGGGTTGCGGCGTTGGGATTCGTTGGGCAGGAATGGAGAAAACAAATGCGGCGGAAGCCGCCCCGTGGCTTCTCACTCTTCCCAACCCGATGCGAGAAAGGTTTCGGAACGGAGGTTCGCATTCATACACCTTTACGAAAACCGATTGTCGGCCTAATTTGCCTCCGTGACCTCGCGGACAGGGATACTCTTATTGGTTTCGGGCCCATCGGGTTCGGGAAAGACAACGCTTTGTCGTCGTCTGGCGGACGAACAGGAGGCTCATTACTCGATTTCCTGCACCACCCGTCCTCCTCGTGAAGGAGAAGTCGACGGCAAGGATTATCATTTCCTTTCGAAAGATGACTTTAAGTCACGCATCGATGGCGGCGAGTTCCTGGAGCATGCCGAGGTTCACCAGAACTATTACGGAACACTCAAATCCGAAGTCCTCAATCATCTCGCAGCTGGAACCGATGTGGTCATGGACATCGACGTGCAAGGTGCTGACCAGGTCCGATCCTGCCCTGACACTCAAATCAAAATGGCCTTGATCGATCTCTTCGTAATGCCTCCCAGCGAGGAAGAACTTCTTGCCCGCCTCACCGGAAGGGGAACCGATGCCGAGGAGATCATCGCGCTCCGCATGGAAAATGCTCTGGAGGAAATGAGGCACTGGCCCGAGTATTCCTACCGCCTCATCTCGGCAACCCGTGAAGAGGATTACCTCAACTTCAAATCGCTCATCCTTGCCGAGCGGCTTCGCGTCTCCCGTCTCCTATGAAAATCGTACTTGGCATCACCGGCTCCATCGCCGCTTACAAAGCGGCAGACCTTGCAAGCCAACTCACAAAGTTGGGTCACGATGTTTACGTGGTGATGACGAAGGCCGCCACCGAATTCATCACACCTCTAACATTGCAGGTTCTTTCGAGACAGTCGGTTCTTGTTTGCCTCGAAGACGAGAAAAACTCCTGGAAGCCCGGTCACATCGAGCTCGCAGACAATGCCGATCTTTTCCTGGTGGCTCCGGCTTGCGCGGACACCCTCGGTCAATTTGCCAATGGACTTGCGCCGGACCCCCTCTCCGCGATCTATCTTGCCCTTCCACCCGGGACCCCGAAGTTTATCGCTCCGGCCATGAATGGCAAGATGTGGAACCATCCCGCCACCCAAAGAAATCTCGCTCAACTCAAAAAAGATGGAGTCCACTTCATCGATCCTGCCGAGGGAGATCTGGCCTGCGGTTATCAGGGGGCAGGACGGCTTGCCGAAATTCCGGACATCCTCAAATCGGTTCTCCGAAGGCACCCTTCGAAATAAATTGAGCGTGGTCCCTCTGCTCTTATAGCAAGAGGTATTTTAAGGTGGCAGAATGCCAGCATGAAATTTAGAAATGAAAGGTGGAAACCCTAAAGTCTCTCGGGAGCTTGAAGAAGAGCTCCAATTCTCTGAAGAAGCAGTCCGGCGCCGCCACCGTCGACGACACGGTGGTCGAAGGTGAGACACAGTTCGGTTTCGGTCACCGGCACAAACGCGCCCACTTCTTCACTCCAACGCGGCTGCTTGATTCCCGCCGCCAGGCCCAGGATCAAGGTCTCATTCGGAAGTGGAATGGGAGTTCCCCATTTGAGCCCAAAGGTCCCAAAATTGGTGACCGTAGCAATTCCGCCCTGCGCTTGCTCGGGGGTCAGCTTTCGATCCCGGGCTTGTCCGACCAATTGCCCGTATTCCTCGGCCAACTCCGGCACGCAGTGTTGATCAACATTACGCAAGACAGGAACAACCACTCCGTCCTCAACCTGCACGGCAACTCCAATGTCGTAAGCTCTCGGATGAACAACTTTTTCTCCGATGAGAAAACCGGCGGTCGCGGGCTGCTCCGCAAGTGCGATCGCAAAAGCTCTTAGCACATAAAGAGTAAGTCCCGGTTTGGGATTCTGCCGGGAGCGATGCTCGAGCACCGGATCCAGAACGACGGGCAGACCAACCGAAGCAAGAGGACGTGACCAGCTTCGTCGCATGGCGTCGGCAACCGCGAGCCGCATTGGCGATGCGCTACTTTCGGGCCAATCGGAAATGTATTCTAAAAACTGTTCCAGATCTTCAACGGTCACCCGGCCACCGGCGCCACTTCCCTCAATCGCCGAAATATCCGCTTCACGTAAGCCAAGCTCATCCATGCGGGCGCGCATCCGGGGAGAAATATAATGTGCCCCTTTCATGCCAGCCGGAACAGGAAGGCCGCGAACACTGGGTTCCACCAATTTTGGCTCCTCGTAACTCTGCTCGGTCTGCCGAAAGTGCAGATTTTCATCTTCGCCTTCTTTTGAGGATTCCGGCTCGGGCTGCTCCCCCATCGTGGGAGCTCCGGTCCGGGAGATTTCCTCCTCGGTCGCTTCCAAAATACCCAACAGACTTCCAACCGGATAGTCAACGCCTTCCTCGGCGCGAATTTCGATCACAGTGCCTCCACAAAGAGTGGTGACCCCCATGGTCGCCTTATTCGTTTCAACCTCAATGATTTCTTGATCTGCAACCACCGAATCCCCTACTGAAATATTCAAGCGGACGATCCTGGCCTCGGCGATCGATTCACCGAGTTGGGGCATGATGATGGGAACCTGTGGCATGTTTGTTAGAGGTTAAGAAGTTCGCGAAGTTTTTCCACGATGGATTCGGGTGTGGGACGGTGCGCGGCCCAGAGGTCGGGGTGATAAGGAATCGGGGTATCCTTGGCATTCAGGCGGAGAGGAGGAGCATCAAGAAGATGAAAACCTTCAGCCACGACTCTTGAAACGACCTCTGCCGTGACTCCTCCCCAGGGGAAGGCCTCCCCAAGCGCCAAAAGCCGGCCGGTTCTGGCTACTGAAGCAATCACCGTATCCAAATCGAGAGGTTTCACCGAGCGCAAATCGACCACTTCGATCTCCCAACCCTCCTTGGCCAAGCGGTCAGCAGCCCTGACCGCTTCGTGCACCATAGCGCTGTATGTGACCACCGTGGCATGCTTGCCAGGTCGCGTAATACGGGCAACTCCAAGCGGCAAGGCCTTCGGATCAATTTCGGCGGTTTTCAGCCAACGATAGAGAAATTTGTGTTCGCAGAATACAACGGGATCATCGATCTCAACCGACTCCTTGAGCAAATGATAGGCGTCGGAGACGGTTGCCGGCGTGGCTACGATGATGCCGGGATAGTGAGCATAAAGCGTCTCCACCATCTGGCTGTGGAATGGCCCGGATCCCGGAGTGCCTCCACAAGGCAGTCTAATTGTGATCGGTACGGGAACCCCCGTACGGTAATAATGCGTCCCGGCATGGTTCGCGATTTGATTGAAGGCGATCGAAGAAAAATCCGCGAATTGCATCTCAACGATGGGGCGCATACCACTAATGGCAGCCCCAATCGCCATCCCCACCATGGCGTCCTCGCTGATCGGAGAATCAAGAACCCGACTGGGGAATTCCTCTTGCAAGCCTTTGGTGGCCTTGAAAGCACCACCAAACCCTCCGATATCCTGGCCATACAAAAAAACGTCGTTCCGCTCGCCAAGCAATTCTCGTTGGGCCTGGTGGATTGCATCGATATAGGTGACACTCATGAGTTGATTCCTTTCGATGAAAATGCCCGCCAGTCGTCCCGGTATGGGTCGGGGCGCGGATCAGTCTGGGCATTTGCAACAGCTTCTTGAACTTCTTCGGCAGCCTCTTTTTGCCAAAGATCGACCTCGTTCTCGGTGACGATCCCCTTTTCGATGACTTGTTGAATACCAAGCTCAAGGCAATCGCGACCGAGTTGGGAATCTTTCAATTCCGACGCCACATAGGAGGCATCATCGTGCTCCCCGTGTCCGCACAAGCGTAGAAGTTTGCCCACGACCATTTGAGGCCCCCCTCCGGAACGGGCCGCCTGCACAGCCTCATGAACGACGGAAAGACATTCCAGCAGATTGGTAGCGTCAACTTCCCTTCCGGTCACGCCATACCCTTTGGCCCGATCCACGAGGTTTTCACAAGCAAATTGTCTCTCCCGGGGTGTGGAATAGGCAAACTGGTTATCCGCAACCAGCACGACCATCGGAAGTTGCTCCACCGCCGCAAGATTGAGTCCTTCGTGAAAGGCTCCGGTTGATGTCGCTCCATCGCCCACGCAAGTCGCACCGACAACTCCCGCGAGCTCCCCCTTCATACGCCGGGCGATCAGCATGCCTGCAACGACGGAAACCGAAGTCCCCAAATGACTGATCATCGCGGGACGACGTTCGGCAGGGCGACCACGGTGGATGTTGCCATCACGACCCCGCATCGGCCCAAGCGCAGATCCAAGATAGGTGCGGGTGGCCTCAATCAGAGGTTCACCAAAACCGGTTCGGCCGGCCTGATCGCGAATCAGCGGAGCGAAGATGTCTTTATCCTGATCGAGGCTGCAACCGAGCGATGCCGAAAAGGCCTCCTGGCCGGTTCCCAGGTAAACTCCCCCAACAATTTTGCCGGCCTTGTAGAGGCTCGAGAGCTTCGACTCCAGCGTTCTGGAGATGATCATGACCTTGAGAGTCCGCCGGATCAAATCAGCATCGCTTCCGCTCGAAACAACTGGGGCTGGTGCTGATAAGGGTTCCATTTTGTAAAGTCTGCAGTCGGATTAAAGTTCTTGATCGATCGCCTTCAGTTCGAGGAACAGATCGTTCCACCGTTCCTTCCGAGGCTCAAGAAGAAGCTTTTGGTCAGCGATGCGCCTCCGAACGATCTCGAAAAGCCCCCCGTATTCAAGATAGAATTCGCGTACTCCGTCTTTGTAGTCATCAGCAAGCGAATCTGCGAAGGGTTGCCGCAAGTCCTCAATCCTCTCCATAAAGTCGTGGCACAGCGCTTTGCGTGAGCGTTTCGAGTAAATCGCAGCGATTCCGAGGATTCCTGCGGCCATCGTCATGACCACCCAGGGCCAGGTCGTCACGCCCAAGCCACCGAGGATTCCGGCAATCGTGAAGAGCGCCAGAAACAAGGCCATGTAGCGTCTCAAGATCATCCGGCGAATGTCCATCTGAAGATCCAGGGTCCCCCTGATCTTTAGCTGGGCGACCGCTTGCTTCGCAGATCTCCCAAGGCGGCGCATGAACCGCTTTCGGGTCCCCCCAAGAGACTCCGTCTCCTGCTGGAAGTTGGGAGGATTCATATCGAGGTTTTCGCGAATGCGAGGCTCCACCGTTTCCCAGTGATTCCGGCAACTTTGAACCAACTCCACTCCATCAATCTCAGCCTGCTTCTCAACCGCTTCCTTGACCGCTTCGGTGAGATTTTTTTCAATCTCGGAGGGAAGTTTCTCCTGCTGGAAAAGCGAGATTAGACTTTGGATGAGAGCCATTCTCCGTCCCAGGTCACGAGTCGCCATTTGTCCCTGTCTGAAAAAGACATCTCCCAAGCCGCTCAAACGTTCGGACAAGGCCGTGGCCTGGCCTTCACGGCGAAGATCCACTTCATTTTCCAACTCCGCCAGAAATCGTTGATCACTGTCGAGAGAGTCGATCCGTTCCTCAATCAAACCCTCGATTTTTTTTAAAACGCCCTGAGTTGATTTGCTCACTTCACGAAGGATCTTTCTTCGCTGGGGATTCGAGGAGATTTTCGAGGAAATAAAATAATCGAGCGGAGGCAAACCACTCTTCCGAAGAACATGGGAGAGCGGCGGGTCGGCCTTCTTCGCCTCCATTGCCCGCTTGGCTGAAACCGGGAAGATTTCCGGAGTCCTTCCGGTTTTCTGCTCACCCAAGGTTTTCATGTGTCCAAGGATCACTTCCAGATCATCTTCATCCTTTAAATCGCTCTGTTGAAGAACGAAGGCCACCTTGTCTAGTTGTTCTTCCGGAAGTCGCGCCACCAATTGCCAGGTAGCCGCGCACCAGGGGTTTGCGACTGGAAACACAAAGAACAATAGGTCGGCGACCGGGAGAAAACGTTCAATCTCCCCTAGATTGCCATCGATCCGGGCATCGGAACCGGGCGTGTCGATGACTTCAAAATCACGGAGAAATCCCAAAGGCAGGAGTTTCTCAACAAGCAAGGGTCTCCTCTCCGTTGAAGAGGCCTTTTCGCCATGCCGATACCAATGGAGTCGATTGGTTCTGGGAAGAGCATCGACCTCGCAAAACTCACTCCCGAAGAGCGCGTTGATTAGCGCGGATTTCCCGGCGTTGACCTCTCCGCAAACCACGAAGAGGAAGGGCTTCCGGAGATCCTTTAAGAAAGTCCCGTCGGTCGCGGCATCGAGAATTTCCTCACCACATTCACGGCCCAGTTGGCCGACACCCAAAACGACCTCTGCAAGGCGCTCTCTGGTCGCAAAGTAGCGTTCGCCGAACATGGATGGGGGGTTGGGAGGAATCAATCAGCCATCCCACCCTAAGCCTGTCCCTTTTGGGCCAACAGCTGCGACACTGTAATAAACTGGTAGCCCTTGGAAAGGAGACCATCAAAAGTCCCGGGCATTGCGTCAATCGTGGGAGCGTGGAGATCGTGTGCCAGGATAATTGCTCCGTTGTGCGCCCCACTCAAAATTCGTGAACGCACCACGGACGGCCCGGGCCGTTTCCAATCGTTTGGATCCACCGACCACATGATGGTCGGATAGGTAAAGTCGGAAAAAATCAAACTGCGCTGGCGTTGCAAAAGCGCGCCATAAGGCGGACGCATCGTACGTGGCCTGACGGCCGCAGCCCGGACGATCGCATCCTCCGTTCGACGCATTTCCTTGCGAACCTCGGAGTCGCCAAGGGATGTCAATTTTCGGTGAGTGTAGGTGTGATTCCCGATCTCGTGTCCCTCGGCCACAATCCGCCGGACGATGTGGGGATAGCGGTCGACATTGCCACCAATCACGTAAAACGTCGCTTTAATATTGCGGGTTCGGAGAATATCGAGGAGCCGCGGGGTGTTCTGGGGGTGCGGGCCATCATCGAAGGTCATGGCCACGTAAGGCTGATTCGAAAGACCACGGGAATGGGTCACAGTCTGCCCATTGAACTGCGAAGGCAGATTCATGTTGGGGTTTCTCAAGCCCTTGTTCACATAGGCTGGCGGACGATATTGGGTGTTCGCACCGAGTCTCACCGGCTGGGTTTGGGGTCCGGATGGATTTGCGCCAGACTGCTTTCCAGCAGCAGGGGCCTGATCGCCCTTCTTGCTTGAACAGGCGGGAAGCGCGATCAGTGCTCCTGAACTCAGCTTTAGAATTTTACGTCTCTTCATGAGTGGCTGGGAATAAGTATGATAACGGAACCGTCAAATGTCACGCATTTCCGAACAATCTCTTATTTGAGCAAAAAAGAAATCCTGATGTCCAGATCCCACCTAGGTCGATTTCCCCGCTCAAAACCACTCGACAGAGTCCGGTTAAGAGTTCAGTTTCCCGGCCCATGTCAAAACCAAAGCTGTTTATCCCCGGTCCCGTGGACGTTGCTCCTGAAACTTACGCCGCAATGGCAGGCCCGGCAATCGGGCACCGAGGAAAGGACTTTGAAGAGCTCTACTCATCGATTCAGCCCGGGATCCGACAAGTGGTCGGCACAACCCGCCCCGTTTTCTTCTCCACCTCTTCAGCCTGGGGCGTCATGGAAGGCTGCATTCGCAACTTGGTTAAAAAGAAGGTCTTGAACCTTTGCTGCGGCGCATTTTCCGATAAGTGGTATGGAGTGGCCCAAAGCTGTGGCAAGGAGGCTGAAAAGATTCAGGTCGAGTGGGGTCAACCGATTGAACCCGAAGCGGTCCGTGCAAAGCTGGCGGAGGGGGGCTTTGACACCGTCACCTTGGTTCACAACGAGACTTCGACCGGTGTCCTGAATCCCTTGAAAGAGATCGCCGATGTTGTGAAGTCTTTCGAGGGCGTACTAATGGTCGTCGATACCGTTTCCTCCCTCTCCGCGATGCCGATAAATTTCGATGAACTCGGCATCGATGTTCTTCTTGCAGGGGTTCAAAAGGCAATCGCACTGCCTCCCGGTCTCGCGGTCTTCGTCACCTCGGATGCCGCACTCGAACGTGCCGGGAGCATGGAAGACCGCGGATACTACTTCGATTTCTGTGAATTCGCTTCGAATGACGCCAAGGACAACACACCTTCAACACCCTCGATCCCCCACCTGTATGCCCTGCGCGAACGAGTTGGCGTGATGATTGCCGAGGGACTGGAGAACCGCTTTGCCCGCCATCTTGCTAACAATGCCATGGTGCACCAATGGGGCGCCAGTCACGGATTTGAGCTTCTCCCGCCCGAAGGATTCCGTTCGCGCTCCCTTTCCTGCTTTGTCACTCCGGAGAATCTCGACCAGGCCGCGTGGATTAAATCTGTGATCTCCGAGCATGGATTCGCGATCAACGGAGGATACGGGAAAATTAAGGGGAAAACCTTCCGGATCTCCAATATGGGGAACGAGACCGCTGAAACCATGCAGGAACTTCTCGATGCGCTCGATCAGGAACTGCCAAAGTTTCTCTCATAGCCCCCGATCCCTTCAATTCCTGTGCAACCCTCCGGATCCGGGATTTCAATAACTCCCCTCGCAAAAAAACTTCGGAAAAACAAATGATCAGGATCCCTTAATAATCAATGCTCTAAGCTTGGAGCAATCAGAGACACATTAATAATCCGGAAAAACCTTCAGAAAATCCTTGGCAAATCGACCAAGTTGCTGCAGCTTCCGCGCCCACCACCAAAACTATGGTAGCACTCCGACTCACTCGCCAAGGTTCCAAGGATCGTCCTTATTACAAAATCGTTGCCGTCGACAGCCGCAAGCGTCGCGACGGTCGTTACATTGAACAGCTTGGGACTTACAATCCAATGGCCGACGGGGAAAACTACACTCTCGACCTTGAGAAGGCTGACAAGTGGCTCGGTGTCGGCGCAAAGCCCAGCGGAACTGTTGCCAGCATCATCAAGAAGGTTCGTAAGGCCGGTTGAGTTTGGTCTTCTCGACTCTCAAAATTTTCCAAAAATCCTGTGGTTCCGTGACTGCGGGATTTTTTATGTCGATTTGTGAACCGGGGGAATCTCTGCTATGATGCAACCATCATGAATTTCCCTGAATTTCACCAGCTTCTGGAGTCTCATCCGGATCACGGAATCACTCTCGCCTTGCCAGACGGGACTGAAGCTCCCTCCCACTTTCACATCACCGAAGTTGGCGCAGTTTCCAAAGCCTTTCTCGATTGTGGAGGAAAACACCACTCGGAGAATTTTTGCGTCCTGCAAGTATGGGTGGCGGACGATTACGATCACCGCATCAAAGCCGGGAAACTGGCGGCCATTCTCAGCAAGGCCCGTGAGCTTTTCGACTCGATGGATGTCCCCGTTGAGTTTGAGCACGAAACCCCGGTCCTCACCCGTCTTCCTATCAGCACCCACCGTGTCGACGACGAGATGATCACCTTCACTCTTGCGTTAAAAAAAGCCGATTGTCTCGCGAAAGACCTCTGCCTTCCAAAGCGCGATTTTAGCCTTCCCGGGATCCCATCGCGCATTGCCAGAACCGGATCGATTCAGACCTTCTCCCTCGAGAAGAAAAAGTGATTCTGCCCATCAACGGGTAGGTTTCTCGAATAATCTCCCTGACCGCAGATAAACTGTAGCCTTGTTCGCTTCCAACCACCGTCCACGATGGCGGCATGATTAAAGCACCGCAGATCGTTGCGATTGGACTTGGCGCATCCCTCGCCCTGCCAACTTCACTCCAAGCTCAGGACGACGATTCGGTCTTCCCGGGAGCAGACGAATCCTCGCCTTCGCAATCCCACTACTTCACGTGGATCAATAATACGAATGAAGGCCCCACCGAAGCCCAGTCACTCGCCAACCTCGGCTTCTTCCAGTGGATGCACGACGAATATGGGATGACTCTCGACATTTATGCCTTCGATGCCGGAGCGATCGATGCGCCCCGATATTACGGCAAGCCAAGCACACGAAAATTCAAGGAACAACAGCCCAATGGATTCGGCCCCCTCGCGAAGGCCGCCGACGGCTTCGGGGGACGGCTTGGTGTCTGGCTTGGACCCGACGGATTTGGTGACACCCCTGCCGAGGAGAACGAACGCATCGACTTCCTAAGTTCACTCTGCCGCGATCACAATTTTCAACTCTTCAAGATGGATGCCGTTTGCGGCCAACTCCGTGATGAGAAGCAGGACGCCTTCATTCGTCTTATGAAAGAGTGTCGAAAACACAGCGAAGATCTCATTGTTCTGAATCACAGGCTCAACCTCGGAGAAGCCGCTCCCTATGTCACCACCTTCCTCTGGCAAGGCGCCGAAACTTATATCGACGTCCACATGTCAAACAACATGACAGCCACCCACAATCGTGCGAAAGCACTCGGACGAGGACTCCCTCCCGAACTAAAGCGTATGGCCGAGGACCACGGAGTCTGCCTTTCGTCCTGCCTCGATTTCTGGGCAGAGGATCTCATCTTGCAGGCCTTCAATCGATCCATGCTTCTCGCCCCACAGGTTTATGGAAGCCCGTGGTTCCTTCGCGATGATGAATACCCAAAACTCGCCCGCATTTTTAATCTGCACCGTCGCTACAACGAAATCCTCATTAACGGCATTGTTCTCCCTGAGCAGAAATACGGCCCCAATGCAGTCTCGCGAGGGAACGAGAAAACCCGACTCATCACCCTTCGCAACAATTCCTGGGAGCCGGTCAAACGCACCATTGCTCTCGATGAATCAATTGGCCTCTCCAAGACCGGAAAGCGTCACGTTCGCCTTTTCCATCCCTATGAAGAAATCCTCGGCAATTCGCTGAAACCTTCTGATTCGGTCGAGGTTACCGTCCATCCTTTCCGTAGCCTCCTGCTTCTGGTCACTTCTAAAAATTGCCCCGAACCATCTCTCGCAAGCGGCCCCTACCAGGTCATCAAAAACGTCGAAGGTGAAAAGCCGGTCATCGAAAAACTTACCCCTATCAAACTCAAACAACCATGGCACCGCAAACTTGCCGATCTTCAGCCAATCGCCCTACCCGGCGATTGGGACGCCCTCTACGAAGGCACCTGCTTCGCAGCTGACAATAACGCGCTCGAAATTCGTTCCCTCGATCGCTCCGGCCCAACCAAAATCGGTGCCGTGCAAAAAGCCCGTCAGGAATTTCTCAATCAACCCTTGATTAAGGCGCGCGCTCTCTGGGATCAATTCCTCTTTGATGGAGATCCCTCAACCGTCTTCGACGTCTACGCGACCGGCAGAGACGCCAGACTCGACGGCGGATCACTCCGCGTTGATTTCGCAAACAAGATCCTGTTTGATCGCCTCGTTCTTAAAACCCAGGCCCAGGACAGAACCTTGATCCGCTTGCAGATGGACGGAGCGGAATTCAGTAAGGATCTCAAGAGCTGGACCCAGGCTGAAGAGGTCATTCAAGACGGAGCCAATTTGATTTTCTATCCTCCTTCAGGAAAACAATTCCGCTACTTCCGCATGAAAAGCGGCCCGGAAAGAATCGCTGAAATCGAAGCGTGGAACGGTCGCCAACAGCTTCCACGCCAAGGATGGCGCGCCAATAATCTCTTCGCCCACCCCGAAGTGAAGTCCGCCTCTTCGGCCTGGCAAGCCACTGTTACGATCGATGAACTGACTCCGACATCCTACCTCTGCGTGGCCGTCGAAGGAGAACATGGCGTCGAGGGCTGCTATGCTGCCATTCGGGTGGGCAACCGAATCATCGGCTCCCCGCGGCGGGCTGCCTCCTACCCGACAAATGCCTGGGAATATCCGGTCCGCAAGCAGAAGACGGGATACACCTACTTCTTTCCTCTCGACGACTCCATGCTCAATCAGGACATGGAAGTCATTCTTCTCGGCATGAAAGGTGGAGGTAGCAAACTCACTCCGTCCGTTTGGATTACCGCCCGCGAACTTCCGTTCACTTCGGAGCCCGTTAAATAATCTCAGTCCTGTCTTATGAAAAATTTCATTCTCATCTTCATTGCTTTCTTTCCACTGGCCCTCTCCGGACAGGAGGTCAAACCGCTCAGTAGGAGTGTCGCCAAAGAGTATGACCTCGATCTGGATTTCTATGCCAAAACAACCTTGGTGCAGGACATTCTTATTGCGACCTCAAAGAAGGTTTCCGACACCACTCATCTGGAAACGGCCTATCTTTTCGATCGCATGATGCAGGACCTGAAGCCTGCCATTGCCCGGCGCATTCGCGAGGCAAAAGTGCTGTGCCTCCTCGTCGGCCATGATGAACTCACCTCGGATCTGCCCCAGTTCAAATCCGAGAAAACCGGAAAGGACCTCGATTTCTACAACTGGAGACAACGAGGCTTTCTAACAAAAAAGAATGATCGCTTCGTCGTTCTTTTCGCCGAAGAAGATGTCATGGAATACGAGGGCGGGATGCAGATTGAAAGTATCCTGATTCACGAATTCGGACATGTCATTCACGGTGCCGGATTCGATGAAGATTTAAAAAAGCGTTGGACGGCGGCTTTTGAAACCTCAAAAGCCAAAGGGCGTTGGAATGACGGACGTGCGGCTCAGCGATTTCGCAGAGTCGAGGGAGACAAACCGGTCCTGCTTCTCGATGAACTCGCGAAATCATTTCCAAAACAGCCCCGCGAACTCCTCAAAAAGTGCCTCGATGGTGGCGACATCCTCGTCAATGGGAAGACAACAGAATCCGAGGTCAAGGTAACCGGTCAGGATGAGGTCCTGATCGTATTCGGCGGCGAAAAAGCATGCTATGCCGGGAAGAATCGTGGCGAATATTTCGCGGAAGGAGTCCAGTGCTGGTATAACACAAATCGAACCATGGATCATGATCACAATCACATCCGGACCCGGGAACAGCTCAAAGCATATGACCCTGACCTGGCAAGCCTTTGCGCCGAGGTTTTAGGCGAGAGCGATTGGCGCTTCGTTTCACCCCGAAAGCGGGCCGGACGAGACCACCTCAAAAACTACGACCCATCCAGAGCACCGGTTGTGAAGGAACTCCAACACATCAAGGAAGCCGGGCTTGATTACTACGATGAATACTGGGCCGATTACTGGAGCCGGCTTCACGAAAAGTATCCCGGGGGGAAGAAATAGACTCCCTCTTGGATAGAGCTTGTGAAGCAACACCGATCTAAATAGTCCCCGCTGAAAGAGCCGGTTTCATTGAAAGGTAGTTAGGGGCGAATCAACCCGATAAAATCAATGAAAAATACTCTAACAACCCTCCTCCTTTCGGCATGTCTTCTTGGCTACGCAACGGCAGAACCAAAACAGGACACAAAAAAGCCGACTCCGCAGAAGGTCGATAAGAAAGCCAGCCAGAAAAAAGCCAAACCAGCTCCGAAGAAGTCGAAGGAATCGGCAGCCCGTGAAAAGGCCGATCGAGCGAAGAAGGCTGCCGCTGCTGCTGCCAGGAAAAAGGCGGATGAAGAAAAGATGGTCAAAGATACCATCGCTAAGATCAAGGAGCTGGGCGCCAAGAAGAAAGCAGCTGCGTCAGCCCGCGAGAAAGCCGCTGAGGCGCTTCGTGCCGCTGACCGCAATCTGGCCGGGATTGAGAAGGAGATTAAAGTCGCCACCGCAGTGCTCAAAGCCAAAGCCGAAAGTGATCGTAAGAAGGCGGAACAGGAGAAGGCCCGTAAAATTCGGGAGACCGAAGCCACTGAGCAAACTCTTGTCGCAACCATGAAAAAGGAACTTCAAGACCTCAGAAAGACGGTGGAGCTTCTCAAAAAACAACTGGCTGAGAAGAAATAGCCTCAAGCCGCAAACCAAGGTTTTCAATACAAATGCCCCATCCATGTGGACGGGGCATTTTTTTATCAGCGGATTCAAACGGTTAGCGCAGCGGGGTTGGAGCGAAAAAAGTCATTTTAGAGTTTGATAGTTGAGACGTTTGCGCGGACGGCAATTGAACCTGGCTTCCGCCTCTGCGACTTCTTCCCGGGTGATTTTGGCAAAGTTCGTTCCTGTTCCAAAATCCTTCCGGGTCGGGCCCTTGCTCAAGCATTGGTCCTCTCGCCGGAAACTAAGCAGAAAGACGATCCCTGCGACGGTGGTAATTAACACATGCGTTCGTCGAAATTCCCGATAATCTTTGCTTTCGTCATCTTGTTTTTTGCCAGCTTGCCTCCACTCGTCGCAGAGGACTGGCCATCTTGGCGGGGGCCCTCGCACAATGGAAGCCGGACCGGCGAAAACTACCCGACCAAATGGAGCACCGACAAGGTCGCCTGGAAAGTCGCACTCCCCGGGAAAGGCGCTTCCTCCCCTGTGATTTGGAAAGACCGGATCTTTCTCACCGCTCCTGCTGAAGGCGTTGATACCGCCCTGGCATTTGATCTCGAAGGGAAACAAATCTGGAAAACCGAATTCGGTGCTGAAACCAAAGCCAAGCACATGAAGCTTGGAACCAGCAGCAATGCCTCGCCCGTCACCGATGGAAAGGGCGTGTTTGTCTACTTCAAAAGCGGTACTTTCGCGGCTCTCGAAATGGACGGAAAGATCCGCTGGAAGAGGAACCTGGCCGAAGAGTTTGGCCGACAGGATCTTTATTGGGATCAGGGCAGCTCCCCAATCCTTATCGGCGACCTTGTCATCCTCCCCCGCCTTCACTCCGGTGATTCCTGGGTCGCCGGATTCGATAAGAATACCGGCAAGATTCGTTGGAAACAGGAACGAAACTACAAGGTTCCGGCTGAAAACGACCAGGGCTACACGACGCCCATTCCAATCCGGCACGGCGATAAGGATGCCTTCCTCATCTGGTGCTCCGACCATCTGACCGCTTATGCGGCAGACGACGGATCACTTCTTTGGTCCAGCGGCGGATTCAATCCGAAGGGCAAGAAGCTCTGGCCGCCTATCGCGACACCAGTGGTGGCCGGAGACATCGCGATCGTTCCTGTCGGCCGGGACGATCGAAAGCAGGCTGAAATTCACGCCGTCCGCCTCGGAGGAGAAGGCGATGTCACTATGACTCACCGGGCTTGGGACACCAACGACTTTGGTGTCTTCGTCTCAAGCCCGGTTGAGTACGAAGGGAAGGTTTACCTTCTACGTCACAAAGGAGAAGTCGTCTGCCTTGACCCAAAAACCGGCAAACAGTTTTGGAGCGCCAAACTTCCAAAATCTTTGATTCCCTATTACGCCTCGCCCGTGATCGCCGGAGGCATCCTTTACGCACCCCGTGAAGATGGCGTTGTCTTCACTGCCCGCATCGGCGAAAAATTTGAGCTTCTTGGAGAAAATGACATGGGAGAGCAAATCCTCGCCACCCCTGTTCCCTTTAATGGAAAGCTCCTGATCCGCACCTCCGGACACTTAATCTGCGTTCAGTAAGGTTGTCCCCGGGCTTTTCCCGACCACTCAAAAGCATCTTTTCTCATCCTTCTCTGCTTGGGTTGCGGCCGCATGCCAGGGAGACACCCTCCGAATTTTCGCGCCTCTCAATGCATTCGGAGTAAGAGATCGAGTATTTGTCGAAGAAGCAATCGATTCACATCGACAGAATAGATAAGATGGTGACCAGATGAAAAGCTATCAACTCACCATCCTAACACTTTGGCTTGCTGGTTTCAGCCCTGTTGCTCTCGCCCAGAAATTGACGTCAGACATCCCCTACGTTGAATCCGGCCACAAACGGCAGGTTCTTGATATCCACACTCCCGAAAAACTGAGGGCCAGGAGTCTGCCTGTCATGTTTTGGATCCATGGAGGCGGGTGGCAGGTCGGAGACAAAAGCGATGTCGGGTTAAAGCCGAAAGTTCTCACGGAGCGTGGCTTTATTTTCGTTTCGACCAACTATCGACTTTTGCCTGACGTAAAAATGGACGAGCTGATCGCAGATGTCGCCAAGTCGCTCGGCTGGGTTCATCGAAACATCGCGAAATATGGTGGCGATCCCAAGCGCATCTTCGTGGGCGGACATTCGGCCGGTGCCCAGATCGCTGCGTTGATTTGCACGGATGATCGCTATTTGAAGAAGGAAGGCATGACATTCGAAGCACTCAAAGGTTGTGTGCCGGTCGATGGCGACACCTACGATATTCCCAAGATCATCTCGACAGCCGAACACCGCTGCATGATCTATGGATGGAAACTCCCAACCTATGGTCACCGGCAAAAATTTGGGAACGACCCGGAAAAACATATCGATTTCTCCGCCGTTACCCACGTCGCCAGCGACAAAGGCATCCCTCCTTTTCTACTTCTTTACTTCTCCGGGAATCCCGACACCGGGGCACAAGCAAAAATTTTTGCATCTGCACTTAGATCAGGGAAGATCCCTGTAACTTCTATCGGTAAACAGGACAGCAATCACAGAGCCCTGAACAACGATCTCGGAAAACCAGACGATCATGCCACCAAAGCTCTCTATGACTTTCTGGATCCTCTGGTCAAAACGAAATGATCCGCCTCGGAGGCCGTCTCTGAACAATCATGAATTCGAACCCTGTTTTGCCCCCTCTTTAATCAAACTTGTCGGCTGCTCCCGGAGAATCCCTGGCTGTTTGGGAAACGAGTTGTCCAACGTGGTGAACAGGAAAATCTACTCTGAAATTGGACCAGAAAGAACCCGCCGGGGCTCCGTAACCAATGATTAAATCTCTAAAACCAACCGGGCACTGACGGGCGGCCAGCTACGCCAGCAACTCGGGCATCTCCCCATTGCTGTCTGCGAACGACTTCACCGGGATTCCAGCCTGCCGCAACATCGTAAAGTGCAGGTTGGCCAGAGGGACGGAATCGTCAAAGCGATGATAGGCTCCGGGCCGGAAGCCCATCCCTCTCCCTCCCGCCAGGATCAGGGGATAGTTTTTGTTGTTGTGGGTCGTGCTATTACTGCACCCGTATAAAATAGCGCTTTGATCGAGGAGCGAACGGCTGCCATCCGGAGTGGCCGGCGTTTCACGCATTCGCTGAAGGAAAGTGGCAAACCGGGTTGCCAGAAAACGGTCCCATTTGCCCAGCGGCTCTATTCCATCCGGCTTGTTCCAGGCATGGCATAGTCCGTGCAGGTTCTTGCCAAGGCCGAGGAGCTGCGGAAACTTCCCGCTAAGAGATGAAGCATCTCCCATGCTCCCGATCTGATAGGTTGTCACCCGCGTCGAATCGGTGCGAAAGGCGAGATAGATCAGCTCAAACATCGTCGCGATGTAATCCTCCGGGACCTGGGAGTCCGAGTCGAGCTTCAGGCGCTCGCGGTCGGCATCGGTCAACTCGGGCTTCGGCCGGCCGATCCATGCCTGCGAGCGCTCCACTCCCTGTTCGACCTCACGAACCGAATCGAGATACTCATCGAGCTTCTCCTGATCCGCCTTACCCAGGCGACGACGCACGCTGCGCGCATCCTCGAGAACCAGATCAAGCAAGTGGTCGGCACTCTGCAGTCGACGGCGGCCAAGGGCGCTCCCATCGTCTCCAGCTCCAAAGAATCGTTCGAAAATCTGCCGAGGCTGGTTGAGAGCCGGAATCGGGCGCCCGTGGACGTTGTAGGACAGTGTGCTTGAGCGCGTCGGTTCCCCCACTCCGCCATCCGTCGACATCACCAGCGAGTTGAAGCGGGTTTTGCCGGCGAGGTGGTCGGCTGCGATCTGGTCCATCGACTGAGCGTTGCGCAGACCACGGGCAAGGAGGTGGCATCCGGTCAGGAAAGTGTCTCCGCTGTCATGGCCACCAATTTTACGGACTTCCGGATGGGAAAGCCCACCGAGGATCGAGATCTCGTTGCGCACGCCCTCAAGCGGCTCGAGTGACTTGGAGAGGCGAAAATCGCGCCCCTCTTTCTCGGGGAACCAGCCCCACTCCGACTTGCCGCTGTCTTTTGGCGGCATGGACACGCCGAAGGGAAAATAGATCGCCGCGAGGCGACGAGGCGCGGCTGCGGCCTGCTTCCCTGAGGCTCCCATACACTCAAGAACGGGAAGGGCGAGGGCGGCGCCACTTCCCCGCAGGAAGGTGCGACGGCTTAGATTCCATGACTTTGACGAAGGCATACCAAAGCTGTATACGGTTACTTGCTGCGAAACATTGCACTGCTAGCGAAGGATTCGACAAGATCGCGCAAGCGGAGTTCGCTGGCGATAAATTCGCCCGTGAGGGACGTGAGTATCTCCTCGTCCTCCAGCCCCAATGTCCGGCCGAGTCCGTAGGTCGCGATCCGCTCGACAAGGGCACGCGCAAACTGTTCCTCACGATGACTCAGCAGATAACGTTTGAGTTCCGCCGCTCCAGTGACCTCACGACCATCGGGCAGCTTGGCTTGCGCGTCGACCGGAAGAGAGATCTTCTTCCGCCCGCCTGGAATCCGCACAACTTTACTGCGCCACTGACCGATGGCATCGTATTCCTCGAGAGCATGCCCCCAACCGTCGATTCCCCGGTGGCAGTCGGCGCACACCTCATCCTTCAGGTGCACCGCAAGTTGGTCCCGGATGGGAAGACGGGCGAAATCCGGCTTCGCTGTCTCGAGCTCGGGGACATTCGGTGGAGGAGGATCGGGAGGGTCCCCCAGAAGGCGGTCACGCACAAAGACAGCTCGTTTGATGACATTCGAATCCTGCCCGGACGAAGCACCGGTCAGGATCGCGGCCTGGGTGAGCAATCCCCCGCGCCTATCTCCTATCTCTCCTCTCAGAGCCACCCGCTGGAACTCTCGGCTCCGCACGCCCTCGATTCCGTAATGCCGGGCCAGACGGTCATTGAGCATGGTAAAGTCGGAATCGAGAAAGTTCCGTGCGCTCAAATTGTGACGTAGGATTTCACCGAAGAACTCCTGGGTCTCCCGCTTCATGTCCCCCACCATTTCAGGGTCAAACTCGCGGTAGAATTTCTTGTCGATCACAACTCGTTCGGCCGCCTCGAGGTCGAGCCATTGGTTCGTGAACTGCACGACGAACTCGCTCGCGCGGGGATCCACAAGCATCCTCCGAACCTGCGCTCGAAGCTTTTCGTCATCTAGAAGGGCACCATTAGCTGCGACCGCCGTAAGATCATCGTCAGGCATCGAACTCCAAAGAAAGTAGGACAGACGCGCCGCAAGCTCGTAGGCGTCAAGGGGTCTTACCTCGCGGGAATCCGGCTCAAGGAGGAAAAGAAACGACGGCGAGACTAGCGCAAGTACGAGGGTCTCACGAATTGCTTCCTCAAAAGAAGGCGACTCCGCACGCCGGGTCTTGAAGAAACCCACGAGGCGCCCAATTTCGTCCTGAGTCACGGGCCGACGCCACGCCCGCGGGAGAAAGCGTTGCACGACTTCGCGCACATAGGCCAACTCATCCCGGTCCCGAAGATCGCTTTCGAACAGGATTCGCTTGTGGGTCGCAGGCGGCCAACTCTCGAACAAGGGACCGTGAAACTCAAGCCACTCGACCTCTGCCTGCCCTGGATCAGCCGCGACGGAGACCACTAGTCCGGGGAACTTACCTTGGCCGCGCACCGGCATGGGAAAGTTGGCCAGATGACCAAAAAACTCGAGTTCCCGCCACTCGCCATCGGGCAGATCGCGCTCGGAAAGCACGCGTCGCATTTGGAGAGTGTCCGGCCGGTAGCCGACCATCAGACGCATGTGGGGAATGGGCGCATCCTCCTTCCCAACCACCCCCCTCACTCGCAGGCGCACCCGGAACACCCCGTCGTCCGGATAGTCCTTTTTCATGCGCACGACGAATTCCTCCTTCCCTCCCACCAGATTGGATCCTTTGATTCCGTTCACCCATTTTTTCTCAGTCGATTGATCGAAGCGATGGATAAAGACGCGAGGCTCGGAACCGGACACGATCACGCGATCCAGTGCTTTGCGGGCGGCAGCCAGGTAGTATTCCAACTGAATCGGTGTCATCTGGAGCGCGCTTCCATTGTTCGTCATGCCATCTTCCGAAACCGCATCGGGAGGGAAATCGGTCGTATGCGAAACATCGATTCCGAGTAGATCCCGCATCGTGTTTTGGTACTCGACCCGGTTGAGCCGACGCACGACCACACGCCCACCGTCCCCCTTCCGGGCCCGGTTGGCCTGCTCAATCAAACCCTTCAACCAATCCAGTAAGATCCGGCGATCTTCAGCCGACAATTCGGGTTCGTCATCGGGCGGCATTTCGCCAAGTTGCAGGGCGCTTCGCACATCATGCCACGTCTCGGCTGCCCGCCGGTCACCTAAAAGGTCCCGTGATAGCGTATCAAGCCTCAGCTTTCCCTTCTGCTTCTCCGCGCCATGGCAATCGAAGCAGTGACGGACAAGAATCGGACGAACCTTCTGCTCGAATTCGGGTTTGGCCTTGGCCATGATCGCGGCACCAAACATCACAACCATGGAGCAAGCGATGGCATGGCAACGGATCGGGATCGGTCGAAGTCGGGTAAGGCGGGTTGGCATCGGGTCCAAGAAAAAAGCAATAGCGTTTAAGCTACGTAAGCCTGAACGCTTCCCTATCGTGCCTCAACGGAGCAACTCAAAACCAGTGACACCAATCTTTTCGGATCCCTCATCAAGTGTGTCGCGATATCCTCGACACCTGATTCATCCGTTTTCAAACCACTGGAAAAGCTGACCCAAACCCTTTCGGATTGGATGGAGCGCATCGACTGCATGTGGCGCTTCACCAGGAACAACGTCATCACCAAAGGCTTCCACCGCAAAATGAAGCTCATCCAGCGAAGAGCTTACGAATTTAAAAACTTCGAAAACTACCGCCTCCGGATCATCGCTCGATGCGGCTAGAAAATAGCCTCAAAACCTCAAAAACAGCCTCGTCTCCTAACGTTGGTGCAGTCTCACCCAATTGAGCTGGAGATTTAAAAATGGAGCCGCCTGACGGACTCGAACCGTCGACCTACTGATTACAAATCA
>JAUIGV010000047.1 GCA_030432565.1 Verrucomicrobiia bacterium | reverse complement strand
TTCGTTTTTCCTGATTGAGCCCTGGGGGTGTCACGAGACGTAGCGGCCTGCTCTCGGCCGAGGTGGGGTCGCTCGCAGAGAAATACTCCATGAGATTCGTAAAGCCATCGTGGTCGGCATCCCCATCGGGTGTGGAGAGTGCTTCTGGAACTTGGTTGCCTCCCACCTTTTCTTGGAGCCATGACTCAAAAGAGTGGCCAAGTCGCAGGGTCCCCGAGGCTCTCGCGCGATAATTCGGAGAATCAAGAATGACAAAGACCTGATAGATCCCCCGGTCGGTTGGGGGGCCGGTTTGGCGAGCATAGACAGCATGGTATGAAAGACCTGGGGGAATCGTCTCGATCACCACTTCCTTTGCGGAGCCGTTGGCGGCTTGCTTCATGCCTTTCATGACGATCTCGGCTTCCAGCGGAGTAACTTCAAGATTACGGCTGTGTTGGCCGGTGTATCCCTCTTCCGTCACTCGTGCCTGCACAAGGTAGCTTCCAGCATCAACCGGCAGTCCTTGCTCCGGCTCTTCCGCGAAGGCCCTGACGGTGAACATGGGGTGAAAATTACCAAAGGCCCGTGAGTTTGACATTCCGTTCACGTGACGAATGACCCGCCTGGCATCGTCATCACCTCCGACTGTCGGCTGTTTGTTGGATAGCGCAATGTTGATCCCATTATAGGGGCCCGCCGTCCCGATTGGCTCGAAGCCGGAGGACTCGGTGTTGTAAGTGATCAAGACGGCGATCTTCTCGGTAAGGATGATCTTTTCGAGGAAGTCAAAGCGGGCAGTAAAGGCCAGTCCGCCAAAGGGATATTTTCCTTTGTCATCGAGGCTTTCGGGTCTCCAAGGGATGAGAAATTCCTGAGTTTCTTGCCCGAGCAAAACCAGCGATTCCTCAACAATTCCATAAACGATGACGGTGAGTGGATGCTTAAAGCCGTTAGGATTTTGCGCTGATAACGAGGGCCACTGTGCTGCCCGTGCCCAATTGACGAGGGTGAAATCGACCGATTCCAGCCGGCGAAGGTCGCCATCCAAAGTGATGGTGTCTCCCAGCGCTTTATCGACCTTTCCATCAAGGCCATAGCTGGAGTGAGAGGGTTGTGGGATTTCGGGATTTGTCTCGAAAACAATGAGAGACTGGGCCCTCGGAATGATGTCGATTTCCACATCAAGCCCAGGTGGATCGGTCGAAATCAATGGAAACTTGAAATTGCTGTCATATTCTTGATTCGTGTTATTAATGAAAATTAGGGCAGGCTCAAGAGATGTGAGTTGAAGGTGGAGCGTTGCTTCTGTCTGGATATTGTAGTCTGAGAGCGTTCGATCGGATTCGAGTTCCATTCCCGCGAAGATCAGGCGCTGTCCGGTAAACAGAATGCTTTCCTGAGTTTCGAGCTTGGTTTTGACCTGGGCGACCGTATCCGATGGCTCAACCTCCAGGCTGATTGTTAGGCCGTCCAAATTCTTGACGAAGATCGTCATTGCCCCGGCGGGCCACGCGAGAATCGCAAAAACTAAAAAATTTCTCAAAATAAAATACTCGGACACGGCCAATGTTGTTAGATTTTTCTGAAAGTTCTCAAGATTTTAACTACCTCTTATGAGTCGCTGAGGGAATCAAAATCCTCACCTGAGCCTCGCTTTGCGACCTTCGTCGATGAGATTCCAAAAATGTTTGGAATCGGCCAGCGCCTCATCCTCTCCGAGTGGTAATTTGGACCGAAAGAGGAAATCGGAAAATGTCCCGCGGTGAAGCACGCGGTGCACCGTCACCTGCTCTTCGACGACTTCAAAATAGAAGCGCCACTCCTGTGACCGGAACCGATAAAGCGTTTTTCCATCTCGCTCGATCTTGCCAAAGCGTTCGTCATCAAGGTGCTCCAAATCATCACGGGTCACCTTGAACTCGTCCAGGAGCTCGAGTTGTTCAAGGGTGTCCAGCTGGGAAATCTCAGCCGCACTGATTTCGTTGAAGACGATTTGTAGCACGCAGGGACCATAGGCAAATTTCCCGCGCGACTCAAACTTCGCGAAACAAAAGCGTGACGATTGTTTAATTGAACAGTAGTTTTCAAGGGTGATTTCCAAAATCTACAGTGCCGCTTTACGCGGGGTCGAAGCCGTCGAGGTCGAGGTTGAGGTTTCAGCGCGGGAAGCTGATGGTGCCAATGCGGGGCGTATCAATATTGTGGGCCTGCCTGATGCCGCAGTCCGCGAATCCGGAGATCGTGTGACAACCGCCATTCTCGCCTCGGCTCTGAATTTCGTTTATGGCGTTCATACCGTCAATCTCGCCCCGGCGAATCTCAAAAAAGAAGGCCCGTCCTTCGATCTTCCCATCGCTCTCGCCATGATCGCGTGCGAACAGGAGGAGGAGTTATCGCAGGCTCGTGATCTCATGATCGTCGGCGAATTGGCGCTCGATGGCACCTTGCGCCCGGTCAAGGGCGCACTCTCAATCGCTCTGGGTGCCAAAGCCGCCGGGCGCAAACGCCTTCTCCTTCCTGCGCAAAACGCCCGCGAAGCCGCCATGGTTTCCGACCTCGAAGTCTACGGTCTCAAGTCCCTCCACGAAGCCTGGAAATTTGTCACCGGCGAGGATTCCATCCGACCTCCGGAACCCCGGCCGACTCTCGTCCAGTCCAACAATCGCGAGCACGCTGCCGATCTTGATGAGGTCAAGGGACAGCATAACGTGAAGCGGGCCCTCGAGATCGCAGCCGCTGGCGGGCACAACATTTTAATGGTAGGTCCCCCCGGCACCGGCAAGTCCATGCTCGCGAAACGCATGCCCGGAATCATGCCCGATATGTGCGAGGAAGAAGCCATCGAAACCACCCGCATCCATTCCGTGGCCGGACTTCTCGATGCACGCGAAGGCCTGGTATCCGGTCGTCCCTTCCGCTCCCCCCACCACACCATTTCCGATGTCGGCCTTCTCGGCGGCGGCACCAATCCCGGGCCCGGCGAAATCTCTCTCGCTCACAATGGCGTCCTCTTTCTCGACGAACTCCCGGAATACCGCCGCTCCACTCTCGAGGTTCTCCGCCAACCTCTCGAAGATGGTCGCGTTACCATTTCCCGTGCGGCCGGGACCTATAATTTTTCCTCAAAATTCCTCCTCGTCTGCGCCCTCAATCCCTGCCCTTGCGGGTTCTTCGGGGACCCCGTGCGACAGTGCCGCTGCTCGCCCCGCCAGGTGGAATCCTACCGCGCAAAAATCTCCGGCCCCTTGCTGGACCGCATCGACCTCCACGTTGAAGTGCCACTCATCGACTACAAGCAACTCTCCTCGAATGGGCAAAGCGAGTCTTCAGCCACCGTCCGCAGTCGCGTCAGTTCCTGCCGCTCGCTCCAGCGTACTCGCTTTGAGGGAATCCCCGAAGTGCGGACCAACTCCGATATGGGCCCCAAAGTGATGCGTCAGCATTGTGTCGTGAGTGCGGAGTGTTCGATGCTTCTCGAACAAGCCATGGAGCAGCTCAATTTCTCTGCCCGGGCCCATGACCGGATCTTAAAAGTCGCCCGCACGATTGCAGATCTCGCCGGTGCGAGGGAACTAGGTCCTGATCATGTGCTCGAGGCGATTCAATACCGCTCGCTTGATCGGAAATTAAGTTTTTCCTAAACAAAGGATAATTGTTCGAGCAAAAGAGTTTACAAATCTTTTACCCAACAGATTGCCTCTTTGTGCGTCTATTACATAGATGCATCACTCCCGGGTCAGTCCGTTCCAGCGAATAGAGATGACGTTTTTCTACGTCGTCCTCTTCGCCGGCACCGCCGTGATTCTTTGGGAAAGCCGCGACTACTTCCTGCCGGGGCGGCTTCACGGCTTCATAATGGAGAGGATCGATCTCGCTGTCGAAGACTGGTGGCGCTATACCCTGATCACCCATGTTGCCGGTGGATTGATTTGTCTCGTTTCCAGTCTCCTTCAGTATTCCAAGATTCTCCTCAAGCGCGCGGCCTGGGTGCATCGTAGTCTCGGCAGGATTTATGGACTCAGCATCATCATGGTGGTTTTTCCGACCGGCATGGCTCTTGCCTTTGTCGCAAAAGGTGGGCTCTCAGGAACGATTGGCTTTCTTTTTCTCTCCTTCGCCACCCTCTTCTCGCTGCTGATTGGAATGGTTGCCATCTACAGGAAGAATCTTCGTTCGCACCAGATCTGGATCAGCCGCTCATTCGCGCTCGTGACTTCCGCCATTACCTTTCGCGTTCTTCAGTTAACGCTCGCGCAGTTTAACCTCGACTACGATCAGATTTACCAAGGCGCCCTCTGGGGCAGCATCGCAATCAACATTGGCTTCTGCGAATACTATCTCCTGAAAACAACCAAACAAAGAAAATGAAAACCCCAAAAAGCTACTAACCCGTCATCGCCGCTGCAGTGATTGCTGCCGGCGCATTTATCCCGACCAGTTTCGGTGGTGAGAAAGCCCCCGCCCCCAAGTCCACTCAGTCAGAAGCTGCCAAAAGCGACCCTGTTTTAGTTTCCCTGAATGAACAGTTAATGGAACCACTCAAAATTCAGGCGAAGCACTGGGCCCTGATGTCCCGCAAGGGCCCGTCTTCAAAAACCACCTATCAATTGGTTGAAACAGATGCTGCAACTCCAAAGGGAATCCGCGAGTTCCAGATCACCCAGGTCAGCACGCCCTTCAACAAGAAGCAAAAGCCTGTCACCAAGGATTACCTCAAGGTGCGTCACCTTGCTGGGAATGACTCTGTTCTCATCGCCTTAAAGAACGACTGGGTCACCATCGATAAGCATCCGCTTCTAAAGTATCTTCCCAAGGAAAAGCTCCCTAAAAAAATCACCCCATAGTAATTGCAGCGTCCCCCCGCTGAAAAGCCTCCGGACTCGTTCCGGGGGCTTTTTTGTAACTACGGGAATTGCCGTACTTTAAATTTCAGACCTATATTCGCGTGTGAAGAATTCCCAAAATGGCCTCGTGACTGGTGCCGATGGCAAGGTGCGGTGCTGGTGGTGTGGCGACGATGAAGAATACATTCGCTACCATGACGAGGAATGGGGCAGGGGAGTGACCGACAATTTCCGCCTTTTTGAAAAAATCTGCCTCGAAGGATTTCAGGCCGGGCTTTCCTGGCTTACCATTTTGAGAAAACGTGACAACTTTCGCGCTGCCTTTTCCGAATTCGATTTCAACAAGATCGCAAAGTTCGATGATTCCGACGTCGAACGCCTCGTCCTCGACGCCGGTATCGTCCGCCACCGCGGCAAAATTCGTTCGACCATCAACAACGCGAACCGCGCCCTCGACCTCCTCACTGAATTTGACGACCTCTGTTCCTATTTTGCGCAATTTCAGCCCAAACCGCGGAAATCACCTCTCACCTGGACCAAGGCGCAAACTTTCACTACCACGCCTGAATCCACCTCCCTCAGCAAGGATCTCAAAAAGCGTGGCTGGTCCTTCGTTGGACCCACCACCTGTTACGCCTTCATGCAGGCCATGGGTTTGGTCAACGACCACCTCAAGGGCTGCTACCGCGCCTAAAATCACTTCGATTTGGTTCACTTTGGCTCATTCCCAAAGCGAACTCCATTCATGGTGGCGATTTTGTTGGACCCTCTGCCTCCTGCTCTCAAAATTTTATTCCTTTGGTTTTCTTAAATTTAGCCCCGAAACTTCCCACAATCTTTGGACGAGCTCTAGTTTTTTGAACATTCCGGCCAGCCTGCGATTTCTCTAACAGATTGAACTTTTTTTCGGGCCCAAGAGATGCGGTTTTACATGCCCCTCACGGAGCAGGTAGACCTCTGAATCACCCGTAAAACCAAGAGAAACTCGTTTTTACAGTTTTTTTGCCAAATGTCGAAAACATCGCAATACCACAACATGTGGTATTGTTAATAATTTGTGCATACCAAATGAGCAAAATTGGCCTTGCTCAAAATCGGAATTCTCACTTAGTCTGCTGGTCCGTTCGCTCCTTGGCCTGATAGTCAAGGTTTTCAAAGTAAATAGCCTGTAATACCCGCCACACCAATAACCCAACCATGTCCAGCACCACCACAATCAGCCTCGGAGATCGCACTTTCGTCCTCGATAAAGACAAAGCCGACGCCGCTATCGCCGCCAAATCCGTCATCAATGGCCGCGACACCATGTTCTTCAATATCCTCCCTCTAAAATACCAGTGGGCCTACGACCTCTACAAGACCATGAAGGGCAACCACTGGGAGCCCGAGGACATTCAGATGCAAACCGACATCCAGCAATGGCAGGGGAGTGAAATTTCCGACGTCGAGCGCTGGATCATCAAGATGGGCATTGGCTATTTCTCCGCCGCCGAAGGCATCGTTGGTGACAACATCCTCCACGTTGTCCGCGAACTCGTCACCGCCCCCGAGCTCAAGCTCGTCCTTGGCCGTCACGCCCATGAGGAAAACATCCACGCGGACTCCCTCGTCTACATGATTTCCTCACTCGGTATCAACCCGCACGAGTGCGAGGCGATGTTCGAGGACATCCCCACCATCAAGGCCAAGAACCACTTCGTCGTCTCCAACTCCCGGGCCCTCCGCCGCGACGTCGACCTCACCGTCCTCGAAAACAAGCAGGCTCTCGCCAAGAACATCTTCCTTTTCGGTCAGGTCATGGAGGGCACCCAGTTCTACGGACTCTTCGGCATGATCCTCAGCCTCTACCGTCAGAACAAATTCCCCGGTATCGGACAAATGTTCCGCTACACCCTGCGCGACGAATCCAACCACATCGAGGTCTTCCGAAATCTCCTCAACTCTCTCACCACCGAGAACCCCGACATCATGACGCCCGAGTTCAAGGAAGATCTCCGCCAGACCATGGCCGAGGGCGTCCGCCTCGAGAAAGACTTCATCAAAGACTGTCTCCCTGTCAATTCCGTCGGCCTCTCCGTCGCCGATTTCGAGCAATACATCGACTACATCTCCGACCGCCGGCTCGTCAACTGCCGCCTCGAACCCCTCAAAGGAGGCAACGTCGAAAACCCCTTCCCATGGCTCTCCGAAGCCATCGACCTTAAAAAGGAGCAAAATTTCTTCGAAGGCAAAGTCACTGAGTATCAGAAGGCTTCTGCCTTGGAGGACTCCGGCTACACCGACGACGATCTCTAGCCCGCTTCGCGGGAGTTGTAGTTTCAAGTGTCTAATTTGAAGCCTCAACTCCCGGCAAGCCGATCCCCGGAATTTCCTGCTTTCGGTTCTTCGCGACCCAGTCTCGCCCATGGGCAGTTCATTCAACTTCGCTGCTTCGCCTTTCCGCGCAAAATTTGTTGTCTGAAAAGCCCTTCAAATTTTCTCAATTTCCTCTCTTCCATTCTTAAATTCCACACAAACACGCAACATGTACCGTTCTTTATCTCTCTCTGAAGACCAAGCCCTCAAAGAAACCGTCGCCAGCCGCGCCGGCACCGCCACTCCTTTCGCCTGGCGCGAAATCCTCGCCACCGCCGAGCGCAATCCCGTTCCTGAAATCACCGTCACCCGTGCCGGTACCGAAGAACAATTCTCCCTCGCGGACGTCGCCGACGCCATTGGCGAATCCCTCACCAACCTCCTCATCTCCCGCGAGACTCCCGAGGACGACATCTTCTCCGAGCAAAACCGCTCTTTCGTTTCCGCCGTTGCCCACCGCGTCTCCAAGGCTCTCATGAATCAGGTCCAGCGCGGCGGCAATCTTAAGCTTTCTCAAAACGATCTCTACCTTCTTATCGAGAAGGCCCTCATCGAAAACGACGCATACGACGTCGCCAAGTCTCTCATCTTTAAACGCTCCCTTGAGTCCACCGGCGAGATCTCCGTTGATGCCGAGCCCCACGAGCAAATCGCGGTGCGCCTCATTCGCCGCAACGGCAATGTCGTCCCTTGGTCCGAAAGCAAAATCGAGCAAGCCGTTGCCCGCGCCTTCCTCACCCTCAAGGAAGACCCCACTCCCGCACTCAACGTTGCCCACGCTGTCACCGGCCGCGTCAAGGATGGCGACCAGGCCTTCGTTCACATCGAGGACGTCCAGGACATCGTTCAGGAAGAACTCATGAAGCAGGGGCACTACAAGGTCGCCGCCCACTATGTCCGTTACCGCGACGAACGAGCCCGCCTTCGGGCTGAAAATCCCGTCGAGATCGAGGACCCCGCACAGGAATCCTTCGTCACCGTCACCTCCGATGGCGCTTCCGAATTCTGGGACGGAGCCGAGCTTAAAAAGCGCATTCAGTTTGCCATGATCGGCCTCAAGCTCTCCATGAGCGAGGAGCAGATCGAGCACGAACTCCGCCGCTCCATCGGCGCCGAAATCTCCCGCGAGGACCTCAAAAAGACCATCATTCTCAACTCCAAGACCCTCCTCGAAAAGGACGCCGACATGTCCAAGTTCGCCGGACGCATTCTCCTTTCCTACATCTACGAGGAAGTCCTCCCCTGGAACATCCAGACCGATGGCATCGAGTCCCTTAAGGAAGCCCATCGCCAGAACTTCAAATCCTACCTCCTTCACGGCGTCAAAATCAAGCGCCTCAGCCAGGACATCCTCGACAAGTACGACCTCGATCGCCTTGCCGACGCCCTCGACCCCTCCGCCGATCTCGACTTCGACTTCCTCGGCATTTCCACCCTCTACGACCGCTACCTCCAGATTGACAAGACCGGCAAGAAGCCCCGCCGCATGGAAACTCCCCAGTTCTTCTGGATGCGCGTCTCCATGGGTCTCTTCAAAGCCGAAAAGACCAACGCCGAAGACTGGGTCATCCGCCTTTACAACCTCTACAAAGGCCGCCGCTTCTGCTCCTCCACACCCACTCTCTTCAACTCCGGCACCCTCCACAGCCAGCTCTCCAGCTGCTACCTTTACAAGGTCGATGACTCCATCGAGTCCATCATGCACCGTGGCATCGCCGAGAATGCCTTCCTCTCCAAGTGGGCCGGCGGACTCGGTGGTTCATGGACCGCCGTCCGCGGCACCGGTGGTTACATTCAGGGCACCAATGGAGAATCCCAGGGCGTCATTCCCTTCCTCAAGCTCCACAACGACCAGCTCATCGCCGTCAACCAGGGCGGCAAGCGTCGCGGTTCCGGCTGCGCCTACCTCGAGTCCTGGCACAACGACATCGAGGACTTCCTCGAGCTTCGCGTCAACACCGGGGACGAGCGCCGTCGCACCCACGACATGAACACCGCCAACTGGATTCCCGACCTCTTCATGAAGCGCATGGAGGCCCGTCAAAGTTGGACCCTCCTCCGCTCTAACGAATGCCCCGACCTCCACGACCTTTACGGCAAGGCCTTCGAACAACGCTATCTTGAATACGAGAAGATGGCCGAAGAAGGCAAAATCTGGTCCCGCAAGATCGAAGCCATCGAGCTCTGGAAAAAGATGCTCAAGATGATCTTCGAAACCGGTCACCCCTGGATCACCTTCAAGGACCCCTGCAACCTCCGCAGCCCCCAGGACCACGCCGGCGTCATCCACTCCAGCAATCTCTGCACCGAGATCACCCTCAACACCTCGGACGAAGAAACCGCTGTCTGTAATCTAGGATCTGTCGTCCTTGATACCCACATCACCAAGGACGGCATGCTCGATCATGACATGCTCCGCGAGACCGTCACCGTCGCCATCCGCGCCCTCGACAACGTCATCGACATCAACTTCTACCCCACCGAAGCCGCCAAAACCGCCAACTCCCGCCACCGCCCCATCGGCCTCGGCGTCATGGGCCTGCAAAACGCCCTCTTCAAAAAGAACCTCCAGTTCGCCTCCGGAGCCGCCGTTGATTTCAACGACGAATTCATGGAAGCCATCAGCTACTACGCCTACAGCGCCAGCAGTGAACTCGCCGGCGAGCGCGGCACCTACAACAGCTACAAAGGGTCCAAATGGGATCGTGGCATCCTCCCGCAGGACACCGTCGACACCCTTGAAGACGAAAGGGGAGTCGAAGTCAAAGTCCCCCGTGGCGGCAAAATGGACTGGCGTCCCGTCCGCGAGTCCATCGCCCAAAACGGCATGCGCAACTCCAACGTCCTCGCCATCGCTCCCACCGCCACCATCAGCAACATCATGGGCACCACCCCGTGCATCGAGCCCAACTACACCAACCTCTTTGTGAAGAGCAACCTCGGTGGCGACTTCACCGTCCTCAACCCGGTCCTCGTCAATGACCTCAAAAAAGAAGGCCTCTGGGACAGTGATATGATCGACCAGCTCAAATACTTCAACGGCGAGCTCGCCAACATCGAAGGCATCCCCGACCACCTCAAGCAAAAGCACCAAACCGTCTTCGAAGTCGGCTACGAAGCCATCATCGACGCCGCCGCCCGCCGCCAAAAGTGGATCGACCAGAGCCAAAGCGTGAACCTCTTCCTCGCCAAACCCGACATGAAGTCCCTCAGCCACATGTACCGCCACGCATGGCACACCGGCCTCAAAACGACTTACTACCTCCGCACAAGACAGGCCAGCGACATCGAAAAGTCCACCGTCGCCAAGGCCGACAAAAAGCAATTCACCCCCGAACAGGTTCAAGCCTGCAGCATCGAAGCGATGATGAATGGCGAAGAGTGTGAGGCCTGCCAATAAGGAGCGTGGGCTTCCAGCCCTACGCCCCAGACAAAAAGCCTGAACCCTGAATCCCTGAAACCTTCCGCCTCTAGCGAAGCACAACCATGCCCCCCGAACCAACTCCCGAATCCACCGAAAAGCCCAAGGAAGACCCAAAAGCCAATTCCATCGACCTCGACGACGACTTCGAAAACGAACCTCTCGGCGAGCGCCAGGAAGAAGCTTGCAGCCTCGAAGAAGGATGTGAGTCCTGCCAGTAGCAAAGGAGTCACGGCGCCCTCGCGGTGCCAGAAGCCCAAGCATCAATCATGCTCTCAGAACTCGACCTCCTCCTCGACGTCACCCACCGTCTGGAGGAGGCCGGTTTGGAATATATGCTCACCGGCTCCATGGCCCTGAATCATTACGCCCAACCGCGGATGACCAGGGACATCGACATCGTCCTTGCCTTCTATCTCAAAGACCTCGAAACCCTCCCCCAACTTTTCGGTGATGACTTCTACTACAGTGAAGAAGCCGCCCGCCAAGCCATCCTCGACCAATCGTCTTTCAACGTCATCCACAACGATAGCCTCATCAAAATTGACTTCATGATCCGCAAGCGCGAAGAATATCGTGAAGTCGAGTTCCAGCGCCGCCAGCAAATCGAGATTAAGGATCACACCCTCTGGATCGTCAGCAAAGAAGACCTCATCCTTTCCAAACTCGACTGGGCCCGCCAATCGCAAAGCGAACGCCAACTCTCCGACGTCGAAAACCTCCTCGCTACCGGAACAGATCAAGACTACCTTCAATCATGGTCTCAAAAATTGAACCTGACCGATATGCTAACACGGGTTTCTCCATAAAGGACACCCCGCAAGAGCTCAACGATCACCTTTTCCATCAAATGATGAAAAAGACCGGAACGGAGCGCCTGGAAATCGGGTGCCAAATGAACACGACTGCACGTCAGTTGGTTTGGTCCGGAATTCCGGAATCACTTCCTGTGGAAGAGAGGAGAGAGTTGTTCCTCCACCGTTTTTACGGTCATTCCCTTGAGTGAGAAAGGGGAGGGGATGTATGGCCCCGAACCCGAAATCAATGATTCCAGGTTGGTCTTCAAAGCCTCGGTCTTTCATCCCGCTGAGAATTCCAGAATGACGAACAATTCTTCTCATTCTTGATCAGCACAAAAAGTGTTCATAAGAACACTTTTTGTGTCTTTTGTCTAGCAACCCCGCCGCCCCCGCGCTTCACCCCTCTGGCAACTCGTCCACCACGGCTGGGACGACTTCCTCGCCAACTACGAAAAGCAACACCGAAAGAGCCTCGGGCCGCTGCCATCGTCCGCCGCCGCCACTGTCCAGTCTTTCCTCCGCTGCGGTGACCTCGCCTCTGGCTTCACCCGACTCCAGTGCCCGGATTGCGGCCACGAACGCCTCCTCGCCTTTACCTGCAAGGGTCGCCATTTCTGCCCTTCCTGCCATCAACGTCGCGTCCGCTCCACCAGCGAATGGATCGCTAACTGGGTCTGCCACGAAGTTCCCCATCGTCAGTTCGTCTTCACCATCCCTCGCGTTCTCCGCGGCATCTTTCGGAAACGCCGCAAGCTCCTCACCATTCTCTTTCACACCGCCGTCGACACCCTTCAAGACGCCTTCCGCACTCGCCTCGACCTTCCCCAAGGCCGCATCGGGGCCATCGCCGCCCTCCACACCTTTGGTGACTACCTCATCTTTCACCCCCACCTTCACCTCCTCGCTGCCGATGGGCTCTTCGCGCCCGATGGGACCTTCCACTGCATGCCCGCCGACGACCTTTCTCCCGCCATCGAACTCTTCCGCCACCGCTTCCTCCATGCTCTCCACGACGCCAAACTCATCAGCCCAAAAAAACTGACCAATCTCCTTTCCTGGAAACACTCCGGCTTCAGCATCCACCACGGCGGCGAACAACCCGTCCGCTCCCACGACGCTGCCGGTCGCAAGCGTCTCGCGGAATATTTGCTGCGCCATCCTTTCTCCCTCCAGAAAATCACCTGGAACGCTACCAGCCAGACTGTGATCTACCGCTCCAAACGCCACCACACCACCAAGCGCAACTTCGAGATCTTCAAAGCGCCCGACTTCATCGCCGCCGCTCTTCTCCACCTCCCACCGAAAGGCCAGCAAACCGTCCGCTACTACGGCCTCTACTCCAATAAATCCCGCGGCCAAACCTCCAACATCCCGGACCGCATCATCCGGCCAGCCCAACCTGAGCCTCCACCCGAAAAACCGCCGCCCGCCCAAATCCTCCTCATTCCCGCCCCACCCAGACAATCCGCCCGCGACATGCGCCCCCTCTGGCGCGACCTCATCCTCAAGGTTTGGGGCGGCGACCCGCTCCAGTGCCCCTGCTGCAAGGGCACCATGAAGCCAGTCCGCAAAGTCCTCCGTCGCGAGGAAATCGAATTCTTTCTCCGGCTCCACGGCCTCTGGGAGGGAGTCATCAACCTGCCAAGACCACCCCCGCCACCCTTTGACATCGAACAACGCCGAGGGATCGGAGGCGTTTTGGATGCAGGCGAAGCCGGAGCCCAATGGGTGAGACCGCCGCGCGGGGCGGGCGAATCAAACGATGGAGCCTATCGAGCCTCCATGGCAGGCCATAAAAGAATGGATTCCGGATGACGATCCTGACCTCAATTGGTTCAACCAGGAAAAAGACACCATCGGTTCAGAGATCGAGAACTACGACCAAAGTTCAACCTGGCAACCCGTCGAAGTTTCTCTTGGCGACAGCCGTATCCTCGTCCTCGACGACAGCTGACAGGCCGACGCTTCAGCAACCAACGAACAGACCGCTGCCAAAAAAAACCTTGGCAAGGCGGACTGGGCAGCTACGTCCTCGTCCTATGAGATCGGTGCCAAAGGCTCCCGGTTCCCGTCAAACATGGCACGGCTCGTGGGCTTTTTGTGCCAGAACGCCGCCCACTGCCACACCAAACCGGCGTCTCGGCCCCCTCTTTCCCCCGCAACCCCCTTTCTCCCCCGTGTGTTCCGCCAACCTCAGGCCTCCGTGGCCTTCCCGCCAAAAGCAAATTCCTAGCAGCAAATCCCCATCACGGTGGATGCCGTTATTCCGGAGGATCATGACAAGACCTTACGACAGCGCCTGGCGAGTGCCACCGAAGTCAACTACTGTTGGAGGTGTCATGAGCAGATGAATCCGCTTGGGTATCCGTTTGAAAGCTACGACGACTTTGGGCGTTTCCGCTTGGAAGAGCCTCTTGAATACCCGGACAAGCTGATCAAGAAGAGCCCTGATAAGGCTACGCTACTGACCGATACCCGTGACATCTACGAGACCCTCCCGGTAGATGCGACTGGTTTTCTCAACGGGACGGGTGACTCCGCGCTCGATGGGGAAGTGGATAACGCTCTCGACTTGGTCGAGCGGCTCGCGAAATCGCGGCGAGTGCGGCAGTCGATTGTTCGTCACGCGTTCCGATATTTCATGGGGCGTAATGAGCTTCTTTCCGATTCGAAAACGCTCATCGAGGCCGAGCAGGCTTACGAAAAGAGTGGAGGGAGCTTTGATGAAGTAATCGTCTCGCTCCTCACTTCCGATTCGTTCATTTATCGCAAACCGTTGGAGGATCAACATCATGACTAGTCGAAGAAGTTTTCTGCGAGCCAGTGGGCTTGGTGCCGGGGCAATGGCTTTGGCGCCTGCATTCAATCAGGTTTTAGCGGCCCCGAACAAGGCGAGCGTTCCCAAACGCTTCATCTTCATTCGCAAGTCGAGTGGACTGCGACCGCTTGAGATTGCTCCGGTGAATCTTTCCGAAGCGGATCAGGCGCTCGATGAGAAAAAGCAACCCCTGGAAGTGGATTTGGATCGGCACGAGTTGCCCAAGTGGTTGCGGGGGTTGGAGGTTTACAAGGAGCACATGACGATCCTGCAAGGGCTCTCGGCCAAGATGAGTGAGAATGTCCACTGGTCATTTTCCTCGGTGATGGGCTGCTTTAAATCGAACCGCAATACGCTGAGCGCGATCAAGCGTGCCACCATCGATTTTGAGCTGGCGAAGCTCTTTCCATCGCCATTTGGTCACGTTGAGCTCTCTTTTGCGGGTGGGCGCACAGGGATCGTGTCCGGTTATTCCGCCCCGGCGCCACAAACGCGCAACTACTGTTATGCCGACCCTGAAACTGCTCGTAATGAGCTCTTCAAGTCGGTCCTGAATCCGGAGGCCGTCAATTCTGACAACGACATGCTTTCTTTTCTACAAGGCAGAGAGTCCGTGAGAGAGCGCGGCGTGAAAGGCCGGGAGAAGCGACGGCAAGAAGTGCAGATCGAATCGATTGAGGCGATCCGTGAACGCAATCGGAAGTTGATTGAGATTTCCGGTTCGCTCGCCGAGCACCTGCCGGAGCTTGACCCGGTGCATGCGAATGGTGGCGCCAATGCGAGCACGCCTGAGAAGCAGGCGGCGATGACGGATGTGCTCGTTGCGGCCTTGAAGGCCGGCCTCACCAATGTGGTAACCTACACCATTGATGACTTGGGAACGCCTATTACCGGACTTCCCGGAAACGAGACGGACCGGGTTGGGATTCACCCGCTTGGCCATGATGAGGCCTTTGGGGGAGTTCCCGCCTGGAAGACCCGCGAGCAGATCAGGATCAGTCATGTGAATCAGATCAAAACGATCGTGGAGCGCCTCAAGGCCACTCCGGAAGGTGAGGGCAACATGTTCGACAACACGATGATCATGTATTTTCCGGAGAACGGAGAGACCCATCACGGGATCGGGCTGGAGTCACCGTTTCTCATCATGGCAGGCAACAAGTGCAGCCTGGATCTCGGGGGGCGCTATGTGCGACTTCCGGTCCTCGGGGTGGAGGGGCACAAGACCCTCGGGAACTGGTACACCACGCTGCTGAACGCGCATGGAAACCCCATCGCGCACTACGGTGATCTTGATCTGGAAATGGCGCGCAAGAAGCTCGATCAAACCGGGCCCATCAGGCAGCTGATGGCTTAGAGCAGCTCTCCGAAGTTTTCGGACATTTGGAGGTTCGAGGGTCGTGGATGCTTGCCTACGGCAACGAAGGTCTAGTTCCGGTCGATATTAGCCGATGGCAGCGTTCTTCGTCGGTCATTGGTCTCGACCAATTCCCTCCGAACGCCTTGCCCTCGATTAATATCGACTCGGCCAAATGTCCGAAAATTTCTGAGAGTTGCTCTAGAGTTCGCTTTTGTGATCGAAGGCGAATTTGAGCAGGCTGTGACTCCCGCTGAGGCCTAGCTTCTGGCTGATGTTCTGGCGGTGCGTTTCGATCGTGCGGACGGCCCGGCCGAGTTCGGCGGCGATCTCCTTGCTGGTCTTGTCCTCGGCGATCAGCTTGAGGATGCGAGTCTCCGTTGGGGTCAGATTCTTGAGGCCGGGGTGGTCGGCAACGAGCGTCGTCGCTCGCTTGCGTCTCTTGATGAGGAGGTCGGAGAGCGACGCGCTCAGGAAGGTTCGGCCTTCTTGGGCGGCATGAATCGCATTCACGAGGTCTTCGACGGCGTTTTCTTTGAGGACGTAACCATGAATCCCGATGTCGAGCGCCTCATGGAGAATGTCTTCATCTTCGAGCATCGTGAGAAGGATCGCCTTGGTCTTGCCCTGGGCGGAGAGCAGGGATCTTGCGGCTTGGAGGCCTGTCATCTTTGGCATCTGCACATCCAGGATAATGATATCGGGATCAAGTTCTTGAACAAGGTGCAGTGCTTCCTCTCCGTCGGCTGCCTCCCCGACCAGTTCCAGGCGATCATCGGTTTCCAGAACGTCGCACAGGCCCCGGCGAAAGATCGGATGATCGTCGGCAATGAGGATCTTTAGTCGCTGGTGATTCAACTTGAGCAGAGGGTAGAGTGGGGGCGCGGAATGGCAATTCAGGAGAACGTCGCTGTCGGGAGCTCGACCTGCAAGCGAGTGCCGCCGGCAGGTCCGGAATTGAGTTGGAGCTGCCCCTTCATGGTGCGCACGCGTTCAGTCATGTTGTGAATCCCGAAGCCGTGTTTCCCTTTCTTGGTGTTCTCTATTCCGACTCCATCATCTTCCACCGAGAGGATAATACGGCCCCCTTGGTGGCGAAGGCGGATGGTCGCCGCGGTCGCATCGGAATGCTTGACGATGTTGTTCAAGCTCTCCTGCACGATGCGGTAGAAGCTGATTTGGTGCTCGGGAGGAAGAAGGGTGTCGATGTCATCCAGCTCGGTGGTGAAGGCAATCTCGGAGGCATCGCCACATTGCCGAATGACTGCTGCGATCGATCGCGTGAGGCCGAGTTCATCGATCTGGAACGGGCGGAGGTTTTGCGCAATGTCACGCACTTCGCGCAAAGCGGTGGAAGCCATCGTGGAAACTTCTTCGAGGCGCGTCGAGACCTTGGCGGGCTGATCTTGATGGGTCAGCGCCAGCGCGGCCTTATTCTTGATCACGAGCAGATTCTGCCCGAGTGAGTCGTGCAACTCTGCGGCGATGCGCTTTCGCTCTGCTTCCTGTGAGTCGATCAGGCGCCTTGAAAACGTTTCTTGCGCGCGTCGTTGACGGTTTAGGGCGCCAACCCTCCAACGATAGCCGAGGGTCAGGAGGCCTGCTCCGGCGAGGACCACGAGCAGGCGAAAGAGGGTTGTTTGCCAGAAAGTAGGCTCCACTCGGACGAGGATTTCTGCCGCGGGGGTGCTCCAGTTGCCCCCAGGATCACTGGCCTGAACGCGAAACTGATAGCTCCCGGGGGGCAGGTGCGAATAGGCGGCTTCACGCGCACGGCCGGCCACGATCCACTCGCGGTCGTAGCCTTCGAGGCGGTAGCGAAACTGAAGGGCTTCGGGGTCCAGCGCGCTCAGGGCCGTGAAGCGGATACGAACCTCCTCGGCGGTTGGCGTAACTACGGCCTCGGCAGTATCTCGTCGAAATTCAGTGGGGCTCTCACCGTCGAGGAGAAATTCCTCCAGATGAACGATCGGAGCCGGGCGGAGTTGAGCGAAGTCCTTGGGGTCGAGGCGAACGAGTCCGCTACTCGTACAAAACCACAAAAGGCCCTCGCTATCTTTGATGCTCGCGGGCTGGTACTTGGTCCAGCTGTCTGGTCGTAGGACACCTTCCCGGCTGCCAATCAGGCTGCCCGTGAGGAGGGGGTTCGGGGCTTTGAGTGCTCGGTGCAAGTCATCCAGGGCTAGGCGCATCAGTCCGGCCCGGGTGCCGATCCAAAGGTGTTCCTGGTCATCTTCAATGATCTGAGAGATCAGTTCGTCAGGCAGTCCGTGTTGTGTGCTCAGGGTAACAAATCGCTCTCCCGTCCAGGCGCTGAGGCCGCCTCCCAGGGTTCCGACCCAGAGTGTTCCCCTGGAATCGGCCCGAAGCGAAATGACATGTGGGTGCCCGAGGCCGTCGTCGGTACCGAACAGTCGAAGGGAGTGTTCCTCGAGGCGATTGAGACCATGTTGCGAGCCCGCCCAGATCGCGCCATCGGGAGTCTGGGCGAAACAGTAGATCGAGCCCGGGGCGAGTCCTTCCGCGGGGGTGAAAATCTGTTGCTTGCGATCTTTTGTGATGTGCTCGATACCTCCGCTGCGGAATGCACGCCACAGTCCGCCGTCACGATCGAGAAAGAGAGCACGGGTGCCGCGGTCGGCTCCAATCTCTTCGACCACGCGACCGTTCTCAACGCGAGGAAGGCGACCGCTCAGTTGGCCGGCCCAGATGCCGCCTTCGGAGGCGGCGAGGAGAGCGGTCGGAGTGCGGAGAGCCAGGGTGCTCTCATCGGTAAGCGGGGCGAAGCCATCCTGGGTCTTCTCGTGGATCGCCCAGCCCATAACGCCAACGACTACTTGCCCGTCTGTGCTCTCGACAACGCTCGTCAGGCTAATGTTTTCGAATCCATCCTCCTGCGTGAAGAGGCGAAGGCGTTTTGGGCGGAGTTGATAGAGGCCCGCGCCGTTCATGCCGATCCAGATGTTGTCGCCGCGGTCTTCGGCGAATGAGAGCGTACGGTTTCCATCCAGGCCATGGAGGTCGCCAAATTCCTCGAGGATGCCGCTGCGGTAGCGAAAGGCGTGATGTCGCGAGGCGGCTCCGAGCCATACATCGCCATTGCTCAACCCTTGAACGGTCGCGCAGCGGATCTCCCCCGGGTTGGCTACTTCTCGCCATTCTTCGTTCTGAAACGAGAAGAGCCTGCTTTGTCCAACCAATCCCCAGAGGCTTCCGTCGGGCGTGGTGCTGATAAAGCGGGGCAGGGCGGTGGTAGCAGCTACGGTTGCTCTCCCCTGATCGACGCGCCAGAGCCCGTTCGGAGCGGCGACCCAGAGGCCGCCCTGGGGCGCAGCGCAAACGTCCCAGATCTGCTCGGGTTCCTCGGGGAAGTCGAATGGCTCCAGCGCATCACCGGTCCATCGCGCGAGTTGCGTGCCCATTTGCATCCAGAACTCGCCGGATGCAGTCGTAGCAAACTCAGCGAGGCGGACCGGCGTGCCTTCGAGAATGCCTTGCATCGATTGGAATCGTCCCTCGGAGAATCGAAAGGTTTCGCCGACGGTCGCAATCCAGATTCCGCCTTGAGGATCTTCGGCGAGCTCAAGGATGTTGGCCGAAGTTAAGCCTGCAGAGTTTGTGGTATCGAAGCTCCTGAAGCGGACACCATCGAAGCGCGCCAATCCATTGGCGGTGCCGATCCAAAGGTAACCATCCCTGGTCTCGATGATGTCACGAACGGCGTTGTCGGGAAGCCCGTCAGCAGTAGACCAGTTTCTGACGAGGAACTCGGACGAACCCTGAGCGCACGCGGCCAAGAGAAACAGACGGCAGATCCATGCAACGACACGCCATGTTGGACAAAGGGATGACGGTGGAAGCAGATTCACGGCGCGACGCGTGGGACGATAGCAGGACGATCGCCGGCAACAAGACGCATGCGCCGGCCTTACGGGTAGGCCAGCCGGAAGAACTCGCGGTCCCCGAGTATCCGCCGCTGGAGCAGGTTGTTTCCGTTGAACGGCTGGGGTTCGTCGGGGACTTCTTCCCATTGGTTGGGTATCAGGTTTGTCGAGCGCTCAAGCCGGAAGGGGAGCGGGGTGATGGGCCAGCGCACTTCTGCCCACCCCGGAGCCGAGGGGAGCACTTCCACCTTGGGGAGTCCGACCAGCACGCGCATCGACGCGGTCTGACTCCCTCCGTCGTCATCGGTCACTTCCACTTGAACCGTGTACAAGCCATCGGTGGGATAGGTGTGCTCGATGGGAAACGAAATGCCAACCGCTCCCAGATCGTTCCAGCCGGACCCATCCCCGAAGTTGACCCGTGCGGTCCACTGATCTGCGCCAGGGTCTGAGAACGCGACATTGTGCCGGAATGGACAATTCGAAGGGACGAGGGCATCGAGTCCGAGGGTGATCTCGGGGGCCACATTGCTTACCGTCCGGGTGATGCTACCCTGTAGCTCTCCTCCCTCGTTGTCGCGGACCGTAACGGTAATTGTGTGCGACGACAGACTGTCGTCATCGCGGTAGAGGTGGGAGGCTCGGATGCTGGCAGGGATGTTTCCCCTGACGGTCGCATCGGTGGTCACGGTCCCGTCTCCCCAATCAATCTCCACCGAGGCAACGTCTGGCGCGTAGCCGCCCGTCAAGATGAAGCCGAAGTCCATGATCTCTCCTTCGTTCACATCGTTGGCATAGGGGAAATCCAGGGTGCCCAGGGTCCTGTTGCCGATGTTCACTTGCTGGGTGGTGGTGACAGACGCGCCGTCGCTGTCGGTAATCGTTGTGACTACCGTGTACGATCCCGTGTCCAGGAAGCGATGGGTGGTAAACACGGAGGTGTTAGTCAATGAGACCGTCTGCTCCGGGGAGCCATCTCCATAATTGATAACGGCGGTCCAGGTGTCGTCTCCCGGGTCGTCGAAGTCGGAGAAGATGTTGCGGACGTCTCCTTCTCGTGCCCCAACGGTGGTCGGGGCGGGCGCAGTTGGAGCGACATTGACGATGGGGACAGGGAGATCCGCGCCGACGGGGAACGGAGTGCCCGTGTCCAGGAGGAAGCTTGCCCGGTTTGGGGCGTTTCCAGTGAGGTTGTTAGTATACCGGTAGCTGCCGGTGAATGAGTAGAGGTCGAGACCGAGACTCGTGACGGAATTTGTCACGTCAATGAGCCCCGCTGCATTGAAGAGGTCCGGGAAGATAAAGGCAGTGGGTTCGGTGACCTGATCAAAGTTCTCATAGTAGAATGTGCCCGTAAAGGTGACGGTGGTTCCTTCCGGGATGTCGCCAATCGGGGTGCGCTCAAAGCTGAGGATGGTCGGTTCGGGAAACACGACGTTCACAACGAGAGAGGTGGTGCTGGTCGTGGCTCCATCATCCACGCGCACGTCGACGACTCGAGTTCCATGGCTGGAATACGTCCTGGAAAGAGTAAACTGCTTGTTGTTATATCCGATCTGCCGGAATCCAAGCCCATCTTTGTAGTCCACCCAGACCTTCCAGGGATCACTTCCGGGATCGCTGAAGGCGCAGAGCTTGGTGAAGGGTTGATTGACGAAGGTGGTGATCGCACCTCCAACATCGATCGTGGGAGCAACGTTGGTGACTTCGATCTCAGGTTCCATGATGACTCGATGGAACCCGTCGTCGACCTCCACGCGCACCTCGGGGGCGGGATCGGAGAGGAAATCGACGCTGATGTGGCTCTGCGCCTTGAACTCGGTGTCCCAGGTGCCATTGCCGTCGAGATCCCAGCGAAACTTGAGCTCTTTCCCATCCGGATCGTAGCTGGCACTGGCATCAAGAACTGCCTTCGTGCCTTCGGGGAAACTGTAGGGGCCGCCCGGGTGCACCACCGGCGGAGAATTGGTAGGGGTCATCGCAAACACGACATACTGATGATTGCCGGCTTCGTCGAAAATCGACGGGCTTTCGTAGAGCACACTTGCCGAGATGCGGTGGGCGAATGAATTGGCGGTAGGATCTTTTTTGACGACGACATTCCAACCCATGCCGGGAAACCTGTTATCGAGAAGGGTCTTCAAGCTCTGCGCGCGATTGTAGGCGTTTCCACTCAGTCCCTGGAGCCGGCTCGTGGTGAGGTAATTCGCGAGGTCGGTATTGGAAACCCATCCCGCCGTCTGCGGAGTGGCCAGGACAAGCTGTGCATATCCGCCATCCCAGCTCGTGCGTTGCCAGTAGTCAGGGTGGCCAATGGCGAAGCCCCAATTGTCTCCACCCTGCGTGCCACAGGAAATGACGGACCATTCGTGACCGGGAGTTTTATCGCGGAAGTAGGCACGCAGGTGCGTGGCGCGCTCGCTGGCACTGTTTTTGCGGATGTCGTTGAGGCATTGCGAGAGGTTGTCAATGATGTGGTCGAGGTCGTTCTTCATGGCCCCCAGGTCGGGGCCAAATCTCAAATTGTGCGCGATGATGGCATCGATGAGGGCCGGTCCGGGGAAATCCATGTTGATGAAGCCGACCTTCCTGGAAAAGTTTTGACTGAAGAGGAGCCGGGTGAGCGCAGGGTTCACATTGTTAGCAGTGGAGTAAGGAAAGAGCGCGCCTCCTCCCGCGACCGTGTTCCGGTAAAGTGTTGTGCTCGTGTCGTTGTTCGCGGTGAAGCAATGGTCGAGGACGGCTTCACGCTTGCCATCGACGTCGAACAATGAATTCACCGCGTCGGTTCCGTTGTCCTCGAAGTCGATGTTGTTATCCCCGTTTAGGGCGTAGAAGTCGGGAATGGTCGGGCCCCAGGCTTGCATCGGGATCATAATGATCTTCCCGCGCATCTCTCCTACGGTGGGATTCTTGTTGTCCTTCGCAATGTCCGTTTCGCGTGCGACATGCCTTCCCAGCACGGGGTCGTTCAGGTAGGCGTAGACGGCGTCTTGGTAGCTGATGGGGGGATCATCAGGAACGTCCGTTCCGTTTTCGCCCATCCACATAAAGATTGTTTCCGAAGGGAAGATGTCGAGAAAGAGGTTACAGATGGCGAGAACCTCTCCGAAGTTGGTGTGCTGGTAGATCTGGCCATGATAGATCTCCAGGGTGCCATCTTCCTCCAGCTGACCGCGGATATCGAGGCCGCGGATACCTGCGAAGAGTTGGCTGAGCAGGGAAAGTGATTGCGTCTGCGTGATGTCCCCGGCGATGCCAAAAGTGAGAAAGTCCCAGGACGGTCCGTAGAGGGCCATCGTATCGTGGGTCGCGGGGACCGAGAGCTGGGAGAGCCTGACGTGATCTGGGATCCAGCTCATCCAGGAGGGGTGGAGCGTGTCGATTGTGTCGTTGTCATTGAATCCTCCATCGGCCCACGATGCGGATGGGGCGAGGGAGGCAAGGGCGGAGACGAGGAGGGCAAGTCTGCGGAGTTTCATCATGAGAGGGTTGTTTCGGTGGGGTGGGAGACGCCGGAATGAGTGTGAGCGCTCATGAACTCATAGAGGGCGGGGAGGTCTTCCTTGTTGAAGAAGGCGAGCGCGCCTGCCTCCCGGGCGAGTTCGCCATATTCGGGCTCGTGGAATTGGGAGAGCATGACGATGCGAGCTCTCGGGTGGAGTCGGCAGATCTGGCGGGTCGCTTCCAACCCGCCGATTCCAGGCATGCGTAAATCCATGACTACCCAGTCCGGCCGAAGCTGGGTGAACTTAGCAACGGCTTCCTCTCCGGAGGATGCCTCGCTTAACGCAACCTGGTCGCCAAGAGCGAGGCCAACCGTCTCGCGAAAGGCAGCATGATCGTCGACGATCAACACGCTGCCAAAACCATCTTCCATGGATAGGAGAGTGGCAGACCCACACCCGGAAAAACTATCGGGGGGAATACGCAAAAAGATCTACGTGGAAACACGTAGATCTGATTGGGGTGCTTTTTCTCCTGTTAGACTATTCAGGAGGAGGGGGGGAGCGGTCTCGGGGGCGGTGGTAGGCGCTCCCGAGATGACGTTCCAGGGCTTCCTAGGCGGCCTGGAACTGCTCGGCAAAGAAGGTGACTGCCTTCTCTACTTCGCTGTCTTGACTGACATAGGTTCCCTCCCAGACGAGAGTGGGGTCGATGGGCTGCGCCGTTTCCAGATACTGAGGAGCGGAGGCGGCTTCGCTTTCGACGAAGTTGAACCTATCCGCAGGGAACAAGCGTAGCAGAAAGGCGCGCAGTGTGTTCAAGGGCGCCCATGCGATCGGACAATTGATTTCGTGAGTAGTCATGCTTCAACCTGGTGGGGGTTCGTGTTCGGCGCCTTGGAGCGCGTCATCGGCAACATGACGGGCCACCAGAGGCGTTATTTGAAATGCATAAAATTAATTTTGGAACCTGAAATAATTACCGGCAAAAGCCTATAAAATCAGGTATTTTGTAGCGTCCTGGGCTCTTTTTGCTGATTCGCTGAGCGGATTGACTTGTTGGTCTGAGGAGGATCTTGGCGCAGGGTTGCGTAAGGCCGACCGGTCGAGGGCGGGATGTGCTTTCGCGAGAGATTGCGGGCGCTGTGATGAACAAGGCCTTCTCAACGGAACGACCGGGGTTGGGGCCGGGCGAGGTGCCCCTCGTCGTTGATGCGAGGGGCGCGCGGAGCTCGCTGGCGTTGTTTCGTCCTCATTGACCCCCACGAGGTTCTTTGAAACAACCCCCTTTCTCCCCCGTGTGTTCCGCCAACCTCAGGCCTCCGTGGCCTTCCCGCCAAAAGCAAATTCCTAGCAGCCAGCGACCATGATCAATAGATTCCGTAGTGCAGGGATGTATCCTTCGCTCGATGCTCCGGTGTTTAGTCAGCATGGCGGGGCGGTGGGAAATAATTTTCAGTTGGCGATGACCGGAACGGGGGGCACGATTTACTACACGATGGATGGAAGCGATCCCCGGACTCCGGCGGATCCGGTTGTGGTCGCCCCGCCGGTCACTTTGTTGTCGGGAAATGCTCCCAAAACAGTTCATGTTCCAGTGAATGCCACCGATCAATTCTTTGATGGAAGTGGCACGGCGTGGAATCTTGCTGGCTTCAATGACTCGTCATGGACCTCGTCCTTTGGGGGAGTGGGATATGAATCAGGAAGCGGTTACCAGAGCTTCATCAGCATCGATGTCCTTTCGCAAATGAGGAATTTGGAAACCTCCTGCCTGATTCGGATTCCGTTTACTCCGGGGGTTGGGGTCTTGGACGGCAAGAGTTCGGCGACTTTGCGAATGCAGTATGACGACGGTTATGTCGCCTATCTGAATGGAGTAGAGATTGACCGCCAAAATTTTCAGGGTACTCCTGACGGAGATTCTTCTGCAGATTCCCAGCACAGCGACGGTCAGGCCGTCGTGTATCAGTCGGTGGACATATCAGATCATCTCGGCTCGATTCACGAGGGTCAGGAAAACATTCTGGCAATTCATGGAATGAACGTCAGTTCAAGTTCTTCGGACTTTCTGATTAATGCCGAACTTCAAGTCGGCAACGCACCCGTCGGCGGAGGGAATGGTGGCGGGATTTCCGATAGTGCCATTGAATATACTTCGGCTATTCCGATTAGCTCAAACACACCCGTCAGGGCCCGGATCCGCGACGGTGCGGGTACTTGGTCCGCACTCACCGAGGCGAACTTTTTTCCAACAACCGATGCTCTCGTGATTTCCGAAATCATGTATCAACCAGGCCCGGTGACGCCTGCTGAATTTGATGCCGGTTTTGACGACCCTTCCGACTTTGAGTTCCTTGAGATTTTCAATGCCGGAGATTCCGCAATCGATCTCAATGGAGTGACGAGGGAATCACATTCGACTACTCGGGTTCAAACATTACGACTCTTCAGCCCGGTGAGCGTGCCTTGGTTGTCGAGGATGTAGCTGCTTTCGAATTTCGCTATGGAACGGGTCATCCCGTTGCCGGGCAATTTGGCGGGAAGTTGCGCAACGAAGGGGAGCAACTTTCCTTGCTGAATTCGGTGGGCGATCCGTTGCGTCAATTTTCTTATGGGACTACTGCTCCATGGCCAATTGAACCCGCCGGAATCGGGCCTTCGTTGATTCTGGCCTTGCCGTTTTCATCTCCAGATCACGCCCTTCCTTCCAGTTGGTTGGCGAGTGAAATGATTGGTGGAACGCCTGGTGGAGACAATCAAGCACGAGTAAATTTAGCAGACTGGGCGGAGGCAAACGGAGTGACAGATTTCGACTCGGATGACGATGGAGACGGTCTGACGAATCTTACGGAATTCATGCTTCTAACCTCACCCGCGGTTTCAAATCCATCACCGCTCGATTCCGTGAAGGTCGTGAATGACCATCTTACGCAGGAGGTGACCTATAATCTGCGAGCGGGGGACGTTCTTCTCTCGGTTTGGACTTCGGGAGATCTCTTCAATTGGTTGCCGGCGGAGGTCGTTCACACCGTTTATCACGGTGACGGGTCTGCGACGTCGACCTTCCGTAGTGCCTCTTCATTTGTCGAGGCTCCGAGGGAATTCATTCGCCTGCAGATTTCAAGGAATCCGTGACAGTTCTGATCACCTTTGGTGACCGCCTTTTCACCACGATGGTGTGCGATGGAAGGGAGAGGCGGATCTGTCGATTTATAAAACACGGGGTGATTCAGATGGAGTGGGTGTCGGTATTTGGGTATTGGATTATTCTGCTGGTGCGGCGCCGATCGTGCCGCCCGTGACGAATTTGGACGGGATCAATGTTTGGCCTAAGTTTTCCCGGCCGCGAGAGATGTCTGTCGCCCAGCGCACGATGCGCCTGACAATCAGGCCGGAATTCCAGGTGACGTGCGCGACGGAAGGATTGCACCAGGCAAAGTGTGGATGCGGTTCACCGCAGACAATCGACACATCGCCGGGAACACGAAGTCCCCGAGCTCCCAGGAATTGCTGGGCAGCCAAAGTGAACGAAGCCTCTGAAACGATCAGGGCAGTCGGTGGCGTGAAGTCGAATAGTGAGTCGAGTAGTTTGTGGAATCCGGTTGGCGACTCGTCCCAGTCCGGGAGATTAAAATTACCGGTCAGGATTCCGTGCTCTGAGAGCACCTTCAAAAAACTGCGCTCAGTTTTTCCAGGGCGTGGACTTCGTCGTTCACTGCGGCAGATTCTAACAATGCGTCGGTGTCCCAGGGCGATGAGTTGCCGCGTGGCTTCTATCTGGCCAACCGAGGTGGCCGGCCCCACCGAGGCAATGGGAACTGAAGTCCGGCGGCCGAACAGTGCGAATGCGGGTGCGGGTCGCTCGCTGAACCATTCGAGGATTTCTTGCGAGCCGGCCACGACCACCCAGGCGTCGGCCTCCGTTCGCTCAACCAGTCTCTTGACTCCTCTTAAGTTCATCTTGAGTTCGACAAGAGATTTATTGGCGTTGCTGACAGCGTGACCAGCAACCTGAAGCGCATGGTGGAGATGGATCAAGTACGGTAGCATCGCATCAGATGGTTCGTAGAGGAGGATGGCGACCTTCATGTGGCGGGATCCAGCCCCTTCGGGAGGGCTGATGATTCGGCCTTGTCGTCGCCCTTGACTGGACAGGAATCCTTCATTTTCAAGCTGTCTGAGCGCAGCGGCTGCCGTCTTCGGACTGACTCCAAGATCAACGGCCAGACGGCCCTCACCCGGCATCGTGCCGCTTAGAGCCCCGCTGGCGATTTCGGCCTTCAAGAACACCACGGCTTGGTCGACTGCTGATAGAACGCGAAATGCTGGCACGCATCCAGCCTACCGCCTTCAGGGGGGTAGATGTCAACTGCGAGATATCTCGCTTTTCCTGCGGATTAGGACTTCGATCAAACGTCTCCAATATTTCGGCTCCATCACAAGTAAGATCACTCCATACAAAGAAACACCATGAAAGCTTCAAATTTTGCCGCTCTCTCAGCGGCGACTCTCAGTCTCATCGCGTCATCGGCAACGGCCACAACTCTTCTCAAGATCGAATTCAGAGAGGATGATCAGGCTGGCTTCAATCTCTGGCCGACCTCTAGTCCTCTGACCGGAACGTCATCGACGGCGAACTTCAGCACGCCAACCACGACTTCTGGAACAACGGCAATCACAATGACTGCGACAACGAGCCTTGGGCAGGCCTTTAATCGTGGAACGATCTCGGATGGAACGCCGGCCGGCTTTACCTATTCGAATCTTTACCGGGATCTCTTGATTGCTTCGACCCCGACGGGGCGGCTGACTCTCACGGCGAGTGGTCTTGATGCCAATACTGCCTATAATTTCACTTTGTTTGCGTGGGATCCGGGTGACTCGACGGACCGCGTGCGGGAGTGGACCGTCGAGACAGGTTCCGGTGTTCCTGCCAGCGCGCAACTCAACTGGGTGGATCCGTTGGTCGACAACAACACCTTTGCAATGAACTTTGAAATCACGACTGATGCCACGGGTTCCTTTAGTCTGTCGGACACTTCGGCCAACCCTCAAGGCTCAGCGATTAACGGCTTCATTCTCGAGCAGATCCCCGAGCCCTCTACTGCTCTTCTGGCTGTGTTCGGGGCGTTCGGACTTTTCTCAAGGCGCCGAAGCTAGGGTGTTTACCGCCTGCCATATCTCGACCGAAGAATCGTACATTACCTTAGACCCAACCCAGCAGAAGAAGATTGATGAAAATGAATTTCCGATCAAAGAGAGTCAGCCGTTCGCTTCTCGTGGCGATGCTAGGGCTGGTGATGACAGCTGCCAATGCTCAGACCGAACTTCTCGCGATAGAATTCGTCGAAGACGACCAAGAGGGGTTCGATCTCTGGCCGACTAATCTGGTCGGGCTACCCTCGGAGTCGACCGCCGAGTTTGTGACCAATACCGATCTGACCTCAGGCACGACAACGGTGACAATCACATCGAATACGACGCTCAACATTCCGGCGAACCGAGGGAGCCAAAACGGAACACCCGAGGGCTATAGTTATCAAAACCTCTATGAAGATCTTCTCCACGCCGGAACTCCCACCGGGTTTATCACTTTCGATTTCGGTGGCTTGCTTCCAAACACGGCCTACCGCTTTACGCTTTACGCGTGGGATCCGGGCGCGACGGATGCCTCTGACAAAGAATGGACCGTCACCGAGGGTGGTGCTGACCCGGCGGTTCAGTCGGTCAATTTTGAAGATCCACTCGTCGACAATGAATCGTTTGCGCTTGTGTTTGATATTACGACGACCGAGACCGGAACGTTCCAGGTGGTCAACACAGATGGTTTGCCACAGTCCGCGATCAATGGGTTCCGCCTGGAAGCCCTTGGTGAGTCCGGACCGTTTGACGTCACGGCTATCGATTACTCGCCAACCGCAGACACTCTGACCCTCACTTGGGACTCCAACGAGGGAGGAAAATATGTCGTCAAGTACTCGACAGATATGACTGACTGGAGTGGGGATCTCGAAGATGAAATCGAGGCCGACCCCGGCGTGTCGACGACCAGAACATTTGAACTTGCATCATCAGGCCTGGCTGACGTGACGCGATTATTCTTCCGGGTCGAGAGATTACCTGAGGGCTAGCCCGGGCTATCAGATCTGTCTGTATGCACATCAATTGGCAATTAAGAAACGAACAATCTCAATTAAGACCAACTCAAAATCAAAAATGAAAAAAATACCTCGGACCTATCAAGGCATCATCCTCGCTGGAATCCTAACAAGCCCTGCGCTGGCAGCCACCATCACGGGGGTTTCGATCGAAGACGTTTCCTCAGAATTTAGCGCCCTTCGTCCTGCCGAAAACATCATCAACGGAGCAGGATTCACCGAAGCCACCGGATTTCATTCCAATGCCAACGGAGACAATATCAACTGGATCAATACAGGCACCGCTCGGACTCCAAACGACGATCTCCCCACCTTCGTCACCATTAATCTGGGAGGAGTTTATGATCTGACTTCCGTAAAAATCTGGAACTGGAATACCTCAAACACCCTCGATGCTGGTGTTCAGGATTTTGAAATCTCCGTCGCTCCCACGGCAGGAGGCTCCTTTACTTCCCTTGGAAGCTTCGTCCTTGCTCAAGCGACTGGATCAACGACCACCGATTACGGACAAGTGTTCGATCTTAGCACCTTTGCCGCTGCCGATTCAGCTCAGCTGGTTCGCCTCGATATCACCACGAATCATGGGTTTAGCGCCTTTAGTATCGCCGGACTCAGTGAAATTCGATTTGACGGAGTCGCCATTCCTGAGCCTTCGTCACTCGCATTGCTTGGGATGATTCTGCCAGGCGCCATGCTCCGCCGTCGTCGCTCAGCCTAGCAAGAACGCTCTCCTTCAAAAGAAAACGGTCATTGGGCTCATGCAAAGCCCAATGACCTCTTCTTGTTTTTTGCAATACTTCAGATTACTTCTCCAAAGCTCAAAAAATCATGACGATAAATCGATCTCAACAGCTGAATCCACTCGCTATCGTCATGATCATCATAGCGACTCTTATACCGCAGGCGCAGGCTCTTCATGTTAAAGTTTTTCTCTTAGGTGGCCAATCCAACGCTCTCGGGCGGGCTCCCGCAAGCGGTATTCCCACCACACCCCCTGACCTCTCCCAAGCTCAAGCCGATGTGTTTTTCTACTACGACTCCCCTCTCGCACCCCCCCCCACACTCACCACTCTTCGTCCTGGCAGCGGCAAGAACGCCAACGAGTTCGGACCAGAAGTGAGCTTCGGCCGTCAAATCGCAGACGCTTCACCAAGTGAATCTTTTGCAATCATCAAGTATGCGAATGGTGGCACAGCTCTCTACAACGACTGGGCACCTGGAACAGGCACTGAATACAACATCTTCAAAACCACTGTGAGCAACGGTCTCGCCGCGCTACAAGCGGCCGGACACACCACCGAAATCGTAGGCATGCTTTGGCATCAGGGTGAAAGCGATGCCATCGAAGGTCAACAAGCGGACTACGAAAGTAATCTCACGGCATTTATCGCAGATATCCGTGCAAACTATGGCCCCAAGCTCCCCTTTCTCATCGGTGAAATTCGCCGCGCGAACGGCCCCGCATTCGTCACCGTGGCCGATGCTCAAGTCACGGTTGCCGACGCTGATCCGCACTCCGAATTCGTAGCGGCCAGCGACCTCAATTTCCTTGATACTTACCACTTCGATGCCTCCTCGCAGTTGACTTTGGGAGAACGCTTCGCCGCTGCCTTCGATCCCCAACCACTTGAGCCCAACCCGACGGTCATTACTGGAGTTTCAATCGAAGACGTCTCCTCAGAATTCAGCGACCTCCGTCCTGCCGAAAACATCATCAACGGAAGCGGATTCACCGAAGCGACTGGCTATCATTCCAACGCGAACGGCGACAATATCAACTGGATCAATACAGGTACCGCTCGGACTCCAAATCAATCTCTACCCAGCTTCGTTACCATCGATCTCGAAGGAAGATATAATCTAAGCGCAGTGAAAATCTGGAACTGGAATACCAGCACCACCTTGACTGCAGGGGTTCGGGATTTCGCAATCTCCATCGCTTCCGAGGAAGGAGGAACCTTCACCTCACTCGGAAATTTTGTCCTCGGCCAGGCGAGCGGCTCAAACACCACCGACTATGGGGAAGTTTTTGACCTCAGCGGTTTTCCGGCCGCTGCCTCAGCGCGCTTGGTCCGCTTTGACATCAACACAAGTTATGGTTTCGGCCTTGGTTTGGCGGGGCTCAGTGAAGTCCGCTTCTTCGGAAGCCCGATCACCTCAGATACTTTCCATTCATACATTTCCAATCCCACATTTGGCTTGGCGACGGAAGATCAAGGCCTCAACGATGATCCCGATGGAGACGGCCTGAAAAATGGATTGGAAGCTTGGCTTGGAACTCATCCGGGAGAATCCAACTTAGGACTTCAAATCATTCAAACCACAGAATCTGCCCTTGAATTTTCGCATCCCCAGAATGAGACCGCTCCCAGCGACCTCACCAGCTTCTATGAATGGTCGACCGACATGCTCAACTGGTACTACGGCGACAATGAGGACGGGCCAATCGGCGGGCCAACTGTCTCCATCGTCCCTACCGTCATAGGCACAACAACGACAGTTTCGGCAATCGCTTCTAATTCTCAGCAGAAGCTCTTTTTTCGTCTTGGAGTCAGAATCGATTGAATTGCAAAACGAAAAATCCCTCCTGCTTTTATCACAAGATATCCTCAAAAGATAAGAGCAAACAATATGGCCAATCGGCCCACTGGTATGGTGTCAGCGAAGTCCTGTGAAGTGGTCCCACGAAGCTGAGCCAGAGGCCTATCGATTAGTTGAATTGGTTTTAGCGGGCGATTACCCCAAAAGAGAATTCAAAATGCGGAAACGAAAAAGTAGGGTAAGCGTCACGCGTAGCACCTATCGACGATGATTGAGCTGTAGGGACGATCAGTCATAGGATCACCGGATATGACTGATCGTATTAACGAGAATTGTTCGCTTCTGAAGTCTGACCGTCTTGGCC
>JAUIGV010000010.1 GCA_030432565.1 Verrucomicrobiia bacterium | reverse complement strand
CCTTCCACCAGGTTCTGATACATTCCAAAAACATCGGAGCCCCACTGGGGTTCGTAAGTGCATAGGGAGCCGGGCGCATGAAGAATGCAGGGATCAATCAGCCAGCCGGTTCCGGGTTGGAGTTTGTAGGCTTTCGAAAGCTCGAGGATTTTGTTGTCGCCCTTGTCCCAGTTGGCGATGCAATCGTAAACCTGTTGCCGGGTGGTTCCCGGTTCCAGGCCCATAAAAGTATAAGGGAAATTGTTTCCGACGTTGTTGTGCTGGGGCGGAAAGTAATACGATTCGGGTTTGCCTTCCTGGCCGACAAGCGCTGCTTGTTCGGCGCTCTGGTGCATGTGATGGGGGATCGGCCCCATGTTATCAAAGAATTTCGAGTAGACCGGCCACTTGCGGTATTTGTCCCAAATGGCGCTGCCGATGATATCAGCTCCACACGCATTGATGGCATCGAGCAGGCTGAAACGCTCCCTGCCCACCACGACATAAGAGAGACCTTCGTCTTCGGCGCGACCTTCGTTCGCCGTCACGGTTGTCGAGCCAAACCAGCGCTCATCGATTCCTCCGCGACTCAACCCGTAGGCGTAAGTATCGTCCGGGTGGAGCTTGATTCGCAAACCCGGTTGAAGAAAGGAGCGGGGAACCCAGGTTGGGGAAAGACGAAGCAATCCTCCCGTATCCTCGAGGTGCGCCTCGGTCGCTGCGCGGATGTCGGACTTGAGAGTCGTGAGATGTTCGGTTTTAGTCGGCTGGTTCATGGGACATCAAAGCAATTCGACAAAACGGCCGAATAGAAAAAAATCCTGAGTGAGTGAGCGCAGAGAGCTTACTCTGCGTCCTCCTCTGCCTCTTCCTCGGATGGAAGGGGGGGGCGCCCGTTCTGAATGTCGGAAAGAAGTGAAAAGTCTCCCTTGCGTCCGAGGTCACGTTGTTTTCCGGAGTAGCTGTGATCAAGTCCGGCATAGAAAGCGGCGACGCCGCAGACAAACAAGGCGATGCCATACATGGCTCCGCTGCTTTGGTTTGTTGATGCCAGAACCGGGGGCACGATCGGCGAGGCTGGCTGGCGCGGGGTGGTGACCACATTGGCCTTGGCCTTTTTCTTGGGCTTTTTGGGCTTCGCCTTCTCCTCGGGCTCTTCAGCGGCTTCCTCGGCAGTCTTGGCGTGAGGGACAAAGTCCTCGTCGTCGATTTTATCAAGTTCCTCTTCGCTGAGGGTGTATTCGAATTTGACGTCTCCGACTTTAACCTGGCTGTCATTACGAAGGTCGATTATGGCCATTTCGTCCTCACCAAGGCTAATCCCGTTGGTTGAATGCCGGTCGCGGAGAATATAGCCGCCATCGACACGCTCCATGGTGCAATGAAGAGAGGAAACAGAGGGACAATCGATGATGATATCGTTATCGGAGCTGCGGCCAATCGTGACTTTTTTACGGTCGAGTTGAAAACGATAGGGCTGGGGATTCTTTCCGGGGACGGTAATTGCGACGCGAGGCATACTTTCAGCAGTTTGTTAGGGAAACTTGACCACACCGGATGCCGGATGACCACAAGAAAACTACGTTGGGTTGGACTTGCCTTTTTCGAAAGAAATTAAAGCATGGCGTCCCTATGGAAGAAATCCGCGCCGCCGGGATCACAAAGAGATTCGGCAATGTAACCGCGCTCAACAACGTTTCGCTCGAAATCGCCCCCGGAGAGCTCTTTTTCCTTCTGGGGGGAAGCGGATGTGGCAAAACAACCCTGCTTCGCTGCATCGCCGGTCTGGAAAGTCCCACCAAAGGAAAGATCTTCTTTGGCGAGCGGGATGTCACCGCCTTGCCCACTCACAAAAGGGAGGCCGCCATGGTTTTCCAATCCTATGCGCTTTGGCCGCACATGTCAGTGGGGCAGAATATTGCCTTCGGCCTGGAGGAGCGGAAGGTGGAGAAAAAAGAAATTCAGCGGCGGGTCGAGGAAGCTCTCGCCATGGTCAAGCTGGAGGGCTTCGCGAAACGGGACATCGATCAAATGTCCGGAGGCCAGCAACAACGGGTTTCGCTGGCCCGGGCGCTGGTGGTTCGGCCCAAGTGTCTGCTTCTGGACGAACCGCTCTCGAACCTGGATGCGCAGTTGAGGTTGGAAATGCGTTCCGAGATTCGTCGCATCGTCAAAGAAAACGACTTGACCGGGGTTTACGTCACGCATGATCAATCCGAGGCCCTTTCGATGGCGGACCGCATGGCTGTGATGGATCAGGGCGTGGTGGTCCAGGTGGGGCCGCCCGAAGAAATCTACCGACAACCGGTTTCCAGCTACGTGGCCGGGTTCATCGGTGAGACCAATCTCTTAAAGGGGACGGCCGAGGAGGCCAACCGGGTCAAAACGTCGACCGCGACTCTTTCAGCGACTCCAAGTGTGGGAAACTGGAATCCCGCGCCAGGGGCCGAAGTTATTCTTTCCATTCGGCCTGAAGCCGTGAAGATCGTCAATCCGACTCAAGCGGATTTGAGCGGCAAGATCATCGAGCGCATTTATTTGGGCAGCATGATTCAATACGCGGTCGAATTGGGGGACGGCTCGGTGATGCAGGTCACCGAGCAAAATCCCCAGATCATCCGTTCTCCGGGAGAAGATCAGGTGGGGCTGCAGTTTTCCCGTGATGACGTGACCCTTTTAGAGCGATGAAAGGAGTCTGGAAAAAATACCTGGGAGTCTTTCTTCCAATGGCAGTAGTGGTGGCTGCACCAATCATCCTACGTGATGATGACGCTGCCGCGATGAACAGGGCCGAGGTGCGGATCGAAGTCATCACGCCACACAATGAGCTTATTCGTCGGGAATTCGGGGAAGCCTTTTCGCGCTGGTATGAGAAAAAGCACGGCGAAAGTGTCTACGTGAACTGGCGCACTCCGGGAGGAACGAGCGAGATCAAGAGGGTGCTCGACAGTGCCTTCAAAGCGGCCGAAAAAAACGGCAGCGATGGGATTGGGCTCGATCTCTTCTTCGGCGGAGGAGTTTATGATTTCAAAGGCCAGGCCAAAGCCGGTAGGTTCCAAAAGTTGGACGTTTTCGAAAACGAGTCGGGACTTTTTGAAAGCGGCACTATTCCGGAAATTCAGAGTGGCGAAAGCTATTATCCCAAGGAAAACGATTGGCTCGGCACCTGTCTTTCCTCGTTCGGGATTTGCTACAATCTGGATAGTTTGAAGCGACTCAATCTCGAAGCGCCAACGACCTGGGACGATCTGGGCCGCCCGGGCTTTCAGAAGGGAATTGCCTTGGCGGATCCCACCAAAAGCGGCTCCGTGGCAAAGGCCTTTGAAATGCTCGTGCAGCAGAAAATTCACGATCAACTCGAAGCGGGCCTGCCTCGTGAGAAAGCCTGCGCGATCGGTTGGGAGGAAGGTCTCAATCTGATCCAGCGGATCGGTGCGAATGCCCGCTATTTCACTGATGGAGCTTCCAAGGTTCCTCACGATGTGGCCCAGGGAAATGCCATCGCCGGAATGTGCATCGACTTCTTCGGCCGTTCTTATAACGAGGCTCTCAAAAAAGAAGATGGCACCTCCCGATTGAAGTTCATTTCTCCGGTTGGTGGCACCTCCTACAGTGTGGACCCGGTTGCGATTTTTAAGGGTGCTCCCAATCTCGAGGTCGCGCAGGAGTTCGTGAACTTCATCTTCACCAAGGAAGGACAGATGCTTTGGAACGCCAGACCGGGCACCGAAATGGGGCCAAAGATTCGCGGGCTTCGACGATTGCCGATTCGTAAGGATCTCTATCAGCAACCCTACCTTTCAGACATGGTCGACGCTTCGGTGATGCCCTATGAGGTCGCAAGCGAGTTCATTTACGATTACGATCTGACCGGTCGTCACTTCACGCCGCTGCGAAACATCATTCGCGCGATGTGCATTGATTCTCATGAAGAGATGAAATCGGCCTGGGCGGCTTTGATTGAAACAGACTTCCCGGCAGAGGCGACCGCGAAATTCTACGACGTCTCACCGGTTGGTTATGAGGCCACCTTGTCTGAAATCAAGGTGACTCTAAAATCCGGCGATAAGGTCGCGGTTGTGCGAATGATGAATGATCTCGGAACACACTTTCGCGGGAACTATCGCGAAGCCGAACGTCTGGCGTTCGAAGCTGGAAAGGGAGGTGCCCGGTGAACAAGCGCGCAGCTTATGGGTTGACCGCCTTTGTTACGATATTCTTCGCGGTATTTTTTCTCTACCCGGCGGTCGTTGTCTTAAAGGAGGCCTTTTACTCGCCCGGCGATGGCTTTACGCTCTCCTTCGTCGGCGAGGTTTTCAAAAACCCGGTTTACACCGAAGGACTTTGGAATGCCTTTGCTCTCGGAATCACGAGCACACTGGCATCTCTCTTGATCGCATTTCCACTCGCGCTGGTTGGACATCGCTATCTTTTTCCGTTCAAGAAGTCGCTATCCGCCCTGGTCCTGATTCCGCTCGTTCTACCACCATTTGTAGGAGCCGTGGGGGTGAAGCAAATCCTTGGGATTCAGGGGGCACTTAATGCTGTTTTGGTGAAGCTGGGCCTGATGGATCCAACCATGCCCATCGACTGGCTGGGCGACGGTCGGTTTTGGGGAGTCGTCATTATGAACGCGCTTCACCTTTATCCGATTCTCTACATGAACATCGCGGCTTCGCTATCGAATATTGATCCGGCCATGGAGCAAGCGGCTCAAAATCTTGGATGTCCCCCGTGGAGGCGTTTGATGCGAATCACCCTTCCTTTAACCACACCTGGCATTTTTGCCGGCGGGGCGATTGTCTTTATTTGGTCCTTTACCGAGCTTGGGGTGCCCCTGGTTTTTGATTTCACCCGGGTGGCTCCGGTACAGGTTTACGATGGCATCAAAGACCTTGGTGAAAATCCGTTTCCCTATGCACTCGTGGCAATCATGTTGGTTGTTTCCACCCTTGTTTTTATCGCTTCAAAGGCCGTGCTGGGTCGCTCGAAACTGGGCACGGCACCACGACCAAAAGGAAAAAATGTGGAGGTTCGACCCAAAAGGGGAAAGGCCTGGATTTGTACTTTGTTCTTCTTTGCGGTTTTCTTCGTGGCCTCTCTTCCGCACGCCGGCGTGGTTGTGCTTTCCTTGGCTCACGACTGGTATGGTACCATTTTACCGGAGGTTTGGACGACCGGGCATTATCAGGAAGCTCTCGGGCATCCTCTTGTCGTGCCTTCGATTCAGAATAGTCTTTTCTATGCCTCGGCCGCAACTTTTGTCGATCTGATTCTAGGGGTGGCGATCGCCTGGGTCATTGTCCGGAGCACCATCCGCGGTCGCGCTCTTCTGGATGCCCTGGTCATGCTTCCGCTTGCGGTTCCGGGGCTGGTTCTGGCCTTCGGTTACCTTGCGCTCTCCCAAAAAGGCGAGAGTTTCTACTTTCTGGTTCAAGGTGCGGCGCAAAATCCGACCTGGTTGCTGGTGGTGGCTTATGCAGTACGAAGACTTCCGTATGTCGTGCGCTCAGCGGTCGCCGGATTACAGCAAAGCAATCTCGCTCTCGAGGAGGCGGCCCGCTCTCTGGGGGCGACTCCCGCGAGAACTCTGCGCCGTGTTTCGCTCCCCTTGCTGGGTGCCAATTTAATTGCGGGTGGAATCCTCGCATTCGCCTTCGCGATGTTGGAAGTGAGTGACAGCTTGATCCTGGCCCAGCAGTCGGAACATTTTCCTATCACCAAAGCGATTTACTCGCTTCTCGGAATGCTTGGAAACGGCTATGAGTTGGCATCCGCCCTTGGTGTATGGGCCATGGTTTTCCTGGGGATTTCCATCATCGGAGCCGTCGTTCTGGGCGGCAAAAAAGGCGGCTTGTTCCGGATGTAGCCGGGAGATCTAGCGAATGGTGGCTTTCCCGATGATCTCGCCGGAGGAGGGCGAGGCAACGTCGAATTCGCTGACCTCGGAGAATTTCCTGAGTCGATATCCGAGAGCCACCTCACCTTGAGCGACGTGTGACGCAACCGAGGTGATGAAGCCCGCCTCCCTGCCATCGACAAGAAGTTTTGCCTTGGTCGGAATGAGCGGCTTATCAAGCGAAAGCTTTACGAGATGCCGATTGGTTTTTCCGGCACGCTTCATCCGGGAAATCACCTCCTGGCCGGTGTAGCAGCCCTTGGTGTATGAAATGGATTGTTCCTCCACTCCGGCTTCAGGCGGAAGAATTCCGGGATACAGTTCGTTCGGCCAACGTGGGATCCCATCGATGATTCGCCGGGTTTCATTCGGCACACTCAGGTAAGCGTTTTCATCAAGGCTTTCATCGATCAGTTCAACGTCATCTGCGATGAGGTATTTGTCGAGGCGGGCATGGATTTCCTCCGCGACATCGATGGGCCCTTGCACGATGAAATCATCGCCTTCGCGATGGATGTGCACGTAAAATTGAAGCTTGCCCTTCGCATCCAAAAGGCACGCATCGATAATCCGCCCGTCTTCGGTAAGTCGGACATCATTACTGACTTGTCCGTTAAGATACCTCTCGGCATCGGCTCCTTTCACGCGAATACGGCTGCAGGAAATTTCGACGTCCTCCTCAAGATCCAGATCGGTGCTTTGATGCTGGCGGACCGTGGCGGAGAAGTCTTCCGAGGCATCTCGCATTTCAGCTTCGAAAAGTCTGGCCCAGGTAAGATGATTGAGGTCGGCGGTGATGCCTGCGGAGTCGGCGAGCTGAAGAGCATAGTTGGTATCCTTCGCCATATTCTCGGTCGAGAAGTGAGGCGTGAAGTCGTTTTCAAGAAGAGTTGGGATTTTCATTCCCATCACCGGAGAATAGCAGCCGTTTAGCTTTGCGGCGTCGTGCCAGGCCCGTGGATCCACCCCGTGTCGCCGGGAGATTTCGAGAGCTTCGGTGAGAGCCTGAACTGCGGCAGCGGTGGCGAGATTGGTGGTGATTTTTACAACGGTCGCAGCCGGAGGTTGACCAAGGTAAACAATCTCCCTGGATGTTAGCTCAAGGAGCGGGCGTTGCTCTTCAAGGAGGTCGCGATCACCGGCGATGTAATAAACGAGGTTTCCGCCTGCGGCAGCATCGCGCGAACCTGTGAAGGGGGCATCGAGGAACTTACCGCCTGCGGCTTTGCATTGGCGCTCGAGCCATAGGGTGGTTTCGGGATCAATAGTGGCGTGGTTGATGAAGGTTTTGCCCTCACCAAGCTGACTTTCGATCTGGGTGAAGACCTCACGAACAGCTTGATCATCGCGGAGATAACACACCATCACATCCGCTTCACTCGCAGCTGCGACGAGATCGGTGACCGAGTCCGGCCGGTCCTTGGGAGTGCGGTTCCAGGTTTTGAGAGGATGTCCGGCAGCGACCAGTTGGTCGGCGCTGCGGGACCCGATGATACCAAGTCCAAGAAGAAGAGTCATGATGGGATAAATCTAACGTCGGGCAATTTTCACAAGTTCTGCGGAAACAGTGGTCACTTCCTTGACCTGTTCGGCGGTGGGCTTGGCGTTTTCCTCCAAGACCATGGCATTGCGGAGCCCTTGTAAGAGCAAACGCATTTTGACGACCTGCGGGCGTCGGCTGATGTCGGGGTGGAGCGACCCGATCGATTCGGCATAATAATCGGCAACGTCTTCGCGAAACAGAGTCAAAGCCCGCTCGGGAGTGTATTTTTTATCGACGGCGCTTGCGGCTGAATCGAGTGCTTGCAACCAACCTCCAAGCGAAATCAGGTGGGAAAGGTCGGGGTCTCGAAGTCCCGCCAACTCGCGCTCAACATCACGCTGAGTCGAGGCGAGGGCACGTTTTAACTTTGGGAGATCCTTGGCTTTCGCGTGTTCGAGAAGTTCGGCGGCATGGACCTTAATCCTGTCGCCGGCTCCAAGTGCTTTGGCATAACGGGAAATATGGGCGGCAATTTTCGGAACATCCTCGGAATTTCCGGTTTGAACTGCGATGAAGCCGTCGGCGATCAAGGTCCCGAGTCTCAGCGCGATTCGGGACCGGTCGATGGGAGTGCGTTCGTAGTTTTTGTGATGACCTGGATCATAGGAAAGTGGTGAGACCTTCTCCAGTTCGTTGAAGACCTTGGCGATTGAAGGGACAGTGAACTCATTGAGGGCACTGTCGTCCCGAAAATGATCATCATCGAGTAGATCGTCGGGGATTTCGGGTTTGTCCTGGGCGGTTGCGAGAAGGGCGCAACAACCAAAGATCGTAGAGAGGATCAATTTCATGACCAAATAGTCCCACAGGAAAAGGGAAGGTGCTATTGAAATTTCCGTGTAATGAAACTTGACACCTGATCCAAAATCCCTATTTTCCCGCTCCGCCCAAGCGGGATCGTCCTATGGCCAATACTAAGTCTGCAGAAAAAAGAGTTCGTCAGATCGCAAAACGAACTGAGAGAAACCGTGCCGCCAAGAGCCGCATTAAGACCCTTCAAAAGAAGGCCGTTACTGCTGCCAGTGAGGGTAACAACGAGGAAGCACTTAAGACCTTCCGTGAGTTCACCTCAGCTGTTGATAAGGCTGCCAAGAACAACATTTTCCAGAAGAATAAGGCTGCAAACCTCAAGAGCCGAACCAACAAGGCAATCAAGCCTGCCTAATCGGCGCCCGATTTCGTAAGATTTTTCGCAGGCTACGAGGATTTTTCCTCGTGGCCTGTTCGTTTTTAGCCTTTCTTTAAGTCATGTCGGACGCCGCCCAGCAAGATCGTCTCGCAAAAGCGAGAGAGATCGCCAACAATCCTGTCGCATACAAGGTTTGTGAAGGGTGTGATTCAATTGTGACAGCCGAAGTGGTCATTTGTCCAAACTGCCACGGATATCGTTTCGATGCGGATCCAACCAGAGTCGTCGATCAAGCGGTCGAACTCGGCACACGGGAACAGCGAAGCGTTACGGCCGAAGATTTGAGCTAAATCCCACTTCTCTGTCTGATCTCTGTCTGATCGGCAACGGCCACCGACTCCGCAGAGTCAATTCTACCATGCGGCCCTGGGCCCTTCGGAGAAGATGCTCGAATGAATTTGGTCTCTCCTCGACCCCGGATGTCCCCAAATCTCGTTATCAATGCGCGTTCCGGCCTTCCGGAGACGCTCGGAAGATTGCAAGTGCTTATGGCTTGGCTCCGAACAGTCTACGTCAGAACCTACGCACGAAAGGCCTAAAATGGCGATGGAGTTAAAGATTAGATATCTGATGCAATGCTCCAGTAGTTTCATCCCAGAAGGAGCGTAGGTTGGTTGTGAGCTGCTGCTTGTCGAAATTCACAATAAATACGCTCTCTTGGGAGAACTCAGTGACCTAGGAAGTGCTTGAGACTCAATTCAACGGGACAGGTGAAACAAAAAGCCGCCCTCCGTAAGGAAGGGCGGCTCACACTTTGAAAAAAGGAGAAGACTCGAATCTAGCTGACGTTGACGGCTTCGGCACCGGTCTCACCGGTCCGGATCCGGATGGCCTGTTCGACAGGTGAAATGAAGACCTTTCCGTCACCGATCTTGCCGGTATTGGAGCTTTTGACGATTGCCTCGGCAACCTTCTGGGCGTCCTCGTCGTTTACGACGATCTCGATCTTAACTTTTGGAAGGAAATCAACGGTGTATTCCGATCCGCGGTAAATTTCGGTGTGGCCCTTCTGGCGACCAAAGCCTTTGACCTCGGTCACGGTCATTCCTTGAACATCCACTTCAGCCAGGGCTTCCTTGACTTCTTCGAGTTTGAACGGCTTGATGATGGCTTCGATTTTTTTCATGGTCTTCAGTAACAATTACGTTGAAAGGGTGGGTAGCAAGGCACGTGCCAGCTTTTTAATTTAATCTGCTTTGGCTTTTGAGTCAGTGAAATTCGACCATTTCCTCGGTCGGTAGTCGGGAAATGTCCGGAACCAGGCAGTCTGATGCGGGAAATCCAACCACCAGCAAAAGAAACGGTTTTTCGGAAGCCGGACGCCCCAGGATGTGATTGAGAAATTTCATGGGGCTGGGCGTGTGGGTCAATGTAGCCAAGCCTGTGTAATGGAGGGCCGAAATGAGAAAACCGGTCGCAATTCCGACCGATTCCTTGGGATAATAGGTTTTGGAGACCGTGCCGTCGGCACGAATCACCTCTGATTTCTGGAAGATCGCCACCAGAACCGGTGCTGTTTCTAGAAATGGCTTTCGAGCATCAGTCCCGATGGGAGCCAGAGCATCCAGCCAGTCTTCAGGTGCCCGGGAATGGTAAAATTCTCTTTCCTCTTCTTCAGCAGCTACGCGAATGGCTTTTTTGATGCCAGGATCGCGAATGATTGAGAAATGCCAGGGCTGGAGATTGGCTCCATTGGGCGCGGTCACAGCACCTTCCAGACAGGTCTCAAGGACTCCTTCGGGAATGGGGCGATCCGAAAAATCCCGCACGCTTCGCCTTTGGCGCAAGTGATCGGCTAGAGCTTGGGCCCGCTCCTTCATCTCCCTTTCGGGAAATTCCCGAAAGTTCAGAGGGATCTTGGACATTTCCAAAAGGTCAGCTTAGAGGCAGCAGCAGGAACTAAGAAGGACTGCGGCTGCGAGGGTGATTGCGGTAAGAATATAACGTGTCATAGCGTCTGCGTTTCTAGAGGTTCGGGTTAGGAAGGCGAGAGCGTTTTTCGAAGAAGTCTGATTTCATCGCTCCAAGTCAACGTAGTGGCGGCGGGATAGGATGAGGTGGCGCTTCATGGCGGCGGCAGCTTCTTCGGATTGCCCACCGGAAATGGCGTCAAAGATTTCCTGGTGGGTGGTGATCACGTTTTGATACCACTCGCTGTCGCCACGGTTGACGTTGGCGTATTCAATGGAGCGTTTCTCAAGCGCACTCAAAACTGTCGCGTACAGGTTGTGTTTTGAACCGGCGGCGATGGCGAGGTGGAATGCAATGTCGGCTTCGCTAAAACGCTTTCGGTCGCCACGTGAATCTTCCATCTTGTCGATGGCCTTTTGCATGATTTCGATAATTTTTTCTCCGGAATGAATGGCGGCGAGACGGGCGCATTCGGTTTCGAGAAGTATGCGAAAGTCCATCAATTCAAGATAGGAATCGTCGTTGGTCAGGACCGAGTAGGTCTCAACCGCGCCGGCAAGGGTTTCGAGACTAGGGTCGGCGATGTAGGACCCGGAACCTTTTAGGGTTCTGAGAAGCCCGCGGCCCCTGAGCTGTTGGATTGCTTCGCGAATGACGGTGCGACTGGCATCAAAACGAGTGCAAAGCTTTTCTTCCGACGGAAGGCGCTCACCGGGAGTGAGCTTGCCCTCCATGATCTCCAGTTCGAGGGCCTTGATGATATTGGAGCTGCGTTGAGCCATGATCTACTTAAAAGCCGGTCCCTTTGGTGAGGGTTTGAAGACGCATGATGTAGTAATCAGCAGTCATATAGAGAGTGGAGCCATCCTCGCCCCACGCACAATTCGCGGTTCGATGTCCGGTGAGGATGCGGCCAAGGAGTTTACCCTTCGGGCTGATGATGAGGACTCCTCCCGGACCGGTGCACCAGATGTTTCCCTTGGTGTCGGTCTTTAGCCCGTCCGGTAGTCCTTTGTCAGTCTTGGCGAGTTCAGTGGCATCAAAAAGAAGTGCTCCCTTGCCAAGGTTTCCTTTATTATCCACCGGATAAGACATGATCCACGCCTCCTCCCCATGCGATTGGGCGATATAGAGGGTTTTCCCATCGTTTGAAAGGGTGACTCCGTTCGGGCGCTTGAGATCAGAAATAACCATGTCCACAGTGCCATTGAGAGCAATGCGGTAAACTCCAAAAGCATCAATTTCGCGGGTCGGGTCCTTTTCCTTCAGGGGCAATCCGTAGGGAGGGTCCGTGAAGAAGATGAGTCCCGACGAATGAACACAGAGATCGTTTGGAGAGTTGAACCGTTTCCCTTCGAATTTATCGGCAAGGGTGATTTTCCCGCCGTTCCCTTTGGAAAGCATGGAAACGCGGCGGTCACCGTGTTCACAGAAAAGGAGCCGGCCCTCGTTGTCGTAGGTCAGCCCGTTCGATCCGGGTTCGCCGCTATAGTCGCTCGGCCCGGTGTATCCCGATGGTTTCAAAAAGACCGAAACTCCGTCCTTCAAGTTCCACTGGTAAACGGTGTTTTCCGGAACGTCGGAAAAGAGAAGGCGGCTATTTTTTTTATCCCAAACCGGGCCTTCCGACCACGTAAAGCCTGAGGCAATGACTTCAATTTGGGTTTCAGGGGCGATGAGTTGATCAAGCAAGGGGTCCAGACGTTCTACCGAGCCTGCGGTTGGGAATGGTTGCTGCTGTGCCGAAGCGATCGCACAGGCGAATGCTGAAATACAAAGTAGTCTCATAAGCGTGTTTTATCTGTTCTGAGCGACTTTGTCGAAGACTCTCTTGCTGAAACCGGGCACGCTGCCGCTACTTGGTGAGAGCATCGTCCATGTTGAGAAGCGCACTTGCAACGATCGTAAACGCGGCCCCATCTGCTGTCCCCGCGAGTCCGGAGTAGGGTTCGGGGTTCGCTTCGTAGTCAGCTGCTGTTTCGCTAAAGAGCTTCATGAGGATCTTCATTTGTCTTTCTCCGGGCTTGAGGCTGGTGGCAATCCGAAAGCCCGTGGCAATCTTGGTTTCAAGATCTCCCTCGGTCTCATACTTCATTCGACGGGCAAGTCCCTGAGCCATTTCCGAAAATGCTTCGTCATTAAGGGTCGCAAGGGCGGCAAGCGGGGTATTGGAAACGAGTCGTCTCGAGCTGCAGGTTTCGCGGGTCGGCGCATCGAAGGCTCCAAAGGCCGGGAAGGGGATGCTACGCTTCCAGTAGGTGTAAATTGAACGACGGTAGCGGTTGGGGTCGCCAACTTTCGCGGCATTCCAGGGACCGTCGCTGAAGGGTTTCCAGACCCCGGCGGGAATGGGAGGTCGAACGGGAGGTCCGAAGGGTTTTTTAGTGAGTAAGCCGGATGCGGAGAGATGGTGGTCGCGAACTTGTTCAGCGCTCAAACGATTCCGCGGTCCGCGTGAGAGGTAGATGTTGAGAGGGTCTTTTTCCTTGGAGATGGATGACTTCTTGCTCGATTGCCGGTAAGTCGCCGAGAGGAGAATTTCGCGAATCAACGTTTTGAGCGAATGATTCATCTCGGTCTCAAAGCGCATCGCCAAATCGTCCAGAAGGTCGGGGTGGCTGGGCGCAATTCCGGTCGAACCAAAATCTTCGAGGGTTTCGACGAGCGAACGGCCAAAAATTTGCCCCCAAACCCGTGCCACCAGGACCCGGGAGGTGAAAGGATTATTTCGTCCCGTCATCCATTTGGCGAGGTGAAGTCGGGTTGGGAGGGCGTCTTTTTCGTAATTGAGAGCTCCGAGTGATTCGGGGATACCGGGGGTGAGCGACTGCTCGTCTTTCTCGAGCCAATTGCCGCGTTTGAAGGTTCGGGTGTCGCGTTGGAGGCCGGGCTGAAGCCGTTCCATGATGGCCAGGCTGGTCGTGCCGAGTTTGTTGTAGTCAGCGAGGGCCCGATCCCGGTTATCGAGGGCTTCGATCGTTGCCGGGCTGGTGAGCCAGTTTTGAAAGGCGGGGTCAGACGAAAGATCAAGACGACCTCGTTTGGTGGCCATTGGTCCGGTCGGGGCGGCCGCGTTGTGGTGAAGTTCAAGTTGAAGTTTTGAGCCGTCAGGAAGCTTGAGCGCCTCTTTGAGGATGACCACACACGAGCGGGCATGATTCTGGTGGGTGTAGGCCCCCCAACCGGACCCTCCTTTCTTCAATGAATCGTTGGGATTCCACATCGGGAAATCGTCATCGCCGAGAACGTGAGCGAGTGGAATTTCGATGAGCGATTCCTGATCGGAGAGACTTGCTTTCAAGATAATGCGGGAGAGGACCGCACCGAGCTCCGGGGAATGGATCGCTTTTTCGACGTCGAGAGGAAGGGTGTGGATACGGAAAGCGGTGAGTTCCTGAAGCGAGTCCGGTTTTGGAATCTCAAGCTTGAAGACGATGTTGTTGGGAATGGTGCCTTCCGTAAGAAATTCCTGATAACCATCGAGTTGGCGTGATTTGGATCCGACTTTTTCCGAGTTGACCGACATCCGGCTCACCTTGGTCCAGCCTGCATTGGCAATGAGCTGGCGGGCCTGGTTTTGAAGTTTGGTCTGGAGATTACGGTATTCGCTGCGAAGTTTGGCGGCACTTGCATAGTCTTCGGTTTTTTCGGGAACCTTCAGGGTGGGATGGTGTGTGTTGAGATCAAGGTCCCGGGAGTTGTTAAAGAGAGCCATGAACTCGTAATATTCGTGATGACGAATTGGCTCGTAGGGGTGCTCGTGACATTGAACGCATTCAAAAGTGATTCCCTGAAGTCCTTTCCAGGTGGTGTTGACCCGGTCCATGACTGCCATGACACGGAATTCCTCGTTATCTGTTCCTCCTTCCGCGTTCTGTTGGGTGAGGCGATGAAAAGTGGTCGCGATGAGGTCATCGAGAGTTGGGTTTGGAAGAAGGTCCCCGGCAAGTTGTTTGATCAAGAATTGATCATACGGCATGTCCTGATTCAGGGCCCGAATGACCCAATCGCGGTAGGGCCAGGCATTCCACCGACGGTCGGCTCCGAGGCCTTCCGAGTCGGCGTAGCGAGCGACATCAAGCCATTGGCTGGCCCATTTTTCGCCAAAACCTTCGTCCGCCAGAAGTTTATCGACGACTTCGGCCACTGCTTGATCCGGGTTGTCTGCGTAGGCATTCTCAAATCGGTCAAGAAGGGCGAGCGATGGGGGCGTTCCCACGAGATCGAGGCTCAGGCGTCGCAGGAGTCGGCCGCCGGAGGCGGGGGGAGAAGGTTTGAGGTTTTTTGCATCCAGTTTAGCGAGAACGAAGGGGTCGATTGAGGTTTTGTGCCAATTGGGGTCCGAGGTGGCAGGCGCTTCGTGACGGGTGGGTTTTTCGAATGACCAATGGTTGTTCCACTCGGCACCTTCTTTGATCCAGCGACGAATCAGGTCAGCTTCGTGGGGCTTGAGAGGTGGTCCGTGTTTCGGTTGTGGCATGACCTCATCGGGGTCGTCGGAGAGAATCCGAATCAGCATTTCCGATGAGCCGGGGTCACCGGGAACGACGGTGGGCTTTCCGGATTTGCCCGTGGCAAGGGCTTCCTCCCGGTAGAGGAATGAAACATCGCCGCTCTTTTTGACACCTCCGTGGCATGGAAGGCAATTGGTGTTGAGAATTGGGCGAACTTCTCTTGAGAAATCGACTTTTTCAGTAGCAAGCAGCTGACTGGAAAGGACGAGAGGGAGCAAGTAAGGTTTTCTCATGAGTGTATTGAACGGACCTTAATATCCAACGATTTTACGGATCATCAACCGCAGGATTTCAGCGTAAGAAAAAAGCCCGCTGGCATGCGGGCTTTGAGAGAAAGGAGTCAAGGGGAGGTTACCCGCCAAAAAGCCCTTTGGCCTTCTCTAGAAGGTCGCCACCGATATCCGGGACTTCACCTTTTATGACAGAGTCAAACATTCCTTCCATCCCGTCAGGCAACTTATCCTTGATGAATTCGAGAACGGTTTCGATCACGCCGTCAATCTGGTCGGCTTCGATGCCAAGAGCGGCCAATTTTTCCTTGAGTTCGTCCATTTTTCTAATTCTTGTTTGCTGTCTTTAAAGTACCGGGAACAGGGGTCGAACCTGCACGCCCAAGGGCACGTGATCCTAAATCACGCGTGTCTACCAATTCCACCATCCCGGCGACTGCGGGGATCTTAGAGGGTCGGAAAACGGATGCAAGAGGTTCTCGTTACCAAATTCTCTTTTGAGGCAAATTTATGCCCGTTGATTTTCGGTTTGAATTGCCCATTCGAGTGATCGGGGACATCCTCCCAGCCGATGCGATTTGCGGTTTTAGGGAGTGGCAGCGGAGGAAATTCAACCATCGTGGAATGCGATGGAAAATATCTTCTTGTCGATGCCGGTTTGAGCGCGAAGCAGCTGAACCTTCGTCTGGAAACGCTCGGAGTGGCACCGGAAAAATTGACCGGGATTCTGCTGACTCACGAACATGGCGATCACGTTCGCGGTCTCGATGTTTTCCTTCGCAAGTGTCGCGTGCCGATCGTGGCCTCGATTATGACTGGTCGGGTGGTGCAGGAGGGACTCCGTGAACAGGCCCAGTGGATTGCATTTGAAAGTGGGCAAACGTTCAATTGGGAGGGATTTGAGTTAACGACTTTTCCCTTGCCTCACGATGCGGTCGAACCAGTCGGCTATGTTATTGCGAAAGGGGATCGAAGGGTCGGGGTGGCGACCGATCTGGGGCACGCCGATGCCCAGGTGGTCCAGGCCCTCAAGGGGGTCGAGGGCTTGGTTCTGGAGGCGAACTACGAATGGCGAATGCTGGAAGCGGATGTGAAACGGCCCTTTAGCACGAAGCAGCGGATTTCCTCACAGCATGGACATTTGTCAAACGAACAGGCGGCCGAGTTGGTGGCTGAGTTGGTTCCGGAGGGATTAAAACGAGTCATTCTCGGGCATTTGAGTAGTGACTGCAATTGTCCGATCAAGGCGGTTGAGGTCGTTCGCGAGAAGATTGGGAGTGGAGAGCTTGAGATTTGTGCGGCCTCTCAAAATGAAGTGACGGCCTGGCAAAGCATCGAGCCTGAGGTCGATCCCGCTTTTTATGGAGAACTCTTTGGCCCGCGATGAATTTCGCGTTGCGCTTCAGGTGATGCTGGCCAAACTGCCGCCCGCGTGAATCAGGTTCCAGTCAAGCCAAGTGCCGAGGAGTTTGTTGAGCTAGCGCAGGCCGGGAATGTCGTGCCTGTCTATGCTCAGCTTGCTGCTGACTTCGAGACTCCGGTCTCTGCCTTTTTAAAGCTCCGCGATGGCAGGAATGCCTTCCTCTTTGAGAGCGCGGAGAGTACCGATGCGAGCGGACGATGGTCGATTGTGGGCAGCCAGCCACGTTGGGTTTTTACATCACGAGGCGATGAGGTGACCATAGAGCGAGGGGGTGCGGTCGAGAAGCGAAAGCGCGAGGGCGATGTCCTCGATGAGGTGCAGCGTTTGATGGCCGGATACAAGCCGGTTACCCATGGCGATGCCCCGCCCTTCTTTGGGGGAGCGGTTGGCTATGTCGGTTACGATGCCGCCCGGCAATTTGAACCGACAATTTCCGAGTGTCCGCCTGACGATTTGGGGCTTCCGGAATCGATTTTCTTTCTCGCTGACACGCTGGTTGTCTTTGATCACAAGCTGCGGCGTCTTCTCGTGGTGGCAAATGCCATGCTCGATGAAGCGTCATCGGTTGAGGAGGCTTACGCGCTCGCGGTTGGCCGGATCGGAGCGGTGATTGGAATGCTGGACCGGCCTCTCCATGTTTCTCCTCTCAACGGCCTTGCCGAAGTCGAAGCTCCGTCTCCGCGAAGCAACACGACCCAGGCCGAGTATGAGGAGATGGTCTTAAAGGCGAAAGAATACATCGCGGCCGGCGATGCCTTTCAAGTCGTGCCGAGCCAACGTTTCGAGGCTGACTTCGAGGGCTGCAACATCGACCTTTATCGGGCGCTCAGGCACATCAATCCTTCACCATACATGTTCGTATACGAGACGCCGGAGTTTTCCCTAGTGGGGAGTTCTCCCGAGGTTCACGTTCGTGCCGTTGACGGACGCATTGATATCAGGCCGATCGCGGGCACGCGCTGGAGAGGCAAGACTCCCGAAGAAGATGATGCCTTGGCAGCGGATCTTTTGGCGGACGAAAAGGAATGTGCGGAGCATGTCATGTTGATCGATCTGGCTCGCAACGATGTTGGACGGATCTCGGAAGCTGGCTCAGTCAGCGTGGATGACCAGATGATTGTGGAGCGCTACAGTCACGTGATGCACATCGTGTCGAATGTCAGCGGACGACTTGCTCCCGAGCATTCTTCGTACGATGTTTTGCGTAGTACTTTTCCGGCGGGGACGGTGAGCGGAGCCCCCAAGATTCGGGCAATGCAAATCATCAATTCTCTCGAGAAAAACAAGCGCGGGACCTACTCCGGTGCCGTTGGCTATTTCGGCTGGGATGGAAATCACGATTCCTGTATCGCTTTGAGAACCTGTGTTTTGAAAGACGACAAGGTTTACATTCAGGCTGGAGCGGGCGTGGTTGCGGACAGTGATCCGACCTATGAATACAACGAAACGGTAAATAAGGCGGCTGCCATGATGCGGGCGGTTGGATTGGCCAAAACTCTAGCCAAGCCATGAGAGAGGTTTACCGACATCACGAATTTATCCGGGTGAATCATTTCCGCGACCTTGTCGAAGCGGCTGGGATCCCGACGATGTTGAGGAATGAGCACTTGGTCCACGGGGTGGTCGAAATCCCGATCCCCGAGTTTTATCCCAACCTCTGTGTGATGAATGACGAGGATTACGAGGAGGCGTGGTCGATCGTTCATCAGGCCCTTGAAGCTGAAAAGACCCATCCGGGAGAGGATTTGTCCTGTCCGGAATGCGGCGAGAATAATCCTGCCAATTTTGCAGAGTGCTTTGCCTGCCAAACTCAACTTGAATCACCGAAGCCATGCTAGTCGTTATCGATAACTACGATTCGTTCACCTACAATCTCGTCCAGTACTTTGGCGAACTTGGGGCCGAGATGAAAGTCCTTCGCAATGATGTTGTGACTGTGGATGAACTCCGCGATCTCAAGCCGACGCGGATCTGTGTGTCGCCGGGTCCCTGCACTCCGAATGAGGCCGGAATTTCCTGTGAAGTCATCGAATCCTTCGGCGGGGAGATTCCCATTTTCGGAGTGTGCCTCGGTCACCAGTCGATTGGACAGGTCTATGGAGGTGAGGTCGTGCGGGCCAAAGAGCTGATGCACGGTAAGACCTCGATGATTCATCACGAGGGAGGGAGTGTTTTTAAGGGGCTTGCGAATCCTTTTGAAGCGACCCGCTACCACTCGTTGATTGTGAAGAAAGAGACACTGCCGGATTGTCTGGAGGTCACTGCCTGGACCGAGGAAGGCATTATCATGGGACTCAAGCACAGAGACCTGAATGTCCATGGCGTACAGTTCCATCCGGAGTCCATCCTCACTGATTCCGGAAAGCAAATTCTCCAAAACTTCCTGGACCTCTGACATTCTGAAAGCCTGTTTTCGGCTTGTTGCAGCGATTGCCCTGTTTCTTGTTTTTACAGGTTGATTGAGAGCTGGTCCCTTGGGGCCGAAGGATGGTGAGGCTCAGGAAAATCTAAGTCTGGTCTCCAGGGGGGATGAATTTCCCTGTCTGCATTTTTTACTGCATACACGAAGCAGGAGGCACGGGTCTTGAGGTATTAATCAACTACGATCACGATAAATTCGCCAAGGAAGTTTGGGCTGAGCGTGGAGCCGCGATGAAGGTTTAAAAAAAGGATGAGTCATCACCGGTTTAAGGGACCGGCACGCGGCCCATAAGACGATCGATGATTTGGTCGGTCGTGACGTTCTCGGCCTCGGCTTCATAGGAAAGCAGGATGCGGTGACGAAGGATTTCCGGTGCCAGTTCTTTGACGTCGGCCGGAGTGACGAAAGCACGGCCCTGGAGGAAGGCGTTGGCGCGAGCGGCCCGGGCAAAGTTGATGGTGGCTCGTGGTGAAGCTCCAGCCATGATGAGGTTTTTGAGTGAACTCTCGTAGTTGCCGGGAGTTCTGGTGGCCTGAACGAGATCCACGATGTAGCCTCGCACGGCCGAGTCGATGTAGATTTGATCAATAAGCTCGCGACTTGTGGCAATCGCTTCCGGCGTGGTCACGGGCTTTGTCTCTTCGTTTGCGTTGGAAGATGACATGCGGTCCAAAATATCGAGCTCTTCCTCCCGGCTTGGGTAATCGACTGTGACCTTGAGAAGGAAACGGTCGAGTTGAGCTTCGGGAAGCGAGTAGGTTCCTTCCTGATCGATTGGATTTTGGGTGGCGAGGACGAGAAAGGGGCGCGGAAGGTCGTAGGTTTGATCGCCGATGGTGACCTGTCGCTCCTGCATGGCTTCAAGCAATGCCGATTGAACTTTGGCCGGAGCGCGGTTGACTTCGTCCGCCAAAATGAGATTGGCAAAAATGGGCCCGAGTTTCGGGGCGAAAGTCTTTTGATCCGGATGGTAGATCATGGTGCCGAGGAGATCGGCGGGAAGCAGGTCCGGGGTGAATTGAATTCGGGCGAACTGAGCCTGAAGGGATCCGGCGAGGGCCTTGACGGCAAGAGTTTTGGCCAATCCGGGGACCCCTTCGAGCAGAATATGCCCGTTACTCAGCAGTCCAATGAGGAGCTTGTTGACAAGGTTTTCCTGACCAACGAGGACGCGGCCCATTTCATTGCGCATCGTTCCCACCCATGCACTTGTGTCGGATATTTTGTTTTGAAGTTCCTGTGGATCCATCGCTGGAGCGACTCTGGCAAAATCAGGCCGTCTTGAGAAAGAAAAAGGAGATTTTGAAACTGATATCTTGCTACGCAAGATCGTGGGCGGCAAATGGGGAGGCTCGTAACGGGAGAATTGCGAAACCTGGAAATGACCTCGACAGGGAAGTCCCCAATTGCGGACTGGGTGTGGCGTCATTCCTACCAATGGCGTGCGAAAGAGGCCGATCCTGCCGGGATAAGAGAGGATGCGAAGAGAGTTTCCCCTATGGCGAAACGCGAGGAGCTTGGGTGCGCGCTTAAGGTGGATGGGGAGGGGCTGGAGACACAGTCTTGATGAAGTTGTGAGGAATGGGCAATTTAACGATTCGCTTGGCCTTGCGGGCGGGAGGAAGGATCCCGAGAATAATGAGCGCGTGGTGGCCGACCACGATTTTAACGATTTTATTTTATGCCAGCTTGTTGGGAGAACAATTGATTTTCAATCTGACTTACGTCGATTTGCATCGGCTGGCCGGCGATGACTGGGGATTGTTTTGGGCAAGTTTGATCTGGCAGTCGAGGCAGCCTTCGTCCTTGTAGGCACCTGGTTCGGGATAGGTCGGATTTTTGTAGGGACTGATTCCACCCGCCGGAAGATTGTCGTGGGTGTCTGTTGTGATTCGAAGCGGTCCTCCTGCAAGTCGGCCTGGAGAGCGATTTCATCGATCCCGGCGGTATTGGTTTCCTCTGTTTTGTCTGCCTTGGTCCACACCTATTATGATCCGTGGGAAATGATCTCAGTGGGTGTTTTTGGTCCGCCCTGTTGCTGGCTGACCTGGCGAACGGGCTCGGTCAAGTCGAGCATTGTTCTCCACATGATTTACAATGGCCTGATTCCATTCGGGGATTATCTGGTTTGCCAGATGCCCTTGCGAGATCAGTCTTTGGAGGCTTTGGGGTCAAGCGCGTCACGAAGGCCGTCGCCCAGGAAATTAAAGGCGAAGAGGGTGAGTGAGAACATAACCGCAGGGACCGCAAGAACAGTGAGGTTGGTTTCAAGATAGTTTGCGCCTTCTTGAATCAATTTACCCCAGGATGAGTTTGGTGGTTCGATTCCGAGTCCGATGAAACTGAGGGTGGCTTCGTAAAGAATGAAGCTGGGAATGGTAAGGGTGGCGTAAATAATGACCGGTCCCAGCATGTTGGGCACGATATGCCGGAAGAGAATCCGGGTGTGGCTGAGGCCAAGTGAGCGGGCTGCTTCCACGAACTCTTGTTTCGAGAGAGAGGCGGCTGCAGAGCGAACGATGCGTCCCATGGTAAGCCACCCGAAGGCGGCGATCGCGATGGTGAGCGGAATGAGGTTGGCGAATCGAAGCACCGTGTTGTCATTCCAACCCCAGTCATCGATTAGAAGCTTGGCGATGTCATCGATATGTCCGGTGATGATTTCGCGAAACAGGATCACAATGATCAAGAACGGCATCGCGAGGAGTCCGTCGACAATTCGCATCATGATGTTCCCAACTTTCCCGCCGACGTATCCTGCAATTCCTCCGTAAATGACTCCGATTGTCACAGTCATGCAGGTGGCAAGAATGGCGACAAGGAGCGATATCTGGCCGCCTTCAAGAACCCGCATGAAAAGGTCACGTCCGAGTTGGTCTGTCCCCAAAATCCCTTTTTCTCCGATTCCGGCAAAGCGGTTGGTAAGGTCCTGTTCGTTGGCATTCATTCCCGAGGCAGCGAGAATGGGGGCGACAATAAAGCAGAGGATTAGAATCAGGATGACAATGATCCCGCCGAGCATGGCGAGTTTGTTTTTCTTGAGGCGGACGTAGGCATCCGCCCATAGGCTGGAGCCTTTTTCGGCGACCACTGATTCGCTTTTTATGACAGGTGCGGCGGTGGACATGGGAAATCAGGAATTGCGAAGTTTGGGATCCATGAAGATGAGAGCGAGGTCGGAAAGCAGGTTGGCAATTCCCATGAGGATGCCGTAAAAAAGAACCAGTCCGAGAACGAGGTTGTAGTCCTTTGAGGTGATGCCGAGGACGAAGTGCTGGCCCATCCCGGGGACGAGGAAAATGTTCTCCACCACAAATGAGCCGGTGATGATCGCTGCGAAGGCTGGCCCAAGATAGGTGATGGCCGGTTGCAGTGCCGGGCGCAAGGCATGCTTGGTAATGATCTGGAGAGTGGGCACTCCTTTTGCGCGGGCCGTGCGAATGTAATCCTGCGAGAGGACATCGAGCATGCCGCCGCGGGTAAGGCGGGCAAGGTAGGCGGCTACCCCGAAGCAGAGCGTGATGGCCGGGAGGATGATATCGGATGTTCGACTCCAGCCGGCGACGTTCAGGAATGAAAGGGGGCGCGCAATGGAGAGCTGGAAGATGGGCCCGAGGACGAAGGCAACGATACAGATTCCAGCCATCGCGATGACCATGGCCGTGTAGTCCTGCCACTTATTGTGGAAAAGGGCAGCGATGATTCCGAGTGGAATGCCAATGCCCATGCCGAGGATGAGTGAAACAATTCCAAGCTTAAGTGAGACCGGGAATGATTCGGCGATGAGAGTCGAGACCTGACGCCCCTTCATTGCAGAGGAGTCTCCAAAATCACCCTTGGTGAAAATGTTTTTGAGGTAGTTGTAATATTGGACGGGAACGGGCTTATCGAGCCCGTATTGGCGCTCAAGAGCTGCCTGCTCCTCTGGTGCGAGCGCTTTCTCACCAGCGAACGGATTACCGGGAATCGCCCGGACGGCGAAGAAGACAAAAGTGATCAGGAAGAAGACCACGACGATGGTCTGAATCACTCGGGATAGGATGACTTTCAGCATTTGAGGGAAGTGTTACTTTTCGATCTTCACGAACTTGAACGGGTGGTTGTTCAAGAGGAGTGGGTTCCATCCCTTTACCTCGGGGCGGATCAGATAATTGGTGGTATACCAGTAGATGGGGAGAACCGGAGTGTCCTCCAGGATGGTTCGATCGGCTTGGGAAAGAAGGTCCATGCGGACCTCGAGGTCGGCGGTATTCTCGGCTTTCGCGAGGAGATCCTCAAATTTCTTCGACCCCCAACCCGTATTGTTGTTGCCGCCATCGGTGATCCACATTTCGAGGAAAGTGGTGGGGTCGAGGTAGTCGCCGATCCAGCCGGCAACACAAATGTCGTAGTCGGAATCATATTGCTTCTGCAGGTAGGTGGTCCATTCGCGTTGCATGATCCGGACCTTGATTCCGAGATGTTCCTGCCACATTGCCTGAAGGGCTTCGGCCTCCCGAAGGCCTGATTCGGAGTTGGTGGTGAGAAGGCTGATATCGGGAAATGAGGAGGTTGATTTGTAGCCGGACTCGGCAAGGAGGGCCTTGGCCTTTTCGGGATCAAAATGGATCACGCCGGGCGGCTTGTATTTTCCGAAAGGTGGGACGATTCCGGAAGCGGGCTTTTGTCCTCCCTGAAGAATTTTTTCGCAGATCGCCTGTTGATCGATGGCGAGGGCGAAGGCCCGGCGGACTTTCGGGTTGTCGAGCGGCTTGTTTCGGGTGTTGACGCGGAGGAAGCGCACGCCGACGTAGGGTTCCTGACGAAGTTGGTCGGGATACTTTTCCTTGGCCATTGGGATGAGTTCGGCGGGCACGGTGTAGGTGAGGTGGAGTTGACCGTCTCCAAACATGCGGGTCTCGGTGTAGTAATTCTTGACCGGAAGGTAGCGGATGCCATCGAGAGAGACTTTGTTGTAGTCCCAGTAGTGGGGATTTCTTTCGAGCTCGAGGAAGTGATTGGTGCGCCAGGTTTTCAGTTGGAAGGCACCGTTTGACACGATGTTGCCGGGTCTGGTCCATGGCGAGGAATAGGCGGTGTTAATCTCGCCGTGGCGCAGGACGATATGTTTTGGCACGGGATACCAAGTATAGTGTTTGGTGATTTCGGGAAGGAAAGGAATGGGGCCGCGAAGATTAATTTTCAAAGTGAAATCATCGATCGCAGTGACTCCGACTTGCGCCTTATCCCAGAGGTTGGGCTTTCCTGCCTCACGATGGGCAATGATTCGATCGAGGACCAGTTGGCGCACTTCTTCTGGAACCTTGTCGGTCCAGTCCAACAAGGCGGTGTCGGTCTTTAGGAATTTCAGCTGATCTTTTGTAAGCTTGTCGATTCCCTTGGCATTAACGAAAATCCGGCGCTCCTTTGCAGAGAGTTTTTCGAGGTTCACCTTTTCGGCGGTAATCCTGCTAAGGTCGATGGACTCCCCGTTCTCGAGGTAAGGCTTTAGCCGTTTTAAATCGATCTCCTCAAGATCATCAAAAGACTTGCCTTCGAAATTGGAGAGCTTGAGAGATCGTTCTCCCTTGAAGTTGGCCTCCTTGAGAATTTCCCAGTCGAGGGGGAAGTCAGGGTCATTTCCGCAGAGGATCTGGCCGAAGTAACTTCGATGATAGGCTTCTCCGTTTTTAAGGAAGTAGAGCATTTCGGCATACTCGGCCGGCCAATCCGGGTCGGGCGAAAGGAGGCGTTTGTAGGAAAAGACAAAATCATTGGCGGTCACCGGGACTCCATCGGACCATTTCGCGTCAGGATTGAGATTGAAAATCCATTCTGTGAAGTTGGAGCCCTCGGTGGGTGCCCAGGTTTTGGCAACCCCGGGTCTCGATTCGTTGTTCAGTTCTGGGTCTTCGACACAAAGACCTTCGAAGAGCGCACGGATGATGTTGGACTCGAGGACTCCGGAAACAAGGTGAGGGTCGAGGCCTTTGGGCTCGCCGCTGTTTCCAACGATGAGGATGTTTTCCTCATTCGCGATTTCGACGTCCGATCTGCGCTCACACGACACGAAGGTGAGGCAGGCGAGGGCGGTGATGATGGCATTTCGAAACACGGCGGAACCTTGGACAAATTTGGCAGAAAGGGAATGAATTTTTGCATTGAGAGACTTTGGTTTGACATTAGCGACTGAATAGAAAGAAAACTACATGCGTCGAAGACGCTGATCCCTCCGAATGAAAGTCTATTTCCTCCGCCGCTTGCTGCTCGTTCCGCTGACCGTGCTGGGGGTCACTTTCCTCGTTTTTGCAATCACCCGGGTGATGCCGGGGAGTCCGCTGGCCAAGGAATTGCAAGCGGCCGCTGCTGGCACCACTGATGGTGGCGGAGGTGGGGGTAAGGCAGGATCCGGAGCGCTCACCGAAGAGCAAATCGAGGAATTCGAGCGAGAGTATTTGTATGATAAACCAACTCCATTGGCCTATTTGACCTGGCTGGGTGCTTACCCGAGGGAGCGACTTCACAGCGAGGCAGATTTTAAGCCTGCGACCCAGGGGGCGAAGGTGAGCGAGGAAACGATTGGCTCCAGTATTGTAAAGGATCCTGAAAAGCAGGTCCTGATCAGCTTGGCGGGAACCGGGCGTCCGGTGGTGGTCCAGCGCAAGGGCGGGGAGATTGAGTGGGCCCGCTTTGTGGAACGGGGCAAGCCGATGGAGGATTGGCCGGATATTTCTGACGAGGGCTGGGAGGTTCGTTACGAGACGGCGGAATCCCGCTTTGAGGCACATCTGGAGCGTGAAAAGGGAGAAACCAACAAGACGGTGGACAATTACCTGCCTCGCGCTGTTGTTTTTAAGTCCCGTATTTCCGGGCTCCTCCAGGGTGACTTTGGGCGATCCTCGGTTTTTGGAGAGCCCGTGCTTGATTTGATTATCTCGCGGATGCCGGTGGCACTCTACTTTGGCATCCTGACTACCATCATCAGCTATGGTGTTTGTCTTCCGCTCGGCATATTAAAGGCGATCAAGCACCGCACACCGATCGATAACATAAGCTCGATTTTGATTTTCCTTGGATACGCGATTCCGGGTTTTGCGCTGGGTGCTTTGGCGCTGGTTTACTTTGGGGTCGTCAAGCCCATCTTTCCAATGATCGGGCTGACCTCGGAAAATTTCGATTCGATGAGTAATTACGAGAAGATCAAGGATCTTGCTTGGCACTCCGTCCTACCGCTGGTGAGTTATCTCGTTGGAGCCTTCGCTTGGATGACGATGATGATGAAAAACAACCTGATGGATAACCTGGCTGCCGATTACGTCCGCACGGCAGTGGCCAAAGGCGTGGGCTTCAATCGGGCCGTTTTCAATCATGCCTTTCGCAATTCCTTCATCCCGATCGCCACCAGTCTGGGGCAGTTGATTACTTTGATTGTCACCGGGAGTCTTCTCATCGAGACCGTCTTTGATATCCAGGGCTTCGGGTTGCTCCAATTCCGCGCTATCACCGCCCCTGATCAAATGCTGATTATGGGAACGCTGACCGTTGCCTCGTTTCTTATGGTGATGGGCAATATACTCTCCGATGTGATTGTTGCCTTTGTCGATCCCCGCGTGAAATTTCACTAAGCCCATGAAACTCTGGATAGGAATCACACTCATGGTTGCTGCGGTTGTCAGCTATCTGGCCGAGCAGTTGGAGCTGATGCTGCCCACGATTAGTTGGGGCTACAATTTAAGCCGGACAGCAGGTGAACTCGCCTTGTTTCAACCGTTGAAGTTCTTTATCGAAAATGCCGGCGATGTCACTGCGGTCGTGCTGTTACTGCTGGGCTTCTGGTTGGTAATCTCAAAGTTGACCAGCGGGCCGCCCAACCCGGTCACGGTACGGAAGATCCAACGATTCAAAGCCATTAAGCGTGGCTACTACTCGTTTCTCATTCTGATCGGCTTGGCTGGCTTCGCGGCTCTGGATCAAATAGTGGTGGGAAAGGAGGCTCTGGCGGTAAAGCACGACGGGGAGTGGTTTTTCCCGGCTTTCACAACGAAACTCGAAAAGAACAAGGACTTCGGAATCGACGATGATGGCAAGGCTGATTTGGAGCCCAATTATCGTGAACTTAAAAAGGATGGAAACTACACGGTGATCCTTCCTTTGCGGCCCTACGCGCCAACCCAGGACACCATCAATGCGTTGGGTCGGGAAATTAGTCCCTCAGAAATCGGTTACAATGGTTTGGGGACCCGACTTTTTGATTCGGATCGACCTGAGAAGCCCCACCTGCGGTTCACCTACCGGAAGGGGCTCAGACAAGGCGATGCCCAGGGGTGGGATGCCAATGCCAATCGGGTTTACAAAGCGAAGTATGAGGGTGGCGAATTGGTCGAGGGTTCCGAGGAATATACCGGAGAAGGGACTTTGGAAGAGTTCATGGGCCTCAGCGGAGAGCAGGAATATGACGTTAGCTATCCTCCGTCGGAGCCCAAATGGGCCTTCCCGCTGGGCACGACCTCGCAAGGCGATGACGTCCTCGCCTACCTTTTTGGGGGGCTTCAGGTGAACTTTAAAGCCGCCCTGATTTTTATTCCGATTGTCTATTTTATCGGTATTACGGTTGGTCTTTTAATGGGGTATTTTGGCGGCTGGTTTGACCTGGTGGTTCAAAGGGTGATCGAGGTTTTGGCAAACATTCCCTTCTTGTTTCTCGTGATTATTGTGACCCTGGGAGTTCCGCCGCAATACAAGGACCGTCTGGGGCTTTATCTAATTTTGCTTCTGTTGGCTGTTTTTGGTTGGATGGGAATGACGAACCTGATGCGGACTGCAGCGCTCAAGGAAAAAGCGAGGGATTATATTGCGGCCACCCGGGTTCTCGGGGCGGGAGTTCCACGGATCCTCTTCAGGCACCTTTTGCCGAACACGGTGGCAATCCTGGTGACCTTGATTCCGTTTTCGATCTCCGGAGTGATACTTTCGCTCACCGCTCTCGATTATCTTGGCTTTGTTCCTTCGGATTTGGCGAGTTGGGGGAAGCTGCTCAAGGATGGTTTGAGTTCTCTTTCTTCTCCCTGGTTGGTTAGCGCGGCGTTTGCCTGCCTTGTGACCTTGTTGGTTCTCGTGACCTTCGTCGGCGAGGCCATCCGCGAGGCTTTTGATCCCAAAAAATACACCTTTTATCGTTAACAAGTCATGCGTTGGTTTTTACTGCTCATTCCATTTTTCCTGATCGGCTGCGGTGAGGAAGAGGAGCCTTATGTTGCGGGCTTGGGGTTCGACGAATACGTTCCCGTTTACAACGACTACATCAAACGCTGGGCCACCGGAAAGATTGAAGAGGCCAGGAAAGAGTTGGATGAGGCAGAACCCGGGTCGGTCGAGGCAGCGGATGCCGAGGAAGCGATTGCACGTTATGAAAGGCGTTTGGCGTTGGGGGATTACTTCAACTTTTTGAAGATTGAAGATTTGCCCGACGGTCTTCCCTGGAAGGACGGACTGGATGAACCGGAGGACTCGGATCCGGCTGCGAAGAAGGGCGGAGTGTTTCGTTACTATACCGCCAGTCCACCTGCTACGATCAGACCATTTGGGCCCAACGCCAACAGCGGACTCCGAAGCGAGCTCTATGATGATGTGCAATTGGGAATCGTGCGTTTAAACCGACTGAATGGTTCGGTGGTCCCGGCGATGGCCAGAGAGTGGGCGCATAGCGAAGATAAGCGCACCTGGTATTTTAAGCTCCACGAGGATGCGACCTACAGCGATGGAGTCGCCGTAAAAGCGAGGGACTACGCGGTGAATCTTTACCTGAGAGCTTCCGATTACGCCAAGGCGCCGTATTACAAGCAGTACTTTCGCGAGGAGATCTCCCAAATTACAATTTACGATGATCACACTTTTGCGATCAGTTTCCCGAATCCCAAGAGTGAGTTGGGGATGTATAATACGATCGGTGACTTGCCACCTGCTCCTCCCCACTTTTACGAGGAATTTGGTCCCGATTACGAGGATCGATACAACTGGCGTCACCAGCCGATCACCGGCCCATACTATATTGCGGAGGGGGGCTTGAACAAGGGGGTATCGGTCACTCTGACCCGCAAGAAGGACTGGTGGGGGAACGATAAAAAGTTTTATCGATATCGTTACAACCCGGACAAGATTGTTTGGAGGATTGTTCGTGATCCCAACAAGGCTTTCGAGTTATTCCGCGCCGGAATTCTCGACATGGCTCTCGTATCGGGTCCCAAGTCCTGGTATGAAAACTCGGAGATTCAAAAGGTCTACGATGGCTACATCGAGCGTCACTGGTGGTATAACGATTTTCCCCGTGCTCAGTTTGGAGTTGAGATGAATCTTTCCAGAGACAAGTTGAAGGACATTAATGTTAGACTCGGTTTGGCTCATGCCCTCAATTACGAAAAAGTGATTCAGGTTCAGTTTTGGGGGGACTACGGCCGCCTTCCTGGATTTGTCGACGGCTATGGTGATTTCGTGAATCCAAACGTGAAGCCTTGGCCCTTTGATCCGGCGAAGGCCCGCGAGTATTTTGCGAAGGCTGGTTTTACGGAAGAGGGAAATGATGGGGTGCTGCGGAAGCCGGACGGAACCAGACTCGAGTTTACCCTTAGCCACTACGCCATCAAAACCTACACGGACATCATGGGGATTCTCAAGAATGAGGCCAAGAAGGCCGGGATTGACCTCATCCTCGATGGCAAGGATCCCAGTGTGGTTTTTATCGACGCGATGGATAAGAAGTTTGAACTCACTGCCGTGGCATGGGCGGTACAGCCTCCCTATTTTTCATTTTACGAGTATTTCCACTCGCGAAATGCCTATGACGAGCAGGGGAATATCAAGCCAAAGACTAACAACGTTTTTGCATACAGTGATCCCCAGATGGACAAGTGGGTTGAGGCCTACCGGCGCGCCACCGAGGATGACGAGAAGCGGGAGCTCGCTCACAAGATTCAACAACAAGTCTATGAGCGTTGCGTTTTTGTGCCTGGTTGGAAGCGCGACTACGAGCGGGTTGCCTGCTGGCGTTGGTTACGTTGGCCGAATTCAGAGACGGTGAAGTTCTGCCCTCCGATCAATGCCTATCCCTGGGATCACTATAGTTTTTGGATTGATGAAGAAATGAAGGAAGAAACCCGGGCTGCGATGCTGTCCGGTCAAACTTTTCCGGAAGTTCAAAATGTGGTGGAAATGTATCGCAAAAAATGAGCAGCTTGTTGGACATAAATGGGCTGGTCACCAGCTTCGATACTGATTCCGGGTGGGTGCGTGCCGTCGATGGAATCTCGTTCTCGGTTGAGAAAGGGAAAACGGTTGGCTTGGTCGGCGAGTCAGGTTGCGGCAAGACTGTCACCGCGATGTCGATCGTCGACTTGCTTCCCAAGCCATCCGGACATGTCCTGGAGGGTGAAATTCATTTTAAGGGACGGGACCTTCGCAAGGTCAATCGATCCCAGATGCGAAAGATCCGAGGGGGTGAAATTGGCGTGATTTTTCAGGAGCCCATGGCGGCTTTGAATCCGGTTCATCGAATCGGCAAGCAGTTGGTGGAAATTCTTAAGATTCACGAGAAAATGTCGTCGCGGGCAGCTTTGCAAAAGGCGGTGCAGCTACTCGATGCGGTTGGGATTCCCGCACCCGATAAGCGGATTTCCAGTTATCCGCACCAGCTTTCGGGAGGAATGAGACAGCGCGTGATGATAGCCATCGCGTTGGCTTGCGAGCCCGATCTCCTGATAGCCGATGAGCCGACAACGGCCCTCGATGTGACCGTGCAGGCCCAGATCCTGGAGTTGATCCAGTCGATGCAGCAGAAGCTTGGAATGGCCGTTCTAATGATCACCCACGACCTCGGGGTGATCGCGCAGAATTGTGATGAGGTGGTTGTAATGTATGCGGGCCGTATCGTCGAACGAGCACCGGTTAACGAGCTCTTTGCAAATCCCCGGCATGCCTACACCAAAGGTCTTCTCGACTCGATTCCAAGGATCGAGAGCGAGCGAAAGAGCCACCTTAATACCATCCCCGGGCAAGTTGCCTCGATTCAGGATTTTGTTTCCGGTTGTCGTTTCTGTCAGCGGGTGGGGCGCGACGATTCGAATCTTCTTCGTCAACGCCCAGAGTATCGCGAAATAACGCCCGGTCACTGGGTTGAAACCTGTCCCGAATGTTTTCAGGCATGAACAACAAACCTCCCAAACTCCTTCAAATCGAAAATCTCCGCCAGCATTTTCCGGTTCGTGGTGGTTTGATGATGAAGCAAATCGGTGCGGTGAAGGCGGTCGATGGAGTGAGCTTTGATATTGAGACCGGTGAAACCCTTGGTTTGGTGGGCGAGTCCGGTTGCGGGAAGTCGACTCTTGGGAAATCAGCGGTTCGACTTCTAAGTCCAACGAGCGGGAAAATATCCTTTAAAGGTCACGATATTACCTATGCGAGTCAGCGCTCGATCCGGCCGCTGCGTCAGGATTTTCAAATGGTCTTTCAGGATCCGGCCGAGTCACTCGACGCGCGAATGGCGGTGGGCGAGCTGGTGGCCGAGCCGCTCATAATTCAAGGAATTGGCAACCGGTCGTCCCGCCAGAAAAGGGTGGTCGAGCTCCTGAATCGAGTGGGCCTGCCGGCAAATGCCTCCGGTAAATTTCCTTTCGAGTTCTCCGGTGGTCAGCGGCAGCGGATTGGAATCGCGCGGGCCCTCGCTTTGAATCCTGATCTTCTTGTTCTTGATGAACCTGTCTCCGCCCTTGATGTTTCGGTTCAGTCCCAAGTGATGAACCTCTTGCTCGACTTGCAGCGCGAATTCGGGATGTCATATCTGTTCATCGCCCACGACTTGGCGGTGGTAAAACATATGAGTGATCGTATTGCCGTGATGTATCTCGGTAAGATCGTGGAACTTGCTCCTGCTGACGAAATTTACCTGAACCCACGACACGCCTATACCAAGGCCCTCTTGTCGGCGATCCCAATTCCCGATCCGGCCGCCAAACGTGAAAGGGTTGTTTTGGAGGGTGATGTTCCGAGTCCGATTGACCCTCCAAAAGGGTGTGCTTTTGGCCATCGGGTGAATCATGCCCGATACCCTGAAAGCATCGGCCAAGACCTTCCTTTCGTCGAAATTGCGCCCGGTCATTGGGTGCAAAAGTGTCCTTGTTGCGTCGATTAGATCAATTCGTCGGCACAAAACTTGGACCACGTTTCCAGCGTGTCGTGGAGACTTCCCTTGAGGTCCTCTGCGGATTGGAAGGCAAGATTGGCAAGGGCGTCTTCCGCCGAAGTGATTTCATCCGATTCCAGGTCGAAGATGTGAACGACCCCCAGATGGACCTTGCCAACGTCATTACTGTCATCATTCAGCAGCCCCACAATGCGGTTCTGGTGCCCCCCGGTGATGTTGAGTTCCTCGTCGATTTCACGTTCGACACCTGCAAGGTAGGTTTCTCTTCCAAGGGGATCAGCTCGTTCGTCGATCGGGTTGATGTGACCGCCAATGCCGACGGATCCCTGGGCGTGGAGGCGGCTTTCTCCACCGCTTTTTCCCCGGGTGTAGTGCAGGTATCGCCCGTTGTGGTGGAACAATGCGTAGGGAATAATTTGTTTAAAGGACGGATCTTCCTCGGCCTTGCCGCGATCCATGAAAAAATTATTTGCGGGATCGAGAATGGCCTCCAGATAACGGACCACATCGGTTTCGATCCCTTGAAAAGAGCCAAGTTCGTCAAAGAGCTCACGTGAGATGACCAAAATTTCTTCACCTTGATAGTCGCGCATGCCGGAAACTTGGCAGGCTGTTCTCGTGGTGTCGATTCTTTGAAGAAAATCGGGGGGAATAATGAGGTTCTGATGGTTCTTGATCGTCGGGGGGGATCGCTTAAACTGGGGAGTCATGAATTTTAAGCTGCTTTCGCTGATCAAAGTTTCTGCTTTGGTCGTTTCTTCTGTTTTTTTGGTTGGCTGCCTCGATGAAGAGAAAAAATTGGATCTTGAGGATGTGAGGGCTGAAATCGAAGGCTTGGAGTATGACAAAGAGCGAACCCAGAAGTTTATCGACTCCGCGAAGGCCAAGCTCGCTGAATTAAAAAAAGTGGAAAGCGACCTCGAGAGGGCGGAAGAGATTGGTGAGGAGCTTGTCGGCGTCACCGGAAGTCTTGAAAAAGTAAAAGGAACAGTCGATGAACTCAAGGCGTCCATGGAGGAGAGTTTGTCGGGATTTGAGGACTATCAGGCAAAGTACCGGGCGAAGGTTCGAAAGGAAATTGTAGGAAAGAATGTGGATCTTTCGGAGACCAAGGGTGACGATTACAAGGCAGTTCGGGTGTTGTCGGTGAATCCGCTTGAGATTCGTATTTACCGGAGTTCCGGGCCCCAATCGGTTCCTCTCAGTGAAATTCCCAAAGAGATTAGAGAGATGTTACAAATGAGCGAGGAGGAGGCTGAAAGCCATCTGGCGAAACAGAGGGAAGACGCGAAATTACGGGCGGAACGATACAAGGAGTGGAAAGAAGGCTTGGCCGACCGTCAGAGTGAAGCGGCGCAGAAGGCCATCGCCAAGCGCTTGAGAGATATCCAGACCGAGATCGAAACCATCGAAAAAAACATAAATCTGCGGCTTTTGAAGATTCAGGACCTCAAGTCGCGTGCCTCACAATGGGAGCGTGATTTCTCCCTTGCTCAAAGTGACAAGCGCCGGGAGAAGGCGTTGAGATACTCTCAAATGTATCGGGATAAGGCCCAGAAACTGACCGACCTTAGCTCGGACGGTCATCTGGTGATTGCCCGCTTGAGGTCCGAGGAAGAGGATCTCAAGGGGATGCAGACACCGGAGAACTAGGATGCTGAGTTCCTGACAAATTCGGCCACCTTCGAAGGGTTGCCGGCGGCAGCCCAAACGTGGCGGAGAAAGTCGGCGGGATGGATATTTCCGTTTTCGCGCAGGAATTTCCGGTCTCCCCCGCAGCCGAACATCATGTCGGGGTCGAGTTCGCCACGGAGTTTTGCTTCCGCCTTCGCGATAATTCGCGGGAGGTAGGCGATGCCCTCGAATTCTTCGCCGAATGAGGGAACATCCTCGCGGGAAATTTGCCGGGAGCTTGTTTCGCCTTTTTGAACAGTCAGGAGGTAGTCGCGACGGACTGCGGCAATGAGCAGGGCGGTTGACCGGGCGGGCACTCCCTCGTCAGCCAGATCCTCGATGAAATCGAAAAGCTCGCGGGGCTTATAACCAATACCGGTCAGGAAAGTGAGGTCTTCCGGGGTGTAGTAGGTCATAAAGTCCAAATTCCCTCCCTGATAAGCGGAAAGGCAGCGATCGAAAAGCTCTTCAAATTGTTCGTTCCAAGTCATATCGAACTGTTGCAAGGAAGACCGTCTTGTCAATTGACCAAGGTGGAAAGAGAGGGTTGAGTTTGACTTGAGCGATCCATCGGGCAATCCTCGCACTATGTTTAAATTTGTCGCAGTGACCTTGATTAGTCTTTCAATGGTAGCGTGCAAGGATGTTAAGGATTCTCCGGAAATGAAGAAGCTGGAGGAAGAGCGTGCGGCGGTTAAAGCTCTCGAAGATGAGCTCGAGGAGTTGAAGGCGGGAATTGCCAAGATCAAGGTCAAGCAGCCTGAGGTTGCAGTTGAGGATCTGCAAAAGGAGCTCGACGAAAAAAAGGCAGCGATTCTCGCGCTCGAAGAAGAATTAAAGACACTCACGAAAAGCGAGAAGGAAGCGAAAGAGAAACTCGAAGCTTACCGGAAGAAATACCCATTCGAGTAAGCTTGCGCAAAGCCGCAAAAAAAACCGCTCCAGCCGGAGACTGAAGCGGTTGTTGTAGGAAGAAATTTCCCTTTAAGCGTCGATTTTGCGATAGGCGGCCATGAGGGCGTCGAGGCCTTCCTGGCCTTTTTTGCTCGCGCCGTGCTCCATTCCAATCACGCCGGTGAAGCCTTTCTTGCGAAGGAACTTTGTTACGGCAACATAATCAAGTTTTCCAGTGCCCGGCTCTTTTCGGCCCGGTGATGCGCCATACTGGATGTAGCTGACCTGGTCCCAAACGGCTTCGGCGTTTTCGACGAGTTTGTCACCGTTGCCGATTTGGCCTTCGTGGTAGAAGTCAGCGAGTAGTTTGCAGGAAGGCCGGTCGACCAACTTGCAGAGGAGATGGCCATCCGCGAAAGAACGGATGAGGGGCTCACCGCCACGCACATTGTGGGAAAGAGGTTCTTGAGCCATGATAATGCCGTGTTCCTCGACGAGGTCGCAGCAGAGTTTCATGTTATCCACCGACGCCTTGATCTGCTCTTCGCGGGTCATCGATTTGTCCCGGGCTCCCGGGATCATGGTCATGTTGGTTTGACCGGTGATTTTTGCGACCTCGATGCCCCGCTCGAGTTCTTTTTTCACCGTCTCTTTTTGCTCGTCGGTTGGCTTGTTAAACATGGCTCCGGCTCCCCCGGTGATCACGCAGACACCAAGGTCCATTTTTTTGTCCTTCATGAACTCGGCGATCTTTTCAATCGTTTCGTTCTTCTGCCCCTTGAGCCCGTTGTCCTCCCATGCCCGGAAGCCGAGATCGTAAGCCAGCTTGAGTTGGTCCAAATAGCTGAGCTTCTTGCCCTTGCCTCCAAAGAGGAGTCCGGGGTGAGGAGCGAATTTCGCTTTGAAGGGAGTCCCTTTTTTGACTTCTTGAGCGAGGAGTGATGCGCTTCCCAGTCCGAAGACGGAAGCGCCTGTGATTTGAGTAAATTGGCGTCTATTCATAGTGTTACATGTGAAAAAATAGCAGATGAGGTGTTCGGCTGCCAAGGACCAATCCCGGAGTTGTTCATCGGCCGGGAAGGGTGACTCTTTCACCAATCATTGAAGAGATGAAAAAAGGTCGGCTTAGATTTGCGTCCGGGGGCGCCATGTCAAATCAGATCTATTCCGAGACGTGATCGAGAAGAGCCTGCGCAGCGGAGTGAAATGCAGCTGAAGCCTTGGATTCCGAAGGGCTCAAAAGAGCTGCGGGCTCCCCTCCGTCGCAGCGTTTCCCGATAATTGGTTCAAGCGGGATCCGTCCGAGAAGTGGCACTTTGATGCGATCGCATTCCCGCTGAGCACCGCCTTCCCCAAACAGGTGGTAACGCTCTCCGTGATCGCACTCGAAATAGGACATATTCTCGATGAGTCCCAAGATTGGAACGTTCACCTTCGCGAACATCGAGACGGCCTTGCGGGCGTCGATCATGGCAACTTCCTGCGGTGTGGTGACGATAATCGCTCCGTCGAGCGAGACGGTTTGAACGAGGGTGAGTTGAATGTCGCCGGTGCCGGGAGGCAGGTCGAGAACGAGAACGTCGAGCTCACCCCAGGCCACTTGCTGGAGAAATTGCTGGGTGTAGCGGTTGGCCAGAGGTCCGCGAACGATGACCGGCGAATTGTCGCTGAGAAGGAAGCCCATCGACATGAGTTTTAGCCCGTGCGCTTCAATCGGGATGATGCGATCCTGGCTGTCGGCCTGCGGTTGATGATGGGGAACGCCGAGCATCAGAGGGACAGACGGACCATAGAGGTCGCAGTCGAGCAGGCCGACTTTCAGTCCCTGTTGGGAGAGCGCGATGGCGAGGTTGCTGGAGACGGTGGATTTTCCCACGCCCCCTTTTCCGGACCCGACGGCAATGATGCGTTTGACTCCCGGGAGTGAGCTGGCTCCGGTGGAGGCTTCTCCGGAAGACGCCGGGTTTTGAACATCGATCTCAATACGCACCTTGCCGGGATCTCCCATGAGGGGGTCCAGAATGGTGTGGCAGTCCTGGAAGATCTGTTGGGGGATTTTGGGGTCCTTCGTCTGAATCTGGAGTTTGACAACGGCTGTATCGCCTTCGATGTCGCAGGCCTTCACAAGGCCAAATGAAATGATGTCCCTTGAAAAGCCCGGGTATTTCACTTCTCCAAGGGCTTTGCGGATCTCTTCGCTCGTCATGGGGCGAAGGTAGCGCGGCGGGCGCGGACTGCTAGTATTTCTTGCGCAAGTGTGAGGGCAAGATGCCGAGTTGCTCGCGGTATTTTGCAACCGTTCGGCGGGCGACCTTGATACCCTGTTCATTGAGCAACTTCTCCAGCTTGGAATCAGAGAGCGGTTTGGCGCTGTTCTCACTGTTGATGAGGGCCTGTAATGCTTCGCGAACCCCTTCGTTGGAAACGTCTTTCCCGTCGGAGGTTTGGTAGCCGGTAGCGAAGAATTTGCGCATCTCCATCAGGCCGTGCGGAGTGTCGACATATTTCCCGGCGACAGCCCGTGAAACCGTGGTGGGGTGAACGCCGATCACTTCCGCGATGTCATTCATCGTCATGGGTTTAAGGTGGCGGGAGCCTTTTTCGAGGAAAGGTTGCTGGCGATCGACGATCTCACGGGCGATGGCGAGGATGGTTTCCTGTCGTTGATCGATCGCTCGAATGACAGCTCGTCCGTCGCGGATTTGATTGCGAAGATAGTTGCGGGTTTTACGATCATCAGTCGAGCTGGAAAGGAGATCCTTGTATTCGTCGTTAATCCGGAGTCTGGGCAGGTAGCTGCCGGTCAGGCTGGCCACCCATTCGCCATGATCTCCCGATTTGATTTCGACGTCCGGCTGAACATAGGGATTGCCATTGTTTTGAAAGCGAGAGCCGGGTGATGGGTCGAGCGTGCGAATGTGGTCGATGGCTTCGATGATGGTCTCGATCGGAAGGTGAAGTTTTTTTGCGAGTTGCGGAAAGTGGTTGCGAGCGACCTCGTCGAGATGTTCATCAACAATTTCAGCTTCGAGCCCGGCGCCGAGACCTAGAAAGTCGAGCTGCAGGAGGAGGCATTCCCTTAAGTCGGCCGCGCCAACTCCCGGGGGGTCAAAATTTTGGATGGTGGCAAGGGCATCTTCGAGGCGTTCCAAGGGGATTTGAAGCTGGATCGCGAGCTCTTCGAGGGGGGCGTCGAGGTAGCCGTGGTCGGTGAGGTTGCCGACGATGATTTTGGCATCTTCCTGCCGTTGTTCGTCAAGGCCGCTTTCGCGAATCTGCTCGATCAGGTGCTCCTGAAGAGTGAGGGGTGCGACGATCGAATTGTAAAAGTGCTCGCGTGCCTCAATAGCATCCTGTCCCATGCCCTGGTTGCGACGCTCCATAATGGCAAGATCCCGCATGTCATCATCATAGCTGTCCTGCCAATCGTCATAATTTTCGGAGTCCTCAAGTTCGGAATCAGTGATTTCATCGAGCGATTCATGCTCGGTGATATCTTCCAGGACCGGATTGATCTCCATGGCCTGATTGAGCAATTGGCCCAACTCGAGGGTGTTCGCCTGCAGAATCTCGAGGCTTTGTCGCATCTGCGGAGCAAGCGTCTGCTGCTGGGAAAGCGACTGGTGGAGTGAGGCGTCTGCCATAGCTGTGGCCTATCGATAATCCGATTTCCACAAGAGTAAAGAATCAATAGCAGTTTTTGTGCCAAACTTGTTTCATTTAGCGCTTTTACGATCCCTTGGATTCTGCGAGGAACGGCCAGGAGAGAAATTATGACTGAAACAGCAAACCGAATCCGCCAAAAAATGGAAGACAAGGGAGTGATGAACTCCGCAATCCTCGCCTTTGTCCGGGCCTACGAGTTGATCGCCAGCGGTAGCTCGGGCGAGGTATCCGAAAGTGAGATCACCCCGGCCCAATCGGTGGCGGACTATGAGGAATTGGAGCGCGAGGATTCTTTTGATCCAGAGCTTTTGGCAAAGACGGTGGTCATCAAATTAAACGGAGGTCTGGGCACCAGTATGGGGCTTGAGAAAGTGAAGAGTCTTTTGGAAGTGCGTCCCGGAGTCGCGTTTCTCGACTTAATGTCGCGCCAGATTCTCTCGCTTCGCGCCGAGACCGGTGGCGAAGTGCGCTTCCTGCTAATGAACAGCAATGCCAGCAGTGACGATACCCGGAGTTATTTGAGCGCATCCGTTCCGGAAATCGGTGATCCCGGTGACCTTGAGCTTCTGCAAAATTGGGCGCCTAAATTGGATCGCGAAACCCTCGAGCCGGTCAGTCACCCCGCCAATCCCGACCTGGAATGGTGTCCGCCGGGTCATGCCGACGTTTATCCGACCCTGGAAGGTAGCGGCTGGTTGGACCGACTTTTGTCGGATGGCGTCAAGTATGCCTTCATCTCAAACAGTGATAATCTTGGTGCCGTTCTAGACCCTACCTTGCTCTCCTATTTTGCAAAGGGGGACTCACCCTTCCTGATGGAGGTGACGCGCCGGACAGAGGCTGACAAAAAAGGCGGTCATCTTGCCACACGCAAGGAGGACGGGCGCTTGCTTCTTCGCGAGGTTGCCCAGTGCCCGGATGAGGATCTCGATTCTTTTCAGGACATCGAACGTCACCAGTTTTTCAACACCAACAACATCTGGGTGAACCTCGAGAAGCTGAAGGAAGTGATGACAGCCACTGGAGGAGTGTTGGAATTGCCGGTGATCCGGAATGCCAAGACGGTGGATCCGCGGGATTCCTCGACCACGGCGATTTACCAGCTTGAGCAGGCGATGGGATCGGCCATCGAGTGCTTTGATGGAGCCGCTGCGGTCAATGTTCCGCGTTCCCGCTTTGCTCCGGTGAAAGGGACGACTGATCTCTTTGCTCTGCGATCCGATGCCTACGAAGTGAGCGAAGACGGGCGGGTCCAGCTGCTTCCTTCACGCAAGGGCAAGCCGCCCGTGGTTAAGTTTTCTTCTGAATACAAGCTGGTGGATGCTCTCGAAAATCTCGGCCAGCCATCCTTGCTTGAAGCTGAAGTTCTTGAGGTCAATGGGCCTGTGAAATTTGCCGAAGGCGTTGTGATCAAGGGCAGGGTGACGATTTCAAATCCTTCCAGCGAGGTGAAAACAGTCGCTTCGGGAGTTTACTCGGATCAAGTGGTTTCATTGTAAATTTGAACCGGATTTTGTCACTTTTGTCACTACTGCGATTGCTGCTTGTCACGAGGGGAACTTTGCTTCATTTCGCCAACGCCGATGAGCGATATTGAATTGAAAATTCCCAAGTCAGACTACAAGGCCCTCATCTTTGATCTTGATGGAACCTTGGTTGATTCGATGCCGGCGCATTTTCAGGCGTGGTGCAAGGCACTCGAGGACCAGGGCCAGGCTGTAGTTTTTCCCGAGGATGTTTTTTATGCGATGGGTGGACGCCCCACCAGGGATATCGTTGAGGTGATCAATGGGGAGCAGGGGCTTCATCTTAATGCCGACCGGGTTGCCTCCTGCAAGAAGCGTCACTATCTCAAGAGCCTTCCTCTCGTCGAATTGATCCCGGCAGTCGCGAAAATCGCGGAGGAGAATCGAGGCAGGGTTCCGATGGCGGTGGCAAGTGGAAGCTCCCGGGAGGTGGTTGAAAAAACCCTCCAAATTCTCGGGGTTTCCGATTGGTTTGATGAAGTGATCTCGAGCAATGAGGTCGCCAACGGAAAGCCGGCGCCCGATATTTTTCTGGAAGCAGCCTCCCGTCTCGGTGTTGACCCGGTAGATTGTGTTGTGTTTGAAGACGCCCGTTCCGGAATCATTGCCGCACGTGCCGCCGGGATGGAAGTCGTAGCGGTGCCGACTCATCTGCACCTCGACTGAGCATCGGCTCGATCTTTATGAGCCATCTTGAGTTGACCCGCGACCTCCTCATGGATGCAGGCGGGCACGTCGAGATGAAGAAGGCCCGCGCGATTCATCGTCAGGGCGGGGTGAAGTCGGCCTCGTATCAGGATGGGGTCCTTTCCGGCGAAACACGGGTGGGAGGAAAAATGAAGAAGGTGAGCATGGAGATCATCTCCCGGACTCACATGGAAAACCACTGCACCTGTATGATGGTGCGGCGCGATGGTCGTGTCTGCGCACACATCATGGCGATTGGTTTGGAGTTAATTGATCCCTGGCAGGTGGTGGTTGAACCCGAGACTCCAACTGAAGACCACTGGCCGGAATTATCGGATGAAGGAAAGCCGCTTTCCCTCCAAGTCATGCTGCCTTTGAAGGTCGAGCCTTCCTGGGAGCGTGGACAATTGATGACGGGCTTTGGGGCTGTCCTTGATGGTGAGGAAATTTTGCTGAGCGCTCTGCCGGACGGGCCGTTTCAAATCGAGGGCCATGACGAGGAACTCTGGCGTGTTCTCCGTGAGTTGTTTCCGGCGGAAGCCCCGGGAATTGTCAATCTGGACCAAGGAAGCTTTGGCCAACTCCTTGAAGGATTGGTGGGGCACCCGCGGGTGTTCTTTGGAAAAAAATCCTCTGCGTCGATTCAAGCCAAAGGCTTGCGTCGGAGCCTCTCGCTGAAAGGTGAGCGTATCGTTGCGAGGCCCGGGAACCTTGGCTTGTGGCAACTGACTGATTCCGAATTCCAACCTGTCGCGCCGGGTTTGCCCATGCGCTTTTATCCGGTCCTCGCGCAGGGCTTGCGAGTCAGTGCGGCCGAGGCCCGCTACACACTGGCGGAGCTGGAGCAATGGTTCGAGGTTCCCGATGGTTTGTGGGAAACCCTGCCTGTGGAAGGGGTGCCGGAGATCACAATCGTTCTTGAGGGATCGCTGCGGCACCTGGAGGCCCGATTGGAATTTCGTTATGATGGGAGGAAAGCTTCGTGTCAGGATGGTGAACCACAACGGGTCGGCGATGTCTTCACGAGTTTTTCCAAAGAGAAGGCCGTCATCGATTTTTTCCTGGCTTGGGGCTTTGAAGGACCAGCCAAAGGGGGACGCATGGCCCTGCGGGATCGAGAAGAGATTCTCAAGTTTCACGCCTTTGCCGAATTGCCAGCGCAATGGTCCGTGGAAAAAGGCGAACGTTTTCAGGCGGCCGCGAAGCAGGTGGTCGCTGTTCGTCCCGACTGGGAATGGCGGGAGAGCGGCCGCGATTGGTTCTCGGTTGAGACGAGGTATCAAGTCGGCGGCGAGGAACTTCCTTCCGATCAAGTGCAACGAATGCTTCGCATGGGAAGCGCCGAGCATGCTTTCGGAAAAGGAAAAATCGCCGTCATTGATTCCGAATTTATCGAGGAGGTCAACGAGACGCTCACCGATTCCGAGGCGCACCAGAATTCGCCCGGCGTCTTTGAGATCAACGCGCAGCAAGCAGCCTTCCTCAAAGCAAGCGCGCGTGATTTCGGGATGGTAGTCGAATCCGACCCGGTGGTTGATCTGGATTTGCCTGACTCCCTTCGCCCTTATCAAGAGACCGGCGTTAAGTGGATGTATCACCTCAGTGAGTTGGAAATGGGCGGGGTGCTGGCTGATGACATGGGTCTCGGTAAAACCCTCCAAACGCTGACCTTCATTTCGGAAAAGGGTGGGGAGGCTTTGGTTGTTTGCCCTTCCTCGCTGGTGGCGAACTGGGCCGCTGAGTGTGCCAAGTGGGTGCCTCACCTGAAGGTCGCTCTCCATGTCGGCGGAATGCGTGGCGAGATCCCGGAAGCCGACATCGTGATTACGAGTTACGCCATTCTTCGAATCGATGGCGAAAAATTCCAGAATCGCGAATTTGAAATCGCGATTCTTGATGAGGCCCAGCAGATCAAGAATCCGGAGGCCCAGATTTCCAAGGCAGCCCATCGCTTGAATGCCAAGCATCGCTTTGCGCTTTCGGGAACTCCGGTCGAGAACTCATTGCAGGATTTTTGGTCCATTATGGAGTTTGCGCTCCCGGGATATTTGGGGCCGAGAAAACCATTCCTCGATCGCTTTGAAAAGCCACTTCGCAGAGGTGAAGATCCGGCCTTGGCCCGTCGTCTTGCACGAAAGCTAAAGCCTGTGGTGCTTCGCCGTCTCAAGAAGGAGGTTGCACAGGATCTGCCGGATCGTATTGAGCAGGTTCGGTATTGCGATCTCGCGCCCAAGCAACAGACGATTTATCGCCAGCTCTTGCAGGAAAGTCGTTCACAAGTCGAGGCTGCAGAGGATGGTCGTAAGCGAATGGTGGCGTTGACGGCGTTGCTGCGACTGCGTCAGGCGTGCTGTGATTTGCGCCTCCTGCCCGGGCTGAAGGTCGAGGATAAAGACGCCGGCGTGAAGCTGGATGAGCTTGAGGAACTTCTCACCGAAGCGATCGCCGGAGGACATCGCGTTTTGGTCTTTAGTCAATTCGTGCAACTTCTTCAAGGGGTCGTCCCGATCCTGCTCGGGAACCAGTGGGATTATTGCTACCTGGATGGCTCCACCAAAAAACGTGGCGAGGTCGTCGAGAGATTCCAGGAGGGGAACGCGCCCGTTTTCTTGATCTCGCTCAAAGCGGGTGGTGTTGGTTTGAATCTCACTGCGGCGGACACCGTGATCCATCTTGATCCGTGGTGGAACCCGGCCGTGGAAGCACAAGCTACCGACCGGGCCCACCGGATTGGTCAGAAGAATGTCGTGACCAGTTACAAGTTGATCACTCGCGGGACTGTTGAGGAGAAGATTCTCGCCCTTCAAGAGGAGAAGAAAAAGATGATGGAAGCCGTTCTCGATGGGAGTGGTGCGCTCGTCCCCGGGCTCGAGGAAGGGGAGCTTCTGGATCTCTTTTCTTAACAAATTTTACGCCCGCTCGGTAGTCTCCCGAGAGATGCACCGTGGCGTGAGGACATCGACAAAGTGAAGGGGGGCTGCCGGATACCAGGGGTCATGATCGACTCAACAGTTGTCGTTGATCTGAATCGGATCGAACCAAAACCGAGGGGGCGGCGCCATCCGGCAAGAGGCCTCCTAGTTCTCAATCACTTTCCAACGCAGAAACTTCCGACTTCCATCTATGGGCACGGCAAACTGATATCCATCCGCCTCGGGGTCGGAATCAGGGACCTCCTGCCATTCGCCATCGAGGGTCGAACCCCACTCGACACCGTAAGTGAGGTTGCTCACCTCCGGAAGTCGGGTGAATTCAAAGCCCATGTTCCCGCGATCTACCGTCAGTTGTGGAAGTTCCGCCGGACTCACGGTGGACGGATCCCGGGAGGTCCCGAAGAAGGCATATGTCAACAGATTGGGAACCCCCGTCTTGTAAGGGTCGGCTTTGGGGTCGAGTCCGGTGACCTGAATTCCGCCGAAATCGCCGCCGTAGACGAAGCCCGATGCGTTTGGTGTCAAGGCGGTGATGACGGCATTGCCGGGAAGATCGGTGAATGAGTTTGCTCCCAAAGTAGGTGCATTTCCTTCAAGCTGGATGTTTGTCAGGCTTTGGCAGGATTGAAATGCTTGAACGCCAATGCTGGTGACACTTGCAGGAATCGTGATGGCAGGCAGGCTGAGGCAACCATCAAAAGCCTGGGGTTCGATGCTGGTCAGTGTCCCGGGCAAAGAAACACTGGCCAAAGTGGAGCAATCACGGAAGGCCGAGAACCCTATCCTCGTCACTCCGTCCGGTAGCGTGATTCCGGTCAGGCTGTTGCACAAAAAGAAGGCATAATCCCCGATGTTACGGACGCCATCAGGAATGGTGTAAGCACCGCTCGCCGAGGGATAGGCCAACAATTCGGTTTGATCCTTGTTAAATAAAACCCCTCCTTCGGCACTGAAGCGGGGGTTTTGCGCGTCCACCAGGAAGCTGACCAGGCTCTCACTGCCAATGAAGACTCTGGATTGGATATCGGTGACGCTTGCTGGAATGGCGACGCTCACAAGGCTGCCACAGGAAGCAAAGGCCTCGCTTCCGATGGAGGAGATTCCGTTCGGAATATTGATACTCGTCAACCCGTTACATCGGTAGAGCGCCCGATATCCAATTGTGGAGACCTGTGTTCCATCAATTGTGTCCGGGAGGAAAAGCGGTCCGGTTGCTTCCGGATCGAAGTTCGAAATAGTGGCGAAATTTCTCCCAAAAAAATCGACAGCCACCGTGTAGTCGAACCAACTGGTCCGCAGTCCGTGAAAAGATCCGTCAAACCCAGTGGCGCCTTCACGATAAAGCACCGTCGCATCCGGGGAGATTCCGGAAAAAGCAACGGCCAAAACTTCGGGCGCATCTCCCTCGAAGATGATGGTCGTGAGGTTGACGCAACCCGAGAATGCGGAAATCCCGATGGTGGCAACATTCCCGGGGATGGTGACGGTTGTGAGGCTGGTGCAACCAGAAAAGGCTGCACTTTCCTCACCACCAAAAAAGGCAGGGGGCGGTGAAGGTTCCGCGGAAATCGTGGTTACGGTGGACGGAATCGTTACGCTCTCAAGGTTCTCGCAAAATCCAAAGACTCCCCAGTCAATGCGTGTCACCCCCTCGGGAATAATGACCTTCTCCAATCCTGACGAGCGAAAGGCCTTTTTCCCGATGAAAGTCACTCCCTCCGGAATATTGACCGATTTCAGCATGGTGCAGTTTTCGAAAGTGCTTTCTTCGATTGACGTGACCCCGCCGGGGATGGTGATGCTGATAAGGCTCACGCAACTGCTGAATGCCCCCTTCCCGATGCTGGTGACGCCCTCCGGGATGACAACACTCTTCAGAGTCAGGCATAAAAAAAAGGCCGAACTCCCAATGCTGGTGAGGGCTTCCGGCAGCTCGATGCTGGTGAGAGCTCTGCAGTTGAAAAATGCACTTTTGCCAAGATGAACCACCCCGTGGGGAATCGTCATTTCTGTCAGTTTCCGGCACTCGGAAAAGGCATCGTTCCCAATGCTTGTGATGCCAGCGCCAAGCGAGACACTCATCAATTCATTGCAACTAGAGAAGGTGTGGTCTTCGATACGAGACGTGCTATCGGGAATCACAACACTCGTCATACGATCGCAATCCCGGAAGGCAGACTCACCAATACTCGTAACGCCCGCAGGAATAACGACACTTGCGAAACGGTGGCAGCCTGAAAAGGCATGGCCTCCAATCCTGGTGACTCCGTTTGGAATCACAATGCCGGTCAGGTGGCCGCATTCCGAGAAGGCGTAGTCTCCAATCTCCGTAATACCCATCCCGATTGTGACCGTGGCCAGCAAACTGCAATGGGAAAAGGCGTGCTCGTCGATACTCAAGAGACCGGCTGGGATCGAAATTTCCTGAAGCTTACTGCAATGGCTGAAGACATGACCCGCGATATGAGTGAGGCCAGTCGGGAGGGTGATCCCGGCAAGCTTGACGCAATGGGAGAATGCATGTTCTCCCAGGTTGGTAAGGGCCGCCGGAAGAGAAACGGTCTCGAGGCCGCTACAATCGGAGAAGGCGTAGTCACCAATGCTGGTGGTGCTCTGTGGAATCGAGACGTTCGTCAGGCCTTCACATCCGAAAAAGGCGTGCTCACCGATGCTCAGGACTCCTTCCGGAATGGTGATGTTCGTGAGATCGTTGCGATTGGCAAAGGCGTAGCCCCGAATTCCGGTGGTGGTTCCCGGGACCGTGTAGGTGCCATCGTGACCGTTCGCCGAGGGTGCGGCAACCAACTCCTCATCGGCGTCGAAAAGGACGTTCAGATTGGCACTGAAGTAGGAACTGGTAGGGTCGACGTTAAAAATGTTGAGGCCGGTGCAGCCGACGAAGGCCTGGCTCCCAATACCGGAGACGCTTGCCGGAATGGAAATGCTGGCCAAATTCGCGCAGCCTGCACCGGCACCATCCGCAATAGTGGTGACCGGGAGACCTTCGATCGTGGCCGGGATACTCACGTTTCCCTCCATCTCGGGATCAAACCTGGTGATCGTGACTTCACCATCCGCAACCGTGTATCGGAGGAACCTTGCCGTCACAGAGACATTACTCTTCACTCGGCGATCAGTCCGGGGATTCTCGGTCGAACCGTCAGTCCACTTAAGAAAGTGGTAGCCGGCTCTCGGCACCGCCGTGACCGGGGATCCGTCCTGATTGTAGTAGGGGATTTGATAAGTATTCCCGCTGATAATGCCGCCAGCACCTGTACTGTAGCTGAGAGCAAGCCGGACCGTGGCCTGAATCGCAAAGTTGTAAGGGTCTTCATTGCTGTCGCTGTTGGGAATCGTGACCGTGGCATTGCGGATGCCACCGGAGGTGGGGGCAAAGGTGATCTCGAAGGTCGTGGATAAAGAATCCCCAAAGAGGAGGGTCTCTGGGACCTTGGTCACCGAAAAATCTCCTGAATGGTCACCTCCGATGCGCACGGGGGGATCTCCGGTTAATGCCAGAAGCCAAAAGTTGTCGGTGTTTTCGATGGTGAATGTTTGGGTCCGACTTTGGCCGTCTCCCAAAACAACCACTCCGAAGAAGGTTCCGTCACTGACACTCGGTGTGCTGTCATTGTCGAAGATCTTGACGTCATCACGCCCGCGAATGTTGATTTCGCCCTGGGCTTTTGCAGTTTCCAAGGTGCAGACGAACCCCGTAAAGAGCATGGCCAGGAGGAAGAGAATCCTCTTCGTCTTCAAAAGGAGCCGTCCGTTGGAATCACGCTGAAAGTCGGCGGTTTCGAATGGGGAGCTGCAAAGGAAAAACTTCATCTTAACCTTCCACGCGAAATTTTTCCGCGCGAGGGATCATCGGAGCCCAAAAAAAAGTTATTTTTTGCCAGAAAACAGAACAAAGCTCAGGGAATCCGCGTTTTCCCAGTCCGAGATCCGGACCTGAAAGGTATTCCACCCCTCGTTCAGCGAGACTTCTCCGGTTGGAGCTTCGAGGACCACTGCCCCGTCGCGCCAAACCTGCCTGACACCGGGGCCCGGCACCTGCAGTCCGGCCTTTTGTTCTCTCGGTGAAAACACACGCGTTGCCATCCAAATCGTGCGGTCCTGGCATTTGCCCAAATACAATTCCAGATCGACAAGGTCTTTTTCATGACCGACCAAGGTGTTCCCAAAGGTGGGAGCGGGAGGCTTTCCCAAATCCGGCGCTGACCGCTGCTTCCACCAACCGGTTTGCAACCATGATTCGCCTTGTTCATCGGTGAGCCGGGAGAGAATTGCCTCACCCAGCTCAGCCGCAGCATTCCAGTCTCCGTTTTCAACTTTACCATAAAAGCGATCCAGAGCCTCTTCGCGGTACCCTTTTCGCGCATCAAACAAGCGAAGCCCCTCATCGCCTCCCGCAATCAGACGGGTTCCGTCCGGACTCCAATCCACTGCGCGCATTGCACCGGAACAAGGAAAGCGTGCCACCTCCTGACCTGTTTCGGAATTCCAAAGTCGGACCGTCCCATCGAGAGATGCTGTCGCCAGTCGGGATTCATCCGGACTCCATTGTACATCCATGACGGCGGAGGAATGACCAATCAGTTCGACAAGCACGGAAGCGCTTGAAAAGTCCCAAATCCGGATGGTGTGATCTTCTGATGCCGAAGCGATTCTCTCTCCATCGCCGGACCAGTCGACTGCTCCCACCCGGGCCGAGTGTCCTTTGAGCACACGCTCTGCCTCGCCCGTCTCCGGATTAATCAGCGCAATGTTTCCAGTCTTTTGCCCCCAGGCAAGAGTTCCCCCATCCGGGCTAAACCGAAACTGATGTGTCGGACGGGTCGTCCGTTGATTCCCGGAAGGAGCTTCTATTTTTTGCAAAAGCGTTCCGTCCTGGCCCCGGTATATATTGAGATACCCCTCTGAATGCATTGCGGCGAGCCGCCTGCCATCCGGGGTCCAGGCGAGTTGCCAACTCCCGGGCCCTTCGCCCCAAAGGTCTTCTCCACTCTCAAGATCCGACACCTTCAGCAAATCCTCACCTCCATCCAAGTGCGCTGCCGCGATTCTCTTGCCATCGGGATGCCATGCGACGCTTTTTACAGCCCCCTCGGGCGTATTGACCAATCGACGCGCAGCCACATCCAGAACGTGGGCGGAATAAATCCAGCTCTGATTGGCGGAAATCGCGACTTGTTCGGTTTTCGGATTCCACTCAAGGGTATTCACAGAGAGAGGAGGATCGGCCTGGATTGTCGGCGGCCGGCTGTCCTCCTTCGCATTCCAGATGCGGATCATTCCACCAAGTTCTCCCGAGGCGATCCATTTCCCGTCGGGACTCCAGGCCAATGCTCTGATTGAATTGGCGGAACCTCGGATTGAAAGAACCTCTTCCCCCGTTCTAGTGTCCCAAATACGCACAGCACGATCATCCCCGCCTGTCACAAGCCGGCTCCCATTCGGACTCCATGCCACCGCATGGAGAGTTCCGGTATGAATCGCTTTCCTCCACTCTTCCGGAGCTCCAAGTGTTTCCCCGTCAACCACTCTGATCTCCCCATCTTCCGCGACAAAAGCGATTTTTCTGTCATCGGGGCTCCATTGCAACAACTGCGAACCGATGATTCGCCCCATGACATTGGCCTCGGCCAAAGGAGTATCCGGAAAAGATCGATCAAAGGTGATGATCTCTCCGAAGGGTTCCCTGGCGATGGCGAGCCGACCATCCGTGCTCCAGGCTTGAAGGCTGTTGTCCACTCCCTTCATTTCGATCAAGGTCGCCTCGGCCATCTCTCCGTTAACCGGCCAGATTCGCAAGGTAGAGTGGTTCTTAACCGGAGGATCACGTGGTTGCAGCGCAGCAAAAAATTTTCCGCTTTTACTCCAGGTCAAGTTCACCTCTTCATCCGGAACCTCAAAGACGAGATCCTCTTCGGACTGGCTTAAAGATTTCCAAATCACTTTTCGCCCCGCCTCCAGCCTGATCCGGTTTGGCACCGTACTACCGCTCAATGAATCAACACCCTCGGGAAGTTGCCAACGACGAATGATTCGCCCTGTTTCAAACTCCCATTCGGTCAGCTGTTGTTGTTCATCGAAAACGAGAAGCGAGTTGGACCCCTCCCGCCAGATCACACGGGGATTGGCATTCCCACCGGAGAATGATGCGACGGCGCGCTTGGTGACCGAGTTGGCAAAGAACCATTCCCATCCTCTCAGATCAGCTTCGTTCGAGAGTCCGGAATGATTCCATCTTGAAATTTTGGGAATCCCATCAGCTTTCATCGCTTCGCCGGAAGCAGCAATCATTTCAAATGAATACATTTGTTCGCGCAAGGACTCGGCTCGTTTGTCGGCAATCTCACGGGCTTTGACTGCTTCATCGGTGAGCCGGGATTGGCGAAGTGCAACCAGCGGTCCACCAATTCCCAAAGTGAGTAACAAGAGAATGCCCAATACCGCAGCGGTCGCATGAACCGGCTTGCGCTTCATCCATTTGACTGCTCGCTCCAGCGTCCCCACGGGGCGGGATTCAATCGGTTCTCCCCGTAACCAACGTTCGAGGTCGTTTGATAATTCCATCGCCGAGGGAAAGCGTCTGGATGGCTCCCTGGCCAGGCAGGTCATCACAATCGTCTGGAGATCACGGTCAACTTCGGAGTTGAGCTTCTCCGGAAGAACAGGCTCAGCTTCACCGAGCAACTTGAGAGTTTCCATCAAGCTCTCACCCCGGTGCGGAGGCACTCCGGTGAGAAGTTCATAGAGCACCGCCCCCAAGCTATAAACATCCGCCGCAGTGGTGAGATCCTTCCCGCCATTTTCAGCCTGTTCTGGAGCCATGTAACTGGGTGTCCCCATGATCTGGCCCGAAAGAGTCATCGAACTCGTGCTTTCGATTTCCTTGGCCAGGCCAAAGTCCGTGACATGCGGATCGCCGTTGGAATCAATAAGGATGTTCCCGGGTTTCAGATCACGATGTAGGATTCCCCGCTGATGGGCCGCATGGATGGCTTTCGCGACCACCGAGATCAGCCGTGCCGTTGCTTCCGGGTTATTTTGTAAAGTCGCAAGATGCTCTCGAAGGGTTTCGCCCTCGATCAGTTTCATACTAAAATAGTGCTGCCCTTCGAACTCACCGACCTCGTAGATGGGGACGATGTTGGGATGGTCCAGTGAACCGGCCGCCTCCGCCTCGGCACGAAAACGGGCGACATCACCATCGTTCGCCAACATTGCCGAGCGGATCATTTTCACCGCCACCTTTCGCTTCAAGGACTTTTGATAGGCCCGATAAACCACACCCATCGCTCCACGGGCAATTTCGCCCTTTAGTTGGTAATCACCAAAATGGAGAATCCGCGTGCCGTCCTCCGCGAGTGATTCACCCGCCGACGGAGGTTCGTGACCCGAGAAGTCTTCAAGCGAACCAATCGGTTCATCCAGCAAGCCCAGACCGTTTTCATGTTCATTCAGAAGCGCCTCAACTTTCGCCCTAAGGTCCTCATCTCCCTCGCAAGCGGTCCGGAGAAACTCTTCGCGCCCGGCGGGAGGGAGATCAAGAGCCCGGCAAAAAAGATCGGCTTCTTTCATCACCCGATTTTCCCGGAAATTGAATGATGCAACCAGGCCCGGGCAAATGCCCAGTCACGTTTTGCTGTAGCCGTCGAGATTTCAAGAATCTCCGCAGCTTCCTCCACACTCAATCCGACAAAGTAACGAAGCTCCACCAACTTCGCCTTGCGCAAATCCTCCTTGGCCAGTTCGCTGAGCGCCTCATCGAGAGCAAGAAGTTCTTCTGGTTTGTCCGGCTCCGTCCCGGGAGCCTTGATCGTGTCAAACTCCGTCCGCTCCCATTGCCCGCCATGGCGAACAGCTTTCTTCCGGCGAGCCCGATCTATCAGAATTCGGCGCATTTCTTCTGCGATTGCCGAATAAAAGTGTCCCCGACTTTGCCAGGAAGCATCTTCCTGGCTTTTGGCGATCTTGAGATACGCCTCATGAACCAAAGCTGTCGCGCTGATCGTCTGTCCCGGCGCTTCGCCGGCCATCTTCCAGATCGCTAGCTTTCGAAGATCTTCATAGAGAGGCGGAAGCATCCCGGGCGAATCCCCACCCATTTCCTCCCCGGAAGACTCTTCTTCATGGGGGGGATTTTCCGACGGGACAGTCATTCTCGTAGAGCATCGAATCAGTTTATTCCGGGGCACCTTCGCAACAGATTCCGGGATGCTACACAGTGGGGCTTCCAACGCAATTCCCAAGGCCAGCGGGAAAGCCGGTTTCGTGATCAGGAAATCCCGACGCGCGAGCGTTCCGTTGATTTGGAGAAAGGAAAGCGACGGGGAGAAGTTGGGCGCAGTGAGGAATTGGATCTTCTGCTTTCCCGGGGAGAGCTCCCGAGGCATTTGTCCAACCGGATCTCATGCCTTTTCGATGGTCTCCCGCGAAATCCCGCGAAGAGCCAGGACCCGGACAATCGCTTCCTCGATCAGATTTGCCGGGCAGGAGGCGCCGGCGGTGATGCCGATGGTTGCTTCTTCCTGGTCGAATCCCGAGAGAACATTGGGAGCCGAGACTTCGGAGCCTTTTTCGATGTCGAAATGCACCACCGTTTCGAGCGACTCAAGGCAGGAGGCCTCCCTGATGAAATAGGTGGGAAGGTTTTCGTTTCCGATTTCGACGAGGTGCGTGGTGTTGGAGCTGTTATATCCACCGACCACGAGAAGAAGGTCCATGGGCTTGTTGAGCATGTCGAAAAGCGCATCCTGGCGCTCCTGGGTGGCTCCGCAAATGGTGTCGAACATCTGAAAGTTTTCATCGTCGCCATCGCGGTCGACGATCGCTTGGCGAACGCGGCGCTGGATATCCTCGGTCTCGCTTTTCAGCATCGTAGTTTGATTTGCCACCCCAATTTCCTTGAGGTGAATCTGGGGGTCAAAGTCGTCAGAAACCGCTTTGTCGAATTTGGCGAGAAATTCTGCCGAGTCGCCGCCGTTGCGAATAAAGTTACAAACGTATTCGGTCTCTTCGAGTGTCAGAACGATGAGGTAGTGCCCCTTGCCATCTTCGCCGGTGGCGCGGGAGGCAGTGGCCCGGGTTTCCTCGTGACCGCGCTTGCCATGAATCAGCGAAGTGACGCCGGATTTGGCATAGGTTCGAACCCGGCGCCACACTTTCATGACATCTCCGCAGGTGGTGTCGATGATGTGGCAACCCTGCTGTTCAATTTTTTCGGTAAAGGAAGTCGGAGCTCCAAAGGCGGGGACGATGACAACGTCGTCTTCAGTGAGGTCATCGTATTCTTCCGTGAGTTCCTTCCAGGGGAGGGAGACGATGTCCATGTCCGAAAGTTGGCGGTTGACCTCGGGGTTGTGAATGATTTCGCCAATCAGGAAAATCCGCTGATCCGGAAAGACCCGGCGTGAAGCGTAGGCGAGGTCGATGGCCCGTTCGACGCCGTAGCAAAAGCCAAATTGTTCGGCGAGTCGGATGGTGGTTTTGCCAATCGTGAGTGAACCACCGCTTTCGCGAAGCTTTTCCACGATGGGTGAATGGTAGTGTTTTTCGACCTCCTCCTGAACGAGAGTCATGACGTCGGGGCGACGTACATTGACTCTTTTCCTTTTTTTGGGCTTGGCGGCTTCACTCATGCTTTGGATTTACTCCGATTCCGTCCGAGCGCCAAATGTTTATTGATCCGCGGAAAGGTAAAAGCAGGAGTATCATAAGCAGAATGGCCAGAAGTTGAAGCCAAAACAGATAAATTGGCCAATCCCCGAGTTGGTCGAGAAGTGAGGCAACATCAGGCTTGCGGGCCAGAAATCCAAAGTTTGTCCCGAGGATGGTGTTCACGGTGAAGGCAGTGATGAAATAGATCTGATTCCAGAGGATCACCCGTGGAACGACACCATCGCGGGGTTTCCAATTCATCGCAAGTGGCAGATAAAGGGCTACGATGACAATGACTCCGTGCTGAATGAAGAAGGTCCAGAAGAGCGGGTGGGGAAAGTTGAAGGCCAGGTTGGGAGTGATCAAGCCCTGCATGGTGCCGGCGAGGCCCCAGCAATAGGTGAGTTCGCAAAGAAGGGGCTTTCTGGTGAGAATTCCAAATCCAGCGGTTAAGGCGGCGATGTCGCAAAGGTGGCAGGGAATGAAGTTTTCGAGCGGGGGCTCAAAATCCACCCCGGCGAGAACCAGTTGATTCAGGGGGAAAACAGAGAGGCAGACAAAGGCGAGGGTGGCGCGTGGCCAGACGAGGCCCCGTCGGCCCTCCCGGATGCAGATTCCAGCAACCAGGGCGATCACAATGACAGTGACACCGTGAACAGTTCCAAAAAGGGGCATGGGTGAAACGTTAACTGATTTTCTTCGTGATGGACAGGGCATTGACCGCGGGCCCGCTTTCCCCTAAGAGCATCGCCATGTCCCAGCCGACGATTATTTACACCAAGACCGATGAGGCTCCGTTTTTAGCGACCCAGTCTCTTTTGCCCATTATCAAGGCCTTTACCAAGTCATCGGGAATTGAGATTGAGACCCGTGATATTTCTCTGGCTGGGCGGATTATCGCAGTTTTCGCTGATCGCCTGCCGGAGGATCAACGTATCGGGGATCACCTTGCCGAGCTTGGCGAGTTGGCAAAAACACCCGAGGCGAACATCATTAAGCTTCCCAATATCAGTGCGTCGGTGCCCCAGTTGGTGGCCGCGATTTCCGAGTTGCAGGAGCAGGGGGTGGCCTTGCCTGATTATCCCGAAAATCCGGCAAATGCCGATGAAGAGGACATCAAATCTCGTTACGACAAGGTGAAGGGAAGTGCCGTGAACCCCGTGCTTCGTGAGGGCAATTCGGATCGCCGTGCCCCAAAAGCGGTGAAGGAATTTGCCAGAGCCAACCCGCATTCGATGGGGGCCTGGAGCTCGGATTCGAAGACCCGCGTTGCCACCATGGCGGGAGGAGATTTCGCCTCGAATGAGAAGTCGGTCACTGTTGAAGATGCCACTTCGGTCAAAGTCGAGCACGTTTCCTCTGATGGAACGGTCACTGTTTTGAAGGAGGGGATTGCTTTGCAGGCCGGTGAGATCATTGATGCAACTTGCATGAGCAAGGCCGCCCTTGTCAGTTTTCTGGAGGAACAGAAGGCGGCTGCGAAGGAGGAAGGGGTTCTTTTTTCCCTCCACATGAAAGCCACCATGATGAAAGTTTCCGATCCCATCATTTTTGGTCATGCGGTCGAAGTTTACTTCAAGGATGTCCTTGAAAAGCATGCCGGCGTGTTGGGTGGGCTTGGGATCGATTTCAAAAACGGTTTTGGTGATCTTGTTGCGAAGATTGAGACTCTTCCGGCTGATCAAAAAGCGGCCATCGAAGCGGATATTGCTGAGGCCATTGCAGCGGGGCCTGACCTCGCGATGGTTGATTCCGATCGTGGAATTACCAATCTTCACGTTCCAAGTGACGTGATTATTGATGCCTCCATGCCTGCCATGATCAGGAATTCCGGCCAAATGTGGGATAAGGATGGCAAGGTTCAGGACACCATTGCGGTGATTCCCGACAGTTCTTATGCAGGCGTTTACCAGGCCACCATCGACTTTTGTAAGAAGAACGGAGCCTTCGATCCAACCACGATGGGAACGGTTCCAAACGTCGGCTTGATGGCCCAGAAGGCCGAAGAGTATGGTTCACACGATAAGACATTCGAAATTCCGTCGGCTGGAACCGTTCGAGTTGTAGACTCAGCTGGTGAAACTTTGATTGAGCACGAAGTCGGCGAAGGTGACATCTGGCGTGCCTGCCAAACCAAAGACGCTCCCATTCAGGATTGGGTGAAACTCGCAGTTAATCGCGCGCGGGCCACTGGATCTCCGGCGATTTTCTGGCTCGATGAAGATCGGGCGCATGACGCCCAACTCATCGAGAAAGTTGGCACCTATCTGGGTGATCACGACATCGAAGGTCTGGACCTTCGAATCCTTAGCCCGGTCGAGGCGTCCGAGGTTTCACTTGAGCGACTTAAGGCTGGCGAAGAAACAATCTCGGTGACTGGAAACGTCCTCCGTGACTATCTCACCGACTTGTTTCCCATCCTTGAGGTCGGGACGAGTGCCAAGATGCTCTCTATTGTTCCGTTAATGAATGGCGGCGGACTTTTCGAGACCGGGGCCGGTGGTTCCGCGCCAAAGCACGTGCAACAGTTCGTGCAGGAGAATCATCTGCGCTGGGATTCGCTTGGGGAGTTTCTTGCCCTTGCCGTTTCACTCGAGCACATCGGTTCGGAGGAGGCCAAAATTCTCGGAGCGACACTTGACGATGCGACCACCGCCGTTCTCTTGAATAACAAGAGCCCGCTCCGCAGGAGTGGCGAGCTTGATAACCGGGGGAGCCACTTTTATCTCGCACTTTACTGGGCGAAGGCGCTCGCAGAGCAGACCGACTCTCCATCTCTCGCGGAACAGTTTGAACCGGTTGCCGAGGCTCTCGCATCCAATGAAGAGACCATCGTTTCCGAGTTGAATGCGGTTCAAGGCCAGCCGGTCGACATCGGCGGATACTACTCCCCGGACCCCGCGAAATTGGTCGAAGCAATGCGCCCAAGCGCAACCTTCAATGCAATCATCGACGGCCTTCAGTAATTCTCGATTTCCGACTGATGAGAGACGAGGTCGTCACTTTCCTGAAAGGATTCGCGATGGGGGCGGCCAACGTCGTGCCGGGGGTTTCCGGGGGGACGATTGCGCTCATTACCGGAATTTACGAACGCCTTATCGACGCCCTGAAGTCCTTCGATGCCGAGGCTCTGAAGCTTGGACTGGGTTTCAAGATCGGAGCGCTTTGGAAGAAGGTCGATGGCCTTTTCCTGACGGCGCTCATGCTGGGCGTAGGCGTCAGTATTGTCACGCTTGCGCAGGTGCTTGAGTATGAATTCAAGAATCATCCCAAGCTGATCTGGTCGGTCTTTTTCGGGTTGATCGCGGCTTCCATCCCATCGGTTGGCAAGGCTGTCAAACGCTGGAGTGCCGACGTCATTACCGTGTTTTTTATTGGGGCTGCGATCGCGGTCTCGATGGCTTTTCTGACCCCGGCTTCCGAGAATAAGGATTTCGTTTATCTCATGCTCTGTGGCGTCGCTGCCATGTGCAGCATGATCATTCCCGGGCTGAGCGGTTCCTTTGTTCTTCTTCTGATGGGGAATTATCGCCTGGTCCTTAGTTCGGTGAATGCGCTGACTTCGGGAGATCTAACCGTCGTGTTTTCAGTCATCCTTCCAGTAGGGATCGGGGCGTTGGTCGGGCTTCTGGTTCTCTCGAGGTTTTTGAGCTGGTTGTTCCGTGAACATCACGACCGTGCGATTGGGACGATCACCGGGTTTGTTGCCGGATCTCTCGTTATCATTTGGCCATGGAAGGACAAGGTTTTGGAAACCATCGAAAAAAAGGACGGCCCTGAAGATAAGATTGTCGGTTACGAGAACTGGCACGTTCCTGATCTGTCGACCGGTGGGGCATGGCTTCAACTGGGTGCGGTCGCTCTGGGAGTCATCTTGATTTTGGTCACCGAGTATTTTTCAAACAAGAATGGCAAAGGATGAGTGCAGCAATTGGAATCATTGGAGGGAGTGGAGTGTCCGGATTCGACGGACTGGAGAATGTAGAAAAATGCCAAGTGAAAACGCCGTTTGGCGATCCGTCGGACGATTTGGTCGGCGGCACTTACGAAGGTCGGCAAATCTGGTTTCTTTCCCGGCATGGGCAAAATCACACGATTCTTCCGACCGAGGTGAATCATCGCGCGAACTTTTGGGCTCTACGGTCACTTGGAGTTCGCTGGGTGATTTGTGCGACTGCGGTAGGCAGTCTGAAGGAGGAGTATCCGCCTCGCTCGGTGGTACTTCCCGATCAATATTTTGACCGCACCAGCCAACGGGCCAATCACACTTTCTTTGGTGAGGGCATTGTCGCTCACGTTGGATTTGCGGAGCCGATCAGCTCCGGGTTACGCGCGATTTTGGCTGAAGCGGGACGGGCCGAAGGCGCTGGGATCCACAATGGTGGAACGTATGTTTGCATGGATGGGCCGGCATTTTCAACCAAGTCGGAGTCGCACTACTACCGACATTTCGGCTTCGATATCATTGGGATGACCAATCTTCCGGAGGCCAAATTGGCACGAGAAGCCGAGATCGCGCTGGCCACTCTGGGAATGGTCACGGATTACGATTGTTGGAGGGAAGGTGAGGAGTCTGTCGAGGCTAGCTCGGTTGTGGAGCATTTGGCAGCCAATGCCAAAATGAGCGCACAAATCATCAAGCGGGCCATTTCCAAAATCCCCGCGGAGCCGGATTGGCCCGAGCATCAATCGCTCGATGCCGCCATTTTTACCCCGAAGAGTGCGTGGCCGCCGGAAACGGCGCAGAAGCTCGCGCCGATTCTGGACGGGCGGTGATTTGCTTTTGACCTAAAGTGTCACGCCGGTCGCGTAGATAACGCCTTCAGTCTCCCGAATCGTCGTCATGACGGATGGTTCGAGCGGGGCATCCAGTTCAATCACAGTGAGTGCACTGCCTCCCGAGCTGTTCCGGGCGAGTGAGAGGTTGGCAATGTTGGCCTTGGCATTTCCGAGTTCGGTCCCGATGACTCCAACCATACCGGGCCGATCATCATTTTTGACGACGAGGAAATGACCCTTGGTGTTGATGTCGACGTAGAGCTTGTCGATCTCGACGATGCGGGGCGATTTGCCAATGACCGTTCCCGAGACCCGATAGCGGATCTCTCCTTTTTTGAGTTCGGCGACGATCAGCTCGCTGAATTCGGTGGCGGCGTTGATGGTGGATTCGATGGTGTCGAGCCCCATCTCCTTGGCGACGGCTGGGGCGTTGACGATGTTGACTTGTCCGTCACAGCGAGCTGCTTCAAGAAAGCTGGTGAGAACGCTTCGAGAGATGAGAGCGGTGTCCTTTTTCGAAATGGGACCGTGATAAGAGACCCGGAGGGAGTCTGGGTTGTCGGGGCCAATCTTGGCGAGGATTTTGCCGAGGCCGTTTGCGATATCGATGTAGCAGCCGAGTTCGTTCAACGCGGCGGCATCCATCGACGGCATGTTGATGGCGTTGCGGATCTCTCCGGTCGCGCAGAAGTCGCGGATTTGTTCGGCGACCTGAATCCCAACGTTTTCCTGAGCTTCGTTGGTCGATGCTCCGAGGTGAGGGGTGAAGCTGATGTGTTTGTCGAGGGAGAATAGGGGATGTTCGGCGGAAGGAGGTTCCTCCTCAAAAACATCGAGTCCGCAGCCTGCAATATGGCCGGAATCGATGGCTGCTTTGAGGGCGACCTCGTCGATGAGGCCACCGCGGGCGCAGTTGATGACAAGCGCTCCCTGATTCATCAGCGAGAGGCGTTCGGCATTGAGAATATGCCGGGTGTCTTCGGTCATCGGAACGTGCAGCGTGACGATGTCGGCTCCAGCGAGCGCTTCGTCGGGAGTGCCCGCAAGTTTGACCTTCATTTCGTCGGCACGTGATTGGGTGAGGAAGGGATCGTATGCGACGATCTTCATGTTGAAGGCCTGAGCCCGTTTGGCGAACTCCGAGCCAATCCGGCCCATGCCAATAATGGCAAGAGTTTTGCCATTCAGCTCGATGCCCTGATAGGCTTTGCGGGCGGCTTTGAAATCTCCGGCGATGACTCCGGCGTGACCAAGGGCGATATTTCGAGCCGTGGCACACATCAAAGTGAAGGCGTGCTCGGCGGTGGAAATGGTGTTGCCGGTGGGAGTGTTCATCACGATCACTCCGTGGGAGTTGGCGGCCTCACGATCGATGTTGTCGACTCCAACCCCGGCACGACCAACGGCCTTTAGCTTGGTTGCTGCCGCAAAAACCTCTGCGGTGACTTTGGTCTGGGACCTCACGATAAGGGCGTCGTATTCCCCAATGATGGAGAGGAGTTCTTCAGGAGGGAGGCCGATTTTGAAGTCAGCGGTGATGTCGGGATGGGCATTGAGAAGCTCAACACCTTTTTCGGAAATTGGGTCGGAAACCAGAACTCGGCTTGGCATGTCGGCGCAGCGGTAGCGTAGGATCGCAACGAAAGCAAGAGCCTGCCTTCCAAATTCGTCCGGGATCGCTGACATTGGCCCGGCAAGAAGAGCTGTTTTGGAAAGGCGGCCCCTCTGTGCCGATCAGGCTTGCAGTTTTTGGCGTGGAGAGGAAAAGTCCCTGCAACATGTGTGACACTCCAAATATGCGCGAGTTTTCCTCCAAGGTGCTTGATGGGCCGGATCGTGCCCCCAGCCGGGCCATGCTCTATCCGGTGGGTTTCGAAAAAGACGACTTTAAAAAACCTAAAATTGGGGTTGCCTCGACCTGGAGTCAGGTGACGCCCTGTAATTTTCATATTGATGGCCTCGCCACCGAGTCCGCCAATGGTATCAACGCGGCAGGCGGGAAATCTGTCATTTTCAATACGATCACGATTTCCGACGGAATCTCGATGGGAACCGAGGGCATGAAATATTCACTCGTGAGTCGGGAGGTGATTGCCGATTCGATTGAAACGGTGGTGGGTTGTGAAGGAATGGACGGCTATGTCGCGATCGGTGGTTGTGATAAGAATATGCCGGCTTGCATTATTGCGATGGCGCGGATGAACCGGCCTTCCGTTTTTGTCTACGGCGGAACGATTTTGCCAGGATGTGCGACTTTGAAGGGTGAGGAGAAAGAACTTGATATCGTCTCGGTTTTTGAAGCGGTTGGGAAGCACGCCAGCGGTGAATACTCTGACGAGGAGCTCCAGGAGGTTGAGGAGAAAGCGATTCCCGGTCCGGGATCCTGTGGTGGAATGTATACAGCCAACACCATGGCGAGTGCGATTGAGGCGCTCGGAATGAGCCTTCCCAATAGTTCGGCCCAAGCGGCCATCAGTGACGACAAAAAGCGGGATTCATTTGATGCCGGCGCGGCGGTGCTGCATCTGCTCGAGAAGGGGATCAAGCCGCGCGACATTATGACCCGTAAGGCGTTTGAAAATGCCATTACAGTGGTGATTACGCTGGGAGGTTCGACCAACGCCGTGCTTCATCTTCTTGCGATGGCTCATGCGGCCGATGTTGAGCTTTCGATTGATGATTTTACTGAGATCGGAAAGCGTGTTCCGGTTTTGGCCGACCTCAAGCCGAGTGGCAAATACGTCATGGCCGAGATGGTGAAAATCGGAGGATTGATCCCTTTGATGAAGTTGCTTCTCAAGGAAGGGCTTTTGCACGGAGATTGCCTGACGGTGACGGGCAAAACCGTCGCAGAGAACCTCGCCAATTCACCGCTTGAGTTTCCGGAGGGACAAGATGTTGTCCGCTCCATTGATAACCCGGTCAAAAAAGACAGCCACCTGCGGATTCTTTATGGCAACCTTGCCCCCACTGGTTCGGTTGCTAAAATTTCGGGCAAAGAAGGACTTTCCTTCACGGGCCGTGCCCGCGTCTTCGAGTCCGAGGAAGAAGGCATGGGAGCTATTTTGAGCGGAAAGATCGAGGCCGGCGATGTTATTGTGATTCGTCGCGAAGGTCCAAAAGGCGGACCGGGCATGCGCGAAATGCTTGGACCAACCGCCGCCGTCATGGGCCGCGGTCTTGGAGATAAGGTCGCCCTGATCACCGATGGGCGATTTTCAGGAGGTAGTCACGGATTCGTGGTCGGCCACATAACGCCGGAAGCATTCGAAGGCGGTCCCATCGGTCTTCTCGAAGAAGGCGACACCATTACCATTGATGCCGAAAATAACGAAATATTTACTGACGCCGATCTCGAATCCCGCCGCTCGAAATGGGTGCAGCCCGAGCCGCGCTACACCCGCGGAGTGCTGGCGAAATATGCCAAGTTGGTAACCAGCGCGAGCGAGGGAGCGGTCACTGACAAGTAGAGTCTATCCGCCGGATCAAGTTTTACCGCTCGAGATTTTCGTGTTTGGTCAGGAAGACTCTCACGTGTCCCACAAAGACCTTGGCGTTGATTTCGACAGGAACCCGCCACTCGTCATCAGATAGCCAGACTGTCGCGGTCTTGAGCTTTTTGTAGTGCTTAAGGGACATATCGTCGTCAATTTTCTGGAGGCCCACGTTAAGCTTGATGCATCTCCGGCCCATGTGGGTTTCCCGGCCCAGCACTTGGATCCTGGCGAGATAGGGGGTGGCAACAGGATGAAATGGCATGACCACTTCATCGCCGTTCTTGAGCGGCATGCTCCGGATCTGCAGGAGCCCGCTAAAAAGATCGAGGGAGTAGGGATAGGGAAAAGAGGATGCATCGCTTTCCACTTTGCCGTCCCGGGTCTTTTTCTGGGTTCCGGTAACCCCTTTGGAATTGAAGCGGTAGCTCAGCGTGTCCAGCTTCGTACGTTCCTTTTCGGTCCCTACAAACATGATGGGACGCAAGGTTTTGGGATTGAGGAAGCTGGTGTAGTTGAATTTGTAGGGAAAGAGCGCATGCGCCCACCCGGTGCTTCCTCCGTAAGCTCTGACAAGAAAATGCTTGGGGTAGCGGGGGTCTTTTTCTCCAAACAGGATGTTGAAGCTACCGGCTTTGACCCGACCATCCCAAGTCATCGAGTAGGCGAGGTTGGTGGGTGAGATCTCCCTGAGAGCACTTTTTTGCGGTATATTGACGTCTTCCAGCCAAGCGGGCTCTGCAGCAGCCGAAAGGGCCAGGGCTATCGATAAAATCAAGGTTTTCATCTTCAGTTTAGGACGCCAAACGGCGTGGTTTCATTCAAAATCCGAACGGATCGGTGAAATGACGAGGAAAAAGGCGTGACGATTGAGATGGGGAGATTACAAGGGTCCCAGCGCATGGGTAAAAAGGTTACTTACCAGGAAGCAGGAGTTGATACTCGGGCCGCTGCGGCTTTGGTCAACGAAATTAAGGCGGATGTCTCCCGCACTCAAAAGCAACGTCAGCTTTATAACTCGTTTGGTCTTTTCGCTGCGGCATTTGACCTGAGTGATTATAAGAATCCGGTTATTGTGACGGGATGCGACGGAGTTGGAACGAAGCTGGAGCTTCTTCTCGAGCACGGGATGGAAGCCGAGGCCGGGAAAGATCTGATTGCGATGAGTGTGAACGACATCATCACGACTGGTGGAGACCCGCTGCTCTTCCTTGATTATATCGGGATCGAGAAGCTTCACCCCGAACGCATCAAGCGATTAATCTCAGGGATGTGTGACTACCTCGAAGACTGTGGTTGTATTTTGGCCGGAGGTGAGACCGCTGAAATGCCCGGCCTTGTTCCGCCCGATGTGGTGGAACTTTCGGGATTCTGTATCGGAGCGGTTGAGAAAGAGGATTTGATCCAACCTGAAACGATTCAAGAAGGTGATGTTTTAATCGGCTACGCGTCCGATGGTTTTCATGCAAACGGCTGGAGCCTTTGCCGCAGGATTCTTGCGGAGCACGGTTCTGAGTTTAGCAAGGACGAGATCAGGGCGATGCTCGCCCCCACACGACTTTACCACGACGTGACCAACGCTTTTAAGGGTGATGGTCCCAGGGCCAAAGCCTTCGCTCATATCACGGGCGGCGGACTTCCTGAAAACCTTGAGCGTCTCTTTCGTGGAATGGGTGCCGATCTCACGATCCCATTTTGGGAGAACGAGCCGGTGCAGAAATTGCTCGCTCACACAGATCCGGAGGATCGATTCAACGCCTTCAACATGGGAATCGGGTGGGTGGCCATCGTGGGTCCTGAGAGTGTTGACGCGGCCTGTTCCGCCGGTCCGGGAGGTCAGGTCCTTGGCAAGATCCGTTCAGGTGATGGTGTCACCGTTGAGGTAAAATCCTAGCCCTAGCCCCGAATAAATCATGAGTGACCGTCTCACCCACGAATGCGGCATTGCCGTGGTTCGCCTCAAAAAGCCGTTGGCCTTCTATCAGGACAAGTATGGCTCCGCTCTTTGGGGCTTTAATAAGCTCTTTCTTCTCATGGAGAAGCAGCACAATCGCGGCCAGGATGGAGTTGGGATTGGTTGCGCGAAGATTGGGATGCCGGCCGGACAACCTTACATTTTCCGGCGTCGGGATTCGAAGAAGGACTCACTCGCAAAGCTCTTTCGATCCGAATTGAAGAGCTTGAGTAAAAAGCACCGGAAAGGAGAGCTTGACGAGAATAATCCGGAGGATCTTCGACGGCGCTTTGACTTTGCGGGGGATGTTTACATGGGCCACCTGCGTTACGGTACATCAGGGCAGTTCGACAATGGCTCATGCCATCCTTACCTGCGACGCAGCAACTGGCCCACCCGGACCCTGATGGTGATGGGCAACTTCAATATGACCAATACCAATGAGCTGAACGAGCGCATGATGGATCGGGGTCAGCATCCGGTTTTTGGAACAGATACCCAAACCGTGCTTGAGGAGATCGGATTCCATCTTGATGAAGCTCATACTGATATTTATCACGAGCTGAGAGACGAAGGAATCCCCGGAGATCATACGGCCGAAAAAATTTCCGCGAGGCTCAATCTTGCTAACATCGTCGCGGAATCGGCGAAGGGCTGGGATGGCGGATATTGTATTTCGGGAGTTGTCGGGAATGGTGACTTGTTTGTGATGCGGGATCCCCACGGGATTCGACCCTGTTATTATTACGAGACAGATGAAGTTATTGCGTTCGCCAGCGAGCGGGTGCCTCTCATGACTGTCTTTGAGGCCGAACAGGAGGAAGTGACCGAGCTGCCCCCTGGCACGGTGATGACGGTCAAGAATAATGGTGATTACCAGTCCGAGCGTTTTGCGGATGAGATCAAGCCCCAGCCCTGTTCGTTCGAGCGGATCTACTTCTCACGTGGAAATGATCCTGAGATTTATCGTGAACGTAAAGCCATGGGCTCTGCTCTGGTGGAGCAGATTGTCGAGTCCATCGATCATGATTTTAAGAATTCAGTTTTCTCGTTTGTCCCAAATACCGCTGAGACCGCTTACTACGGTTTGATGGATGGCTTGCGACTTTATCGTCGTAAAATGGTGCATGCCGATATGTTAAGCGCCTTGAAAGCGGGCGAACTGGATGAGGGAAAGCTTGATGAGCTTGTCATGCGAAATTGGCCTGTGGGCGAAAAAATCGCACATAAGGACATCAAGTTACGAACCTTTATTTCCCAGGAAAGCGGTCGTAATCAGCTGGTTTCACACGTCTACGACATCACTTACGGGATCGTTCCCGAGGGTGGAAACCTCGTTGTGCTTGATGATTCAATTGTTCGGGGGACAACTTTGAAACAGTCAATTCTCAAAATATTGGCCCGGACGAAGCCCGGCAAAATTGTGATTTGCTCAACTGCGCCGCAGATTCGATATCCGGATTGCTACGGTATCGATATGTCGGAAATGGGGAAATTTATCGCATTTCAGGCGACGATCAATTTGATCAAGCGTTCCGGGAAATCTGCTCTCATTGAGGAGGTCTATCAAGACTGTAAAGCGGAGATGGAAAAGCCCTGCGAGGAGCGAATCAATGCCGTTCAAAAACTCTATTTGGGATTCACCGACGAGGAGATTTCTGCAGAGATTGCGCAGATCGTTTATCCGGAAGATATTGACTGGCACGGTGAGGTGGAGGTGATTTACCAGACTGTCGAAAACCTTCACAAGTCGATCATTGCCGAGGAATCCGGTGATTGGTATTTCACCGGAAATTATCCTACGATCGGGGGAGTTTCCGTTGCCAACCGCGCCTTCATGGATTGGCGGGAGGGAAGGATCGGGCGTAGCTATGACCTTGCCCTCTAATTGAGTCGCTTATTTCAAGAAGTCTTTTTTGACAACCAAGGCGGTGGCAAATGCCGCCATCCCTTCGCGGCGCCCGACGAATCCCATCGTCTCGTTGGTTGTCGCTTTAATCCCAATTTCAGCAGGCGTCAGTCCCAGCGACCTGGCGATGTTTTCTTTCATCGCGGGAGCATGGGGCAGGACCCTGGGAGCCTCGGCAACCAGGGAAGAATCGACATTCATCAATTTGTAATCGTATTCCTCGCACAAGGATGCGCACTTTTCGAGGATGCGCAGCGAGCAGATGTCTTTGCAGGAATCGTCGCCCGGCGGGAAATAGTAACCAATATCGGGGAGGCCGAGTGCACCAAGGATGGCATCGGCAATGGCATGACTGAGGACATCGGCATCCGAGTGGCCGTCAAGCCCATGGGTGTGTGGGATTTCAACGCCACCCAAAATCAACGGGCGGCCTTCTGCAAATTGGTGGACGTCGTATCCAATGCCTGAGCGAATCATAGGATTTGTTCGATAGGGATTTTTCCGTTGCTTGCAACGATCGAGTAAACATCAGGATTATTCTCGTGAGGGACGAGCTTGACGCTCCCACCTGTGGCTTCAATCATCAACTGGCCGGCTGCAATGTCCCAAAGCGAGATGCGTGACTCGATGTAAGCATCAAGCCGCCCGCAGGCGATGTAGGCCATTCCTAGAGCGGCCGATCCCATCATGCGCATTTTACGTGCTTTGAGAGACCCTTTCTTGAAGCGGGTAAGGCCGGTGGCGAGTGCTTCTTCATCCTTGCCGCAGCCAACGAAGAGAATGGATTCTTCCAGTTTTTCGCGGTTGCTCACGGTGACCGGATTGCCATTGAGCAGAGGTTGCCCCCCTTTTTCGATCGTCCAAAGCTCGTTGACCATGGGATCGTAAATGACCCCCAAAACGAGCTCACCGTCGACTCGTTTGGCGATGGAAATGCAGAAATGCGGAATTCCGTAGAAAAAGTTGACGGTGCCATCGATGGGGTCGACGATCCATTGATGAGCGGAAGATTGATCTCCGGCCAATCCTTCCTCACCGTAGATGGCGTGTCCGGGGTGCTGGTCGAGAATGATCCCGGTGATTAGATCCTGGGATTCCTTGTCGAGAGCGAGTTTAAGATCGTGATGGAGGGCTTCATCAACATGCTTGGGTCCGTGGAAATTGGCACGGAGGAGTTTGCCCGCTTCCTTGGCGGCGTGGACGGCTGTTTCGAGTTCGGTCACGGGAAGAGAATGACGAAATCGGAATGAGAAGCGATGATTTTGTCGGATGCCTTAGTGTTGACGCATTAAGACGAATACGAAGCCAAAGACAAAGAAGATGATGAGAAGAGCCAGAAAAACCCACACGACAACGGATGTTTTTCGTTTGATGTGCGGAGTCCTTGCGATGACTTCTTTGTAGCCTGCAGTTGTGACGAATCGTCCTTTTTTAGAGAAAAGAAAATAAAGGAAGAAGATGCTGATGACGGTCCCGATCGGAAACCCCAAAAGACCGAATGTGCTGAGGATTCCTGCAATAATTCGTGCGAAGGTGTTCAGTTTTCTGAGTCCGTAGCCAAGAATTAAAAAGGTGAGTGGAACGAGTGCGGTTCCGATGAGGTATCCGGTGGCTTCAGCTGATCCCGGGGGAAGCTGGCTGGCATTCCTATTCGTTGCCAGGAGGCTGACAATGGTGAGGATTCCTCCGAGAAAATAAAGAAGTCCTATCCCTTTGATATTTGATTCCGCATTGAGATGGTTGCGGCGAATTCGTTCGTCTTCCGAGGGTTGGGTGCCGGGCAGGGAATACTCGGATGGCGCGGCATAGGGGTTTTCGTTCATGGATTGGCGGAGCTAATCGCTGCCGATGGGCACGATCAAGTAAAATGGAAAGTTTGGGAACCTGTCCCGATCGCGATGGCCACTCACCATTTTCCGGAATAAAGAAAACTACCGTTGTCGTTGGTGTCAACAAAGGCCATCTGACCGATTTTGTCCGCGGTTTTCAGGCGCATTTCGATGGAACACCTGACTCTGAAATTGTCAGGAGCAATCAAAATTGTAGAAGAATGCTGATAAAGAGGCACTCCGAAAAACTGAACCAGCTGGCTGTTTTCGGCGTCAATCACCCATGAGTTCATTCCTTTTTTAAAATTGCATTCATGGTGATATCAAACTTCAGGGGATCTTTTTTTCATGAATTGATAATGAGTTCGCCTTGATCGAGTGAGATCCGCTCGAAGAAATATGGATGGGACGAAGACCTCGGTCGGCGGTTCGTTCTCATTGTCAAGCCAGACGGACTTCAATAGCTACTCCCTAGGTTGGTGCTTCGTGGGTGGCGGGAAAATACATTTAAATTGTTCCAGGCCCACTTTTAGGACCCTCTCCTTTTACCTTTGAACGGTGTCGTGATTGTCCTTTGGAAGGTGCCTGACTCGGGAGGATAGGGCGAAGATGAAGCAGAGCAGGGCAAATTTTTACATTAGGTAGAATGATGGAAGCATGGTCGCCGGGACCACAATCAATCATGGTTGTCAAGATTCCCCGAAGGCTGGGAATGGATGCCCTCGAAAATCTCGATCAGGTGAAAAGCCAGATGCTCCTTACTATCTTGGGGCAGGGGTTCCGAGCGATCGGGATAGACGAGGGTGACTTCGTTTTCAGAGGAGTCGAAGCCGATATCCCGACGCGAAACGTCGTTTGCAATGACGAGGTCGCAATCCTTTCGCAGGCATTTACCGCGGGCGTTTTCGACGACATTTTCGGTTTCGGCAGCGAAGCCAACCAAGGTGCCCTTGAAGCCCATGACTTTACGCGCCGAACCAAGAATGTCCTTGGTACGCTTGAGGGTGAGGGTCATTTCAGCACCAAGCTTCTTGAGCTTTTGTTCTGCAATTTCAGCAGGAGTGTAATCGGCGACGGCGGCGGCAAAAATAGCGAGATCGTGTCGGCCAATTTGAGACTCCACCGCTTGATACATTTCGGTGGCGCTTTCGATCGGGAGATAGTCGACTCCTTCCGGGATTTCGAGAGTGGTTGGGCCGGAGATGAGAAGAACGGAATGCCCGCGTTTTGCCGCCGCTGCTGCGAGCGCGTAACCCATTTTGCCGGAGGAGCGATTGGTGAGATAGCGGACCGGATCGATGGGCTCCACGGTTGGGCCGGCAGTGATGAGGACCTTCATGTGGACCTATGAGACACCAAGGGGTGGGAAATTCCAAACCATTCACCAAAAGAGAGTCATTTCCTTCACGAAATTTGATTGCCAATTTAGGGAGGGGGTGATTTCTTTCCGCCGTCGCGCGCGTGGCGGAATTGGTAGACGCGCATGATTCAGGTTCATGTGGGGGCAACCCCGTGGAGGTTCGATTCCTCTCGCGCGCACCATAATTTTTTTACCCGGGGCTCCGGGGCATCGATGTGATTGGCTTAACCGAGGGATCGACCAACTGGGAACTCATTCTTGCGTCCGGTTCACCACGAAGGCGCGAACTCCTCAGCGAGGCAGGGCTTTCGTTTCAAATTATTTCTCCCGACGTAGAAGAATTATCCGGTGATCAGTGCGCCCCCAGGGATTTGGCTCTCACCAACGCACGGCTCAAGTGTATGGCGGTCTCACTGGCGAGGCCGGAAGCAATGGTAATCGGAGCGGATACGGTGGTGGCGCTTGATGGAAGGATTTATGGCAAGCCGCTGGATCTTGAAGAAGCGGCTCAAAATTTACGGGATTTCAGCGGCCGCGTTCACGAGGTGCTCACCGGAGTTGTTTTGTCGTGCGGAGACCAGCGGTCTGAGTTTGTGAGCACTTCCTTTGTGAAATTCAGGGATCTGCGTGAGCTCGATATCGAAGATTACCTTTCGAAGGTCTATGTTCTCGACAAAGCGGGTGGATATGCCGCCCAGGAGCACCGTGAGCTCATCATTGAGAAATTCGAGGGCGACTATCAGAATATCATTGGACTCCCGGTTTCCTTGGTTCTCGACCAAATGGACAAGATGGGGTTTCCTGTTCCCGCACAGGAATCATGAGTGAATTGCCTCCTAGATATCCTCTCATCTTGAACCCCAAGGCCAAGAGCGAGAAGGGGCGTCGTGCCTTGAAATTCATCATGGAGAATGCGACCCGCTTCACGATTTACGCAACGCGGAGCCGGGAAGAGGCCATTGATTTGTCCCGCAAGTTCGTCCGCGATGGTGAGGAACTGGTAATTGCGGCCGGTGGTGACGGAACCCTGAATGCGGTTGTTGAAGGCTTGGCGGGTTCCAAAACGGCTCTTGGCGTCTTTCCGACCGGAACAATGAATGTCTTTGCCCGCGAGATGGGGATCCCATACGACAAGCTTGAAAATGCCATGGAGGTGATTGATGGTGGCCATAGTCAGGAGGTGGATCTATTTGCGATGAACGGGGCGCCTTTCGTGCAAATGGCCGGAGTTGGTTTCGACGCCCAGGTGATTGAGGAAACGACATGGGAGAGCAAAAAACGGTTGGGGCCGTTTGCCTATCTCTTCGCCGCTACGAAAGTACTTCGCGCCAAGCCTCCCGAGTTTACCGTGACTTGTTCCGATGGACGCGAGGTCGAAGGGGTTGCGATGTTGGTGGGCAACGGTTCTCTTTATGGCGGCCAGTTTCCTCTTTTTAAGAATGCCTCAAACTCGGATAGCCTGTTGGACGTGGTGGTTTTTAAAGAAGCCGGTTACCAATTTTTGAAGGATTCGCTCAGGGGATTGGTTAAGGGGGGGATTGACCCTCATTCGCACGGCGATTCAGTGGAATACCTTCAGGCAGCAGCCCTCAAGGTCACCAGCGGGGAAGAGGTACCGGTTGAGGTCGATGGGGAGCTTTGGGGGCGCTCTTCCGAGATTGATTTTTCGCCAACCGGCAAAACTTTGAAGGTTTTCGCTCCTTTGGAGTCCAAGGTGAAATTCCGGTATGCCCTGTTGAAGATCCTTTCTCCGTGGCGAGACTAAGGATTAACGGTTTGGATCCGTTATTTTTTTGGAGTCATGTCGAGTTTCCCTGTGATCATCACGCCGAAGTTGATCCGGCGTCACAACCAACGTTGCCTTGCACGGATCCTCTTATGGGCGCTTGGCTCCTCGGCAGTTTTTCTGGTTGTCTTCTTGTTTGCGTGGGTGATCGCGAGTCTTTTCGCCGGTCACCGTATTTTGACGCTGCCAATCCTTATTTTTTCCACCTTGGTGGCGCTCACGGTATTTTTGCTCGGACATCGCTATCTTAAAAAACATGGTCCACGGGATTGGGAGCGCATTGCCCAGAAGCCGGACCGAAAGCCCGGTATGCGCTTGGCCCGAATGAGCAATCAGGAATATGGACAAATCGGGCAGGGGCTCTGCGCCTTGATACTGGCAGGGCCGGGGTGGATTGGACGGATAGGTGATGAATGGAAAACGATGATCCCCTCAAGCGATGAAGTGGCAGGTGAACTTGAGACTCTCAGACAGCACTTTGCGGCCCGGGATTCATGGGTGCCGATGAAGGATTTTTCCAGCTACGAGACCGAAATCTATCTTCTGGCGAAATTGGAGATGCTGGCGATCCGGGAGTTCGCGGGCGAATGGCATTTCCACGTAACGGTTCAAGGAACCGTGAAACGGCTGCAGTCTTCCGATGTGGAGGCTTGATAGCTGAGTTTGCCGTTGTTTCGGAAGATGGATCCTGTTAGAGATCCGAAGTAAAAGCCGATGAAACGAACAATCAAAACTCTCATCTCGATGGTCTTCTGTCTTTCGGCCTTGTCTGCTCCGGGCGATGAGCCAATCGATTGGGATGATGTCGCTGCCGATGTTTCCGATGTCACCGGAACAGGGGATGCTCCTTTGAGAATTGTCGTCTCCTACCAGAGTCAGGGGGGTGTTTCCACCCAAAGCTTTGATGATGGCGACCTTTGGGTGACCAACGCCAAAGGATTTTATTCTCAAGTTTCTTTTGTGGAATTTAACACCTTGGTTCCCCACCCTGATCCTGATGGGGAAATTCCGGCGACGAATCTTCATGCCGTGCTGTATGAAATGGCGGCTCCGGAAGGGGGCTGGACCGGGGAGCACAACGGTGAGTACGCCGTGATGCTGGCCGGTGGTGAGGTTTTCAAGAGCGACGGCACCTCTTTCGGGATGACGCTCGCCGGGGCGTTTGAGGTTGCCATTGAGGAGGAGAAGGAGCTTGTGCAGGCGATGGCGGGCGAAGTCACAGTGGAAATGTTCCCGACGCCCGGAGTTCCGGGAGGAGAGGTTTCCGAATTGGCTGTTGCAACCTTTGCGGTCACGTTTCCTTTTCCCGTGGAAGTCAATTGGGGGGAGGTCACCCAAACTGCAAACGGTAGCTTTTGTGTGGAGGTCGAGGGGTATCGAACAGGTGATTTTGTGCCCCAGGTCGTGACAACCTACACTCATCGGGTCGAACTTGGGATGTTTGGAGCGGGCGACTATTCCGTGACTCTTAAAACAGGCCGCGAAACCCTCGGGCGGGATCAATTTTCCGTGAGTGGTGGTGATGGTAATAGCGACCTTTTGAAGGGACTGCCATCGGAAGTGGAAATTGACATTGTGCGGCTTCCAACCCGGGGTTTGTATCCAAATTTCGCCGCCCATATCAGAATGACCTTCGGCCAATATGTCGACCACGTTGACTGGGGTGAAGTGAGCCGTCGGGAGAATCTTGTGGAGTCTGAAATGACGGCATGGATTGATCCAAGGGTCCGGATTTTGGCTCCCATGGTCATTGAGCATCAGATAGGGCTGGGAATGTTTTTCCCTGGCGATTATCGATATCAGCTAAGCTCTTTAAAGGAAGTGATTGGTCATGCGCTTATTTCTGTTTCTGGTCCACAGGGAGATTTTACGCCCCCGAAAGTTACGATTCGAGGAGCTTCGGTGACCGAGACGAGTGATGAGCCATTGGAGTTTACGGTGGAGTTCTTTGATGACGGGGAATTGGCTTTTGATGGAATTGAAGCGCAGGTGCTTTCGGTGATGAATCGTCAGGGCGAAGTGGTGGAGCTGGAACGGACGAGTCTGAGTTTCACGGCGGATATGGCCGTCGGGGCGATCGCCACCTATCGCATGGAGCCTCCCGGCGGATCGTGGAATGACGAAGATCGGGGCCGCTATCGCCTTCTCCTGAGCGAGCCGGAATTGGTAAGGGACCTTCAGGGGAACTCATTGGTGGATCCTTTCATCGGATACCTTACCGTTGAAATAGAGCCGGACGATCCGACTCCAACGCACAATACCGAACTTGCACTTGGAAAGGACGAATTGATCGGACGATGGACGGCCTCGGCAAGGCTCTTTGTCCCTGAGAATTTGGCAGTTCGAGATGATTGGTCTGTTGATTGGGGGGAGGTTCGTCCACGGGGACCTTCTTTCTTTCTCCAGCCAAGATTTGTCCGGGCCGGATCCAACGAGGAAATAGAATTGGTTCCACCATCAGACACCACCGGGGCTGGAATGTGGGTCGAGCATGACTACGATCTGGGTCCAATCTCGGGTGGTCGCTGGTTGGTTTGTCTAAATTCAAATTTGGGCCACTTCGCCAAGGCAAGACTCATTGAGGTCGATCCGGATCGCCCCAACACCAACGGGGACCTGTTCGATTTTTGGAACGACTGGGCGGGCCGCGAGGTTGGCTTGGCGGATCACCGCCGCTTTTGGGAATATTGTGTGGGGACAGACCCTGCTGATTCGTCGGACGATCACGAAGGAGATCCACGCCCTGAATTGATCGATGGAGATGACGGCAACAAGCATCTCGGGCTCCGTTGTCGGATCGCGACTGCTGCAGTTGATGCCCGACTCAGATTTGAAGGGTCGGCTGATATGCACACTTGGATCGAACTCGGCCCCGGAGAAATCGAGGAGGTGGAGCGGGTGGTGCGTGACGATGGCATCGAAGAATTCCTGGTCTGTTTGGTGGATGATATTGGCTCCGCCGAAATGAGATACCTTCGGGTTGTTGCTGAGCGCTGGTAGTGGCACTCCAGCTCTGATACATCTTTTTGTGTGAACTTGAGAGAATTTGTTGTTGTCGTTCTGGTTGCAGCCTGTGCGCAGGGTTTCGCCGGTAAATTGGATCCTTCCCAGAAGAAATGGTTCACAAAATACCGCAAGCAGGAGAACGCTCCGGCGCCCGGCGAAATGTTGCTCAATACCGACAAGGAGCCTGCGCTTGAGAATGGCTTTGTCTCTTTGTTGAATGGCAAGGATCTTTCCAATTGGGAGCTCAAAGGCGGGAAGTCGATCTTCGAGTATCGGAACGGAATGGTGATCGGGACTTGTGTTGCAGGAGAGGCCAGCACCTATCTCTGTACTAAGAGATCCGACTACAGCGACTTCATTTTTACTTGCGAGATGCGATGGGAGGAAGATCTAAACTCGGGGGTCATGTTTCGTGCGAAGAGCGAAAAGACGAGAGCCGTTTTCGGGCCTCAGGTCGAGATGGAGGGGGTTAAAAATGACCGTGGCTGGTCCGGTGGGGTTTATGGTCAAAGCTGTGGCGGCTACTGGTATCCTCTTTGGTTGGAAGAGCACGCGGAAGTACGAGGCTCCCTAAATAAAGAGGGCTGGAACCGGGTGACGGTGATGGCGAGGGGAGAGACGGTGAAGACGTGGCTCAATGGAGTTCCGGCAGCTCATTGGAAGGGCGATGGCAGTTTTCAATCCGGATACTTTGGCCTCCAGGTTCATAAGGCAAAGCGGGGGAAGGTTGTTTGGCGTGGTCTCAAGGTCAAAGAACTGGACCTGGAAGCCGATCGGTTGAAGGAGCTTGATTCCTATTGGGCGGAAGTTTCCAGGGCAGTTGGTGAAGGCGATTTTGCAGGATATGCTGCCACCTGCCATCCCGCCGGAGTCTTGGTTTCGGGCAAGAAGCAAAGGAGTTATCCGCTGGCTTCTGCCCTGAAGAAGTGGAAAAAAGAATTCGACGACACAAAGTCGGGCAAAATGAAGGCGAGTGTCGACTTCCGTTTTGGACAACGCTGGGGCGACAATGCCACAGCTCACGAGACAGGGATGTTTCGTTACGCAAGTCAGCCAAAGGGAGGTCAGGAGACAGTTGCCTACATCGAAATGGAAGCGCTCCTGGTCAAAGAGGGCAATGACTGGAAAATTTTAATGGAGTTTCAAAAAAGTGAAAAAACCAAAGAGGACTGGGATCTGCTGAAATGATTCAATCCCGGTTCTTCCGGAGCGCTCGGTAATCAACCTTTGCGTTGTGCCTTGAATCCATGGGGATTTTTTCCATCACTTCGACCTGATCGATAGTAACCCACGGAAGATTGATTTCCTGAAACTCTTCAAGATAGAGTGTCCCATCGAGAAAGGCACATCGAATCGCCGGGAAGAGAATGTGGACTGCCGCTTCGATTTGAAGAGGGTAAAACTGCTTCCACTTTTGCGAGTGCCGGCCAAGCAGCCAGAGGTTGCCATCCCCGTCCAAGCGTCCGGCATCTCCGGTGCGATGCCATATCTGGCCATCAATTTTGACTTTGGTTTCTTGGTCACCACGTCCTTGGAAGTAACCTTTCAGGACGTGGTTGCCGGTGACGAGGATTTCGTCGTCAACAATTCGAAGATCAATCCCGGAAACGGGCTTTCCAGCAGGAAGTCCATTGCCATCTGCGATCATTTGTGCGACCGAGCGAGTGAAATTGGCAGCGTTGAAGTGTGCGATGGGCTCAGCTTCAGAGGAGCCGTAAACAGAATGGATCTTTGAGGGGAATCGCTTGAGCAGTTCAGGAAAGACCGGAGCTCCTCCTGTGTAGATTTTTTTCAGGGGACTGAAAAAACGATCCGGCATTTTTTCAAAGAAGGCCGGAGATGCGGTGCATCGAGTGATATCGTGACGCTTCACCTGATCCAGGATCTTTGGAACTTCTGGAAAACCCGGTCTGGTGAGGTCGGTGTCCGCGATAATGCTGGTAACTCCGTGCGATAGGTTTGAGAGGAGAAATACCGGAAGGGTGACTAGATCGACTTCTCCGGGCTCGAGGTTGATACTCCTGGACAGTGTTTCATCCTGGGCGAGGAGGAAGGCGTGAGAGCGAACAACTGCCTTTGGGAATCCCGTGCTCCCGCTGGTGAAGGTGATCAAGGCGGGATGATCGGGTGGAACTTCGGCCGGGATGCAGGGAGTGCTGTTGGGAGCCCATTTTGTGGTGAATGGCAACCAAGGGCCGGTGGAGATTCCTTGCTTGAGCTGTCGGTACCGCATTCGTAAGAGTTGTGCCTTTGGGCTCCCGATCAGTGCTTTGGGAGGTAGCCAGTTGAGACACTGTTTCAGGAAGTCGGATCCTTTTGCCGGATCAACCAAAATCACAACGATGCCGGCATGAAAACAACTTAGGAGAATCTCATATAACTCAATCGTGATGGGGTGGAGAACGAGGACGTAATCGCCGGGTTTCAAGTTCTGCCGGCCCAGGAAGGAGGCTCCACCCTGAACCCGTTTGTTGAGCTCACCGAAGGTAATCGAGCCCTTGCGATCGATGATGGCGGTTTGCTCCGGTGGCTGGGCGGAGAGTTTTTCAACAAGATTCATAGTGTTTTAGCAAAGAGGGCATAGCGGCGAAAGACGGTCGCTTGAAATCGTTTGCTGATGCGCAACGACTGATTGTCTTCTCGCTGAAGGGCGTGAATAGCCGAGATGAAGCCTTCCTTTCGTGCGCTTGATTGAATCTTGTCGACCAAGACAGTGCCCAGCCCCGCATAAGCTCGCATCGGAAGAACTGCCACAGTCTTCACGACGAAACGATCCTGATCCGGGTAACCAAAAACAAATCCGACGAGCCTTCCGGAACGTTCAGCAAGGAAGGCGGAGTTGGAGTTGAGATGGGATCTGAATGCTTCATATTGGGTGATGAATTCAGCCTCGGAAATATCAGTGTAGAGGAAGTTGTCACGAAAAGCCCGGGCTGAGAGCCGATAGATGGCCCGGAGCTCGTCCTCGAGTTGCAGGAGATTCAGCGGGCGTATCTTCACTTGATGCAATCGTTCTCGCAAACGTGAAAGATCCGGAGATTGGCTGGTGAGATCGACCTTCGAAGAAGAGTATCTCGCAATGGTCTCATAGCCTTCCTGTTCGAGAAGATCGACTAGCTCTAGCGGAGTAACCGGCTCCAAAGGAAAGGGGCGCGACCCGTCTGATTCGATTACCGCCCGGTGCGTGCGCCAGGTATTCCCCTCCATTGGTCCAATGGCAATGGTGCAGCCGCGTCGGCGGAGTTCCGAGCCGGCGTCACGCAAAGCCTCCATTGTTTGAGGCGTGCTGAAACACCCAACTTTGTGATTTTGATAGGACGGGGTGGAGGTCCACCAAAGTCCGAGTTGTTCTGAAGTTATCAAGTTGGCGGTTTTCACAGGATGAGAGCGATGAGTGAGAATAAAAAGGCGAGGATGGCTTGAGATGGGCGGGTCAGATTCCCGGAGATCGGAATGACGGGAATCAAGACGATGGCAGCTACCCCAGCGAACCACCATAAATCACAGGCGGCTCCGACTGCGAGCACCTTGATTGCGCCGACGAGAACTCCGGATTGCTTTCCGAGGAATTTTCTCGTGGCGGAATGTAGGAAGCAAGCCTGGGCCATCATTGTAAGGCAGAAGCCATGGTAGCATTGCTGGTGCGGGATATTTGTGGTCACGCCGAGGGTGACCCATATAAGGCCAGGAATGGCAACCGCCGAAATGCTATCGGCGCTGTGCTCCATTTGTGAAAGTTCCTGAAACCGGTAAGTGGTAGCGAGGTGAATAATAAAGAGAAGGCAAGGAGCGATCAAAAAACGAGGACCTCCCAGTGCAAAGGAAAGGTAGGCAAAGACGGTCGCACTCAAAAGTCCGCCTCCGTTTAGACTGGTTAATTTTCGGACACAGAAAAGGAAGAGCCCTGTTCCGGCAATCAGGGCGATTCTGGCCAAAAGGTCGGGCCAAATATGATTTTGAAGGATGAAAATCAGCGCGAAGACTGCGATTGGCAGAACCAGGTTGTCAGTACCAGCGCCCAGGATTCCTTCGGCCATCGTTGCGACAAGAGAAACGACAACGGCGATCAGAAAATTAGTCAGAGGGTCGCTGCTGATTCCAGAGACGATGACAATCAAAAAGCTTACCAAAAAAACAGCCAGAGAGCCTTCCACTGATTTTTGACCTGCGTTCGTTCGGTAGAGGGTCTTTCCAAAACGCCGACCCACGATTGCTCCGGCCGTGTCGGCAAAGGTGAGGATGGCAATGGACGGGAGGTAGGTTCGCGGATCGCCGTCGGACAGGCGGAAGACGATGGCAACACCAATGGGGAAAAGGAGTTCTCCAATCGATAGTCGTTCGATTCGGTGGAGAACGTCCCCGAGGGCCGGTTTTCGCCAGCGAATGACGAGCAGAGTGGTAACAGCGAGAACTGCGAGAAGATCGACACTCCGGGAGTTGGAAAAGAGCCACGGGAAAGCGAGGCATATGACACCCATTCCAACGTGAATGGCCTTCCGGCTTGTCTCGGCGGCGAGCGAAAACCTGTGGACAACTACCATGAGTGTCACGAGGGAGACGATAACGATGGAGATTCCGGGCATTGCCAGTATTAGGAATTCGGAGAGGGCGGATCGATGACCTCCTCAACGATGAAACGGGAGTAGAAGAAAGCCCGGTCTTGGTGAAAGAGTTGCTTGGATAGTTCGGGAAGGGAGCGAATTCGGGAGGAGTTGGATTGCCGTGGAGCCAGCATATTCCAATAGGCGAGCCGGGCGCCGGGGGTACTGTGGTCGGCGATTTGATCCAGCAACTTCTGAGTGGACTCTTCGCTCATGTATTCGAAAATGTCGCTCAGGTTGAATGCGTCGAAGAGCTGACTGTTCAGGGCCTTTTCAAGGGGGGCGTGAATTACGTCGAAGCGATTCTCCTGAAGTGCGGCGCGGATTTTCAAATAGGATTTCTCCTGAAGTGCCAGAGGCAGGGTCTCACCAAAATAACCCTTCAGGATCCAATGTAGATATGGGTTTTGAGATGGGTCTAGCTCGGTGAGAGCATAGTGGGTGCGCTCGAGGATGCGCTCAGCGACTGATCCCTCAACGTAGTCAAAAAATGCAGGGTCACGACCAAGCCGGCCCATCGCGAATCTTGAGAAAAAAGCGTGGAAGAGAAGTCGCCACCGACGGTTGTTCCAGACCGAGTCATAAAATTGTTCCCGCTGTTTCCGGGGCTTTGATTCGAGGAGTTGGTCGATACGTTTTCCAGAGTGTGCCAGAGGCAGAATCATGGTCCGGAACATCCTGAAATAGCGTTCAAATTTTCCAGTCGATGCGGTGACTGTTTTCAAAAAGTCGGGGTAGTCCAGTTCCAGGTAGGCTTTTCGGCGAAGTTCGATACAGGCAATCTGTGCCGGGTTCATTTCGACCGCAGTGACATGCCTGGCCCCGGCTGCGAGGAGAGCAAAAGAGTTGTCTCCGGCCGAGCCAATTGACAGGCAACGCCGGCCTTCATGGACCCTGAGGCCTTCGATGAGGATGTCGGCGTCTTCCCAACATTGACCATAGCGGACAGCGGAGAAATCGGCTCGATTTTGGATTTCAGTTTTCATCGTTAAGGAGGGTGACCTCACCTGTTTTACCATTCATTTCAACGAGGTCTCCGGTTTTGAGCGTGGTGGTAATGTTGGTGAGGGAGACGACACAGGGAAGGTCTAGTTCCCTGGCAACAATCGCGGAGTGGGAGAGGAGGCTTCCGCGTTCAACCAGCAGTCCGGCTGCGGCGGGAAAGAGGACGACCCAACCTGGATCGGTTTGGGTTGCGACAAGAATTTCCCCGGGCTGCAGGGTGGCCTCCCTGGGGTTGGTCACTACTCTGACAGGGCCACGGACAATTCCGGCACAGGCTCCAATTCCCTTTAGGTCTCCTTTCGTATCTTCGTGGGATTCTTCGGGAAGAAATTCCCGATGTCGATAAAGGGGGCCTCGTGTATTGAACCGATCGGGTGGAGAGGAGGATTGATGGTGGTTGTAAAATTCCTTTTTGCGCAGTGAGGCCAGTGATGTGAGGTCTCGTGTAACTCCGCTATCGAGTATCTCATCGAGAGTGAGATAAAAGACATCATCGGACGATTCCAGTTGTCGGTCGGCAACGAGGCGATTGCCAAGTTCACGGACGATATTGCGGACACGTCCGAAAACCCGGGTTCGCTCGAAGCGAAGGTTTTCGCGATTTCTGATGAGAAGGCGGGCTTTGGAAGCGAGGAATCTTTGTGAAAAACCCCTGGGCTTTGGAGAAGGCTCCTTGACCGTTTCCTTTGGCGGGTGAGCCGCAAAAGTTCCAATCGATTGGAGAAGCGATCCGGGGTCATCCAGTACGGTGGGACTTTCCAGTTTGAGCTCCTCGAGGCAACGATCCCCGAATTCCTCAAGGTAGGATTGTAGTTTTTTGTTTAACTCGGGGTGCTCTCGTACTTCCGAGAGTTTTCTTGCGACCGGAGTGTCAGACAGGAGGGTTTGGGTGAGTTGAGGGTGCGGGCGGACGAGGGCGGCCATTTCCTTGATGAGTCGTGGAGGGCGGGCCGAGATGATGTCACCGGTGTCGCGCAAAAATGCATTGGGGTCATCGGTATTCTTTGCCAACAGGCCGTAGAAAATCATGGCGAAGAAGTCATTGACGAGGGGCGCATCCCAGCGATGAAGTAATTTGTCTTCGAGTTCGCGGTAGTGCGAGATCAGCTCGCTCCGGCTGAATCTAGAAAGTGGCACTTTGACTCGCAGAGCATCATTGAGACGGTGCTGAAATCCCTTGATTTGTCGGGGGAGTTTGAAATAACTGTAAACAAGCCCCAGGGTTGTTTTGAACAGGGCAATTCCATCCCGCCATCTGGATGTTGAGTTGTTAGCGATGATTTGGTCGATGATTTCATCGGGGAGAGGCTGTTTCACTCCCATCATCTTCTCCATAAAAGTCCGGTTTATCGTGAAGCCGGGCAATAGCGCGAGGACTTGATACCAACTGACAAGATTATAGTAAACCCGCCCATTGATATGTCCGAGCATTTGGGGGAAAACTTGATTGTGTCCTTCAATCTTCCACCTGGGAACCTTTAGGAGTTTGCAAAATTCGCGATAGACGTGTTCGTAGATACGGGAGGCAAATGAAAAGGTGAGCGGGCTTGTCACGCCGCCGTAGGATTCCGCGATATTGCTGTTATCCCAGACTGTGAGTGCATCGGAAGGGTCGGGGAGCTTTGCGAGTGTCGTGATGGGGCGACTTTGGAGTAGCCAAAGCCGACCCTTCTGATCGATGGCCCATTCGATGTCTTGCGGGCATCCAAAGTGAGCGTTGCAGCGGCGGCAAAGATGACTGACTTCGACGATTTGCTCTTTTGTTAGAAGTTTGCTTGCACCCTCAATTTCTCCAGTGGGGGATATCCGCCAGTTTTCAGAGTCGATTTCACCGGACACGAGTGCTTCGCCAAGACCTTCGATTGCAGAGACGATGGTGATCGCTCGCTCGCCGGTGATAGGATCTGCACCGAAAGCCACCCCCGCAAATTTTGCGTCGACCATTTTTTGAACGATCACCGAGACCCGACCTTTCATCTCAACCTCGCGGGTCCTGGCGTAGGTTTCGAGATGTGACGATGTTCCGGATTGGCGGACTTTTTCGATATGAACTTCCACATCGTCCGGAGAGATATTAAGGAAGCTGTCGAACTGTCCGGCAAAGGAATTCTCCGAACCGTCTTCGCTCATGGCGGAAGAGCGGACGGCATGGAGTCCGTTGAGTGGTGGAAGTTGATAGTCATCCGGAGTGACGATAAACCAGTCCGGTATTTCGAAACCAGCCTGGGTGAGGGAAGCCAATGAGCGGGCCTTTCCACCAACGGGATCTTCGGTTCTGCAATCAAGTGGTTCAATGATCATGATAAGAAAAGGGGAAGAATTCCGAGGCTAAGGTAGAGGGTGAGCGTCCAGAGGGCGGAGAGCAGTTCGATTCGCTTTCCGGGTTGCCAGAGTAAGGCGGAGAGTCCGAATGCCGCCCCAAGAACAAGGGTGGTTTCGAAGTGTGTTCCTATTTGGCAGGAGGCGATGAAGGCAAAGAGAAAAGTCGTCGCGAGGCATCCCACCCAAATCCAGGCGGCTCGATGTGTTCCCCAGAGTTTGCTGTAAGTGGGGACACCTTCTTCTTCCTCGTCAGGAAAGCGGATCTTGCGACCGAGCTCGATGACGAGACCGTTGGTGAAGCTTGCTGCAAGAAACCAAATGAGTCCTTGCGGCGGGGCGTCGAGATCGGGGAACCAATAACATGCTGTCGCGTAAAGATCGACGATAGGCATGATCAACATGTGGGTCCAAAGGTAGGTGATGGGGCGCGCCTTGAGCCAATCCCGGCAAAAAAACTCGGCGCTCATCAGGGAGAGATAGATCCATCCGAAAAGTAGGATCCAGAGAAGTTTGGGTGAAAACCATAATGCCAGAGCGAGTTGAATCAGGGATCCGACGACAAAAATGATTCCAAGTTCACGCAGTTTAATGAGGCCACGTGGAACGGGGCGGTAGGGTCGAAATTGCGCGTCTTCCCCGGCATCTTTAAATTCATCGGCAATCCGAAGTTGCAGAAAAAAGATGAAGCAGGTGACAAACGCGACTGCGAACATGCCAATGTTGGGGGGGCTTCCCCCGGAGAGAAATGATGAGTAAAAGACGGCGCAGGAACTAAATGCCGCAATCAAAAGCCCATTGGCGAAAATCGGAAATCGTTCTTTTTGGTAGGTCCACCAGCGCATGGGGATCAATAAAGAGCAGGTTCCGAAATTGAGGAAATCGAATAAAGATTACCTAACATCATTCTTGTCGATGATTGGTTTTTTGCCTCTAGCGAGGTTCCGGTGGGCTCGGGAGAAGTGTCCGGCAGCGAGAGCTCCAATGATCGAGAGCTCTCCTGCAAGGATCAATCCGGCCGTCACTTCGGCGAGGGCGCGGGATTTATCCGGTCCGGCCAGATTCATAATTTGAAGGCAGGCATTTTGGGTCGGAAGGCCGGTTCCGCCGCCGACCGTACCAACCATGATTCCGGGAAGAGTGACGGCAGCGTAAAGGTCACCATTACCGCTCTTTTCGAATCGGGTCACGCCGACTGCCGACTCGGCAACGCAGGCGACATCCTGGCCGGTGGCAAGGTAGAGAGCGGCGAGCCCATTGGCGAAGTGACCTTGAATGCCCATCGTTCCGCTGAGCACCCCTCCTATGGCGGAAGTTCGCCAGTAATCACACATTTCATCAACAGTGCAGTGAAGGCGTTTTTTGACAAGGTCTGCGGCCAGGTGAACCTCGGCGGTTACCTTTTTGCCACGAGCGGTGGTAAATGAGCGGGCGCTTGCCTTTTTATCGCCGGAAAGGTTGGCCTCTACATAGGCTTGGGACGGCTTGACCGGAGAGTGTTTTAGGATGTGGTCGCAGATGGCCTGGGTGGCAATGGTGACCATGTTTTGGCCGGAGGCATCGGCGGTGTGGAAATCGAAATTCAGATAGACGTGGTTTCCTTCAATGGTCGTTCCGATATCGACCAATTGTCCGTGGCTGGTGGTGGTGGCGGCTACTTTTTGGAACACCTCCATTTCAGCGATGGCCCACATCACGAACTGGCCGGCCGCAGCCATATCGGGGAAGCAAAAGGAGGGAGCGCGATTGACGGACTCAATAAGAACCATGGAGGTGCATCCCCCGGCTTCGGAAATGAGCGAGGAGCCCCGGTGGTAGCTGGCAACGAGCGCGGCTTCGGTTGTTGCCATGGGGACAAGGTAGTCGCCTTTGGCAAATATCCCGTTGACCCGGAGTGGTCCCGCGATGCCCAGGGGAACTCTGAGAGTGCCGATTAGATTCTCGATATTTCCCTGATAATCTGATACGTCATCCGGGTTCAGCAGGATATCTTTGAGAGTAGGATTTGGGATGTGCTGCCAGGTTTTTTCGACCCGCTCCAAGGTTGTTTTGGCGCTGACGGGAATTTTGGTTGGCAGGGAATTCAAGTCGGGCTTCATTTGTTCGACGATCTCGTTGACGCTGCGCCCGCGAAGAACATTCCTGATGTGCCTGGTGGTGAGATCGTGCTTTCCCGACATTGCCTGAAAATCTGCACTTTCTGTGCTAACGACGCGAGCACGGAACCAATTTTCTCTGATTGGGTGTGGCCGCAAAAAAAACGGCCCCCGGAAAAATCCGGTGGCCGTTGAAAGTTGTCCCTGAAAAGGAATTAAGCTTCGTCAGCTTCGGCGATCGTCTTCAGAACGCGGCTGGCGATGGCGTAAGGATCACCCTGTGAGTTCGGGCGACGGTCCTCGAGGTAACCTTTCCAGTCGTTCTTGGCGAACGAGTGCGGAACCCGGATCGAAGCTCCGCGGTCGGCGATTCCCCATGAGAACTTGTCGATCGACTGGGTCTCGTGGAGGCCGGTGAGGCGCTGATCATTGTCCGGGCCGTAGACGGCGATGTGCTCCATGCAGTTCTTCTCGAAGGAGGCCATAAGCTTGTCAAAGTATTCTTTGCCACCTTCTTCACGCATTTTCTTGGTGGAGAAGTTACAGTGCATTCCGGAGCCATTCCAGTCGCCTTTGAGAGGCTTGCAGTGGTAGTTGATGTCGACGCCATACTCTTCGCCGAGGCGCTCGAGGAGGAAACGGGCAACCCAGATCTGGTCGGCGGCGCGCTTCGAGCCTTTCCCGAAGACCTGAAACTCCCATTGGCCCATGGCCACTTCGGCGTTGATGCCCTCGTGGTTGATTCCTGCATAGAGACAAAGGTCGAGGTGCTCGTCTGCGATTGCGCGACCGATGTCACCCACATTCTTGTAACCAACGCCACAGTAGTATCCGCCTTGGGGCTCGGGATAACCACCTTTGGGGAAACCAAGGATGTTGCCGTCCTTCTCGAAGAAGTATTCCTGTTCGAAGCCGAACCATGCATTCTCGTCGTCGAGGATGGTCGCGCGGGCGTTCGATGGGTGGGGACTTCCGTCTGGAAGCATGACTTCGCACATGACAAGAGCGCCATTTTCACGGGTTCCGTCAGGGTAGATTGCCACGGGCTTCAGGACACAATCGGAGTCACCACCTTCAGCCTGTTGGGTTGAGGAACCGTCGAAGCCCCACTCAGGAAGCTGCTCGAGGGTTGGAAACTCATCAAATTCCTTGATGCAGCACTTGGTGCGAAGATTTGGAACGGGCGTGTAGCCGTCCAGCCAGATGTAATCGAGTCGGTATTTTGCCATTGGTCTGATTTGTTTGTCCGGAATACAAAGTCCCGGATTTGAATCGCGCCGAGGTTTTACGAAAATCGGCCCCGACGCAACTCCATCATCAGGCAAGCAATTGGTGTGCCAACTCTAAATATGGGAGATTTCCGCGACGATCAGAGTCGTGTCATCACGATCGTCGTTCTCGATGGCTTTTCTGGAGAGATTTTGCATGATTTCGGAGACTGGCTTATCCTCGGCGAGCATCTCGCGGATGCTTTTTTCCCAGAGACCATCCATGATTCCGTCCGAGCAAATCATGAGGCGCTGTGTGTCTTTCAGTGGCAGAGAGCCGGTCTTTGGGTAGGGTTCGTGGGGGCTGCCGCCGAGGACGTCGCTTAAGACAGATTTTCGAGGGTGGTTTCGATAGGCATACTCCGTAATTTCGCCCCGTTGCCACTGGTGCCATGCCCGGCAGTCGTCCTGGGTGAGTTGTTGGACTCCTTCGTCGTTGATGAGGTAGAGCCGGGAATCGCCGATGTGCGCCCAGAAAAGACGCTCATGGCTGATCCAGGCCATGGTGAGGGTGGCCCCCATGCCCTTGGTGTTTCCGTTTTGCTCCGCGAGTTCGGTGACGTCGTGGTGGCATTGCCGGAGGAGGGCGTCGAGGGCGGATTGTGCATCATCTTCGGTCCCTAGATGGTTGTAGAGTTCGTCGGCTTCCTTGCGAATCCGGGACATGAGAAGCCGGGATGCAAATTCTCCGGCGTCCTGTCCACCCATGCCATCGGAAACAGCGAGCACGAGGTGGGAGGGGTCGAGGAGGATTTCACCCGAGTTGGGAAGTGGGTCGGTCGATTGAGGGTTGACCGTGAGGACGAGTAACGCGTCATCGTTTGCGAGGTGTTTTCGGCCCTTAATGCTGGAAGCGGCCCATCCGGCCCTGAGGACGTTGGTCCTGCCGGTTTCGAGGTCCGACGGCATTGGAAGAATTTCGGAGAGTTCAAAATCGATCAGGCAAAATTTACCGAGATGGGGGGAGTAGGTGACATTGCGAGGTTCGGGGTCATCATGTTTGATCCCGTATTTCTCTTCCAGTTCCTGAAAAAGTGCTCGCGCCTTTTCTTCCGTGATGAGGGGGGCCGGGGAACCGCAATTCGTGGTGATGAGAGTGAGAGTTTCAGGATCATGTCCAACCAAACGGGGCACATTTGGGGCGCCCCGATCCTCAAGTGCCTTCAAAACAGCCACTTCATTTTCGAATCGTTTGTCGGCATCTGTCCCGCGGAATTGCTTGTGAACATGTCCCTGGAAGTCGATTCGAACGAGTGATCTGAGCCCGTCTTTTAGTTCCTTCATCTTCGTTGCCGAGGCTAGCATCCTCCGGCGGTCATCCAAGCTGATTAGCGACTTTTAAATTCTTATTGATTCGCGATTTTAAACGGCGGTCATCCCCGCTATGCATCGCGGTGGATGCGCGAAAATATTGTAGCGGGACAGCGATGGGTCAGCACCAGTGAGCCGGAACTCGGACTTGGTGTTTTGTTGGAGTCGGGCGGAAACAGGGTGACCATCTTGTTTGCCGTGGCGAATGAGAAAAGAACGTTCGCAATCGATTCGGCTCCTATCCTGAGAGTGCGCTTTAAAGTGGGGGATGAGGTTTTGATCCACACCGGAAAGATGATTCGGATTGATCGGGTTGAGGAGGAAGGCGGGCTTTTGGTTTATCATGAGGGCGACCAGGCATTCCAAGAAGGTGAGTTGGATGACTCGATCAGTTTTTCCAAGCCTGAGGACCGCCTCGTCGGCGGGCAGGTTGATGATCTGCGAACTTTCAATCTGCGGATCGAATCCTTGTTTCGATCCTCGAAAATTCGTCAATCTCCGGTTCGCGGTTTTCTGGGTGGGCGGATTGATCTCATCCCTCATCAAATTGCCATTGCGAAAGAGGTATGTTCTAGGCTGTCCCCGCGCGTGCTCCTTGCGGACGAGGTTGGGCTGGGTAAAACCATCGAAGCTTGTCTGATTCTGCATCGACTCAATCTGACAGGTCGGGCTGATCGCGCGCTCATTCTTCTGCCTGAGCCATTGGTTCACCAGTGGTTTGTCGAACTCCTTCGGCGATTTAATCTTTTGTTTGCAATCTTTGACGAGGATCGTTGTCGCTCCATTCCCGAAGGAAATCCTTTTGAAGAAAATCAACTGATTCTCTGTTCACAGGATTTTCTTTTGGATCATCCCGAGCGCATTCCTCAAGTGATCGAGGCTGGCTGGGATTTGCTGGTTGTGGATGAGGCCCATCACCTGGAGTGGAGCCCTGAAGAGTCCAGTGAAGGCTATGAACTGGTGCAGGCGCTTGCTGCTGAAACTCCTTCGGTCCTCTTGCTCACGGCGACTCCCCAACAGCTTGGTGCGGAGGGTCACTTTGCCCGACTCCAGCTTCTTGATCCACATCGCTACAGTGATCTGGAGGCATTTTTGGAAGAGTTCGGGTATTATGAACAGGTGGCTGATGCCATCGATTTGATCCAAAACGGTGGCCAGCCCGACGCTTCGCTGTTTGCGGGGCGTTCGCCGCGCATTGCCGATGGGTTGACAAGGCTAAATGAGCCGGGTTCGCGTTCCCGGGTGATCCGCGATTTACTGGACTCATTTGGAACCGGTCGCGTGATGTTCCGAAATACCCGGAAGCAATTGACCGGTTTCCCGGAGCGGAAGGCTCATCTCATTGAATTGGATGGGGAAGATGCTTTTGTAGTGAAGGTGGATTGGTTGGTTGGTTTCTTGAAGAAACACGCGTCTCAAAAGGTGCTCCTAATTGGGAAAACGATCGAGTTGGTTGAAGATCTGACCGAGGCGTTGCTTGAGCGGGTCAATATGAAGATTGCGCAGTTTCACGAGGAGTTGACGTTATTGCAGCGGGACCGGAATGCGGCCTACTTTTCGGAGGAAGATGGTGCGGACCTGTTGATCTGTTCCGAAATCGGGAGTGAAGGTCGCAACTTCCAATTTGCCCGTCATCTTGTTCTGATTGATCTCCCTGAAAATCCCGAGCTCCTGGAGCAGAGGATAGGGCGGCTTGATCGTATCGGTCAAAAAAGGACGATCCATATTCATGTTCCCTTTGTGAAGGGTGACCCCGGTGAGAGGTATGCCCGTTGGTATCACGAGGGTTTGAATGCTTTTGAAAAAAATTTGCAAGGCGCGCAACTCCTGGTGAAGCGACTGCAGCAAATTCAGGCGGAGACTCTGACTGATTTCATAAGCGAGTCGAAGAAGCTTCGGGCTGAAACGGAGATTCAGATGGAGCGGGGGCCGGATCGTTTGTTGGCGCTTTCATCGCAGGGTGATGGAGAGATCGATGGGACGCTGGAGCTGATCGATTCGTGGGATGGTGATCGTGAGTTTGAAGACTGGACTTTGAGGCTCTTTGATCATTTTGGTCTCGCCGTGGAGGAGCTTGATTCACGTGGTTATCTGCTCAAGCAAGGTCATGTTGTGACCGATGCCTTTCCCAGTGTTCCGGAGGACGGGGTGGGGGTGACTTTTGACCGGGAGCGTGCTCTGGGCCGCGAAGAAATCGGGCTGATGTCTGCCGATCATCCCATGGTGCGCAATGCCATCGATCTGCTGCTTTCCAGCGAGGCGGGGAATAGTGCCTTCGGAGTTTGGGAATCCCCGGGGCCGAAATCGGTGATTTTGGAAGCCTTTTACCTCGTGGAATGTGTGGCGCCGGCGTCTTTGCAAACCGACCACTTCTTGCCGGCGGTCCCGGTTCGGGTCGCGGTCGATCACCAGGGGCGGAATCTCACCGCTGATTCAGCTCTGATGAAAGCGGTACTTAGAAGGGGAAATCATCGCAAGCTTTTGGAACAACCCAAAGTGACCCGGGAAATGATTCCTGCGATGTTGAAAAGTTTGCACGCCCTTGCCGGCCAACGCCGGGTAAAGGTCGTCGCCACCTCTCTCAAGGCAATGAGGCAGGCGCTCGATGACGAGAAAGCCCGTCTCGTGGACTTGGCACAAGTGAATCCCATGATCGGTCAAGAGGAGTTGAAGCAGCTCGAAAGTCATCGCGCGGCATTGGAGTCTGCGCTGGGGGGAGCCCGACTCAGGCTGGACTCATTGAGGTTGATTTACCGGATGCCGGTCTCGTAGGAAGGTGTGGGACCTTCTGGTCTTTTAGTTTGCAACTGGTCCATACGAATCAGGGGCGAGGAAGTAGGGTGTGGGGTCGTCCCCGCTTCGAACCATCAGGCATCGCTGCAGGTGTTCGTTGTGGTCCCAGGAATCAAATTGAAGTTCGTGGAGAAAGTTGAGTGAAACGGGCCAAAGTGATTTTGGAATGATCTGAAAAGAATCGTTGCGGGCAAAGTGGCGGGGGATCTCCTTTTGATGAAGCCACTTTCCTCGGCGACACCCGGGATTCAGGAAATCAGGCTTTGCCGGTGCGGGGGAATCGATGTGGTCAAAGAGACATCCGTAGATCAGTTGCTGCGTGACAATGGGCTCCTTGCGATAGCGCTCCGGGAGAAAATTTTGGTAGTGGACCGGAAGCTGAAGTTGATGTTCACGAAGATGTGCAATTTTTTTGAAATAGTTGTCGCGGGCATCGGGGCCAGGGAGAGTCATGCCTTTTGGTGTATCGACCGCGAGGTAGAATTTGGTTGCGAGTTCGAGGTGGATGAGCTGTTCCGAAGCAAGATCACGAATGATGAAATCGAGTTCGCCAACGGTGGAGTGGATATCCTTTTGAATTTGCATGCCCTGGGCGAGCAGATGGAAGTGCTCCGAAGATTGAAGGACTTGGGCGAGAGCGTCCTCGTAAAGGTGGCCGAGTTTTTGTTCGAAGTTCAGTGGTTGGACTTTTTTGGGTACACTGAGGAAATCCAAATGCATCGATTTTGCTTCGGGGAGATCTCCGACAAGAACCGGCCCGTTGACAAGACTCCGGAGGAGCAGGTGAGATGCCAGGGAAGGATCCGGGTTCATGTTAATCTTGGTGAAATCCGATTCCAGAAGCTATTTCGTAAGCTCGTAGCGACTTCGTAGTTGGTAGGCGGTGTTGTGCAGCTTGATCCGGTGAGGATTGCCGTTGGCCTTAATCAATTCCAGCTGAAGCTCGCTGATCCAGGCGGTAACCATGTCGCATTCGATGAAGACTGCTCGCTGGTCTTCAATGAGATGAAATTCTTTCACCGGAATGTTGGTTTTCTCGTGTGGTGTCGAACGCATCCCGTACTTCGGAGTGCGGATGATGGGCCAATGGCGAAGGGAACTCTGCTTCGAGTTTATGCCTTTGAGGGGGGCGGAAAATTCGAGGAGGATTCCGTTTTGATAGTTTTTCAAAGCCACCGGTGTGTAGCTCGCCTTTCCGGTATAGCGGACGCGGTAAATTCCCTCCGCCGTGGTCCGGCTTGAAGCCCAGTCGGCCAGGCCGCAGGTGTAGAGTTGGCCATCCTTTGAGTTGAATTTGCCCCGCATCAAGCCGGTTAAAACGTGGTTTCGGCCATGGTCCTGCATATCAATCGCCACCACCGCCCCTTGTTTCACGCCATTCACTTCATCGGTCATGATGTGGTAAATTGATCCGGTGCCATAAGATAGGCTGAGTATCTTTTGGCTCATTGGTCCCCATCTTTTGCTGTCGGCAAACAAGATCTGACTTGGAGAACGATCGACGTCGCGGTGAACCCAAACGAAGGGGTGAGTCACCGAATCGTCATCCGCAGCTTTTTCGCCAAGGTGATGATAGCCGAGCGTAAAGCCGAAAAATTTCGGGTTTTGCGCGTCGGGATGAATCTCGATGATTTTGTTTTCGGGATTCCACGTTCCTTCCTGATCGCTCATGAAGAGGCGGCCATCCGGGGTGTTGTTGATGCCGTTGGTGGCACGAAATCCTGTTGCCACGACCCGACTGTGTTTGCCGTCGGGGTCTACTTGAATCACGGTGCCGTGATGCTCCACGAGCGCCGGACTGCCATGACGACCTGCTTTGACATAGTAGAAATAACCTTTCTGATCGACTGCCAGTCCGGAGGTGAATTCGTGCCAGTGCGTGGTCACCTGGTGGTCCGAGTTAAAAGCCTCCACGAAGTCAATTTCCCGGTCGTTGTTCCGATCGACTAGGCGGGCAATCTGGTCCCGGCACGTCACATAGATCTCCCCGTTGATGATTCTGAGCCCAAGAGGTTGAAAGAGGCCGGTGCAAATACGACGCCATGAAATTTCACTGGTGGTGATGTCATCGATCAACCAAACGTCGCCATCCCAGGTGCAAACTGCGGCCTTGTTCGGATCATTGAAGAAATCGAGCCCCCCCAAACGGGTCCGGCAATTCCACGGGTTTGGCTTGGGCTGGGTTAATTCGTCGACGACGTAGGGAGCGTTGTCTTCATGGGGTTGCACCTTCTTTTTGATCACGGCCTTCCACCGGGGTGCCTTGGGGGAAGCTGCCAAACTCTTGAGGTTTGGGATCGATGAAGCTGCTTCAAGTTTGGTCAAACCTTGTGGCTTTCCCGGGCTGAGGTGGCAGTGAAACCGAATCTCCTCACCGGCTGGAATATTGAGAATGTGAAACCCGTTTTCGGTGCTGATTTTGATGTCCGAATCTGCTGAGTATGCCACCGCGATCTCAATCGGAGCAAGTCGGTGCTTAAGTGGATGTGGCCCTTCGGAGATGTGGAGCGTGCGCTGAAAGACTCCTGGCTCTGATGATGTGTATCGTTCCAGAATTCGACGTTTTGCAATCCGGTATTCAATGATGGGACGGTCCTGCTGATAGTGAACGCCGACAAATCGCCCCCAAGCGAGAGGGAGCGGGCCGTAACGTTTCTGGTCCCGGCCCACGAAACGAAGATCTTTAAAATCCCCGGTGGCCGGGTTCGCCCATGCAGGTTCGTTGGGCATGGCAAAGCGGATGTTTGAGAGCCGCTGGTGCTGGTCATCAGGAACGCGGTTTCCCGCAAGTGAAATGATTTTATAATCGGAAAAAACACCTTCCCAACCGGCGGCCGGTTGCAGGGTGTCTTGGTCAAAGAGGATCCATGACCTTCCTTTGGTGACTCCGCCGTGGCCCGGATCGAGTCTGACCGCGATGCCTTTCATGACTGAGTAAGCTCCAAGATTGTAGGTGGCACTCATGGTCGGGCCGTAGTCCATCATGAGCCATGGCGGGAGTTTGTTCTGCTGCGCCACCAGCTTCATTGTTGAAGCCTTGGCGAGATAGGTCTCATCGATTTTGACATATTGCGAAGGGTTGTGTGGCTTCACAAAACGCTCACGTAAGAAGTGAATCACGTCGTAAATCTCCTGATTCGACATCGAAGGGTGCGCCGGCATGAACTGTCCGAATCCATGCTTGATAGTCTGAAACATCTCGTGCGGAGCCGCGCCGTTTTTAAATTTTCCCTGGCTAAAACGCAGGGCATCTGGGAATTGCCCGACCTCAGCGACGGTTCCGTGACAAATCTGACAGGTTTGGGCGTAGCGTTCTTCTCCGCGTTTCAAAGAAGCTTGGTCCCACTGCGCAATTAGGGAGCCCTGGGAGGTTTCTTCGGCCGTGAGACAGGATGCCAAAAGCCGCAAGAGGATGGCAATCAAAGCCAAATTTGTCATCTCATCGATTATTCGGGTGAACCGATCTTTGCGGGTTCCCCCACCTTGATTTCAGCAGGGAAGGCGTAGTTGATGTCACCGCGTTCGACAAGGTTTTGCAAAATGGTTCCGTGGCTGCGCTTGACCATTCCCTTGAACGCTTGCTTGCCGTTGAGCTCGATGGTGATCTCTTTTTCAAGGTCAAGCATTGCATCATTGAGATGCACCACGATTTGAGATGCGGTGAGTGGTTTGCGGCTTGGCTCTCCACCTTTTTCTTTTGCCGGGATCACCTCCTCGGCTGTGATGGTGACGAGGTTGTTCTCCTTATCGAGGCTGGCGACAATCTCAAACTCGCCTTTTTCCGGAGTGTTGGTCAGAGAGAGCCAGTAGAAACTGTCACGGTAGATTCCGTGTTTGTTGTGGCAGCGCCAGACGATTCGTTCCGGGTGCGGATCGCGGGTGTGGGTGGCAAGCCAGGTTGGAGAGAGGCTGTACTCGATGCCATGGCCACGTCCTTTTTGGATGGCCAGGACATTTTTGTATCCTTCCGGATCCTTGGCCTTGTGTGCGTCAATGGCTTCGTGCAGTTGTTGGGCGTATTCGATGCGCTTAAACATCGTGTCTTTTTCTCCAATATCGGATCGAAAGGGTAGGTTTCTGAGATTTTCAGTTACCGTCATCATACCTCCAGCCATGGGGCCGGCTGCTGCGAATAGATCGGCCATGAAGGGCGCGAGGTGACAACTTCCATAACCACCCTGGGAAATGCCCATGATATAGATTTTGTTGGGATCGACGTCATTGAAGAGGATGGCGTAACGAATCACGCGGGTGAAGATATCGATGTTGTGTTTGTGCCACCACCGTCCCAGACGATCGTCGGCCATACGCGGGATGAAATAGAGGCCTGTTGGTTTGTAGACGCGAGCGGTGAGACTCATCTGCGCCTGCCACTCGCGGGTATTAACGTCCCAGCCATGAGCTTCCTCGACCTTGTGTTGTCCGCCTCCATGGAGGCAAATGAACATCGGCCAGCCGGTGGCGGGCTTTTCCCCTTTGGCCATAAAGAGGTAGGGCATTTCGTGTTCGCCGGATTTCAGGCTCCCTGCCTTGAGTTGAGGTCTTTTTCCTCCCTCGGTCATTTTCCCAATGGTCTCGGGAACGGGAAGAAGCTCTTTGTCCCATCCGGCTCGCCTGGCGGCTTCGGTATACGCTTTCCAAAGTCTGGTTTGTTCCGCTTCAACGTCACCGGCCGCAAGGGGGGTGGTCTTTTCATGAACTACGGCCTCCTCCCCGGCCAATGCGGCATCAAGCCAAGTGGCGGTCAGATCCGGTTTTTCATTTTCCTGCGCATACACGCACGGCAGGACCAGCGCACCAGCGCTCAAGGCTAAAAGGGATTTGATCATTGGTTTTCGGTGGGAGTTAAGTGTTCGGGGTAACAAAGTAGCAAGCCCGGGCCTTTTTTGGAAGGCACCGGGCTTTTCGAATGAGCTTTAATCGCTTTACGCAGAGATGGGCTTCATTGCACCCATGGCTTCACGGAGGTAGATGCCGATTTCCTCGACCTCGTGATCCCGGATGACGGCATTGACTTGAACCAGGGTTTGGTTGTCGACGCTGTTATCGGAAGCAGCCAGGCCTTTTCCGATGACGCTGCTATCAACCTTGGACATAAAGTCCTGCAGAAGGGGGACTGCGGCATGGCTGAAGAGGTAGCAACCATACTCGGCGGTGTCGGAAATGACGCGGTTCATCTCGTAAAGCTTCTTGCGTGCGATGGTATTTGCAATAAGAGGAGTTTCGTGGAGAGACTCGTAGTAGGCGGACTCAGGTTCGATACCGGCCTCGACCATGGCTTCGAACGCGAGTTCCACACCCGCCCGAACCATGGCAACCATCAGAATGCCCTTGTCGAAGTATTCCTGCTCGGAGATCTCACCTTCACCTTCAGTCTGTTCGAACTCGGTTTCACCAGTTTCCTTGCGCCAGCCAAGGAGCTTGACGTCGTCGTTGGCCCAGTCGGCCATCATGGTGCTGGAAAATTCACCCGAAATGATGTCGTCCATGTGCTTGTAGAAAAGATCGCGCATGATGTCCTTAAGCTCTTCCGAAAGCTTGAAGGCTTCAATCTTGGCCGGGTTTGAAAGGCGGTCCATCATGTTGGTAATGCCTCCGTGCTTGAGGGCCTCGGTCGTTACTTCCCAACCGTTCTGGATGAACTTGACGGCCCACTTGGGGTCGATGCCCTCGGCCTTCATTTTTTCGAAGCAGAGAATGGAGCCGGCCTGGAGAAGTCCGCAGAGAATGGTCTGCTCTCCCATGAGATCGGACTTAACCTCGGCGACGAAAGAGGACTCGAGAACTCCGGCCTTGTCGCCGCCTTGCGCGACTGCGAGCGCTTTGGCGAGCTCAATGCCTTCGCCGGATGGATCGTTTTCAGCATGGCAGGCAATGAGGGTGGGAACGCCGAAGCCACGCTTGTATTCCTCGCGGACCTCCGAACCCGGTGATTTTGGCGCGACCATAATCACGGTGAGGTCTTTGCGGATCTGGGTGCCTTCTTCCACGATGTTGAAGCCGTGGGCGTAGGAAAAGGTCGCGCCCTCCTTCATGTGAGGAACAACGGTTTCGACAACCTTGGTGTGCTGCTTGTCAGGAGCGAGGTTCATCACGATGTCCGCGGTCGGGAGCATTTCCTCGTAGGTTCCGACGGCAAATCCGTTTTCGGTGGCATTGAGATAGGACTGACGCTTTTCCTGAATGGCTTCGGCGCGGAGGGTGTAAGAGACGTCGAGGCCGGAATCGCGCATGTTGAGGCCTTGGTTGAGGCCCTGGGCGCCACAGCCCACGATCACGATCTTGAGTCCTTTAGCGGCGTTGACGCCATTGGCGAATTCAGACGCGTCCATGAAACGGCAGGTGCCAAGCTCGTCAAGCTGGCGACGAAGCGGGAGAGTGTTGAAGTAATTCGTGCTCATTTGTTAGGGAAAAAGTCGATTTGACGGGGCCTGAATGTCAGGAAACCGAGATTTGTAAACGAAGAATCGGTTCGGGACGCTAAGAATCGCGATCTTGGTCCGGAAATTTGCGCCCTTCGGCATAGTCGATGGCCAAGCCAATCAGCACGAATTGAACAATTGAAAACAAAGTGAAGATCGGGAGGAAGCAGAGTTGGCCGAAATTGCCGTCGAGGAGGTCAAAGATGCTAAAAATTACGAAGATGATTAAAAAATAGGTATGAAGACTTGTGCGGCCAAAAGGCAAGTGAAGCTCAGCTTGCTACAGCGCCTGATCTTTGGGCCCTCGGCGCGGGGTTTGGGCACTTTCAATGCGGAGCAGATCTGACATGTAGCCTGATCTCCGATCTCATTTTGGCACCCCGGGCAAATCTTCATCATTAATCTTGGTCCGGGCTAACTTTCGAGTAAGGCCGAATCTTAAGGGGCTTAATGTATAAAAAGTCTCGGTCCAGACTCGACAAAAGGGTCCTGTGGTGATTAAGACCCCGCCACTTCACGAGAAAAGTTCCCATGATTGACCTCAGTAAATACCGTAACATTGGCATCTTCGCACACGTTGATGCCGGCAAGACCACGACCACCGAGCGGATCCTCAAGCTCACCGGTAAAATTCACAAAACGGGTGAGGTCCACGATGGTGAGTCCACCACCGACTTCATGGAACAGGAAGCCGAGCGTGGAATTACCATTCAGTCGGCGGCCACGACCTGTTTCTGGAACGATCACCGCATGAACATCATTGATACTCCGGGACACGTTGACTTCACAATTGAGGTTTACCGTTCCCTCAAGGTTCTTGACGGCGGTGTCGGTGTTTTTTGTGGATCGGGTGGCGTAGAGCCCCAGTCCGAGACCAACTGGCGTTACGCCAACGACTCTGAAGTCGCCCGTATCATTTTTGTCAACAAGCTCGACCGGATTGGCGCTGATTTCTATCGCGTTATTCAGCAAACCAAGGATGTCCTTGGAGCGAAGCCTCTTGTTATGACGATTCCGATCGGTTTCGAGGACTCCTTTGTCGGAGTGGTCGACGTTCTCGAAAAGAAGGCCTATGTTTGGGACGATTCCGGTCTTCCTGAGAATTTTGAAGTTAAGGAAGTTCCCGAAGATCTCGTTGACAAGTGCAACCAGTATCACGACGAACTCATCGAAACTGCGGTTGAGCAGGATGACGAAGTGATGGAAGCCTACCTTGAAGGTAATGTTCCTGACATTGCCACCATCAAGAAGTGCATCCGCAAGGGCACCATTGCTCTTGACTTCTTCCCGGCTTTCTGTGGCTCGGCCTTCAAGAACAAGGGGGTTCAAAACGTGCTCAATGGAGTTGTTGATTACCTTCCATCTCCTCTCGAGGTGGAACCCGAGCCTGAGTTTGACGACGAAGGTGAACTGACCGGAAAGTTTGCAAAGGTTGATCCGAACGGACCTCTCCGTGCACTTGCCTTCAAGATCATGGACGATCAGTTTGGCGCTCTGACTTTCACCCGTATTTATTCGGGAACAATGAAGAAGGGCGATACCATTTTGAATACCTTCACCGGAAAAACCGAGCGCGTTGGCCGTCTCGTTGAGATGCACGCCAATGACCGGACCGAACTCGATAGTGCCCAGGCAGGTGACATCATTGCCCTCGTCGGGCTCAAGAACGTCCAAACCGGACACACCCTTTGCTCCAAAGACGATCCAGCCACTCTTGAGCCGATGGTTTTCCCGGATCCCGTGATCTCGCTTGCCGTTGCTCCCAAGGACAAGGCTAACGCCGAGAAACTTGGCGTGGCACTTGGCAAGATGATTCAGGAAGATCCTTCCTTCCGTGTTGAGACCGATCTTGATTCCGGCGAGACCATTCTTAAGGGAATGGGTGAGCTTCACCTCGATATTAAAGTCGATATCCTCAAGCGGACTCACAAGGTGGAGGTCGAAGTTGGTGCTCCACAGGTGGCCTACCGCGAGACCATCACCAAGGAGACTTCCGACAGCTACACTCACAAGAAGCAGTCCGGTGGGTCCGGTCAGTTTGCGAAGATCGATTACACCCTCACTCCTCTCGAGCCAGGTGAAGGCTTCCAGTTTGAGTCGACCGTGGTCGGTGGTAATGTTCCCAAGGAATACTGGTCCGCAGTCGAGAAGGGGTTCAAAACCTCTCTCGAGAAAGGTGTCCTTGCGGGGTATCCTTGCTTGGACTTCAAAGTGACTCTTACCGATGGTGGTTTCCACGCGGTTGACTCCTCGGCTGTTGCTTTCGAGATTGCTTCCCGTGCAGCTTATCGTCAGACCGTTCCCAAGGCTGGTGCTCAGATTCTTGAGCCTATCATGAAGCTCGACGTCTTCACTCCTGAAGATCACGTCGGCGACGTCATTGGTGACCTGAACCGTCGTCGTGGCATGATTCAGTCCCAGGACACTGCTTCCGGTGGTATTCGCATCAAGGCTCAGGCTCCTCTCTCCGAAATGTTCGGATACATTGGTGACCTTCGCACCATGACTTCCGGTCGTGGTCAGTTCTCGATGGAATTCGAGCACTACGCCCCATGTCCGAAGAACGTGGCCGACCAGGTTGTCGCTGATGCCAAAGAGCGCGAAGAAGCGAAGAAGAAGTAATTCTTCCCAGTTCAAATCATTTCAAAAGGCGCGCCGGAAACGGTGCGCCTTTTTTTCGTGACCGTAGGTTCTTCGAAAATTCTTAAGTGCTGTGGGCAGGTTCCGTCGAAAAATGGGAAGTCGTTTGAATCAGTCAGGTCTATCGATGCGGATTGCATGCTTGCCGATCCACCAGAAACCGTTGTCAAACTCAGCGCGAATCAGTCTGGAAGTTGCGGACTCCCATCCATTGTCGAGAGCCCAGGTAATTACGATCTCCAGAACTTTGAGAGTGAAGGCTAAGGCTGCATGATCATAGTAGCGACCTTTCTCAATGTTTCGGGGGCGCTTCGCCATCGGGAAATATTTTTTTCTCCGCGCGGATAGTAGAACCCAACGTTAAGACGTGCCAGTGAATCTGTATCTTGTCTGATGTGAAATAGCGAGTCGCCCTCCTCGATACATCTGAGGGTCCAGTGGAAGTTCAAGTTTCGAACTGTAATACTTCTGCGTCGTTTTCTAGACAGAGCCATAGTTTGCGATGATCATCGACCCTTATCTAAGCCGCATTTGAGCGACGTTTCTTCATCGTGGGTGGCTTTTCGCCTCTCACCACGGCCGCATTGATGGTCACGGTATCAATGTCTTCGCGCGATGGCACCTCGAACATGACATCGAGCATAAGGGCTTCGAAAATGGAGCGCAGGGCCCGTGCACCGGTGCCCCGGTCAATTGCCTGTTTGGCCATCTCGGTGAGCCCATCCTTGGTGACTTTCAGCTGAACATTGTTCATGGAAAGCTGCTTTTGATACTGCTTTAGCAGGGCGTTTTTGGGCTCGGTCACGATCCGGACCAACTCCTCTTCAGTGAGTTTGCGAAGGGAGGTGAGGACAGGCAGACGCCCGATGAATTCAGGGATCAAGCCAAAGTGCAAAAGATCCTCGGCCCGGACTTGTTTGAGGAGTGCTATTTCCTCGGCCTCTTCAGTCTCTTCGGATTCCACTGCATTGAATCCGAGGACCCGTTTGCCAAGCCGGCGGCGGACGATGTCCTCCATTCCGACAAAGGCTCCACCGCAGATAAAAAGGATCTTCTCGGTGTTCACCTGAATGTATTCCTGTTGCGGGTGCTTGCGCCCACCTTGGGGGGGGACGTTGCAAACCGATCCCTCGAGAATTTTTAAGAGAGCTTGCTGAACTCCTTCGCCGGAGACATCCCGGGTGATGGATACATTCTCGGTTTTGCGCCCGATCTTATCGATCTCGTCGACATAAATGATGCCTCGTTCCGCGCGCTCGACATCGAAGTCAGCCGACTGCAGAAGCCGCAGGATAATGTTCTCGACGTCTTCACCTACATAACCCGCTTCCGTCAGGGTGGTGGCGTCGACAATGCAGAACGGAACATCGAGGAGGCGCGCGAGAGTTTTTGCAAGCAGCGTTTTTCCGGAGCCGGTGGGTCCAAGAAGGAGGACATTCGATTTTTCAATCTCGACGTCGGCATATTTCTCGTCGGCATTCTCGTGCTGGCGGAGTCGTTGGTAGTGATTGTAGACGGCAACCGAGAGTACTTTCTTGGCTTCTTCTTGTCCGATTACGAAGTCATTGAGGTGTTGCAGGAGTTCTGCGGGTGTAGGAACTCCGTCTTCAAGCAATCCCGAGGAGTCTTCGGTGGGCTTTGATTGACCGGCAAGTTCCTTGCGAAGGATGGTGGAGCAGACGTCGATACATTCGTTACAAATGTAGACGCCGGGTCCGGCGATGAGCTTCTTGACCTCCGAATGACTTTTGCCACAGAAGGAGCACATGGTGAGGTTGTTTGCGCGGGCCATGAAATGAGAAAGAGTTGACGGCTTTGTTGGTGAAAGCGTAGCACCTTGGGGGAGCGGTGTCGCCTGATTAATTAAAAGATCGCGAGGTGACTCCAGAGAGTTGGGTCAAGCTCCTTTAGGGTGCGCCGGCCAAGCGAATCTGCGTCCATTTTGTCATGAAGAATCGCAAAAACGGTGGAGCCTGACCCCGACATCATTGCAGTCTGTGTTTCGGGCTGCTCAAGCAGGAATTGTTTGAGTTCGGCCAGAAAGCGATGTTTTTCAAAAACGGGACGTTCGAGATCATTGAAGAGCTCGATTTCTCCAACCCGGGTGGGTTTGTAGGAAATATCGGGAATTTCCTGCGAGTGCTTCCAGCGTGAGTAGGCCCAGGGGGTTGGGATCGAGAAGCTTGGTTTGAATAGGAGAATGGGGTGATTCCATTCCAGATTGACTGGCTCGATCACTTCCCCACGTCCCCGGCACCAACAGGGTGATTCATAAATGAAAAGAGGGATGTCGGAACCAAGCTCGCCGGCCCATTCTGCAAGATATTCCAACGGAACCGATGCCCCGGTCAGTTCATTGAGCGCCAGAAAGGTGTGTGCGGCGTCCGCGCTCCCGCCACCGAGTCCCGCACCATGTGGGATATGTTTGGTCAGGGTGATCCGGAATGGCGCCTCTTTGCCGGTATGTTTTTCGAAAAGGTGGACGGCGCGGGACACGAGGTTGGATTCATCGGTGGGGACGCCAGGGGCCTCACAATGCAGGCTGAATTTCTCAGCATTTTCGAAGTGAAGTTCATCCGTCAAGCCGGGCAAGGGGAGGACAAGAGTCTCCAATTCGTGGAAGCCATCGTCACGTTTGCGAGTGATCTTCAGCGAGAGGTTGATTTTGGCGGGAGGCCTGACGGTGAGGGAGCTCATGATGGTTGGTGGCCAAGAAGGGCGAGAAGTCGCCCGGTGTTTCCTTTCTCGCGGCGGTAGGAATAGAATCGTCCGAGATCAGAGGCTGTGCAAAGCCCGCAATCGTGGTAGTTCTCCGGCAGGATTCCGGAGGCGAGGGCTTGCTCCCGGATGCTTGCCGCAAAGTCGACTTCGTAGTGGGGAGGCCGGATACAGGGTGCAAGAACGGCCACCAGATCCCCGGGACGGGTGTTGAAATTCCGGGTCATCGCTTCGATCACCTTTCCGGTGATGTTGAGTTCGGTTCCTTTTTTTCCGGAGTGAAGTAGTCCAATTGCCCCGGTTTTGCGATCGAGGAGGTAGAGGGCTCCGCAATCAGCAACATGGATTCCGAGGAGGACATTTCCGGCTGTGATCAGGGCGTCAACTCCCGGAGACATGAAAGGCGATTCCTTTGTGATCAGCGCTATTCCAGATCCGTGAACCTGCTCGGCGTGGTAGGTTTTGTTGAATCCCAACGATCGAGCTGCCGCGGTATGGTGTGGGGCAAGGCGGGTCAAGGTTTCTTCCTTGTTGGTGCATGTCGCGACTCCGGGGATACGCTCCACAAAATCAGCACAGTGGTCCCTGGATTCCAGAATCGGGGACAAAAAGAAAGACGCTTCCTTCACGCCCGGGAGCATAGAGGAAGCGTCGCTTGTCCGCAAAGTTTCCTTCACGAACATTTGGTTGGGGGAATGCTACGAATCAAGATTCTTACCTTCGATGGCTTGGTTGGCTGCCGCAACCGAGGAAGCGTCATCGTCGTCGAGATCTTCCATGATGTTTGCGAGCTCGGAGGCGATGTGCTGGCGCATGGTTGAGACGATCTCGGAACCACTGCTGGTGATTCGAACCATGATCTTACGGCGGTCCTCGGCAGCGTGAACCCGCTCGACGAAGCCAAGCTTCTCAAGGCGATCAACAAGGCCGGTGGCTGCTGCGGTGGAGTGGCCCATTTTCTTGGCGATGGCCGACATGGTGAGATAATCTTCGCTGGAAAGGTAGGTGAGGAGGAAAAACTGAGGAAAAGAAATGTTTCCGCGGTTCAGTTCGCTCGAAAGATTCAGGATGCACGACCGCTGGGTCATCATCACAAAGTCGGCCAAGCGGTTTGGATCCACTTTTCCGGGGCTCGAAGAGTTGAGAGTGCTTGATTTCATGGTGTATCGGCTTTTTTGAATTATTTGGGTATTTAGGATAACCCAGCAGCTTCGAAAGGGATATTGCCAAGAAAAATGAACTACATTCAAGCGATAAACACTAATTTTTTTAAATAAACCGAGTAGCACTCACAATAAAGGGACGGCAACTAGCCTTAATCCCTGATAGTTTGGGGTTCTTGATCGTCTTCGGGCAACCCGTCACCATCGGATTTTTTTTCTGTTTCTGTTTCGGTTTCGTTTCCGGGTTCGACGTTTTCTTCCTCCTCGTCCTCTTTTTTACCCGAATTTCTATAAGCAATCACGGCGTCCCCCTTCTTGGCTTCGCCACTGAGCAGATCGGCGGCAAAGAAGTCGCGGACCCGCTCTCCTGAGGGGCGTAATGATGCTGTGCGACCATCGGGTCCTCTTGATTGATAGATGATTCCTTTGGGCAGGGTTCCTGTTCCAATTTTTTGAATGAGGACAAATTGACCACGCGCGGAGACCGAAGCAATACGCCCGACGATCATTTGATCCGGGCCTTTGTTTTTTTTGGCCTCCTTTTGTTCATCGGGCTCGGTTTTGTTGCCACAGGAGATGAGTAGAAAGGAAAGAAGAAGGAGAATTTTCATAGGCTGATAAAGAGTCGGGATTCCTTCCGGCGCAAGCGTTGTCCCCCGGGTAAATTCATGGACGGCGGGGAGTCGGGGTGCGCGATCTCTAGAGCTTCATCGATGTGGGCCGAGGACAGCTCAGGGATTTTGTGAGAGCGGAGAAACTGGTGGATTGATCTTTTTTGGAGGGCCCTCGGAAGATTTCGAAAGGTTGGCAGGTGGATCCGGCCCTGGGGATCGAGGATCTCAATCTCCGAGAGATACGAATCAGCAGAACGCTCCAGCTCCTGGTGATGCTTGGATGCGCGGAGAATATTCGGGGTCACATCCCGCTTCATAATTTCAGTGAGAAGAGGGATTGCTTCGTTCCTCAGACGGTTGCGGGTCGCGAAAGGCTCTCGATTGGAGGAATCATCCCGGAAGGGAAATTTGCGGGATGCGAGATATCGATCAATGACGTTTCTGCGCACATCCAAAAATGGTCGCAGAAAAGTGAGCGAACCTATTCTTTGTCGTGGCTTCATTCCCTTCAGTCCGGCAGTGCCCCGGAGAAGATTAAAGAGAATGGTCTCGGCCTGGTCGTCGGCATGGTGCGCGAGGAGGATGCGGGTGACTCCGGTTCGAGTAGCGCATTCTTCAAAAAAACGATGCCGTGCTTTTCTTGCTGCGGTTTCAAGAGAGAGATGCTCGCGATCAGCTAGCTTGTGCACATCGGAGCGGCTTGTGATGAGGTCCCTGCCCAGGAGTTCGAGAAGGAACTGTTCGTCGCCATCGGACTCCTCCCCACGAAGTCCGTGGTTCAGGTGGCAATAGATGATTTTTTTAAAATGATTTTCGACGAGCCAGTGGTGCAAGGCGATAGAATCCCGTCCGCCGGAAATGCCGACCAAATAGCGCTCCTTCGGATCAAGCCAATCAGGAGGCGGGATCATGGCTTTTTAAAGACCATAAAGTGCTGCCAAGGAAGATCATCAATGGTTGTGTCCCACTCAAGACCAACAAGCGCCATTTCCTTTTTTGCCTGCTCCTGGCTCATTTTATGAAGTGGTTTGATGGGGACATCGGGGTCTTCCTCCCGGTATTCCAAAAGGTAGACCCGACCGCCTGGTCTAAGGGCCGAAGCGATCGACTTCATCATTTCGTAAGGATGGGAGAACTCATGATAGGCGTCGATCATAAGCGCGGCATCGATGGATTCATCAGGCAGCCCGATCCCATCGATTTTGCCGAGGTGAGGCGACACGTTGGCGATGCCAAGTTTATCGGTCCGTCCCTTCAGGAAGTCGATCATCTCTGGTTGGATGTCTACGGAAACTACTCTCGAGTTGGGGTGGGTCATGGCAATCCGAAGGCTGTAGTATCCGGAGCCAGCACCGATGTCGGCGAGGACTTCGCCCGGAGCCAGCTTGATGAGGTCGAGGGCTTTGGTGGGTGCTTCCTCTTTTTCTCGTTCCGGTCTCTCCAACCATTGAATGGCAGGGTGGCCCATGACATAGGCAATTTCGCGTCCCTGGTAATATTTGCCGATACCATCGCGGGTTTTGGGCCCGTCGGAGTAGAAGTTGTGTTCCGGTGGAGGTGGTTGGTAGGAGGGAGTCTGTTCCACGCTGGTGACAGATTCCCAGTATTCCGAGGAATCTTCGATTTCCACTTCGGGTTCTCCGCTTTTTTCGGACTTCGGCGGGATCCTGGTGAAGGCCCAGTATATGAGGCTGGCAGCGACTATTAGAATCGCAATAAGGGGAAGTTTTTTCATGGAAGTTTGAGAGCTTGGCACTTGATTTGGAATTCTGGAATCAGGATTTCGCAGAGTTGTGAAAATTGTTCGGGATTGCCCGTCGTCAGAACCTTGACCTTGTTGTGAGTGGGGGAAGACAAGAGCTGTTGCTTGACCCTCCGGGCAATCGCGCTTCCGGTATCGATGAACTGAATGTGATCGGGGAGGCTGGCCTCAAGCGTCGGGCGAAGGAATGGATAGTGGCTGCAGCCGAGAATGAAGACATCAGCATCAGCTTTCAAAATCGCGGATGTGTATTCATCAATCGCCTCTTCAACTTCGGCACCTGTAAGGATCCCACGCTCTACGAGCTCCACGAACTTTGGGCAGGGTTGGGTAATTACCCGAAGATCCCGGGCATGGGTTGCAACGAGGCGGTGGAACTTTTCGCCGGCGAGGGAAGCCTCGGTCGCAAGAACCCCGATTGTGCCCGTTTTGGTCAGGCTGGCAGCCGGTTTCACGCCCGGTTCCATGCCCACAAAAGGGATGGGGTATTGGGATCGAAGGGCCTCAATCGCGACGATGGTCGCAGAGTTGCAGGCGACCACAATGACCTCCGCTCCAGCTTCGATCAGGGAGTCGGTCAGAATGAAAGTTCGATCACGAATCTCGGAGAAATCCTTGTTTCCATAGGGGCACCAGGCGGTGTCGCCGATGTAGGTGAGTGGTTGCTCGGGGAGCTGGGCGCGGATTTCCCGCATGACGGATAAGCCGCCAACGCCGGAATCAAGAATGCCGATCACTTCCGGGAGTTTGCCGATGAAATGCGTGAGTGCAAACGACAAAAAAGCCCGGTCATCACGACCGGACTCTTGAAAAACCAGAAAGCGATGATGCCTTACTCGGCAGCGGCTGCTTCAGTCGCCTCGACGGTGATCGTGAGAGAAGTGGTCACGTCAGCGTGAAGCTTCACCTCAACATCGCTCTTGCCAGTCGATTTAATGGGCTTGTCGAGCTGGATTGCCGTCCGGTCGATGGAAATGCCCTTGTCCTCGAGTGCCTTGTGAATGTCGATGGTGGTGACAGATCCGAAAGCCTTGCCATTTTTACCCACGTCGAGGGTGAATTTCGGCTTCATACGGGAGATCTTGCTGGCCAATTCCTGGGCTTCATTGAGTTCCTCGGTCTCGCGTTTGGCACGGGCGACCTGAAGGTTCTCGATCTGGCGCAAATTGCCTTTGGTTGCCTCATAGGCCTTGCCGGCCGGGATGAGGAAATTGCGGGCAAAGCCAGCTTTCACTTTGACGACGTCAGCTTCAGCGCCAAGGTTGTCGATTTTTTCGCGGAGGATTACTTCAGTCAGGGCCATGGATTTAAAGGAAAGGGTTATCGGGAGCGCGGGGAATAGGGATTTGGAGCGAGGCAGTCAAGGAATTATCAGCGTAGATTATCAATCATTTTGAAAAATGAGCGGAGTTTTAGCTTCTGCCGCCCGGGTGTTGGTGGTCCGGACCGGTTTCCTCGATTTTGCGGGGAATGTTGACGAACAACGTTCCCAAGCGAAACCTCGAAGTCGCCATTCTCAGGCCATTCCTGTCTTCGAGAGCCGGAGCCGAGTTTGGGCGCTATCGCTATTGATCGTATAATGGGAGTCTTGCCCTGGGATTTGGGCTGCGATCCTCTTTGAAGACAGTCTCGAGACGGGATAGGATTTTTGGGTGTTTCTTCGCCAGATCAATGGCCTCGGCCGGATCTTTTTTGAGGTTGTAGAGCTCCCAGGCTCCCGGTTTTTTGCTCTTTGCTTTTTGGCGAACGGCCTTCCATGGGAAATCAATGACGGCGAGTTGACCGCCGTAGCCGTGGAATTCCCAAATCATGGGTTTGCTTCGTTCGAAAGATTTCCCGGTCAAAGCAGGGGTGAGGTCGCTCCCATCCAGTTTAGCGGGAGCATCGACTCCAGCGGCTTGACAAAGGGTTGGGAACCAGTCCGGAAAGTAGGACGGTGCAGAGGTTGTGGAGCCGGCCTCAATCTTGCCCGGCCAGCGAACGATGGCTGGAACACGGATCCCCCCTTCATTGACCGAACCTTTCCAGCCCCGGAGTCCGGCGGTTGAATTGAAGAACGGGGCATCCACACCACCAATGTGAAACCTGGGATCGCGACCGGGATGAGTGGTTCCGTTGTCGGAAGTGAAGACGACGATGGTGTTGTCATCGAGACCATGCTTTTTGAGGCGCGCAAGGATGGAACCTACGTGTTCGTCGAGGTCTGAAATCATGGCGGCATATCCGGCCCGGGGGCGCGGATGAGGCAGATAGCCGTTCTGTCCGCGATAAGGACCTTTTTCTTCATCCCACTCTTTTGGATATCGATCAATCCACTCCTGAGGGGGATGCATTGCGACGTGGGGTTCCACGAAAGGAAGATAAAGGAAGAAGGGCTGATCCTTATTCTCGTCGAGGAATTCGAGAGCTTCCTCGAGGATCCGGTCGGGCGCGTAAGTCTCGGCCCGGTAGTCGTCAGCCTTGACCTCACCTTGTGACTTTCTCTGGTGACCGGGGATGGGGTTTTCGTTGATGGTCTCTTCTCCTTCGTTGTCATCGAGAAACGGAGGGAAAAACGAGTGGGCGTTCCGCTGGCAGTTGTAACCGTAAAAGCGATTGAAGCCTTGCTTGATGGGTGAACCCGAAGTGTCGGTGGGACCCAGTCCCCATTTGCCAAAGCCTCCGCTGATGTAGCCGCCTTGCCTGAGAACTTCAGCAATGGTGATGGCTTCGCCGGTGATAGGCCACTGGCCCGGGAATTCCCGCCCGTTTTTTGAATCACCGTTACTTCGAATTTCGGCATGGCCAAGGTGCCGTCCCGTCAAAAGAACGCAGCGGGCCGGTGCGCAGACCGGGGCTCCGGTGTAGTGGTGGGTGAATTTGATCCCTTCGCTGGCCAGACGATCGAGATTAGGTGTCTTGATTTTTTCCTGACCGTAGCAACCCAGTTCGCCATAGCCGAGATCATCGGCAAGAATGAACACGATATTCGGCTTCCGGGAGTCCGCGGCGACCAAAGTCGCGGTTGCAAGGAGAGACACAATCAATTTCATGATGAGACTGTATGCAGGTCGGCGCGGGAATTGAACTTTGAATTTCAAGATGTCGGACATAAGACTGCGACATGCGAAAACGAGCAGGGGAAGCACGGGACAATCGTCATGCCCGGCCGCGCGGCGAAAGAGAAGCGAGGCCGCGGGGCGAAGGTGATCTGGTTGAGATTCTCGATGGAAAGGAGAAGCCTCTTTTGTTGATTCTTGATTGCGTTCAGGATCCCAACAATTTGGGAGCAATCCTGAGGACCGCTGATGGTGCCGGAGTGGATGCTGTAATCGCGCCGAAGGACAAGGCCGTTGGCTTGACCGACACTGTGAGGAGGGTTGCGGTAGGTGCCGCCGAGAGTGTGCCCTTTGTGAAAGTTACCAATTTGGCCCGGACCATGCGGGATCTGAAGGAACGTGGGATTTGGATTGTCGGAACTTCCGATCAGGCTTCCCAGTCGCTCTACAAGACTGATTTAAAAGGTCCGATTGCCATTGTGATGGGGCGCGAGGGGGAAGGGATGCGGCAATTGACGGAAAAAGAGTGCGACTTTTTAGTGAACTTTCCAATGAAGGGCACTGTCGATTGTTTGAACGTGAGTGTTTCGGCCGGCGTTTGTCTTTATGAAGCGGTGAGACAACGCGAAGAGTGAGAACGCGAATCCTCTCTGATCTTCATCTGGGACACACAGCCTCCCGATTAAGAAGCGTGGCTATGTTGGAGCCCGTTTTTGATGATATCGACCACCTTGTCCTGGCCGGTGACGTCTGGCAGCAGCGAAAATTCGGGGGTGTGTGTGAGGGGGCCGCACACATGTTCGACGAACTCCTCTCACTCGCGAGAATTCGCGGGGTTGTTGTGGAAGTCCTCAGGGGGAATCACGATCCCGACAGCGGGAAAGGGATTACTTGGTTGGTCGATCGCTCTGTTTTGGTCACCCATGGAGATGCGGTTTATGAAGATGCCACCCCGTGGTCGCGTGAGATTGGAAAATATCGTGAAGAGGTTGACGCAATCATTCAGAAGTATGCCTCTGAAAGCCATCGTGCCGAAGCTTGTGCCGAGCGGGCCCGCGAGATTGCCCTGACTTTGCAAGTCGTTCCTTTGCCGAAGCTTCCGTCTCCGCTTGATTTTTTCGCCACCGCGTTGTGGCCGCCAAGCCGGTCATTTGAAATGCTCCGGGTTTGGCAGGGCATGGGAGACCAGGGTCTTCGTTTTTTGGATCATTCGGGTGAAGGCGCCTGCGTTTTGGTATGCGGTCATTTTCATCGATCCGGGATTTGGGAAGCCGATGGCAAGGTCATGATCAATACAGGAGCGTTTATGAAAGGAAGTCGACCATGGGCCGTCGATGTGAATGGTGAAAAATTGACGGCAAGAGAGCTCGTCCTCGGTGGTGGTCGCTTTCAATTGGGTCCGGTAAAAGGTCGCTGGCTTGTCCGGCAGTGACCGCTAGGCTTCTCATTACAATGAATCGACTGAAGCCGCTGATTTCATTTTTTCGGGACTGCTTGCGCGAAGAACGTTCGCGGGCGGGAATCGAAAACATTTTTGCCAGCCGCGTTCTCAATCGTGCCTTTTTGAGAGGCGTTGAGTCGGCAACCTGCGATGAGTTCATTTCCGTCGAGCTTCCTTCAAAGACCAAAGAGACACTCATCAACAAATCCCAGCTTCTACGAAGGGATACCGAGTTTCTGTATGTTACCCTTCCGATAACAGCGGAGAAAGACGGTCGGAAGATTTGCTGCCCGCTCTTGCTTTACCCAATCAGGATTTCCGACGACGAGCTGTTTCTTTCTCTTGATCAGGTTCGGATCAATCCCGCGGTATTTACCGTGTTCGGAGTTCCTACTTCCGCAGAATCATCTTTCCTCGATCTCATTCCCAATGGTGTTTTGGGACCTGTCTCACCGGTTCTCCTTGCAAAGGAGTTGGCCAATTATCTTCCTGGGCTGGATTTCACTGGTTTGGACCAATTCCCGAATCTCAAAGGTTCGAGCAAACTCCGGGAAACCGACACGAGCTCGGTAGTCGGGATTCATCCGTCGTCGGCGGTGGTTCTCACCGAAAGATCCAAGAACGTTGCCGGCCTGCTTCAGGAACTTGAAATTCTTGCCCAAACCAGGGATGGGGTGATGTCGCCTCCTCTGCGGACGTTTTTAAATCCTGATGATGAAGGTAGCCAGGATGAAGGCGGCAAGGGGCAACCGGAATTCATTCCAGCGATGCTTTCCGATTCGCAGCTTTCGCTCATCGACTCGATCAATAACTCAACCATCACGGCGTGCCAAGGGCCTCCGGGAACCGGGAAGTCATTTTCAATTGCGGCCGCGACGACAGAACAAATTCTTCGTGGTCGTTCGGTGCTGATCTGTTGTCGGAGCAATGAAGCTGCCGATGTCTTACAGGTTAAACTGGGTGCAATGGTGCCTTCGTCACAGCAAATTGTCAGGGCCGGACGGAAGAAACATTTGCGGAGGCTGCGTGGCATGGTGGCGAAGCTTGTTTCCTCGATCGTGCAGTCGCCGGGCCGATATCAGCACGGCCGCTTGAAGTCTCAAATCAAGGAGGCGGTGGAAGGGATCTATCGGCAGGAGGAGTGGCTTCGCGCGGAGATCGATGATGCCCTCGAAAAGGGAGAGTGGTTTCAGTGCCCCCCGGAATCCTGGTGGGTGAAAGTCCGCAAGTGGATTCACTTGAAGAAGATTTCGCAAGGCCCGCTGCTGGCACAGGTGTCTGAGACATTTCGCGAACTTCATCGGAAACGTTACGAGAAAGCCCGCGAATTTCACCGGTCACTTCATCGTAAGAATCTTGCCCGTGCTCTTGACGACAAGGAGGTCAGGAAAGCGCTGAGAGCCTATCAAAAAGCCCTGGGTCATCGTTATGCCAGCGATCAGGAAAAGGCTCTTCACGCAATTGATCCAAGACAACTTCTGAAGGTGTTTCCGGTCTGGATCACGACGACTGATGACCTGCACCGTGTCCTCCCGCTCAAGCCCGGGTTGTTTGATCTCGCGATCATGGACGAGGCCACCCAATGCGATTTGCCCTCGATCCTTCCCGTGCTGTATCGGGCAAAGCGGGCTTTGATCACCGGTGATCCGAAGCAATTACGACACATCTCTTTTCTGTCGGAAGACCGCCATGAGCAGCTGGCAGATCAACACCAGCTGACGCCGAGGGAGCGCGAAATTTTTCACTACCGCAAAGTCTCGGCCATTGATCGTGCGCTTGAGGAGACGATGGGGACGACATCCTATGTTCTGCTCAACGAGCATTTTCGGTCCCTCCCGGACTTAATTCGTTTTAGCAACGAGACCTTTTACAACGGGGAGCTTCATATGATGCGGGAGCCCGAAATCTTCCGAAAAGATGATGAGGTGTTGCGCTTCATGCCAGTGATGGGAGAACGTGATGTGCGAGGAGTGAATGCTGCCGAGATCGAAGCGGCGATTGCACTTCTTCGCCGACTTGTGAAGGGACAATCGACGGGTAGCCTGGGGTTCTTATCGCCTTTCCGAGCGCAGGTGGACGCATTCACGCAGGCTCTTCGCGAAAAACTGACTCCGAACGAACTTTCGGTTCTGCTGAAACGGAATCAATTGATTGCAGGAACCGGCCATTCGTTCCAAGGCGATGAAAGGGATGGCATGATCATTTCCCTTGGTGTGACTCCGGATTGTCCTGCCGGAGCCTTGCGATTTATAGAGCGAGCGGATGTTTTCAATGTTGCGGTCACCCGGGCGCGCCATTGGATGACTGTTTGCCATAGTTTCGATGTTGAAAAGTTGCCGCCCAAATCGATGCTGCGAGCGTATCTTCGTCAGCCAACCGGACGGGTTGGCGGCGGGATGAATGATCCTTCCCTTCTTGATCTCATTCCTACCCTGCAAGGGTTGGGGTGGGAGCCGGTTTCGCAAAGGAGACTCGCAGGAGTTCCGGTCGATTTACTTCTCAAAAATGGCGACTCGATGTTGGCCATCGACCTGGTGGGCACGGGAGGAGAGGAAGGTGAGGCGGTTCCGGTTGCCAAGTCGTTGATCCTAATGCGGTCTGGAGTGCCGCTGGTTCCGATCAGAATCGATGAATGGATTCATCGTCGTGCCGAGGTGCTGGTGTTCTTGAAGCAATTCGGTCCGGAATCAAAAGAGTCCAATCGCTGAAGAGAGCGAGAGGCAGGTTGGTTCGTTTCGACGGACGAGTTTCTTTCCAATATCCGATCCCGGGAAATTTGCAATTAAGGTGGTCATTCCGGCCGTTTTGCCATCGGGGACCTGAATTGTTCCCGAGAGCTTTTTGCCACCCCAGGGATCGTGATACGTGACCTGAAAAGAGGTCGCGCCTCTTGTGATTTTTTCCGGGATTCCGGTGAGGACGATGAAATGAGGTTTGATCATCAGCCAGCTTTTGTTGGAGGATCCTTTTGGCGCGCGCCATGCAACTCTGCGGATTCTTAGAATGGGTGGAAGTCCCTTTTTGAGGGATTTGGAAAGGGTTCGATGCACCTTTGACAAGAGCTCGGACTCGCTTTCCCGCGACTTTTTGAAAAAGATCTCCTGTTTCACGGTGCCCATCCACCGTTCATTGCGGAGTTCGTTGGCCATGGCCACGAGGTCCGGACTTGCGATCCCGAAGCGTCGATTCCATCGCGCTTTCCTGGGGTCGAGCGCGGATGGGCGACGTGCGTAGTCAAAGATGATTCTACGGATCTTTGCGGAGTCCGACTTGCCTTCGATCCTGGAGATTGATTTGCGCCATTTCTCGCTGCCGGCACGGAATGCGTCCAGCAGGCAGGCGGGGCCACAGGCATTGCCGTCGACGCGGAGTTGGTTGGCCGGGGGGGCGTCGGCAACCGGAGCAGAGAGCCAGACCGGGGCAGCGATTGCTCCAAGAGAGGAAATGAGAAGGAGGAAAGCTCTAGCGATCATTCGCAGGGATTGTCACGATTTCCTTTCGCTGGTCATTGGCAGGCTTCACATCGATTTGTCCTTCCGACAGGTTGATCTTCGCCGAAACCTCAAGCTGCCCTTCAGCCCTAAGTTGCCCAAGACCCGATGGAATGGTGACCACGGTTCGTTCATTGGGGCTAAGTTTTTGGAGGGTGTAAGGGAAGTAGTCATTTCCAATTTGGATATCTACGGTGGACTGGTAGACCGTTTCAGTGCCGCGGTTTTCGATGCTGACTTGAAGCCCGGATGCCGAACTGCTGGAGGTCGGGAGGAGATAGTTTTGGGATGCGACGGCGACGTCAACAATCCCGCTGGTGTTACGGTCGATGGCCCGGCCGACGTCGACGATTCCGATCCCGAACTGGTTGTCAGCTCCCGGAAGACCGGCTTCGTTGCTGTGATCTTGCAGGATTTGAACCGCTTGTTGGGCGGAAATTGTTTGATTGCTTTCCGACATGATTGCGGCGACCGCTCCCACCGGGAAAGCGACGGCCCCCGAGGTTCCAGTAAAAGAAGTGACGTTATCACCCGGGTAGGCGGCCTGAACTTCAAGTCCAGGTGCGGTAAAGGCGAGATTGTCATCGGTGTTTGAGAAATTCAGGTGAGTCCCGTTGGCGTCAATTGCTCCCACGGAGTAGACATCGGGATCCGCTGCCGGATAGGAAGAATAGGCCGTTCCGTCATTTCCTGAAGAAGCGAAAATCACGGCTCCTTGTTCAATGGCGTAGTCGACTGCTTGGCGCACCAGGTTGCTGTCACTGGAAGACCCCATCGAAATATTGATAAGCTGCGCCCCGGCGTCTGCAGCGGCGGTGATGCCCTGGGCGAGGAGGAAGGAGTTGGAAATGCCGGATTCGTCAGCGACCCGAACTGAGATCAACTCAGCTTGAGGGGCCACTCCGCGCATGTTGGGGTGCTGTCCGGCAATGAGGGAGGCGACTGATGTGCCGTGACTGTTCGGACTTGACCCTTCAGCGAGTTCGACAAGGTTGATGTGCTTAATATTACCCCCAAGCGCGAGGTGGGGTTCGATCCCGGTATCGATGACTGCGATTTTGACACCGCGTCCCCATTCCGAGTTGTCCCGGTTGATTCCGAGGTATTCCAAAGCGGTAGTCCCGAACCCTACCGCCCCCGGTTGCGGGGGCACTTCGCGAAGTTCGGGGATGGAAACCGTGTAGTTGAATTGAACGTCGTCAGGATCGAGCCCCAGCGACTCGAAATCAGCTGGAGAATCAAAGGCGATGCGGACAGCGCGCAGAGCGTCGATTGTGCCCTTGTTGCGAACCCTCGAGTCTCCCAGTTTCTTGAGAAAATTCCGATAGGCTTCCTCGCTGGAAAATGCGATGACCCGTTCATAAGGGATTGCATTGGGATCGAAATCGGGATTTCGATTTGAACCGGCTGTATTCTTCTTCCGGTTGCTTGCAGGATTTGAGGGAATGTATTCCGGGACCTTTTTGGTCACGGGCTTTGTTGTCTTGGCTTCCTTTGGGCTTTCCGGTGTTTGAAACAGGAACCAACTGGAGAGAAGTCCGATAACCAAAGTGAGGAAAGCAATAAAAAAGCGGGGCGACATCTTGGGGAAGGTTAGTTCATAAAACCCCATTGCGCGAGGAAAGTTGCACGGGATTGGTTACAACGGCCAGTTTTTGAAACGGAAAAAGAAAGTTCAAATCCCTCTCTTTTTTAGTGAACAAAAATATGTTATGATTCGTCATAGAGTTAGAAAATGAACAAATTAACAACAAAATTACAGGAGGCCCTGCAAAGTGCCCAGCAAATCGCCTTGCGTTCAGCCCACCCGGAGCTTCGTGGAACCCACCTTTTGTTAGCTTTATTGCAACAGGATGGGGGATTGATGACGCCCTTGGTGGAAAAAGCGGGAGGTAATCCCACTTCATTGAAAGCAGCGGTCGTGTCAGCTTTGGATGGCGAGCCCCGTGTTGAAGGCGCGGGTTCCCAACCTCAAATGAGCTATGGCCTGAGAAGCGCACTTGATAAGGCGGATCAAATCCGGGAGGAAATGGGGGACGACTTTTTGAGCGTGGAGCATGCCGTCCTCGGTATCCTGAAAGATGATTCTCCTGCTGGCAAATTGCTGGAGAAGGAAGGTCTGACCGCCAAAGTCTTCGAAGAAGCGCTGAAAGAGATTCGTGGGTCACAGAAAGTCACCGATGAGGATCCGGAAGGGAAATACCAGACGCTGGAGAAATACGGGCAGGATCTGACCGCGAAGGCCCGCGAGGGAAAAATTGATCCCGTGATCGGACGTGACGAGGAAATCCGCCGCGTTCTTCAGGTGCTTTCCCGGCGGACCAAAAACAACCCTGTTCTCATTGGAGAGCCGGGAGTTGGTAAAACTGCGATTGTGGAAGGATTGGCACGCCGGATTGTAAGTGGGGATGTTCCCGACTCGATGAAGAACAAGCGACTGATTTCTCTGGATCTGGGAGGCATGATCGCTGGTGCGAAATACCGGGGGGAATTCGAGGATCGACTGAAGGCCTTTCTTAAGGAGGTGACGGATTCCGATGGTGAAATCATTCTCTTCATCGATGAGCTTCACACCATTGTCGGTGCAGGAGCGAGCGAGGGGGCGGTAGATGCTTCCAACCTTTTGAAGCCTCAGTTGGCCCGTGGCGAACTGAGGACGATTGGAGCCACAACTCTGGATGAATATCGCAAGTATGTTGAAAAGGACGCCGCGCTCGAGCGTCGCTTCCAACCGGTTAAGGTCGGCGAGCCAAGCGTTGAAGATACGGTGGCTATTCTTCGCGGATTGAAGGATCGCTATGAGGTCCACCATGGGGTCCGGATCAAAGATAGTGCTATCCTCGCTGCGGCTTCCCTTAGTGATCGCTACATTTCCGATCGATTCCTTCCTGACAAGGCGGTCGACTTGATCGACGAAGCCGCATCACGACTCAAGATCGAGCTGGATTCACTTCCGACCGAGATCGATCAGATCGAACGGCAGGTCATGCAGTTGGAGATGGAGAGGCAGGCGCTTGAGAAGGAGTCGGACGAAGGCTCCATCAAGCGATTGGCAACCGTCAAAGAGGAAATGGCGAATCTTAAGGAAGAATCGTCCGGACTCATGGCGCAGTGGAGAACCGAGAAGGAAAGCATTGATGAGGTGCGGGCCTTGCAGGAAGAAATTGATGGCTTGCGTACGGAAGCCGAACAAGCTCAACGACTGGGAAATCTGGGACGAGCCTCTGAAATCAATTATGGAAGACTTCCGGAAGCGGAACAGGCCTTGAAGAATCTCGAGAAGAATCAGGATGCTTCCCGCCTTCTTCGCGAAGAAGTGACGGAAGAAGATGTGGCGAAGGTCGTGGCAACGTGGACGGGGATTCCGGTAAGTCGTCTTCAGGAAGGCGAGCGTTCAAAGCTCGTCAAAATGGAGGAAAGGCTTGGAGCCCGTGTGGTTGGGCAGCGTCAGGCGGTGAGCGCGGTTTCAAACGCGGTTCGCCGTGCGCGTGCGGGCTTGCAGGATGAGAATCGCCCAATTGGTTCTTTCCTGTTTCTGGGGCCAACCGGAGTGGGTAAGACCGAGCTCTCGAAAGCCCTTGCTGAGTTTCTCTTTGATGATGACGGGGCGATGGTGCGGATCGACATGTCGGAATACATGGAGAAGCACGCTGTTTCCCGCTTGATTGGAGCTCCTCCGGGCTACGTCGGATATGATCAGGGAGGACAACTCAGCGAGCATGTCAGGAGGAAGCCATACTCGGTGGTCCTTTTCGACGAGGTTGAAAAGGCGCACCCGGATGTCTTCAATGTTCTGTTGCAGGTTCTCGATGATGGCCGCATTACCGATGGTCAGGGACGGACGGTTGATTTCCGAAATACGGTGTTAATCATGACTTCGAACATCGGTAGTCAATACATCATGGATGAGTCCAATCCCGAACAACGGGAGGCAAAGGTCCGTGAGGCTTTACGAGGGCATTTCCGTCCGGAGTTTTTAAACCGGATTGATGAAACGGTCATCTTTGATCGACTGGATCGCGCCGAGCTTGCGGGAATTGTAGCACTTCAACTCGAGCGGGTGAAAGTCAGATTGGAGAAGCAGGGGATTCATCTGGAATTGACTGACGACGCAGTCGAGTTGATAGGAAATCACGGATACGACCCAACCTATGGAGCCCGCCCGCTGAAGCGTGCGATTCAGCATCTATTGCTGGACCCGCTAAGCCTGGACATTCTGGAAGGGAAGTTCGTTGAGGGTGACACCGTGAAAGTTGCCAGCAACAATGGCGAACTTAGCTTTGCCACCTAAAGGAAGTCTAATCCGGTGTTCTTAAAGCGCGGGCGCTCAAAGCCCGCGCTTTTTTTTAGAAGGTGCCGTTGAGCTTCCGACCGATCCAGAAGAGAGAAAGGAGTGTGATGAGTATCACAGGAGCAAGCCAGTGGGCCCATAGCTTAATCGAATCGACCAAGGGCTGAGGTTCCGGGAGGGCATTGATTTCCTTTACCAACTCGTCGAGCTTCTCCGGAGTGACCATGCGTCCACGGGAAACCTTGGACATTTCCTGCAAAACCTCAAAACGAGCCGGGCGACCGGTCTTTTCGATGGCATCGGTTTGAGAAATGATTTTCGCTTCGACCGCGGCGGAAGGTTCTTCGGGAATGAAGGTGTTCAGATTCCATTCACCGGGTTGGGAGATTTTGAAGCGTCCCGAGAAGCTTCCCCACGCGCCTTCTTCTTTCACAAGTTCGATTCGCTTGATCTGACCGTCCGGCGCGGTCAGGTCGATTTGAAGAACTCCATCGCTGAGGGGAGCGCCATTTGCGTCGAAAGCATTGGCGGAAAGAGAGACGAAATCGCCGGGCTTCGGACGTTCCGGGGTGTAGAAAAGCCGGATTCGTTCGCCCGCTGCCATGTTTCGCTGGTACGACATCCAGCGTGCCACTTGTCCCCAAAAGCGGTAGTGGTAGAGGTCCTCAACGCCGCGGCGCCATCGCCACGCGGAATCGATCGCCATGTAGAGGACTTTTCCTGATCCGGCTCTTGAGGTAACAATGATGGGAAGGCGTCCGTAGGCGTTTCGACGAGCCTCGTTTTCGGCAAGAATTGTGGAGCCCGCCTTTGCCCGGATCACGGGAGCCTGCCAGTAAAAGCCTGGAAGGTTTCTCCAGATCGTTTCGTTTTGTGCTTCGCTGTCTCCCAACATGGTGAGAAGGGATTCTTCGCCTTCGGGAGTGAGTCGCATCGTCGTTTCGATGGACTCGGAGAGGCCCTCTTTTTTATCCTCGTCCAGCATGACGGGAATGAGATCGCCAAGATCCGACTTGGAGAGGCTGAATTGGTTGCCCTTGGCTCCCGGGATGAAAACGACTCCGCTGGCCTGGCTCTTGACGAGACCATTGATCAGGTTGGCTTGCTCGATGGTAAGTTGGCCTTCTCCAATGCCGACATCGCCTATGAAAACAACGTCATACTTTTGCAGGTCCTCGAGCTTTTCCGGGAATTCCTGAATGTAATCGGGGCCATCACCCATTCCTAAATCGGGATGAAGGAGGAGGCAATCAACCTTGACGCCTGGGTCGCGCGAGAGCGCGTTGCGGATGAAGCGATACTCCCAACGTGGAAGGGTCTCAATCACGAGGACCCGAATCGATTCCGGCTTTCCGCTGATGACAAAATCGCGCGAATTGTTGTTCTCGATGAGTTCCCCGTTCGCGACGGGAAGGGAGATTGAAAGAGTTGAGGCCCCTTCTTTTTCGACCCGCCAAAGAATGGAGTCATAATGGGTGCTGTTGGCGCGAATGGTGATGTCCTTGTAGCGTTCTGCTCCGGTGTCGCTTTTGATGCGGACCTGGGTGCGAACGTCACGGGCGAGGGATGACTCGATGGTGAAGGGGATTTGGGCGTTTTCACCAATGATGCCATAGGTCGGAGCATTGACCGAGGTGAGCTCCAGATCAGGAACCCGCTTTTTACTTCCCGTTGCGAGGGTGTAAATTGGAACACCTTTGAGACGGAATTGCTGGGAGGCACTGACAGGCGATGTGCCAACGTTCCAATCGCCATCTCCCACGAAAATAGCGGCTCTTAGATTCTGTCCATTCGACAGAGCTTTCGCAAGGGCCTCATTGATGTCGGTCCCGCTCATTGCGAGCTCGATCTGATCAGCATCGGGTGAAGGCGCACCGAAGGAGTCGGTCGTGACCCGGTTTTTTCCGTCTGCTTCAAAACTCTCCCAGAATTTGGAATCGACCATCCGTTTGACCAACTCGCGGCGGGTCAGAATGGTTTCGGACCCGGCCATCGATTCCGGGCGCTTGGCGTCCTCGGTGTCCATGGAGATCGATTCATCCCAGATAATGGCGATTTCGGGCTGCAGGTCTGATTGCTGCACCGTACGCCATTCCGGCCCAAGCAACATTGCACAAACAAAGAGCACACAGAGAAGTCGGAGGCCTTCCAGGGTGCCGGTGCGTTTGGGGCGGGCAGAGCGTCGCACTGCCATGATTCCCAGGGCAATCGTCGCAATGAGGACGATCACCACCAAGACGATCACCCAGGTTTGTGCCTGGAAGTGGAGGGGGCCGAGATTGAAGTGATTCACGAGGCGGGGAACGTTTTTGTGGATGCTTTGCTAAGGGCAGGCGGTCCGGTTAATTTGGGCTGCAGGCAGAGGATGGCCTCGGCAAGCAGGAAAAAGAGAACGGCGATGAGGAAGGCCCACCAGACGGGGGACACAAGATTGTCATCATCTTTCGTGCTTTCAAAGAGTGAGTAGGATGTTCCCTCGAGAAGGGTATCGAGAGCTTCATTATCAAGACGGAGAGGCGAATTTTCGGCAGCAGGTCGATTCACCGCGACGACGCGTTCGCCAAGACGATAGACTCCGGCGCGGTAGGCCCCAAGAGCGGGTTCGTAGTCCTCGAATGAATCCAGACGCTCTCGTACTTCGTCGCCACGAAGCCGGGCTTTCTCGTCCCCTGCAATAGCGCGATAGCCGGCATGAAGGCGGTCAGTCCCTTTCTCCAGGAGGCGTTGAATGGCCACCAGGTGAAGGGCCACGAATTCCAGATTGGACCAGCGGTCGTCAGGAAGGGTGTTAATGAAAATTGCGGTGCCGAGACCTTCCAGTTGGCGGTAAAGAAGAGGAGAACCGTCGCGCCATTCCGCGAGTGAGGAACCATCACCCTGGATGCTGCAGCGCTTGACTCCGCGGATCTGGTCGACCGGCATGTTTTGGTCGCTCATGCTGTTCCGCCAGGGTCCATCATCCTTGATCCAGGAACCGTTGATGAAATATTCGTCTGCCGGAGCATCTTCAATGACTCCCCAGGAAGTTCCGAAGATGACATTTTCGGATGGCTTTTCAGGTGGGAAAAAAAGGATCGAACCACCGGATGCGGCGAAATCATTGAGTTGTGCAGCAACCGCTCCGGTTGGAATCGGAGCCTGCCAAACGATGAGTGAGGCTGTGGTCCAATCAATTTTGGTAGTCTGGGTTGGAGCCACGATTTCAGAACTGTAGCGGTCGAACCCATCGGGTGCGGCGGCCTTGCGAAGGTAGTTTGCGGTATTGCCCGAGGGGTCCTCCGAAACGATCCATGATCTGACAGGCTCTTTGCCTCCGAAGGCGAAGAAGACGCTGTTGTCGCGGGGATTGTTGTCTGAGGGAATTCCGACCCAACCGCTGCCCTCGGTGTCGGCAGCGCTGAGCGGAAGTCGTTTTTGAAAGCGAAGTTCCTGACCGTTCATGGTCACGCGTTCGGCTGAGCGTGCTCCCTGCAGGGAATAGGTGATTGGGACGGTGGCGTTGCCGTCACCCTTGCTTCGCGTCAATCTGAGATCCAGAAACAGGTTGTCTTCAACCCTGCGGGAAGCGATGAGTTCAATGGCGACGTTTTCCACGGGTTCGCTGCCTGAAGAGAGAACTCTTAGCTTGGTTTTGGTGGGAAGGCTTTCGATTCCGGCGCGAACGGCATTCCATCGGGAATCAGTGGGTCGCCAATCCCCACGCTGCATATCGGAGGCAAGCCAGATTTCAGTCTGGCCGGGATTTGTTTCGTCGATGTAATCGATGGCTTTGGTCAGCAAGGTCGGAATGTCAGCCTGGGTATCCGTGGCAAAGGTGGTGGAGAGTTCGGGCAGAGCATCGGGTGAAGGAACCTCCTGGATGTCGCCGGTGGCGCTATCGATGAGAACCAAGCGGGGTGAGCCCATTTTTTCGACAGCTTCCCACACCTGGGAGATGACAGCCTCACGATACGATGGAGCGCCGCTTTCAGGTTTGGTTTCCATGCTGGCAGAGCGATCGAGCACAAGAACCACGGTGCCAACCGATCCGCTTCCTGAACCGAGAAATCCACCAAGAAGCGGTCTGGCTACCGCGAAAATAAGGGCGGCGATTGCCAGGGTACGGCAGATCAGGATGAGGATGTGCTTGAGCTTTTTCTTACCACGTGACTCGCGGGAAGCCTTGAGCAAAAAAGTTGTGGCCGCCCAATCGACGATGCGGAAGCGACGTCGATTTAGCAGGTGGATGATCACCGGGATGGAAGCCGCGAACAGCCCCCAAAGAATCGTTTGTGAAAGAAAGCTAATACTCAAGGTGTGATTCTAGCGTTTGGAATTAAGACGAGTGGTGATGAAATTGGAAACAATCTCCTCATAGTTGGCACTCGTCTGAAAGAGATGGTAATCGGCATGCACGTCGTGACACTTGCCCTCGACCTTCTCAAGAAACTCGCGCAAGGCGGCGTGATATTCGTCAGCAATGAGATTCGGTTCTGCGATCACGGTGGTGCTATCCTCAAGGTCGACAAAACGGTGCGGGCGCTCGAAGTGAAATTCGACCTCCTGGGGATCAAGGAGGTGGAAAACCGCGATGTCGTGCTTTCGGAAGCGGAGGTGCTGAAGGGCGTCGCCCAGTTCCTCGGTGTCGCAAAAAAGGTCCGAAAGGATAATGACGAGAGCGCGTTGCTGGATTTTCTCGGCAATTTGGTGGAGAGCGTCGACGAGGCCGGTATCACCGGTGGGCTCAAGGTTTTGGAGGGAATCGAAAATTGCCTGAAGCTGCGCGGCCCGGCGGCTGGGTGGAATTTCCAGGTGGATCTTGTCATTGCAGCAGCTCAATCCCGCTGAATCACCTTGGTTGACGATGAGATAGGAGAGGGTGGCTGCGACCTTTCGGGCGAAGTCGATCTTCGTCGGGTGGTCGCCGGATGAGAAATTCATCGATCCTGATGAATCGACCACGAAATAAGCTCGCAGGTTGGTGTCAGCCTCGAATTCCTTAATGTAGAAGCGGTCCGAGCGCGCGTAGGCCTTCCAGTCAAGACGACGGGTGTCATCGCCCGGCACGTATTTTCGGTATTCCGCAAATTCCACCGATGAACCGCGGTGGGGTGAGCGGTGCCGCCCGGCGACGTTCCCGATCATGGGAGTGCGGGACTCGAGTGGAATCGCGCCGAGTCGGGCGAGCACTTCGGTGTCGAGAAAGTCGTATTTCATGGGGGGAATCCTTTAAGTGGTAAACAATTATGATTGGAAACGGCCGGGCAATTTGCGGGAGTCCCGTGGTTTAGTGCCATTGAGCTCCCGGGACATTCCGCAAATTCAAGACGTTTGCATGACAGCCTAGACGTCGTCGCGCATCTCTTCGACGAGACGGGCGACGATCTTTTTAGCGGTCATCCCCTGGGATTCGGCGGCAAAATTGGTCAGGACACGGTGGCTGAGCACCGGGCTGGCGACCGCCTCAATGTCCTCAAGAGAGGCCATGTAGGTTCCGCGCAGGGCGGCGCGGGCCTTACAACCGAGGATGAGGTACTGAACTGCCCGTGGGCCGGCTCCCCAGCCGACGTATTCCTTGATCCACTCGGGAGCATCGGGACCGTCGGGGCGGGTTCGGCGCACGATTTCGACGGCGTAGTCGTAAATGTGGTCGGGGACCGGAACGCGGCGAACAAGACTTTGGAACCGGAGAACTTCTTCTCCGGTGAGAAGGGCTCTGAGTGGCTCTTTGTCCACGCCTGTTGTTTCACGGGCAATCCGTTTTTCTTCAGCGGCGGTCGGATACTCCACGTCGATGAGGAACATGAAGCGGTCAAGCTGTGCTTCTGGAAGAGGGTAGGTTCCTTCCTGTTCGACAGGGTTCTGGGTCGCGAGGACAAAAAATGGAGCATCGAGAGTGTAGGTCCGTCCGAGAACGGTCACGTGACGTTCCTGCATGGCCTCGAGCATGGCGGATTGGGTCTTCGCAGGGGCGCGGTTAATCTCATCCGCAAGGACGATGTTGGAGAAGACCGGGCCTTTCACAAACTCAAACTCCCGTTTGCCCGTCTCACCGTGCTCCTGAATAATGTCAGTTCCGGAAATGTCGGCCGGCATGAGGTCTGGTGTGAACTGAATTCGGTTGAAACCGAGGTGCAAGGTTTCGGCAATCGAGGAAACCAACAAGGTTTTTGCAAGGCCGGGAACCCCCATGAGAAGGCCGTGGCCACGGGCAAAGAGACAGATCGCGAGTTGTTCAATGACGTCCTCCTGACCGATAATGACCTTGCCAAGCTCTGTCTTAAGTTCCTGATACTTGCGACCGAGTTCGTCGACTGAAGCGACATCATCCGAGGTTAGGGAGCTGTTTGCCGGATTACTGGCAGCGGCTGAGTCTGCGGCAATCTTTGCAGGAGCTGGAGTCGAGGTTTTTTCAGCGGTTGCCGGGGCTGTCGTTTCTGCGGCTGGAGCCGGGGAAGAGACGGCTGCGACAATCGGCTCGTCACGCGGCATCTCAACAGGAGGGACGATCGGAGGCAGATTGACGATATAGTGGACCAGTTTCGGATTGATCTTACGCGGAGTCGGCGGGGTAGTCGGAACGTATTTAGTGGGCACGGTTTTTTTAGGAATCGATTTCTTGGGAGATGCTTTCTTTGCCACCTTCTTCTTGGGGGCTGCTTTTTTTGCGTTGGCCTGTTTTTCAGCAAGGGGCTTTGGGGGAGTAACTTTTCTCCGGGCAAACTTGTGTGCCGGCTTCCACGTATCTTGTTTTTTACTCGCTGCTTTCTTGGCGGCCTTTTTCTTGGGGGTCGCTTTCTTTGCGACTTTCCTTGCCGCCACTTTCTTCGTAGCGGTTTTCTTGCCAGCTACCTTCCTTTTTGCGGTTTTTTTAACGATCTTCTTTTTTGCGACCGTTTTTTTGGACGCTGATTTTTTGGCGGTCTTTTTCTTGGCTGAACGCCGTGGCTTTTTGTCGTTCGTCATTTGGTCGGCAAGGGTGAAGAGGATGAAGTCGAATGTTCTGGAATGAAACGTAAAGCAGGCGGAGCTTCCTTCGCCAAGTCGCAGTTTTATCCCCTAATTTAGGTTTCCGAAGACACTACATTCCTGATTGCCTTTGGCAAGCGTATGGACCGCTTCAATTTGTCTGTCTCATTTTCAGGAAAAAGGTCGCGGGCTGAGCTGGCTTTTTAGTCATGGTTTTGCAAAGCTCCTTCAGGCAATGAGTGCTCCCTACGAGGTTCTTCTTTACTACAAATACGCCCACTTGGATGATCCGGATGGTTTTGCGGCTGATCACCGTCGTTTATGCCGGGAATTGGGGCTCCGCGGCCGGATCCTGATCGCAGCCGAGGGCATCAACGGAACGGTTTCAGGAACGAGGGAGAATTGTGCAAAGTATCGGGAGGTTCTTGATAACGACCCGCTCACAGCTGGAATCGCGTGGAAGATTGATTCCGGGACCGGACATGTTTTTCCCAAGCTTTCGATCAAAGTTCGCGATGAGGTGGTGACTCTTGAGTTGGGCGATGAGGATTTCAATCCCGCTGATTTAACGGCGACCCATCTCAAGCCCTCGGAATGGCGGGAGGCGATGAAGGAAGATAACGTCGTTCTGCTTGATGCCCGGAATGACTACGAATGGGAGATTGGACGGTTTGAGGGGGCAATTCTCCCGGAGGTCCCAAGTTTCAAAGATCTCCCGAAGTGGATCCGGGATCATCGTGCTGAATTGGAGGGGAAGAAGATCCTGACATATTGCACCGGTGGGATCCGATGTGAGAAGTTTAGTGGGTTCCTTCTCAATGAGGGGTTTGATAATGTTTTCCAGCTGGATGGGGGCATTGTGACCTATGGTAAGGACGAAGAGGTTCGGGGAGAGGGCTATGAGGGCGAGTGCTACGTTTTTGATGAGCGCTTGAGCGTTCCGGTGAACCGAACGGAGGGAGCAAAAATTGTCTCGAAATGCCGTCGCTGCGGAGTTCCGAGCATCCGATATCGCAACTGTGCCTGGATGCCTTGCAATGCCCAGGTTCTTCTTTGTGAGGAGTGCGAGAGCGCAACGGGTCGTTACTGCGAACCTCGTTGCAGGGAGGTTGACTTGATGAGCCGCGCCGCGGTGATTGGGATTTGATTCAATCCAATAGGGGGTCTTGGATCTATCGCCACACGGCTCACTCTGTCAGCTGGGCCCGGAACCTGGCTTCCTCCATCCAACGGTGTCCGGTGCGATTTTGCCACTTGATTTCACCAATCAGTTCAAAGCCTGAGAACTTTTTGCGAAGAGCGGTAAGAATCGCGGCAAGTTCGAGTTCCACCAGGTTGGAGCCCAGGCAGGAATGCTTGCCGCGGCCAAACGATAGATGTGGGTTTGGTGATCGCGTGATATCGAAGCGGGCAGGGTCCGGGAACGCTTGCTCGTCCCGGTTGGCAGAGGCCAGTAGCAGGATAACTGTGATGTCCTTCTTAAACTGATTCCCCTCCCATTCGAAATCCTCCAGGCAGGTGCGGGCGATATACTGGGCTGGTGATTCGAAACGAAGGACCTCATTGACTGCTGATTTCACGAGTGATTCGTCTCCGCGAAGTTTCCCCCATTGGTCGGGATGTTTTGAGAAGGTGAAGAGAGCATTGCCAATGCCGGAGTCAACGTTTTCCAGACCGTCGGCAAAGAGCAGGATTACAATGTCAATGGCAGTCTCCTCCTTCAATTCGTCGGCGGAAATCAAGTCCGCAAGCCCGGCCAGAACTCCAGTGGGTTTGGATGTTTGAAAACATTCGTGGACCCAATTTCGGAATTCAGCAAGGTGCTGATCGACTTCGTCCCGGACTGTTGCGGTTGGGATCTTGGTGAAGAGGTAAAAAAAGGAAGCGCTCCAATCCCTGAGTCGTGGCTCGACGTGAATGCCCAGAATTTCGCAGATCATTTTGATCGCAAAGGGGTGGGCAAATTCTTCGATGACGTTGAATTCCTCGCCCAGCCCGGCGACTGCCTGATCTGCCAACAAGGTCAATCGTCCGGTGAAGGACTTCACCTCTTTTTGGAAAATTCGAGCCACCGCTCTGCGCTGTTCCCTATGGGGAGTGCCATCAAGAAATGGCATGATATTATTTGCCAGATTGGCGCAAACGTATCGATCAGCCTTCCCGGGGCTGAGCGTGGAAAAGCGAGACGGAGAATTGCCGAGTGCGGGATGATCGAGCGCGGTCTTGTTGTCCCGATAACGGGAAATCACCCAAGCCCCGTCCGCAGTACGGTAAAAGGGCTCGCTGGCACGAAGTTTTTCGTAAAAGGGATAAGGATCGTCATGAAATTCCTGACGATCGTTCGGGAAGAGGTCGGACTTCTCCTCGTTCGCTTTGATCTCGGTTCCGAGAAGCCTTTTTAACCACTTAGCCATTATAGTGGTCGATCACGCGCTGGATTTCATTGTTGTTTTGGGCGAGGTGATCTTTGATGAGAGCCAAATGCGCGTCGGTCGGAGGTTTTCCTGCAGCAAGGTGGGCAAGAATGTCGACATGATAGAATCGGATCGCGGCTGAGAGGACGAAGAGTTCATCGATGAGGTCGGCGGTCGTACTCGGCGAGCAAATGTCGGCAATGTTATCGGAGGCGATTTTAACCCGAACACCGGCTGTGAGGAGTTCGAGGACGCGGGGGATGCAGTTGTAAGATGGTGTTTCAAGAGGCCGGAGCTGTCGCATTCCAACGGCTGCGGAAGGGCAGCAAATGACTCCGATGTTTTGTTCGACCAATCCCTGTGCCAGCTTCTCAAATCTGGCTTCATCGTAAGTGCTGGGGGAAACCATGTGAATCACCCAAACTTTGGGCTCGCCATCTTCGGAATCTGGCGCGCCGAATTGTTTCACCGCCTCGATGACCTGCTCGGTTCCGGTTTCACGCGGATCGTTACGCTGGTCGGTATGGATGTGGATCATTTTGTTGTGTTTCCTGGCAAGCTCAAGAACCCGCCGGCAGTGCTCCATAAATCCAATGTGGTCGGGATAGTCGACAATGTCATCGGCTTCGGGAAGTGCTCCGATGAAGTCGGCCTCAGCGACGCCCTCCTCAAACGTTTCCCACATTGCCGGATGCGCGTCTGAAAAGCCAAGTGGAGTGTAGGAGGCGTTGTTGAGTTCAATTCGTCCGAGGTAGTCCGATTTGACGCGCTTTAGCGTGCGGAGCGCGCTCAAGCCCACCCGGTCTGCCGTAACGTCGACCATGGTGTCGGCCCTGCGGGTCCCGAGTTCAATCATTGTGTCGAGAACCGAGCGAACGCGCATTTCGAGATCTTCGGTCTCATAGGCCGGGCCACTGTGGACCTTGGCGATCAAGGCATGTTTCTTGTGGAGCGAGATGTGATTGTTTTGATCGAGAGTAAGGTTGGCCTCACTGAAGTAGTGGTCCTCATAGGTTCCTGCCCGGTCGAGATGAAGGTGGGCGTTGTCCATGCCTCCAAGGCTCTGAATGGTCTGGCGAAGGTTTTGGTAGTAAGGCGAACGGGTATTTGCGGTGAACATATGACTTACGAGGAAAATAGATTAGATGATGAGCCGCCATTGGCGATGAGATTTTTCGATAACGGAAGGTTGCCAACCCCATCCTTCTTCGAGGATCGCGATCTGGATCTGATAGATGCGTTTTCCCTTGCGGGAGATGAGATTGATTTCGAGTTCAGTGGCCTCACCGGGCTCGAGATCAGCTGATAGTGGAGTGAACATTGGTAGGCCCGGTTTTGGATCTCGGTTGAGATCCACCCAGCGAGCGTGCAGGACCACGCCGTCGTTCGATGCAATGGTTTGGCTTCCCTCGTTTCTGATTCTCACCCGGACAGGATAGTCCTTATTTGATTTAAGAACGCGGGGGATACTCGTGATCAAAGTGATCGAGCACTGTGGGTTTTGACGGGAGAAGGAGGTCGGGCGATCAGCCCCGGATTTCTCGAGTTGATCTTTGAGGAATTGGCGGAGTGTCTTTTGGGATTCCTCGTTGAAGGCGTGGGAGTGATTCCCATCTTTTTCCATTAACCCATAGCGATTTTGATAGATCTTCCGCCAGCCGAGATGGATGTCGTGATGCGATCTAACGGGGTGTCTTTTCCATTCTGCGGAATGGATCATGGCTATTCTCGCCGGGAATGGATCTTCGAGATTGAAATCCTGTAAGACAAGGAGTTGGATTTGACGGCCTTTTTTGATGAGCTCCCGCCCGATTCGAACCATGATTCGGGCACCTTCGCAAAATCCGCCCAGATGAACGGGACCGGTGGGTTGGAGCCGTTCGATTTCTTCCAGGTAAATTTGCGTGATGAGGTCGTAGTTTCTCAACTTTTTGTGCTGAACGAGACGGAGGGTACGGAACGAAACCAAGGTGAGATACGAGCGGGCGTTTTCAGCGATCACGCTGATTTCCCTGACGCTATTGCAGCACCAGAACAGGTAGGGGGTGTCGTTATTGGCGCGGTCATCAATGCGGGCGTAGGATTCAGGAAATGGAGCCTTGCCCGGCCAGGAGGAGAGAAAGCGGAGAAGCTTTTTACGGGTCCTTCGGGGAAAATCCAGGCTTCTTTGATTGGAATCACTTTTCCCGGTCCGCCGCTCATCGACGGCTCGGGCGAGTCCACCAATCGTTGCATTTTCGTAAAAGATGAAGCCAAGCAGCGAGATTTTGAAGGTCTTTTCGACTGAGGCCAGCAGTGTCGTTGCGCTGAGGGAGTCGCCGCCTTGGTCGAAAAAGTCGAGATCTCTTCCGGCGTTATTAACCCCTAGGGCGGCTTGCCAGAGGGGAACGATTCTTTTTTCAGTTTCACTGAGAGGTGCTTCTTTATTTTGGGAGGTCGGGGCGGTGACTTCGGCGAGGAGGTGGCGTTGGAGTTTTCCCCCTTGATTGCGCGGGAGCTTGTCAATCCGGACGAGTCGCTTGGGGAGCTTGTAGTCGGTCAGGTGTTCTGAGAGGCGTTCACGGATCTCCTGGTCGCATAGGTCATGGTTTTTCTTGAAGACCAGAGCCAGGCCGACTTCCTCGCCAAGGGTAGAGTGGGGGAATCCAAAACTGGCAGCTTCGGTAATCTCCGGCCAAGCCTCCACGAGTTGGTCGATTTCACGGGGTGCCACTTTTTGTCCTCCCCGGTTGATTTGTTCTTTGGCCCGGCCGGTGAGAAAAAGGTAACCATCGCCGTCGAGGTAACCCAGATCACCTGTGAAGAATGCTCCGTTCTTCCAAAGCCCCTCGTTTTCCTCCTCGTTTTGATAGCCTCGAAAGAGCCCCGCGCTTTGAACCCAGACTTCGCCACCGTTCTGAATGGTAACCTCGCAGTTGACAGGTTTCCCGACCGAGCCGACTTTTTGCTCACCTTGGCCGGGTGGATTACTGGTGATCACCCCTCCGGTTTCCGACATGCCATACATTTCAATCACGGGGACACCAAAGTGATTGGTGATTTCCTGGTAGAGGGCATTGGAAAGGGGCGCCGACACCGAGCGAATCAGTCTCAGGCTGTGCTCGGTCGCGGTGTTTCCGCATGTCCGAAGAAGGCTTTGCAGGATCGCAGGGGCGCCTTGCAGCCAAGTGATTTTCGCGGCTGAAATTGCTGAAAGGACATCTTTGGGTTGTGTCGGATCCACAAACACCACCGATCCTCCGGAAATGAGCGGGACCAGAAAGAGATCCACCAGTCCGCCAATATGAGCCATCGGAAGCATGTTAATGGCGCGATCCTCTTCGTTGAGGTTCATCGAAGAAATGATGGCTCCGGTCGAATGGACAAGGTTTTCGTGTGACAGCCTTACGACCTTGGGTTTCCCGGTTGAGCCTGATGTCATGAGGATGAGAGCATCTTCGGAAGGCTCTCCGGGCCGGAATTCTCCGGTCCACTTGAGTTCAAAGTTTTCCAACTGCACCCGGACTTGCGAGTCGACTTTCAAATCACGCCAGCGTTCAGAGTCGACAATAATGGTCGTTATCCCGAGGAGGTCGATTCGTTCTTGAACCTCCGTGAGCGTCATTTTTGGATCGAGGGGAACACAGGTCGCCTGGCGGATGACGGCACCGGATGCGAGACCTGAAAGGAGGCGGTCATCGATCAAAACACCGATTCGGCCGGAGAGTCTGTCTTGTTTGAGCGAGTCGAGGGCATTATGGACCCGGGCCATCGACCACCCGGAACCGTCCCGGCCAATCAGAGCGATTGTCGCGCTCCCTCCCCGGGCTTTCGCCAGAGCTCCCAAGGTCGTGACATTTGGTTTCTCCATCCGGGTCTAGTCATCATTTTTGATCGATAATCGTCAATCGCTTAAATTGAGCCGCAAAGGGACGCTTCCAACTGAATTGAGGATTGGCAAAGCCGGAATTGGCGGGTAAGCGGTGGGCGCCATGCCAAAGGTCTTTATCAAAACCTACGGGTGACAGATGAACGAACGGGATTCCGAGCAGGTTGCTCAGACGTTTGCTGAACGAGGTTACACTCTCACCCCCCAAGAACAGGACGCTGATGCGATCCTGATAAACACCTGTAGTGTCCGTGATCAGGCGGAGCAGAAAGCTTTGGGAAAAATGGGGATGATGGGGAAATACCGTGAGAGCCGCGATCATGTCGTTTATGGTTTCATGGGCTGCATGGCACAAAGCCGAGGAGCAGAGCTCTTTGAGCGTGTGCCACATCTCGATCTGGTTGTGGGAACGCAAAAGTATCATCGCGTTTTCGACTACGTGGATAGTATTCTGAGCCGTCGCTTGCAGACCCGCATGGACGAGGTGGGACCTGAAATGGTCACGGGACGGGTCGAGGACGAGGTCATTAAGATCAATCAGGATCGCATCATTTCGGCCAGAATGGTTGACACTGATGAAGAGGAGGGCAGCCAGAATACCATTCGGGATCATATTCCACGGGAAAACCAGCAGGCAACCGCCTTCGTCAGTATTATGCAGGGATGCAACATGCGGTGTTCCTTTTGTATTGTCCCGGATACGCGGGGCAAGGAAAGGGGCCGGCCCATCCCGGACATTGTCGATGAGGTGAGGGAGCTGGTGAGCAAGGGGGTGAGAGAAGTCACTCTTCTTGGACAAATTGTGAACCTTTATGGGCGAACGGAGTTTCCCAAGGTGGATGGGAAATCTCCTTTTGTTCAGCTTTTGGAAGCAGTGCATGAGATCGATGGTCTCGAACGGATCCGCTTCACCAGTCCGCATCCCATCGGGTATCGCGATGATTTGGTGGCAGCCTTCACCTACCTTCCGAAGCTTTGTTCACACATTCACTTTCCAATGCAGAGCGGGAGTGATCGTATTCTCAAAAAGATGCGTCGCCCCTATAAGAACGAGAAATTCCTCACGATCTGCGAGAAGATGCAGGCGGCGCGCCCGGATCTGGCGATTACCACCGACATCATCGTGGGCTTCCCTGGCGAGACCGAGGAGGATTTTCAGCAGACGGTGGAGTGCATGAAGCGAATTGGTTTCGATAACAGCTTTATCTTCCGCTATTCAAAGCGCAAGGACACCCCGGCCGCCGGGATGGATGAGCAATTGAGTGACAAGGTCAAGGAGGAGCGCAATCAAATCTTGCTTCGGGTCCAGGAGGAGTTGACCACCTCGAAAAACGCGAAATTGATCGGTACCATTCAACAAGTTCTCTGCGAGGGACCGAGTAAAACCAACAAAGAGCGCCTCAGCGGGCGGACGAGTCAGAACAAGATCGTGATCTTTGACGGCAACGCCGAGAGAATGGCGGGGCAGTTGCTGGACATCAGGATCGAGGATTCGACCGGCTACACGCTCTACGGGACGCCTGAGATTCATTAGGAAGCGTTGATTTAAGCCTTTACCACTGGAGCGGGGAACTTAGCTTTGCGGCTCATGAAAGCTGGCCCACATCCTTACCAGGAAATCTCACTCGGAACTGCCGGGTTGGTTCTGGGGATCATTCTGGTGGCACTCTATGGTTTGATGTTTTTGAAGGCGGATGCCGCCAAGGAGATCGCCAGGAAGTTGCCTCGAAATTCAGATCTCGGAACCTACTTTATGGGATTTGGAATGGTTTGGTTTTGGCTGCTGGTTGCGCCGCCTGACAAAGGAATCTTTTCAGCGATCACCATGGATCTGGGAGAGTTCAACAAGGTGAAAAAATACCTCATGATCGGGGTGCCGGTGTTCTGCGTGGGAATGATCGTCTATGTGCGCGAGTTTCTTTTCGTGCGTGGACTGGGGCTCTGTCTTTTGATGGCTGCGGCACCCCTTCTCTATGCTTCCGATTTCGAAAATGCTCCGCTGCAATTTGTGATGCCTGCATTTTGCTACATCATGATTATCAAGGGGCTCTATTTCGTTGGGATGCCTTACCTGTTTCGTGATGGGGTGACTTGGGCAACGGCTTCGGATGGTCGCTGGCGTGGACTCGCCTTGGGCGGGGTTGCTCTCGGCCTTTTATTTGTGACTCTCGGACTCACCGCTTGGCGTGGCTATTGATCGGATCATGAAGCAGTCCTGGTTTGTGCTGGGACACCGAAATCCGGACGCGGATGCCATTTGTGCTGCGATCGGACATGCCGCCTACTTGCGGGCCATGGGTGAGTCGGAAGTAGTGGCAGCCCGTTGCGGCGAAGTGCCTCCCCGGGTCAAGGTTGTCCTCGAGCAGGCTGGTCTGGAACCTCCGGTTTTAGTTGATGATGTGCGCCCGACAGCTGGTTCAATTTGTCGTAAATCAGTGGTTGCGGTGAGGCAGGACGATACCTTCCTCATGGCCTACCGGCTCATGGTTGATCATGGCGTGCGTGCTGTCCCTGTTCTCAACAATGGAGGTGAGGTGAGAGGGCTTTTGCACTTCCTTGATTTGTTGCAACTCCTGCTGCCACCGGCAACCGATGGCCGGAATGTCAAACTCCTTCATGCCAGCCTCGAAAATATTGGAGCAGTCCTCGGCGCTTCCGATGATTGCGGGGCAACGCCTCCTTCTGATGAGGAAGACCTCATTATGATGGTGGGTGCCTCCAGTCAGGATACGGTGGGTCGTCGTCTGAACGCAGCCAAGGAGGAAGGCCTGGTGGGCAAATACCTCGTGATTTGTGGCGACCGTCCCTTTGTGCACAAACAAGCGCTTGAATGCGGCACGAGAGCGTTGATCGTGACCAGCGGATACAAGCCGGATGAGGAAATCGCACGCCAAGCCAGGGAAAAGGGGATTATTATCCTCTGTAGTCCCCATGATACCGCGACGACGGTAAAACTGGCCCTGTGTGCGCGGAAGGTCAGAAATATTATCAGCGATGATTTTATGGCTCTGGCCTCCAGCGAGGTCGTGAGTCGATTCAGCCGAAAAGTGGCCTCTTCTTCACAGGACCTCTTTCCCGTTGTCGAGGTTGGAACCCGCCGCCTGATGGGAGTTTTCTCAAAATCAGACCTGGTTGATCCTCCGCGAACCCTGCTTTCCCTGGTTGATCACAATGAGTTTTCGCAGGCTGTTAAAGGCGTCGAAGAAGCCAAGGTGGTTGAAATTCTCGACCACCACCGGCTTTCCGGTGATCTCGTCACCCGTGATCCTGTTCGCTTCATCAATGAGCCGGTCGGGAGTTCTTCCACCATTGTGGCCCGAAGATTTCGCGAGAAAGGGCTGCAGCCGGAGGCTGCCGTAGCTCTCTGTCTTTGCGCGGGTCTGGTTTCCGATACCCTGAATCTGACCTCTCCGACGACCACCGAAGTTGACCGTGAGATGCTCCTCTGGCTGTCAGGGATCGCAGGGGTGGATGCTGATCAATTTGCCGAAGCTTTTTTCGCTTCCGGATCATTACTGCTGCATGCGGATGCCGAGGCGATCGTTGGGACTGATCGAAAGGAATTTAACGAGGATGGCGTTTTTCTAAGCCTATCGCAAGTGGAGGAGACGAGCTTTAAAGGTCTCTCCGAACGACAGGAGGAACTGCTTGAGGAGCTTGAGCGACTGCGCCATGAGCACGGTTACGAGCTGTGCGCGATTCTTGTGACGGACATTCGGCGACACGATAGTGTTTTACTCGCGGTTGGGCGGGAAGAACTGCTTTGCAACCTTCCCTTCACCCGGAAGGGTGTGAATGAGTTTTCCGCTTCAGGAGTTGTTTCACGCAAGAAACAACTATTTCCGGCGGTGTGCGAAGCCATCAGGCTCCGCACCGAGTAAGCGGTCATCTTTTTCTCGGACGCCGCCAATTACTTGGCAGGCTCGGCCTCTTTTTTGGCTTCGTCCTTATTTTTGGCCTTTTTTTCCTTTTCAGCCTTCGCTTTTTCCCCGGCCGCTTTTTTTTCGGCCTCCTGCTTCTTTTTGGCTTCAGCTTTTTTCTTGTCTTCTGCTGCCTTCTTTTCCCGGGCGCGCTTCATCTCGTTGTTGAAGCTTTCATTTTTGCGCTCGAGGGTGAAGGGTTCTTCTTTGATTTGGGGCGGCCAGACATTGTTTGCCTTGTTGGCGTCGGCAGTCTGCTCGGTCGGATCGACAAGAATCTTCACCACGGGATGGCGGGTAACGAAGAGCTTGCTGACGGTCTCATGATTCTTCTTCCAGATTTCGGCCGGGATTTGGTGAGTCTCCTTCTTCCCGTTTTTGAAGTGAAGTTCGACGAGGATAGGCATGATCGCTCCGCCCTTGTTCTCGAAGTTGGCAACGGTGAGATGCTTGTTCGTCTTGAGAAGCTTCTTCTCGCGAGGCTTCAGGTCAGCGAGCATCTTCTTGTATTTTTCACGATCACTGTCTGAAACTTTTTCTTCCTTTTTCTTGTCGTAGAAATCCTTGAGCCCCTCATTCTCGTCGACGTATTTGGGGATCTCACGATTCCGTTCGGCGACGATGTTCTTTTTGTCGCTCTCCTCCTTCTTCGCCTTTTTCTCCTCCATTTTCTTATCTGGATCCTTGAGATCAAGAAAGTGACGGGTGAAGCCGGTGACGCCGATGTCGACATGGTTGGTGGTGTAAAACCATGAGCGCCAGAACCAATCGAGATCGACACCAGCGGCGTCTTCCATGGTTCGGAAGAAGTCGGCGGGCTCGGGGCTCTTGAACATCCAGCGGGTGCTGAATTCCTTGAAGGCATCGTCAAAAATTTCGCGGCCAAGAATGGTCTCGCGAAGGATCGAGAGCCCGGTAGCCGGCTTGCTGTAAGCGTTTGGTCCAAACTGAAGGATGGATTCCGAGTTGGTCATAATCGGACGTTGATAGCTACTGGTCATGTATCCGATGATATTTCGAGGAGTGGGGCGTGAAGGATAATTGTGCCGCCATTCCTGCTCGGCGAGCATTTGAATGAAGGAGTTTAGCCCCTCGTCCATCCAGCTCCACTGGCGCTCATCCGAGTTGACAATCATGGGAAACCAATTGTGTCCCACCTCGTGGATCACGACGGAAATGAGTCCGTTTTTGGTGCCTTCCGAGTAGGTGCCATCTTTCTCGGGGCGGGGGCCGTTGAAGCAGATCATGGGATACTCCATTCCGTAAACCGGACCATTTACGGAGATCGCAACCGGGTAGGGATAGTCGAAGGTGTATTTCGAGTAAAAGTTCAGAGTGTGGATGATGGAGTGGGTCGAATACGTGCTCCAAAGCGGCTCCGCTTCATTCGGATAATAGGACATGGCCCATACCGGTTTTTGGCTGGTCGTCAGCTTGTGCTGCACAGCATCCCAAATGAATTTTTTTGAGGACGCCCAGGCGAAATCCCGGACGTTCTTGGCCTCAAAGACCCAGGTTTTCGTTCCTTTGGATTTCGACTCTTCGTTTTTGGCGGCTTCCTCCGGCGTGACAATGAACATTGGAGCCTTGGCGGTCTCCGCTTTCTTGAGGCGTTCCTGCCAAACCGGCTTCAGGACCTTGTCGCCATTCTTGAGTTCCCCGGTCGAAGCGACGATGTGGTTGTCGGGAGCGGTGATTTGGACTCGGTAATCTCCAAACTCGAGCGCGAATTCTCCGCGACCAAGAAAGGCCTTGTTCTGCCAGCCACGAACGTCGGTGTAGGCACAAACCCGGGGATACCACTGGGCGATTTCGAAGATCTTGCCGCCCTTCTCGAATTGCTCCATGTTGCTTCGACCCCAGCTCGTCCGGGAGTCGGTGATGGTGTAGTGCCAGTCGATTCGATAGGTGAATTTTTCCCCGGGCTTGAGAGGCTGGGGGAGGTCAACCCTCATCATGGTATCGACGATCCGGTGCTTTAGTTCCGCTCCACCGTCATCGGTCAGCTTGTCGATCTTAAACCCACCATCAAAGGTTTCCTTGAGAAGCAGGGCTTCGAACGAATCGTATTGCATCTTGCCGAGGCGGGGAGCTTCGCTGCTCTGGTGGCCCAGGGAACCCGGGGTGAACTTGTTCCGGTCCAGCTGCATCCAGATGTATTTCAGCGTGTGGGGAGACTTGTTGTGGTAGACGATCCGCCCGCTTCCGGTGAGAAGGTTCTTTTTCTCGGTGAGCGTGACCTTGAGATCGTAGTCGGCGCGCTGCTGCCAGTATTTCGGGCCGGGAGCACCGGAGGCGATCCTTGATTCGGTAGGCGTCGGCCAAACCTCCTCCAACTGGCGGAAGGGATCGTTGTGGAACTCGACGGGGTGGGCGAAGCAGGCGGACACGAGTCCAATCAGAATGGCGGCAATCTTCATATTTAGGAAGGAACTGACGGGACCCTATGACGGTTCTTCCTGAATGCCAGCCTCAATCCTGCTCTTCGAAGTGATATGTTTTGTCTTTGACTGTCACGTTTGGCGGCAATTTGGTGTCTTCAAAAATCTCGTAGCCGGTTTTGAGATTCTGCCAGAAAGTGAACCACCTGTGGCCGGAGTGCTGAATCATGGCTTCATCGGTCATTTTGAAAGGAAAGACATGAATCCGAAAAAACTTCTGCCCTCCCTTGAGGGCAGCGTCCGCGAGGGTGTAGATTTGTTCGATTTTGGTGTTCGTCATCGCCATGCAACCGATGGAGACGTCTGAACCGTGAACCATGATGAAATCGCCGGTCCGGGCGTGGGCCCGATCAAACTTGTTTGGATATCCGATGTTGAAAGACAGATGAAAATTGCTTTGAGGATTCATTTGGCGGGGTGTCACGAAGTAGAACCCCTCCGGAATCTGTCCGTCACCCTGCCGCAGCTTCGGTCCGGGGCCACCGGAGGTTCCCGCGATGAAATAGCTTTCAAAAAGGACGAATGAGTCTCCTTTCCTGACCCATAACTCCAATTGTCGTTCCTGTTTAAAGGCGCGGATAAAGATTGGCGCCCCCCATTTGAGTTCTTTTTCCTCAAAAAGTCTTTTGAGCTCCGGGGTGACCTTTTTTTGGACCGCCGCGAACCGCTTCGCCCCGTTTTCGTAGTCTTCGTCAGAGATATCCAAACCTTGCGCGCTTGTTCGATGGTTGACGACGAAGAGAATGAGGCCCGCAGCGAGAGTGCCCAAGCCCAGAAACATCAGCTGTTTTCTCCTTGTCACGGGAGCCACTATGATCGCCTTGTCCGGTCGATGCTAACCGTAAATCCAATCTTCGGGAAATTTGACAAAATCCGGCGCCGCGAATTTACCGTGAATTGGTCGCGCTCCTGATTTGACGGCAGGGGAAGTCGCCGCTTCACTGCGGCGTGCCCGAAACGGAAAAAAAATCTCGCCGCATCGATTGGAAGAAGACATTTGGTCTCTACAGTTACCTGGGGAAGTATCGCAAGATCTTCATTCCCTCGGTGATTGCACTGTTTGTTACCGGCGGTCTCTCGCTGGCTTTTCCGTATTATCTGGGCAGTCTGATCGGGTCTCCTCAAGATGCGATGCAGGGAGGAGCGAATCTTGCCGAGGTCAGCGAAAAGATCAACAAGGTGGTCTCGACACTCCTCATCATTTTAGCCATTCAGGCTTTTGTCGCTTACTGGCGGGTTCGCGGCTTTATCAAGGCAGGGGAAAGCGCGCTTTGTGATCTGCGGCAGGACGTATTTGCCCGGTTGGTCCGCTTGCCCATGCCTTGGTTCATGGAGCGACGCACCGGGGAGGTGGGTTCACGGTTCTCAGCTGATCTCGCTATTTTGCAGGAAACCCTGATCACGACCGTGCCGCAAATGGTTCGCCAATCGGTTACTTTCTTCGGTGGATTGATTTTCATTTTCATCTTCTCGGTGAAGCTATCACTCTTCATGCTCGCGATGATTCCAGTGGTCGTGCTCGTGGTGGCCATCGTCGGTCGGAAGATTCGTCGCTGGTCCAAGGACGCACAGGATCAATTGGCGCAGAGCAATATTGTCGCAGAAGAAGCGGTGCAGGGCATTGCCGACGTGAAGGCGTACTCCAATGAAGAGTTTGAGGAGGACCGATATCGTGGGGCGCTGGATCTTTTCCTGGGCACCGTAATCAAGGGATCGAAAGCGCGTGCGATGTTTGTCAGCTTCATCATCTTTATTCTTTTCGGAACGATTTCGGTCGTGGTTTGGTTTGGCGCTGGAATGCTGGCCAAGAAGCAGATCGATAGTGAAGACTTCACTCACTTTATTCTCTTTAGTATCTTCGTGGGGGCGTCCTTAGGTTCGCTTCCGGACATCATGAGCCAGCTCCAGAAAACGCAGGGAGCCACCGAGCGGATCCGCGAAATTCTCAATCACGAGATCGAAGATGATCGTGAGGAGAGTGGCGCAGCATTAACAGGAGCGATTGCCGCCAAAGACCTCGTCTTCGCCTATCCTTCGCGTAAAGAAACCCGGGTTCTGAATGGCGTTGATTTTGAGGTGAGCGCAGGTGAGCGGGTCGCTATTGTTGGCCCCAGTGGTGCCGGTAAATCGACCATCTTCTCGCTCCTGCTCGGATTTTATGAAGGTGACGAAGGGATCGTCTCTTTTGATGGGAAAAGTGCCGGGGAAATTCCGGTAGCGACCCGTCGTTCCGCGATGGCGGTCGTGCCCCAGGAGGTTCTTCTCTTCGGCGGGACGATTCGTGAGAACATCGAATACGGTCGCCCCGGCGCTAGCGAAGAAGAGATCATTGATGCTGCCCGGAAAGCGAATGCCCACGACTTCATCGACGAATTCCCCGAAGGTTACGATGCCATGGTTGGTCCGCGCGGCGTGAAGCTCAGTGGAGGACAAAGACAACGGATTGCGATCGCGCGGGCGGTGTTGGCGGATCCCAAGATCCTCCTTCTCGACGAGGCAACCAGTGCGCTTGATTCCGAAAGCGAACGGTTGGTGCAGGAAGCGCTCGATGAACTCATGAAAGGGCGCACCAGCCTGATCATTGCTCACCGTCTCGGAACCGTGAAGAGCGCCGACAAGATTCTCGTCTTAAAGGAAGGCAAAGTCGTCGAGGCTGGAAGCCATTCCGATCTCATGGCGAAAGACGGCACTTACCGCCTGCTGGCTGAAACCCAGCTTCTGAATTGATCTTGGATTCTTGTCCGGGTGAGGCAGGATGCATCCGTGAAACTAGTTGGTTGGTGGCTGTTACTCTTGTCCCTCCCTCTTCCGGGGGTTGAGTTCAAGGGCCTGAAAGGGAGTAGTCATCAGGCTTATCGGGAATTTTTCACAGGGAAGAGAAATGTTGAAGATTCCTTTTTGCACTCGCTGGGAAACTGGCTGGATGACCGCTTGCCGGAAGGGTTTTGGGAGATCAAAGACCCGAAAAAGGCGGCCTTGGCAATGATCGAGGCCAATCGAAGTGAGATTCATCGAAAGCACTACGACATAGGGTTTCGTGACGATGAGGCTTTGCCCAAGTCGGGATTGCTGCATTTTCACTTTGGTTCTTCAAGCTGTTATTCCTATTCGTCGCGCGATGTCTTACTCGGGTTTGGTGATTCGGGGCCTTCGATGTTGGTTGTTGAAAGCAACTCCCCGGGTGTGGTCGGGCATAATCCGTGGGCTGATCTCAGTGGTTCTCAGGCATTTGAGGTTCCAATGACAACTGACGAGCTTTCTTTCGCGAGTCGGGTTTTGCTGTGGCTTGGGCGCTTGGAGGCCCGGGAAATCGGTGATCCCCCAAATCAAGGTTTTGGATCAAGCACGGCTGATGGCTTTGTCACGCTGGATATTCACGAGAATGGCAAGGCGCCGCGGCAAGCGATCGCTGGAACGGCTTGGGTAAGCGGCAGTATTAAAGCTCGCTGGGTTGGAAATTTCATGGGGAGTGAAGACGCGATCGCAAGCTTGATGGATTTGTTTATCGAGAAGGGGCTTTCTGAAAAGTGGCAACGTCCGGAACCAATTTCCGCTCATAGTTTGATGACGCTTGCCGAGGACCGGATTAAGGCAAGAGTATCAGCCGAAACCATCGAATTGACGGGGCGGTTGCTGAAGCGGATTTTTGCAATGGACCGTGAAAGCGAATTGCCGGCGCGATTTCTCCAAAGTTGTCTCAAGGCAACTGCAAACCATGGCTTGGTTGAATTGCGATCAGATCTGCAAAAGATGAGGTCAACGATCCCGGAGAAGGCGGACCCGGAGGAGAAAGAGCTGGAGAGATTGCTAGAGCGGGGATTGCGAAATCCGGATCCGTTTAATTCCAATGGAGAGGATGGGGAGATTGAAAACGAGCTATGGGACAAGTTGCAGTTTCATCGAGGTCATACTTTGCGAGAGGTTTTGAACCGGTCGCTGCGAAAACTGGAGATGATCGGAAATGAAGAAGCGCTTGTGGCCGAAGTGCAGAACGAGGGAGACCTCATCCAATGGGCTTTGGGAACTCTCGCCCGGGATCATCGCGATGCGTGGATCGCCGAGATGTTTCAACAGTTTGGGGAAGCCAGAGATCCCGAGAGTCGAAAGATGATTTTTGAGACGCTGACCGCAGTGGGCCGGGAGACGGGGCGGTTGTTGATCTCGACTTTGGACGCGAAGCTTTATCAGGAACTCCTTCTCGAGATTGCGACTTTTCGAAAGATGAATGAGCCGGAGAAGCTGGCTGGAATGTATTCCGGACTGTTGGAGCTTCTAGGTGACGAGAATCTTAAAGATTACCAGAAGGAACAGGTCTATCTGTTGCTCGCCGGGATGCGACTGGACGGAGGATTTGCAAAGAAGCGACGACAACTCATCTTGAAGATGTTTAAGAGCTCTCCCTCATGGTTGTCTGCTGAGACCAGATTCCAAGGATTCCTGGAACTGGCCCCGGAGCCGGGTGATCTTGAATTTCTGTGGTCCGAGCAAATGTTCCCCGAGCTGGATGTGGAACTGGGAATTAAGCTGATTTTTTCGCGGGTGGATATTCCGGATGAGCGGCGGATTCATATGGAGCGGTTCATGGAGCATCAGATCGCACATCGGGTTTCTGATATGGATGAATTGGCGAAAATTTGCCTGGCTTTCGATCTGCGTAAATTTGCGCCGGAGATGAAGAAGCTCGCAACCAGTGGGCCGGAAGAGGAGGAGGGGAAGAGATTTCACTCGGCGAGATTCTTGACCGCCATGTGGTTGGAGGAGGATGGTGAAACCTTGGCCAAGATGTGGATTGACTGGATGACGACGCAGGCGTGGTATTTCGGTGATGATCATTTTCCGATGTTCGAACTAAAAAAACGGTTTCGGAAAGTCGTTCAGAAATTGTCTTCAACTGAGCGGGCAAGGTGGATTGAAGAAGCGCTGGCTTACCAATCAGTTTCCGCTTTTGAGACGGAGTCAGTGCAGTGGCTTCGCTCCCTTAAGTAAGTTCACGATTTTACGGGTGGATTTTTTCAGAGTTGGAGGCGACTCTCTTCGGGCAATGATCGACATGTTGGTGCGGCTTTATGACTTGCCGGAAAGTCAGGACCTTTATGCAAAGGTGGCAGAGTCAGGAGTGATTCTTCGTCGCCCGGGGGCTTACGAACTTCATTTGGTTCAGGATTTTGTGCGGGAACACTTTTCTCCGAAGTGGGTGAGCGAGATTCAGGTGGGTTTTTCGCGTCAGCCGGTGGCTTGCTTCATCGCGACCAAGGATAAGGAGATTTTGGGGTTTGCGTGTTATGAAACGACGGCGAAAGGATATTTTGGGCCAACCGGGGTGGCGGAATCGGCCCGTGGCCTGGGCTTGGGAAAGGCCCTTTTGCTGAAAGCTCTCGAAGCCCAACGGGAAGCGGGATACGCCTATGCCTTCATCGGCGGAGTGGGTCCCAGGGAGTTTTACGCGAAGACGGTGGGGGCGATTGAGATTCCGGGTAGCGATCCCGGCATTTACGTGGATATTCTGCCCGAGCCCCCGGCCGAAGATCATTCATGAGCGGACAAGACCCCAAATTCGTCAAAGGAGCGTTCGCCAAGATCGCGGACCGATACGTTATGACCAACCACGTTCTCAGTATGGGGACGGATATCCTCTGGCGAAAGAAGGTTGGGCGGATTGTTCGGGATTGGAAACCGGAACACGTGCTTGATGTCGCGACGGGAACGGGTGATCTCGCGCTTGAGATTCAGAAGAAGTGTCCCGATGCCAGGGTTCTGGGAACGGATTTTTGTCCCGAAATGCTGGCTCACGCCACGAAGGGGGGGGTTCAGAAGACGCAGGTCGAGGATGCCATGAATCTTTCCTTTGAGGATGGCACCTTTGATGTCGTGACGGTGGCCTTTGGTCTGCGGAATATGGAAAATTGGCAGGAGGCGCTTCGCGAGATGGGCCGGGTGATCAAGCCGGGCGGCCACTTGCTCGTGCTCGATTTCTCTCAACCCCGCGGATTTCTCAAAAAACCTTATGGTTTCTATTTGAACAAGGTGCTGCCAAAAGTTGCAGGCTTGCTGACCGGTCAGGGTGGCGCTTATCAATATCTCGCCGGTTCGATCGGAGAGTTTCCCTACGGCGACAAAATGATAGGGCTTTTTGAGAATGCCGATTTTCGGGACTGCCAGTGCCGTCCACTGAGCGGCGGGATCGCTTCGATTTATACCGGAGTGAAGGCTTGATGAGGCTTGCTTCCAATCGGGCTTGCGGTGGAGGGGAAGTCCGCTAGCTTCGCGCCATGAGTATTACGGGTTACGGAAATCAGTGGGTTTGCGATTTGGTGCCTTACGAGCCGGGGAAACCCATTGAGGAGACGGCGCGGGAGCTTGGGCTCAAGCCCGATGAAATCGTTAAGCTCGCCAGCAACGAAAATCCTCTCGGACCCTCGCCCAAGGCGAAGCTGGCCATGGCCGAGGCGATCGAGAACGCCCACATTTATCCTGATGGCGGTGGGTATCGTTTGCGGACTGCATTGGCGGAAAAGCACGGGGTGGCATTTGAGAATGTCGTGCTTGGGAATGGTTCCAATGAGATCATTGAGTTGCTTTGCCATTCCTTTTTGAAGCCCGGTGTCGGCTTGATTGCGGCAGAGCACGCCTTCGTTGTTTACAAGTTAATGGCGACGCTTTTCGGCGCGGATTATATTGAGGTTCCGGACCCGGGATTCGTGCACGATCTTGATGCGATGCTCGAAGCGATCACCCCGGAGACTCGCTTGGTGTTTATTGCGAATCCAAACAATCCCACGGGAACTCTGGTCGGGCAGGAAGAGATTGATCGATTCATGGCGGGATTGCCGGATCATGTTGTAGCCGTCTTTGATGAAGCCTATCACGAGTTTCTCGAAGACGCTCCGGACGCCATCCGTTATGTGAAGGAGGGACGCAATGTCTGTGTCATGAGAACCTTTTCGAAGGCCCAGGGCTTGTCCGCTTTGAGAATTGGGTATGGCATCACCAATCCTGAAGTCGCGGGTTTGCTGAACCGCTCCCGCCAACCCTTCAATGCCAATGCGATTGCCCAGGCCGCAGCGCTCGCCTCGATCCAAGATGAGGAACATATCTCGGCGACGGTGGAAAATAACGCGGTCGGGCGCACCTTCTTTGAATCGGCCTTTGCGGATCGTGGTTGGGAGTATGTCCCGAGTCATGCAAACTTCGTACTTGTGAATGTAGGCGACGGGGATCGGGTCTTCTCCGGGCTTTTGAAAAAGGGAGTGATTGTCCGGGCCATGAGAGGCTACAAGCTTCCCGAGTGGGTTCGGATCTCCATTGGAACACCGGATCAGAACGAACGATGCCTCGTCGAGTTGGACAAGATCCTTGCCAGCTAAACTGAATGTCCGGGACCATTGTTGCGATTGCCAGCCCCCCCGGAATGGGAGCGGTTTCCGTGATTCGTTTGTCGGGTCCTGGCGCGTTCGAGATCGCTGGTGCGGTGATCAAGGGGGGGAGCCTCCCCGAACCGCGACGTGCTGGCTTGCGTTTGATCCAGGACCACGAAGGTCGCGTTATCGATGAAGGTCTGGTCCTCACCTTTGCGGGGCCGGCAAGTTACACGGGTGAGGATGTAGTCGAGTTTACGGGGCACGGCGGAATTGTCGTAACCCGGCGGGTTTTGGAGCGATTTGTGGAAGCGGGGGCGGCTCCCGCAGGTCCGGGGGAATTCACCCAGCGGGCCTTTATGAATGGTCGAATGGATCTGACCCAGGCCGAGGCGGTTATGGATCTGATTTCAGCGCAAACTTCGCTGGCATTGCGCTCGGCAAATGAACAGTTGGAAGGTCGGTTGGGACGAACTTGTGAGGAGATTCGGAGCAGTTTACTGGGGGCGACGGCGCATTTGGAAGCCTATATTGATTTTCCGGAGGAGGATATTGATCCGGAAGTTGGCGAGGCGCTTTGCAAGACACTGGAAGAACAGTCGGCTGCGATTGACGGGCTCCTGGCAACCGCTGATCAGGGGCGGATTTTGCGGGAGGGAGTGCGGACGGTAATTTTCGGGAAACCGAATGTTGGCAAATCGAGCTTGTTGAATCGTCTCCTGGGATATCAGCGCGCCATTGTGAGTTCGCAGGAGGGAACGACCCGCGACACCATCGAGGAGGTGGTCAATCTGCGGGGGATTCCACTTCGACTGATCGATACCGCCGGAGTCCGGGAATCGAGCGATGAAATCGAGCAGGAAGGAATCGCAATGACCCATGGGCAGGTGGCGCGGGCTGATTTGGTTTTGGTGATTCGTGACCTCAGTGAACCGTTTTCGGAATCGGTTGAGATGAAGGTTCCCGAGGGCGCGCGATCGCTGCAAATTCTGAACAAATCCGACCGGGAGGATCCAAGCTGGGCCCAGGTGGAGGGGCTGCGAATCTCCTGTGAGTCTGGCGTTGGATTCGAGGATCTGGAAAGGGCAATTGCTGAATTGCTGTCGCTTGACGAAGCCCATTGGGGGGATCACTCGGTGGCAGTTAATGCGAGGCATCAGTCCTGCCTCACGCGAGCGCGGGCCTCCCTGTCGAAGGCGATTGCCTCTTTACGGGCGGGTGATGAACCCGAATTTACCGCTCTGGATTTACGGGAATCCCTCACTGCGGTCGGTGAAATTGCCGGAGTGGTTGATACGGAGGAGATATTGGGCGAGATTTTTGGGAACTTTTGTATCGGGAAATGAAAATGAAAAAACGTCAGTTGTCAGTCACGTGGGGCCTTTTGGCGTCTGCCGGTATTTTCTTCATTCTGGGGAAATTTATTGCGCCCGAATATGAGACCAAGTTGGTGGAGTTCGGGATTTTTGAGGAGGTTTTTCCAGTTTCGAAGTATTCCCTGATCCTGTCGGGAGTTCTGGTGGGACTCTTTGTGATTTTCCTTCTGATTCGGCTGATTCGTGGCCGCGGGTAGTTAAAATCCCACCGGGCGAACTTCTCGGATGATTTCTTGCGTGGTTGGGAAAAAATAGCACCTTTGGTTCGTTCAATCATTATGAGTAAGGTCATCGTTTTTCTAAACCTGCTTCTTGCATCGGGTCTTTTGGTTTCGGCATTGGAAATCACTCCCGGCCAGAAGGCGAAATGGGGCAAGGCCCTGGGGTCTCAGGACTACGAGGTTCGCGTGAAGGCAATGCGTGAAGTCTGGGAGCGTGGGGAGGATGCGCTTTCTTTTCTCGAAGAACTTTCTAAATCCGAAGACCCGGAGATTGCGGCGCGGGCATCCGTTGTGAGTCAAAAGCTTCGCCTTGGAATTACTCCGGATACTCCGGAGGAGGTGGTGGCGTTGATTGATCAGTATTTGGAGTCGTCGCCTCGCGGTCGCATTGCCGTGCTTGAGAAACTACGCTCGCTCGAGGAGTTTGATTTTATCCTGAGGTTGCGTCGGGGCGAGCAGAGTACTCGAGTCGTTTCACGAATGGATGTCATGATTGCCCAGGACATGCCTCGAATCGTCCGGAATTATCTGAATGACGATCAGTTTGATGAGGCAAAGGAGACTCTTGGTTTGAGCGAGAAGTACGATCACATGATCCGACTTGGGCATCTTCTTGATGTGACGGGTGGCCTGGATCAGGAATTGGAGCGCCTTCGAAAAGAAGGGGGGGCGGAGAATTCGGAACGTTATCTGGCGTATCTGCGGGTGAAAGGAGATGCCGCTTTGCTTAGAAAAGAGGCCGTGAGATTGGGCGATCGTCCCGCCGAGGTGCTTGCGGCGCTGGTGGAAGGCGATCATGAGCCCTACTTCGAGTATCTCCTGGAAATCGGGAAACTTGGTTTGCCGATGCAGAATTACATCAAGTGGACCCTTGCCGATCACAGAGGGGATGTGGAAGTCAGGCAGAAGGCCTACGAGTCGGTTCTCTATCTGAGCAAGCAGGACAGCGAGGAGCGCGAGGCCCGGATGAATTTATTCCGCATGGGCAGGGGTAACGAAGTCATTGAAGGATTGGGAGAGAGTTATCTGGGAGTCAAGATTAGCTATTATCTGATGCAGGAGGATTACGTGAAGGCACAGGACCTTATTGGTGTTCCGGATTCCTCGAAACTTGAGGCCTGGATCGCGGCCCATTCTCCCAAGGTCGCGGGTGAGTTGGAAAACGAAGGGCGCGGGATCGAGACTGATCGCTTGATTGCGGCAGTGGAATTTCTAGAAGGACGAGGGAGAGTCGGGGACGCCGGGAAAGTGGCTTTGGCCGTGTTTGATGCCGCCAGAGGGAAACCCGACATCAGTCATTCTGCCTTGGCCCGCGAGATGTATTTCTCGGCCCCGCTCGCGGTGGTGACTGCGGTTGCCAATGAGATTGAAGAGCACGAGGCGACCGCTTCGGTCTTTTTGGGTGAGATGCTTTACAGTGATGAAGAGCATGTTTGGGCCTTCAATCTTCTCGGCGAAATGATGCCGGAGATTCCGATGCGCGAACGGCTGGCGCTGACGTGTTCATTTTCCAATCGTCACTTGTTGGTGACTCCCGAGAGATACGATGAAGTCTTCAATCAGGTCGTTTCGTTCATCCTCAAATCAGAAAATGCTCTCGATGGCCTCAAGAACATGTTTCAGATTCTTCAATACCGCAATCGGGAGGATGATTTACTTCGTGTCTGTGAAGAACAGGCCAATCTCGGATTTGACAACAATTTCCTCCGTTACCTCATCGCGCTGGACGGAGGCAGGGTTGATGATGCCATTTCCTGTTTGGAGCGGGTGGAATTCGAACCAGGGTCTGTGAGTTCCATTTTCATGATGCAAAGGGGGCTCGCCTTCCAATTGGCGCGCAAGGAAGGATGGCAGGAAGTGATTGAACGCTCGCGAATTCTTTCGTCAGGGACAGTGGAGGAACTCGAGGCGATTGCAGCACAGCAGCTCCGGGTGGGGCTTCTCGATCAGAGCCACCAAAGCTTGCGGGCGGCGCTTTTGAGGAGCGAGATCATTCCTGTTCCCGGCGACTACAGCGGGATTGACGATGTCGTCGAGGGGCTCTCCGCTGGGGCGGCGACGTTGGGCAAATGGCGTGAAGCATTGGCGTATCGCGAGGTCGCTTCGGTGGTATCAAGTTACGCAGGTTTGACCGGGGGGATTTTTTTGATGAGGGATCGATTCCAGGTTCTTGTGGCCCGGGGCGCGGTTGCAATGGAGAACGATGATATTAGCGGTGCGGTGAAGGCTTTTTCAGAAGCCCACCGGATTCTCCCCCGGGATGGTTATCTCGCCAATGAGCTCTTTCCGCTGCTTCGGGAGGTCGGTTTGATCGAATTGCACGACCAGCTTTTTGCCGAATCGGCGGAATTTGCGCGCGAGGTGATCCGGATGTTCCCGAAAGATGACAATGCCTACAACAACTTCGCCTGGTTGGCATCTCGGGCGAATCGTTGCCTGGATGAGGCCGAGGAATACCTGAAGGTGGCTTTGGAGATGAGGCCCCAGTCGGCAGCTTATCTCGACACCATGGGCGAGGTGTATTTTGCCCGCAAGAACCGGGGAGAGGCCTTGAAGTGGAGCGCCCGCTCCATAAAAAACGAGGTTTTAGGTCGTGCCTCAAGCCGCTGGGAGCTCCACCAACAGCGTCGCCGGTTCCAATCCGGAGAGTTTCCGGTCCGGTAGTGGCAAGTCCCGGAGAACGAAAAACCCGCTCCATAACAGAGCGGGTTTTAAGTTTACTGCCTCACCGTCCGTGGCGCATGAGCCGCATTCCCGAAGCCCAATAGGTTGGGGGTATCCATCAAGTCGCTGTCTTCCAGTGAAGGCATGACATTGACTCTCCGGGGCCACCCCCATTTTTAATAATATCGGGTCGGCCAATCAACCACTTCTGGCGTATGAGGCAGATGCATGAGAGTAGTCTTCTGGCGCCAATTGCGCAAACGAAAATCACGATGCTTGCGAAAAGTTTGAATTCATCGACATTCGCACAGACAGAACTTTCCACAGCGAGCGTTTTATCGATACTTATTCCACACATGACCGAGCTCCTTCTCAAGCCTGCCCGCGAAACAGGGTGCACTGATCTTCCCGCCCTCCAAGAAGCGGTGGACGAAGCCAGCCATCGCCAAAGTTCCCCTCTCGATGATATTCTGGACAGTGGTCTGGTTGACGAGGAGCCCTATATGGAGCACCTCTCACAGGATCTTCATATGGAGTGGCTTGCCGAGATTGCGGCGTTCGAAAGTCCACTGCCGCTCCGGGCTGCTTGCGGGCCACAGGTCGCTCTGAAGCATCGCGTTCTTCCACTCGAGATCGAGGGCGAAGGCGAAAACGCCCGTTTGCACATGGCGACTTACGATCCGCTGAATCTGATGGCCCGGCAAGCGGCGGCGCAGGCGATCGACATGCCGATTGTTTGGCATATGGCCTCTCGCCGTCGGGTGCACGAGGCACTTCGAAAACTTTACGGGGTTGGTGCCGATACCTTTGAACAGCTTCTCGAAGGGCGCGATCTTGATCTCGATAATCTCGAGATGAAAGACGAAGCCAGCGTCATTGACGAGGTCGAGGACGAGGAGGCCAGCGTGGTGAAGTTTGTGAACCAAATTATCCGTGAAGCCCTTGATCAAAAGGCCACGGATATTCACGTGGAGCCTTTGGCGGACAATCTCCGGATTCGCTACCGCGTTGATGGTGGGTTGATCGATATTGCCGTCCCTGATCAGATCAAGTCGCTTCAGTCTTCAGTGATCGCCCGTCTTAAGATCATGTCCAAGCTCGATATTGCCGAGCGTCGGCTTCCCCAGGATGGTCGGATCAACCTTCAATTCGAGGGAGCCTCGATCGACGTTCGTGTCGCCACAGTGCCAACGGTGGAAGGTGAGTCGGTCAGTTTGCGTCTTTTGAACCAAGAGAAGTTCAACGTGGAACTCCTTGGGATGGAAGACTTCGTGCTAAAAAAGATTAAGAGTATCCTTAGTCTTCCCAACGGAATTATTTTGATTACCGGCCCAACGGGTTCCGGTAAATCAACCAGTCTTTATTCCTTTTTAAGTGAGTTGAACACTTCCGATACCCGTATCGTCACGATCGAGGATCCGGTTGAGAATAAACTCGAGGGGGTGATGCAGATCGCGGTGAAGAGTGAGATCGGGTTGACCTTTGCGAGCGGCCTCCGGTCGATTCTGCGAGCTGATCCGAACATCGTGATGCTTGGTGAGATTCGTGACCTTGAGACTGCAGAGATCGCAATCCGGGCGTCCTTGACGGGTCACCTTGTGTTCTCGACCTTGCACACCAACGATGCGCTCGGGGGCATTAGTCGATTGGTTGATATGGGCGTCGAACCGTTCCTGGTGGCAGCTTCGGTCCGCGCGTTTCTTGCCCAGCGATTGGTGAGGCGCCTCTGCGGTAACTGCAAACGTCCGGTGGAAGTGCCACAGGATCAGCGGATGCGACTGGGAATCCCGGATCAAATCACGGGACAGGCTTATGAGCCGGTTGGTTGCGACAAGTGCCGAAATACCGGCTTCTCGGGACGATTGGCCATCTACGAAGTAATTCTTATCGGTCACGCCATGGAAGAGCTTGTCGCCAAGAATTCTGATTCTCCAACATTGAAGGCCCAGGCAATCAAGGATGGCTACGTGCCCATGAGGGAATATGGTTGGCACAAGGTCATGAAGGGCGTGACTACCATCGAAGAAGTGGTCTCGGTGACCGCGACCGATTTGGGGGCCGAGTAATAGGAACTTAAAGATTTAGAAACGTGGCTAGTTTTACTTACAAGGCGCTCAGCGGAAGTGGTTCGGTGGTGACGGGGTCTCTTGATGCCGGGGACCGAGGTGAGGCACTTCGCCAACTTGGCAAAAAGGGATTGCAACCAGTCTCAATCAGCCAGGGGGTAGTCGACAAGGCTCCTCCGAAGAAAGTGCCGGGTAAGGGCTCTCCGGCAGTTGCAGCCGGAAAAACTAAGGCTAAAGAGGAAGAAGCCATTCCCGAAGGGCCAATCAAACTGAAACGTGGTGAGATTGTCCTCTTCACGGAAGAGCTCTCGGACATGTTGGCCGCCGGTTTGCAGCTTGAGCCCGCCCTGAGGGCCATGGAAAACCGGCAGGAACTTGGAAATCTCAAGGTGGTCTCCTCCAAGATCCGTCAACTGGTTCGTGATGGTAACAGCTTCTCGTCGGCTTTGAAGCGAGTTAGCCCGAGCTTCGGGTCGCTCTATTGTAATCTTGCGGCCGCAGGTGAGGCCAGTGGTGCACTCGATACCATTCTTGAGCGTCAGGCGCACTATCTCAAAACGCTGCAAGAGCTGCAGGGAAAAGTTGTCCTCGCGTTGATTTATCCCTGCTTCCTCGTCCTCGCAGGTATCGGAGTGGGGATCGTTTTCGTGACGCAGCTCATTCCACAGCTGACCGGCTTGATTGAAAATAGTGCGGGTGGTCAGGTCCCGCTTGGAGCCAAGCTCCTTATGGGGGCTTCTGATTTTTTTACGAAGTGGTGGCTCGTTCTCATTTTAGTCATCGCTGCGGCCTTGATCCTTTTCAAAGCGTGGAAGGATAACGAAGCGAACCGACCCACATGGGATCGGGTGAAACTCAAATTGCCGCTATTTGGCAGGGTCATCGAACACCGTTTTTACGTTCAATTTCTTGAAACAATGGCAAACCTCGTGGGGAATGGGCTTCCACTTTTGAGGGCTCTCGAACTCACGAAAGACGCGACCCCCAACCTCTACTTGCGAAAGCATCTTGGTGAAATGCTCGAATGGGTCGGCGATGGGCGATCACTTTCTGCCTCGCTCAGTCGAACCGGTGCCTTTTCCCCGCTGCTGATCGATATGGTCTCGGTGGGTGAGCAGACCGGTAAGATCGACAAATCCCTTCGGAAAGCGGCGGATCGTTTCGATAAAGAACTCAACAATTCCCTCCAGGCAATCATGGCTCTGATTATGCCGGCCGTTTTGCTGGTTATGGCGGTTTTGATTGGCTCGATGGCCTACCTCATGATCACCGCCATCTTCCAAACCATCGAGAGCATTGGCAGCCGATGATTGAAGCCGAAAACGTTCATCGTTCGTATACTCTGGCCAAGAAGGAGATTGAAGTCCTGCGAGGAATCGATCTGAAAATTGAAGCCGGGGAAAAGATCTTTCTTTGTGGTCCAAGTGGTGCCGGAAAGACCACCCTCATGTATACTCTTGCGGGACTGGAGAATCCTCACAAGGGGAGGGTGCTCATAGATGGAACCGATTTCTATCGCTTGTCATCAAGCAACCAGGCGCGCTTGCGAAACGAAAGAATCGGATACATTTTTCAAAACTACTTTCTCCTCCCGGAGCTCACCGCCATTGAAAATGTCATGGTCCCGGGCCTGATTGGAGCCAAGGCGGATCCTGAATTGGCTAAAGCAGCCTTGGACCGGGTCGGGCTTTCGAAGCGCGTCGCCCACCTGCCGGCGGAACTTTCAGGGGGAGAGCAGCAACGTGTCGCGATTGCCCGCGCCTTGGTGAATTCTCCTTCGATCATCTTTGCCGACGAGCCGACTGGAAATCTCGATTCCGCGAACGGCGATGAAATCATGAAGATTCTGATGGAAGTCGTCGAGGAACGAAATGCGACGCTCGTCGTTGTGACTCATGACACCAGTCTCTCGAGTATGGGAGATCGCGTGCTCACGATCAGGGATGGCGTGGTCGTCAATGATTAGGCGATCGTTGTCGGAATCACTCCGCGACATTTCCAATGGCGCTTTCTGTCACGACCGGGCCTTCAGAAGGTGAGTGAACTTCTTGGTCCCGGCGTGAGCTTGTGTTAGGATCCCGCTTATGGACACTCTGATACATCACTTGGAAAACGGGGAGGAATTGTCCCCTCGTGAAGTTGCCTCTGCTGCCGGGTTTCTTTTGGATGAATCAGGCGATGTTCAGAAGAAGGCGCATCTTTTGAAAGCTTTGGCCGGGAAAGGAGAAACTGCAGCAGAGATTGCCGAGTTTGTATCAGTCTTCCTTGAGAAGGCCGAGAAGCCTTCCTTCTATGATCACTCGTTCGATGGTCCCACAATCGACGTTTGTGGCACAGGAGGTGACAAGCTCGATCTCTTTAATGTTTCAACAACAAGCATGTTTTTGGTGGCTGCTGCCGGTGGCGTGGTGGTGAAGCACGGAAATCGGGGGATCACTTCCAAGAGTGGTGGTGCGGATGTTTTGGAGGCTCTTGGTGTTTCGATTGATCTGCCATCCGAGCAAGTGGCCGTGTGTCTTGAAAAAGCGGGGGTCGGATTTCTTTTCGCTCCGAAATATCATCCGGCTTTTAAGGCCGTTGTCCCGGTCCGTCAGATGCTGGCCAAGGAAGGACAGAGAACAATTTTCAATCTCATTGGCCCCCTCCTGAATCCGGCCAATCCCGAGTGCCAATTGGTCGGAGTCTTTGATCAAGCGCTTTGCCCGGTGTTCGCGGAGATCTTGCAAAGATTGGGGCGTGACAGCGCCTGGGTGGTCAATGGTTCGACTGCCGATGGTCGTTCGGTTGATGAGATGAGCCTGATGGGCCCAACCCGCATTTGTAAGTCCGGCCGGTATCAGGGTCAGGTCGATGAGGAGGTCAAACCTTCTGATTTTGGTCTCAAAGTTGCGGCGCTTGAAGATCTGCAGGGGGGCGATGCCCTCGTGAATGCCGGGATACTGGAAGACGTTCTCGCTGGCCGGGAAGAAGGGGCCAAGCGGGATATGGTGCTGTTCAACGCGGCTGCTGCCATGGCCTGTGCCGGGCTTGCCGATAATCTGGAACATGGATTGAAGAAGGGACGCGAGCTGATCGCCGACGGAAGTGCGTTGGAGCGACTTCGTCTGCTTCAGGAGTGCGCTCGCTAGCCGAGCGTCGGGCTTCACAAGACTCGCGTCAATCGTTGAAGAAATGGGGATCAAATCGTGATGACTGAACTGAGTCTTTTGGAATAACCCTGAAAAACTGTTTTCTAATGGCATTTTCTTGTCATCCCAATCAATGGAATCGGCTTGCTTCATCCGATGAAGAAAGGATGTAAACGACCCCGCCCTGGTTACCGACTGACGCAGCCTCACGGGACTAAGGAGTATTTCCAGTCCATGCAGAATTTCCTCCTCGCCGGTAAGAAAGACTTATTTCACCATAATGAAATCAGTTTGAATCCCAACCCTGAGCGGAACAGGGAAATTCGGCCTTTGCGGAGCAATCGAAACGAAGTCACCCGAACCCCTTAAGTAGCAGGGGAAATTCATCTCACCGGATCACAAAAAATTTTGGCATAATGGAAAAAAGAGACAGGCAATCGGGAAAAAGAGGAAGAGATCAGATTTTCTTCCTGACAGCTGCAATGTTTGTCCTGTTTATTTGCGGTTGCGAAGAGAGTAAACCTTCCAAGGATACGTCCGACGTGGAGCTGATTTCCACCGGCACTACTGAGAACAAATCACCATCAATTGATCCCTCCGACCCTGAGGCTGTTGCCAGGGCGTTCATCATTGCCATGGTGAACAACAATGCCCAGGAAGCGGCACAATATGTCATCCCGGAAGAACGCGAACAGTTGGAGGAAGCAATGGAGAAAGGGATGCCACCTCTCCCAAACGATCCTGAGATCAAAGTCAAAGTGAAGAGCGATGGTATTCAGGCGGATGTATTTGTCCTCAATGCCAAGCCTCCATCATCCGGCGGTCCTCCGTTTGGATTAGACATGAGGCTTAGCAATGGCAGTTGGTGGATCGTGAAATAGGAAGCCTGAGAGAGCACATTCAGAATGTGACGGTCTAACAACCTGCAGAGGCGGATTGACAGGAGACGCCCCTGGAAGTTTGAAACAGTGGACGTGCGAGTCGTCATTGACCGATGCTAGCTTGCCGGAATCCATTCGCGGCTTATGGGCCTTAAAGTCGATGACTGCCAATCGCTGACAGAATGACTTGGTAGACCAGAAGCGGTGGGGTGAGATGTGGATGGCAACCTGATTCAAAATCTCAAAAACAGCCTCGTCCCCAAAATTTGGTGTCGACCCCTTTATTTTAAAAGGGGCTGGAATGGTCGGGGCGACAGGATTCGAACCTGCGACCTCTTCACCCCCAGTGAAGCGCGCTACCAAGCTGCGCTACGCCCCGACACTTGCCTTTCAGCGGGCGCGTTTTGCCAGAGATCCTCCATTTGGCAAGAAATTTTCGCATCAGAGAACGAAAAGCCAGCAAAGGAGCTCTGATGGGTTTGCAATTTGGGGCCGGACGAGACACTGTTTGTCCAACGAATGGCGGCGGGGAAAAAAGTATCGTGGAGTTTGGAGAACCTTGTGGACTTTGAGGTGGCGGTCCAGCAATCGCCACGGGTCGACTCCGAGGTGGGCCGACGGATCCGCGATGAGATCCGTGCCGAAAACCTGTCGGATCTTCCAATGCGGAGATGGGGTTTCAAGGAATGGCTTCGTTCAAAAAAAACGGGAGCGGGCGCAAAGGTGGTTTCGGTGACGAGACTGCTGGCGGTGATTCTTCTGGCGATCACTTTTTTAATGGGAATCGGAGTCATTCGTGGAATTGTGACAAGGGTCGACGGCAATTCCTCTTTGAATATCTGGGTGCTGCTCGCGGGAACGATCGGTGTCCAGTGGTTGCTGCTTTTGGGCGGGTTGATCACTTTTCTTCTTGCGAGGTATTGGATCGGTGGCGTTGGCTGGCTGAAGGATTTGTTATCATCGGTAGTGCGTAATCTGGCTGGAAAGATCAGCCCTGACACGTGGCGATCTTTAATCCAGGGAAAAGGAAAGCAGCCTTCGGCTTTGGCGTGGCGATTGACGAGGCTTCTGCAGTTGGCCGGGGTAGGGTTCAATGTGGGGCTGATCGCGGGGCTATTTGGCCTGCTTTGGTTTACCAACGTTCATTTTTATTGGGAGTCGAGTTTGTCACAATTTGGCGGGGAAAGTTTGGGGAAGGTGACCCGGTTTTTGGCAGCGGCCTGGGGTGGCGGGGGGCTTTCCGATGCCCAGATTGCCGGGCTTAAGGATGTTGCAGGCGGTTCGGGGGGCGAGAACTGGGATGCTTTTTTCCGGTTCATTTTTGCGGCCTTGTTTGTTTGGGGCCTCTTGCCCCGATTGCTGCTTTGGGGATTGGCAGTTTCGAAGGAGAGGAAAACGCTGGCCGCGCTGGAATTCCAGGATGTCGAACATCGTAAACTTTGGCGCGAGATTAGCCGGGTCGAACGTACGGTGACGATGGAGGGAATGAAGGACGGTGTGGTCTTGCTGGATGTCGGCGGGTTGGGAATAGCGACTGACGCTATACGTCCATTTCTCTTGCAGCGGCTGAGGGTGAATCCGGAGAAGAGTTTTGCGGTGGGAATTCTCGATGAGTCGGAAGAGCGTGAGGCCTGGCAAGCGATGAAGGAGGCTCCCTGCGGGGTGGTGTTTTTGGTCGAGGGATGGGATCTTTCCCCAAAACAGATCACGGCTTTGATTGCGCGCATCAGGAAAGAGGCGGGAGCGGACACCGTCCTGCGGATCCTGGTGATGGGTGACGGGATCGCACCTCCGGATGCGGATGATTTTAAAACGTGGCAGGAATTTGTCGATGGAATGCGTGACCCCAAACTCGAATGTGTGGCTTTTGAAGGATGAATGAATGGGTGACAGATGCGCCGACTTTTGCGGTCGTTGGTAAAATCAACATGGGTAAATCTTCGGTGCTTTCAACCTTGTTGGAGATCGATGACGACAAGTTGATCCGGGTGAGTTCGACGCCAGGGGAAACGACGCGTTGTTACGCGCTGCCTTTGACTTTCGATGACAAGGAAATGATCCGCTTTGTGGACACTCCGGGGTTTTCCCGGGCCCTGGAAGTGATGCGGGTGATTCAAGAGCTCCATGGCGAGGGAACGCCGGACCGGGCCACGATCCGGCGCTTTGTGGACGAGCAAATGGAAAAAGGTGAGTTTGAGGATGAGGCTCGCCTGCTTGAGCCGGTGGTCGAGGGGGCCGGTGTGCTTTACGTCGTCGATCCTTCGAAGCCCATGCGAGATGCTTTCGTCGCTGAGATGGAAATTCTTCGCTGGACCGGAACGCCCCGGATGGCCCTGCTAAATGAGAAAGCGGAACATTCGGATCGAACAGAGGAGTGGAAGGCTCGTCTCGGTAGCTATTTTAACCTCGTCCGTACCTTCAATGCCCATCACGCCCGGTTTGAGGAGCGGCGGAGTCTCCTGAAATCGCTTCTTGAAATTGACGAAAAAAACAAGGGCCGGATTGAGCAGACCATTCGTTTGATTGACAGTGAGTGGGAACAGCGTCGCGAAGAAAGTGCTGAATTTATCATGGATTTTCTGGCGAAGGCACTGAAACACCGTGAGACCGAGAAGATCGACGAGAAAGAGGAGGAGCTGGAACATCGAAAGGAACGGGCCAAGGAGCAGCTGAAGAAGCGCTATTATTCAAGTATCGCCACCTTTGAAGAACAGACCTATCGTAAGTTGTTGAAGCTCTATCGTCACAAATTGCTCAAAGTCGAGGTGGTGGAAGAAAAATTTCATGGTGTTGATTTGAGTTCCGAGGAGACCTGGCAGAAGTGGGGGCTTTCAAGATCGCAGCTAGCCATTGCCGGGGGCTTGGCCGGAGGGGCCGCGGGGGCGGCGATCGATATTGGGACGGCTGGATTGACTCATGGATTTGGGACGGTGTTTGGTGCCTTAACGGGGGCCGGGGGAGCCTTCTTTAAGGGCGATAGCCTTCCTGAGCTTAAAATCACGGCTCAAGGGGTGACCTTCGACGGTGACCGGCGCAAGGCTCTCATCATGGGGCCTCCCGAGAGCGACAACTTTGCATGGGTTCTTTTGGACCGGGTCTTGCACCATTATCAGGAGATTGTCACAAGGTCGCACGGAAGGCGTGACGAAGGCACGATTGATGGCGAAGGGGAGGGCTGGGTGCGGAAATTTGGCAGGGAACGACGGACTTTGATCCAAAAATGGGTCATCGGCCAACTCAAGGGCGTAGAGCGAAGCTTTGACCCCGAGGTCTTCCGGGAGCTCGTTTCGGTGCTGGTCGAGGTTGAAAAAGGCTAAATGCTGGTCAATTTGAGATAAGTCCCCTAAATTTTAGTTTCGTTGATGAATTTTTTCCGATGGCTTGCGTTTAAACAGTTGATGGCACCCGCCGGGGCCTCTTCTGATGCTGGAGCTGGTGATGGAGAAATTCCTGATCACAAGCTCATTGAAGCATGCCAAAAGGGAGACACCCGGGCATTCGAGACTCTGGTGACGCGCCATCGAGGAAAGGTTTATGCGATGGTTCAAAATATGATCAAAAATGAGGCTGACGCCTGGGATTTGTCCCAGGAAGTCTTCCTGAAGGTTTGGAAAGCTCTACCCAGGTTTGAGGCTCGGGCGAAGTTTTCGACTTGGCTCTATCGTATTACCCACAACGTTGTTTACGACTGGTTGAGGAAACGCAGAATCGACTCAGCTGGTGAGCTGGACGATGGAATTCTTAACGAGAGTGATATCGCGGCCGGTGCCCGGACCACTCCGACGACAGTGGCGAGACCTGACCAGGCTCTGGCCAATTCGGAACTCGGAGAACGCATCAATGCCGCTCTCGCAACTTTAAACGCAGAACATCGCGAAACGATCCTTCTAAGGGAAGTCCAGGGCTTCGATTACAAGGAGATCGCCAAAGTGATGGAATGCTCTCTCGGAACGGTGATGAGCCGCCTCTATTACGCCCGCAAAAAACTCCAAGCCCTACTCGGTGATGAAAAAGGAAAAGACTGAAGAACTAATCGTAAAATGGATTGATGGCCAGCTCGACTCTAACGAAGAGAGGCAGCTTTCGGCCTTGTTTCAGGAGGACCCGGACCTTGAAAAGGAACTTCAGGAAATGAAGGCTCTTTCTGAATCGGTATCGGCGGAGATTCCGGCCTCAGTTGAGCCACCTTATGGTGATTTCTTCAACAGTCAGCTGATGCGCAAGGTGGATCTTGAGATTGAGTCGAGGACTCCGGCCAGAAAAGTGGAACGCTGGTGGGAATCGTTCCGCTGGGCCTGGGCCCCGGCTGGTGCGCTGGCCCTGGTACTCTCGTTTTTTGCCGGCCATCGGGTTGCCCGGCCCGCAGATGCTCCGATCGTGCAGGGGCAGGCGGAAACCATCCGGATCGAATCCCTGCCGACGGTTTATTTCACGGGCGAGTCTCTGGATGCCGAGGTGATCGCCGACAGCAACGGGGAGGTCTCGGCGATTGTTGTCAATGGCCTTTCAGCCATTCGCGATGACATTGATGTGGCCACCGTGACCACAAGCACCGTGTTGCCGAAGAGTTATTCCAAGTCCGAGGCTCGTCGTTTCGATTAAATCCTCATGAAGATTTCCCTGCTTTATTTGATTCTCTGTTTTCTGGCCCCCGGCTTGTGGGCGAAGGATCCGGCAATGAAGTCGATTGGCTCGATGAGCGTTCGCCTTCTTTTCGCGACCAATGAAGATCCTGCCTCTGCGGGTGGGATCGCCAAAGAACTTCCGGAAGACGAGATCAAGAGGCTTCAATCGATCCCGGGTCTCGAATTTGAGCACTACCGCCTGATCGGAGTAGACACCCCTGATATCCTCAAGGGATATGAAAGCTGGGCCACACCACTGCGTCCTTCCAAGGAGATTCTAGTGAGCTTCGAGACGATCAAGAGGGCCAAGGATGGCAGGGTGCAAATGGTTCTCCAGTATTGGCAGTCCCAGCGGAAAATGTTCACCGTTAATCCGACTCTCACCGTTGGTAAGCCCCTGTATTTGCTTGGTCCCGAGTGGAGAAAGGGGCGCTTGATTTTGGCGGTGAAAATTGAAAAGCTTCAAAAATCATGAAGAAATTCAGCTACTTTTTTGTCGTCTTGTTCGCGGTGTGTTTACCGCTTTCCGCTGAGATCGTTTTTGAGAAAAAGACGATCGAAGTGGTCGTCAAGCCCGGCCAAAACCTAGCGATGGGGCTGTTCCCGTTCAAGATCGTGGGCGAAGACGAGACAATCATTAAGGCGGATGTTTTCTGCACCTGCCTCGAACCACAAATTCCCCTCGGACCGGATCGGACGCCAAAGCTTCATTGGAAGGTTGGAGAAAAGGGAGTGATCAAGGGGCGGTTTGAAACCAAGCAATTTCTTGGAACCGTTGAAAAGGCAATTGAACTGACCCTGGCCGGCGGGAAAAAAGTGACATTGAATTTTCGCGTGATTATTCCGGAACTGATCAAGCTTGAGCCCGCCACTTTGAAGTGGGACAAAGGGGAGCCTGCAGATGAACGTGTGGTTAAGATCACCGTGGATCATGCAAAGCCCATCAAGATCATTTCTGACATGGGAAATAACGACAAGGTGTTTCCCTATGAACTCAAGACGATCAAGGAAGGTTGGGAGTATGAACTTCGGATCAAACCAACCAGCACCGAGAATTCGGGTATGGGGATGATCAGCCTGCGGACCGATTCTTCATTCCCTCGTTTTAAGCGGAAGATTCTTTACGCCGTGATACGGCCCAAGACAGCCGGAGCTCCGGTGAAGATCAAGTGAGATGAAGCGTCTGGCTGTTACCATTTTTTGCGTGAGCCTGCTCAGCTCGCTGGCGGCCTTTATAACTTTCCAGGTGATCGGGGGACCGGACCGTTCTGTTGCTTGTGATCAGGCTGCTTTGCCCGAGCATTTCGTTTGTCTTTCGACCGTCCGGAAATGGGATGAGAGTGATATCTTATGGGTCGATGCCCGTCCGCGCGAGCAATGGGAGGAGGATGGAATTGAAGGCTCGGTTCTTGTGAACGATCAGGAAGATTGGATCGATCTTGAAGTCGGTTTCATGAGTAAGATGATCGAACAGCTTAAACCGATCGTTGTGGTATACTGCAATCAATCCGGTTGCGGGTCGTCCAAATATGTTGCCAATCAGTTAAGGCAGAAGCATGCCGAAGCCCTGGGCTTTCAAGTCTTTGTTCTTGAAGGCGGAGTGAACGCCCTCAGGGAGGAGAAATAGTCTAATGCCTCATCCAGCTTGTGGAATCGAGTTGAAGAACCTTTAAAAAAGGTCTTTCCGGATCGGTCTCCAATTCCCATCCCAGAGTAAGGGTGCAGGGAATCACTTCTCCGGGGCTTCCCATAGCCTTGATGTTGAGGAAGACTTCCGAAGCTCGAGTCACGTATGCCTTGGCAATCGGCGGTGAATCTTTGGCGAAGTCCTTGTGAAATTCAATGAGGGCCATTTTGTCAGAGAAGGGAATATCGTCGAAACTGAAGCTGGAATAACTGATCAGGCAGGTGGTCGTTTCAATTTTCGCTGTGGGAGTTTGAGACAGCTTTAAAACCTTCTGTTGGTAAGCATCAAGAAATGCATCCGTGTTCACTTTTGTCTGATTGCCATCTGGACTACTGATGGTTTGGAGAATGAGAGGACTTGGAATTTCACTCTGGTCGTCTTTAAATGCGATCGAAAAATAGGCATTTAAAAATGGTCCGTTCAGTTGCGTAAGCACCAGCGCAGGGGTGCTGTGGTTTGGCAATGTATTCGCCAAGATACTCTTGGAGAGATCTTCCTCGCTGCGATCACTGGGTGATAGAAAAGGTTGGCGTTGAGTCAGATCGCGAGCTTCCAAAAAGGCTGCCAAGACTTCACGGGATTTAAGGACGAATTCTGCATTCTCTTGTGCTTCATCTTCCACCGGATCAAAAACGATTTCAGAAGGCAATGGTTCTATTTCAGGCCCCGGAGGCTCGACCGCGACAGCTTCCGACGACTCGTTTTGCGTGGTCGAATTGGTGCGATCTGCTCTGGACTCCGAATAGCGAGGAGGATTCTCCGAATTCTTTTTTGAAACTCCATAAAAAAGGGAAACGACAACTCCGATGGTGAGAACCAGGAAGAATAGCGGGATGAGGAGTGCAACCCAGGAGCTTCGCTGAGGGGTGTAAGGTTGACTTTGGGGATAGGGAATAGGTTTTTCATCCCGTTGCGGGCGCTCGACCGGAGGCGGGGAGGCCGGTTTTGGCTTCGCTGGAATCGGAATGCGAGGCTTTGGGGCTGAGATTGATACCCGGCATTTTGGGCAGGGGCCAACGATTCCACCCAGGTTTGCCGGCACGGTCAGGCGTGTTTCGCAGTGAGGGCAGGTAAATCTGATGACTTCTTTCTCGGACACTTTCTTGAGGAGGATTCAGTTTTATTGGTAGAAACCAGGCGTTGAAAATTAGCTGCGTTTACAATCTGGCATGGCGTGACTAGGCTCGCGGTTGTGAGAAGACTGTTTTGGTTTGTTCTGGATTCGTTTGGGATTGGCGGCGCACCGGATGCTGAAAGGTTTGGAGATGCAGGCAGTGATACTCTGGGACACATCGCTGCGTGGTTCTTGAATAACGAAGGTCGGGCCTTAAATCTTCCAAATCTGGGTCGCTTGGGTCTCGGGGAAGCTTACCAACTTGTCCATCACCGGCAACCTGCGGGATGGTTGGAGGGGGAAGTTTCGGGAACATTCGCGGCAGCCACCGAGGTTTCCACAGGGAAGGACACACCAAGCGGGCATTGGGAGATGACGGGCGTGCCGGTCAGGTGGGAGTGGGCGTATTATCCGGATACCGATGAATGTTTCCCGAAAGCTTTGCTGGGTGAGATTTATTCGAAAGGAAGCCTCCGCGGATCGCTCGCCAATCAGCATGCCTCGGGGACGGCCGTTATCGAGCAGTTTGGCAGGGAAAGTATCGAGAGCGGAAAGCCCATATTTTATACCTCGGCCGATTCAGTCTTCCAGATCGCCGCCCATGAGGATCATTTTGGTTTGGAGAGACTCTACGAGCTTTGTAAACTGGTGCGGGAGCTCACTCTGGACCCCTTGGTGGGGCGGGTCATTGCCCGTCCATTTATTGGTGAGCCGGGAGCATTCACGCGGACCAAAAACCGTCGTGACTTTGCTGTCCGGCCGCCCAAGCCAACCGTGCTGGAAGTGATCAAAGATGCCGGTTTTCCGGTCACCGGAGTCGGTAAGATTGGCGACATCTTTGCGCATGTCGGAATGACCAGCGAAGTGAAGGCCAGTGGTCATGACCAGCTCTGGGAGAAGACGCGGGAGGCTTCGGGAAATGGTGGCTTGATCATGACCAACTTTGTAGACTTCGACATGCTCTATGGTCATCGCAGGGATCCCCAAGGATATGGCTTGGCACTTGAGGAATGGGATCGCGAATTTGAACATTTTCTAAAAGAGGTATCACCGGGCGATGCCATCGTAGTGACCGCTGATCACGGGAATGATCCTTGCTGGAGTGGAACCGATCACACTCGTGAGCGTGTTCCTGTCCTAATCACAGGTGGAGGTTTGACCGGTCCGGGGAACGCGGGGATCCGTAGTTCGTTTGCCGATATCGGCGCTACCGTTGGCAACTTCTTCGGCGTCGAGATGGACGAGGGAACGGTAATTGAGTAGTCCTTGGATATGCCAACTCCTCACCTTGAAGCAGCTCCCGATGGTTTTGCTGAAACCATTCTTTTGCCGGGCGATCCATTACGCGCGAAATTTATCGCTGATCATTTTCTGGATGACTGCCGAAAAATCAACTCAGTGCGTAACATGTTTGCTTACACCGGATCCTACAAGGGCGTGCCCGTCTCGGTGATGGGGTCAGGAATGGGGATTCCATCAATTTCGATTTATGCCAAAGAACTAATCACGGAATATGGCGTCAAGAACCTCATCCGGGTGGGGAGTTGCGGAGCAGTGTCAAAAACGGTCAAAGTTCGTGATGTTCTAATTGGCATGGGAGCTTGCACGGACAGCGGGGTCAACCGGACTCGATTTGGAGGTCATGACTTCTCTGCGATTGCAGATTTCGATCTGCTTTCAGCCCACGTGGCCGCGGCTGGCGAGCTTGAGGTGCCGGTAAGAATCGGCAATCTTTTTTCAGCTGATCTATTCTACACCCCGGATGGCGGGATGTTTGACTTGATGGAAAGGATGGGAGTTCTCGGTGTGGAAATGGAGGCTGCCGGACTCTTCGGTGTTTGCGCGGAATTTGGAGCGAGAGGGATGGCGATCTGCACCGTGAGCGATCATATTAGAACCGGGGAAAGCACCACCAGCGAAGAGCGGGAGGTGAGTTTTACTGCCATGATGGAAGTGGCCCTCGAAGCGAGCGTGAAGATAGGATCATGAGTGACGAACTTCTCATTGAGGCGGCGATGGCCGCCCGTGCCAATTGCTACTGCCCGTATTCATCATTCCCGGTCAGCGCCGCGTTGCTAGCCGAATCCGGGAAAATTTACACCGGAGTGAATGTGGAAAATGCTTCTTATGGTCTTACGATCTGTGCCGAACGGGTTGCGGTCGGTTCTGCGATTGCAGCGGGAGAACGAAAGTTTGAAAAACTAGTGGTCGTTGTGAGAGGAGGAGGGAGTCCATGTGGAGCATGCCGCCAGGTCCTCAATGAATTTGCTCCCGAGCTCCCTGTCCTTATGGTCGATGAACTTGGTAGGATTTCCTCTGAAACCACTTTGGCGGAACTCCTGCCTCGGGCATTTGGTCCGCAGTCGCTCTGACTCTTAGTGTGTGCGAAGCCGGAGGAGAAACTCTTCCGGCGAAATGGCACCACTTCCGTCGGCATCAAGACGGCTCCAAATTGCGTCAAATATGAAATCGGGAAGCGTATTGACCCCTGGGATGGTCATGTATTCCTCGGGTGAGATCAGGTCGTCCTCGCCGGCGATCGATGAGAATTTTTCCAGTCTCCGTTGCTCAATTTGCTCCCTTAGGGTTGCGCGGGCGATAGCCACTTCGTTTTTGGAGATTTCACCATCCTGATTGAGGTCAATGGAGGTTCGCTTTTCCTCTCGTAGTTTCGCCCGAAGATCCCGAATGGCCTGACGCTCCTCTTCATCAATGATCCCATCGGTGTTGGTATCAAAATGCTTCAGGAAATCCGGCAGAGAACCGTCACCAAACACCTTTTCCTGGGCGAAAACCGGCGTGGCAATCGCAGTGAGAAGCAGGAGGAAGGTTCGCATCGGAAATGTGTTAGACAGACGTTTAGACCTTTTTGGGAATAAATCGAGCCTGAGATTCGATAAAAACGAGGGTTTATTCCATCAGCGAGATACGAATCCGGAAATACGATCTGTCCTGGAACGATAATGAGAAGTTCATTTCGTCACCAGTCCCGCCTAATTGGGCGCCGGGGAACCAGTTTACAAGGTCATTGCTGGTCTCGATTTCGTAAAGGCGGCCGACAAGCGACGGGAAGGCGATTTGGAACTCATCTTGTTCAAGCGATAAGCTTGGGCGGAAAGCGGATGCCCCCGAAAGTGGGTCGGTTCCTGCCAGGAAGATCTCAAAAAAGTCGTCCTGCCCATCCTGATCGCTGTCTGCAAGTGCGGGATTTGTGCCAAGTTCAACCTCCTCCTGATCTGGAATTCGATCTCCGTCCTGGTCGGCGAGAGGCGTAACGACGAGATTGTCCATGCCAATTCCCTGGGGTTGAGGGCTGGCTCCAAAAATTTGACCAATGTTGATTTCACCCGGGGTGTGACTGCCGGGTTGAATGCTCCAATTGAAGTCTTCGCCAACCCCGGCGGATCCAGTACGCGCGATGCTCTGTTGGCCGACCGGGGTGCCGGGGCCTTGCGTGACGCCCACCGAGGTGGATGTCATTCCGGCGGCAATTCCGTCGATCGCGGTGAAGCTTCCTTCATAGCTTAAAAATTCACGAACGATGCCGTTAATCTCGAGGGCGATTCCATCCGGTGCACCATTCTGAATCCCGGGGATTTCCTTAAAGTAGAAGGCCGGTGCCCCGGGTGTGTTTGATGGCCCGAGTGTGAAGTCGTCGAGTGAGATTCTTGATCCATAGATCCTTCCATTGTTTCCATTGTAAAGGTGGACCGCGATCGATGATAACTCACCGGCGAAGGCCTGTCCCACAACGACCTCGATAAATTCGCCGACGTCTTGTCCGCCGTTGTCGTAGTGAAATTCGTTGATAAAAACATCCGAGGTCTCGACACCGCCTTTTGCTCCCGGGATGACCTCGACCAAGAGGTCGATTTCATCTCCATCCGCAAGATTGAGGTTTCGAACGTAAGCCGATTTCGATTGAGTCTCGGGAGGGGAAAGTTGACCGGAGGGGCCCGTTGTGAGGGGTTGGTAATCGAGAATTGGGATGTCGACGATGCTACCATCTTTTACGAGCGATACCTGCAGGAGATCTCCTGAACCATTGGTGAACCGTCTCCAGAGCTGCGCGTCGAATTCAATCCGCAAGGCGGGAATGACCTTGCCGGAAAGGTTGCGAAAGCTTGTTTGGAACGAGGTCTCGGCAGCTGTTAAAATCCCCAAGGCACCCTGGTAGGATCGGGCTCCTTTGAGACTGGAACTGCCATCGTCACGCCCAATCCAAGTGACACCGCCATCAACCCATGCCGCAAGAGACTGTTCACCTTCAAATCCTTCGAAGTCTTCGACAACAGGGGAGCCTTTATCCGAGAAGGTATAAAATGTTGGATCTGAATCCCGGATCGTGACTGCGGCGACACTTCCGGTGAATCCTGGAGCCGTGGCCCTGATTTCAATTGTTTGATCCGGATCGCTAATTTTGTCTTGTTTTGGCAGGAGGGTCGTGGACGCCCGGGTGCCATTGACAGGAATGGTGAGAGTCGTATCGGTAATGGTGGCTTCGGAGGGATCGCTCGATTGCAGAGAAATTTGAACAGGGTTCGACGCTGGTTCCGCCAAGGTCACCGTGATGAAGGAGGCGGGAGAATTTTCATTGAGGGTTGATTGATCCACACTGAGTTCGAGCTGAAGGCCACCATCCAGTTCAAAGTCGCCAAAAACCGGATAATGATCCGAGGCACCCGCGCTGGTTCCGCTTGCGAGTGGGCTGCCCGCTTTTGGAAGGCCGGACGTGGAGGTATCGAGCGTGCTGTTGTAAATCTCGGTGCCGGGCATGCGGCTTGCAACTGAGTTGGAGACAAGGAGATAGTCGAGAATGGTATCCGAGCCCATGAAGGTGTCGGAGGTGACTCCATCTTGTTGGCGATAGCCGGGATTGACGAGCCCCAGCCCGGTAAAGTAGTCGGTCGGGTCTCTGTAATAATTGACCGGGAAAGTAATGTCGCTTCCCAAGCTGTAACTCTGTGGCAGTCCGGGAGGAAGGGTGCGGAAGATCAGGTCGTTTCCCAGGAGGTTAAAATCGCCCATCACAAACACGTTGTCGTTTTCACCGAGCCCTTTGTCTTCGAGGTATTTCCGGATTCGCAACATCTCAACCGCTCTTCGAAAGGGGTCGTCCGGATCGAAGCAGCACTTCAGGTGGGCGGTAATAATAGTGGGATCGCTATCGGTGCCCGGAACGTCGACGACGACTGCTGCGGCTGCCCGGGTCATGTCATTTGCTCCGGGCGGGGAAACGATGCTTTCACTGGAATTTCCACTGATCGGGAACCTGGACATTATGACGACCCGGCTTCCTGTATCGAGAGCTGTTACGGGAGCAAAAACAAAAGGATACCCCAGATTGACAGCAAGCCCGCTCAGGGGGCCGTCGAAGTCATTGCCGGTAATTTCCTGAAGGGCTAAAACATCAGGATTGATTCTCGAGATGACCGCTTCCAATTCCGCCCGACCTTCCTCGCCAACGTTTCCGATGCCGGTGAGGACATTGTAGGTGGCAATCCTGATCTCGACAGCGGCCAGACGGGGTAGGGCGAAAATCGAGAAGAGAGATAGTAGAGTGAGATGAAAAAAATTCATGGAAAAGCTTAACAAGGGCCATCAGGGGCAGGGGGACTTGAACCCTGGGTCCGATGGACGGGCGGAACCTACTCTGAGACCTCCCCGGATGCGAAGGGATTTGTTCGTTTATGAACGAAAGACACACTTTTTCGTGACAAGCGGAATGCATCTGACAGTGTGTTAGCTGTAGTTCGTTCGGAACTATTTATAAAAAGCACATTATGAAAACGATAGTTAAACTCAGCAGTTTCCTTGCTTTTGGAACTGCCCAATTCGTGGAGGCGAGCGACTTGATTGCTTATTGGTCCTTCGACACCTTTACCGATGGACTGGTGCTCGACGAATACGGTGGAAATGCCGGGATTCTCCTCAATGGAGCCCAGTTCACCAATGACGGCAGCGGTCATACCGGAGCAGCAGGCGACCGGGCCATGCTCTTCGGCAACGGACAACACCGCATGCGCATTGCAGACGCTTCTTTTCTCAACGCGGCAGGCGCAGCGAATGCCATTTCGATCTCCTACTGGCAGACTCTAAGCCAGGTGCGCAACCAGTTTACCTTCTGGGCTGACTCAGAGACCCAAACCCGGGCTCTCGCCCTGGCCTCTCCCTGGGGGGACAGTGTCGTCTACTGGGACACGGGGGGCGGATTTGTCGACGGCGTCAATCGACTCACGGCAGTTCCGGCGGAAACCTGGCTTTCCGAATGGGTGCACGTTGTGGTGACCAAAAGCGGAGATACCAAACGAATTTACGTCAACGGAGCGGAGGTCACCAATGGGGTCAACACCGCAGCCCTGCCCACTGATTTCACCGAATTTGTCATCGGCAACAACACCACCAGCTTCAACGAGGCCCTCAATGGAACCCTTGATGATTTCGCTATTTTCAGCCGGGAATTGACAGCCCAGGAGGTGACTGATCTCTTCAACGGAGATTCCCCTCTCAGTCTGGTGGGCGACAATGATACCGACGGAGACGGGCTCCCTGATGCCTGGGAACTCCGGTTGGCCGGCGACCTCACCACACTGGCACCCGGAGGCGATGCCGACAGCGATTCGATCCTCGACGAAGATGAATTGGCGGGAGGCACCAACCCCACCAGTAATGACTCGGACGGAGACGGTGCCCTCGATGGCGAGGAAACAAATACAGGTGTGTGGGTGAGCAGCAGCGACCGCGGCACCGACCCGCTGAATCCTGATGCCGATTCCGACGGCGTGCTGGACGGTGCCGAGACGAATACCGGAATTTTTGTCGATGCCAATGACACGGGAACCGATCCTTTCTCGCCCGACAGTGATAGCGACAGCATTCCCGATGGTGTCGAAATTACCCTGAGCACCGACCCCACCGACTCCAACAGCCTCCCTTCGGGCTGGGTGGTCCGAAATGACAGATCCGGTGTCGCTCTCAATAACATCGCCCAAACCCGGGCTCTCTTCGCCGGAACGAGCAACATCGAACAATCGCTGACCATTGAAGCTGACATCAACTTCCGCGACAATGCCAACGGCCCCTTCCCCGGTGCACGGGCCTTCCCCCTTCTCGGGGCCCAGGATATCGATGCCAATGACCACGGCCTCATTGCCAACGGAACCATTTTCGTTGAAGAGCCCGGGGTCTATACCTTCGGCTTCAACTCGGACGACGGAGGTGGAATTTTCATTAACGGCAATCCTGTGATCGTCGATGATCGCAACCGTGGTTCCACCACCAGCCTGGGAGCGGTCTTTCTGCCCTACGGAAACCATCTCATCGAGTTTGTCTACTGGGAACGCGGCGGCGGGGCCCAGTGTCAACTTTTTGTTGGCAGCGGGCCCGGTGACCTGACCGGCACGGCCTTCGATATCGCCGACTACGAGCTGCTGCAAACCTCCTTTAGGCCCGCTGAAGACAGCGACGACGACGGACTCGAAGATGGTTGGGAAACCTTCTTCTTCGGGGATCTCGCCGAGGGGCCTGATGGTGACTTCGATAGCGACGGCCTCACCAATCTTGAAGAACTGGGAGCCAATACCGACCCATCGGTCGACGACACCGATGGCGACGGTTTGCTGGACGGTAGTGAAGATGGGAGCGGAGTTTTCGTGAGCACTACTGAGACCGGTACCAACCCTTTGAATGCCGACAGCGATGGCGATGGACTGCTTGATGGGGTGGAAAGTGGAACCGGCACCTTTGTCAGTGCCGCCGAGACCGGCACCGATCCCAACGTGGCGGATACCGACGGAGACCGCTGGGATGACTTCAGCGAAGTCAACTGGCCTTCCGATCCAAACGACAGCGAGAGTTTGCCCTCCATCGATCCAGACAATACGAGTCTTCTGGCTTTCTGGGATTTCAACGACAATACCGATCCGGATCGCTCGCCTGACGTCGTGCGGGGATTCCTGGCCAACTTTGTCGGAGCCGATACCGGTTTCAGTGACGATGGTTTGGGGCGGACCGAAAGTCCCGGTGACCGGGCCATGAACCTCGGCCCGAATGGGGGTAGCAACGGGGCCCACGTAGAAAATGCCCGCTGGTTTGGCCTGGGCATTCCCCAGGACCAACTCATCAATAACCTTGGTTCGGTTGGCTCCTCCGTCGATATGGCGGTGGGAAGCGGTACCCTCGGGGCTACCGGGGCGATCGCCGGAGATTCCGACACTGCTCTGACCACCAGCGAGAGTGCCACCCGCGCGGTCTACGATCCGGCCCTGAATATTGAGGGTCCGTGGTCTGCCGAGGTTTGGCTCAAACCCGCTGTGGCCATGAACGCCGGCCAACTGACCTGCGCGATTGCCAATGGCGACTTCGCCAATCCTCGAAAAGGCTGGTTGATTTACCAGTCGGACTCCGGCTGGAACTTCCGGACCTACTACAACGATGGACTCGCTACCGCAGTCAACATCACCGGCAACAACGGCACTCCTCCGGTCGCCGGAGAATGGAACCACCTCGTCGCCACCTGGGACGGCACCGTAGGAAAGCTCTACGTTGATGGTGAACTTCGTTCAACCAGTATTCCGCAGACCTACGTTCCGGGAATCGCCGGTGGCTTCACTCTGGGCGCCCGTTCCGATGGTCCCTTCCAGTGGGCCGGCGATGTTGACGAAGTGGCCTTCTATGGTGCCGAGTTGACTGCAGAGCAAGTGAAGGAACACTTCGATAACGCCGTGAACCCGGCACGGGCGGAACCCTACGCCTCGGTGGTTCTGGGTGATTCCCCGCTCGCATACTGGCGGATGACCTCGGACGATCCGGTTCCCGGACCAGATCAAGTGGCAGTTTCCTTCTGGCAAAAACTCGATTCCACGAGCAACAGCAGTGCCTTCTGGGCCTCCTCGACGTCCAGCGGAGCCAACGTCCGCGGTTTCCAGGCCCACAATCCCTGGAGTGATGGAAATTACTACTTCGACACCGGGGGCACGGCTGCCGACACCCAGCGCCTCTTTGGGCCCTCGGATGTGATTGCTGGTGAATGGAATCACTTCGTCTATCAGAAGAGTGGAAGCCGCAAGGAAGTTTGGAAAGACGGAGTTCTGGTGCTTTCCGGTGATTTAGCCGCTCCTTTGGCTGATGACTTCTTTCGCCTTACCATTGGTGCGGAATATCGGGCCGGCGATACTGCACACAACGCCACTCGTGGTCTCATTGATGATTTCGCAGTCTTTGGAAGTTTTCTCTCCGAGGAAGAGATTCTCCGTCTTGCCGAGGGAGAGTCTCCAACGACCATCTCCGGGCCTGCAACTCCGCTGACGATCACTTCGATTGAGATTGGTGAAACAGCAATCGTTTTGACTTGGAATTCAAGGGCGAACCAAAACTACTCCCTCGAAACCAATCTCGACCTTGGTGGGGCCTGGACCGAAGTGACCGATGGGATCGAATCCCAAGGAGATGAGACAACTTATATCCTGCCTTTGTCCTTCATTCCTGATGCCGGTTCGAAGCGGTTCTTCCGTGTCTTTGAAGAATAGTTGAAAGGGTAAAAACCTTTTCATTTACAATGCATCGCTCTTCAAAAGAAGGGTGGTGCATTTTTTTTGCTAAGCGGGCAGCCGGAAAAACTTCTCTACAAGATTCTCGGTTGTTGCTGCGATGTGCCCGAGAGATTCGCCACGGAGAGCTGCGACGGCCTCTGCGGTGAGGCGGGTGAAGGCAGGTTCACATCGTTTTCCCCGGTGGGGAGTTGGTGCAAGGTAGGGCGCATCTGTCTCCAGCATGAAAGATCCGGCTGGAACCGCTTTGACCGTGTCAACGACAGCGTGGGCAATTTTGAAGGTCGCGATTCCCGTAAATGAAATGACGCCGCCGGCCTCGAAGACTCGTTCTGCAAGTTCGGGAGGTCCGGGGAAGCAGTGAAAAACCGCCCTCACATCACTTGCGTAATCGGCATAGATTTGGAGAGCATCATCAAAGCTGCCGGTTCCTGCCCGGTCCCGGGTGTGGATGACGAGATTTAGCCCCGCTGATTTCGCCAATTCAAAATGTCGCCTCAGGAAATCCCGCTGCCGCGCATGGTAACCTTCATCGGACCACCCTTCCGGCGCTGGGTGAAAGTAATCCAATCCTGTTTCCCCGAGGGCTGCAACTTTTGGATTTTCGAGATGGGGGAGCAGAAGTGATTCAAAGTCATCGCGTGTGGTGTGAACGTCACAAGGATGAATGCCAATACAGGCGGAAACCCCGGTGTGGGCTTCGGCGATCTGAAGATTGACCTCGAGATCGCTTTCGTCAGTCGCAAGGGTGATCATGCGATGAATCCCGGCCTCCCTCGCGCGCGCGATGATCTCCGGCAATTCGGCCGGGGAGAATTTGTGGGAGCCGAGGTGGCAGTGGGAGTCGGTGATTGGAGCATTCACAGATCAGGCCTCGAAAATGTGTGGCTTGTGTCTTTTCAAGTCCTCGCCGCACATCGTGCAATGTTGACTGGCGGTATTGCAGTTGGCCCCACAAGACGGGCAGGGAAAGACCTGCTTGCCGATCTTGCCGTCCGCCTTGCCATCACGGGTGTCAATGTCGGCGACTTTGGCCAGGAGTAGATCATCGGTAAGGTTGGAATGGTCGCGAAGGAGCTCCCACATCGACTGGCAAAGAAGGGTGAGATGATCGATCTGCTGCTGCAGCGATTCGGTTTTTCTCTCGGCGTTTCGTGCTTTGCTATTGGCCTGATCCACCCCCGCTTGCGCGGCATGGATTTGTCCTTGTTGACGGATATCCCAAAGGTCCATGGCTCAAGATTGAAGGTAGGTTTTCTCTTTGTAAAAATAGGCGAAGGGGACAAACAGGATCGCAACGGTCGCCATAAGCCCGGTGAAAAACCAGAAGTAAGCGGCCCCTTCAAGTTTCGTTCCTCCTCCAATTTTATGAGTCAATTCGAGAGGCGAATCAGGATCGTCTGTTTGAAGCATTCCAAGCTTGTTTTTCTCGTTGTAGAGCCAGGTCCCTTCTTCCTCCTGCTCCTTCTTTTTGACGCTAATAATGGTGTTGAAGTCATCCTCGGTTTTGAGTTCTCCATCAGGTCCGGCGGAAGAAAGTCTCGCGGCCCCGGCATGGAGGAGTTGGTAGGTGATCGCGTTTCCTTCCGGTCCCTTTGCATTGGGTTCAAAATCGACCGGGAGTTTTTGATTCTCTTCGAAGTAAGCGGCGATTTGTTTTGTCGGTTCGGTGAATTCAGTTTGGGTGAGCTTGGAATCGGACTCGGGGATTCGAATAAAATCGTTGATAAGCCCTGTCATCAGGTTGCCAACGAAGACGGAAAGTAGGAAGATCGACATGATGAAAGATTTCATCTTTGGCATGGCCTGGGTGTAGGCGAATTCCAGACAGACAATAGAGATTAGGATCTCGGCTGAAGTCAGAATGAGATAGGCCAAAAGTTGCCACGCGACGCTTGGTGTCTCTCCCCGGTCGATCGCTTCCTGGGCCCATGAAACAATGGCAAACGAAAGGATCGTTAGAAACAAGCCGGCGCCTACTTTCCGCAGTGGGGTGAGATTGACGATCTTTCCCATCTTTGGATAGATCACGAAGGTGAAAAGTGGGATCAGGACCAAAATCAGGAAAGGATTAAACGCCTGGATCTGCGATGGGAGTAGATCGATTCCAAGAAGATTTAGGTCCATCTTTTCGGCTTGGAAAACCAGTGTGGTCGCCGTTTGGTCGAAGAGGCACCAAAACATCGAGACAAAGACGTAAAAAAGGACCATTAATTTAAGCAAGACGATCATGCCTTCCCGGCTAAAAACTTCCTTAAGGAAGGAAATTCCTTGCGCCGGAATGTGGACGAATTTGTGACGTCCCATCCAGAAGCAGACTGTGGCAAGCGCCATCAAGACGCCGGGGATCCCGAATGCCCAGTGAGGTCCATACCATTTCAAGACCCACGGAATGAGAAGGTTGGAAATGACCGCGCCTGTGTTGATGGAAAAATAGAAGATGTTGAAAATGCGAGGAAGAAGGTGTTGGTTTTCTTTCCCGAACTGATCGCCGACGTGGGCAGAGACGCATGGTTTGATCCCTCCGGCGCCAAGGGCAATCATTCCCAATCCTGCAAGCAACCAGCCCTGAACCACACCTCCAACCCCCATGAAGGCCAGGGAAAGGTGACCGAGACAGTAAACGATGGAGAGAGTGACGATGGTCCGATATTTCCCAAAAAAGGTATCAGCAATCAGGGCTCCGAGTAATGGCGTGAAATAGACGGCCCCTGTGAAGTAGGAGACATAGGAGGTCGCCTGACTTTGATTGAGATCAGAACCACCAAGAACTCCAAGATAGTTGGCGAGAAAAATGGCAAGAGCCGCTTTCATCCCGTAAAAGGAGAATCGCTCGGCGGCTTCGTTTGAGATGATGTAGGGAATTCCACCGGGCATGCCGGTGCTCTCTGTCGGGGTGGAACGATATTCGGAACTCAAGGGCGTAAAATGCGGTTGGAGGCATTTCATGTTATCCGGCCCTTTGGTCAACCACGGAATTGTGACCCGTTAAATGAATTCAAGGAATGGAGACATCTCTGTCCCTTGATTTGATCAGATCAAGGAAGGCATCATTGGCAACTGTCCTGGGAACCTTGATCATGCGTCCACTAAGGGGATCCAGGAAATAGTCCCCGAAATCAGTCGTCACCGAGGCCAGGTCCATTGAACGGCCTTCGAAGAGGACTTTGTTGTTGCGAACGACTTTGAATATTTTTCCGTCTTTGGTGATTTCCCAGACCTGGCGGTAATTTCTCACGGCCCAAATAAGCTGCCAAACAATCAGCGCTGATCCAAAGATCACCATGAGGTCCTTGCCGTCCTTGAAACAAGAGACCGTATTGAGACCAACAATGAGACAGAAGGCGATGCTGAATGCGGTCTCTCCTTTTCTGGTGATCGTCGTCGCCATCTTCCTACCACTCAATGGCGGCGGCGGCCCAGGTCAATCCGGCTCCAAAAGCGACCATGACGATCTTGTCGCCGCGCTTCATTTTCCCTTCGCGGTTGGCTTCGTCCAAGGCAATGGCAATGGCGGCGGCCGAGGTGTTGCCGTATTTGTGAAGATTTACAAAGACCCGGTCGCTGGGAACGGCGAGACGTGAGGCGATGGCATCGATGATCCTCAAATTGGCCTGATGGGGGATGACAACCGCGATGTCGTCGGGTTGTAATCCAGCTCGCTCGATGACGAGATTGGCCGAGTTTTTCATGCGGGTAACGGCATGTTTGAAGACCTCCTTGCCAAGCATGGCGAGAGTCGCAAGTCCCTCTCCGGCATTGTTGATGGTAATCGGGCAGGCCGAACCTCCGCCTGGAATATTCAAGAGGTGGGTTTGTTTTCCATCCGTCCCGATGTCGGTGGCCAGAATTCGGCCTTCATCTTCCCTCGATGCCCGGAGGACGGCAGCTCCAGCGCCATCACCAAAAAGAACACAGGTGGTCCGGTCTTTCCAGTTCACGAAGGCAGAGAGTTTTTCCGCTCCGATGATGAGTGCGTTTTCAAAAGCACCGGATTCGATCATGCGTTTGGCGATCTTCATTGCGTAAAGAAAGCCGGAACAGGCTGCCGAGATATCAAAGGCAACGGCTTTCGTCGCTCCAAGCTGTTGTTGCACATAACAGGCCGTTGCCGGGGTGAGGGTGTCCGGAGTGATGGTGGCCACGATGATGAGATCGAGGTCCTCCGCAGCCATGCCAGCTTGCTCGAGGGCCTTCGTGGCAGCCTTTGATCCCAGATGGGAAGTGGACTCGCCGTCGGCCGCGATGCGACGCTCTTTGATGCCGGTCCGGGTCACAATCCACTCGTCCGAAGTTTCAACAAATTTTGAGAGGTCATCGTTGGTCAGGATTTTTTCTGGAAGATAGCTTCCGGTTCCCGCGATAGTGACTCCGTGTGTCATGGGCGGAGTGAAGGCGATGAATGCTTGCGCCGCAAGCCTTGAAACGGAGGTATTTTAGATTTCCTAAGTCCCTTGCAGGCTGGGAAAAGGCGCTTATGATCTGCCATGACAGTTGAATGCACGGCGCAAAGTTGCAAGGCCCCGGACTGGATGGGATCCGTCCTGAAGCTTGCCGGCTTTTACAATATCCTCTTTGGAATCTGGGTGATCGGGTGGCCTGGGGCTTGGTTTGAGATTTCAGGGATGGAATTGCCCCGATATCCCTTCCTTTGGCAATGTGTAGGAATGATTGTCGGGGTTTATGGAGTTGGATATCTTGCGGCAGCGGCGGCACCACTCAGACACTGGCCGATCGTGTTGGTTGGATTTTTGGGGAAGGTTTTCGGTCCGATTGGCTTCGTTTGGGCAGCCTCGCAGGGGGAATTACCTTGGCAGGCAGGCTGGATGATCATTTTTAACGATCTCATCTGGCTTGCCCCCTTCGCCATGATCCTCTGGGCGGCGGCCTGCCTCATGGTTGGCCGTCCTGCGGTAGGAGAACCGATGCCCCTGGAAAGCGCGGTGAAGGTCTTTCGCCTGACTTCCGGGGAAACTCTCCTCGAAGCGTCTCAAAAAGACCAGCTGGCGATCGTCTTTCTCCGACATTTTGGCTGCACTTTTACAAGGCAGCTACTGATGAATCTCCGCGAGATGCACGAGCGTGCCGAGGAGGAGGGGGCGAGGTTGATCCTCGTTCACATGCTGCAGGAAGGGGAAGAGAAGGAGTTTGTCGACACCGACGGAGTGGCACGAATTGCCGACCCCCGATGCGATCTTTATCGGGCCTTTGGCCTGGGCAAGGGTGGTTTTCTTGAACTCTTCGGCCCGAAAGTCTGGTATCGCGGGGCAATGGCTTTTTTCCGGGGCTGTGGCGTCGGAGTGCTTAAAGGAGACGGCCTGCAAATGCCCGGGGCTTTCCTCTTCAAGGACGGCAAGATCCTGGAAGAACAAAAGGCGGGGTCGGCCGCTGACCTTCCAAGTGTGGAAGCTCTTTTCGGTGCGCGGACCTAGGAATCTCCATCGAGGAGGTTCCCAAGACCACCAAGGACGGATCCTTCACCTTTCCCGGAAGCTCCGCGCGCTCCGATAATCCGATCGGCCATTCGCGAAAACGGCAGGGATTGGAGGTAGACGGTCCCGTGTCCTCGCAAGGTCGCAAGGAAGAGTCCTTCTCCGCCGAAGAACATGCTCTTCAAGCTGCCGGCCCGCTCGATGTCATAATCCACCGATGGAGAGAATCCGACGAGACAGCCGGTATCAACCCGGAGGGTTTCTCCCTTGAGTTCCTTTTTAATGACGTGGCCTCCTGCATGAATGAAGGCCATCCCATCGCCTTGCAGCTTTTGAAGGATGAACCCTTCACCGCCAAAAAAGCCTGCCCCGATTTTGCGATTGAAGGCGATCGAGACGCGCGTGCCATGCGCGGCACAGAGGAAGGCATCCTTCTGGCAGAGAAGTTCCCCCCCGAATTCGGCCATATTGATGGGGATGATTTTACCCGGGTAGGGGGCGGCAAAAGCGACCCGACGCTTGCCCGAAGTTCCGGCATGGGTGAAGTGGGTCATAAAAATTGATTCTCCGGTGATGACGCGTTTTCCAACTGAAAGGAGCTTGCCCATCATGCCCTGATTGGGTTCGGATCCATCTCCCATCTTGGCTTCAAAGGTAATCTCTTCTTCGAGGTAGTTCATGGCGCCCGCTTCCGCGATGACCGTTTCGCGGGGATCAAGCTCGATTTCGACGATCTGCATGTCGCCGCCCATGATTTCATAATCGATCTCGTGGCATTGTTGACCCGCAGGGGAGATCGCTCCTCCTCCGGGTGGAAGTGGCGGAGGTGGTGTTGCGCCACTTCCGTCATGGAAAAGTTGTGGCATTAATTCGCCGGCAGGGACCCAATCGTCCATCCCGTCGGTCCAAAGGCGGGTCTGCCGGTCAATTTCGCCGGAGTTCACGAGCGGAAGAATTTCTTCGTCAAGAATTTGCTTCGGGCGGTTCTGTTGATCTGCGTAGTGCCAAGTTTGCATGACAACTGCTTAAAAAATTGAAGATGGCCTGACGAGACCTTTTCAAAGCGAATCGCAGAGTCGAGAGTTCCGCGGGGCCACTTGAGAACAGGTCGCCATTCCATCATATGAAAGCCTCTTCCTCATCCTTCTCCGTTCTGGATCTTTTTACGATCGGTATCGGCCCCTCGTCATCGCACACGGTCGGGCCGATGCGAGCGGCAGCGGCTTTTGCGACCTCCTTGCATGGCTTCCCGGTGGAGACGATCCGATGTGATCTTTTTGGATCCCTTGCTGACACCGGGCGGGGGCACGGGACCGACACCGCTGTGATTTTAGGGTTCATGGGGCACGACCCGCAAACCGTGCCGGTTGATGAAGTCGAGAGTCTTCTTGGGAAGGTGAAAAGCGATTCCAAGCTGTGCCTCCCGGATGGAACCAAAATTCCCTTTGTTCGACAGGATCATCTGGTTTTCCATCGCGGAAAGAATCTGGGAAGTCATCCCAATGCCATGCATTTTATTGCGTCGTCGGAGGATGGAAGAATTTTAAAAGAAGAAGTCGTTTACTCGATCGGAGGTGGATTCACATTGATTGAGGGGCAAAAGGAGGTGGTTGAAGCGGAGGCGGTGGAGGTTTCCCTTCCATTTCATAGTGCCGGGGTACTTCTTGAGATCTGCGAACGAGAGCAACTTTCGATCAGTGAGGTGGTCAAAGCCAATGAGGCAGCCTTTCGGTCCTGGCCGGAGACCATGGCCCAGATCGACAGAATTTGGCAGGCGATGGATCAATGTATCCAGCGGGGTTTGAAGTCCGAGGGAACTTTGCCCGGTGGGTTGAAAGTAAGGCGGCGTGCCAAAGATTATCACCGCGCTCTGCTGGATTCGGACGAGGAAGACAGTCTGTCCGTGATGGATTGGGTGAATCTTTTTGCCTTGGCGGTGAACGAGGAAAATGCCGCCGGTGGCCGGGTCGTCACGGCGCCTACCAACGGAGCAGCCGGTGTGATTCCGGCGGTTTTCCGGTATGCGACACAATTTCGAAAATCACCCCATCCGGACGGGCGATATCGTTTTTTTCTGGCAGCGGGTGCGATTGGATCTCTTTACAAAAAGAACGCCTCGATTTCAGGAGCTGATGTCGGCTGTCAGGGCGAGGTAGGAGTCGCATGTTCGATGGCAGCAGGGGCCTTGACCGAATACCTCGGCGGGACGCCAAGGCAGGTCGAGTTCGCCGCGGAAATTGGGATGGAACACAATCTGGGACTGACTTGTGATCCAATTGGCGGCCTGGTGCAAATTCCGTGCATCGAGCGGAATGCCATGGGCGCAATCAAGGCGATCAATGCTTCCCGCCTGGCCCTGAAAAGCGGTGGGATTCATCACGTCTCGCTTGATAAGGTCATCGCGACGATGAAGGCGACGGGGGCTGACATGTTGTCCAAATACAAGGAGACGGCGCGTGGCGGATTGGCCGTAAATATTGTCGAATGCTAATCGTTGCAGAACTTCACTTGTAGCGGAAGCAAGTGTCCGTATGCTCTCCGCGTGGTTACCATGAGAAAAACGCGGATTATTTGCACCCTCGGGCCCGCGACCGAGTCTCCGGAAATGTTACGTAAGATGCTCACTGCCGGAGCGGATGTCTTTCGTTTGAATATGAGTCATGCCACGCATGATTGGTGTCGTAAGGTGGTTCCGCAGATCCGGGAGGCTTCTGATGAAGTCGGGCGGACGGTTGGGGTCCTCTTTGACCTGCAAGGTCCATCAATCCGAACCGGTGATGTGGAGGAAAAGATCGGGCTGGATAAAGGGGATCTCGTGGAATTCCGTAATGAGGGCTCCGAGGCCAAGCTCGAAAAATCGACCACCATGAATTACCCCGGCCTAATGTCGGATGTTCATGAAGGAGACCAATTAACCGTCGATAACGGTGAGCTTCTGATGAAGATTGAGAGGATCGAGGAAGATCGTGTCATTTGCAGCGTGGTGACGGCGGGCAGCATGGGGTCGCGACGCCACATTAATCTGCCGGGAGTTCGCCTCAAGCTTCCCGCGCTCACTGATAAAGATAAATCCGACATCAAGATTGCGGCGGAATGCGGCGCTGACTTTGTGGCTGGTTCCTTCGTTCGCGATGCCGGACATGTTCGCGAACTTCGAGCTGCTCTTAAAGCCGAGGGAAGCGATGCCGAGATCGTTTCAAAGCTGGAAGATCAGGAGGCAATTCGCCATCTCGACGATATTATCCGCGAATCCGATGTCATCATGGTCGCTCGGGGAGACCTGGGAATTGAAGTTCACATCGAGGAACTTCCGATCATCCAGCGCCGGATTGTCAAGCGCTGTCACCAACTGGGCCGTCGGGTCATCGTGGCTACCCACATGTTGGAATCCATGACGGAGAATCCAACTCCGACCCGCGCCGAAGTGACCGATGTCTCCAACGCGGTTTACGAGGAAGCGGATGCCATCATGCTCTCCGGTGAGACCACCGTGGGGAAATATCCCATTCGCTGCGTCCAGTTGATGGATCGAGTGGCAAGGCGGATCGAACGTTCCGGAGGTCTGGGGTATGGCAAGGAAGCCACTCTCCGAACAGAGAAGCAAAAAGTGATTCAGGCAGCGTGTGGCTTGGCCGATTCCATTCCGAAGGCTTTGCTCATGGTTTTCACCCGATCTGGACTCACGGCGCACCAAGCGGCTCTTCTTCGTCCTCGCAGCCCGATTTTCGCCTTCACGCCCCAATCCTCACTCTGTTCCAAGTTCACACTCTCTCGCGGAGTGAGATCCTTTAAGGTGAAATTTGACGAGAAACCCCGTAAGACCATTGCCAACGCGGTCACCTTTTTGCAGCAGGAAAGGGAGCTTGAGGAAGGAACTCCGATTATCGTTGTTTCGGAAATTCATCGCGAGGGCACCTCGGTTGATGCCATCTTGGTTGAACATGCCTGAATTTTTGATTCTCAGGCCTGCTTCGCGACTTTGTGAAAAATTTCACAAAGTGTTTGAGGCTTGAGGCTTCAAGGCTATTCTCCTCCCGAAGCCATGACGGAAGAAAATCTTACGGTCTCTCACGCCGCCTACGATTCCAAGATCGAAGGAAACATTATTTTTACGCGACTTGACGCCGCAATCAATTGGATGCGGAAAAACTCGCTCTGGCCCATGCCAATGGGGTTGGCCTGCTGCGCGATCGAGCTCATGGCGACTGCATCTTCGCGATTCGACATCTCGCGCTTCGGAGCCGAGGTGATGCGATTTTCGCCTCGTCAGGCGGATGTCATGATCGTCGCGGGCACGGTGACCTACAAAATGGCCCTTGCTGTGAAAAGGATTTGGGATCAAATGCCGGAGCCAAAATGGTGCATCGCGATGGGTGCCTGTGCTTCGTCCGGTGGAATGTATCGCAGCTACGCGGTTCTTCAGGGAATCGACCGCTTGATTCCGGTCGATGTCTACATTTCCGGCTGCCCGCCCCGGCCTGAAGCTTTGATCGAAGGTTTGATGAAGCTCCAGCGCAAGATTGAGGGCGAAGAATCTCTCAAAGCCCAAAAGCAGGAGCCGGTTAACGCTTAAATCCAACTTTCATGAGTATCGAATCCGACCTCCAGGCTCTCGGGCAGACGAAGTCCGTGGAATTCCGCGGCGAAACCACGATCAATGTGGGACTTTCTGCTCTCTATCCAATTCTCGAACGCTGCAAGGAACTGGGTTACGAGATGCTTCTCGATATTTCGAGCCTTGATCATATGGGCGAGGAGCCCCGGTTCGAGATGGTTTACGAATTGGCCACTCTCGACGATTCCAAGCATCTGCGTGTGAAGACCAAGGTTGCCGAAGGTGTTGATGTCCCCAGTGCGGTCTCGATTTGGAAGACCGCAAACTGGCACGAGCGCGAAGTTTACGACATGATGGGGATTAAATTCTCCAATCATCCGAATATGGAACGGATATTGATGTGGGAAGGATTTCCTTACTTTCCTCTTCGTAAGGATTTCCCACTTGCCGGGAAAGAGAGCGAGATGCCGGATGTGGCTTTCAGTGGGGTGGCTCCACTTGAAGGCGGTCCTTTCGTGACCAGTCCTGGATCGACCCGCGAAACGGGCGAGCCCCGGGCCAAGGGAGAGAGCTAGGGTTCGAGGCCTACCATTTACGGTGTAATGCAGGTCGCTTTGACTCCATGGGTTCTTGCTGCGTCGACGGCTCCTGGTTCCATCAATCGATCCGACTATTTTGGTGATCGGCGATTTAGGATTAAGCTGATTTTGGAGAAGCTTCTTAAACTCGTAAAAATCAGACCGCTGAGTGGGTCGAGTCTTTTACCTGACTCTGCAAAGGCAGGAAAGTGTGCTTTGCCTGAGATCGAGAAGTTCCAGAAAAAATACGACCTCCCGACTCCGCAGCTTCGGCGCGTGGGTCCATCTCGTCTTTACGAGTTTCCTGATGACAAGGAGTTCTGCTTTGGGAGCTTGCCTGCGTATTTGAGGGAAAGCTCAAAAACGAAGAAGGCCGAACCGGTCAGCAGCCAGTGTTTTCTCGTTTTACTTCAGCAACGGTGTTGCGGTGATTCCTCCGAAGGAAGCCCCTTGTCGGCGGAATAAGAAATAGCGGTGGACCGGGGATATCAGGTATCTCATTGGAGGCATTGACACTGGGAGCCGTAGCGCTATTTTCCGCCAGTTTTAATCTTTCACCAAAAAATCATGAGCGAACCTCAAACACAATCGTTTCAAGCCGAAGTCCGTCAACTCCTTGATATCGTCATCCACTCTCTTTACACCGATAAGGAGATTTTTGTCCGCGAGCTCATTTCGAATGCTTCCGACTCCCTCGAAAAGCTGCGTCTCAAAGAGTTGACCGAGAAGGGAATCTATCAGGGCGATTTACCTCTCGAGATTAATATCACAACCGATGAGGAAGCCGGGACCATCACCATCACTGATCATGGAATTGGGATGACCCGTGATGAATTGACCGAGAACCTCGGAACGATTGCACGTTCCGGATCCAAGGAATTCCTGGAAGCTCTCAAGGAAAAGGGCGATGCCAACGCGTCCGTCATCGGACAGTTTGGCGTGGGTTTTTACTCGGCTTTTATGGCGGCCGAAAAGGTGGAGGTTTACACCCACTCCTGGGATGAATCCGCCGAAAGTCTGAAGTGGGAAAGTGATGGCCAGAGTGGCTATACCGTCACCGAAGTTGAGGATGAAAAGCGCGGTGCCCGTATCGTTGTGCACCTCAAGGAGGATGAAAAAGACTTCGCAAAAGGAGATACCCTGAAAAGAATCATCGATAAGCATTCCCGCTTCGTTTCATTCCCACTCAGCCTGAATGGCGATCGGGTCAACACGGTCGAAGCAATCTGGCTCAAGTCGAAAAACGACATTAAAGAAGAGGATTACAAAGAGTTTTATCAATACTGTGCGCATGCCATTGATGAGCCCCGCCACACGCTGCACTTCAGCACTGATGCTCCGATCAATATTAACGCACTTCTTTTTACTCCCGACGAAAACCACGAGCGTCTTGGTTTCGGCCAAATGAAGGCTGGCGTCTCTCTCTATTGTCGCAAGGTCTTAATCGACGCCGAGCCTCAGGGCCTTCTTCCCGAGTGGATGCGCTTCGTTAAAGGAGTCGTGGATTCCGAGGATCTGCCTCTGAATATTTCCCGCGAGTCGATGCAGGACAGCGCGCTTGTAAAGAAGCTCAACACTCTCCTGACGAAACGGTTTATCAAGCACGTCGCAAAGGAAGCGAAAAGCAATCCCGAGAAGCATGAAGAGTTTTATGAGCGCTTCAGCCGTTTTCTCAAGGAGGGTATCGCGACCGGTTTTGAACATCACGAGGCACTCGCCGGGCTTCTACGTTTCGAGTCGAGTATGACAGACGAAGGCAAAAAGACCTCCTTTGATGAATACCTGACTCGTGCGAAAGAAGATCAGGATTCCATCTACTATCTTGTCGGTATTGATCGCAAGTCGATGGAAGCAGGTCCTTACGTCGAGGCCTTCCAGAAACGGGGAATCGAGGTTATTTTCCTCACCGATAACATTGATGACTACATCATGGAGACGCTTCGTGAGTTCAAGGGTAAGAAGCTTGTAAGCGCCGACCGCGCTGAGATTGATCTTGATGAATTGCCGGACGAAGAAGCCAAACTGAGTGAAGAAGAAAGCAAAGAACTCGTGGAATGGCTCGGCAAGACACTTGGTGACAAAGTTGAGAGTGTGGACATGGGCAAGCGTCTAGTGTCGCACCCGGTGGTGGCCCTGACTCCCCAGGACGCTCCAAGTGGCCAGATGCGTGCGATGATGGAAGCAATGGGGCAAGGTGCTCCGGAGTTGAAAGCCCGCCTCGAGTTCAACCCAAATCATGAATTGGTCGCCAAGCTGAATTCCCTTCGCATGGAAAACGAAGAGGTCGCAGCCAAGGTGGCAGGTCAGTTGGCTGACAACGCGTTGATGGCCGCTGGAATGGTCAAAGATCCATCGTCGATTATTGCAGGAATGAACTCGCTGCTCGGCTCATTGATAAAATAAGTCGTGGCTCTTTCGCGAAGCAACAAAGTCCTCCTGACCAGTCTCGGCATCGTGATTGCCTTGGGCGGGCTGATGTTTTTGGCCTGGAAATCCTTTCGCCCTTATCGCGTTCCAAGTGGATCGATGGCACCAGCTATCCCTCCTGGAAGCCATGTCTTTGTTGACGAATTTGCTTACTCTTCTCCTGGTCAAATTCGGCGTGGTGATGTGGTCTCGTTCGAGACCCCCGAATCCTATTCAAAGATCTCTCGCAATGCTTCTGCGATCTTTGTCTTCAGGGTCATTGGGCTGCCGGGCGATACGATTGATTTCGATTCCAAAAACAACTATACGGTCAATGGAGAACCCATTGAACTCGCACTTCGAGGTGATCGAGTTTTCGAGCGTCAGGCTGATGATTGGTATGAGATCTCAGCCGGAGGTTCACGTGCCATCAGCAGAGGTCTATCGCTCGCGGTTCCGGTGAAATTTCCGGTGAAGATTCCCGTCGATCAGTTCTTCGTCTCCGGAGATAACCGGGCCAATGCTCTCGATAGCCGCTACTGGGGCACCGTGACTTTCGAGCTGGTAAGGGGGCGAGTGCGAATCGATTAGGAGTCACTCTTTGCTCTTCTGAAGTTTTGCGAGCATTTTCTCAAGCCGGGTCGCGGCATCACCTGCGGGAAGGAAGGCACTTAGGCGATCAGCCCAAAGTGGAAATGCCATTGGGGTCAGTCGGCGTGTTTCAATAAGCCGAAACGGGCGATCTTGAATCGAAGCGAGAGTTTTCTTCAAGCGCTCCAGTTCAAGCTGGTGTTCAAGAATTTCGCGCCGGGCTTGCTCCAGAAGAAGGTTGTCTGGGTCATAACGGCTGAAAACTTCGAAAAGGAGATTGGCCGATACCTGAAGATCGCGGGTTGGTTTCCTTTTGCCGGGCATATCCGGAATGAGAAGGCCTGCCACTCTCGCGACATAGCGAAACTGCCGCCGTGCCATCTCGGCGGTATTCATACACTCGAGAAGATCTTCCAAAAGTTGGTCGATGGTTAGCGCTTCACGGAGGATTTCCTCGTCAAGAGGAAGTCCTCTCGGTGAACCGAGGCAAAAGCCGTAATCGTTCTGGGTCACGTTGATTGATTCTCCGGAGTTACGGGATAGGCGAAAAGCCACCAAGGCCCCCAGTCCCTCGTTCACCAATCGGCCTGCGAAGGCGTATACGAACAAGTGTTCTCCCTCTCTGGTGCGCGTGAACTCGATGAGCAACTCGTTGTCCGAAGGCAACGTCGACCACGATTTTTGAATTTTAAGAATTGGAGCGACTGCTTTGAGTTCCGGACTTTCGATCGTGCTGTGGAGACTGCGGGCCACAGCGTGCGAGAGCTCGGTAGAGAGTGGCATTTTACTTCCACCCCAAATGGCGACTTCGCCTTTGCTCACCTTTGTCGCTGCCCGCACTGTAGCGGTGAGCTTATGAAACCGAATGAGCTCAAGACGCCGGCCTGCGAAGACAAATTGTTTCCCCACCTTCAATCGGGAAGCGAAACCTTCTTCAACACTCCCGAGCGTTCGCCCACTGGCAAACTTGATCAGGACGGAAGTGTCGGAGGTGATCGTCCCAATGTTCATCCGGTGAAGTTGGGCGGTCCTTTTATTGGTAACGGTCAGCAGTCCATCGATAAGTTCCGCCTTTTGATACTGGGGATATGCTGAGAGTGGGCCGCCATTGGTCAGGAACATGATGGCCCAATTCCACTCGGCTTCGGTGAGGGTGGAGTAGCTGAAGGCTGAGAAGATCTCTTTCTTCAGAACCTCCGGTGAAGCCGGTTCTCCAAGAACGAGGGTCGTGAGATGTTGGGTAAGAACATCGAGCGGCTTCTTGAGCAAGGTCCGGGATTCAATTTCCTTGTTGTTCCAGGCATCGCGGGCCGCCGAGAATTCGACCAGCTCCAGAGCGTTGGTCGGCACACAAATGATTTTCGAGACTTTTCCCGGCGAGTGGCCGGCTCGTCCGGCACGTTGCGTCAGGCGGGCAATCCCTTTTGGTGAACCGATTTGGATCACCTGATCCACCGGTGAGAAGTCGACCCCCAGATCAAGGGAGGAAGTGCAAATGACACAACGGAGCGAGCCGTCTTTGAGACCTGCTTCGACGATGCCGCGCTCATCGCGACTGAGCGAGCCGTGATGGATTGCGATCTCGTCCGACCACTCGGGCCTGGCTTCTTGAATTTCCTGATACCAGATTTCGGCCTGGGAGCGGGTATTGGTAAAGACGAGGGTAGTCCGCGCTTTCTCCAATTGCTTCGCGACTCTCTTGACTGATTTGGTCCCCAGATGGCCCGACCAAGGAAAGGATTCGATCTCATCCGGAATGAGTGTTTTGATCTCGATTTGCTTGTTCTGGTTTGCGGCCACCAAACGGTATTGGTTCGAACCCATGAGCGGTTTGGCTGCGTCCTCAAGATTCCCCAGAGTTGCCGAAAGTCCCCAGATTCGCAGCTCGGGCAACCAAGTGCGGAGCCGGGTCAGGCAAAGCTCGGTTTGGACGCCACGCTTGGTTCCTAGGAGCTCATGCCATTCATCAACAATAACGCACTTTAGGTTCGAAAGCTTCTGCCGGGTGTCGGCATAGGTCAGGAGGAGTGAGAGGGACTCGGGTGTGGTGACAAGGCAGTAGGGGAATTTCTCCCTCAGCTTGGCCTTACGATAGGATGAGGTGTCGCCTGTCCGTGCTTCGACGGACCAACCAAGGCCCATTCCTGCCAGTGGCTTGCGCAAGGATTCCAGGGTGTCGTTAGCGAGGGCTCTCAGGGGAGTGATCCAAAGGACTTCGCAATTTCGGGGCGACCGACCGGTCCTCAGGGTCTCGGAGACCGGCCCCAGCCAAACCGAGAGAGTTTTGCCAAACCCCGTGGGCGCGTGAAGTAATCCTGAATCACCCTCGAGATAGCGTTGCCACGTTTCGCACTGGAACGAAAAAGGCTTCCAATTTCTGGATTGGAACCATTCGGGAATCTTGGGATGTAGCTCGGTCAACTTGTATTAGTTCTTCTTTAGCTTATCGCGGATTTCAGGAAGAGCCAGAGAGCACTTGACCGGGGCCCTTTCTTTGGTAGCTTGCGCCCGCCGAAGTGCTCCCAGGAGGGTTGGCTGAGCTCGGTTTAAGGCGCTCGATTCGAAATCGAGTGATGCGAAAGTATCCGTGGGTTCGAATCCCACACCCTCCGCCA
>JAUIGV010000073.1 GCA_030432565.1 Verrucomicrobiia bacterium | reverse complement strand
ATAACCAGCCCCTTGTTCGTATTGGTTCTGGAATCATGATCTGCGCCCACGATGATGAAGGTGTCGGAATGCGAAGAAATGTCAGTGAGTGAGTCCTTGGGGCCGGCACCAACGGATTGTCTGACTCCAAATGTTCTCTCGCGGACTTCGGTCACGGTGGACTCAAATGGGTCCTCCAGGATGAAGCCCCTTGTAATTCCTCCTGCCATTTTTTGGGGCTTGGTGTCAGCAAATGACTGACCTGAGAGGCTTCTCCAGATTCCTTGAAGCTCCAGCGAACCGCAGTCTCCGCACCATGAGTAAAGGTTTCCTCGTCTTGAACCACCAATCTGAGTGATGATGGTATCATTAATGACACCGAGATTGGTGATCTGCCCATTCGGGAGGTCGGGATAATTGATGAAATCGGCTTGGATAATTTCAAGAGCTTCAGAAGTTTCGGCACTCGTCCTGGTGGCACCCGGCGAGGGAATCTCGAAGGGCTCTCCCGGATATCCTTTTGCCAGAAATGTTCCCGTGGAATCGCGATAGGTCACCTCAAGCCGACTGGTTTGGCCGACCGGAATCTGTAGTCGGAGATCTGCAACCGGATCAAGAGAGGTAAATCTTCGGCGGGTCTGCAAGCGGGTGCTGACGTTGAAGCGATTACCATCAACTGCTCCCGGGAAAATGTCCCAAGTCAGACCATCCAAACTCGAGACCATGGCATACTCTCCGGTGGGGGAGGACACCGAAAGCACGACCTTGTCATCGAGCTGAAAAAGGCGGGATCCACGAATAGTGCCATCGCTTTCTCGAAATCTGTCGGGCAGTGGAATGTCTTCTGTGACGGTGATCCACGAGCTCTGGGCGGTGAGGCAAAGTGGAATGACCAGGAAGAGAAAGATGAGTTGGCGGATCATGGGGGAATTGGTCTGGTGACTCAATGGAGGCTCCCGGGCAGGGCGCTATTGCTCGCCATCCGATGACGATGAAGAGTGGGCAACGTCTCTGCCGGATGGAAAATGGTCTGCAATGGCTGGAAGGTTTTTCATCATGTCGACATAGGCGAGCGAGTTGGAACCCTCGTCAATATCAGAGACAAGCCATTGGCCATTTTCGAAAGTGAAGCTCCAGATGCGTTCGACATCTTTTTTCCTGGTCGAGCCTTCGATCACTTTGCCATCACTCTTGCGCATGAGGTAATCGGTCATTTTGGCTTCGATGATCACCGCGAGTTCGGAGCCTTCCCCGGGTTGGTCTTGTTCGGATTGATAGGAGAAGAGGATGGGAAACATCTTTTTGATCTTGAAGACTTCGCAGCAATTGACGAGTCCCTCGCGCTCCCATCGGTCAAGATAAACGAGCTGTTGGTTCTGCCAATACCAGGGGGTCATCCAATCAGCCGCGGCGGAGACATCTGTCTTCTCCCACGAATCGTGAACTCTTGTGAAGCAGTCCTTCACGCGTTTGCGAATCTTGATCCATTGAAAATCAGGGAGAGCGGACCCCACAATGCCGAGATGTTTGAGCGCCCGCTTTTTTGCAAAATGTTCCTTGATGGAAACCCAGGCGATGAGCGGCAAAAGAACCACGATCAGAATTCCAAGGAGCATACGCCCCCAGAAGGTCTCAAAGACCGCCTTTGCGATTTTTCCTCCGGGCCCTGCAAACACGGTGGAGGGCAGAAGAAGACAGAACGTAAAAATCGAGGCGAATTTCATGGGGGCACGCTCAAGTTACGGTGTGATCTGCTTCAAGGCAATCTGCGGATATGATTTGTAGAAGCAACGGGCTTCTTTTTGAGGCGGCTAGCGACGGGAAGATAGATCGAGACAGGTGGCGGTGCCGTCGGCGTCGCGGATGAAGAGTTTGCTGTCGTGGAGGAGCGGGGGAGCCCAGGTTCGGTTCCCAAGGCCCTTGTGACGAGCGAGTTCCTGAAAGCCTTTGGGAGTTGCTTTAGCTACGATCACGGTGCCGTCGTGGGTGAGGATGATGAGCCTGCCATTCGAGATGATGAGAGAACCGCGGAGTTCGGGGTGGGTCCAAACCGTTTTGCCGGACTTGGCGTCGAGGCAGCGGAGGAAGGATTTGACTTTCTTTTTATGAACGGGGCCGTCGAAACCGTAAAGGTGGCCCTCGTGCAGGACGGGCGGGTTGATATGATTCTGGAATTCTTTATTGGTCCAGATTGGCTCGGTTGAATCGAGGCTGGGATCGAAGAGGGCGGCTCCTTCACCCCACCACGACGAGAGGTAGAGTTTGTCATCGATGACGAGAGGATCGGCGGAGTTTTCGCCGTAGCGGGTGGGCCAGTCGATCTTCCAGAGGATCCTGCCATCGGTCTGGGAAACGACGTGCATGATTTTGTTTCCGAAAATGGCAACGGCCGGTTGTTCGTGGCAGGTGAGCGGCACGGCGGCGGCATACCCGCCTGAGAGTGGAGGGGAATTCCAAAGGATCTTGCCGGTGTTTTTGTCGAGGGCGATGCCGGAGGTGTTGGCGTTGAGGAAGAGTCGGTCGCCAACGATGACGGGAGCCGAGGAAAAGCCCCAAGTTGGCATGGGAGCTTTGGCGTCGGTTGCGATGTTGGTGGTCCAGCGGGCCTTACCGGTGAGCTTGTCACGGGAGGAGACGAGGCCTTGTTTACTGAACGTGTAGAGCCATTTTTCTTCAATGACGGGAGGGGCGTTGGGGCCTCCGGGATTGTATTTCGGAATGAGGTCTTGCGGGTATTTTTCGCTCCAAATGAGTTTGCCCGAGCTGACATCGAGGCACTGGATGAGGTCGTCGCCCTCAAAATTGCCGAGGGTGTAGGCGCGATCCTCGCTCACCGCGATTCCGGAGTAGCCGGTGTGGACTTTGACAGACCACAGCACTTCGGGGCCTGCTTCAGGCCATTGATGGGACCAGCGGGTCTCGTGGTCGAAGTTCCCGTTGCCCCCGGGGCCGCGCCATTGAGACCAATCGGCCCAGGCCGGAAGGATGCTGAGAATGAGGAAGATGAGCTTCATTTTCAAGGGGCCATGCTGCCATGAGAATGACTGATGGGAAATTTTAAAAGCTCGCGTTGAAATGCGGTGGGGAGCCGTTAGGGTCCCGCCTAGAAAATTCGTGACGGCACCTTCTCAAATCATCATTCATCGCCCCGGCTCATTGACTGAACTTCCCAAGCACGTTTCGGGAACGATTCTAATTGTGACCGATCCGGGGATTGTCAAAGCGGGTCATGTCGAACGCGCGGTTGCGCTTTTGGAGGACGTGGTGGTTTTTGATGAGGTGCGGGAAAATCCGACCGAGTCAGACGTGGCGAGATGCGCGGAATTTGCCCGTGGGGTGAACCCGGATGTCATTGTAGGCTTGGGCGGTGGAAGCTCGATGGATACCGCCAAGGGGGCTTTGTTTTTGCTGAGCGGGGGTGGGGTGATGTCGGATTACCAGGGGCACGGAAAAGCGAAGGGAGAAATGTTGCCCTTCATTGCAATTCCGACGACGGCCGGTACGGGAAGCGAGTGCCAGAGTTATGCGGTTTTATGTCGGGATGGCTCACACGAGAAGATGGCTTGCGGTGACCCGCGAGCGTTGGCCAAGGTGGCGATTTTGGATCCCGAATTGACCGGGTCGATGCCATTGCAGGTGGCCCGGCTGACGGCTCTGGATGCTCTTTCCCATGCTCTGGAAAGTGCGGTTTGTAACAAGGGGACTGCCGAGTCACGGGAGCTTTCCTTTCAGGCTTTTCGGAGTATCGAACCAGTCATTGAAGCAATTTTGAAAGGAGAGGCTTCGCTTGATGATCGTAACAAAATGTTAGGTGGCTCGGCTTTGGCCGGAAGTGCGATCGAGGCAAGCATGCTGGGTGCGGCTCATGCTTCGGCAAATCCCTTGACGGCACATTTTGATGTCGTGCACGGGCGCGCGGTGATGACGATGTTGCCGGCGGTCATGCGCTGGAATGCCGGGGTCGTGGGTGATGTTTATGATGAATTGAAGCCCGGGCTTATCGAGTGGGTGGAGCGCATGCGCGACCTTGCGGAGTTGCCTCCGGTGGTGGTCCCCGGAGAAATCATTGGGCAGTTGGCGGCGGAGGCGGCCAAGCAGTGGACGGGGCAATTCAATCCGCGACCGCTGACGGTGGCGGATTTTGAAGAGATTTACCGTGCTGCTTTGATGGCTGGCTAATCGGGGACCCGGAGACCAACGATTTCCGCTTCCTCGAGATAAGGCCCGGCTTTGGTCATTTCACCTTTGCAAAGGTGGTGAACTGCTGAAGAAATCATCTGGGTGGGGTGCCGGCCATATAGGATTTGCTGAATTTCCCGGGTCAGATTGGTGATGCTGTCTTTCAAATAAGCCGCCTTGAGCCCTTGATGCTGATCCGGGGGGGATTACCTGGCGTGGATGACGCTGAGATCATCGGCTTGGATGGTGGAATCGCTCATGAGGGGCTTGAGCCAAGACTGATCGCGTGTGTTTGTCAGGGTGAATTTCCGGGAGGAAGAGGCATCAGGAAAGCTGAATTGATCAGAGCGGAATTTGTGTCAGGGTAAGGACATGAAGAAGATGATTTTTGCGGCAGTGGCTCTCGCGGTAACGGCCTGTCATGCCGATGATAAGGCTGCGACGAAGAAGGATCGTGAAGATTGGCCGGTGGCGCGCGGAGGTGCCGGGCTATCGGGGCAGGTGGGGGTGGCCCTCCCTCCGAAGCCGGACATCAAGTGGATGTTTCAAACCGAGGGTGCGATTGTTGGTGAGACCGTGGTTGCCAGGGACGTCGTGGTCTTTGGGAATAGCGCGGGGCTTTTGACGGCAGTGGATTTGCAGTCGGGAAAGAAGAAATGGCAACGCGAGTTTGAACAGAGTTTCGAGGCGGCACCGGCAATTCTGGGCGACACCATTTTTATCGGTTGCGAGGATATGAAGCTGTATGCGCTTGAGTTGGCGACCGGCAAGGACAAATGGTCGATCGAAACCGACGATAAGATCACGGCGGGAGTGAATCTTACGAAAAGCCCGGACGGGAAGTCGGACTGGATTGTCATGAACGGTTATGACGGGGTTTGTCGTGCTCTGGATGCGAAGTCGGGGAAAGAGATTTGGAAGCATGAAACCGAGCAGCCAATCAATGGCACTCCGGCAGTGGTGGATGGCAAGTGGGTCGTTTTTGGGGGGTGTGATCACTTTCTTTACACTCTGAATTTGGCGGACGGAAAGCCGCTGACGAAAGTCGAGGGAGAGGCTCCGATTGTTTCTACCGTGGGAACGGAAGGGAGCTTTGTGGCCTGGGGTGATCACTCAAACAAGGTGATGGGTGCAGACTTGGCGGCAGGTGAATTGAAGTGGAAATATAGTGATCGTAAATTTCCGTTCATGGCAGCGCCTGCGGTTGATAAGAAGAACGTGTACATCGGCGGACGCGACAAAAAGATCCACGCCATTTCTCGTGAGAGCGGCGATCCGATCTGGACATTCAAGACAGGAGGGCGCGTCGAAAGTTCGCCGATTCTCTTCACTGATGGAGTGGTTTGTGGTTCAAGTGACGGGCGCCTTTATGCCATCGACTTGAAGAGCGGAGAGGAAGTCTGGAAGATCGATCTTGGGGAGTCGCTGGTAGCTCCGGCGAGCTATGCCAAGGGAACGATTTTGATTGGAAGCGAGGATGGGACTCTTTTTGCGCTCGGCAAAAAGTAGGATCACACCTTGGTGTCCGGTGAGTTGGCTCAAAAGGGCTATGATGCGGATTTCTGCATAGCCGCTTTGGGCATTAGTCGATGGTCTGATCGCTGAACGCGGCTGATCGTAACGGGATCGATTTGAGTCTGTTTTCGGATAAAAACTGTGCTTGCTAAATCAAATATGTGTTGTCTATCCTATGGGAAA
>JAUIGV010000009.1 GCA_030432565.1 Verrucomicrobiia bacterium | reverse complement strand
ACCAGAAGAGGTTCTAAGAGTCCAGAACCTCTTAAACTCAAGACCAAGGAAAACCCTCGACTATGCCACCCCAAACGACATCTTTCTAACTCAATCTCAAATTGCGCTTCCGAGCTGAATCCGCCTTGTTTAGAAAAAATTCAATCGAAGATGATTTCAGAATGCCCGGTCTCAGGTCATCACTGGAATCACCCCAAGGCCTGGATTTCAATCCTATCGCCCGATGCCAACAGGGAACGGGCCTACAACTCGTCGATAACCATCTGAAAAACAGGGTCTTGCGCAAGCACAACCCAAGACATCGATTAGTCTGAAGGTTTTATTTCACACAAGTCTTCCCAGTATTCTTTAGAGCGCAATTGACATCGATCGCCGGACTGCCACCGCCACCGCCATTCACGGCGGCTTCCACTGCCCGCGCCGCACCACCGAGGAGTGTGTCGACACAGTCACCGAAGCCCTTAAGCTTCTTGACACAACTCGAGACCCGGCGGACCAACTGACCGTATTCGCTCAAGGCGGACGTTCCTGTGGGATCGGTGAAGCTTAGCGGATTATTGCCAACATATCGGTAGAGATTGTAGTCGCCGCCCTCGTATCTGATAGGATCTTGCTGGAAAAATCTCCGCACTGCGGGGTCGTAGTAACGCAGCGAGTTGTAATAAAGCCCGGCCTCCTCCAGCCAGTAGCGACCGGTGAAGCGGATTGGTCCGAAATCCTCCGGCACCGCACCCCGTGCTTCGCCGAAGCTATCATAATCGACCCAATGCAGCGGGGTTCCATCCCGCGCGACGATGCCATTTACCGACCCCACTTGATCGGTCAGGAAAAAACGTGTTCCTCCCTCAGCAGTCCACTCCCCAAAACGACGAAGCGGTTCAGCGAGATCGTAAAGATTCACCCTGGACACATCGTCCTCACCTTCTTTGAACTCGGCGAACACCTGGTTGCGATCCCAAAGAAGATACGTCGTGGAGCCGCCAATGGTGCGCGAAATCATCCGACCCAGGTAGTCATAAGCGAACTCCGCGACAACCAAAGGGGCCGTCGCTTGATCGGGACGCGATGCCACCGAGACAAGTTGATTACGGTGATCATATTCAAAGATTTTCTCTTATCCCGTGACGGTGTTTTGCTGCGAGATTACGTTCCCTTCCGCATCATATGTGAAAGCGAGATCGCCGCGGGTGAGAAGCCGGTTGTCCGCACCGTAAGTGCTTGCACCGCCGGTAATATCGTTCCCCGCAACATCGTAGGCGAAGGGCCGGTCGGCGGCATTGGTATGAGTCGCGCCGGTCAGTTGCCCCATCACATCGTAGGTGAATGACGAGGTATTTCCAGGCTGCACCCGTGCGGCGATTCGATTCGCCAGGTCTCTTGTGAAAGTCGTTTCGCTCTGGGGAAATACCAGCAATCCATCGGTCCCGAGATGCTCAATGCCACCCAGGCCTCCGGCGGGAAGGTAGGTGTAGTTCGTTGTCGAAACCGGCTCGGTGAAGAAATTGGAAGTGGTGTTAAAATCGTAACGCTCGAGAGAAGTCAGATATCCTTCGGTGTTGTAGCGGTGCCTTACACTCGCACTCGAAGGTTGTGAACTTCCATCCGTCTGCACAATCGATGGAAGCTCGTATTGAAACGCATACGGTCTCGGCCCGACATACCGGGAAGTGACCCGCAACCCGAATCGAAGAGTGATTCGCGACGGGACATCGAGCCGACCATTCAGATAAGAATAACTAAGCGTAAAAGGTTCCTGATCGGCATAAGCAAACGTAAACCGATCAAAAACCCCACCGATATTCCCGGCACTCAAATCCCAGGTATTCTCGCCATCGGTGACGGAGGAGAGGCGGGAATTTCCGAAGATGTATTCATAATCGAATTGCTTCACAATCTCTTCTTCTTCGTACCAGGTCTCAGGAGTCACCTGCCCTTTCCCGTTATAAAGATACGTGATGCGTTTCCCGTTCCGGTTAATCTTCCCAACCACTCTCCCCTCGGCATCGCAGCTTACGTTTTCGGTCTCACCGGAGGTATCGGTGAAGGACGTTTGGCGATCCAACTCGTCGTAACCAAAGGTCGCTTCCTGCCCACCGGGCAGGGTGAGTGAAGTCAAATTACGAGATTCATCGTACCCGCGCCCGACCATCACGCCACTTTTTAAGGTTTCCTCCAGAATATTAAGGTCACCGTCCAGAGTTTGAGAACTCGAGTTTCCAAAGACATCGGTTTCCACCAAGGTCGCCACCCCATTCACCTCGGTGTAATTGCTCGAAACCACCGCGCCTTTAGGATAGGTCACCGTCGCCGCGCCATTGGCGTCGTCGTATCCGATATCAATCTCCTCACCCAGGCTGTTTATCACTTTCTCGAGCCGCCCGTCGGCGGTGTAACGATAGCTGCGCACAAATCCCTCAAGCCCTTACTCGCGCATCTTGCGCCCGGTCTCCTCATCATAAATAATACGCAAGGTCTCGCCATTTCGCGTGATCGTCTCAACCTCGCCATTCAACCCATAAGTCCTCGATTCTTCAGTCGAGGACCGGACAGCATAGCCCTCGATCCTCTCAAGGCGACCCAGGTCATCAAACATCCTTACGATGGTCCTCCCGCCAACCTGCATTTCATTGGTGAGATTGCCAAAGTCATCATATTCGAAGCGCAAGTCACCGAAAAAGTTGGGCCGCCCGTCGCTGAAAGTGGTCGCGATGCGATTTCCCGTCTCATCATAACGATACCGCTCGATGGTGTTTGGCGTGATTACCTTAGTCTCAAGATCCGGATGCCTTTCGTCTTCGTAGTAACGCTCGGTGACATTCCCAAGCGGATCGGTTTCCATGGTAACATTGCCCCGATCATCGTAAACCAGTGTGGTCACAAACCCTCTCGGCGAGGTGAGTGTTCCAGTCTTTGCAAGAGGATCCCAGACTTGCTCCGAGCGGTTGCCAAATTCGTCATATGAGGCGAGAAGCCGCCCGTCTTCGTCATACTCGAATCGCAAACCCACCCGCCCTGCCGGGTCGGTCACCGAGTCCAGATAATGAGCAAAATTATCGTTGTAAGAAAAGGTCGTCGGCGTGGTCCTGGCGGGCTGAAGGACTTCGATGAGATCTCCATCCGCGGAATAAGTGTAGTTCCAGACTCCACCGCCCGGCTCGGTGATCGAGGTAATCCGGCCGGCCTCATCACGATCAAAAGCCAGCGCAAGCCCGCTCGAATGAATGATTCCCTCCGGCGTGTATCGCAGCGTGGTTCCACTTGGAGTTTCGCTGGAGAGAAGCCCCTTGTCCTGATGATAGCTGTGCACCACGCCATCCGGAGCAGTCAGCACGTATGACTCGGGATTCCAGGGAAAGCCGATGAAAAGAAGGGCCACGGTTCCGTCCGGCTTTACCGAAAGGAAAGGCTCCTCGCCCTCCGGAGTGCTCAGCTGATAAGGATTCCCCGGATCCGGAATGAAGGTCGCACGATAAGCCGTCCCAAGCAATCCCCCCAGCGCAAACTCGGGCTCGAAAGTGAAGGCCAATCGTTGGCCGTCAGGTGCGGTCAGATAAACCCGCGTTCCAGAACGAAACGGAGTTGCCCCGAAAAGCCCTACTCCGGTATCGGGCACCGTTTCAAAAAGATCGGGATCACCCGCCGAAAGCGACCAACCAAATCCAAATTCGCCCGCGCGTTCCGCATCAAGTGAATCATACACTCGGTCGATTTTCAGCGGGAACCCGGCCAGCTCGATCTCACTATCGGTGAAGACACGCCGATTACGGCCCGGCTTGGAGATCCCCGCCACTTCAAACTCCACCGCCTCGACCCGACCCAAGCGCAGGTCATTAAAAGCAGTCACCCGGAGGACATAGCGGCCGTTCCGCAGCACACTGGTATCGATCATTCCCAACGAAGCCTCGGTGAAGGTTCCCACTCCCGAGCCTATCTCGCGCCATGCCTCGGAACGCGCTCCAAGCGCAGCAAAGTCAACCTCCTCATACGCCGCCACCTCGGCCTTCCAGCTTGTGATTTCGCGCTCGGAAGTCAGCGTTGCCACAACATTCTGCACCATTGCCGCCCGTCCCTCCTGCTCCGGCGTGATGATTTCCAGGACCGGGCGCAGCGAACCCTCATCGACCCCGATCCCAATTGCCTGCCCCAGGAAATTTGACAACCCGCCTCCGGCCGGCGTGGCACTCAGACGCATAAAATAGATTCCCGGCGTGAAGCCCGAAAGATCCAGCTCCCCCAGCGCATCCGAATAGACCGCGGTGCTTCCCGAACCCAGCGTGACGTAATCGGGATCAGCCGTCGTAAGCTCATCCGGGTCAATGTCAGCGATGGGCGCGATGTCGAGGGTCCAATTAACCGCCTGCCCGCTGTCCGGGATGACCGACCCCACCACCGTTTGATTTTCACCCGGCACCTCACCAGGCTCCGGTGAGAAAATCCGCAAAGTCGTCAAGCCGACCCCTTGCTCCTCTGCAAGCGAATCCGGATCGTATGGAAGATCCCCCTCTTCTGTCAGGACAATGTAGGTCCAACTTTCCGTCGTCGCCTGACCGCTGCGATCAGTCACCGTCGCACTGAATCGCAACTCTCCCGGAAAGGCCGGATTCACGACCACCGAATTGTTTTGATCCAGCACTGCGGGAGCTCCATTCACCGTGACCGCCAAATCCGGAACACCGAGGTCGTCGGTCGGAATAAAGGTCAGCGTTACCGGCTGGCCGACCTGCGGTTGCGAACTGCCCTGCAGCAAAACCTGCGGAGGGAGGTCCTGAAAAAACCGGCCAAAATCGCGCGTCACCGTTTCCGTTCCGAGAATCTCCACCCGATAGGCCGAGGAATTCAACGAGAGGTAATTGAGAGCCTGGAAGCCCGCCAAGCCATACCCGCCGTCGACATTTTGCGAAACCGCTTCTCCCGTTGTTCCGGACACCACCCGGATGACCCGCACAAAAGGAACTTCCGGAAAATCGGCGAGATCGACCTCGATGATACTCCCTTGCGAGTCCCCGAGGAGCACAGCTTGATCAAACTCCACCAGCTCTTCCTCACTCGGCCCAATAAAGTAAGTCGCCGGCTCTCCGCCCCCGGCCCTATTTCCCTGCCGTGGAATCGCCACCACAAAATCCGGCCCTTCCAGATCAACAATGGTCTCATCAAAGCGCACCGTGACCGACGCTCCCAGAGGCAGGGCCAAATGATGGGCCCGCGGATAGGACCCAATCGGCGGATTCACCGGGCGCGCCCCGATCGGCAACAGCAGCAGCGCCGGATCCACCTCGGCAATCTCCCTGCCCAAAATCACCACGTCGAGGGCCGGATAATCATCCAACGGCGCATAGCCGTAAGGCCCCGGAAGAGCTCCCGCAGCATGGGTATAATCAAGAATCTCATCTGCAAGACCATTTTGAACCACCGGCGTGACCTCTGCCGGAATGGTCTGGGTATCACCCCGACGCAGCACCTGACGCACCTCGTAAATCCCGGGACGAAGGCGGGTAAAACGGTAGCCGCCATTTTCATCCGTCAATTGCCTCGGCTCTCCGTCGTCGAGAAGCCCGTTGAAATTCAGATCAAGAAACACCGTCGTCTCCGCGAGCGGAACTGCATTCGCCAGATCCATCTCCAAGGTCTCGGTCACAAAAACCGTGCCCTCAATAACCCCACCCGGCGGATCGGGCACCAACGGGTTGGTAAAACTTTCGAAAATTTCCGAGCCATCGGGAAGAGAATCATCGTCCGTATCATCGTCCTGATAGTCGGTCCCCAAAATTGCCTCCTCCCGATCTGTCAGCCCGTCATTATCAGTATCGAGCGAAGGAAGCGGCTGGATCACAAAAAACTCCTTCGGGTTCACAGTCTCAACTCCCACCGAAAAACCAGGGCCGGTCGTAAAAAAAATCGAGTCCGCATCGCCCTGGAAATCCCGAAGAGTCGGCGAAGAAAGAATTTGATACCGCGCCCAAACCGCCGAGTTCCACGAGAGTTCAAATCCATCGGCATCATTGCTCAGCCCCGGAGATATCCGGGAATTCGCATCGCGCGGATCGGTCCCCCCGAAATACTCCGCGCGCAAAGAAAGCCCGTCACCATCGTGATCGGCATCCCACTCCCACCGGCCAAACCCATTCAACCGAAGCCAATAGTCACCCTGCGGCTCCGATTGCGGAAGCAACTGCCCGAAGACCGCCGAACAAATCAGAAACAAAAAAACAAAAAACAAACGCATGACGAAAATAGTAGTAAAATGTGAGATGATTTATCAGCAATCCTACATGGAGATATCACAATCGGTTTACCGGCCTCAAGCCCCGGTTGGCAAAACTTCCCGATCGAATCACAAAAAAAGACGACCTTCCTTCCACTCCTTCCGGATTGTTTGCGAAGCAAATGAGGCCTTGGCCTTCGCTCGTTGAAACGTAAGGTCGGTCCAAGACAAGATGCCCCCAAAAAAGAAGGCCCGCAAAAAAGTTGCCCGCAAAAAGTCGGCAAATAAGAAAAAGAAGGCTGTGAAGTTCAACTTCGCCGCCCGCGATTTCTTTTTGGCCCCCTTTCGCCTCATTGTGCTTTTAACCTCAAAGCTTCCCGCTTGGCTCAAGTGGCCGGCCCGGGTTGGTCTTTCGGGAGCTTTTGTTGGGGCGATCTTCGGCGCATTCCTCTCGCTTGTTTACTACATTATCGCCTGCACCTACGACCTCGAGGACGTAGTCCAAATGCCTGCCCGAACTGAAATCCAGGACCGCGAAGGTCATATCCTGAAGAACTCGGCCGGACAGGAAATCGGGTTCCTACACGGGAAAAATCGACGTATTGTCAGCTACGAGGATGTTCCCTCCCACTTCGTCGACGCCCTCATCGCCCAGGAGGACAAGCGCTTTCGCAGCCACGGTGCTGTTGACTTCCGCTCGATGGCCCGGGTTGCCTGGCGGGCCCTGACCCGAGGAAAACTGGAAGGTGGCGGGACACTCAGCATGCAGCTTGCCCGCAATAGCTACGCACTCAAAAAGCGGGACGAAGGAATCCTTGGCGGAATTCATCGAAAAATCCTCGAAACCTTCATTGCGGTCCGCATCGAGTCCAACTTCGAGAAGAATGAAATTCTAGAGCACTACATGAATCGAATTTTTTGGGGAGGCTCGGTGCGAGGCGTTGAAGTGGCAGCTCATACCTACTTCAACAAATCAGCCAAAGAACTCACCCTGGAGGAAGCCGCCCTTTTGGTGGGCATCATCCGCGCTCCCAACAAGTTCTCACCCTTCCGTCATCCCGAGAAAGCCGAACTGCAGCGGGATTGGGTTCTCGAAAAAATGGTAGAAAACAAGGCCATCACCCAGGATGAAGCCGACGCCGCTCGCGAGAAATCGCTTAAAATCGCCTCGCCGAACAATCTTCGAGAAGGAAGCTACGCGCTCGACGCCATTCGCCGCGACTTGAAACGGATTCTTGAGAAGGAAAATATCCGCGATGGAGGCCTCATTATCGAAACCACCCTCGACCCCAACATTCAGGAGCTCGCCGAACGCTCGGTGGAAAAACGTCTTGCTCAAGTCGAACAACGACGTGGCTTCCCCCACCAAAAAAGATCTGAATGGAATGGTCGGGGCGATCCCAATTACTTGCAGGGAGCGGCCGTCGTTATCGACAACGAAACCGGTGGAGTCCTCGCAATCGTCGGGGGGCGAAATGCCAACGAGTCCCAGTTCAATCGCGCTCTCCAGTCCGAGCGACAGATCGGTTCTCTTTTCAAACCATTCATGTTCCTTGCCGCATTTGATCAAGGCATCAAACCATACGATCTGATCAGCGATGCGCCCATCAGGCCCGGAGAAATCCCCGGAGGAAGCCCCGACTGGAGGCCCGCCAATTCCGATGGAAAATACTACAAAGAGATCCGGGTCAGAACAGCTCTCATTCAGTCGCGTAACACTTCGGCCATTCGAGTTGCAGCCGCAGCTGGGATGGGGAATATCGTCGCGGTCGCTCGGTCATCGGGCTTTGATATCAGTAACATCCCCCTGGTTCCCTCTTCCTTCCTCGGGTCGTGGGGTGCTTCCCCTGAGGCCGTCGCCAGCGCTTACACCATCTTCCCAAATGGCGGAACCCGATTTCGCCCCTACTACATTCAGGCCATCAAGGATCGCTCCGGTGAAGTCCTCTGGAAAAACGGCCCCATTGCCTATCAGGCTGCCGATGAAAGATCTGCCTGGGAAGTCTCCCGAATTCTCGAGGATGTGAACAAATCCGGAACCGGACGGTCCATTCGCTCAACTTATGGATTCCGGGCTCCGTCCGGAGGTAAGACCGGGACCACCAATGGCCCGACCGATGGATGGTATGCCGGTTACACCTCGGCTTTGACCTGCGCGGTTTGGGTCGGCATGGATCGAGGCGAAACCATCCTCAGGGGCAGCTCCGGAGCCAGCCTTGCACTCCCAATCTGGGTCGACATCATGAAAGGTGCCGATCGACTTCCGAACATCAAAAACGGCCCCATCGCTCCAGGTCGCGAGTTGATTGTTGAACCAGTCGAAGATGTCATTCCCCGCGCCATCCCAGTCGAAGACGATGAAATCCCCCGCGCCATTCCGGTTCGGTGATCTAATTTTCAGGAAAGATCTCGCCCATCGCTTTCCCGGCACCATGCCGGGTTAGAATCGGCTTCAACACGTCGCGATAATCGGTCACCACCGGAATATCTCCCGGCCCCACCAAAATCCCGGTCTCCAGTTTTGGCATTTCGCCGAGGACATTCCCACGTTCTCCTCCTCCCATCACCAGCATTGTTCCGCCGCGACCATGGTCGGTTCCAAACGAGGAGTTCTCAGCCACGCGCCTCCCGAACTCCGTCATCACCACGACCGTCACCGATCTCATCAGCTTCCCGAGATCGCGATAAAATGCCGCAAGCCCGTCAGAAAGCCGAGTCATTAGAGGCGTGATCAGCGCTTCCTGCGCAAAGTGGGAATCCCATCCGTCGAGATCCAGCGATACCGCTTCCAGCCCGACCCGGGCGCGGATCAGACGAGCGGTTTGGCGCAGGCCACGCGAGAAGGAATCATCCCCGTAGTCCGCGCCATTTTCCGGAGGAAGATCTTCGCTGCGCAACTTTTCAACCCTTTCCAATGCCTGCAGGGTGTCCCGTGCAGCCGGACCCAGAATATTTTCCTGGGAACCATAAAGAGTGCCCAACTCTGCCTGTAAAGTCGCCGTTGATCCGGAACCACTCCCCAGAGAAAAAGTATCAAGCGACTCCATCACCGTCGCCGCCGGTGCACCGCGCAAAACCTCCGGCATCGCCTTGCTCAGCGCCACCGCCGACAAAGCACTGGGCGGCCGTCCCTCACGATATCGCAAAAATCGACCCAACCAACCACCAGCCAACTGACCACCATGCTCCATGAGATCCTGGGCATAAAAGTGAGAGCGGGTGTCGTCATTTGACCCCACCGCAGGCGCAACCGTAAGCCCGCCATCGCGATAGATTTCATGCAGACCGGAAAGCGCCGGATTCAGCCCGCAGTTCGAGTCACCCAGCTTTAGAATCTCACCTTCCGGGACAGCCAAGGTTGGCCGAACTTTGTAATAGTCGCTGTTCCCCACGGGAGGAACCAAGGTCAACCCGTCGGCACCACCTCGCAGAAAAACAACAACAAGAGTTCGTTGCTCGTCACCGTTGCCTGAGATAATTCCGGTCCCTTTCATCTCCACTGGAATCCTGGTGAAGCCATCAAGAGCGCCAGAGGCTCTCCGCTCCGTTCCATAGCTGTTCTTTCTTCTTCCGACGGAGCCCGTCCCAACAAACAAGCCGCCAACCCTTCAACGTTTCCGGCTTTCTTGATTAAGGTTTTTTCTTCGACTTGAATGTCTTCACTCACTTCATTTCGCGACAAGGCGATCGCGAAGTGCCAGCGCCAGAGCAAAGTCCCGGTCCATGGCGAAGCGACATCGGGATAGCCATCCGGCGTCGGATACTGGAAGGGCGCGTGCCCCATTCGGACCAGATAATCCACCAAATCCATCTCGGACGAAACCCTGGCCCGCGATCCCCGCAGGGCTGAAACGATAAACTCGAAAGGCCGTTTTAACTTTTGGGCCCGCGGTCCCTCCAAGAATTCCGTCGTTGCAAAAACCGCCCGCAAGGTCGACTTGATATCACCATTGCTGGACAAGAAAGCACCGGCAACTTCCGAAATTGACTCTTGCGACGGCTCGTCAGCGATAAACCGGATACAAAGTTTTTCGCCCAGATAACGGGCGGTCGAAGGATGACTGCAAACAATCTCCAGGACATCATCGAGATCCTTCTCTCCGCCACCCGAAGCAATCTCATTACCGAGAACGATCTTAGCCCCATCATCATGTGCATCGGCATGAAACTCCACTTTCCCTTTAAAAAAACGATCCTTCCCTCTCACGGTCCACCCGCTCAGGCATCTTGCCACCTCCATGACGTCCTGCTGTGTGTATCCGCCTCCGACTCCCAGGGTATGTAGTTCCAGCAACTCCCGGGCATAGTTTTCATTGGGCTTCTCACTCTCATCGCGCTTTCGGTTCTCTCTTCCATCAAGATACCAAAGCATCGCCGGACTGAGCGCCGATGCTCTCACAAGATCGGAAAAACTCCCCATCGCGTGCTTTCGAATGACCTCGCGATCATCAGCCGCTTTGAGCCAGCGACATTCCTTTTTTGAAATATCGATGTTAAAATGATCACTCCAAAAATGGGCCATCACTTCAAAGAGCTGACGCTTGCTTCGCGTCGCACGAATCAAAGTGGCCCTTGTCAATTGCTCCAGCAGATGAGCTTCCTTGTATTCATACAGTTCACCAAGCGGAGCATGAATGGCCTCAAGCCTTCGCACCGCCCGCTGGGCTCGTTTGTCTTCAATCCCGTCTGGCTCAAGCTGCTCTTCCAGAAAGGCCGCAACCGCCGATTTCTCATCTCCGGCCAACCCCTTCACCCGTGCATACTCCGATGGATCGGGACCAAAGGTCACCCGATTCAGCACATGCGAAATTAAATCAACCCCTTCCCCGGAGGGCGGTAGCACCGGGCCTTCCTTCGGTCCCATTCCAAGCCAGTCCTCTATCTTCTCACAACCCGAAGTCGCAAAGAGCGCAACTCCGGCGGTCCCTCGCAAAAAGGTGCGGCGCGAAAGATCATCTGACAGCCTGGTCTTCATTCGGCTTGAGCCTTCTTGCCATCACGCCAGCCCAAAAACGCCGCACCAATCCCCGAAAGGATGGCGACCGGCAAAACAAAAAACCATCCCAGCACCGGAAAGATAATCATCAAACCAAGGACAATGCCGCCCCGCTTCACCCGCAACCACGGCTGCGCTTCATCGAGCGGATTCACAAGCCCCTTCCCGATCCTCAGACATAAGCCGGCCGACCCGCAAAGGCCCAGCAAGAAGACCAAAAGCACAATAAGAATACCAAACACCTTGATGGCCGGCGGCCCGCCATTGGCGATCGCCAAACCAATCCCCATCCCGGGCACTCCGATTGCCGCTCCAATCAAAAAAGATTTCCAGGGCGAGTTCCCGAATCGTTCGCAACTTTGCTCGACCAGCTCCGGAGCCAGCCCCACCGCCGCCACCCAGTAGGCAATCGTAATGACAAAAAATCCCAAAATTACAAAAGTCCACAACAGGACATCAGCCATGATCATTTCAACGTGTTCCCTTCCATAGTCTTAATTTCCCTTAAGCCTACGATCTTTCGCCAGAAAAGGTGACAGTGGAATTCCAAACTCCGGCCTTTTCCTCCTTTTCGAGACACTTTGCACCTCATATCCTGACATCCATGTCGTTGAAACTGCTGTTCCTTTCCTTCCTTCTTTCGATGACGTGCTTGGCCAGACCCAACATCGTTATCATTCTCGTCGACGACATGGGCTACGGAGATCCGGGTTGCTTCAACCCTAATTCGAAGATCGCGACTCCGCATATTGATTCGCTGGCGCGTGACGGGATGAAATTTACCGATGCCCACGCGCCCGGCCCGCTTTGTCACATGTCGCGTTATGGTTTACTCACCGGACGCTATCCCTTCCGCACCGACGTCGGGCGCTGGCCAAAGCACCCGTTGATTGAGGAAGGGCAAATGACCATCGCTTCCCTTTCAAAATCACAAGGATACAAAACCGCCATGGTCGGCAAATGGCACGTTGGATTCAAAGAAAATGGCTATGACAAACCTCTTCCCGGAGGTCCGGTTGATCGCGGCTTTGACTCCTACTTTGGCATTCGTGCCTCCACTGATATTCCCCCCTACTTTTACATTCGGGATGACAAGGCGGTTCAACCGCCCACCGGCCATATCGAAAAAGAACTCTCGCCGGAAGAAACCGGGTGGAATGCCATTCAAGGCCGCATGCGCCGGGCCGGAGGAATCTCGCCCGACATGAACATCGATGACGTTCTTCCAAACTTCACCGAGGAAGCCGTTGAGATCATTAAAAGCCACAAGAAAGAAGCCCCTCTCATGCTCTACCTCGCCTACCCTGCCCCGCACACTCCGTGGCTTCCCTCGGAGGAATTTCTCGGCAAGAGCAAGGTCGGCATCTATGGCGATTTTGTCATGATGGTGGACGCACAAGTCGGCAAGGTCCTCGCCGCTCTCGAAGAAGCGAAAATGGATAAAGACACTTTGGTCATCTTCACCTCCGACAACGGCCCCTGCTGGTATGACAAGGACGTTAAAAAATATGGCCACGACTCCCAAGGTCATCTTCGCGGCATGAAAGCGGACGCCTGGGAAGCAGGCCACCGCATGCCCTTCGTGGCACGCTGGCCCGGGGTAGCCAAGGCCGGCTCCACCAGCGAGCAACTGATCTGCTTTACTGATTTCCTCGCAACCTTCGCCGACCTCATGGGAACTGAAATCCCAAAAGAAGCTGGTCCCGATAGCTTTAGTTTTCTGCCCTCACTCAAAGGCGAACCCTCCTCACGAGACAGCTTCGTCATGCGTGCCGGAAGCGCCCAAGTGATGACCGTTCGTGAAGGCGACTGGAAGCTGATCACCGCGCTCGGCTCGGGAGGTTTTAGTAAACCAAAAAATGTTAAACCTGAAGCAGACGGCCCCACCGGTCAGCTCTACCATCTCGGAAAAGATCCCGGTGAAACCAACAACCTTTTTTTGGAACACCCCGAAATCGTACTACGTCTCTCTGAAAAATTGGAAGCCGTGAAAAACACACCACACCGACACCTCAAATAAGATGACTCCATCCAGAAGAAATTTCCTGACAGGCCTTGGTGCCGCCGCGTTCACTTCTCCCGTTCTTGCCCAAGAGAGTATCGCCCGCAATGGTCGGATCAAGCAGGTCATCGCTGCCTGGCCCTTTATTGTCGCAGCGAAATGGACTCCACAGGATGTCATCAAACACGCCAAACAACTCGGCGTCGCCGGAATCGAGCTCTTTTCCGCTGAACAGCTTCCTCTTTTGAAAGACACCGGATTGGTTTGCGCCGCGACCAAATCCCACAACTTCGAACGCGGGATGAACAACAAAGGCCACCACCCAGAGGTCTTTGCCATTTTGGAAAAGACAATTGCCGCCACCGGAGCGGCGGGTTTTCCAAACGTCATGACTTTTACCGGCTTGCTCGACACCACTCACCATGAAAATGGCAGTTGTGTTTCGGTTGAAGAAGGAACCAAAAACTGCATCGAGGGCTTTAAGAAAATGGCCGCGGTTGCCGAGAAGCATAAGGTTACCCTGGTCCTCGAACCACTCAACTCAAAGGTCGATGAGAAGATGAAAGGCCACCCCGGATATCAAGGCGACCACATCGATAACTGCGTTGAGATCGTCAAGGCGGTCTCCTCCCCGGCCTTCAAAGTTCTTTTCGACGCCTATCATGTGCAAATTATGGACGGCGATCTCATCCGGCGGATCGAACACCATCACGAATTCATCGGCCACGTTCAAATCGCCGGGAATCCCGGACGCGGAGAAATCGGCGACAACCAGGAAATCAATTACCGCGGCCTTATGAAGGCCCTCCTCAAAATCAACTACTCCGGCTACGTCGGCCACGAATGGATTCCCACCGGCGACCCGCTCAAAGGCCTCGAAGAAGCCATCTCAATTTGCGACATCTAGGCAGCACCTCACCCATGAAAAAACTCATCCTCTTTCTCGCTTCACTCAATCTGGCCAACGCCTCCCCGGTCGATGGCTCAAAACCAAACATCATTCTCATTCTGTCGGACGACATGGGCTGGAACGAACCCGCCTTCAATGGCGGCGATGCCAAGCTCACTCCACACCTCACCAAGCTCCGATCACAAGGAGTCAGCTTGGACCAATTTTACGTTCACGCGGTCTGCGCCCCGACCCGCGCTGCCTTCCTCACCGGACGGTATGCCTTCCGAACCTGGAGTGATTGGCGCTCGGAAGACTTTGGTAAACCCAGCTACCTTGCGAAGCTTGGGATGGAGTTGGTGAAAAACAAGGAGGGCGACGAAACCCGCCGAATTCACGGGGTTGCCACCGAAGAGCGCACCATTGCCGAAGCCCTGAAAGAACAAGGCTACTTTACTTCGATTGCCGGCAAATGGCATTGCGGAGAATGGCTCCCGGGCCAACTCCCGATGGGTCAGGGCTTCGATCACCAATACGGTCACTATGGTTGGGGAATCGACTACAATAATAAAACGATTCCGCACAACGCGCCCGCGCGCTTTGCGGTTTATGATTGGCATCGCAACCAGAAACCAGTCTTCGAACCCGGTTATAGCACGGACCTCATTGCCAACGAAGCCGTCCGCGTGATTGCCGAACACCGCATGGAGCGACAGGAGCAACCGTTGTTCATGTATGTCGCCTTCAACGCAGTCCACGGTCCGCTTGAAGAAATCCCCCGCTATGTCGAGGAGCATGGGAAACGTTACGCCGCCTTGAAATGCCTCGACGATGCCGTCGGCCTGATCGTGAATGCCGTCGATCAGAGTGGCTTTGGAAACAGCACCCTCGTGATCTTTGCCAACGACAACGGAGGACTTCGAGAGGAAATGAACGCACCTTATCGTGGCACCAAAAACACAAACTACGAGGGCGGCGTCCGGGTTCCCTGCGTGTTGCGTTGGCCCGAAAAGATCAAAGCCAATTCCACAAATGACGGCATGATGCACGTTACCGATCTCTTCAGCACCTTCGCCACGCTCGCCGGGGCCTCGCTCGATCAAGAGCGCCCTCTCGACGGTAAGAACATGACCGACGCCCTCTTCGGTGATTCGAAAAGCCCTCGTGATGAAATCATCTTCGAAGTCTCCGGGAGCGTCCGCTTCCCCGCGATTCGCAAAGGGAAATACAAATTGGTCGGGAAAGAACTTTATGACCTTGAAGCCGACCCCTCTGAAAAAACAGACATCGCGGCCAAGAACCCGAAAATCGTCAAACAACTCACCGACCGGGTCACCTCCGTTGGCAAAGAGCGCCCGCCGCTGACCGGAATTGATCGTCTCATGTCACCCGCTCTCCCTTGGGTATACGGACAGAAGGAAAACACCACTGTTCCGAACTGGGTGAAACAGGAAGTCCAAAAAATCCGAAACACCCAACCAAAGGAATGGGCACCCGGAACGACTCCGTGGCCTCAGGCGCCAAAAGACGGGAAGATTATTTACACCGGGGATGGTAGATAAGGAAGCTAGCCATGGCTTCCCCTCGGCTTCATCGCAAAGAATGCGATGCCGACCGGGAGGAAAAGACTTCCCAATTCGGCATAAATCCAAGGGCGATAGACAATCCGAATGTTCATTTGGGCGAATAATTTGCCCACATCAGCGAGTGCATTTTCCTCTTCAGCACCGGGCTTTTGGAACGACTCGGCGATTTTTTGCTCCATGGGGAAACCAAGCTTCATCTGTAACCCGATCAAAATGAGCGCCACGGCAGCCAGCGCCGGCAAGGCGGGAGATGGTGGTCCGCCACCGAGAAGCCCGATAAAGGCAAGGAGCAAACCCAGGGCCACGCAACCCAAGGCGACCGCGACGAAGAGGGCCACTCCAAAGCCATCCTGGTTTTCCTCATTCTTCTTACTTTCGGCCATCGATTTTGTATCCTCTCCCAAACTACCCCCACCTGTTACAGTTTGAAATCCGGACTGGGTTATCATTGATTTCCCGGAACACTGGAAGTCAAGCCAGGGGAGAAAGAAGAAGCAAAGGGCAGCGGCGAAGGAAACGAAGTTTAATTTGTGGATCATGCCGGAGGGAGATTGCGGAAAGGGACGACTTGAGCAACGAAAAAACGGCTGGCCTCCTTTCGGGAGCCAGCCGTTGTGATTCAGTTGAGGAACGGAGTTTTACTCCTCGCCCTCTGCGGCGGTATCCTCGATGTCAATGTCGTCATCGGCGAGGTTCTCAAGATCAACCCACTCAATGAATGCCATCGGAGCGGAATCGCTGGGACGAGGTCCGAGCTTGGTAATCCGGCAGAAACCACCCGGGCGATCACCGACAGCAGGAGCCACGGTATCAAAGAGACGCTTTACGCTGTCCTTCTGACGAAGGAAACGGAATGCCATGCGGCGGGCGTGAACACCGTCTTCCTTCTTGGTCAGGGTGATCAGCTTTTCAGCGATGGGGCGAAGCGCCTTGGCCTTGGCCAGAGTGGTGCGAATACGACCGTGCTCGATGAGAGCGCAGGCTTGGTTGGCAAGCAGAGAACGGCGGTGGCCGTCTTTGCGCTGGAGTCTTACTGTTTTACGACGATGTCTCATCAGATTGTTTCTTTCTAAATTGCAAGGTTAAGGCGACCCTTACTGGTCGAGGTTTTGAGCGATGAGGTCAGCAAGTCCAACCGGCGCTTCTTCCTCCACACCGAGGCGGGGGGCAGCCGGAGCGCCGAGGGCAGGTCCGGTAAGAAGTGACGGATCGAGGTTCATGCCGAGACCAAGTCCAAGCTCCTGAAGCTTGTCTTTGATCTCGTTGAGAGACTTCTTACCAAAGTTGCGGTACTTGAGCATTTCAGCCTCGGTCTTAAGCGCAAGCTGACCAACCGAAGTGATGTTTGCGTTGTTGAGGCAGTTGGCGGCACGAACGGAAAGCTCGATCTCGTTGACGCTCATATTGAGGAGCTTCTTGAGAGCGGCATTCTCTTCGGACTGCTCGGCTGGCGCTTCCTCGAATCCAACCGCGTCGTCGTCATAGTTGACGAAAACGTCGAGGTGATGACGGAGAATCGCCGAAGCTTGCAGAAGGGCATCGTGAGGCTCGATACGACCGTCGGTCCAAATATCGAGAACGACTTTATCGAAGTCGGTCATTTGACCAACCCGGGTCGCGCCGACTTCATACTTCACGCGGGAAACCGGCGAGAAGATGGAGTCAATTGCGATCACTCCGATGGGAGCGCCGTCACGCTTGTTTTCGTCGCCGGTCTTGAAACCACGGCCCACCTGGACCTCGATCTCGGCGTCGAACTTCACCTTCTTGTCGAGCGTACAAATCACCTGATCCTTGTTGACGATCTCATAGATGTTGTCCTCCTGGATGTCACCGGCGGTCACAACACCTTCTTTTTCAACCTTCAGGCTGAGAACACGGGGCTCCTTGTCATGAGCCTTGAACTTCACCTTCTTGAGGTTGAGAACGATGTCCGTGACGTCTTCAATGACTCCGGGGAGAGTCGCAAATTCGTGCTGCACTCCGGCAATACGCACCGAAGTGATGGCGGCACCCTCCAGAGAGGAAAGGAGCACGCGGCGGAGAGAGTTACCAATGGTGTGGCCGAATCCCTGCTCGAAAGGCTCGGCAGTGAACTGGGCGTAGGTATCGGTGGCGGTGTCCTCGTTTTTAATGAGGCGGCTCGGGAGCTCGAAACGATTCAGCTTGATTGGATCGGGCTTCTCTTCAATTTCAGTGTTTTCTTCTGACATTATTTTGTTGGTTTGTCGGGTTTCCCTCTGAGCGAGCAGTTCCGGTGACGGAACTCCAGAGGACCTACGACGGTTTTAAAGACTCGCGGGCGCGGAAAAAACCAGCTTAGCGGGTCCGATGCAATCCTTTTTTGCTTCGGTTTACCAAAGAATCGTCCTTAAAGCCCCGATTTTCAGGTGAAATCCCGCAAAGTTGGATTATCTATGCCCAAACCAAGAAGCCATGTTGAAATCCCGCAAAAACCTGACCCGTTTCACTTACGAAACGACCGCCTTTGAAGGCTGGCGCCTTTGTGTCAGCAGGGCTGGAACAACCTTCACGAAGTACTTCTCGGACAAGAACTACGGGAGTGGCCGTGAGTCTTTGCGCGCTGCCGAGCATGCCCGGACGAAATTGCTCAAATTGATCGATAACTCCCGCCGCATCAATGGCAAGCTCAGTAAGGCGACGATCGAGAAAGCCCACCAAATTCTGAAGGCGTCCTAGTTTTACCATGGCTAAAGAATATCGTCGGGTCCTCCACTGGTTTCGCCGCGACTTACGACTTACTGACAACACCGCCCTTCTGGAGGCAAATTCATCGGGAGTAGAGATGGTTCCGGTCTACGTCCTAAGCGACTGGACGGGCGATCACTCCTGGACCGGCCCAAAGCGCCAAAAATTTCTCTGCGAGTGCCTGTCATCGCTTTCCGGAAACCTTGAACATCTTGGTGGCAGGTTGATCATTCGCCAGGGAGATGCTGTTTCTGAGATTCTTCGTCTCATCAAAGAGGCTGAGATCGACGCCGTTTTTTACAACGAGGACGTCGATCTCTTCGGCCAGGCCGTGGAAGCCAGACTCAAAGAACAATCCCCGGTTCCCGTCCACAGCTTTCAAGATGCCTCGCTTCACGGACCAACCGACATTCTGAAAGGCGACGGAACTCCATACCGCGTCTACACTCCGTTTTCGAAGCAGTGGCTTCCAGTCGAAAAGCGATCTCCTGCGGGCCGCCCTGAGTCGGTCAAGACTCCCAAAAATCTTGATTCGCTCCCCCTCCCCACTCTTGCCACCTGGGGTCTCGAGGAAGGAGGATGGGAGCTGCCCAAAGGTGGTGAGAAGGCCGCCCGCGAGCGTATGAAGGAAGCCCTCGACCGAAGGATCCCGCAGTATGACGACACCCGCGACATTCCATCGATCCCGGGGACGAGCCGGCTCTCGCAAGATTTACGCTGGGGAACCGTCTCGATTCGGGAACTTTACCAAAAAGCGGCCAAACTGGGATCGGAGCAGTATCTCAAAGAGCTGGGATGGCGTGAATTTTACTTCCAGATTCTTCACCATTTTCCCGACGTGCTGAAAGATGAATTCAATCCGGACTGGCGTGGACTTCCCTGGGATGAGCCGGGTGAAAAATTCGAAGCCTGGAAATCCGGACAAACGGGTTTCCCAATCATCGATGCGGGAATTCGGGAGCTTTTGAAAACAGGTTTCATGCACAACCGTGTGCGCATGATTGTCGCCATGTTTTTAACCAAGGACCTGCACATCGACTGGAGGCTTGGAGAACAATTTTTCGCACAGCACCTTTTGGATGGCGAAATTGCCTCGAACAACGGAGGGTGGCAATGGAGTGCCGGCACCGGGGCCGACGCCGCGCCCTACTTCCGGATACAAAACCCATGGTCCCAGACCAAGCGATTTGACCCCAAGGGCGAGTATATCAAACGCTGGGTTCCCGAGCTTGAATCCATTGCCCCGAAGAAATTTCAGGATCCTCCCGCAGATGGCAAATCATTGGCCGAGGGTTACCCCGCCCCTATCCTTGACCACAGCGATGAGCGGAAACGGACCTTGGAAATTTTCAAGAAACACCGGTCTCAACAGCAGTAGCGGCAACCGGCTGAACCGGGATCAACTCACAGCGACTTCTTCAGCTCGGCCACGATCTCGGAAAGTTCTTTCCCGGGAATAGCGAAGGCCTCGACCCGATTCACGGCCGCGATGTTCATTCCGACAAACTGATTGTCCAGGGTGAAAACAGGACCACCGACGGTGTTGCGATTCAGCATCGTCTCGTGCTGCAAAACCATGGGAAAGCCGGTTCTTCGCGCTGATTGCTGGGCTTCACCCCCGCTCAGCTGGTCATTCCGGGTCTTACCCTGTCCGTAAAGTTTGTGACGCGCCATCAACTCGACCTCAAGGGTCAGTTCTTCTTCACCCCGGGTTAAAGTAAGCTTGATTTTATCACCCGGGGACTTGTCTTTGAGGTAGGCGATCAAACCGTCGCGATCCTTGATGTCTGAGCCATCCACTTTGAGCAGTTTGTCCCCTTCCTTCAAACCAGCCTTGGCTGCCCCGGAATCTTCGGTAATTTCACCAACGAGCAGATTACCGCCCTCCTCCTTAAGCCCCACTCCCAAAACTGCCGGTGAACCACCGGGAATCTCACGTTTGTTGGCGCTAATGATGCCGGCCCGGGGACGCCGAAACCGGCGCTCGGTAGCCCCATTGGATACGACCCAGGTTCCATGGGCCAAATCCCTGGCTTGGGAAAAATCCACTGGCTTCAAGCCTTCAGCATCGATTTTTATCATCATGACATCCCAAATGTCGTTTCTCGCAACAACGACCGGATCCCTGAACTTCTTGGTCCCGACGCGCACGTAGTAGCTTTCTACTTCCTCGATTTCACTGGCTTTCGTCATGATCAGGCCATCGTCGGACACGACCGTTCCATAAAGAAAAGCTTTCGAAGTTTCGTTGCTGTAAAAGACCGCGCTGCTCTCCTGAAGGGAAACTTGAACCGGAGAAAGGGCATCCTGGACCAACGGTCCATTTTTCCGCTTTTCCGAAGGAAGTGAATTGGCAGCGAGAGGCAATGATACTGCCAGCAGGAAAGTGATGATCTTCATGGTCGTTCTCCGAGTTTGATTGTTTCCTCTTTGGTTTCAGCTCCGCTCTTCCACTTAAGCTTCAATTTGTCTCCCGCTCCCAGTTCGGCGAGCTTGTTCGTCATCAGCTCCTTGGTCGCCTTCTCACCCTCAATTTCGATGATGAGATCACCCACTTTGAGACCAGCCTTGTCCGCAACGCCATCCTCCCAAATTTCGGCCACCTTTAATCCACCTTCGTCCGATTCCTCGGTCACAACGCCCAGAAAGCCGCTACCCGGTTTGCTCTTCCGGGCAAAGCCACCTTCTCCAATAAACTTCCCTTCCTTCAGCTCGTCCCAGTGGGCCTGAAACTCGCGGATCGGTACATGCATACTCTCTTCGCGAGATGCTCCCACCCGGCTGTGAATTCCGATCAGCTCACCGGCCATGTTGAAGAGCGGGCCACCCGAGTCACCACCGATCAGCATGCAATCAGATTGAATCGTGGTTGGTGCCGTCCGGACCAAGCGCCCCACCCGGACATTTACCCCGCGGGCTTTGTCAAATCCGCCCGAGTGCCCGAGAGAAAAAACCCAGTCGCCCAACTCGGTCGTATCATCGAGATCCACTTCCACGAACGGAAACGGCCCATCACCCTCAATTTGTAACATTGCCGAATCAGTCTCGGAATTGAGCCCGAGGGAACGCCCCTTAAACTCGCGACCATCTTCCATGATCACCTTGATTTCCTCGTCGACCTTGCTCGTGACGTGAGCCGCAGTCAGAACCAAACCATCTTTGCTGATAATCACCGCACTCCCGGAACCTCCGCCCATTTGCAGGCAAACCGTTGCAGAGCGGGCGCGCTCGAGATGGGATTGCAAAGCACTCTGGATCTCGCGAAAATCACCGAGAGTCTGGGGAGCTTCCTTGTCGTTAAAATCGGGCCGGTCGGCGTGAACCAAAGTCCCGAAGGCGAAACAAGTCGCCATCAAAATCGTTTCAAATTTCATGATCTTCGCAAATCTAGTTCCAGAATGCCTCCGAGGCAATCTGCAAAGCCCGAAAACAAGTGTCCCATTGTCGTCGAGGCTAATACGCCTCCCCAAACGTCATCCGTTCAAAAATCAATTCATCACACCTATTTCTTGAAAGCGGCATGATTCTCATTCCCACCGCTCAGAATATAGGCGACGAGATCGAGAATTTCCTCCTTTTTCAGCATCATGAGCAAGTTGGGAGGCATCATGGATATCTTACTGGGCTCGATGCTCTCCACTTTCTTGCGATCGACATTGACCCGCTGGTTGGGATCGCTGAGATCGGTGTTGATGGTGACATTATCACCACTCAGGTTCACCACCACGCCAGTCAGGGTCTTCCCGTCTTTCTGGGTGACCACGATGGGTGCAAACTGCTCATTGATCTCTTTACTTGGATTGATAATTTGGTCGAGCAAGTCGTGGGGGCTGTAGCGTCCCCCGGCTCCCGTGAGGTCAGGCCCGGTCATGCCTCCGGCATTCCCAAAACGGTGACAGGCATAGCAGGCCGATGCCGCAAACATCTTCTTTCCCTGCACAAAATCACGTCCTTTCATGCCGTTCCGGGCCGCTTCGCTCAAATCTTCGAGTTTCCACATCGTGGGAGTCCGGCCCGCGAAGATCGCTCCCGAGAGCTCGATCGCACTCTTGCGCTCCGGTTTCTTCGCGATGAGCGCAGCGTGCTCCTTTTTCTCGGCATCGCTATAGGTGGCAAGTGAATCGTTCCGGATAAACTCGATGAACTTGGCGAAGCTCGCCCCCCCGTTGTAGTTGGCGGCTTTGAGAAACCACTCCAGCTGACGTTTGCGAAGATCACTCGTCCAGCCGGTCTTCAAAAAGCGGATACTCCGGGCGTATTCCATCTGCGGCTCCTGACTCGGTGCCGCTTCAATCAAGGCAATCGCTTTCGCGGCAGTATTCGGAGACTGCAGGTAAGCGAGCGTCTCGGTCAGGAGCCAGTTCTCCTCGAAAGTGTCGGCCGGATAGGAGGCATCAAGCTTGGCCGCAATCGCATTCAGAGTTGCCTTGTCCGGATCGCCCAAACGATTCAGAGCAATCTGAATCAAGCGCACATAAGCCAGTCGCTCCTCGGTGGAGAGCTTGCCGTAATCGCGCCTGAGCAGGATCTGAAAAATCGCATCGCGAAAAAGATCGTCCTTGTCTTCTCCCTCGACCCGGACCAGCGCGAGCAGCGCCTCAAGTTGGGCCATGGCATCGCTCTCATTAAAGGCTTTTACCTTCCAGGTCGATACTTCCTGGTGCTCCAGCGCGGTGCGCGCCGCCGCCCGGATGAAACGATCTTCATGTCCCAAATGTGGCCAAACCGATTCAACCGCCTTGGGATCGGCCTTGCCGTGAAAGACCTCGATTTTTTTGCGCAGTTCGTGAAGCGGCAATTTGACGGCAACCGCCTTGGCCGGAGCAGTGCTTTCCTTTCCCGTGTAGGTCACCCGGTAAAGCCCGGACTGAACGCGACGCCCGCCAATCGCGAAATACATCGCGCCATCCGGATGAATGATGGCATCTGTCACCGGAAGCGGACCTCCCGTAATGAACTCTTCTTTGGTCGCGGCATAGCTCGCTCCGTCCGGCTCCAAATGCACCGCGTAAATTTTCCCCCAACTCCAATCGAGAGCATAAAAAGCGTTCTGATACTTGGCCGGAAACCTGGCCCCGTAGCCGAAGGTCGTTCCGGTCGGCGATCCCGGTCCGATGTTCAGCGTCGCCGGCAGATTATCGAAGTAAAACTCGGGATATTTGCCAGCTCCATTACGCCAACCATACTCGCCACCACTGACAACATGGTTGATACGGGTGGGACGATACCATGGCGTATTAAAGTCATACTCCATGTCAGCATCGTAAGTGAAGAGATCACCGTTGTGATTTAGGCCGGCGTCGAAAATATTGCGGAATCCGTTGGCAAAAACCTCGAAGTGTTTGCCCTCGGGGTCGACACGATAAATGATGCCCCCCGGAGCAAGGCGGTCACGATTGTGCCCCCTTCCATCGGGCATGCGCGCCAGGAGATGATCGTCATCCCAAAGCGGTTTTAAAGGTGAAGTCGCAGCCGCTTCCGTCGGATCAACATTGTTGCCGCAGATTAGGTAGAGTCCTTTTTCATCGGGAGTGAGAACGATGGCATGCACCCCGTGGTCACCCCGCGCAGTCATCCCACGAAGCTTCTCGACCTTGTCCAACTCATCATCTCCATCGCTATCGGTGATGCGATAAAGGCCGCTTTCGATTTTCCGCTCGTAGTCATTCACCGCGACATAAAGCGCATCGAAGGCAAAAAGCATCCCGTTGATGGCACGGATCTCGAGTGGCAGTTTTTGAATCTCAGCCTCGGCCAACTCTTTCCCGGGTGCGGGAGGAGAAAATCGATAAAGTCCGCCATATTGATCACTCGCATAAATCCGTCCCTTGTCGTCATTGCAGAGATTCACCCACGAACCCTGCCTGGCACCTGGCACCGAATACAGCAACTCCACTTCGAAACCATCGGGCTTGGTGATATTGGCAACGGGCGTGGCACTATTCCCGCCCCCCGCGGACTTCTTCGGTTTCTCACCGTCTTTCTTTTTCGGAGCAGGTTTTCTTTTTTCAATGACCTGGGCATCACTCGGAATCGCGAAGTCCTTATAGTCAATCACACCACCTTTCGGGAGCGTCTTTAGCTTGGCCTCCTTGACCATGACCGTCATCGGCTTACCGCTCGAGATTTGAAAAGCGAGGAGCCCCTTAAGAGAACGCCGGCCCTTCTCAAAGTCATGAAACTCCGCCGTCTTCTTCCCGTTCAACTTGTGGATGATGTGATTTCCCTTCGCTATGATGGTGTATTCATTCCAGGTTCCAAACTCGGCTTTCACCGTCTCATGGCGATCCGTCAGCCAACGCGTCCCCTCCGGATCGGTGACCACTCCCTGCCCATTCAGCGCGGTAATCCCCCGCCCCCGCTCTTCATAGAGCATGGCGTGATAGGGGGAATTCACATGAACATCACATTGGTAACCACCCACCGCCCACTTGCCGACCGCTGGTAATTCCTTGCTCCGATACTGAATCCCGGAATTATCGCCAATGATCTTCATTTGGGCCCGAAACTCGAAGTTCTCCACTTCTCCGCCACGCCAAATCAGAAACTGATTGTACTTCAGCCGGGAAGGCCCTTCCGACTTCCCGATGATTACACCGTCGTGCACCGACCAAATCTCAGGATTACCGCCCCAGCCGTCAAGGTTCCTTCCATTGAAGAGACTTTGGAACTCACCTTCGGCAGCCATCACACTCCCACACCCCAGCACGACAATCGCTGCGGCCCTCATTAATAAATTACTTACAATCATCGTGTTTGTTTCTTGGGCCACCATACCCCGACCTCGAGGCAGGATGTCAATCTAACTTCCTGTCTTATCATGATCCGACAATCCTGGACAATTCTCCCGCAACGGACCGGGATCCATTCCGATCGCAATCGCAGCCACCCACCACGCGTTCGAACGAGCCCTGCAGCGGATCACCAAAAAGCACGAGCAAATCATCGTCGTGATCATGCGGAAACTACTCCACTGATTCTACGGAATCCTAGAATCCCGAGAGCCTTACAATGACGAAAAAAGAGGCTTCTTCATCCAAGTCAAAGCTTAAAAATCAAGAGGAAAAATCACTCACTTCTGCGTCAATCTTTCATCGCAGCATCTTTTTCTGCGTCTTCATTTCTGGGTGTAGCTTGGTGTTCAGGGAGTAGTCGCGGGGACCATGTTCTCCACGGGCTGTTTACTTGCGGGAGGTCGTGACGAGAAGAATCGTCGAGGAAGACAATAGAGTGACCTGAGCCGTCAAGATCCACGCGACACCAAGGTGCGTCATCGTGCTTCCTATGAATTGCCACCGAGTTTCCGTCGCGCTCAATACGCCCCATCAGACTCATGTCGCGATGACCTGGACAGTGCTCGAAGCTTCATCCTCAGCAAGGCAGAGAAATATCTCGTGACCGCCCATGCACTTCATTCCCATATCGAAAGTTCCGTAAAGTGGTTGGGATCTGGATGAACTGACCAAGATCGGCACGATGTCCACTAGCACCAGGAAAAACACAACCAAGACTGCAAAAGTGAAGTGAGGGATCAGACCTCATCACCAGGCGCAAAGCCGGCACTTGATGACGTTCAGCGTTAAGTCCGCGAAAGCAGATGAGCACGCGAGTCTAGATAAAGGAGAAGGCCATCGGTGAAGACGAACACTGTGACCTCCAAGTACGATACCTATCATAGGAATGGCTCACGCATCTTTGATTCAGTCCGTCATCCTTCCGGCCTTCATCCTCCGGGCATCGCTTTGCTCTGTCTAAAAAGCTGCGCTTTGTTGCATACCAGTCTGCGCGAAATAGCACACCACGCCCAGTATCCCTCACTTCTCCTTTACGGTTTTCGAAATTGCAGAACTCACTCGAATTAAAAGTGAACACACTCAAACTTTGCCCATTGACAAACCTGAAACCATATCAAGGTCGAGGCTCTGGCGCCCTGATCACGCACCGCAAAGGCCACGAACAATCAAGCAGCATCCGATGCTGGCGGCAAGCACGCAACAAAGCCGCTGATAGGGGTCGTCCACCAGCGACTTGATAGCCCTCTTCATGTTGTGAGCGGGGAGGAAAGCTCGACCCGATGGCCGTCGGGGTCTATGGCCACGGCTCGCCTGCCCCACGGAGAATCGGCAGGTGCCGCATCAAGGGAGAATCCAGCTGCTCTCAGTCGGTCGGCAGTATGATCACATGAACTGACAGCAAATCCGATGCGGGTCGAACTGCTCGCGGGAAACTTCGTCGATGCCGGATAAAGTTCGAAAGTCCAAATGCCGTCCGAAGCCGCATAATGCTCCGTTCCCGATCCGTGTCTGTGCTTCTCGAATTCGAGGCCGTCGATGCGATAAAACCCGGCCGATACCTCCACGTCCTCGCAGCGAATCACCGTCAGATTGGGACGCGGGGTCTTCATTTAATTTCTTGGGCTATCGTCGAAATCTTACCATCCATGACCAGTATTGCCTGATGATGTTGAAATGTGAATACACTCCCAAGCTACAGAAAGCCCGGAGGAACTCAAGAGCGGGTCATGGATTGGGATCGATGTCTTGCTATGCCCGGTTGTTTTCATTGGGCAGATTCGAACTGAGCTTCAACCTCAGCTAGCGTCACCTTCGTGCCAGAGTATACCGAGTATTCATCTTGGAACTTGGTGCTATCCCCAACATCGAGAGTGAAATCAACTAGCCTTCCCGAATCATCAAAAAGGTAAGCGGGAGGTCCAGAAGGTAGCGTCCACATCACAGAATCGACATCACCAAAAATACAGATGTGACCTGCTGGATTCGAGATTCTTCTCGCTTCGGTCAACGGAACATTCTGCGTTTTCAACCCTGCAAACGTATTAACACCCTCATCCGGGGAAAACGAGGACCGATAGATGGCAGCCGCGGCACAGTAAGAGACAAAGACAAGCATCAGAATTGCTGATGATTTTAGAAACGATTTAGTTCCGGCCTTCACGAGACCTCCTTGGCACAACGTCCGAGTCATCTCACACCTGACCGAGGGTGGACTCCGACTTCTGAGTTAGTGGTTGACTGGTCATGATGCTTTCGACTCTCCAAGGGTCAGGTGTTGAGATCGACGGCTTGTTCCAGGGGTGAAGTCGAAGGTCTCGTCCCTCGACTTCGCTACACCCTTTATTGTTCGGCTTTTGGGTTGTCACGAGTGACCTTCCCCTTTGATAACCATTGCTCCGGAAGAATCGAATCCGATGCAGTAATACCAATTCGTTCCGTTGATCCATTGATAGTATTCAACAGCGGAAGATCTCGCGGCAGCGTTGAACTGATCCTCAAATCCGTGCCTCTGCGGAAGATTAAATTCATCGGTCTTAGCTCGGGGCTCCCCGAGCGCGTCAACGACCGAACTCTTAGTCTCTCCATTAGTAATCTTTTCGTAGTTGGCGTGCATGCCTCGATCAAAACCAGCAATGAAGCTGCGAGGGCCACGAAGAACCTCTGTCACTGCGAATCCAGCCAGCACCACGAATGCTAGCAGAAGTCCGACTGTGAATTTGCGCTTCGTGGTCATTCCAATTTTCCGAGCCGAACAGTTTTATTCGTAGAATTTCTCCCCAGATTCAAATGCTAAGCCGAGACCCTATTGGGGAAAAGGGATTTTTCAGGATTCTTATGGGTAGTGACTTATCGATTGTTTGTTTGAAGATGCGGACCAATAAGCTTACTTAAAAGTCGATAACATCAAAGAGATCAATAGTACTGTTTAAAACATCTTGACAGTGTAGTTGTGTTGCTCAATTGGAGAAGTGAAGCAGTGATTTTTTATTGCTCAGACGAACAAATCGATGATTTTGAACTATCGCGTGGATGGGACCCTCAACCTGGCGCAGACAGGCCCATGAGATGGACGACCGCGAAATGATGATCAACGAGGATAACCTCAACGCGGTTAAAAAATTCGACGGAGAGCGATATTCCGCCCTCACACCTTCGGACGCCAATCGGACCCAACACAAAAGGCCTCACCAACTCATGAGTTGGTGAGGCCTTTTGGCAACCCGTAGGGGATTCGAACCCCTATTGCCGCCGTGAAAGGGCGGAGTCCTAACCATTAGACGAACGGGTCGTTTTGTCGTTGCGGACGGCGGGGAAGTATATTCGCCAGACGATTGAGGCAAGAAGGTTTTTGAACTTTTTTCAAACTCGCTCTCAATCCTTGTCCCCGATAAACCTACGACATGGCCCACATTCCCCGATTCGAGGAAATTGATTACCAAAAGACCCCTCTCGGGGAGCTGATTCTCCGGAAAAGGACTGTTCTCTCTCTCGAGAACGAGGAAATCTACGAAATCATCCTCGGAAACGCTTTTCTCATGTCGTCGATGTTCACGGTGGTCGAACAAGAACTCTCACGATTCGGCCTCAAAGCAGCCATGGAGAGCTTTCCCGGTGAAAAGCTCGACGTGGTGGTCGGTGGACTTGGGCTCGGCTACACCGCGAGAGCTGCGCTCGAATTCGAGGAAGTAGGCTCGCTCCAGATCGTCGATTACCTCAAGCCGGTCATCGAGTGGCACGAAAAGGAACTCGTTCCTCTCGGGAAAGGCCTCAACGACGATCCCCGCTGCCAATATGTCCACGGTGATTTTTTTGAACTGTCGCTGGGCGACGGCTATCAATCAGAGGCGACTACCCACCATGCCATCCTTCTGGATATTGACCACTCCCCCGCCCATCTCCTGACCCGGGACAACGCCCGCTTTTACTCGACCGAAGGACTGGGGAAATTCGCCGGGCGCATGAAACCGGGAGGAATTTTCGGCCTCTGGTCCGATGATCCGCCCGAGGCCTCATTTCTCGAATCTCTGAACGAGGTTTTCGCCAAAGTCGAGTCGCACATCGTCCCCTTTCACAATCCAATTCAGGACGAGGAGTTTGAGAGCACGGTTTACGTGGCGACGAAAGCCCGATAAGCTCCTGCCATGGCAAAGATTGGCGAACGGGCAAAACTTCCCTACCTCAGAGAAGTTGGTGCAGGTTCTTTTTTGGACGGTGGAGAACTTGGTGAAATTCTTCTGCCAAAGGGAGAGCGCATGAATGACGAGCGCGAATTGGTCGACGTTTTCATTTATCGGGACTCCGAGGACCTTCCAATCGCCACGCAAAAAGCCCCAAAAGTCACCCCGGGAAACTTCGGCGTGTTGCGGGTTCTGGCCTCGAACAACACCGGAGCCTTCCTCGACTGGGGGCTCAGCAAAGATCTCCTTCTCCCCTACAGCGAGCAACGCAACCCGCCGAAAGTCGGTCAAGCGGTTGTCGTTTACGTTTATCTCGATCCCAAAAGCAAGCGTCTGGTGGCCTCCCAGCGAATTTCCCGGCACTTCTCGACCGATACCCCGGACTATCCGGAGGGTGCCGAGGTCGATATGATCATTTTTGGCAGGACCGACATGGGCTACAAGGCGATCGTCGATGGAAAATACTCCGGCCTCTTGTTTAAGAATCAGGTTTTTGAAGAACTCTTCTATGCCGATGAAATCAAGGGATACGTCACCCAGGTCCGGAACGATCGCAAAGTTGACCTCTCCCTTTACGCACCCGGCAATGCCAAGGTCGAGGACCTCGAGACCCGTCTGGAACGGGAACTCAACTCACGTGGGGGCTTCTGGGCCATCGATGACAAGTCCTCGCCCGAAACGATTAACCTTGAACTCGGAGTTAGTAAAAAGGTTTTCAAGAAAGCAACCGGTGCTCTCTTCAAAAAGCGCAAAATCGCTTTCGAAGACGGAGGCATCCGTTGGATTGGTTAGGTTGGAGCAGACTCCGGCTTTACCCGTGAGCGATCCGGCACCATGATCCTCCTCAAGAATATGAGTAACCTCGCCGCCCTTCCCTCCGTCGAAAAACTGGCCTCTTCACTTGCCCGGGAGGTGTCGCTTCCGCGACCGTTGGTCAATCTCTTTGTACGCCGGGAAATCGACCGCTTCCGCCAGCTCCTCCTCGCCGGTGGGGACCATAACCGGGAAGAGATCGAGAAAGCGACCAGACAGGGATTGATCGAGTTTGCCAACTCAAGGCTCCAACCCGTCATCAATGCCACCGGCGTCCTCATTCACACCAACCTCGGACGCTCACCGCTGGGTCCGCGCGCCGCGAAAGCTCTTGAAAAAATTGCGACCGGCTACTCGAACCTGGAGTTTGATCTCCCCTCCGGCGCTCGCGGGAAACGGGCCGGCTATCTCGAAACCGCCCTCGCCTGTCTGCTCGAAACCGAAGCCGCGACCGCCGTCAACAATTGCGCCGCCGCCCTCGTGCTTACCTTGCGGACTCTCGTCGAAGAAGGGAAAAACGAAGTCATCGTTTCACGATCCGAGCTCGTGGAAATCGGTGGCGGATTCCGGATTCCGGAAATTCTTGAAACCTCCGGAGCGAAGCTCGTGGAGGTGGGAGCGACCAATAAAACGCACCTTTACGATTACGAAAAAGCGATCACGCCTCAAACCGCGCTCATTCTCAAAGTCCACCGTTCGAACTTCTACATTGATGGTTTCACCGGCGAACCCGAAATCCCTGAGATTGCCAGATTGGCCCACGACCACGGGCTTCCGCTCGTTGAAGACCTTGGCTCGGGAGCGATGATGAATACCGAAGAACTGGCACCAATCGAACACGAGCCGACTCCCCAGGAATGCCTGCGTCGCGGCATCGATCTCGTCATTTTTTCCGGGGACAAACTCCTTGGCGGCCCGCAATCCGGGATCATCGGAGGCCGTGCCGACTTGGTGGCAAAGATCAAAAAAGAACCCTTTTTTCGGGCTGTCCGCTGCGACAAGCTCATCCTGACCACCTTGCAGGAATCGATCGATCAGTATCTCGAAACGAAAGCGGATCCTACAAAGGCCGATGTCCCTGTCTTGAAGTTTCTCCGCACTTCAGTTGATGAGCTCCGACAGCGCGCCGAACAGATCATCGCGAACCTTGGCACCGAGCACACAAAGATCTCCATCGAAGAAACCACCGCCCGCCCCGGCGGCGGAACAATGCCCCGGAGCGAATTCCCTTCCATCGCGATCAAGCTGGCGCCAAAGACCCAATCGGTGCCGAAACTCGCTAGTAAACTCCGTCTCGGAGCAACGGCGATCGTCGGCTACACAACCGACGACGCGCTTTACCTCGATCTTCGGACTATTTTTCCTGAGACCGATGGACAGGTTCAAACAGCTCTGGAAGCAGCCCTGGCCTAAATTTGCCCCCACTCGCCAAAGCGACGGAATTTCTCGTAGCGTTTGGCTTTAAGATCCTTCTTTGAAAGCGCCAAAAGCTCTTTGAGATTCTTGGAAACGATTTCGCGCAGAGCATCAGCGGCGGCATCGGGATCGTGGTGAGCGCCTCCCGGGACCTCGGGAATCACGCCATCGATCAGGCCCAGCCTGGCAAGATCCGGAGCGGCGATTTTCATGGCATCCGCAGCCTCGGGCGCGTGCTTGCGGTGCTTCCAGAGAATCGCGGCACAACCTTCGGGACTAATCACCGAATAGTAGGCGTTCTCCATCATGAGGACTCTATCGGCCACGCCGATTCCCAAAGCCCCACCGGAGCCACCCTCACCCAGCACGACCGCGACAACGGGAACTTCGAGCAACATCATTTCGCGGAGATTGCGGGCGATGGCCTCAGCAATGTTTCGTTCCTCGGCCCCAATACCGGGAAAGGCTCCGGGGGTATCGATGAGCGCCACGATGGGCAATGAGAATTTATCGGCCAACTCCATTAGGCGTAGGCTCTTGCGATATCCCTCGGGATGCGCGCTTCCGAAGTTGCGCTTGAGATTTTCTTTAAGATCACGCCCTTTTTGGTGACCGATCACAACACATTTTTGGCCGTCGATGGTGGCAAACCCTCCCGGCATGGCATGATCGTCGCCTACGATGCGATCGCCGTGTAACTCGGAAAAATCGGTGAATGCTCTGGCAATATAATCCAACATGTAGGGACGCTTGGTGTGACGGGCAATTTGAACGCGCTGCCACGGAGTGAGATTCTCGTAGATATGGCGACGGGTTTCCACCAGTTTCCCTTCGATTGCCGAAATTTCCGCACTGAGGTCAATGTTTTGCGATCGGGATTTGTTCTGGAGCAAGTCCATTTCCTTCTCCAATTCGGCGATTGGCTTTTCAAATTCAAGCAGTTCCATAATTTGTGCGGCGTGGGGATTCTATCATCCGGTGATTCTGACTTCCACCTCATTTCCGACCCGAATCAACATCGACAATTCCTCCATGTCGGGCGGGGCCAGAAAGATACCGGGGCCGGAATCAAGATTCTCGTCTCCGGAAAGAGGGCGCAGCTCAATCGTCGAACGCCCCACTTTTAGTCCCAGAATCTTGCGGGCGTGACGGTAGCTTTGGTGGGTTGGCGGGTAGGTCTTTCCCTCCAGATATCCGTGCTTGCGGGTAATCCTGGCCTGATGATGACCGGAACCCATCCTCCCAAGCTCCAGTTTGCGAATGGGATAATCCTTGGCAAACAAATGCTCCTTCTTCTCCTGATCCCGGTGGAAGAGCTCGACCCGCATCTTGGGCAGATTGACCACCAACTTAAAGTCCAGAGGCATCACCACCAGTTCATCACCGGCATGCAAATTGCCAAATTCGGTCAACCCGTTGAGGAACATCATGCTGTCCAGAGTGGTTTTGTTCTCGGTGGCAATCTTGAGATATCCTTCTCCGGGCGAAACGCGATGGATCTTTTTGTTCTCCATGTTCTCGATGGAAAGAATCTCATCCAAATTGATCTCCCCCAGAATGCGCCGGGCTTCGGGAGCATGATTGGAGTCCGGGTAAAGATTCTCAATCAGGTTTAGCTTTTCCTTTGCTTCCTCAATATCATCCAGCGCGATGAGTTCGAGCGCCCGGTTGAATTCGTATTGTCCGGCTTCAAAATTGATTTGCTCGTTCTCCTCAATAATTTCCTCCAGAGGCTTCCTCGCCACCTCCTTCGGATCGCTGAAATCCTCCTGAAATTTTTTCAGGAAAAGCACGAGGGTCCCGATGATCCCGACCACAAAGAGGACCGCAAAAATCTTGATGATGGTGACGATCCCATTCATTTGAAAACCGAACCTAGAGCAGGCCGCGCCGCTTTAGATCGAAGCGGTTGATATCTTGTGACTTCATGATCATGTCGAGCGTGAATTTCATAATCCCAACCTCCCAGGCGTCATCAACACTTTGGATGATCGCGAGAGAAGGATTACCGGAAAATCTTACCGCTTCGAGGGCCTTTTCACTCACACTCTCAAGTCGATCGTGGACGAGCTCCTTTGAGACATCGGATCGCTTGAACTGAAATCCGTATTGTAAAAAACTGAGATCGATCCCCTGCTCCTTAAAGTGCTCGATGACGCGAAGAACTTTAGGGTCAAAGCCCTCCAGCTCGATTTCGTTGAAACCCGCCGGCTTGATTAACTGCGGTTTTTGGGCCTCAACTTCTCCGCGGCGGATGCACACCTTGCCGACGCTATCCATGGGCTCGCTGAGGATTTCGAATTCAAAGCGGGTCGCACCAAACGTCTCAATGCGACGATCCGGTTCATGAATGACCCGGGTCGTCTCCATCGCGTATTGGAAATCATCTGGAGTGAGCATCTTCGGGAGAAGTATCGCCCATCATGGGCAGACTGGCCAATGAAAATGGCAGGTTCCACGCGGGAACCTGCCATTTGAAAAATTGCTTCGAACCAACCGAAGTCGGAACTAGGCCTGAGCTTTCTCAACGTGAGAGATAATGTCGCCTACGCTGATGAGCTTCTCGGCCTCTTCGTCAGGGACCTCGATACCGAACTCCTCTTCAACAGCCATAACGAGCTCAACTGCATCAAGGGAATCGGCGCCAAGATCTTCGATCATTTTGGACTCGGGCTTCACTTGATCAGCGCTAACGCCGAGTTGCTCCACGATGATTTCGGTGACTTTTTCTTGGATGTTTTCTGCCATGGCCTTTTGGATTAATGGGAGTCCACGCAATTGGCAACTCCTAAAATTCACTCGTTTTCAACAGAATCGTCAGAGTCGCCCCCCGATGCAGATCCCTTGTCCTCGTCTTCCGGGGCCTCGTCATCGGCTTCGTCGTCTTCATCTTCGTCCACGAGCTCAATGAGCTCACCTTCGAAGTTTTCGAGGACTTTTTGGAACAATGCCTCCGCCGGAGCCCCATCTTCCTCCTTGAACTGGCCGTAGACCATTCCATCAATTTTGGCCTTCTTCTCCTCCCCGTCGGCCTCATAGGTCAACGTTGCCAGCCCCTTGGTCTCCCATTTCCGCTTATCCAGCGTCTTCATGGCTGAAAAAGGGATTAAATCGCCGCCCGGAGGATAGTAGCCTTTTTCGTCAACTTTCATGGCCCGGCCCTTGGTCCGAATTAGAAAGAACAGGGCGATGGCCGTGAGCGCAAAACAGACACACGCCGCATACAACTGCTCCCGAATCTGTCCTGCCGTTTTCGGGTCATCTTCGACATTTACTTTTTGAGGCCAGCCCTTCTCCCCGCTGTAGTCCATCCAGAGATCATCACTCTTGTGATTATCCATTTCCTTGAGAATTTCAGGCCACTTTTCCTCAAAATCTGTGTTGGCGGGATAGATTGACCGATCCTCGTCAAAAGGAATGGTCTGCTTCTCGACAAAGGCGTTCCAGACTTCAGGGCTGGCCCGGTTTTCGTCGACCGTCCAAGCTTCTCCCGCTTTGTTGAACGCAACATAATTTGCTACGACATAGTTCTTTTTTGGATACCCAATTTTCCAGTCGTAGAGGAAATAGGCCCCAAAGCCACCAAACATCACCAACATCAAAACGGCTCGCCAAATAAACCACTTGGTCGGACGACAAATCACTTCGGAAGAACTCAACATATGCTGAAGACAAGAGAAACAACTCTCCAGAAGACTTGCAAGGCCCGTGATTGAAGAATCAATCCCCGCCTGACTCGCCCACCCCATCTTCCCGTGCAATCACGGCCAGGCGAAAGGCCTCGCGGTCGCCATAACGCCGGATCGAAAATTTCACACAACGTCGACGACCTGGACTCGGAGACCATGTCGCCTGCCAGAATTCGTAACTGCTGCCGTTCGTCGTCACGGTAACTTTGGACACCCCAACCACACCGGAGCGATTTCTGGGAGAGCGGGCACAAATCCGGGCCTGTTCACTTTCCTCCAGCTCCCGGAGCAATTGCTCCCGCCATTGGCGGGCAACAGAAAGCGATCGTGTGGGCCCACCATAGACCCGGTCCCCAAAAAATTTGGCGTATTTAACACCTCTGCGTTGAAGACGGACCTGCCAGCCGTGGGTGCTTGCCCCCGGCAGGTCGATCCGCGCCAAAGCGTAATTGTCATCTGAAGAAGCCATCGGCTCCGGGAAAGGTGCCGATGCTTCCAGGGCTTGTCAAATCGCCCCGGCTGCTATCGTCCACCACGACCGAGAATCCGCTTCTTCATCCCCTCGTCGATAAATTCAGAGGTTTCGAGATAATTTGAGGCGGCCTCCGGATCTTCACCCATCCACCGCATGGTCGTCATTCCGATTGACCAGCCTCGTGAGCGTTCGTCGGTGATCGTTTCGGCAAGCTGGATGTTTTCCTGGGGAGAACCATTGTTGTCGCTCATCACATAGGATGAAACAGCGGAATCCCGGAGAGCTCCCTCGGGTTGCCCCACCGCCCACGATTTTGCGGCCGCCGGATCCTGGTCCACCCAGTTCCCAATCACGTTTCGCATCGAGTCGCGCTGGGCCTTTTCAGATCCATTGGCAACAACCCATGCCGCTGCCTCCGCCGGGTTCTCGCGAGACATTGATTCAGCAACACTTTCGATCGCCCCGTCGCGGGAATCACCTTCCGGAATTTCCAGAGCCTTCTTGGCCGCCAAAGTTGGATTCTCATCAGCCAGGGAACGAACAGCAGCGCCGAGTGCATCACCACGCTGATCGGCAGGAAGACCATTGATGAAGGCTTCGGCCTCGTTCCAGTCGGCCTTTGCCCATTCCTTCGCGATTGTGACGTTTGCCTTGGAAAGCGCATCTCCGTCGAGTCCGGAGGTCAATCCAGCGGCGCGCTCCGGATCGCTGCTTGCAATTTGTGCCAGAACCTTTGCCGTCGCATCATTCCCATCCCGGCCTTCAAGGGTTTTGGCCCAGGCAAGGGCTCCTTCCGGATCCTGCTTTGCCCATTCCTTGGCGATGGTTGCCCCACCGGTTCCCCCCCCCATGCGGCCCATCATGCCCATCCCCGCAAATTGGGATTTATTGGTTGCGTAATAATCCGCGGCCCCTTTCGGATCGCTGGCGGCCCAACTCTGGAGAATCCCGGGCTTGATCATCATCGATTCCCACCCCCGCTGTCCGTTGGCGTGATCCATGGCGTCGTATGGTGAAACCTCGGCCCAAGCCGCGTAGAGCAATGATCCTGCCAGGAAGCGCTCCCCCATGGGCAGGTCCTTCAGCCTCTCGGCCTCTTCCGCAAGCTCTTCACTGCTCATATTGGAGTAAAGGTCAACCAAGGCCTGAACCCGCGCCGTCTGGCCTGGAACATTCGAAACGTCCCCGTAGCTTTGCGGTTTGCCCGAGCCCGGGTTCTGGGGGGACGCGGAACCTGTTCCGGAACCTGAACGTCCAACCGAGCGTGAACTCCCCGTTACACGGGACTTTTCCTTTTCCGCGACATTTTCAGCGGCTGCGCTTTCGTCGCCACTATTGCCTACGATGTAACCGATGGCGCCACCGGCCAGGAGACACGAAGCAGCGATTGGAAGTAAATGTTTCATAACTGGAAAGATGTTAGTCTCTTAAGTTGATAAAACAAACCCGCGTCCCAAAAAAATCGGACGCGGGCGTCTTGACTTAATCGAATCTAATTGAAGCCGAACTCGCGACTTGAGAAATCGCGGGTTGAATTTTCCCTCTCTTTGGCGGCCTGCCGCTCCACCGTGAGGCGGGCAAAAGGCATCGCCTCAAGACGAGGATTTGGGATTTTTTGACCTGATTCCTCGCAAATTCCGTAGGTTCCAAGCTCAAGGCGTTGCAGGGCTTCTTCAATTTCCCCCAAGGCATTCGCTTCTTTTGAGAGCATGGTGAGCGCGAAATCACGGTCGTAGGCGTCGGACCCGGCATCCCCTTGGTGCATTCCCGACCCGCTGGCATCACTTCCTTCCGATCCATTCTTGATGGTATCGCTCTGAATGCCATACATCACATCGGTGATCTGATCACGGAGATCCAAAAGGCGCTGGCGCTGCTTTTTCTCGAAAACGTTGAGCTTTGCGACTTTTTCAGGCTTCACGTAACGGCGTTTCACAACAACGGGAGGTAATTCTTCCACCTCCACGACCTTTTTCTTGGCGCGCTTTGTCGCTTTCTTGACCACTTTCTTGACGACTCCCTCGGGCTTGGCCTTTGCTGTCGCAGCAACCTTCTTCGTCACTTTCTTTGAGGTCTTTTTGAGGGCCGCTTTTTTTACGACCTCCTTTGCCGTTTTCTTAACCGCGGCTTTCTTCGCTACCTTTTTGGCCGTTTTCTTAACCGCGGCTTTCTTCGCTGCCTTTTTGGCCGTTTTCTTGACCGCGGCTTTCTTCGCTGCCTTTTTGGCCGTTTTCTTGACCGCGGCTTTCTTCGCTGCCTTTTTGGCCGTTTTCTTAACCGCGGCTTTCTTCGCTGCCTTTTTGGCCGTTTTCTTGACCGCGGCTTTCTTCGCTACCTTTTTGGCCGTTTTCTTGACCGCGGCTTTCTTCGCTGCCTTTTTGGCCGTCTTTTTCACGGTGGTCTTTTTGACCGCCTTCTTGGCCGGACTCTTTTTGACGGTCTTCTTCGCGACCTTTTTTACCGCTTTCTTGGCAGCAACCTTTTTGGCCGCTTTCGTGGCAGTCTTCTTCTTAGCAACTTTTTTAGCCATAAATCAATGGGTTGGGACTGGAAATCTGATCCAAGTCTTTCTCCTAAAAAGAAGTCAGAGGATGGAAAAGGTCGGGACCTTTAGTTGTTTTGAGAGCAGGGCGCAAGCTGATTTTCCACATCCAATTCATGATCTTTCCACCATGCTCTTGAAATCCTGCCCGAGCCTTCTAGTCTGCGCCCCGCTCTATGGATCTTCCTTCAATTCTTGAATCCCTGCTCGTCGCCTCGGAATCCCCCCTTCCGTCACCCGAACTGGCCCGCCTCGTTCGCGCCCGTGCCGCGGAATTTTCCGAAGATTCCATCACCGAAAATCCGGAAAATGCGCCGGCTCCGGACAGTCCCGAGCGGGTGCTCGATCTCAATGCTCTGGCCGAAATTGGCGAAGATGAAGTAAAGGCGGCACTCGCAGAGCTCAACGAAATCTACGAAAAAAGCGGCCGTTCCTTCGTGGTCGCCGAACGCTCAAAAGGCTGGAAAATCTACACTCGTGCTGATTTCGCCGGATTTGTGAAGCTCCTCTTCCCGGGGCGCAAGCCCGAGCGCCTCAGCCCTCCCGCGATGGAGACCCTTGCGATCATCGCCTACCGCCAACCGGTAACCAAATCCGCCCTGGAGGCCGTTCGCGGCGTTTCTTGTGACGGCATGTTGCAAAAATTGCTCGACCGCGAACTCGTTAAAATCTCGGGCCGCGCCGACCTTCCGGGCCGCCCGCTTCTCTACGCCACCACCGAACTGTTCCTTGAGCACTTCGGCATCACCGACATCGAAGACCTTCCCAACATCGGAGAACTCCGTAAGGTCGAGCTTCCCGACGGAACAGAAGACGAAGAGGAGAAAAAGCAGGAAACCACCTCAGCCGAAGACGCCGAGACCCAACTGGCCCTCTCCGCCGTTGAAAAGCCGTCGAACAAGACCGCCGAACCATCCCAAGGTGAAGCAGAGGAGCCGCCATCTGAAGATTCCGACTCCAGCGAAGAATAAATCCCTGATTCCATGCCACTCGACGAAATCCGCAAAACGATCGACGCGATCGACACCCAACTGCTCGACCTCCTCTCGCAGCGGGCCGATGCCGTCCACGAAGTCGGCGAAATCAAAAAAAAGGAAGGCCTTCAAATCTACGCTCCCGAGCGCGAGGATGCCCTTCTCAAGTCTCTCGCTGCCAAAAATCAGGGCCGTCTCCCCGAAAAATCGATCCGCGCCATCTACCGCGAGATCATGTCGGCCGCTCTGGCGCTCGAAGACAACCTTAAGATTGCCTTCCTCGGCCCCGAAGGCACTTGGACCCACCAAGCTGCGATTTCCAAGTTTGGCCATTCGGTTGAATACACCGCGCAGCCCAACTTCGCCGAGGTTTTTGACCACGTCACCCGCCGACATTCCAGCTACGGAGTGGTTCCCATCGAAAACTCCACCGAAGGGGCGGTATCGTCCACCCTCGATCTTTTTGTCGATTCCCCCCTCCGCATTTGTGCGCAGATCCTCATGCGTATCGAAAACGGCCTCATGGCCGCCATTCCACGCGAGGAAATCAAAACCCTCTACTCGCACCCCCAGGTCTTTGGGCAGTGCCGCAACTGGATCCTCCGCAATTTCCCTGATGCCGACCTTGTCGAATGCTCGTCGACCACCAAGGCCGCACATCTCGCAAAAAAATATGCGAGTGACGGCGCAGCAGCGATGGGAGGCCCACTTTCCGCGGAAATGGCCGGACTCAAAATGCTCGACACCGCCATTCAGGATCGCGCCACCAACACCACCCGTTTTCTGGTCATCGGGGAAAAAACCTGCCCATCCACTGGCAAAGACCGCACCAGCATCCTTTTCGCCGTTCACGATCGCCCCGGCTCGCTCGTCAAGGCACTTCAGGCCTTCGACTCATTCGCCATCAACATGTCAAAAATTGAATCCCGTCCGTCCAAACAAAAGGACTGGGAGTATATTTTCTATGTCGACCTCGCCGGCCACTGCGAAGACCCTGAAGTCAGAGAGGCCCTCGACTCCCTCGAAACCCACTGTTCCCTGGTCAAAATTCTGGGCTCCTATCCCGACCTCGACTAAATCTGCTGGTCATCCGAAATCAGTCTGACAAATTCCTCCCCGTTATGCTTCAAGAAGGAATTCTCAATCCGGCTGTCAACGATCTCCTCTCCCGAATCCGTCACACCAACACCCTGGTCATCGCGGACTGGGCATTTCCCTACTGGAATGAAATCGAGGTTGTCGATCTCTCCCTCACCAAAGGCATTCCCCTCATCACCGATCTGCTTGAAGTCCTCAAGGACAACTTCAAGGTCGGCCACATTTGGCAGGCCGAGGAATTCCTCGCCACCAACCCCGGGGAGGTCATAGCAAACTACGACTCGAAGTTCGACGGCTTCAAAGGCCTCTATTCCGAGGTAAAAGTGACCCGCCTCGCCCACAACGACTTCAAGAAGCTCGTCCCGAATGCAATCGGTCTCATCCGCACCGGTGACCCCACTGCCTACGGCAATGTGATCCTCGAATCCGTCTAGACGAGCCCCGAAAGGGCGATCCAACCATCCTCAAAACAAGCACTGCAACCTTTTCCATGAAATCCGCCATCACCCTCTCTCAAGTTCCCGAAGCCGCCGCCGGCCCCTTTGTTTTTCACCAACCTCTCGCGGAGGGTTTCGCCGCCGCAAAAAAACACGGTTACGACTCCGTTGAACTTTTTTTTCCCGGCCCCGATTTTATCACCGCCGGGGAAGTGAAGGCACTCGCCGCCGAACATGACCTTGGCATCGCCGCGGTCGGAACCGGAGCAGGCATGGTGAAGCACGGACTCTCCCTCACCGATCCCGATGCCTCGAGACGCGAAGCTGCCCTCGACTTTATCATCAAAATGATCGACTTCGGCGGTCAACTCGGTGCTCCGGCCATCCTCGGTTCCATGCAGGGAAAATGGGGTGGCGATATTTCCCGCGAGCAAGCCCTGATCTGGCTCGCCGGGGCTCTCAAGGTAGCCGGAGACGCCGCCGCAAAGCATCATGTCCCCTTCATTTACGAGCCTCTCAACCGCTACGAGACCAATCTTATCAACCATCTCGCGGAAGGCGCAAAATACATCGAAGACCACAACCTCGATAATATTGTCCTCCTTGCCGACCTCTTCCACATGAACATCGAGGAAAGCGACGTCGCCCAAGCCATCATTGATGCCGGCCGGCACACCGGCCACGTGCACTTTGCAGACTCCAACCGCTCCGCAATGGGCTTTGGCCACACCGACGCCGCACCCATCATTGCCGCGCTGAAGCAAGTCGGCTACACCGGCTACCTCTCAGCCGAGGTCTTTCCCAAGCCGGACGCGGACGCCTGCGCCGCCCAGGAAATCAAAGCAATCCGCGCAGCCCTCGCCTAGTCATCACATAGCCAAAAGCTCCGGCTTTTGGAATCCGAAGAACCGGGAGAAGGAGCTCTCGGCTACCTTCAAACGACCTTCAAGATTTTTGCTGCAAGAAGATAGAGCCCATGCCGGCTCTTCTCCTCAAGGAGCTCGGAAAAATCAGGGAGCCAGCCCAGATTATCACTTTTGAACTGAATGGAGTCATCGCCCTCCAGCGAACTGTAAACCAGTAGCAGGAGCGCGACATGATCCGGAGCAAGGGTCTTGAAGCGTTCAGGCAACTCGAGAAACCCCGAATCGAGCATGAACTGGATCCGACCAGCGACCTCGAGTGAGTCCTTCTCCTCGTAGGCCGCTGCGCGGGCTGGGGCCACCGGATTCAGAATAAAGAGCCGGCAGAATTCCACTGCCGCGTCTTCAAACTCTTGCGGTGTCCATTCCTTTTCCAGCAAGGGAGCCACCGAGGGCTCGATTTGCCTGAGAATGGCAGCCGTTTCCGGTTGCTGCAGGGATGCGAGCAAGGAGGCATCAATCTCGTGCGCGAGAAGTGATGCCGCGAGTTGGGCCACGGCGGCTTCGGGAGTCATGTACGAGACCTATTAGACTTTTTCGATCGAGCAAACATTATCGTACCAATTCTGCCCTCCGATAAGCGGAGCCGGATTGATGGGAAGAGCATCATTGATATGCACCCCCCCGCCAATGCCACCTCGTTTCCTGGCCCACCAGACGCCATCCTTAAGCCCCTTATCGGCAAGTTTGTCACTTTTACCTTCGGCCGGTGAGGTTTCAGTAGTTTTTGATTCGCCGACGATTCCATGCTCGAAGTGCCCCACGTGGTGGGAACACATCACGACCCGCGGGTGCATCCCCTTCAGAAATCGAACGTGATTCTTGAAGCTTCCCATCACTCCTTTTTCACCGGAGCGGTAGGTAAAGCCGGTCGGACGATAGACGGAAACCTCCACCTCATCGCCTTCGGTTACGCCCAGGGCTTTGCCGGTATCGGGGTGCATGAAGACCGGATTGGTGTGGATGATCTCCGCAGCATACTTCCAGTGACCGGAACGACCCTGTGTGTGCACGTTCCACTTGAAGGTCGAGAAAATGAAGCGGTCCTCGGGCAGATCAACGTGCTCGGGAACCTCGTGCCAGACAGCCAGCGGACTGGCGTTACCATCGGTGAGAGGAAGTCCCACCGCTTTCGCGGCTTCAGGGAAGATCTCATCGTAGACATTAATGACGCGATTTGGAGTCGGGAATCCACGCACCGGCTTCCCGTCCTTGATGATTCCAACTGCCTTGCCGTCTTTCTCGACGAGCGCTCCTTCAGCCAGCTTGCCGGCCTCGAAATTCGTTCCGGCCAATTCAGCTTCGGTGAGCGGACGCTCATAGAGTTCGTAATCCTTGGGCCGGTCTTTCTCCTGCCAAATTCCCCGGCGCTTAAATTCCTCCCAGGAAATCGGAAGCTCCTTATACCAGTCCTTGTATAGCGACTCGTCGTCCTTGTAAGTGAAGTGTTTCTCCATACCGCCTCCGATTTTATGAGCGAGTTCACGGAGGATGACTTGAATTGACTTGGATTCGCCCTGCGGGGCGATCAGCGGCTGACGCAAGCCTGTATAAGGCACGAGCCCGTAATTGTTCGTGGAGTGATAATCCCAGCGCTCCAAGCTGGTTGCCTCGGGGAGGATCATATCCGCCAGGGCGGTTTGCTCACCATATCCGATATCGACCGCTACATGAAAAGGAATCAGCTTCTCATCCAGCAAGACTTCGCGCGCCGCATTGGCCTCGGGATAGCCGAAGGCCGCTCCCAGAGTGAAGGACATGTATACCGAAACCTTCTGTCTTCCCTCCTTGATATAAGGATACACAAGCTGCCCCACCCGCATCTGATACCAATGCCAGGCCAGTGGATACTCGCTTGGAGTCGCAAGCTCGCCAAAATACTTCTTACGCCACTTGTCGGGGAAATTGTTTACGCGATCCTGCACTTCCTTCGGTAGCTTTTTAAAGGCCGTCTCGTTGAAACCTTCGCCCATTCCCCACGGCTTGGGATCGGAAGCTTTGGGCTCGGGCATCTTGAGATTTGGCAAACCTTCCTGACCATACTTGCCCGACCAGCCGCGAAGGGACGAGAGACAGTAACCACCTGGTTTGCCGACATTGCCGACTAGCACATCGAGCGTGCGAATGGCTCGGTCGGCCTGCATTCCGTTGTAGTGCTTGGCGGACCCACGATTTGACATCGTACAACAAGCCGGAGCTGCTTTGGCAAACTCGATCGCGATGCGCTTGATATCGGCCGCGGGAACACCGGAGACCTTTTCAGCCCACTCCGGAGTGTAGTCCTTCACCGACTCTCTGACATCGTCGAGCGGGATGTTGGCCCACCGATTCCAGAACTCTTTGTTCTCCAGGCCCTCTTTCAAAATCGTGTGGATCATCGCAAAGGCCACTGCCCCATCAGTGCCCGGCATCACCGTATAGAACTCATCCGACTTGCTTGCGGTGGCAGACGGGCGGACCTCGAAAGTCACCAGCTTGGCCCCGTGATCGACTCGGGCACTCTGAAGTCGATGCGCCATGAAAAGCCCGCCTTGATAAGCCTCAAACGGATTACCTCCCCAGTTGATGACATACTTCGTGTTGGCCAGATCCTGGGTCTCCCATTCGAATTCCCGTCCATAAAAGGACATGAGCGGCGCGCGACGATTCGACGAACAAATCGAGCGGCGGTTCAGCCGGTGCGGAGTTCCAAAGGCGTTTGTAAAATGCTTGGTGTAGCCCTTCGTTTTGTCCCGGCCATAATGGAAGACGAATTCCTCCGGAGTGCCATTTTCGCGGAGCGGCCGCATCTTGTCAGCCAGCTCGGTGTATGCTTCATCCCATGTGATGCGCTTCCACTTCCCTTCCCCACGTTTGCCCACGCGACGAAGTGGGTAAAGAATGCGCTCGGGGTAATACGTGTAGGAAATCATCCCCTGGGCCTTCGAGCACAGATTGCCCTCGGTGTTGGGATCAAGCGGGTTGCCATCGATTTTACGAACCACGCCATCCTGAACCCAGCCGATGACACCACAGTGATTGGTGCAGGCAAAGCAGATGGTCGGAGTGGCTTTGGCCTTCGAGTAATCGAGGCGGCCAAGAACCCCGAAGGTTTTTCCGGAAGTGGCGTTTTGAGCAGAAACTCTCAGCGGAGAAAGGCCACCCGCAATAAGAGCGGAGCCAAGCTTGAGAATGGAGCGACGGGTCAGATCAGACATTTGGAAATCAGGTTACTATTTGAGATTGTTTTGCTCGTAAGTGACATCCTCGTCCTTCGAGTCGAGTTGCACCCCGGTATTGGCTTTTTTTTCCATCCACTTTTCGTGGCTCACATAGAGGACCGAAGGATTCGTTTTCTCCTCTGCCTTCCAGGCTTTGGCTTGCTTCTTTTCCGCCAACTTTGAGATCCGGGACTCAGGATCATCCAGGTCGCCAAAAACCAACGCATCAGTCGGGCAATTCGAAACACAGGCCGGATCTAGTCCGACTTCGGTCCGGTGGGTGCAGAAATCACATTTCTCGGCCACTTCCTTTTCAACGTTGATCGAAATTGCCCCGTAAGGGCAGGCCTCGACACATTCCTTTTCGAGATCGCATCGGCTTTCGTCGATAAAGACACGCCCGTCATCCTCGCGTCGAATCGCCTTCGAAGGACAGGCTTTCAGACAGGGAGCATCCACGCAGTGCATACAGATGAGCGGGGTAAATGAGATTTGCTTGTTATCCGGCTGCTCCAAATACCTCACCCGCATCCTAAAATTCCCCAAAGGAACGTCGTTCTCGGTCTTGCAAGACACTGAACACGAGTGACAACCGATACAACGGTCCAAGTCGACCAGCATCCCGGCCCTTTTATAGTTCAAGCGGTATTGCTTGCCCACCTTCTCCCACGGCAAAATATCTTTATCCGACATTATCAATAGATCTATCCAAATCGCCCGATCTTGGACAGGGAAAAAATCTCATTGAACCTACCTGTGAAAATGCTCCTGATTTTCCTTCCCCAATAGAAATTAGTCGGACAAATTTCCTGCAGGATTTGAACTGCCAAGATTTTTCTCAATACCATGAAAACCAGACCACTCGGTAAAACCGGCATCGAACTCCCTATTCTTTCCTTCGGAGCGTCTTCATTGGGAGCGGAATTTCGCTCTGTCAATCTGAACGAAGTTATGGAGTCAACGACCACAGCTCTGGATCTGGGGATGAACTTCATCGACACCTCCCCATTCTACGGTCGCGGGATGTCCGAGGTCATGCTCGGCCAGGGACTCAAAGGGATTCCGCGGGACTCTTACCTCCTTGGAACCAAGCTCGGTCGCTACTCCGATATCCACTTCGATTTCTCAGCCCGGCGGGTGGAGGAATCCATCCACATTTCGCTACAGCGCCTCGGTACCGATCATCTCGACGTCCTCCTTATGCACGATGTCGAGTTTGTGGAATTAGCACAGATTTGGGAGGAAACCTGGCCGGCCATGATAAAGGCCAGGGAACAAGGCAAGGTCCGCGCCATCGGCTTTTCGTGTTACCCCATGAAAACCTTCAATACGGTCCTCGATCACATCGAAGACACCTGCGACTGTGTCCTGTCCTACAATCAATACACCCTTCAAAACACCGTCTTCGCCGAGGATCTCCTCCCCCGGCTCAAGGAAAAAGACATTGGAGCCATCAATGCCGGTCCCTTCTCTGCCAGGCTCCTCACCAACGCGCCTCTCCCCGATTGGCTCAAAGAGCCCGAGGAGGTCAAGGAAGCCGCCCGCGCCGCCGCGAAGCTTTGTAATGAAAATGGTGTCGATATTGCACAGCTCGCCCTTCAATTTTCTTGCGAATACGAGGATATCGCTTCGACAGTCGCCGGATCGGCAAACCCCAAGAACATCAGGAAGTGGGACAAATGGCTCGCTGAGCCCATCGACCGTGATCTCCTCGCCCAGGTTCAGGATATCTTCGCTCCGGTAAAAAATCTGGGTCACCTGGAGGGACTCCCCGAAAACAACTAATCGCTAAATCCTCCAAATCTCCGGGGAGGCCCGGAGCCCGATTCCCTTTTTTCATTCTTTCCGCCACTGCTTCATTTCTTCAACCTCCGCGACCAATCCAAAAATCAGGTTTACCCATTTTCCCAATGTCCTACGCAATTGAATTCACCGAGCCCAAAAAGATCACTCCCATCGAGCTCGCCGACGAAAACGCCCCCGGCCCGGGCGAAGCCTTGGTTAAGACCCACCGCATGGGCATTTGCGGCACCGATTTGTCCTGCTATCTCGGCAAATTTCCTTTCTTCGACTACCCCCGCACCCCCGGCCACGAGCTGGGTCTCGAAGTCGTTGCCATCGGCGAAGGCGTCACAAATGTCAAAGTCGGCGACAAATGCTCACTCGAGCCTTACGTTAACGATCCTGATACTCCGACTTCCAAGAAGGGAAACAGCAACTGCTGCCCAAGCGTTCAGGTCATTGGTGTCCATGGTCCCGGCGGGCTACGCAAAGCCAACTGGATCGTCCCGGCCCGAAAGCTCCATGCGGGCAACAATCTTTCCTACGACGAGCTCGCCCTCGTCGAAACTCTCGCCATCGGCTACCACGCCGTGCACCGCGGAAATCCCCAACCGGGCGAGACCGTTCTCGTCATCGGAGCCGGCCCCATCGGTCTTTCCTGTCTCGAATTCCTCAAGCTCATGCCAGACGTCAATGTCATCGTCATGGACATGGTTCAGAGCCGACTGGATTTTTGCGCTGACAATCTCGGAATCAAGAATGGAATCCAGTTCAGCGTGGATGGCTCCCACCTCTCCAAGCTCGAAGAAATGACTTCCAGCAACCTCGCCGACGTCGTCATCGATGCCACAGGATCGGTCAAATCGATGTCGACCTGCTTCGAATACGGGGGCTTTACCTCGCGCATCGTTTACGTCGGCATCACCACTGAAAACCTCACCTTTCCCCACGCGCCCGTCTTCCACCGTCGCGAGCAAACTCTCCTCGCCTCACGCAACGCCCTGCCCGCAGACTTCGGCGAGATCATCAAGATTATCGAAGCCGGAGAAATCGACACCAAGGTCTGGATCACCCACCGCCTCGACATCGAAGAGGTCCCCACCGAATTCGACAAATTCACCGACCCCAAACTTGGCGCCATCAAAGCCGTCATCAACGTTAACGACTAGACTCCCCATGAAAACCATATCCCTCCTCTCCGCTCTTGTTTTGATTTCCTGTCATTCCGACGAGAAGAAAACTTCCAGCGAAGAGCAGCCCCCAGCAAAACCAGAAACAGCCCTGCCTGAACCAGAAGCTAAAACTCCTGACCTTGTCACTTACCCAAGGTCATCTGAAGGTGAACCGTCCGCTTCCGGATCAAGCCGCAAGCCATCTGTCCCTTCCGAATCCATCTCCAGGGTCATTGGCGACAAAGACTCTTCTCCAAGCTCAATTCCACGCCCCACTCCTCAACCGCGGGTGCCAAGCACCCCGCAGGGAGAACCAGCACCACCGAAATACAAAACCGCCGAGCGGGTTCCCGGGCGTGCCGGCTTCGTTTTCAATCCGTGGACCAACGGAGAAGTTGATGTCCGCGGCATCCCTAAAGGCAGCCTCGTTCGTGATCCAAAAGATTCCAACAAGGACCACAAATTTCGCGTTCCGGAATAAAAAACCTCAACCAACCACCTCACACCATTCATGAAAACCTGTCCTAAATTCACCTTCGGTGTTGGCGATCGTTTCGCCCACGGAGCACATGCTCAACTCCAGGCCTTCATCGCCGCCAAAAAACTCGGCGTCGATATCTGCCCCACCTGGAACAAGTCCAACCGCGAACACGAAATCATCGGCTCCGAACCGCAGACCACCCGCGATGCCGCCGACAAAGCCGTTGCTGATCTCGGATGGTCCGGAGAGTATCTCCTCGACGCGGACCACATCAACTTGAGCACTGTCGACCGCTTTGTCGCTCCCTGTAACTTCTTCACTCTCGACGTCGCCGATGACATTGGCGAAGCGGCAGACCCCGCTGACGTCGAAGCCTTCATCGCCAAGCACCCCGAACTCATCGGTTCAGTGACCATCGAAGGAATCGAGACTCCTCTTGAAATCTCCCGCGAGCTCGTTGAGCAAACCGCCAACCAATTCCTCAAGGCCACGCAAAAAGCCAAGGCAATCTACGATCATATTGTCGCCGCCAAAGGTGGAACCGATGACTTCGTGACTGAAGTCTCGATGGACGAAACCGACAACCCGCAGGTCCCCGCCGAGATGCTTATCATCCTCGCCGCGATTGCCGACCAGGGCATTCCCATCCAAACCATCGCGCCAAAATTCACTGGTCGCTTTAACAAAGGAGTCGATTACGTCGGTGACGTCGCGCAGTTCGAGCAGGAGTTCAACGATGACCTCGCCGTCCTCGCCCACGCCGTGAAAGCTTATGGACTGCCCGAAACTCTGAAACTCTCCGTACATTCGGGATCGGACAAATTCTCCATCTACGAACCCATCAAAAAAGCGATTGCCCGCACCGGAGCCGGCCTTCACATCAAGACCGCCGGCACCAACTGGCTGGAAGAAGTGATCGGCCTCGCCACCGCAGGAGGAGAGGCTCTCGATCTCGCCAAGGAAATCTACGCCAAGGCTCTCGATAAAAAAGAAGCTCTCTGTGAACCTTACGCAACCGTCATCGACATTGACCACTCACAACTCCCAAGCGCCGAAGAGGTCAACGGTTGGACCAGCGAGCAATATGTCAGCGCTTTGACACACGACCAGAGCAATCCAGGCTACAATGCCAACGTTCGTCAGCTCCTTCACGTTGGTTTCAAGATCGCGGCGCAAATGGGCGACCGCTACCTCGACGCTCTCAAGGCGAACGAGGAAGTCATTTCCAGGTGCGTCACCGGTAATTTGCTGGAGCGCCATATGAAACCGCTCTTCGTCTAAAGGGACCGCTCGACAATGATCCATTAAAACGGTTCCGGTTTCCCGGAGCCGTTTTGGGTTGCTAAAAAGACAATCCCTACTCCGGCCTCTCCTGAGACAATCCAAAACCGAGAGCGAAGCTCCTAGAAATCAAATCTCCCCTGGAAGTAAACCAGGGTGCTGTTTTCAGAGAGACCTGTCTCATCCACAAAGCTGCCGGGCATGAAGTGAGCAACACCAGTGTTGAAGAGCAGTCTCGGAGTTGCTTGCCAGCGAATCCGAAGATCGATCTCTTCTCCAATGTGGCGGCCACTATCACCGGCGGTGTCGATGCGTCCCGCACCTCTCACCCAGGCATCGTTATCACTCGCGAGGGAATGACTCCTCAGGTAGAGTTCGACTTTCACATCATCGGTCGGTTTAAATGAGAGACCAAGAACCGGGCTGATGGTGTTCTCCGCGGTAAAGTAGCGGGTAAAACCATAAAGACCAAACGGAGCGCCAAACAATTCGGTAAAGCGTCCGCTGTCACCGTCGTTGGCATCCTTATCACCACTGCCGTAGTTTAACCAAGCAGAAAGCCGGGGCTTCCAGGGATGATCAAAGGTACGACCAACTTCCGCGTGGAAGAAATAGGCAAAGTGGTCGAGACCATTGAGGTCACCCCACTGCGCCGTTCCGGTAAAATCGTAGTCGTAGCCGTCTCCAAACTGCCCGAAAACGTGAGCTCCGGCAGTATGCAATTTCCGCTCTCTGGCAGGATTGCGTTCATCGTCCAAATAAAAGTAGTAAGGCTCGATCACCAGCGCCGGGGAATTCGTCCGAATGGTGGCATACCCCCCATAGAAAGACCGTTCTTCTCTTGAGCGATCATCAAAAGAACCACCTCGCGCTTCGACCGGACGGGTTGCAAAAACAGTTGCCGTCCAAGGCGTCTTATCGTCACCAAATCTCAGTCTCACTCCATCAAAAGTGTTTGCCGAGTTCCGGAAACGATTTCTTGCTATCAGGCGACGATCGACAGCATCAAAGGAAAATCGACCCACTTGAAAGCTGGTCGGTTGTCCAAAAAGCCCGTCGTCGAAATAAAGCTCTGCGTAGGCTTGCAAGAAATCGAAATGATTGTCCTGTCGCGCACTGAACGGGAAATTATCAAAATCCTCACGGCGGGAATCCTCGAGCTCGAGCGTGAACCTCAGCGGATCGATGATGTCCTTGATCCCAAGATAAAACCACTGCCGGTAAAATGAACCTCCGTCCGAGGGTAGTTCGGGGCGCCGGTAAAAGTTATTAAAGTTCTCAACCCGCACACGCGTCTGAAATCCAAGAAGAAGCCAATCAAGTTCCTCCGTCGATTGTGTGAAATTGTAGCGCTCTCCCCACTCCTTGACCGTGGAAACATACTTCGGCACCTCCGGGCTTGGCTTTGCGCCGAGCGCCTTGGAGGAAATTGCCGGAGCTGCAGCGGCAGTCCCAAAAGTGCTGGCGGTGATCACCCCGCAAATTAGGGAGAATCCCAATTCCCGGAAAGACATACCACGTTGCCTGCCCGTCGACGTAATCACTTTGAATATTTTTGACATCCCCCGCCTACTATAATTTTCATGGTCAGATGCCCAATTAAAATTCAAAAGTCGTGATTTATCTTCGTGATTTATCTTTTTGAATGGGACTCGTTTCACTGAAATTCCCGCCGTGACAAGAAAGGGGCGGGACCATTTCTGGTCACCGCCCTTTGAATTGGTTTGCGTGCGTAGAATCTTTCCTATCGGCTACGACGGGCTGCGAAGCCAAGCACACCGAGAAGAGCCAGAAGTGAAGAACCGGGCTCGGGAATAGTCGAGGCAGCGACATCATCAAAATAAATTGTCCCAGTGTTTCCGGGAAGTGGCTCTCCCCCAAAGGTCTGAACGGCAAACACCACGCGTCCGGCAACGGCACCGGTTGGCGCCTCTCCACTTTCAAGATTAAACATCGAATAGACAGCTCCAGGCTGACCTCCGTTTTGCTCGACCCGGGCAAACTCGTTTCCGGCAGCATCGCGCCACTCAATACGCATCTCAAGGGTAACTCCCTGGGGATCGATTGCGCTATACATTCCAGACAGGCTGATTGATTGCCCCGGAACGATCGCTAAATCCTGAAACGCTCCGGCAAACGAGTTATCGTCTCCTTGAATACTCAAAGCCAGACTGCTGGAACCAGTGTGAGGATTAGTCGTCGAGGTTATCGCAGAGGCATTTGCGCTCCCCGCAAAGGCAGTCCAGCGACCGGAGAATGGTGGACCTCCATCACCAGCGAGAGGAGTCTCAAATCCCCCGTTGCTTATTGTTGCTGCTCCGGAGGTCGCTGACGAGACAACCACTCCTCCAAAAACCAGCAGCTTCTTGCTTATTGTTTTCATGAATATTTTTAATGCAATTTATTGCAATGAAGATCCTTACCATCCCCAAAACCGTTCAACAAGCGATATTCTCGCCCAAACGAGATTATCCAATCTCAACAAGCCTCATCATTTCTCAGACCCACCCCAATCCACGAGTTGGCCCAATCTCCCGGTGGGCAAAAACGATAAGTCTCAGAGATCGATTGGAACCTTGGAGATCCAAATCGAGATCAATGTTGAAGTCTCCGCAAACCTAAGGCTGATCATACCGGAACCATCAAATCAATCCGGCAGCCAAAAAATTCCGCAGGACCACTCTCACCAAAAGACTACCGGGGAAATCGTGGAACTGCTAGCCCCGGGCAAACCAGGAGGGCACCGGAAAAGAGCTCTACTCTTCCTCGTCCTCCGGTGGGGCCGTCGGAAGCCGGGCCACTTCGTCAAGCAAGTTGACCACATCGACACCCCGAACCGCTGACTTGTCCTGACGAAACATCAGAACCGGGGTATTCCGAAGAACCACCCGCTTTGACACCTTACTCTGGATAAAGCCACGCTTGCGTTCGAGTTGATCAAGAATTCCGGGTGCCGATCCTCCGAGAATACTCACGAAAACCTTGGCTTCCTTGAGATCCTGAGTCACGTCCACCTCACTCACCGTGACGAGGGCGTTGTTCCACTCAAAATCCCGCTGGACCACGGCGCTGATTTCACGCCGCAGCAATTCGTTAACCCGATCCAGTCGCTTTGCCATTCCGATGTGACTTAGAGAGTCTGGTCGATCTTATCGAGCGTGTAGCACTCGATGACATCGCCTTCCTCGTATTCATTGAAGGAGCCGAGGCGGATACCGCACTCGATGCCTTGTTTGACCTCGTCAACCTCGTCCTGGTGACGTCGAAGAGTCGACATCTTGCCATCAAAGACGGGCTGCTTTCCGCGAAGAACACGGGCATGTGCGGACCGGATGACCTTGCCACTCTTAATGACACAACCGGCAGCGCGTCCCCCGTTGACTTTGAAGACCTGCTTGACGCTGGCGCGACCGATAACAGTCTCGCGAATCTCGGGATCGAGCATTCCGAGCATGGATTCCTTCACCTGATCAATCAGCTCGTAAACGATGGAGTAGAGCTTCACCTGCACACCCTCTGCCTTGGCCGCTTTAACCGCCTTGCCGTCCACCTTGACGTTGAAGCCGAGGATGATGGCATCGGCAGAGCTGGCCATAAGAACGTCCGATTCGTTAATTGCTCCGGCTCCGGCGATAATAAAGTTGGCTTCCACCTTCTCGGACTCAATCTCCATGATGGCGTTCTTGATGGCCTCGGCAGTGCCCTGCACATCGGAACGAAGGATCAAATTCAGCTTGGCCTTTCCTGCTCCGGAAACGGTTTGAAGCATATCCTCAAGACGGCTCTTCTTCGGCTGGACAAGGCGGTCCTTGCGGCGCTCGACGAGACGCTCTTCGGAAAGCTTCTTGGCAGCACGATCGGAATCCATTCCCACAAGCGAGTCGCCCACGTTCGGTAGCTCCGCGAAACCGAGAACTTCCACCGGAGTCGAGGGGCCGGCTTCCTTAACGGAATTTCCTTGATCGTCGATCAAGTCCTTCACCTTTCCGGCGAAAGGTCCGCAGATAAACGGTTGACCCTTCTTGAGAGTGCCGCTTTCGACAATCACGGTCGCAGTTGCCCCGCGGCCGGCTTTGACACTGGCTTCGATGACCGCAGCACGAACGTTGGCCTTCGGGTTGGCACGCAGCTCCAAAACCTCGGCCTGCAAGGCCATGAGTTCGAGCAGCTCGTCGATTCCGTCACCAGTCTGGGCTGAAACTTTGACACACTCGGTATCGCCCCCCATCTCGGAAGGAACGAGCTCGTGCTCCATGAGCTGGGTCATGACCCGCATTGGGTCGGCGGCAGGAAGGTCGATCTTGTTGATCGCTACAATAATGGTTTTCCCGGCAGCCTTGGCGTGTTTGATTGCCTCTTCGGTCTGCGGCATAATGCCATCATCCGCTGCGACAACCACGACCACGATGTCAGTGACATCGGCACCCCGTGAACGCATCTTGGAAAAGATGGCGTGGCCGGGAGTATCGAGGAATGTGATCCTGCGATCACCGTGTTGCACACTGTAGGCACCGACGTGCTGGGTAATGCCTCCGGCCTCGCCTTTGGCGACGCGACTCTCGCGGATGTAGTCGAGCAAGGAAGTCTTTCCGTGGTCCACGTGGCCCATGAAGGTGATAATAGGCGCGCGATAAGCGAGCTGCTCTTCGGGTTCCTCTTCTTCCGGCTCCGGCTCTTCGAAAACTTCCTCCTCCTTGTGGACCCCGCCCCCTTTTTCGCGCTTTTCACGTTCAAAAACAAACCCGTGGGCTTCGCAAACTTTCTCGGCAATATCGGGCTCGATGGCCTGGGTTGGGGCCACAAAAACCTCGAGTTTGATGAGATCAGCCATGATCTCGAAAGCCATTTTGCCCATCTTTTCAGCCAGATCACTGACGATAATCGGGGGCTTGATGCTAATGACGTTGCCATCGACCTCACCCTCACCATCTTCGTCACCGGAAGCACCTTCCGCAGCCGCGACGGGCTCTTCAGCGGGAGCTTTTACAAAATCCGGGTCAGGCTTGTCATCAAGACGATTGGAGATGCTTGGAAGGATGTCCTTCCCCGAATTCTCCGTTTTGCGAACACGACTTTTCTTGGGCTTGTCATCATCAATCCCGAGATCGAGGGCAGCCTTTTTCTTGTCGTCCACGGTTTGCACCTTGGCCGCCTCCTGACGTTGCCGTTCGCGACGCGATGGCTTGGGCTTCTCGCTCAAGAGATCGAGAACTTCGTCTTTCTTGGAGTCTTTTTTTTCTTTGTCGTCGGCCATGCTAATGCGGTTCTTTCGGTGGGTCAGGGGGTGTTTGTCTATCAAACGTGGGAAATCTCCCTTTTTTATCCTTCAGTAGTCTCTTCGGCGGGGGCTTCGGTCTCAGCCGGAGCCTCTTCAGATACTTCAGCGGGCGCCTCGGCAGCCTCCGGAGCAGCGTCCTCGCCCTTGGCAGCGTTGAGAATGCGGATCGCTTCCTCAAGCTCAACTCCGATTTCGGAAGAAATATATTCGGCAGGCATTTGAGCCACCATGTCGACGGTAACACCGCCTGCACGGAACAATTTGCCCGCAATCGCCGGGTCAATTCCAAGATCCCCGGCGAGATGGGTGGCGGCGTCATCGACGCGAGCCACAAATTGCTCATGCTGACTCTCATCCTTTCGGACCTGGACATCCCAACCAGTCAACTTGGATGTCAGACGGGCATTCTGGCCCCGGCGGCCGATGGCCTTGGAAAGGTCTTCCTCATCAACGGTGACATTCACCACGCGGTTCTCCTCGTCGAGACTGAGACTGCGAACGACGGCAGGCTTGAGAGCTTCGGTGACAAACTCGGCAACGTCATCGTTCCAGCGGATGATATCAACGCGTTCGTTGTTGAGTTCGCGAACGATGTTTTTGACGCGCGCGCCGCGGAGACCAACACAAGCGCCCACCGGGTCGACCTTATCGTCGTGGGTGTAAACCGCTACTTTGGTTCGATATCCCGCTTCACGGGCGACCGCACGAAGTTCGACGGTCCGGTCTGAGATTTCAGCGACCTCCGATTCGAAGAGGCGGCGGACAAAGTTGGGATGGCTGCGGGAAAGGATGATTTCCGGTCCACGCCCCTCGTTGTCAACCGAGACAACGTAGCAACGAATCCGGTCTCCAACCGAATAATCCTCGGTGCCGACGCGCTCCTTGGAGGGCATGCGGGCTTCAAATTTCCCGAGATCGACCATGACGTCGCTCTTTTCAAAACGGCGAACGGATCCACTCACAATATCACCGGCCCGGTCCTTGAATTCGTCGTAAATCTTCTCCTTTTCGGCCTGGCGCAAACGCTGCATCATGGTCTGCTTGGCCGTTTGAACCGCGATACGCCCAAAGTTTTTCGGGGTGACATCAAAATCGAGACGCGAACCAATTTCAGCGGTGGCGTCTTTCTTCTGGGCGATTCCAACCGGAACCTCGTTGAACTTGTCGATATAGTCATCATCCGCAACCACCTCGAGGCTTGCAAAGATACGGGTATCACCCTTTTTTTCATTGATCTCCGCACGCAGAGTCTCAATGGCATCAGCTCCCGGGACCATCTTGCGATAGGCTGAGCAGAAAGCATACTCGAGGGCCTCGACAACGCGTTCGCGGTCGATGGCCTTTTCTTTTTCGTAAAACTCGATGAGGGCAACAATGTCGGTGGTCATTTCCAGATTCGTGGTTCCCTGAGACCAAAAAGAGCGGGTTTGAAAACCCACTCCAAACGATCGTCAGAAGTTGTTGAGAGGTTCGTTAACGTGCCCCGCTGGAAAAAACAAGCCCTAATCAGCAAGAGAACGCCACCTAAAATTCTTCACCTCGGACTCGGTTTGCCACGCCGCAATACCCATGGGAGCGCAATACTCGATCACCCCGGGTCGAAGCCCCAATTTGCGGCCTTCGGTCGCGACATTCACCACTTGCTTCCCATCAATGAAGGCCGAAAGCTTCCCTTTCTCCACAACCACTCTGACCGCATACCAGCGACCGTCCTCGAAGTTACCGTAAGTTGTCGTTTCGTTCTCGGAAGCGTCCATCCCATCGATCGAAGAAATACCGACGGTTCCACCGCCCCAACCTCCGATGATAAAAGTGAGGCATTCATCCTTCGAGGAAACCGGAAAGGTTAAGCCACAGAAAAAATCCGACCCCGCCACCTTGCGGGCATCCAGTTCAAGCTCGTAGGGCATCTCCGGCAAATCTCCGCTGAACTGCGTCCCGGTTAGCTCCACCCCGGCCTCCAGATGGAGAAGTCCGTTGGACCATTGCGCGGAACCTTCTCCACCGAACTGGATCTCATTCCAGTCGGCCTCTTTGGGCACGATCCATCGGAGCTCCCTGACATCCACATTAGGAGTGTCTCCGCCCGCTAAAGAAGCCGTTGTCTTTTGACAATCACATCCTACGAGAGAAATCCCCGCCAAAGCCAAAACCGCTACTTTCATTCCTTCTCTTCGATTGGAAACAGCTCGATCTTTCGCACAAGCTCGTATTTCCCAACAGTCTCGATATAAGAACCTTCACCGGTTTTCACCGTCATGTCGACTTTACCAAGGCCATTCACCTCGTAATCGACGAGGTGCTTCAACGACCGGACAACCCGCCCCTTCCCTTCAAAATCGATCACCATCTTCTGATCTCCGGGCCTCTCAGACCGAACTGTCGCCGACCAACTCAGGAAAGCAGCAGGATCACCATTCACCTTCTCCACCTTTTCGAAGGTCACCGTTGCTTCCCCACTCAAGACCTTCTCGTCGTTGAACCAGGGCAACCTCGGATTCGCCACCTTCCAGCTCTCGCCAACCTTGCGGGCCTGTTCGCCAAAAAGGTTGATTGAATAATCGCTTTCCATCGAAATCTCGATCTCCTTCAACTCCCTCTCGAGCTGTGTGGCATCGGCATCTTCTTTCTCTCCTTTGACAACTTTGGCACTCCATTTTCCTCCATCTTTCGTCAACCGGGTGATGGTGCCCTCAAGAGGCGACGGCTGGGTTTCGTTGGTCCGCTGATCGTTCAAAAAGCGCCGGTAAGTTCCACCTCTCTTCTTAAAATCGACTTCAAGAGTGTTCTCATCAATCCATTTTGCACCTAGCAACTGCCCACCAAGATATCGGGTGGTTCCGATGGACCAACTTCCGCTGTTCACCGCCTTGACCTTCCCATTAAACAAGGAACTCTTTGAGTCCAGCGTCAGGGTCATTCCTGCCGGAGGCCCCCAGGTTTTCTGGGACAGGATGTGTCCCTCCCCCGGCTCCGCCATCAAAAGGGACGAAGAAAAACAAACGAAAGCCAAACAACGTGTCATCATGGAAATTGGTTTTTGTGGAATCGGTCAATACCAGCACTACTCGGCGTCTTTTTTGGGAGGCAGGACAGCGGTCAATCGCTTGGCTTTGAGGTCACCAGCCATGGCAAAGTCAATCACGACTCCAGCCTGTGGCTCCATCACGCCGCTCACCGCCATTTTCATGTCACCCTCGACTTTATAGTCCATGAAATATTTCAAGGAACGGGCGATCCGCATCTCACCGGACACCCGGGCGTCCATTCCAGCCATCTTTTCATCAGTCGGAAGACCATTGATCGTAAAGGTTGCCTTCAGAATCGCGCAAGGCTCCCCGTTCAGTTCCTTCACCTCCACAAAAGTCATCGCCATCGCTCCTTTCACGATTTTGAACTCGTCCATACCCGGAACATTTTTGGGATCAACTTCCCAGGTATCGCCAACCTTGCGAGGCCCGGTGCCATAAATTTCAACTGACTCCGCAGTGCTGTTATTCAAGCTTCTCACCAGACTTTTGATCTCGTCATCCACATTTTCATGATCAACCGGCTCGACAGGATCGCCCTGTAATTTGCCAACCCACTTTTTTCCGGCTTTTTGAAGCAATACCACCCGGCCTTCGATCGCACTGACTTCCTCCTCGGCCTTCGCCTGCCCCATGATCGTCGATTTCTCGAATGCCCGGTTCTTCAAATAGGTAACCTTAATCTTGTCCCCGGCCAAATACTCGAAGATCTGGACCTCTTTGGAATTTTTGCTCATCTCACCGCCAAGATCCTGCTCGCCCACCGTCATCTTCAACTTGCAGTTCGTCATATTTGAATTGTCGGTCACCTGATGGGTTGCCCCGATCGGCATCGGTGGATCCTCGGAAGCGAGGACATATTCCTTCGCCCCAGCAAGCTCTTGGGCCGACGATGGAAGCGGAATGAGAGCGACAAGAACGGCAGCAAGACAAAGTTTCATGACCCCGCCACTCCACGGACGACCCAACCACTTGTCAAGCTCCCTTGAAACTTCCCAAGCCCGCCTTCCGTAGCTTACGCTCCGAAAAAGCCATGCCACGCACACTTCTTCTTTCACTCTCCGCCATCCTTCCCCTTGGTGCCCAGCTCGTCCCTTCCCAGCTCGACAAGAAAATCACCATTCCCGAGGGGCTGACACTCAAGCGCTTCGCCGACCAGAACCAGGTCCAGAACGCCACCGCGATCTGCCTCGACGCCCAAAACCGCGTCTACATTGCTGAAACCAATCGCTGGCGCGTCCAGGTTCAGGACATCCGCCACGGGGGGAAATTCCTGCGCGACCGCGTAAACGGAGACATTTCCTCCATGACCCTCGAGGACCGCACCGCCTTCCACCAAAAATGGTCCGGCAAGGGACAGGACTTCCTGACGTGGGAGGAATTCACGAAGGATTCCGAAGTCATCAAAATGCTTGAGGACACCGATGGCGACGGAGTCTCGGACAAAACCACCGTTTTTCGCGGCGACTTCAACGATCCGCTCGCGGGCCCTTCCGGTGGCCTCATCGAAAAAGACGGCACTGTTTACTTCGCGATGATTCCCGGGATTTACAGCCTCAAGGACACCAACAACGACGGGAAAGCCGAGGAGGTCAAAACCCTGGTCAACGGCTTCGGGGTGCGCGTCAGCTTCTCCGGCCACGATCTCAATGGCTTCGCCTGGGGACCCGACGGCAAGATCTACTGGTCCATCGGCGACCGCGGATATCATGTCGAGCAAGACGGCAAAACCTTCGCGCGCCCCGATTCCGGCGGCGTTTTCCGGGCCAACCCCGACGGCTCGGAGTTCGAGGAATTTTACATCAACCTCCGCAACCCCAAGGAGATCGTCTTTGATGAATTCGGCAATCTCTTCACGGTCGACAACGACTACGACCAAGGGGACCGCGAGCGTATTGTTTACCTCGTCGAGCACGGCGACTCCGGTTGGAAAATGGGGCACCAAACCATGACCTCCTTTGGTGGCACCGTTTACAACCATATCGGCGGAAAACCTCCCCGCAAAGAAGATCACATTGACGCGTGGATGAACGAAGGTCTCTGGAACACCCGGCACGACCGCCAACCCGCATACATCAACCCACCCATCGCCTATAGTGCGAACGGACCGTGCGGGCTTGCCTACAATCCCGGCATCGTCGGACTTCCCGAAAAATTCGACCGCAACTTCTTCTTTGCCAGCTACGTGGCCGGCCCCGACCGCTGCCTCATCGAACGCTTTACCCTCAACCCCGAAGGAGCAAATTTTAAACTTGGCGAGCAGACCAACTTCCTCAAAGGAATCGCCCTCACCGACCTCGACTGGGGTTACGATGGCAAGCTCTACATTGCCGACTACGGCGGCGGCTGGACCAAATCCGGCAAGGGCAATGTTTACACCCTCGCCGACACCGAAAAGCTCAAGACCCCTGCAATCAGAGAAGTAAAGGAGATCTTTGCCAAAGGCATTCGATCCCTTGAACCAGGCAAACTCTTTGACCTCCTCGCGCATCCCGACCAACGGGTCCGCCTGCGGAGTCAATTCGCCCTCGCCGAGCAGGAGCTCAACTCACTTCCACTCCTTGAAAAGGCGACCAAGCCAGACCAGCCACTCATGCGACGCATCCACGGAATCTGGGGCATCGGCCAGCTTGGTCAGAAAAACCCATCCGCGCTCAACTCCCTCACCAGTCTGATCGGAGACCAGGAAATGGAAGTCCGTGCCAATCTTGCCCGCACTCTCGGTAATCACGGCAAACACCTTGCACCCTTCCGAAAAGCCCTCATCGCCATGCTTGAGGATTCCTCGCCCCGCGTGGCCTCCCTCGCCGCCATCGCCCTCGCAAACTACGGCCACAAGGACGCCATCGCCCCGGCTCTCGCGATGCTTGAAAAGAACAACGACAAGGACGTCGTCGTCCGCCACGCCGGCATCATGATTCTTGCAAAATGTGCCGAATCTCCGACGCTCGTTGAAGCAGGGAAGACTCATCAAAATGCAGTCCGTCGGGCAATTGTGGTAGCCCTTCGACGTCAGAAATCACCTCTACTCCAGCACTTCTTCCGAGACACCGATGAACTCGTCCGCCAAGAAGCCATTCGGGCCGCCTATGAAATGGACATCCGCGAGACCTACCCCGCTCTCTCAGTCATGGCTCACGAAATCGCCAAACGAGTCACACCGGAGATCAAATGGCATCCGCTCACCGCGCGCCGCGCCATCTTTGCGGCCTGGGTTCTGGGACAAAAAGAAGATGCCGAAAGGATCGCTCAAATTGCCTCCGATTCCGGCCTCGACTTCCGCGTTCGCAAGGACGCCCTCATCGCCCTCATGGAGTGGAACAATCCGCCCGTCCCCGATCCCGTCACCGGCTTTGCCCGAACTCTTCCTGACAACCGTATCAAGCTGGACGCGTCCATCCTCCCTAGTCTTGGAGATCTCCTCGGCGGGCAGGACGAAAATTCGATCAAACTTCTCTCCCGCGCCCTCACTCTCTCCGAACAAGACAACATTCCGGTCGGCGAGTTCCGCTTGGTCCGCTATCTCAAAAGCGATAAATGCTCCGAGGAAACCAGAGTGAAGGCACTCTCCCTCCTCGCCCCTCTGAAAAAAGATGACGCCATGTGGGCCTCACGTCTTGAAGATCTCTTCACCGACAAAAGCGACAAGGTCCGCAGCATGGCACGTGAACTTCTCTTCAAGGTCGACCCCGACCGCGCCACCGCGCAGCTCGGAAATCTCCTCTCCAGTCAGGAGGCCACCTTGAAAGAAAAACAACTCACTCTGGAGACCCTAACCAAACTTAAAACACCCAAAGCGAAGGAAATGATTCAGGCAGCCCTTGACCAACTGATCGCTCGAAACGCGGACTCCGGTCTCGCCCTTGACATCGTCACCGCCGCCGAAAAGGCCGGCCTCCCGCTTGATCAATTCCGCGCCTCACTCGCCAAGGACGATCCCAACGCCGAGTGGAATCTTCTCTGCCGTGACGGCGGAGATATTCAGCTTGGCAAGAAGGTCTTTTACGAACACGGAGCCGCGCAGTGCCAGCGTTGCCACACCATGCACGGAGTCGGGGGCGACGTCGGCCCCGAGCTCGGAGCCATCGGCAAAAAGCACGATGCCACTTACCTCCTCCGCTCCCTCGTCAATCCAGGAGCGGAAGTCGCCGACGGATACGGTCTCGGCACCATCACCCTGAAAGATGGCACCGAAATCAGCGGAAACTTCATGCCTGACGATAAGGACGGGAATGCCGTGATAAACTTCGCCGAAACCACCAAAATCATCAAGAAATCGGACATTGCCAAGAAGAGCACCCCGGTTTCAGCCATGCCACCGATGACCGCCCTCCTCAGCAAACAAGAAGCCCGCGACCTCGTGGCCTTCCTCGTTTCCTGCAAGAAAGACAAGACCGACGAGGGACACAAATAGAAAGCGGGGGGCCACCTTCCCTGCTGACTGAGCCTAAAAATAAGAATCCTTTCTTTACGGGACGGTTTTTGAAATGGCGGCAGAGTGCGGGGCGTAATAACGTCCGTAACTCCATTGTGAAAAACATCCTCAAACACACCCTTGTTATCGGATCCGCGTTCATGGCTCAAGTCGCTCTTGCGGACGATTTTGTCTCCCAGGCCACCCCTCCCGAACGCCTCGTCGTAAAGGAAGGCTTCAAGGTCGAACGGCTCTACTCCGTCCCAAAAAAAGACTTCGGTTCATGGGTCGTCCTCTGTGAGGACGACAAGGGGCGTCTCATCGCCGGTGACCAATACGGTGCGCTTTACCGCTTCAACCGACCAGCCCCGGGCAAAACTCTCACAGACAAGGATCTCGAGAAAATCGACCTCGATATTGGTCACGCCTGGGGACTTTGTTACGCCTTTGATTCCCTCTATGTTGTCGTGAATGAAAAACGCCATCAGGGCCGCGGCCTCTACCGCTTGCAGGACACCAATGGCGACGACAAGTTTGACACGGTCACCTTGCTCAAAAAATTTCAGGAGGTGGGCGGAGAACACGGTCCGCATGCCGTGGTCCTCTCGCCCGATGGCAAATCACTTTATGTCGCTTGCGGAAACCAAACCGCTCTTCCGGAATACCAAACGTCACGCGTCACCGAGTGCTGGGGCGAGGACAGCCTTCAGCCTCGCGTTTACGGGCGGGGCTTCATGAAAGGCGTGGAAGCGCCCCGCGGCTGGATTTGCAAGACCGACCCCGAGGGCAGGAACTGGGAAGTCGTCGCAACCGGCTTCCGAAATGAATACGACATCGATTTCAACCTTGAAGGCGAGCTTTTCACCTACGATGCCGACATGGAGTGGGACATCAACACCCCTTGGTATCGCCCCACCCGTATCAATCATGTAATCAGCGGCGCTGAATTCGGATGGCGGAACGGATCGGCAAAATGGCCCGAGTATTACAGCGACAGCTTTGGTGCCGTCGTCAACATTGGTCCGGGATCCCCCACCGGGGTGACTTTTGGAACGGGAGCCAAATTTCCGGCCAAATACCAGAAGGCCTTCTTCGCCTGCGACTGGTCTTACGGAAAACTCTACGCCGTCCACCTCAAGCCCAATGGATCCAGCTACAGCGGGGAAGTCGAGGAGTTCATCGCCGGCCAGCCTTTCCCTCTCACCGATCTCTGCATTAGCAAAAAAGACGGCGCAATGTATATCGCGGTCGGCGGTCGCAAGGTTCAGTCTGGAATCTACCGCGTCACCTATACCGGTTCTGAAAGCACTGCTTCGGTCAAGCCTCGCAGCGAGGGTGGCGAGGCTCGCGCCGAACGCCGGGCCATTGAAGCCCATCATCTCAAGAGCGACCCTTCCGCTGTGGAGAAATTTTGGAAGCATCTTGGCAGCGACGATCGAGCCCTTCGCTTTGCGGCACGGACCGCCATCGAGAAGGTCCCGACGAAACACTGGACCAAGAAAGCATTCGAGGAAAAAGATCCTTTCGCCAAACTGGGAGCCTTGCTCTCTCTCGCCCGTCTTGGAAATGAAAAGATCCAGGGAGCCCTTGTCAAATCGCTCCTTGCTTACGACTACAAGTCACTCAACCAGCAGGAACGCTTTGACCTTCTCCGGACCTACGGGCTCACCTTCATCCGGACCGGGGCTCCGACCAAGGAACAGAAGGCCGCTGTCATAAAGCAACTGAATTCCCACTACCCCGGGAATTCGGCGGCTGAGAACATCGAACTCTCAAATGTGCTCGGTTATCTTCAGGCTCCCGACATCATCAGTCGCTCGGTTGAACTGATCACCAACGCACCCACCCAGGAGGAGCAAATCGCCATCGCCAAAAACATCCGCTTTGTGAAACAAGGATGGACCGACGAATCCGAGAAAAAGCTTTTCACCTGGTTTACCCGCGCCGCCGGTTACAAGGGAGGGGCCAGCTTCACCAACTTTATCAACGAGATCAAAAAAGATCACCTTGCCCGGCTCTCTGATGATCGGAAGAAGGCTCTGGCCGAAATCATCAATGCCCGGCCTATCACCAAAAACCCGCTCAGCAGCAATCGCCAGCTCAAGTTCGTCAAAAACTGGCAGATGAAGGACCTCACTCCCCTTCTCGGTTCGGGGCTTGAAGGTAATCGCAACTTCAAGAACGGCCGTGAGATGTTCGCAGCCGCCACATGTTACGCCTGCCATCGATTCAACGAAGAAGGCGGAGGAATCGGCCCAGATCTGACCAGCGCCGGGGGCAAGTTCAGCCCTCACGATCTGCTTGAGTCGATTATCGATCCAAGTAAGGAGATCAGCGATCAATACGGATCCATCACCTTTAAGCTGAAAAATGGAAAAGAAATCATCGGGCGCATCGCCAACCTCAGTGGAGACAACTACAAGGTCATTACCGACCTCATGGCTCCGGGAGCGATGACCAATATCAAGACCAGCGACATTGCCTCATCCGAGCCTACCAAATTCTCAATGATGCCACCGGGTCTTCTCAATATGCTGGAGGATGACGATATTCTGGACCTTCTTGCCTATATTCTTTCCAAAGGGAACAAGGACGACCCCCTCTTCCAGAAATAAGGATCGGGATTGCTAAAACCACACTCAATTCACTTTTTTGATTGTCAGATGGGATCAGCCCGGTCCAACGTACCATCAGTCATGAAGTTACGACAGTTATTGCTAATTGCGTGCCTCCTCGTCACTGCGGTGTTTGGAGAGATGCGCACCTACACCAGCAAGGATGGTCAAAAGACCTTCCGCGGTGAACTCATTGAGTATGAGTCATCGACAAAGAAAGCAAAGATGCGCATGGCACGAGGGAAAGTTCTCACCTTCTCAATCGATGTCCTCTCAAAGGAAGACCAGAAGTATGTTGAGGAGCAAGGTCCGATTGTTCAGGCCAAAAAAGCGCTCTCGATTGAGACCAAGCATTACAGTAAGCGAACCGAAAAAAACAAGCCCGCCCAGGGTCAGTGGTATTTCGAAAAATACGATCATAACTACATCGTCACCGTTGAGAACAAGCGCGACGAGATGCTGAAGGATGTGACGGTCGAGTATACCTTCTTTATCGAGCGCAATCGCCGTGAATATCAAAACAAGATCGAAAAAGTCAGCGGTTCCGACACCATTGATCTGGTTCTTTCCAACGGGACCGAAACGATCACGACCAAGAGCGCCAATCTGGAATCGTGGAGCGATAATCCCGTGATGCCCACCGGCGGCGGCGGTGGATGATGTTTCACCGAAGATCCCTACGGTCTGTGGGGAACATTCAACCAGCCTCCGATCATGGTGAAAGGCGGCAAGAGCAAATATCGAGACAAGCTTCTTGGCCTCGTGGTTCATCTCAAGGTGAACGGCGAAATCATCAAGACCGGTGCCAGTAACGACAAGGTCCTCGCGATGTCCGAGGATACCGATTAATACCACCGACACAACCTACCCTTTCAAGGTCACCTTCGGGTGGCCTTTTTTATTGGAGAATCAAAGCAATTTTAGATGCAACAAGCGACGGATGAGCGACCTTCATTGGACGCTTCGATTGTTAGATCTTTCGATCCTCCGAATCACTGACAGAATCAAGCCCGAGCAACTCACACCTCCTTAACCATGCACAAAAAGTCTCCTGACCCCGCCCGCCCTTCACGCGACCGAACGCGGAACCTCGCCACCCTTGTTTGCTTGGTGGGCGGAGCCCTCGCACACGGACAGGAAGCCCCCATCATCAGCGAGTTCATGGCGGGCAACGATGAAACTCTCGTCCTCGATAATGGCGAGAGCCCGGACTGGATCGAGCTCTATAATCCCGGCACAGCAAGTGTCGATTTGGACGGTTGGAGCCTCTCCGACAATGCAGGAAGCCTCGATAAATGGAGTTTCCCTTCCGGCGTTTCGATCCCGGCCGGAGGATACCTTCTAATTTATGCCAGCGGGCAAGACCTCCGCAATCCGGCCGAGGAGCTCCACACCAATTTCAGCCTGAGTCAGGATGGTGAGTTTCTTGCCTTGGTCAATCCACAGGGAGAGATGGCCCAACAGGCTTTTACACCCGCTTACCCGGAACAGTTCACCGATGTCTCCTTTGGAATTGCCACAGGTCAAACCGAACCGGCCTACTTCACCACTCCAACTCCGGGCAAAGCGAACAACGACTCGATCCTTGGCTTTGTAAAAGATACTTCGTTTAGCCATAAGCGAGGTTTCTTCGATGAGCCGTTTCAACTCGAAGTCACCTCGGCAACTCCGGGTGCTTCAATTTACTACACCACTGATGGATCGGATCCCGGTCCGACCAGCCCGTCTGTTGACGCTCCGGATCCGAACAGTCCGCCCGTTCTCTCATTGGAGGTTGGCACCACCACAATCGTACGTGCCTACGCTGCCAAACCCGGATTTCAAAAGACCAACACCGATACCCAGTCCTACTTTTTCCTTGATGAGGTCATCAGCAATCCGGCCATGGCCACTTCAGTGACCGAACACCCGGTTTGGGGACCGCAAATGCGCGATGCCCTTCTTGAGATTCCTACAATTTCATTGGTCACCCAGGAAGCAATCCCAACCCAGCCCATTATGAGCCCTCCGGAGATTCCGGTCTCCATCGAGATGATCTTCCCGGATGGACGCGACGGCTTCCAGCTCGACGCCGGAGCCGAACGTTTTGGCGGGCAATACACCGTTTATGACAAGCACGCGCTTCGCATCAGCTTCAAGGAAATCTATGGCAAGAAAAAGCTGAAATTCGACCTATTCAGCGACACTCCCTACGGGGGCGATACCGCCGTTGAAAGCTTTGATCAAATCCTTCTGCGAAACGGAAGTCACGATTCCCTCTTCGCGACCAATTACTCTCATTCACGGGGAGTTTATTTTCGCAATCGTTACTTCTTTGATCGCCAGCTCGAAGCCGGCCATCTTTCCATGAGAGGTAAATTTGTTCACGTCTATTTAAACGGCACTTACTACGGCCAGCATCACCTCATGGAGAGACCCAACGCCGATTTCATGGCAACCCATCTCGGCGGGGAAGAGGAGGAATATGACATTATGAAGGGCCGCAGCGGCATCTTCGTTTCCCAAGGCGAAGGCACGGCCTGGAATTTTCTCAATGCGAACAGGAACAATTATGAAGTCGTGAAGGACTACATGAACATCGATAGCTACATCGACTACATGCTCCTCAACTTCTACGGAGGAAATGACCACGATTGGTATCCTCAACACAACTGGGTCGCGGGACGCAGGCGGGTGGACGGAGGAAAGTTCAACTTCTTCATGTGGGACAATGACTTTCTCATTCGTCGCGGCGGGAATTCGACGACCCCCTCGCCCGCAAATACCACAGACAACGGTGGTCCCGGCAACATGTGGAGCACCCTCATCAGGCTTCCGGAATTCAAAACCCGGGTTGCCGATCGCGTCCAAAAGCATTTCTACAATGGTGGAATGCTCACCCAAGAAAGGGTTCAATCGGACATCACCGAATTGGCGGAAAGAGTATCCAGAACGATTATTCCCGAGTCAGCCAGATGGGGCACCAAAGCGCAGCAACTTTACACTCCCGCCTTATTCCAGACTTATGTCGATTGGATTGTCGATGTCAATGCGGTATCACGCACCGATATCGTGCTGGGACAAATGCGTTCAGCTGGCTTTCTTCCGGATACTGCTGCTCCTGAATTCAATCAGAACGGCGGAGAGATTCCCTCCGACTTTCCACTGCTCATCACTCATACCGATGGTGATCTCTACTACACCACGGATGGGACGGACCCACGTCTGGAAGGGGGCGGGATCAACCCGACGGCACAACTGGTCGAAGCCAACACCTTGGTCTTTCCGGCCGGCTCATCGTGGAAGTATGACGACTCGGGATCTGACAATGGCAGCGATTGGCAAAACTCACAGTTTGACGACACGACCTGGGGGGAAGGCCCGGCCCCCCTCGGTTTTGGAAACATCACCAACACCACGGTCGCGACCCCTGTCAATTCCAGCATTCCGCGAAAGGTCACCGTCTATTTTCGGAAGACCTTTGAAATCTCTAACCCAGATTCAATCAGCACCGGATTTATCGACCTTCATGCCGACGGTGGCGCGGTCGTTTATGTGAATGGCAACGAAGTTTTGCGGGACAATATGCCGGACGGCGTGATCACACCTGAAACGCTCTCAACCTCCGACGGCAACGAAGGCGTTTTTGATACCTTCAGTTTTGATGGAGCCCTGCTGTCCGAGGGGGAGAACCTAATCACCGTGGAGCTGCACAACCGATCGGCTGGCAGCAGTGATATGGTCTTTGACCTTAAACTCAGCTATGAAAGCAACAATCGCACCGCGACCATCCCCATCAACGGGACCCAACAAATTAAGGCACGTGTGCTCAACGAAGATGAGTGGAGCGCACTCAACGAAGCGGTATTCATCGGCGACCAACCGGCATCCTCCTCAAATCTCGTCATTTCCGAGATCCACTACAACCCCAGTGATGAGCAAGGAGGCGACTCCGAGTTTATCGAACTGATGAACATTTCCGACCAAACCATCAGCCTTGCCGGAGTTTCGTTTACCGAGGGGATCACTTTCACCTTCGATGACTCGGCAACTTTGCCTGCCTCCCAGCAAATCGTCCTGGTTTCGGATCCGGCCGCCTTCGAAGCAGTCTACGGCAATGACTTCCCAATCGGTGGTGTCTACACCTCAAGGCTCGCAAACAACGGAGAGCGAATCACCCTCGCTGGTTCCGACGGCATCGTGATCCAATCCTTGCGTTTCAACGACAAAAGCCCATGGCCTTCGGTGGCCGACGGATCCGGCTATTCACTCACCCTGGCCTCAGCTCGTAGCAACCCCGATCCATCACTTCCCCAAAACTGGCGAACCAGCTTGGAAATCGGAGGATCCCCCCTCTTCGAAGATTCGTTCCCCCTTGATATTCAGTCCCCCGAAGACCTTCTTTACGCTGTCACGGGATCGGAAGAGCCGCCTGTCCTGACAGTTACGAATGGCCAACTGATTTTCGAACACCAGCGGTTACACGGCGCCGACTCAGCCACTTTTGTGGTGGAATATTCGACAGATCTTGAGAACTGGAGTTCGGAAGGTCTGACCTTTCTCGACCAAACAGACACTGGTATTGGTAGTTCGGGCCTTCCCGGTTCAAAGCTTCGCTGGGGCCTGCCATCCGGACTTGGTCAACGCGTCTTCGCCCGGATTAAAGCGACAATGATAGAGTAAGTGCGGGGATTGCATCGGCCATTGGATTGTGCCAATCTGTCGCAGCTTTGAAATCTGCGGTCCTCGACAAGATTCTCTCCCGGCTTGATCAGATCGAGCCGGAGGAAGTACAGGCGCTTCTTTCCAGATTGGTTCGCGAAAAAGGTTTCCTCCAAAAGGTCTTCGAAGCCCTCCAAGAGGGCGTCCTCCTGCTCGATACCGCGGGCGGAATCAGCTTCATCAACCATGCCGGTTGTCGTTTTTTCGGAACCACGCCCGAACTCGCCCAAGGCAAACCTTTGGACGAAGTCGTCCGCGGCGTTGACTGGAGCAACCTGATGCAGTCCAACCGCCGCACGGTGAGCCGTGATCTCGAGGTCTTCTACCCGGAAAACCGCTACTTGAACTTCTACCTCTCCCCGGTCGCCGAAGAAGGTGAAGCCGACCTTGGGCACGTCATGTTGGTTCGGGATGTCACCCGGTCCCGCGAAGAGGCGGAAAAGGAAATGGAGTCCGAAAAGCTCAACGCTCTCACCCTGCTGGCCGCCGGTGTGGCCCATGAAATCGGAAACCCTCTCAATTCCCTTTCACTCCACCTCCAACTGCTCGAGCGCCGTATCCGGGATCTTCCCGAAGGTGACAAAAAGCCGCTTCAAAAGCACCTGGGCACGGCCCGCACTGAAATCGGCCGTCTCGACACCATTTTGAAGCAGTTTCTCCAGGCCATGCGCCCCACCAAGCCCGAGCGGGAAACCACGAACCTCCACCAATTGCTTGAGGAAAGCCTCCAGGCGCTCAGTCCCGAACTCGAGAGCCGTAAGATCCCGGTGAAACTCGATTTGGCAGAAGATCTGCCCTCTCTTGAACTCGATCCCACTCAAATTAAACAAGCGCTCTATAACGTCATTCGCAATGCCTACCAGGCCGTCGAGCAGGGTTCGGGCGAAATCTGGATTCACAGCAAGGTTACCGACTACGAGGTGTGCCTTTCCATCTCGGACAATGGCAGCGGTATTTCGCCGGAAGCGATGGGCGCGATGTTCGAGCCCTTCCGCACCACCAAAACCAACGGAACCGGACTCGGGATGCTTATCGTTCGTCGCATCCTCCGTGAACATGGCGGAGAACTGGAAGTCGAAAGCGAGGAGGAGGTCGGCACCAAGGTCACGCTTTACTTCCCGCGAACCGACAAACAGGTTCGTCTGCTGGAAAACACGGCCCCCATTGAAGTGTAGAATTTTTTTTGTGAAGACTCTCCTGATTGTTGACGATGAAAAAGCGACACGCGATGCGCTAAGAATGGCTCTCGAGGATAGCTTTGACTGCTACGTCGCCGCTGATCTCAAACAAGCCACCCAGGTGCTCAATTCCGAAGACGTTGACCTCCTCCTCACAGATCTTCGTCTCGGCGCAGATTCCGGGATGGAGGTGCTCGACACCGCCCTGGCCCTTCCCCATCCGCCGGTCTCGCTCATGATGACCGCCTATGGATCGGTCGACACTGCAGTGGAAGCGATGCGGCGGGGAGCCTGGCACTTTGTGACCAAGCCCCTGAATCTCGATGAAGTGGAGCTCCTCTTGAAGCGCGCTGTTCGCAACCGAACGCTGGAAAAGGAAAACGTCAAGCTGGTCGCCGAAAATGAAACTCTCAAGGAAAGCAAGGCCCGAGCATCCCATGGTCTTGGGCGCCTGATTGGACGATCCCCCCAAATGGCCAAAGTTGCCGCCAAGATCGAACAAATCGCTCCGACCCGTGCAACCGTCCTCATCGAGGGAGAATCCGGAACAGGCAAGGAAGTGGTCGCACACACCCTCCACGACCTTTCCGGGCGCCCGGGGGAAAAATTTGTGGCTGTAAATTGCGCCGCCCTTTCGTCCCAGCTTCTTGAAAGCGAACTATTTGGTCACGAAAAGGGTTCCTTCACGGGAGCCTCGCAACGCCGGGTGGGAAGATTTGAACAAGCTCACGGCGGGACTCTCTTCCTGGATGAAATCGGAGAAATCGACGCTCAAACCCAGGTCAAACTGCTCCGGGCACTTTCCGAACGAACCATCGAGCGGGTTGGCTCAAACTCCCCGATTAAGGTCGATGTGCGCGTCATTGCTGCGACCAACCGTCGGCTGGCAGAGATGGTTGAGGAAGGGACCTTCCGCGAGGATCTTTACTTTCGACTTAATGTTTTGGGCATCATCATGCCGCCCCTCCGTGAGCGAAAAGAGGACGTCGTTCTGCTCGCAAATTCGTTTCTATCGGAATTTGCCCGTGAAAACGGTCGCCCTGAGAAACCCCTCACGGAGGCCGCAATGACCTGCCTGCTGGGCTACAACTGGCCTGGAAATGTTCGTGAACTGCGGACAGCCATCGAACATGCCGTGGTGATGTCGAACCAGGATGTCCTCGATATTCAGCACCTCCCGGACTTCGTGACAGGAGGCGGGCACCACTTCGAATCATCTTCCCTAAAAAACACCCTTGCTCCCAAGGAGGAATTCAACTTGCATGCCCTCGAGCAACGGGCCATTCAAGGCGCACTGCGGGTCACGGACGGAAATCGGACGAAAGCCGCAGAACTACTTGGAGTCAGCCGGCGCACCCTTCAACGAAAACTTCGCGACGTTACGCTTATTGATCCACACACATCATGACTAGTTCCAATAAAGTCGGCGGCTTCGACAGCGCCGTGCTGATTCGTCGCCTCCTCTTCTTTGTTCTCCTTTTTGGATTGGTATTCTTTTATCTGATCCTGACGTTCAAAGGTCTCACCTCGGCCAAGGGAATCGAACAGGCTCAAATTGGCCGTGAAATTGCCCGGGGCAACAACTCAACCACAAAGGTCATCCGTCCCGCTGCAGTTTGGCAGGCGGAAAAAAACGAAAAGGAGGAAATTGACCTCAGTGCTTTTCATGACACCTACCATTCTCCCCTTAACCCTTACGTTTACGGGGCTGTCTTGAAAGCCGTCGGAGGAGATGACTTCGAAAAATTCCAAATGAAGGAGGACAAGAACACGGTTTACGCCCTCGATCGCGTGATCTCGGCCGTCTCGGTCATCCTTTTCCTCATTGCCGTAGGTATCAATTACCTGCTTATCTCGCGGATTTTCGACGTCAAAATCGCAGGGGTCACCGCTCTCCTCATGATTCTCAGCGACCTGATGTGGCAGTTCACCCAGACCGGGCTGCCCCAGATGCTCATGCTCCTGCTTTTTTCCTGCGCGCTTTTCTTCATTTACCGGGCGTTGGAGGCCTCGATTGAGAATCGTGTCGCCATCGGCTCCGTCCTAACTGCCGCGGTCTTTCTTTCACTGCTGGCTCTTTCCCACTGGCTGACCATCTGGATCACCTTGGGCTTCGTCATTTATGCCGCCTTCTTTTTCCGTCCCAAGGGGATTTCCGGCTTTATGATTCTCGGAGTGCTTCTTGTCTTTAGCCTCTACTTCATCGGCAAAAACATGGAGTGGACCGGAAATCCCGGAGGTACCGCATTTTTGACTCTCTATGGAGGACTCAGTGAATCAGAGGCAGGAATCATGCGGACCAGCGATCCGGGCGAGCAAACCTACCAAATCGTCTACAATCTTAATTCTTTCCTGATTAACACCGCTGCCAACATGCTGCGTCAGGTCAATGAACTTTATAATAACCTCGGCTCCATCCTGGTGGCACCGCTCTTCTTCTTCGCACTTCTCCACCCATTCAAACGCGAAGCCATCGCCAAGTTCCGTTGGATTGTTCTTCTGATGTGGATTATGGGAGCTCTGGGAATGGCTATTTTTGGACTTTCTTACAGCGCGCTCGATGCGAACCAACTCCACGTCCTTTTCACTCCGGTCATGACCGCCTATGGTTTGGCATTCGTCTCTATCCTATGGGCACGGATCGATCTGCCGGCCGGGAGTGCCCTGATGCGATATGGCCACTTCGTCATCGTCGTTCTCATCAGTGCGGGCCCCTTGATCTTGACGATTCCGCGGGGCCTGACCCGGGCCATCGCAACGCAGGACCGGGCCAAGGCCGTCTGGCCCCCCTATTGGCCTCCGGTCTTTAGCAAGACTCTTCATGATGCCACCACGGAGAACGAGATCATCTTCTCGGATCAACCGTGGGCGGTTGCCTGGTATGCAGATCGGATCTCGGTTTGGCTTCCAAGAAAAATCGAAGAATTCGAAGACCTTGAGCTTCTCGTAGAAGATCAGGAACTCTCGGTTGCGGGCATCGTTATCACCCCCATGTCGTTTCAGGAGAACGTTCTTTACAGCCCGACCCCCTTCGGCTTACGGGACGACTTTTCCCCCCTAATGCTGGACGGCCCGGCCCGCGGCGCAACAAAAGGAGCACTTCGGGCAGGAGGTCTGCCAATGATGACCAGTGGCCTTTCCCAGGTGATGTCCAAATATCCGGAAGTCAACGACATCTTCCAAAACAGGATTTATTTCTACTCCAAGCAGCGCCTTTTCACCAGGTAACCCGGACGCAATCCGTCACAGTAAATGGCTGCCAAGAAAAAAACCTCCGCTAAACGTGTCACCGGCTCCTTCGAGGAGGCCGCAGACGAGCTGGAAGAAATCACCAGACGACTTGAAGACGAACCCTCGTCGCTTGCAAAATTGCTCGAAGACTTCGAAAGAGGCCAAGCTCTCTTGAGCTATTGCCAAAAGACTTTACTTTCCGCAAGGAAACGCCTCAACCTCATTGAGGCAAATATTCAGACGGAAGAAAACGACGAGGATTCAGAGGAATCCTCCGAGGAACCTTCCGACACACTCGATGACGATGTCAGACTCTTCTAGCACACCCCTTCTCGACACAATCCAAGGCCCGGACGATCTCAAAAAGATCGAGGCGGAAAAACTTCCTGCGCTTGCAGAAGAGATTCGTGAAACACTGATTAATTCCCTATCAAATACCGGAGGACATTTGGGCCCTAACCTTGGAGTGGTTGAGTTAACGATCGCAATGCACCGGGTCTTTGACTCGCCGGAGGATAAATTTCTCTTCGATGTCTCGCACCAGGGATACGTTCACAAAATGCTCACCGGGCGTGCCAAGCAGATTGGCAGCATCAGGCAATACGAGGGCCTCAATGGCTTCCTCCTCCGCACGGAATCAGAGCACGACTGTTATGGTGCGGGGCACGCCGGCACCGCACTTTCAGCCGCGCTCGGAATGGCGTCAGCCAGAGATCTGAAGGGTGAAGACAATCATGTCGTGGCCGTCGCTGGTGATGCTGCTTTCACCTGTGGCCCAACCCTTGAGGCTCTCAATAACATCGCCGAGGCAACGGACCGTTGTATCGTGGTCCTCAACGACAATGAGTGGTCGATCGACAAAAACGTCGGGGCAATTGCCAAGTATTTCAACACCCTCCAAACGCACCCGGCCTACAACGATATTCGAGCCAAGGCCGCGGCACTTGTTGAAAAAGTGGCCGGACCCGGCGCCCGGAAATTTGCCCACAAGATTGAGCGCAATGCCAAAAACATGATCATGCCCAACGTTCTCTTTGAGAAATTCGGTATGCGCTACTATGGACCGATCGACGGTCACGATCTCCCTTCTCTGATCAAAAGCTTCGAACATCTCAAGGAGCAGGACGAGCCGGTCATTCTTCACATCATCACCGAAAAAGGGCGCGGCTATCAGCCTGCTCTCGATAAGCCGGGGAAATTTCACGGTCTCGGGCCTTACAACGTCGAAGATGGATCCACCGCATCGGGAGCTCCCACCTTTTCCGAACTCTTTGGCCGCGCTGTCACCGACTTCGCAAAAGAAGATCAAACAATTACGGCAATCACCGCCGCCATGCCCGGCGGAACAAAACTGGAGACGTTTAAAGCCGAGATTCCAGAGCGCTATTTCGACGTCGGCATCGCAGAGGAACACGCCGCCCTCTTCGCGTGCGGCCACGCCACACAGGGTCTCAAACCTTTCCTTGCGATCTACTCAACCTTCATGCAACGAGCCTATGACATGATTCTTCATGACATGGCCCTCCAGAACCTTCCCGTCCGTTTGTGCATGGATCGGGGTGGGCTTTCAGGCGATGATGGCCCGACCCACCACGGTCTTTTTGACATTGGGTATCTTCGCCATGTGCCCGGCCTCGTCCACATGCAGCCAAAGGATGAAGATGAATTCATCGACATGCTTTGGACCATGGCAAACTACGAGGACGGCCCGATCGCCATCCGCTACCCGAGGGGAAACGGACCAGGTGCCACCATCAAGGAGAAACCCGAACTCCTCACCATCGGTGAGGCAGAGGTCCTCCAGGAAGGAACCGACGTCTGCCTGATCCCTCTGGGGACCATGATGGAGCTCGCCCTCGAAACCAAGGAAAAGCTCGAAGCCAGTGGCTACAGCGTCTCCCTCATCAACCCCCGCTGGATTAAGCCTCTCGACGCCCGCACCATCACCAAACTTGCAGCCGACTCCAAAGTCGTTTGCACCTTTGAGGATCACGTTCTCTACAATGGTTTTGGACTTTCGATTATCGAGCTTCTCCACGATGAAGTCATCGACACTCCCGTCGAACGAATCGGCTGGCCCGATGAATTTGTTGAACATGGAAAACCCGACATTCTCCGTGCAAAACATGGCATGACCTCGGAAGCCGCCATCGACAAAATCCTGCCTCATCTCGAAGCAAAGTAGTCCCGGATTTTCGGACCGGGCTTCTGGCAGCCCCCTTTCGAAAGCGGAAGGGACACCGAAGGGGCAGATTCATTGCACTCCGGGGCAGTTCAAAACCGGGAGAACAAGCAGTCGGGAATAGAGCCTTTCAAAGCATCTCTGCCGCTGGTCCGGGCAAACCGGAACCTCTGCCTCCAAACATTTATTGAATCGCCCACAGATGCTTGGCACCGCGAAGAACAAGCTTTCCGTCCACGAAGATTGGCGATGCGATCAAGGGCTCGCCCATCTTGTTCTCCTTCACTTCACCCAGCCCCTTTTTGCTGACCTTGGCCATGAAAACCACCCCGTCCTCGCGAGGAATGCAAAGCTGGTCTCCCACCAAAATCGGAGATGCATAATAGGTGCTCGCCGACTTTGGTAGCTTCCCTTCCCAAATCTTCCCGCCTGTCTTGGCATCAAGGCAGGTCACCTGGCCGCGGCTCTTACCACGATCGACAATCTGGTAAACGAGGCCGTCGTGCCCGACCAGACTCGCAGCATCAGTGGTATCGATCTTTTTTCTCCAGAGAACATTACTTTGGGTCACATCCCCTTTGCCTCCCAGCTTAACTCCCATGAGGTATTCGCCGCGCCCATGCGGCACCACCACCACTCCATCTGTTACCACCGAAGAAGCAATCGTCCGCCACATTCCTTTCCCCTCGGGATTAATTCCTCCCGAAAACCAGATCTGCTCGCCGGTCTTGGCATTGTGGCCGGTGAGGTGATCCGCGCCAAAGCTTACCACGGTATCAATCCCGTCAACTTTCACCAGATGCGGTGAGGTGTAGCTGTCTCCCGACTCCTTGGCTGTCTCGAACTTGCGATCGGTCTTCCAGTTCTCTTTTCCTGACTTCAAATCAAAGGAAACGAGGTAGGAATTTCCTTCGGTCTGCATCACAACGATGATGACGCTGTCCTCATAAAGCAAAGGAGAAGTCCCCTGATCCCACCAGAGTTTGTCTTCTCCGTAGAGTTCGTGAAGATCCTTTTCCCAAAGCTTCCTGCCATCCGACGAACAGGCAACCACCCGGCCCGACTTGAAATACCCCACTACCGTTTCACCATCAGTCACCGGAGATGAATTCGCGCCACTTCCAACTCTCTGGCCTCGTCCAGGGGTCTGATCCCCATAAGTCTGCCGCCATTTTTCCTTTCCAGTCAGATCGTAGGCAATCAGTGAGTCCTTTCCGTCTATCGGAGAAGTCAAATAAAGCAGGCCCTTAGAAACCACCGGTGTGGAGCAGGCCCTTCCGGGAAGTTCGGTCTTCCAAACCACGCTCTTGCCATCCGCCGCGAACTCCATGGGCATTTTCCCTTCGGCCACCGCGCCGTTTCCGTTTGGCCCCCGCCAATCGGGCCATTGTGCGTGCAAAGGCAACCCGATGAGCCCCACGATCATTGTGCTGATTACGCTCGTTAATTTCATGGCAGGGATTCTAGCGGATAATTTCACACTCCTCCAAGTCTCAAAAAGCCACCTTTCTTAAAAAGAATCGGCCCTTCAGACCGTTTCCTTCACAGAAACCTGCACTTCATCCCAAATTCTCAAAGAAGGATCAAAAGTGAAGTCGCTCTTTCCTTGGACAGTGCTAACGTCCCCCCATACAGATTCAGACCTTCAGAATTCCTTTATGACTCCAGAAGAATTTTCAGCCGCCATTCAAGAGCGTTCCGCATTTGTGACACCTCTCCGTCAGGAGATCGGACGGGTGCTCATCGGCCAGGACCACCTCGTCGACCGCATGCTTATTTGCCTCCTCACCGGGAATCACCTTCTTGTGGAAGGACTACCAGGACTGGCCAAAACCCTCGCAGTGAATACCCTGGCCCAAACCCTTCATGCCCAATTCGGCCGAATCCAGTTCACACCTGACCTCCTGCCGGCCGACGTAATCGGAACACACATTTACAATCCGGGCACCCAGGAATTCAAAGCGAAAGAGGGTCCTGTCTTTACCAACCTCCTTCTCGCCGACGAAATCAACCGCGCTCCCGCCAAGGTTCAGTCGGCCCTTCTTGAGGCCATGCAGGAGAAGCAGGTCACCCTTGGGGGACAAACCCGCGCCCTTCCAAATCCCTTTCTCGTGATGGCGACTCAAAACCCGCTCGATCAGGAAGGCACCTACCCTCTCCCCGAGGCTCAAATGGACCGCTTCATGATGAAGGTCATCGTCGGGTATCCAAAACGTGACGAGGAACGCGAGGTGCTTCGCCGCATGTCCTCCACTGTCATGGTCCCTAGCGCAGCAGTCGTCACCAGCCTGGACTCCATTACCTCCGCCCGCGGACTCATCAACGAGATTCATGTGGATTCCAAAATCGAAGACTATATTTTGGATATTGTCTTCTCCACCCGCGCCGAAGGCCGCCTCCAACTCTCTGAACGTCAGGCTGGCCTTGACCTCTCGGCTTTCGATCCTCTCATTACCGCTGGAGCCTCGCCTCGTGCCACCATTCAGCTCGTCCGGGGTGCACGCTGCATGGCCTTCCTCGAAGGGCGCGCCCATGTGCTCCCGGAAGATGTCAAATCCATCACCGCCGACATTCTGCGCCACCGCATCATTCCGAGCTACGAGGCCCAGGCAGAGGACATGAGCGCTGACACCATCATCAATCAACTTCTGGACACCCTTCGCACTCCGTAACATTCCATGCTGGCTTCAGAGTTAATGGAAAAGGTGCGCCGGATTGAAATCCGGAGCCGACGTATCGTGAAGAACATGACCGCAGGTGCCTGGCATGCTTCTTTCAAAGGGCGTGGCATTGAGTTTGCCGAAATCCGCGAATATCAGGAAGGTGATGAAATGCGCGCCATCGACTGGAACGTCTCGGCCCGACTCGGCTCCCCATTCATTAAACTCTTCACCGAAGAACGTGAACAAAACGTCTTTTTTCTCGTCGATCGCTCCGCTTCCGGTCAATTCGGCTCCGGCGTGACCACCAAAGCGGAATACACCGCTGAAGTCGCCGCCGTTCTGGCGTTTTCGGCGACCTTGAACAAGGACAAGGTCGGGCTGCTCCTCTACTCCGATCAGGAAGAACTTCAACTCGATCCCGGACGCGGACACCGCCACGTCCTTCGCATGATTCGCGAACTCCTCGCCTTTGAGCCGGAATCTCCCCGCACCGATCTCGCAGGCGGGATCGAACACCTCCTCAAGACGACTCTTAAGAAGTCCATCGTCTTCATTCTCAGCGACCTCATCACGCCGGCCTTCGATAAACCTTTGCGCGCCCTGGCCCGTAAGCACGAAGTGATCCTAATCCACATTTCCGATCCCATCGAGCGATCGCTCCCTGATATTCCAGCCCTCTCGATTAGTGATCTTGAAACCGGCCAAGTGACCCGCCTCACCAAGAAAGACGCCCGCGCATTGGAAGCCCGCACCACCGCCGCGGCTGAGAGTGCCGCATCAACGTGTCGACGTGCCGGTATCGATTACGTGCCGCTCGACACCGCCACCGACTACCTTCCTGCTATCATCGCGCTCTTCCAAAGGCGCATCTCCCGTCGATGAAACCCCTGCTCACCGTCCTAAAAATAATTCTCCTGGTGATCTTCCTCGCAGGGGTGGGCTTTGGCTATCTCTTCTTCCGAATCTGGCAAAAAAACGAGCGACCCGAGGTGACTTCGAGTTCGTGGACGGAAACCGAGATCCTCCTGGGCCACGCCTCCATTCTCGAACTGGAAATCGAAGCGCCATGGCATCGCGAAGTCATGCCTTTTCCCCAGTCTTATCCCGAGTCACTCGTTCCGGTCCTCGATCAAGCGGAGTTCACCAAGGGAAAGCTCAACCTGCTTGGAACGCGGGAGTGGACCATCCGCGTCCCTTTCGTCGCAACCAACACCAAGGACCTCGAGGGTGCCACTGCATCATTTCCGCTTAAGAAAACAAAGCGGGTTTCGCCCACCACCGTAAGCCTCAGCCTTCCTCCCCTGAGTGTCATCACTCCGGAAGAGATTCCGGAAGACCCTCGCGTCCCGGAAGACTTTCTTACCGAGGAGGAACCAGAGAAAATCTCGCCGGAGGGAGCCAATCCGCCAGATGAAAAATCCAACCTTTGGATCTGGGCACTGGGAGCACTGATCGCGATACCGCTTGTAATCTATCTGCTCAAGCGCACCGGTATCATCAAGACGACCCCGCCCTGGGAAAAGGCGCTTGGAAACCTCTCAAAGCTCGATCCTCAAAGCTCACCGGTCGCCTTTTATTCCAAACTCACCGATATTCTGAAGCAGTACACGTCGGAACGATTCTCAATCCGCGGGCGCTCCAAAACCTCTGCTGAATTCCTTCGGATTCTCAAAAACCACCCGTTAATCCCCAACGTCTACCTGGAACAACTTGAGGCCTTTGCCCATCTTGCGGATGAAGTAAAGTTCGCCGACCACACTCCTGATTCCACCGAAGCTCCGAGGTCGCTTGAGCTCATCAAAAAGTTCGTCAACGATACCACGCCCGAGCCCGAAGAGACAAAAAGCAAAACGTAATCCGGTTAGAAATTCGCTGGTTCGTAGTGAGGATCGTCATCGGCCATCTCAACAGAGACCAACGCACTGGCGCTATCTATCATCTTGGCACAAGCAGGGCTTAGGTGACGGAGCCGAATCCTTTTCCCGGCAGTCTTATATCGTTCGGTGAGAGCATTGAGCGCTTCCAGGCTCGAGAAGTCGGCCACCCGGGCTTCCTTAAAATCGATAATCACTTCGTCGGGATCATTGGAAGGAACCAAGCGTTCCGAAAACTCCCGAACCGAACCAAAGTAGAGCACCCCCTGAAGGTTGTAAATTCGAACACCTTCCTGACTGTCATCACGACGCAATCGAACGTGCTTCGCGCTCTCCCAGGCGAAGACGAGTGCGGACAGAATCACACCCACGAAGACCGCCAACGCGAGATTATCCGTCACAACAGTGATGACGGTCACCGCTACAATCACGAAAATATCGTGAAATGGAACCTTCCCCCAGGTTTTCAAAGTCGCCCATTCGAAGGTCCCGATGACCACCATAAACATCACCCCGACCAAGGCCGCAACCGGGATATGAATGATCACCGGTCCACCAAACATAATAAATATCGCAAGAGCCAGGGCTGCCACAATTCCAGACCAACGCCCGCGACCACCTGATTTAATGTTGATCAAACTCTGACCAATCATAGCGCACCCTCCCATTCCACCGAAAAGCCCCGAAAGTAAGTTCGCCGACCCCTGGGCCAGACATTCACGGTTCCCCTGACCGCGGGTCTCCGTGAGATCATCGATCAATTGCAAAGTCATCAAAGACTCCACGATGCCAACCATGGCAGCGGAAAATGCAGTTCCAAAAATGAGCAAGATTGTGGCTTTGTCCCAAATGATATCACCCGGCCAAACGAGTGGCGGAAAGCTGCCTTTAAGCTGCCCGTTTCCTCCTTGCCCCCTGAGGACATCCTCAATGGTCTTGGTGTCAAACAAGCCAAAGTAGCTTGCACATCCCAATGCTACGATTGCCACCAAAATTGAAGGAATGGCACTGGTCAATTTGGGAAGAAAATGAATCACGGCCATCGTGATCGCGGCAAGAATCGACATCGTAACGAGCTCATTTTCCGGCAGCCACTCTTTGTTTGCATCTTGAAAAGATCCGAACTGCGCCAGCAAAATCACAATCGCGAGACCATTCACAAATCCCATCATGACCGGATGAGGGACCAGCCGGATAAAACGCCCGAGTTTTAAAACCCCAAACAGGATCTGGATCAGCCCGGCAATCATGATCGCCGCAAAAAGATACTGCAGCCCCAAATCATCGACCCCTCGCTCGGCACCCACCTGATCTCCCGCCTGAACCAATTTCCCGACAACAACCGCGATCGCTCCCGTCGCCCCCGAAATCATGCCCGGTCGCCCGCCAAAGGACGCCGTGATGAACCCCATGAAAACGGCAGCCCAAAGTCCAACCAGTGGGTTCACCCCGGCAATAAAGGAAAAGGCAATTGCTTCCGGAACCAAAGCCAGAGCAACCGTCAGGCCCGAAAGGGTGTCATCTTTCCAATTGCCGTTGCGCTTGCGAATCAGTTCAAAAATCATGGTTCAGAGAAGTTGTATGGCCGCAGGACTTGTCCGACAGCCATCAGGGCCTGCGGCCTTACCCCTGACGTCCCTTTTTGGCAATCCCTTTCCCGGTTGGTCCAAGATCGCCCCCGGGCATTTCACCCTAAAAAATTCATCACAAGCAAACGCCCAATTCATCAGCTCCCGATTTTCCCGGGAAATCCAGACCCTTCGGCGGAGCCACCTTCACCTTTCCCAGCATCGCCCCTTCCACCCCGCTTCCCTTAGAGCAACCGCCCTTCGCTCACTTTTACCACCTCCGGGACAAGCTCGCCCTGCTGCCACCAATCCAAGTTTGTAGTCGTGATTAGTTTCTGGGAATCTGCAGGCAAAAGATTCATGAGCGCATTTCGGCGGCTGGGATCGAGCTCACCAAAGACGTCATCAATGAGGTAAATCGGCGACCGATTCCCCAACTCCCGAAGAATTTCTCCCTGCCCCAACTTCAACGCCAGCGCCACCGTCCTCTGCTGGCCCTCGCTCCCAAAATCCTTGGCCTTTCTCCCCCCGATCTCAAGTTTGACTTCATCCCGGTGGGGACCGGCCAAGGTCACTCCCCTCCGTGTTTCGGAATCCTTCACCTCCTTAAAAGCGGCTTCAAGATCACCCTTGGAGCGATCCTGATAAGTAATCCCCAGCTCTTCATCGCGACCACTGATCGTCTTCTGATTCGCTTCGACACACGGCCTGAGTCGCTCGCATAGCTCCTGTCGCAGGCGAATCATTTCCGAACCATGCTCAATAAGCATCTGCGTGTAGGCGGCAACCACCCCTTCGCGCGCCGAGTAGGATTTGAGATACTTGTTTCGCGCTGCCAGTGCCTTTCGGTAACGACTCCAGTGACGCCGGTACTCAGGATCAATTTGCGTCGCGATAAAATCCAAAAAGCGACGACGACTCTCGCCGCCTCCGCGCACGAGATCAAGATCCTCGTTTCCCATCCAAACCACCAATCCGCTCTCCGAAAGGTAATCTCGACGAGCCACCACGTTTTCTCCGTCGACCCGCAATGCCAGTCCCTTTCGATCCCCACGCACTTGCAAGGTTCGCCCCCACGCGTCTCCGGCAATCCCAAAGCCATCGCTCCCTTCACGAATCAACTGCCGGGTTTGACGGGCCCTCGGTGATTGCAGACGAAGAAGCAAACAGACCGCCTCGAGCAGGGATGTTTTTCCCTGGGCATTTTCGCCGACGAAGATTTTCCCCGCTCCCGTAAGCTCGAGAGATGCCTGCTCAAAGCATCGAAAATTCATCAGGCGCAGGCTGTCAATCACGCCCCAAGATTGCGGGCAAACCGGCGCTTAGCAACGCGAAACCCAGCCAGAAAATTAGAAAAACTATATTCCAATTTTATAAGGCAAAGGCCCGTTCCAGCAGGCGAACCAAACCATGAAACACCTATGAGCCTCCATGCCCAACTCTCGCCCGAAGCCCAGGCCCGCATCGCGGCCCAACGACGTAATTCAACCATCACCAGCGTCATCATCGCCCTTCTCGCGATGACCCTGATCGGGGTGATTCTAATGATTATCGCCCTCTCCACCAGTGTTAAAAATATCCCGCAAGCCACGTACTCCTCGGCGACCTCCAAACCCGACCCGGACCCCAGAATCAAGAAGGTCAATAATGCCATGCTCAATAAACCAGCGTCTCCCTCATCCATGCCCACGGCAGCAATTGCGGTCAATACCACCTCACCGATTGCGATTAAAGTCCCCGAGGTTCCCCCAACTGAAAGCGACTTTGGGATCGATGATGGCAATGGTTTTGGTGCAGGCGGATTTGATTCCGGCCAGGGCAAAAGCGGGACCGGAATTCCTGGAATCCCCATCGAAAGTCGAAAGCGCTGCTCTTTGGCCGACCGCATGGATCGACTTCTCAACAACGGAGGCAGCAAGGAATGCGAAGACGCCGTTGTGAATGCTCTCCGCTGGCTTAAGAGGACCCAGAATAAGAACGGTTCATGGACCAATCAAAAACAAGTTGGCATGACCGGCCTTGCCCTTCTGACCTTTCTTGGGCATTGCGAAACTGCGGGCTCCGAGGAATTCGGTGAGGCTGTCCTCTCTGCCATCACCTACCTCGTTGACATCTCGATGAAGAACAACGGGAAACTTGCCACCGATTTTAAAGACGATCACTGGTGCTACGAACACGCCATTGCAACATACGCCCTCGCTGAAGCCTACACCCTCTGTGTGCGCGGATTTGGCGAGAACATTTTACAACTTGAGGAAGCCGTCATGGCTTCAGGCCAATTTCTTATCAACAGCCAGCACAAAGGCGGCGGTTGGGATTACGGCTACAGCGAGGACAGCCCACGCGGCGGCGATGTTTCAATCGTCGGTTGGCACCTCCAGGCACTTAAAGCATGTAAATTCACCGGACTCGATTTCGCCAACATGACCCGTTGTTACAAGAAAGGCCTCGACTACATCGAACGCATGCAGGCCTCCAGCGGAGCCATTGGCTACTCCAGCCCGAACGGAATCCATGGGGACGGAACCACACTGGCAGCGGTGGGTGGCTTGTGCTTCCAGATTTGGAAATCCCCCTCCACCCGCGTTGCCCGCAAGGCCGTCAAGTTCATGGACCAGGAGATCAAGTTTGGCTGGAACACCGCTGATGCTGATCTCTACGGACACTACTACGCCGTCCAGTGTATGATTAACAACGGCGGCAAAGAGTGGGAACGCTACAACAAAGTGTTCCGCGATGAAGTGCTGACCAATCAGGACAAGGACGGTTCCTTTAAAATCGTCGGAGGCGGGAACCAGCTCAATGCCGTCGGAGCCTCCTTCGCTGGCGACGGCGGCCACGGTCGCCACTACCGGACCTGCCTCGCCACCCTGATGCTGGAGTCCTACTACCGGTTTTTGCCTACCGGCAAGGGAGGGAATTAGGATTGGATAATCGCCAATTTCAAAGATTGGATCTTTATGGTAATACTTGGGGACACCATGAAGATCCTATTCTATTCCCTCATTGCCGTCCTCTCGACGATCGGGCTCTGCCTGGCAGATCCACCAAGTGACAAACTCCCCCTCGTTTTTAAATACCGCTGCTCCAAAGAACTTCGACTCACGGCCATAAAAAATGGCGGAGGGCTTCCCGCCTCCGAGGAAGCCGTCCAAAAAGCTCTTCACTTTCTCAGAGATCAACAAAACAGCGATGGATCATGGAGTGAATCCCAACCGGTTGGTATGACCGGACTCGCACTTTTATGCTTTCTTGGACATGGCGAAACCGCGCAATCCGATGAGTTCGGCGTGTGTGTCTTGAATGCCATTCAATACCTTGTCGACTTGGCGGCCAAAAATGGAGGCAAGCTTGGTTTCGATTTTAAAGACCATCACTGGGTCTACGAACACGCCATTGCGACCCAGGCTCTCGCCGAAGCTTATCTCATCTGCGAAGTTGGTTTTGGAGAGCAGATTCCCAAGCTCAAGGAAATGGCCGAAGAATCCGGCCGGTTCATGATCAGAGCCCAACACAATGCAGGAAGCTGGGATTATGCCTATTCCCAAGACAGCGCGCGGGCCGGCGACGTTTCGCAAACTTCCTGGCACCTCCTCGCGCTCGCCTCTTGTCACCAAACCAAGCTCCAATTCAAGGGACTCCTCGAATCGTATCAAGCGGGCGTTGACTACATCGAAAAAAATCAAATGCCCAGCGGCGCCATCGGATACTCTTCCCCAAATCTTCATGGAGGAACGGACGGAACCACTCTTTGTGCATCCGGCGCGTATTGCGCTCAACTGATCGGAAAGCCCGGCCAAAAGATCGTTCGCAAGGCGCTACCCTTTCTTGCCAGGAACATGAAATTTGGTTGGGACACCGCCGACAGCGATCTCTACGGCCACTTCTTCGCTTCCATGGTGATCCAGAATAACGGAGGCAAAATTTGGAAAGATTACCACAAGGTCGTCTTCCCTCAGATCCTCGGGAACCAACTCCTCGATGGCTCCTTTCGAAACGTCGGGGGTGGACAAAAAATCAACGCCGTCGCAGCGGCTTTCGCAGGCTCCGGTGAATACAGCGAAATCTATCGAACGGCTCTCTGCACTCTGATCCTCGAATCCTACTATCGTCGAAATCCACTGACTTTGGAGTAGACCGTGCCTGATCCCTACCCGATCCACGATTGATCCAGCAACACCTTCAGACGGTCTTGATCGGACGTCGAGGTCTTCGCAATGAAGCCCTTGTTGTGGGCAAAGTGAACGTCTGCCTCTTCGCCGACCCTGGTGAATTCCATACGTTTGTCATCGTTGAATCTCGATAAACCATACCCCTCGCCGCGGCGATCCGGATAGACCAAAGCCACGACTTCCTCCTCAAGCCCAATCTCTTCCACATAGCGCCCCATGCCCATCGAGGTCTCATCGGGAAGCGGATCCGTGCGAGGTAAAAAAAGCGCCTTTTTTCCGCCTTCCAGATCCCAGATCTCACTGTGCTCGGCGATATAGGAAAGTCGCGCCTTCATCCCACGAACAAAGCTTATCAGATCTTCACCGACCATCTTCATCACTTCGTAGATTGGCTGTCCCGGCTGGTGCTCGTTCGAGGCTGCGAAGCGACGCAGTAAAGTTATATCCACGGGTGAATTCAATTTCGACATGGCATCACGCTCCACTCCAAGCCACTTGGCAGTGTCATTGGGGCCACGGGTGTCGATGTATTCCGCCACCTCCAGCCAGTCACAAAACTTGCGTGTTTCGTCATAGAGCCCCAAGTGCTTCAGCACCAAACTGAGTGCGCAGAGCGGCTCGGCATCGCGGGGAAACTGATGGTGATCAAAGTTCATCCTGGACTCGTCCCACTCCAAACCTACATCCACCACCGCAATCGCGGCATCAGCAAGATCATCCCCGCTTGGTTCACGCCTAAAAACGGGAACCCCATGCTCCGCGATCAGAAGTGCGCATGCTAGAAAATCATCTTTATGAGCTCCACCGGGGTGAACTACGATTTGTCGAATCATGAGACGGGAGTAACCTCCCTCGCAGCGATGCTCAATCACGAATGAAGATCTCCGTCATCATCCCCGCCCACAATGAAGAGGAATACCTCCCCGGCGGGCTGGACGCGGTTGCCAAAGCCGCCGAGATCTGTCCCTGCGAAGTCGAGGTCGTAGTGGTCCTAAATCGTTGCACCGACCGGACCGAAGAGATTGCCCGAAACGCCGGAGTCATTGTCGCTCGTGAAGAAGCCAAAAACCTTGCCCGGATTCGCAACGCCGGATTCAAGGCCTCAAGCGGAGACATCATCGTCACCGTCGATGCCGACTCCCGCCTGCACCCGCACTTCCTCAGAATCGTTGTCGACAAGCTAAAGAAAGACATCATTGGCGGCGGGGCCTTTGTGCTCCCGGAACGTTGGTCCCTGGGAATTATTTGCAGCGGTTTCATGGCCATGCCTTATCTCGCCAAATACCGGCTCTCTTTCGCCGCCTTCTGGACCACACGCGAAGCTTTTGAGGCCATCGGGGGCTTCAACCCTGATTTTGTCACGATCGAGGATGTCGACTTCGCAGTTCGACTCCGCGATTACGGAAAAACCATCGGCAAAAAATGGGGGACCGTTTGGAGCGCTCCCCTCGTCACCTCGTGCCGGAAGTTCGATCAATATGGCGACTGGCACCTCGTTCGGGATCGCAATTTCCTCAAGCGAGTCTTCGACGGCGGCGACAAGGAAATCGCCAACGAGTATTGGTATAATCAGCGCGACTGATCTTCATTCCGCTCAAAAGAAGTCACCACCGACTGACGCCCAAGAACCACCAAAGAAAAAACGCCCAGTGCCGTCCCGAGCGGAAAACTGATACAATTGAATCCAGCCACGACCATCGAAAAAGTCCGGTTCTTCCGCTGCGAGATGGCCCGTGCAGCCAAGAAATTGAGGATGAGGGATACGATCAGGAAAACCGCACCGATGACATAGAAAACGATGAAAAGGCTGCCAAACTCAGAGAAAAATTCCTCGCCCTTCACATTGACCTCCGGTGGTCGGACCGTCTCGATTGGGACAGCTTCTCCGTCGGTCCCAAGAGTTTCAACCTCCCTCTTTTCAGAGACCTTGGGTTCATTCTTTTGAGTTTTTTCGATGACCCGGAAAACCGACCGCATGATAAAATAATGCAGTCCGAGAAATGCCAATCCGGCAGCTTGCAAGCCCATGTAGATGTAATGGAAGACCACCAACAGCCTGAGCTGGTCGGTGTCGCGCGGATCTTCCGGCATGGGCGGCGGATCCATCTTCCTAGGAGTCAAGCTTCAAGGCCGCTTTTTGAGCAGCGGATTTCGGCCCTTCCGACTTGTCAGCCTCGCTGGTGAGGCGCATCCCAACAGGCTTGGAAACACCAAACTCTTCCATGGTGACACCATACATGACATCGGCACGTTCCATGGTCCGTTTGGAGTGAGTGACAATAATGAACTGGCTCTGATCAATGAAAGCATCGAGCACCTTGAGGAAGCGGCCAATGTTTGACTCATCGAGCGGAGCATCAAGTTCGTCCAAAACACAGAACGGACTCGGCTTGACCATGTAGATCGAGAAAAGCAAGGCCACCGCCGTCATGGACCGTTCTCCGCCCGACATGAGCGAGATCGATTGCAACTTCTTCCCCGGAGGCTTGGCAATCACTTCGATTCCGCACTCGAGTGGATCGCTCTCATCCTGAAGGATCAGATCCGCTGTCGCCTTCTCACCAAAGAGTCGCTTGAACATTGATTTGAAGTTCTTGCTCACCGCATGGAAGGTTTCCGCAAAGAGACGCTCCGACTCGGTGTTAATGCGATCAATGATCTCGAGCAACTTCTCCTTGGAGTTCACCAGGTCATCATGCTGATTTCTGGTGAAATTGTGGCGTTCCTCAAGCTCATCAAATTCCTCGATGGCATCCAGATTCACCGGCCCCATGGAATCGAGGCGACGCTTCAAGTCGGCCACAATCGCTTCCACAAACTCCCAGTCCGGGCCCTCACCTTCAAGAAGTTCCATGACGACCTCGTCTTCGACCTGCTCATCCGACTCGGTCTCCGCACCAGCTTCAATCTGTTCATCGAGCACCTCTTCACCATCGACACTCGCCTGAACGTCGAATGCCTGACGCCGCCTCCCCTTCTTCTCAACTTCCTTGCGATCATTGATGCAAGCGATCAGAACGTGTGCATCCGGGCGGAAGCGGGCGAGATCAACCTGGTGTCGCTCCATCGTGGAATCGACCAGGTTCTCAAGTCGCAGATCGAGCTTGGTGCACGCGACCTCCTCCTTGCTGATCTGATTCAGGACCTTGCTCTGCTTGCTACGTATCTCGGAGAAAGCGGCTTCGGCCTCTTCAATCCCTCTTGCCAAACCTTTTCGCTGTTCGTCGGCATGACTGAGTTCCTCGGTGAGACTTGCGACCTCCTTGCGATAGCCTTCCATCTCCTGAACCAAGGTTTCGTTCTCACTGTCACCTTTTGTGATTCGCTCGCGGGCCGCCGAAATCTCGCTTTTGCGCCGCTCGTTCAACTCGGCCAATTCACGAATTCGGCGACTCATGGGGTCCTGCTCGCGGGCCGCGGAATCACGGGCCTGTTTCTCAACAGCCAGGGCAGTCCGCGCCTCGCTGAGTTGCTCGCGGGATTCATTCTCACGCTTGATGGCCTCCTCGGCCCGGGCGGAGAGTTTGCGGGAATCATCCTCCAGTGCGGTCAATCGTTCACGGGCCCGGGTCAGCTCATTCTCAAGTGCGGAACGGCTGTCGGTTGCGGTCTTCTCACGACCACCCAGCTCCTCGCGCTCCCACTTGTTGTTGGCCACTTTAGATTCAATCGAATCGGCCTCACGCTTGGCGAGCTTCAACTGCCCTTGCAAGGTGGAGTCCTCAACGCGATGCCGCTGCAAACGATCCTTGGCTTGTTCCAACTCTTCGCGGAGCTCCTTGGTCCGGGATTCGCAATCGAGAATCTTTTGTTCGGCCGCCTTCTCCTCGTCAGCCAACTTCCTGACCTCAATGACGAGTGCCTCGATCTCGTTCCGGCGCTTGAGAAGCGAGCCGTCTTTTCCGCCGCTTGATCCACCACGGAGAATTCCTTCCGGGGTGAGAATCTCGCCAACTCCGGTGACAAATGTAAGATCAGGATAATCCTTGCGCAGCTTCAACGCAGTAGCGCGATCCGGCACGATAAGAACCCGGGAAAGGAGTCGCTCCATGAGACCCGTGAACCTGGCGTCAACCGTGACCACGTCAAGGGCCCACGCTGACGCACCTTCGGGAAGGGCTTCAATTTGGCTTCCCTTCGCGACGGGCAGGAGACTCTCAGGAAGAATCGCGGCAGTGCCTTTCTTACCATCAACAAGACGCTCGATAATTGAATCAGCCAACTCTTCATCGCGCACGATGATGGCTTGCAGAAACTGCGACAATGCCGCCTCAACGGCAACGGCATACTCGTCGGGAGCCTTGAGCTGGGCTCCGAGCAGACCACTCAGCCCGGGCTTAATTAGATCGGGATCATTGAGACCTTTGAGAACGGCTTGCGTCCCCTTTTCAAGACCCTCGCCACTCTCAACCAACTGCTTCAAAACATCAAGCCGGGAACTCTTTTGGGAATAGGCACGATTGGCTTCGGAAGCAGCCTTGCGGGCAACATCCAGTGAACCTCGCACTTCTTCAAATTCGCGCTGGGTCTTTTCACGGGCTTCCTCAAGTCCGGGCAGGGTCTTCTGGTGCTCCTCGAGAAGTTTCTCGAACTGATCACGCTCGGCAACAGCTTTGGTCTGCTCGTTGCGAAGTCGCTCGGCTTCCTCCTCGAGCTGCTTCATGCGCTCCTTGTTGCCTTCCATCTGGCTCAGAGCGCTCTCGATCTTGGCTTGCGAACTGGCGATGATCTGCTGGGTCGAATTGGCCTCGGCCCTCGCCCTACGAAGTTGATTTTCGATTTCCTGACGCTCCTGGGCCAGACTATTGGCGGAGTTCTGACGCTCGCGGGCCTGGGTTTCCTTATCCTGAATCCGCTTTTCCAGATCCTGCAAGGCGGCCTGGCTTTGCTGCAGGGTTTCCTGCTGTTCGGCGAGGTTGGATTGTGTTGCTTCGATGTCCTTCTCATTCTGGTCAAGACGCTCGGCGAGTTCGCCCTTGCGCTCGTTATTGAAGGCCACACGATTTTCGGCGGCCGAGATGGCATTTTTCTTATCAGAAAGTCGCTGACGGAGTCCCGACAATTGGGAATCAAGCGCCTGGGCCTTGTCACGGGCTTCGACGACCGCTGACTCAAATCTGGGAAGGTCTTGCTCGATGGAATCGCGGCTCTTAAAGAGAGAGGACAGCGAAGTGAGAAGTTCGGCTCGCTCGGCAGTCAGTCGCTCCCACACCCGGTGGCTGAGGTGTGTATCAAGAATGGTCACATCTTTGGCGAGTGCCTGGTAGCGGCGGGCCTTGGATACCTGACGCTTGAGTGAATTCATGCGGCGTTCCTGCTCGGCCAGGACATCCGAAACTCGGAGGAGGTTGCCCTCGGTATATTCGAGCTTTCGGAGTGCGTCCTTCTTCTCTTTCTTGGATTTGGTAATTCCAGCGGCCTCCTCGAAAACCTGGCGCCTATCTTCCGGCTTGGCCGAGAGAAGCATGTCAATCTTGCCCTGCTCCATGATGGAGTAGGATGAACGACCAATTCCGGTGTCCATGAAGAGATCGCCGATGTCACGAAGACGGCAGCGGGTGTTGTTTATGAGATACTCGGACTTGCCATCGGCATAGACCCGACGGGTGATGGAAACCTCGTTGTAGTCGGTTTTGAGAGCCTCTTCACAATCCGCCAGCGTGAGGGTGACCTCGGCCATACCAAGCTTTTTCCGCTTTTCGGAACCATTGAAAATGACGTCGGCCATTTCGCCGCCACGGAGGGCCTTGGCCGAAGTCTCACCGAGCACCCAGCGAATGGCATCAACCACATTCGATTTTCCGCAACCGTTTGGCCCCACGATTCCGGTGACACCTTCGGCGAATTCAAAACGGGTTTTATCGGCAAAAGACTTAAAGCCGTGGATATCGAGGGATTTGAGATACATGGGTCAGAGAATGGAAATTGAGTTCGCAGTGAGAGCCTCGCGAGAGGGGAAACGGTAAATCACAAGAAGCGAGCCTGCAAGATCGCCCCGCCAAAACAACCCTATATTGTGTATTTTTCAAAAAACACCACAACATATCGTGCTTGGATGCATTTCAGCTTCCCTAATTAATTACCGATTGCCATCGAATCCCCGAGATCTTCGCGCCGAAAGAGGAACACTCTCGGCTCCGAATCGGCGTGATTCGGTCCCAGCCATGACCGGGCATTGGGTTTGGCAAAGATGCGCCTTCTGGAATTTTTCAAAAAGCAATAACCATCCTTGGTGGAATGTTCGCCATCCCCGCAATCATCTATCCGCCAAACGAGTGAGAGGGCTGCCCTTTCACCCCAAGGCTTTTGATCACGAAAAGTCTTCCCGCGTGCTCCTCCTTCTCGGTTTTGTGAACCCCTGTGGTGACATAGAGATCGCTCAAGTCCGGCCCACCGAAGGCACAAGCGGTCGTCTCAAGACAGGGCAACTCGATGTTTTGCACCTCGTAACCACTCGACGGATCAAAGCTCCGCACACATGCTCCATGGCAAAAAGCGATCCAGAGATGGCCGTTTTCATCAATAGCCATGCCGTCGGGCGAACTATCGATGTGGTTCAACGCGACCACGCGGCGGGAATTCGTCAGGAGCCCCTTCGAATAGTCGAACGCGAGGACCTGCTTCGTCGGAGTATCAATATAGTAGCAGATCGAACCATCGGCCGACCAAACGATCCCGTTTGAGTTCGTCACCGGACCGTAGGCCTTAGTGACCTCCAAATCAGGGGAAAGCCGGTAGAGATCGGCATCACCCTCGTTTTTCACCAAGCTAATCGTCCCGGCAAAAAAATACCCGTCCGGCGCGCATTTTCCGTCGTTAAAACGATTATTTTCTTTTTCCGGTTCGGGATCGGCAATCGCAGTCACCTCCCCGCTTTCTTCGTCAAGAAATGCAAAACCATTGTCCCCCGCGATTACCAGACCCCCTGAACTCCTTGGAACCACTGTTCCAACCCGCTGCCCGACATCCCAAATCCTCTCTTCCCCGGTCTCCGGATCGAAGGAAATGACCTTGTGGGTTTCAATATCGACGTATAGCAGACGTCCTCCCGACCAAATCGGCCCCTCCCCCCAGGTCGAACGAAACTCTCCAATCGGCTCAATTGTCATGGGTCGACCAAAACTTTGTAAGGGTGATTTGTCGAGATTTTCAAAGGAAATGTCGGAAAATGTATGAACTTTAAGAATTTGGCGTTATAAAAGCGGCTCTGGTCAATGTCTTGACAATAACACAGATTCTTGGCACGCCGACTGCGCTCGGTGCAGGCGACCAGCTCCTTCTGCCCAAAACCCCCGCCCTCCTTACCCTTAGAATTTATGTCAAACGTCTCCTCCTGGATCTGGTTCGGTCTTTATACAACCGTGCTTCTCGCCCTCGCAGGCTACGGCTTTCACCGCCTGACCATTATTTATCTCTACTTCAAGCATGGCCGGACCCGCCCCATGCCGGATCGTGAGTTTGAGGAATTACCCCTCGTCACCATCCAGCTTCCCGTCTTCAATGAAATGCATGTGGTTGATCGTTTGCTCGATGCCGTCGCCGCACTCGATTACCCGCAGGACAAGATGGAAATCCAAATCCTCGACGACTCGACCGACGAGACCGTGGAGATTTCCCGTGCTGGCGCCGCACGCCTCCGCGAGAGAGGTTTCGATGCCGAGTGCATCCACCGCACTGACCGCACCGGCTTCAAGGCTGGCGCTCTCGAGAACGGCATGAACCAGGCCAAGGGTGATTACATCCTCATTCTGGACGCTGACTTCGTCCCAAATCCAGACCTTCTTCAGGAAACGATCCACCACTTCACCAACGACAAGATCGCTCTCGTCCAGACCCGGTGGGGTCACCTCAATCGCAACTACAACGCCCTCACCCGTGTTCAGGCCCTCTTCCTCGACGGCCACCTCGAACTCGAGCAAACAGCGCGGAACCGCTCCGGGCGCTTCTTCACCTTTAACGGCACCGGAGGAATCTGGCGCAAGCAAGCCATCGTCGATGCCGGTGGCTGGGAGCACGATACTCTCACCGAGGACATGGATCTCAGCTACCGTGCGCAACTCAAAGGGTGGAAATTCATCTTTCTCAAGGAGGTTGAAACCCCCGCCGAGCTTCCCGTCGACATGGCTGGCTTTAAAAACCAACAGCACCGCTGGACCAAAGGCTCCATTCAGTGCTGTAAAAAATGCCTCCCTTCCATCTGGCGCAGTAAATTCCCTCTCGCCGTAAAGCTTGAGGCCACCGCTCACCTCACCGCAAACTACGCTTACCTCGCGCTGATTGCCCTCTGCTTCCTGATCTACCCCAACAATAATTGGAGTCCGAATTTTGACGTTTCCACAAAACTCCTCATTAATCTCCCGATCCTTTTCTTCTCCTCCATCTCAATCCTACTCTTCTACACCGTGGCGCAGAGGGCCATCAATCCAAGGACCTGGCTTCGGGAGATTTGCTACCTCCCGCTACTTCTTGCCCTGGGCATTGGGATGGCGATCAATAATGCCAAGGCCGTCATTGAGGCCATGATCGGACACGAGTCCGGATTCGTCCGCACTCCCAAGTATGGCATCGAAGGAAAGAAGAAGATGGAGATCAAAAAGAGCCGCTACAAGGCTCTCAAGAGTCTGACTCCGATTGTGGAGCTCCTCTTCGGCTTCTTCTTTCTCTTCGTGGTCATCGACGCCGCCTTGCAAGGAAATTGGCCTTCAGCAATCTTGCTTCTTCCCTTCCCCGTCGGTTTCTTTTACACTTCTTTAAATTCATTGGGACAGATGGCAAACCTCATGCAGCTTGTGCCGTTCCGCTCCAAGGAGGATTAATCGATAAAGTTCAAATCAATCTCTCGATTCCATCATGCTCTCACTCAGACCGGTTGTTTTCGCTCTTCTTACCGCCCTGCCGCTCTTCTTCACAAGCTGTAGTCCATCGGTTGATAAAGAAAACAAGATGGTCGTGAGTGTCCGGGATCAGAAAATGCTCCTGGTAAAGGATGGAAGGCCCGTGAAAGCCTACCCCGTTTCAACCTCCAAGTTTGGTCTGGGAAGCCAGTCAGGCAGCAACAGGACCCCTCTTGGCAACCATGTCGTTGCCAAAAAGATTGGCGGGGGAGCCCCCAAGGGAGCCGTCTTCAAGAGCCGTCGCCAGACCGGCCGAATCATGAAGCCCAATACCATCGGGCGCGATCCCATCGTCACCCGTATCCTTTGGCTCAGCGGAAAAGACAGCCACAACCGCAACACTTTCCGGCGCTGCGTTTACATCCACGGCACCCCTGCCGAGCACAAGATCGGCCGTCCTGCTTCGTACGGCTGCATCAGGATGAAGTCTTCAGACGTCATCGATCTCTACCGCCGCGTTGGCGAAGGAGCCGGTGTGAAGATTATTCGGGGGTCGCTCGATACGACTCCAGCCGGCCGGACTTACTACGCCCGTTACGGCGGACGGGACCGGGCCAACGCAACCCGCTGGTAACTCCCCCGCACCGTGTTCCAAAACCTAAAGGCCGATCATCTGCGCGAGCTGTCTCCCCGGGAGCGGCTCGTTTTTTTAAAGTCCAAGCTGAAAGCCAAACACGAGAAACTTCACAAACGCCATTTGGCCGGTGAGGCCGGCCTGGCACACGCCCAAGCCCGGTCCAAAGCAATTGATCACCTCTTGCGGACTCTTTACCTCTCGCTGCTGGAACCCGGGGAAGAACTGAGCAGCCTCGCTCTCGTCGCCAATGGCGGATATGGCCGGGGAGTCATGAATCCGGGATCAGATGTCGATCTGCTCTTCCTGACTTCCGTCCCCTCCGGAAAAGTCTCCAAGCGGGTCTCCGAAGTCATTTGCGAGATGCAAAACATCGTCTGGGACCTCGGCTTCAAATTCCTTCCATCAACCCGCTCCATTGCAGAGTGCCTGAATGAGGCCAGGGCCGAACCCCAATCCCGTACCGCCCTCTTCGATGCCCGTCTTTTGATCGGAGAGGAGGAACTATTTGAAAAGTTCCAAACCCGCTTCCGCAAGACCTGCATCGAAAAGGACAAGGAAGCCTTTTTTGAGGAGCGTCGGCTGGATATCAATTCACGCCATGCCAAATGGTCACACACCGTTTTCCTGCAAGAACCGAATATCAAGGATAGCCCCGGCACTCTCCGTGACTATCACAACCTGGAGTGGATCATCGACGCCGAGGCGGGAACCCGCTCCATGACCGAGCTTGTTTCAAGACGCATTCTCAGCCGGATTGCCAGACGCGAACTCAAAGACGCCTTTAATTTCCTTCACCGGGTCCGAAACGCCCTTCACTACCACGACAAGGGCAATGATATCCTGACTCTCCGGTTCCAGGGCGTAATCGCCAATGAATTCGGCTACCCGCAAAAATCCATTCTACGCCGTATCGAGTGGTTCATGAAGGACTACTACACGCACGCCCGGAATGTCTACAATCACACCAAATCTGTCTTCGAGATCTTCGAACTCAAACATGACGAGGGACAACAATACGGACTCCGCTCCAAGCTCACTTTCGGCCTCATCAAAAAGAAGCCCAAACACCTCGCCGATTACACTATTCGCGACGGACGGCTTTTCCCCCGCCGCAAAACAATCTTCGAGGAGAACCCCAACCGCCTGATCCGGCTTTTCGTCTACTGCCAAAAATACGATGTTCGGCCCTCCCCGTCGCTACGCAAACTGATCAAGGAAAACTGGGATCTCATCGACAAAGGCTTCCGCATGCGGGTAGAAAACAGGGATGCCTTTCGGGAAATCCTCGAAAAAAAAGGACAAGTGGCCCGCACTCTTCGCCTCATGCACCGCTGCGGGGTTTTAGGCCGATATCTCCCTGAATTTGGAGCGCTTGACTGCCTGGTCCAGCATGAGTTTTTCCACCGCTACACAGCCGACGAACATACTCTCCGCTGCATAGACCAGCTCGATAATCTGGTCGATGACGAGGACCCACGCCACAAAATTTATCGCAATCTATTCGTCAATCACCCTGATCCGTACGCCCTGTTTGTGGCTCTCATCTTGCACGATACCGGACGCGCGGAAAACGTGCGCGAACACATCGATGGCTCGGCGATGTTGGCCGCCCGCCTGTGCAAGCGGCTCAACATAACCGGAGGCCGGCGTTCGCTCATCATGTTCCTCGTCGACCACCACCTCACTCTTTGGCGGTTTGCGACCAAGAAAAATATCGACGACCCCGAAGTCATCCGGGAATTCGCAGAACTCATGAGGGATCGTCATCGACTCGATGCCCTCCTGCTCTTCACCTTTGCGGACTCAAATGGCACGAACGAGGAAGCTTGGTCGCCATGGAAGGAAACACTCATTCTCCAGCTTTATCGAAATACCCGTGAATTCATTCTCGAAGGAATGACCGCGGAAAAAGAGGAAATTGATCAGGAAGTTCAAGAGACGCTGGTCGAAATCAAAGCGGGACTCAAAGAAAAATACCACGAGATTTTCGACGAACACTCCAAGCTTATGCCGAAGCGATACTTTCGCTACCGGAGCAAGAAGAGCATCTCGAAGCATATCGTAGCACTCTGGCAATACATCGACCGACGCGCGCGACGCCCGGACACGCCCTTCGAGTGCGCGGTTCAGTGGATCGACCACCCCAAGTTCGGATACAACGAACTCATCATCGCCTGCCACGATTCGCACCGCTTCCTTGAAAAAGTCTGCTGCGCCCTCGCCACCCATCAACTCAACATTCTTTCCGCAGATGTTTACACCCGTCCTGATGGAATTACCCTGGATCTCTTCCGCGTCTGCAGTGACGACCTCAAGGCCATCACCGACGCCACCAAGCAGAAGGCAGTCGTTGAAACCCTCTATGAGATCAACCAACAGGAAGCTTACGAACCCGCCAAATACCTCAGAAAGAAGGAAAACTTCCTGAAACCCGAGACCCAGCAAGTCGTAGAGTTCCCCGTTCGGGCCTGGATCAGCAACCATCTCGATCCCCATTATACCGTGGTCGAACTTCAGGCGCTCGACCGGATCGCCCTTTTGCACGACGTTCTCCGTACCGTCAACGACCACAATCTGGTCACCGTGCACTCCCGTATCTGCACCGAGAAAGGCGCAGCTCTCGACTCGATCTACGTCAGCACGCAGGAAGGCAAAAAGCTGACCGATGAGGACGCAAAGAAGAGGCTCAAGGCGGATCTTGAAAACCTCCTCACCTAAGGCTCTTTATTCGGGAACCAGCGGTAAACCCATTTCCCCAAGGAGATCCTTTCTTTCTTCCCTCGGGCAAATAAAGGGATGCCCCAATTTGAGCCGCGTCTTGCCATCTCTCCCCTCCTGCAGGCGACCTTCAATGAGGAGCAGTTCTTCAAGCCCTGGAATCAGCAGGAATTCGATCTTTTCATCCCGATCATTGTCTATGAGCCGGGTTGGCAAGGTCATCAGATCGACTCCAGCAGTTCTCGAAATCGACCGTATGAACAGCTGCCCATCCAACCGGCCCAGAATTCGATTCTTCTCAGTCTGATTCACCAATGAAGTGATGCCGGCATCCGGAGACTTTGCCTCCGTCGGGTCGATCACCTTGGCAAGCACACGGGTCACTTGCTTCCCATCTTCGTAAACTACACGCTCAGGAGTCACAAAAACCAGCAGCCCGTCAAACCGCCCAACGCCGGACACCGGGAAAACCACACTCTCTTCATCATCCAAACAAACAGTATGAGCATTCAATTCATCATGCTCACTCAGTTTGCGTCGACTTGAACTGATCCGCCTCCCCTTTTCGGACAGGCTTGATCTGGAAAATGATGACGCCCGGGAGCCATCTCCATGATCATCGGGCAAGCCCCGGTTTCCACGCGGCAACCGAGGCCGGACGACCAGTAAAAAGATCAGAAGCAAAATAACGACAGCGCCAAACCATGGAAGACCTTGCCTCTTTTCCACCTTCATCGCTACTCAGCCATCGCAGCTTCGATTTCTTCCACCGTCGTCGGGAAATTAGCGAACATGTCAATATTCCCGGTCTCGCCAATGATGACATCATTTTCAATCCGAACGCCCAAATTCTCCTCGCGAATGTAAATCCCCGGCTCGATTGTGAGAACCTGTCCAACCGCGTAAGGCGCATTCGCCGGGTGGACGTCGTGGACGTCCAATCCAAGGTGGTGGGAAGTTCCGTGCATGAAATATTTCTTCACCAACTTTTTGGTATCATCCTGTTCCTTGGCCTCCCCGGCATCAATCAAGCCAAGACCGATTAACTCCTTTTCCATGATTTCGAGCACCTGCTTCTGGTATTCGCTTGGGGTGAGACCGGGTCGCAGAATCTCGTTCGCTCCCCACATCACCCGGAGGACCGCTTCGTAGACATCCTTCTGTCGAGGTGTGAATTTTCCGTTCACCGGAACTGTTCGCGTCATATCTGCATTCCAGTTCCCATATTCGGCCCCCACATCCATGAGCACCATCTCACCGTCCTCACAAATATCATCATTGTCCAAATAGTGAAGGGCACAGGCATTTTTCCCGGAACCAATAATGGGCGAGTACGCAAATCCACGCGACTTGTTGCGGACAAATTCGTGCAGATACTCGGCCTCCAGTTCCCACTCACCGACTCCCGGCTTAAGAAACTTGAGCACCCGACGAAACCCCGCCTCCGTGATATCAATTGCCTTCTGAAGAAACTTAATCTCCTCCGGATCCTTGACCATCCGAAGCTCCTGCAAAGGCACGGCAATTCGCTCATAATTGTGCAACGGATAAAGCTCCTGGCATCGACGGATGAAGCGAAGATTACGGGTCTCAACGGTATTTGCAGCCGCAACATACTCGTTGGTGTGGAGATAAATATTTTCGGCCTGGACCGCGAGACGGCGAAACGTCGATTCAAAGGTATCGGTCCATTGGATATTCTCCATCCCTGAGGCTTCGGTCGCTTGTTCCTTCGTCAGCTTGTCTCCCTCCCAAATTGCAATTTGTTCGGAAGTTTCCCTGACAAAAAGAATTGCGCGGTCTGCCTCCAACGCAGCATCCGGACTCAGAACTAAAATCGTTTCCTCCTGATCAATTCCGGTCAGATAGAACAAATCATTGTTCTGGCGAAAGCTCATCGTCCCGTCCGCATTGGTCGGAAAAATATCGTTGGCATGAATGATCACCAAACTATTTGGCTTGAGCTTCTCGAGCAAACGCTCGCGATTACGGACAAAAAACTTCGAATCGATGGAATCGTATCGCATGACGAACAATGCACTAGTTTTTGCCCATTCTGGCAAGGGCGGACTACAAGCAGCCCGGTTCCGTCTCCTCTTCCCGGCAAATCAGCCCCGAAATACGGCCGCTCAACATCGAGGCATCCATTCCAAGGAAAGCCATGACCAGCATCGCTTCCCCGCCACCACGAGAGGGAAATGGAAACAGGTCTTTACAGAAAAGCGCCGATTGCGCCCTTTGACAGAAGATCCCCCGCGGTTACCGAATCCCGGATTGATTTTGCAGGCCGGACGAACCCAATTTCACTTGGCAATCCGACCTTCCTGGGGTCATCCTTCCGCCATCTTGAAGACCTATGACACGTGGCTTGCAAAACTCCGCAAGAGAGCAAGCCCCAGTGGTGCGCTCAGCCAGTGGGCCGAGCAATTGTCCCGCAAGCAAGGCGGCGACGCCGGGATGTGGAGGGAACACCTACGCGAGATCCTTGAGGGAGATGAAAAGGCCTCCCTCGACCTCATCCTCGATCTGGACCTAATCAGTGCCCCGGTTCGCAAGGAAAGCGGCGAGGACAAGCAGATCCCCCTTTGGTAATATCCCGACTTGCCGGAAACTGAACCCGCGACGGCATCATTCCACGTTTCGCTCAGGGGCGGAATCCCCGGACTCTGCCTCGTTCTCCTTTTCCAGCCTGCGCTTGATGAAATCTCCCGCGACCTCGACGAGTTCTTTCACCTTCTCTTTTTGATCAACCTCTTCGTCTTTCTTCGATGACAGCTGGACTCCGATCACAGATTCATCACCACCGGGCTCAGTGAATTCGCCTCCGGCCCAAATGACTGGAACCCAGAAAATGAGAGCAATCATCAAAGCCACCGAGTAGAAACAAATTCCCAGCACGATCGAAAACCGTTTCCCCCTCGAACTCTCCCAATCGTCTTTCAGGCGTTGCCGATAACGCGGACTAAAGATCGACATTACCATCAGGCAAATGAAAACAAGGGCATGGATTGTCATCTCAAAGATGACGTAGACAATCCATATGATGATTTCGAAGACCGCTTCCATCGCTGACAACGAAGTATAACCCCCGGCATTCTTCTTTCGAAAGGTCCAAGTGACCATCCGGCTCTCACTTTCGAGCACTCCAAAATCCGATTACGGCATTCAGGAACGTCAGCCCCCCTGCAGCACAAATCAGCAATGAAGCCCGCGTGACTCGCAGTCCGTTGCTGCAATACACTGCCGGATCAGGAGGCCCCACCTCCTCAAAATCTTTGAAATAGTTATATCCCTGCAGAACAAAATACGTGATCGCGAGCAACCCGAACCCAACCGGAAAAACCAGCAGGATCCCGGGAGGCTTTTTGAGTCTGCCGGTAAAAAACAAAACCGCCACGATCAATGACAACACAAGCCAGAGCAAAGCGACCAGCATCATCGGCCCGCCTTTGTCAACAATCTCCAGTAAGCCAGCTTCTCTCATCATGATTCTTTGGTTAAGGCTCAAATGTGATTTTGCGGGATGTTAACAAGACCTTGCCCGCAGGACCTCCTCGTCCGGAAAAACGCTAGACCCCGGGCGCACCCGGTTCCTGACCAGGCCCCCTGCGGGTAAGCTTCCTTGCCCAGGTTTGAGCGGTAAAAACCAAGGCCAACCCGGAAAGAAGAGTCAACACCCCCTCCAACAATTCGTAATACGACGGGGCCTCCTCGTGATGAAATCCGTACTCGGGAGACTTGTTGATCATAAAAAAGTGAGTCCAACTGAAAACAGTCGCAACAGAGCTTAACGCAAAATAGAGACCCAAGGACAAAAATGACACTGAGAACAATTGCCGCTCCGTCACGCCTTCAAGGTTAAATTTGTCATCATTCCTGCTGGCCAGAAGGCGTGAAAGCGCCGGAGCAAAAAACCACAACAAAACGCCCGCAGCCAGGTAGAAAAAATTGGGCAACATCGGATAAAAATAGTCAGCGATGGGGCCTTCCAAGAGAATGACCACCGTCGCGATCTGAATCCCTCCGGCGAGCAACCAGTTCAGAGCAAAAAGACGGAGTAGGATTTGGGCGATACTGGATACAGGCATTTCCGGGACAAACGTGGAAAGACGGTTTAGGCAACCTGTCGACGGGTCGCGGCGTATCACCTGATCTGCAAAACCACAAACTGGAAAAAATCCAAGATGAGACGTCATTTCTATTCCGGCTCAAACTCATCAGTGCCTTCCACCCGCCCAGACGCGAACCCCGGAGGCACTAACAGGTCTGGTATGATTGCCGGATCAAAAAAGCGCGACGAACCCAAGCTCGTCGCGCTTTGGAAGATTTGAGGAGTCTCTTGCTTTTACTTACCCCAGGCTTGAAGGAGAGCAGAACCCATCTCGGACGGAGTCTCGGCGACGACGATACCCGCATCGGCCATCGCAGCCTTCTTGGCTTCGGCTGTTCCCTGCCCGCCCGAGACGATCGCTCCGGCGTGGCCCATACGGCGTCCCGGGGGCGCAGTTGCTCCGGCGATGAATCCGGCCACAGGCTTTTTACAGTTTTCCTTAATCCAGGCAGCGGCTTCTTCCTCGGCCGAGCCACCGATCTCACCGATCATGATGATCGCTTCGGTCTCGGGGTCTTCGTTGAAGAGCTTGATGATATCGAGGTGAGACGTTCCATTGATGGGATCTCCCCCGATACCGACGCAGGTGCTCTGACCGTAGCCAAGCGAGGTGACCTGCCAAACAGCTTCATAGGTGAGCGTTCCGGAGCGGGAAAGAATGCCGACATTTCCTTTTTTGTGGATGTAGCCGGGAGCAATTCCGATTCGGCAACCACCGGTGGAATCAGGTCCTTCGCCAGGTGTAACAACGCCCGGGCAGTTTGGCCCGATGAGGCGGGTCTTGGAGCCGCGCATGTATTCCTTCACCCGCATCATGTCCATGACGGGGATGCCTTCGGTGATGGCGACGACAAGGTCCACGCCCGCGTCGACGGCTTCGAGGATGGCATCGGCGGCGAATGGCGGCGGCACGAAGATCGCGGAAGTGGTGGCTCCGGTTTCCTTCACCGCATCAGACACGGTGTCGTAAACGGGAACGCTGTGATCACCGTGATCAAAAGTCTGGCCTCCCTTGCCGGGAGTGACTCCGGCGACCAGAGCGGTTCCGTAATCGAGGCTGAGTCCGGCATGGCGTCCGCCAAATCCACCGGTGATTCCTTGCACCAAAACCTTGGTGTCTGCATTAACGAGAATAGACATCTTTTTATATTTTGGGTTTGGAGTTTAGACAGAGGCGACGGCCTTTTTGGCGGCGTCCGCAAGATCGTCCGCGCCAGTGATGGCGAGGCCGGAAGCGTTGAGGGTTTCGCGACCGGCGGCCACGTTGTTTCCTTCGAGACGGACGATAAGCGGGAGCTTAAGGCCCGTTTCCTGAACCGCAGCAACCACGCCTTCGGCGATGACGTTGCAGTCCATGATACCGCCGAAGATGTTGATCAAAATGGCTTCAACTTTGGGATCGGACTGGATGATATTGAACGCACCCACGACCTGCTCCTTGGTGGCACCACCGCCGACGTCGAGAAAGTTGGCGGGATCGCCACCGGCAAATTTGATGGCGTCCATGGTGGCCATCGCAAGGCCGGCCCCATTCACGAGACAGGCGATATTTCCATCGAGGCCAATGTAGCTCAGGTCAAACTCGGAAGCTGCAACTTCGCGGGGATCTTCCTCTTCGGTATCGCGGTAAGCAAGGACTTCGGGGTGGCGATAGAGCGCATTGTCATCGAAACCGAACTTGGCATCGAGAGCGAGGACCTGGCCGTCCTTGGTTTCGACGAGCGGGTTGATTTCGACCATATCGCAATCAAGACTGAGGAAAAGCTTGTAGAGATTCTTGAGAAGCTTGCCAAATTCCTTGGCGGCACCGCCTTTGAAGCCAAGAGCAGCGGTAAGCTTGCGGACCTCGTAAGGCTGAAGTCCAGCCAGCGGATGAATCAGCTGCTTGATGATTTTCTCGGGACGATTCTCGGCAACTTCCTCGATATCCATGCCGCCTTCAGTCGAGGCAACGATGACGGGACGGCTGGTGTCCCGGTCCATGAGGAGCGAGAGATAATACTCGTGCTCGATCTCGACCGCGTCGGCGACCATGACCTTGCGGACAAGCCGGCCCTCTTCGCCGGTCTGCTTTGTGACGAGGGTCTCGCCGATCATCTTCCCGGCGATCTCGCCGATGGCGGCGGGATCTTTGGTGAGGTGAACGCCGCCTTCGAATCCATTTTTGAAGGTGCCTTTCCCCCGGCCACCTGCGTGGACCTGGGCTTTGACCACCAAAAGGTCGGAACCGATTTCTTCTGCAATGGCTTTCGCCTCTTCAGCTGTTTCAGCCATCTTTCCCCGGGGACTGGGGACTTCAAAGCGATCGAACAGCTCCTTTGCCTGATATTCGTGGATATTCATGCCGGAAACGTCCGGACGCTACCCATGGATACACCCCGTGCAATGCTTAATCGGCGGAAATGTCGAACTTGCGGCTAAAAATCGCAGAACCCGCCAAAGTTTCTCCGCGCGGAAAAAGAATGAGCCTAAATGGTCCTCGCCCGGGAGATCAAAAACCCCGGTCGTCTTCTCCCCCGCATCGGCAGGGTTGCGGCCACCAAGATCGGCGGCCCCAATCAAAGGATCAGTTAAGTGTTTTGGATTGGAGCGGCAACTTCGCCAAGTCCTCTTCTGCCGACCTTGGGGTCACCCCGGGCACCTCCATTTGGACCCCGGGAAGTGGTCCGACTGCAGACTCATTGCCTCTCAAGGCCACCGTGATTCCCGAGGCCTCGCCTGCTCTTCAATTCGGATTTGGATTTCTTGGGGTCACGGCAAGACGCAAGCGCCGCTAAGACCGGGTCAAGTCTTCAGAGGCTATTCTCCCTGATACTCTCCCACAACCGGGAAGGTTGTTGCCTCCGGGTTTTTGGGGAAATGCGCTCGAGCCAGCTGATCGTCACAGCGTCTCTCCAATAATTTCTCGCTGTTGCGATCAAGTTTTCCGAGAGGCTCGAACCGCGAAGCCCACGCTCCGTGAATCTAGCGTTTTGTTCACAATACCACCATTCGATGTCCCCTCATTGGTCAATTACGTGAAGCCCTTGAACGAACGAAGACAGCCGCCACGCCAAAATCCACGCATTTTCGCGAAAAGCCCCCCTTGCTTCTCGCGCCCGAAGGGTATATTTGACCCCTCCCGACGGAAAAAAGCGGGCAAAATTTCATGATCAAGTGGACTCTCCAGAAAATCGTTGGCTCTAAGAACCAACGCGAACTCAAGCGCATGCAGCCCATTGTGGACCGAATCAATGAGCTGGAGGAAGCCTATCAAAGGGAATCCGAAGAACAGCTATTGGCCCGCGTTAAAGGATGGCAAAAGCATCTTCACCGCTACCTCCCGCTCCAGCTTCCCACCAAACGGCAGCTCGAAATCATGGACGATGAGTCCATTGCGACCGTGGCCGCAAGCGTTCAGGAGCGATTCGACGCCCTCCGCGACGAGTTCCCCGCCCTGCCCACATCCATCAAAACCCGCGAGGACATCGATGCCGCCAAGGCGACCTTTAACGAAATCGACGAAGAATTCCCGGCACTTCGCGACAAATATCTCGATGAGATTCTGCCTGAAGCCTACGCGACCGTGAAGAACGCGGCCCGCCGTCTTTGCGGAACCGAAATCGAAGTCGTCGACAACATGATCCCCTGGGACATGGTTCACTTCGACGTCCAGCTCGTGGGAGGCATCGCGCTTCACCGTGGAATGATCGCCGAGATGCAAACCGGAGAAGGTAAAACCCTCGTGGGAACCCTCCCCGTTTTCCTGAACGCCCTGACCGGACTTGGCGTTCACCTCGTGACTGTCAACGACTACCTTGCACGTCGTGACTCGGAGTGGATGGGTGCTCTCTTCAAATACCTCGGTCTTACCGTCGGCTGCATCCAGAACCAGCAATTCCCCGCCCTCCGCCGCGAGCAGTATTATTGTGATGTCACCTATGGCACGAACGCCGAATTCGGGTTCGATTACCTTCGCGACAACGGCATGGCCGGCTCCACCGAGGATCAGGTCCAGCGCGACCACTACTTCGCCATTGTTGACGAGGTCGACTCGATCCTCATCGATGAAGCCCGCACCCCGCTTATCATCTCAGGGCCTGCCGTCATTTCCAATACCGAGGAATACAAGCGTTACCGCGGCGTCATCGAGCAGTTGGTGAAAAAGCAGAACCACCTTTGCAACGAACTCGCCACCGAAGCCAAGAAGGCCATTGAGGAAGGCGACGAAGAAGTAGCCGGACGCGCGCTCTTCAAGGTCAAGCTGGGCCAACCCCGCAACCGCCAGTTCATGCGCTTCATGGAGGATCCGGACACCCGCCGCCTCATTGAAAAAACAGAACTTTCTTTCTATCAGGATGCCCAAAAGAAGGAACTTTTCGCCATCAAGGAAGAGCTCTATTTCACCATTGATGAGAAAGGCCACGATGCCGACCTTATGGAAATGGGCCGCGAGTTCCTCTCACCGGATGATCCCGAGGCCTTCGTGATTCCCGACCTTGCCGCTGCTTTCGCGGACGTCGATGCCAATCTTGATCTCTCCGACGAGCAACGCCTCGCCGAGAAAGATAAGATCCAGACAAAGATGGACGCCCAGGGAACCCGCGTTCACGCCATTTCCCAGCTTCTAAAGGCCTACTGCCTCTACGAAAAGGACAACGAATATGTCGTCAAGGACGGCAAGGTGATCATCGTCGATGAAAACACCGGTCGCGAAATGGCGGGTCGCCGTTGGTCCGACGGACTTCACCAGGCTGTCGAGGCAAAGGAGAACGTGGAGATTGAGCGTGAAACCCAGACTTATGCCACCATCACGATCCAGAACTACTTCCGACTTTACGAAAAGCTTGGCGGAATGACTGGAACCGCGGAAACCGAAGCTGCGGAATTCCACGACATTTACCGACTCGACGTCCTTCCCATTCCGACCCACCGCCCGAACCAGCGGAAAGATCACAACGATCAGGTCTTCAAAACCCGACGAGAGAAGTTCAACGCGGTTGTTGCCAAGATTCAAGAATGCCACGAAAGCGGACAACCAGTTCTCGTCGGAACAGCCTCGGTGGAAGCTTCCGAAACACTCTCGCGCATGCTCCAGCGAGCCAAAATCACCCACAAGGTTCTCAACGCAAAGTATCACCTTCAGGAGGCCGAAATCGTCAAGGCCGCCGGTCAGCTGGGTTCGGTCACGGTCTCCACCAACATGGCGGGCCGGGGAACCGACATCAAACTTGGAGAAGGCGTCAAGGAAGCCGGAGGACTTTTCGTCATCGGCACCGAGCGCCACCAATCCCGCCGGATTGACCGCCAGCTGCGCGGGCGCTGCTCCCGTCAGGGCGATCCCGGAGCGTCGCAATTCTTTATCTCTTTTGAGGACGATTTGATGCGCAACTTCGCCGCCGCCGACCGCATGACCAACATGATGGAGCGCTTCGGAATGGAGGACGGCGAAGCCCTTGAGCACAAGTGGCTCAACCGCTCCGTCGAAACCGCCCAGAAGCGGGTCGAGCAGATGTACTACCGTCGCCGGAAATACGTGCTCGACTTCGATGACGTGATGAATCGTCAACGCGAGGTGGTTTACGGCTATCGCAACCAGGTCCTAAAATCAGAGGACCCCCGCGAGCTCATCATGGAACTCCTCGACCGTGTCATTCCTGCACAGGTGGGTCACTATATGGAAGAGCGTGACGAGGGTCAGCCCGACTTCATGGAACTCCTAAACTGGGTGAACAAGACTTTCCCCCTTCACCTCACCATCGAGGATGCCGAGTTTGAAACCCGCGATGTCGATGGTAACTCGAAATTCCTCCTCGATCGAATCCACGCCGCCTACGAGCGTAAGATCGAGATGGAGAACCCCGAACACCTCGACTCTCTCGAGCGCCACATCATGCTCAATGCCATTGACCAAAAATGGCAGGAGCATCTTTACTCGATGGACTCGCTTCGTGAAGGAGTGCAGCTTCGCGCGCAGGGTCAGAAAGATCCTCTCGTGGAATACAAGATGGAGGCTTACAAGCTCTTCACCGCCCTCATGGACACCATCGATGAAGGGGCCGTTCACAACCTCTTCCGTTTCACCACCATCCGTGAAATCGATCCCGTTCTCGCCGATGCCCCCCAGGAAACTTCAGGCGGAACCGAAAGCACCATGAATGAAAGCAACATGGCGGTCTCCGGATCATCCAGCGTGGTGCCTGAGTCCGGCAGTGGTTCCGATGAAAGCGGCTTGAAGCTCAACCTTCCGAAGCGTCGCCCCATCGCCAAAGTTGGTCGCAACGAACCCTGCAGCTGCGGATCTGGCAAGAAGTTCAAGCAGTGCTGCGGTCGCATGACTGAGTAACCGGCTCTGATAATGTAATCATTTACTCAAAAGGCGCTTCCACAGAAATGTTGGAGCGCCTTTTTTCGAGAGCGAAATGAGCAAACCCGAAGACGAACTGGGAAAACTCGAGCAGAGGGGTTTGCTTCGCAGGCTTCGTCAAATCAGCAATCCGCATCTTCCGACCGTCGAATTCGAAGGGCGAAAGCTCATCAACTTTTCCTCAAACGATTACCTTGGGCTCGCCCAACACCCGGCTCTTATTGAAGCCGCCACCAAGGCCCTGCGGGATTACGGAACAGGCAGCACAGCCTCCCGGCTGGTTTGCGGATCGCTGGATCTCTTCCATCAACTCGAAGAAAAAATTGCAAAGCTCAAGAAGGCCGAAGCCGCCCTGACTTTCGCGAACGGCTATTCCACTGCGATGGGCTCTATTCCGGCAATTGTTGGCAAGAGCGACACCATCATTCTCGATAAACTCGCCCACGCCTGCCTCATCGATGCGGCAAAACTCTCCGGAGCAACCCTCCGCATCTTCCCCCACAACGATCTCAACAAGCTCAAAAAACTCCTCATCTCCAGTAAAGGCCGTACTTTGATCATCACCGAATCCGTCTTCTCCATGGATGGTGACCTTTGTCCTCTTAAAGAAATCGTTTCGCTGAAGAAGGATTACGGCGCCCTCCTCTTCCTCGACGAAGCCCATGGCGTCGGCATTCTTGGCGATACCGGTCAAGGCCTTGCCGAAGAATTCAATCTTCAGGGCCAGATTGATTTTCAGATGGGAACCCTGGGGAAAGCACTCGGCTCCGCAGGCGGCTACCTAGCCACCTCACAAGCATGGCATGACCTCCTCATCAACAAAGCCCGGTCTTTGATCTACTCGACCGCACCTCCACCCTCTCAGGTCGCTGCCAGCCTCGCCGCGCTAACCCTCCTCGGTTCCCCCGAAGGCCAAAAACTCCGCGAACGCCTTCAGGAAAATATCTCAGCCTTCGAATCCCGGATCCCGAACCTCAAATCCCACCCTCCCATCATCCCCCGGGTGCTTGGAGAAAACAGCGCCGCGCTTGCCGCCTCGGCTTCACTTCTCAAAGAAGGGTTTTTGGTTCCGGCAATTCGCTACCCCACCGTCCCACGAGGAACGGCCCGTCTGCGTATCACGTTGAGCGCAGCTCACAGCCCGGAAAACATTCACCATCTCAAAGAGGCCTTGGCCTCTCTCTAAAAACACTACAAACTCACTTCATGTCCAAGTTTTCAGGAAAACGTGTCGTCATCACCGGAGCCGGTCGCGGCATCGGCCTCGCCATTGCCCACGCCTTTGCCCGCGAGGGAGCCAAGCTCGCGATTATTTCCCGCAACCCCACGAGCTGTGGAGCCGCAGCCAAGGAAATCAATGCTGCTTATCCTGACTCCACCCGCTTCTATGCTCTCGACGTTGCTGATTTCGATTCCGTCCAGGAAACCGGCAAAACGATCGTGGAGGACCTTGGCGGAATCGATATCCTCATCAACAATGCCGGGGTAACCCGTGACGGACTGATCATGCGAATGAAGTCCGAAGACTGGGACGCGGTCCTAGACACCAACCTCAAGGGAGCCTTCAACCTCGTCAAAGCCCTGCAACGCCCTTTGATGAAAGGGACTGATCCCCGCATCATCAACATCAGCTCCGTGATCGGCCTGATCGGAAATGCCGGCCAGGCGAACTATGCCGCCTCCAAGGCCGGACTGATCGGCTTCACCAAATCAGTGGCCCGGGAACTCGCCGGACGAAAAGTCACTTGCAACGCCATCGCCCCGGGCTTCATCACCACCGACATGACCGATGAGCTTTCCGATGACCTCAAGCAAGGCATCATCGCCAAAGTCCCTTTGGCTGATTTTGGCCAGGTGGATGACATTGCCAATGCCGCGCTCTTCCTCGCCGGACCAGAGGCCCGTTACATCACCGGTCAGGTGCTCGCAGTCGACGGCGGCATGACCATGTAAACTCATGACGCTCCTCCTGATTCGTCACGCCACCGCCGCAGCACACGGCCTGTCTGGTGGTGACTTCGTCCGCAATCTTGTCGAAAAAGGTCAGGACCAGTCCCGGCGCGTCGGGAAATTTCTCAGGAAACACGACCTGATCCCCGATGTCGTCCTTTCAAGCCCCGTCCTACGAGCCAAGGAAACGGCTGAAATTCTCGGTGAAGAAGGCTGTCCGAAACCCATCATCGAGTCGTGGTTGGCTTGCGGAATGAGACCGGAAGTCGCTCTTCAGGAACTCGCGGCCTATCAGAAATTTAGTCGGGTCGCCATCGTGGGACACGAGCCCGATTTCTCAGCCTTGGTCGAGCATATCCTCGGCGCGGAAGCCTACTCCATCCGGGTCAAAAAGACCTCGATCATCTCACTGGAGCTTGGACGCAACCCGATGCTCAACTTCAGCATTCCCTGTAAATTCCTCAAGTAGTCTGATCGAGTCCGTGTTGAGGGACATCCATACCGGGAGTCTCTTTTGTGTGTCTTCGGCGAAATACAGACGGGACGCCTGTGCTACGTTGTCGGCGCGTCTCATCACACCATGAAAATCCCAGTCATCCTGTTTGGTTTGTCGCTCTCTCTGCCTGCTCAGATAAAGTGGGAGCTCGAAGCCCAACATCCTGCCGCGCTCCTTTTTCAAAACAGACCTTTTGAGAAAGACCGACTCAAGGCGATCGAGACTGCAGGTGGCGAAGCCGCTTCCGAAGAGACCGTTCTGAAGTCCCTCCGCTATCTCAAGAACACCCAGGAACCCGACGGCTCGTGGTCCCGACAGAGAGTTGGCATGACCGGCTTGGGACTTCTCACGTTTCTTGGACAAGGGAGAACCGCAGCCGACGACGAATTCGGAGAGACCATTCTGGCTGCTATTATCCACCTGACTGACACAGCCGAAAAGTACCGGGGTAAGCTCGCATCCGACTTTAAAGACAGTCGCTGGCCTTACGAACATGCCATCGCAACATACGCAATGACCGAAGCCTACCTGCTTTGCTGCGAACTCAATCAGGAAAACATTCCCTCCTTGGAGCCGGCACTTGAACTCTGCGGTCAATTCCTCATCAACAGTCAGGGCGAAAATGGAGGATGGAATCACGCCTACCAGGCAAGCACACCCGGGCACCGCGATATTTCGCTCACAAGCTGGCATTTGCTTGCCCTCCGATCCCTGGAGCTGACCGGGTTTAAATTCAGAAACCTTGACCGCGCAAAGCGGCGGGCTCAGGCCTTTCTGGTGAAGACACTGGAATCGACTCCTCGATTGGCCTTTTCGAAAACAGCCGCCGCAGCGCACGCGCTTCAGTTTTCGCATTCGGAGCCGGACGCTTCCGAAAAGTTAATCCCAAAGCTTGTGAAAAGTCTGAAGTTCGATTGGGACACCGCTGACTCTGATCTATACGGCAACTTCTTCGCGGCACAGGCCTTGTTTCACCACGATGAAGAATCGTGGGCCAGCTTCCAGAAGCTGATTATTCCCTCAATTCTCAAACACCAGTCAAAAGACGGCTCCTTTCAGCCAGTCAATCAAGGAAACCCGAAGGCTGTCCGGGGAATCTTCGCGTCATATGCCTCTGACTCACCCGAAGACACCCACTACCGGAGCTGCCTTGCAACGCTGATCCTGCAGACCTACTACCGGCACCGCGTGCGACTTTAGAGGCCGTCTGAAAATGCCCAACGAGTGTTTCAGATTTGAGGTGATGAAGAATTGCGGCTGCGCTGCTTGCTTGGAAAAGAAACCCTGTCGGAATGCGAGGCCTTTCAACCCGAGCTGCGTTTCTCCTGAATCACTGGTCTCGACCAGTCCCCTTGCCGCGACCTGCTTGAGATGAAAATCCTCCGCAGCATGCATTCGGCAATTTTCAGACGACCTCTTGGACTTATACCATTTGCCAGAAGTGTTTGCGGGAAAAGGCCGAGACTGTGGGTATTGAGGGCAAGGCGCGAGGAAGGTGCGTATGAACATACGCATCTGACGAGCAACGCCGCAATCGGCTCCCACGGGCCGGAAGTCTGTCAGCACTCCCGCGCAGCGGCTGATCCTCTCGACACCACAATCCCCGTTTCACGTAAGGACTTTTGGCAGATGGTCTATCCTCGCTAGTCAAACGGGGGGGTGGTATTTTGCGAGAACACCATGAAAATCGTGATCCTTATCCTACTCACCTCCTGCCTCCATTGCCAGGGGCAGGACCCACCGCCAAAAGCGCCCCCTCCGGTTAAAGAGCATCTGGAAAACGTCCCCCCTTCCCTGCTCCAGCGCTGCACCAGGGAACGACGCCTTGCAGCCATCAAAAAAAACGGCGGAGATGAAGCAAGCGAGCAAGCGGTTGTCGATGCTCTTCGCTTCCTCAAGAACACGCAAAACAAAGACGGCAGCTGGACTGATCAGCGCAAGGTCGCGCCAACCGCGTTCGCCTTGCTCTGTTTTCTCGGAAACGGCGAAACTGCCGGCTCGGAAGAATTCGGCGTCCACGTTCTCAACGCGATTCAATTTCTCATCGGCAAAGCAGTCGAAAACCGGGGAAAAATTGCCGACGACTACCTGGATAAACGCTGGCCTTACGAACACGCCATCGCGATCTACGCACTATCGGAAGCCTACCTGCTCTGTGAAGTGGGATTTGAGGAGGTCATTCCCAACCTGCGCCGGGCAGTGGAGGTCGGTGGCGATCTCATTATCAAGAACCAGCACAAGGGAGGCGGCTGGGAATATGGATACGATCAGGAAAATGTCCGCGGTGGCACGGTGGCACTGACTGGTTGGCAAGTCCTCGCCCTTAAGTCATGTGAGAAAACCGGTCTCAAATTCGTGGGTCTGGAAAGTTGCTGGCAGAGATCACTCAGGTATTTGGATGGAAAGACGAACCCCAGCGGATCATTCGGCTATATCAGCCCCAGGACCCGCCTCACCACCGGCCCAGTGCAAGATGGCAGCACTCTCACCGCCGTCGGTGGATATTGTTTCGAAATGTTCAAACCGGGTCGTCGCTACTCTCGCAAAGCGGCCGGATTTATCGACAAAACGATGAAATTTGAATGGAACAGTCCGCACTGTGATCTCTATGGCCACTATTTCGCCTCCCGTCTGATGTTTCGACACCGCCCCAATTACTGGAATCGCTATCAAAAGATTGTCTTCCCCCAAATTCTCAAAAACCAAGGCACCGACGGGGCTTTTCTGGTTCCAAATCATGGAAAATACCAGGAAGTCATCGCAATCAGCCCCTCTTATGCGGTCGAAAACGGCTACGGGAAGCACTACCGGACCTGTCTGGTGACGCAGATCCTGCAAACCTATTACCGGGGAATCCCGTGAAGCTCCGGCCTTATAAAAAAATCGTCTTTCCTCCAATTTCCCCTAATTTCCCATCCACGCCATCCGTTAAAACTCATGAAAATCAGCGGATCTCTTCGCTGGTCAAACCCAGTTTTGACCGATAAATTCCCGCCAACCAAAAAAACGCCCTTCCTCCATACCTATCATGAGCCTACACGCCCAACTCTCGCCGGAAGCCCAGGCCCGACTCGCGTCCCAGCAGCGGATGTCGACCATCACCAGCCTGATTATCGCTCTTTTACTGATGGTCCTCGTGGGACTGATCCTCTGGATCATCGCGATGAATCTTCCGACCAAGAACATCCCGCAGTTGGTCAGTTACAACGGGACTCCCGAATCCGAGGAAAATCTTAAACAGAAGAAGGTGCAGACTCAAATCGAGCGCAAGCCTTCCGCCCCTTCCGCCTCCATGTCCAAGGTCATTGCGGCCAACACCTCTTCCCCTACCGCTGTTCCTGTCCCGGAAATCGACGTTCCCGATCCCAGCACCGACTTCGGTGACGGAAATGATTTCGGTGACGGCTGGGGAGATGGAGATGGTTCCGGCGCCGGTGGCGGTTTCGGAAATATCCCCACGGCCATGAAAAAGCGTTGTTCCAAGGCCGACCGCCTGCAGCGACTCACTTCCAACGGCGGCACCGAAAAGTGTGAAGACGCCGTCGTCGCTTCACTCCGCTGGCTGAAAGAGACACAAAACAAAGATGGCTCTTGGTGCAGTCAAAAGGAGATCGGGATGACCGGACTCGCCCTCCTGACCTACCTCGGCCACTGTGAAACCGCAGGTTCGGAGGAATTTGGCGAGACCGTCCTCGCCGCCATCACCTTCCTTGTCGACAAGGCCATGAAAAACAATGGTAAACTTGGTTCAGACTTCAAAGACAATCACTGGTGCTACGAGCACGCCATCGCTGTTTATGCTCTCGCCGAAGCCTACACTCTCTGTGTGAAATCATTCGGCGAAAACATCAACCAGCTTGAAGACGCCATCATGGCGTCCGGCCAGTTCCTCATCAACAGCCAGCATCAAGGCGGCGGATGGGATTACGCTTACAGCGAGGACAGCCCTCGTGGTGGTGACGTTTCCATCGTGGGCTGGCACCTCCAGGCGCTCAAGGCTTGCAAATACACCGGACTCGACTTCGCCAACCTCACCCGTTGCTACAAAAAGGGTCTCGATTACGTCGAGCGCATGCAGCTTCCGAGCGGCGCGATCGGATATTCCAGTCCTGCCCTGCACGGCGGAAGCGACGGCACCACTCTGGCAGCGGTTGGAGCCCTTTGCTTCCAGATCTGGAAGTCATCCGCCACCAAGGTCGCGCGCAAAGCCGTCCGTTTCATGGATAAGGAAATGAAGTTCGACTGGAATACCGCCGATTCCGATCTCTACGGTCACTACTACGCCGTGCAGTGCATGATCAACAATGGTGGCCCCGAATGGGAACGCTACAACAAGCTCTTCCGCGACCAGGTTCTCGACAACCAAAACAAGGACGGTTCCTACAAGAACGTGGGTAACGGCCAGAAGATCAATGCTGTGGCAGGGAGCTTTGCCGGGGCCAACCCCTTTTCGAACCACTACCGGACCTGCCTCGCCACCTTGATGTTGGAGTCCTACTATCGCTTCCTTCCTGCCACGGGACAAAAGCAGTAGCACGGATCGGACACCCCCTTTCTCAAAGCCGCACATCTTGCGATGTGCGGCTTTTTTCTTTGTCGTATTCTGAAATCTAGGGCTAACTTGCCCCACGGAAAGATATTTTCTTTTTCCTAAGGAAATCTCAGGCCGTTCGTTCTACCACCAAATCGCTCTCTCTTGATCGAACACGGACATCCGGAACTCCACGAAAAAAGAAGAATCCACTGCTACCCTGCCCTCTAAAAACAAACCTATGAGCCTACACGCCCAACTCTCACCGGAAGCCCAAGCCCGACTCGCGTCCCAGCAGCGGATGTCGACCATCACCAGCCTGATTATCGCTCTTTTACTGATGGTCCTCGTGGGACTGATCCTCTGGATCATCGCGATGAATCTTCCGACCAAGAACATCCCGCAGTTGGTCAGTTACAACGGGACTCCCGAATCCGAGGAAAATCTTAAACAGAAGAAGGTGCAGACTCAAATCGAGCGCAAGCCTTCCGCCCCTTCCGCCTCCATGTCCAAGGTCATTGCGGCCAACACCTCTTCCCCTACCGCTGTTCCTGTCCCGGAAATCGACGTTCCCGATCCCAGCACCGACTTCGGTGACGGAAATGATTTCGGTGACGGCTGGGGAGATGGAGATGGTTCCGGCGCCGGTGGCGGTTTCGGAAATATCCCCACGGCCATGAAAAAGCGTTGTTCCAAGGCCGACCGCCTGCAGCGACTCACTTCCAACGGCGGCACCGAAAAGTGTGAAGACGCCGTCGTCGCTTCACTCCGCTGGCTGAAAGAAAAACAAAACAAAGACGGCTCTTGGACGGGTAGCCAGCCCGTCGCCATGACCGGACTTGCCCTCCTCGCCTACCTTGGCCACTGCGAAACGGCAGGCTCGGAGGAATTTGGTGATACCGTTCTCGCCGCCATCACCTTCCTCGTCGACAAAGCCATGAAGAATAATGGCAAGCTTGCCAACGACTTCAAAGCGAAAAGCTGGTGCTACGAGCATGCCATCGCCGTTTACGCTCTCGCCGAAGCCTACACACTCTGCGTAAAATCTTTCGGAGAAAACATCACCCAGCTTGAAGACGCCGTCATGGCCTCCGGTCAATTCCTCATCAACAGCCAGGCCTCCAATGGCGCCTGGGCCTACTCTTACGTCGAAGAAGGCGGACACACCGATACCTCCATCGTGGGATGGCAGCTTCAGGCCCTCAAAGCCTGCAAGTTCACCGGCCTCGACTTTGCAAACCTTCGTCGCTGCGTCAAAAAAGCCCTCGACTACATGGAAACCAAGCAAGCTCCAAGTGGTGCCTTTGGCTACAGCAGCCAGACCATCCGCCACGACGGCACCACACTTGCAGCCGTTGGCGCCCTTTCCTTCCAGATCTGGGAATCCTCCGCAAACCGCCAGGCTCGCAAGGCCGTCAAGTTCATGGACAAGAACATGAAGTTCGACTGGAAATCCAAGGAGGACTCGGATCTTTATGGCCACTACTACGCAGCACAGGTCATGATCAACCACGGCGGTGAAGAGTGGAAAAAGTATAACGAACTCTTCCGCGACGAAGTCCTCAACAACCAAAACAAGGATGGTTCCTACAAGTCGGTTCAAGCCGGTCACGGCCTGAGTGGCGGAGGCTTCGCCGAGCACTATCGGACTTGTCTCGCAACCTTGATGCTTGAGTCCTACTACCGCTTCCTCCCCGGAACGGGACAAAAGAACTAGGCCCGGCCACCTGATTAAATTTCCCAAAAACCGCGCACCTTTCGGTGGGCGGTTTTTTTAATCACAATTTCTCACTGGCACTGGCGAGTAACCAAAGCGCGTCAGAAAGACGGTTCAAAAATATCCTGACCTCGGCCGATGCCACCTCATCGACCACATCCCAGGCCCGCCGCTCGGCCCTTCTCGCCACCGTTCTGGCCAGATGAATCCGGGCTGCCAACTCTCCCCCCCGCTCCCCGGGTCTCAGCCAACCCTTGAATTTTTCCTCTTTCTCAATCGAGGCACTCCAGTCCTCAATCCACCGGATTTCTGTTTCCCCGATTCGTCCAAACCCGGCGTTCTCATACTCGGCCTCATTGCCAACTGGCATTGCGAGCTCTCCCATCAAAGTCACCAACCACCCCTGAATTCGATCAATCGCCCCGGCGGACTCTCCTTCCAAAAGAACGCGGGCCATTCCAAGATTCGCATTCAATTCGTCAACGGCCCCCAAGGCCTCAATCTGGGGATCCCCTTTGGAAACTTTTCCCCCAAACAATAAATCGGTGAATCCCTGATCTCCTCTTTTCGTCGTAATACTCATTGGCAGGGCAACTTTCGCCTTTCCTTCGCCCACGTCCACAACGAAACTCAACGCAATGCAACGTCGACACTTCATTCACACCTCATTTGCCGCCCTCACCGCCTCCGCCCTCGCCGACCATCACGGCAAACACCCGGTGGCCAAAGCCGAGGACCTCTTCAATATCTCTCTCGCCCAATGGTCAAATCACCGCGCCCTGAAGGGAGGCAAAATGACCAACATGGATTGGCCGGAATACACCAAAAAGACTTACGACATCCTGGCGCTGGAATATGTGAATCAATTCTTCAAGGACAAGGCCAAGGACATGAAATATCTTGGCGAACTCAAGAAGCGGGTTTCCGATCTCGGCATGACCAACGTACTGATCATGGTCGATGGCGAAGGACACATCGGCGCGGGGTCTGACCAAAAGCGCCAGAAAACCGTCGACAATCACAAGAAGTGGGTCGAAGCCGCCAAATTCCTCGGATGTCATTCCATTCGCGTCAACTCCCACGGAGAAGGCAAGGACGACGCCGAAAAAGCAGTGAATTGTGTTAAAGGACTGACCGCCCTCTCAACTTTTGCCGAGGATCACCAGATCAACGTCATTGTGGAAAACCATGGAGGCTTGTCTTCAAATGGCGCCTGGATGTCCAAGGTGCTGAAGGACGTCGGACTGGACAACTGCGGATCGCTTCCCGACTTCGGAAACTTTCACGGATACGATCGCTACAAGGGCCTCGAGGAACTCATGCCATTCGCCAAGGGGGTGTCTGCAAAATCGCACGACTTCGATGAAAAGGGCGAGGAGACCAAGACCGACTTCACCAAGGCTCTGGGAATCGTTCTCGCGCATGGTTACCACGGCTACGTGGGAGTCGAATATGAGGGCGGCAAACTCTCCGAGGATGACGGTATCAAAGCCACCAAAACCCTGCTTGAGAAGAGCCGCGCCGCTCTTCACGGCACGAGAAAGTAGGCCCGGCAATTTCAACTCGACCGTGCACCCCCGGGGTGCGCGGTTTTTTTGCCTCCCGGACGGGTGCCCGCCCCCCCCTTCATGAGTATAAAATAAAAATCGTGCAGATGGTTTTTATGAAACATTCGTTATCACTTTCACCGTCTTTATAGCATGAGAATTTGGCTGCTCGCCTTTGTTTATTTTGCAGTGGCTGATTTCGCATCCGGTGCCCCGGTCGAGGAAGACTGGCAAGCTGTCTGGGCCGATGAATTCGAGGGAACCGGCCAACCGGACCCGGAAAAATGGGGGTACGAATCAGGCTTTGTTCGAAATAACGAAAAACAGTTCTACACGACCAAGAGACTCAAAAATGCCCGGGTTGAAAACGGCTGTCTGGTTATTGAGGGACATCGCGAATCGCCCGTGGCGGCCGATTTGACGAAGGAACAAGCGAAGAAGCTCCCGAAAATTCAATACACCTCGGCCAGCCTCCACACCAAGGGACTTGCATCCTGGAAATTTGGCCGGATCGAAGTCCGGGCCAAAGTCCCAAGCGGTCAGGGCGTCTGGCCTGCCATCTGGACTTTGGGAACCAACAAACCGAAGGTGGGCTGGCCACGCTGTGGAGAAATCGATATTCTGGAGTTTGTGGGGAAAGATCCCGGGGAGATTCATGGCAACGCTCACTTCCATCGTGATGGCAAACACGCCTCCGACCACAAGGAGCGAAAAACAAAAAACGTTTGGGATGACTTTCACATTTACTCGATCGAATGGGATGCGCAATTCATCCACTTTGCCTTCGATGGAATCCGCTATCACAGCTTCAGAATCGAGAAAGCAAACACCCCCGACGGAAACCCCTTTCACAAGCCACACTACCTGATTCTTAATCTCGCTCTGGGCGGCAACTGGGGTGGCAAGATTGACAACTCCATCTTCCCCGCCCGCTTCCTCGTCGATTACGTTCGTGTCTACCGAAAGAAGTAGCGCACTCGACTCACACCACACCTTTTCCAATTATGCCTGCAAACAAGCACTGTTCACTTTTCAGGAAAACCTCCTGCTTTTTTATCGCTCTCGCCACGACGCTCTCCGCCGTCCCGGTCGCGAATAACGACACCTTTGAGGTCGATGAAGACCGCATCCTGATCATCTCAAGCGGAGGTTCAATTCTCTCTGCAAATTTTGGAGGCGGGAGCTCGGTTCTTTCGCCAACGTGGCAATACCTTGATCGCATTGAAAACGAAAATGGCTCCAACCAAACCTATCCCCTTGATGGTAACGGACTCTCGTGGAACTCCCCCCAGTATGACACGGCAACTTCAACAAGCGGACCTTGGTCGGCCGGAAACGCGCCGTTCCAAGGAGGCACCATTGATGGTTTTCCTCCCGGGACTCCCGCTGTCCTGGGTGGCCTCGCGGCCGCGGGAAATGGAGAAAACCTGATCACCACCTACCTCTTTCGCCAACAGTTTTCACTAAGCGCCGCTGAAGCGGTCGAAGGCTCATGGGTCCTCGGTCACCTGATTGATGATGGCGGAATTATCTACCTCAACGGAACCGAAGTCTTCCGCACCGACACCATGCCTGCCGGGGCAGTCACCACCAATACACTCAGCCAAAATGCAGATGAAACCAACTTCGGAAGCGCGACTTTAAATCTCTCGGGAATCATTCAGGAGGGAATCAATACCATCGCGGTCGAAGTTCACCAAACTACCCTCACCAGCACTGATGTCGGTCTTTCTGTAAACCTGACACCCACCTCCAATTCGCCATTGGCTGGATTCACCTACGCGGACGATACCTTCAACAACACATCCCGCCCAAACAATGCCGACGGCGAACTCGATCCGACCGGTGGATTTACCGGCGGAGCACTTTCAGTCCAAGTAGGCCGCAGACTCAACAACAATCAGTCGACTTCCGGTGGCTGGCAGCGCACCTTCACCCTGGAAAATCCTGCCGTCACTACAATTTCATTTCGCTACCGTCTCACCTTTTCCGACGGTTATGAGGCAGATGAATATGGTGAGGCCCTCTTTGAAGTCGATGGCATCCGCTACGGAAATGACATTGAAAACTCCCTCGCCCGCTTTCGCGGCGATGGCAATGGCGGAAATGGATTGGATGATTCGGGATGGCAGAATGCGAGCTTTGATATTTCTTTGGACGCCGGGGATCACACTATCGTCCTCGGAGCATTTTCGAGTAAATCGACAGCGGCAGACGAACTTACCAGTGCTTGGTTCGATGACGTTGAGATTTCCATCCCGGAGAGCGGAGGAGGCGTCCTAATCAACGACACCGGAGACGAACCCGAAGCAATCCTTCAAACTGCCCCACAAAATGGAGTTTTGAGCCTGAATCCCGATGGCTCTTTCATTTACCAACCGGCTCTAAATTTCAATGGGATTGATAGCTTCACCTATTTTGCCCGAGATCCCGGCGGCGACTCTCCTGTCGCGACTGTCACCTTAACCGTGAATCCGGTAAATGATCTCCCGGTTGCGCTTCCCGACAACTATTCCGGTGTCGAAAACTCAACACTTGTTCAATTTGCCCCTGGCTTGCTTGGGAATGACACCGACATCGAAAACGATCAACTCTCCGCCGTGCTGGTCAATGATGTCAGTCAGGGCACTCTCAGCCTCGGCTCTGATGGATCATTCGTCTACAATCCCGATCCTGGATTTTTCGGAACCGATTCCTTCACCTACCGGGCCAGTGATGACAACGCGGTGTCCGAACCTGTTCTTGTCGTTCTTGAAATCACTCCGATCAATGATCCTCCGGTCGCTTTTGATGACACTTACAACACTCTGGAAAACATCCCGATTGAAATCATCACTACCCGGGGAGGTGATCAAATCGTCTTCCAAAGTGACTTTGACTCACTGACCCCATCTCCGCTGATCACCGGACCCGGCATGCTGGAATCGGTGCAAGGGTTTGAAGGTCGCGGCAACGATGGCAATACCTTTTCAAATCAATTCCTCCGCAATCAGGCGGGTGGCAATCCATCAGAAGCGACAACTCTCACCCTTCAGAATCTGCCGCCACACTCATCACTTGGGCTGGACTTTCTTCTCGCGGTCATCGATTCGTGGGATGGAGACGAACGGTTCACCATCACCGTCGATGGAGTCGAAGTTTTCGGCGAAACCTTTAGGAATGTTGGAAACGGAGGATCATTCGGATATCCCGCCGGCTCCTTGATCTTCAGAGATGAGGAAGTAGGCTTCAATGGGGCACAATCCTATCCGGAGGCCGGTTATGACATGGGACGAGTCCCGTCACTACGCAACATCCCGCACACTTCATCCAGCGCGACCATCAGCTGGTTTGTCACCGGTGACGGTTGGGAAGCTGGATCGGATGAATCGTGGGCACTCGACAACCTAAAAGTCACCGTGACGTCCGCCCCCGATGAAATCCTGGTGGCCGCAGGCGCAAGCTGGGCCTACCTCGACACCGGCGAAGACCTGGGAACCTCCTGGCGAAATCCGGCGTTCAACGACGTGAGCTGGGCTAGCGGACCAGCGGAGCTTGGCTACGGTGACGGCGACGAAGCGACCACGGTGTCCTTCGGCGACAACTCGAACAACAAGCACATCACCACCTACTTCCGTCATACTTTCACCGTCACGGAAGCGGCTGATTTCGACAAACTGGTCATAGGCTATGTCCGTGACGATGGTTGCGCAATTTACCTGAACGGAACACGTGTGGTACTCGACAACCTCGACCCGGAAGCACCGGCCGAGGCACCGGCCCTGTTGAACCCCGGCCGGACTGCCGAGGGAATCTGGAATGAGGTCGAAGTTCCCGCGAACTTGCTAGCGGAAGGCAACAACGTGCTGGCAGTCGAGGTTCACCAGGACGATCCGGGCAGCAGTGACATCAGCATGAATGCCTACCTTGTTGGAAAACGCGCCCTTGCCGCCGGTATTACCGCCAATGATACGGACCCCGAAAACGATCGCCTTGTCGCCGAGCTACTCTCAGGACCTCAAAATGGCTCACTCGATTTCAATCCCGACGGAACCTTTCTTTACATTCCGGCAGTCAACTACGAGGGATCGGATCGTTTTACCTATCGCGTCACCGACGGGGAATTCTTTTCACCTGCTGCCACTGTCACGCTTAACATGTTAAGCGGGCTCAACGATTTCCCGGAGACCAGCAGCGATTCCTACTCCGCGATCGAAGACACCCCGCTCATCATCGCCAGTGCCCTTGGCGTTTTACGAAACGATTCCGACCCCGAAGGGAGCAACCTAAGCGCCATCCTCGAAGGACTGCCCTCGCATGGCACGGTTACCCTCGCCGGTAACGGAAGTTTCACCTATACCCCTTCACTCAATTTCTTCGGAACTGATTCTTTCACCTACCGGGCCAGCGATGGAATCGATAGCAGTCGCCCGGAGACTGTCACCCTCAATGTGGCCTCAAGAAATGATCCGCCTGTTGCTCGCCCCGAAAGTTATCTAACTGCTCCCGGGGTTTCTCTCACTGTTGCTGTGTCAAACGGAGTCCTGAACAACGACTCCGATCCCGATAACGCCACTCTTAGAGCAATCATCGTTTCTTCCACTTCTTCGGGGACCCTGAATCTCGCTCAAGACGGCTCGCTCACCTACTCACCGAATTTTGGATTCTCGGGAACAGACACCTTCACCTATCAGGCCAGTGATAACCTCCTTGAATCAAACCCGGTTGACGTCTCCATCGTCGTGAATGCCCCGCCCATTGCTGTTGATAATTCTTACCAAATTATCGAGGACTCTCCCATGATCCGCCTGGGTAATGAAGGTATCCTCGCCAATGATTTGGATGTTGATCCGCTAACCGCGATTCTTGTTTCAGGGCCCGCAAATGGCACCCTCACTCTTGGGGTCGATGGTGGATTCATCTATATTCCCAATACCAATTTCAGTGGCTCCGACTCTTTCACCTATCGCGCAGGCGATTCGCTTCAGGAGTCCAATCTCGCCACCGTCAATATCACCATCGTAGCTGTCGATGACCCCCCCCAGACGCAGGATGATCAATATGAAACGCAGATTGGCGAAGAACTGGTCATCAACGAAAACGAGGGCGTTCTCGCCAACGACTTTGACATCGAAGGCCAGGCCCTATCCGCAACTCTTTCTAGAAACGTGATCAATGGAACTTTGAACCTCTCTCCAAATGGTTCCTTCACCTATCAACCGACTGCCGATTTTGTTGGAACTGATTCTTTTTCCTACATCGCCAACGATGGAACCATGGACTCGGCGGAAGTCGAAGTTGAGATTGAGGTTAGCCCCTCCGCCAAAAACATCGTCATTAATGAAATCATGTTCAATCCCACTTCGGGCAATGATTTGGAGGAATTCATCGAACTTGCCAACATTGGTTCCCTGCCAATTTCCATCAACGGCTGGCAATTGGATAGTGGTGTCAGCTTCACTTTTCCTGATGTCACCATCGCGCCCGGTGATTTTCTCGTCATCAGCGCAGACACCACGACCTTTGAAGCCACCTATGGAGTTGTTCCAAATGTCTTGGGAAACTGGACCGGAAAGCTCAGCAACAGTGGGGAGCGCATCCGTCTCATCGATGACGACGGAGAAGAGGTCGATGAAGTTCGCTATTACGACCAGGGTGATTGGGCTCGCCGAGCAAGAGTCACTGTTGGAAACGAACCTGGCTGGGACTGGATTTCTCCCGCCGACGGCCGGGGAAGTTCCCTCGAACTCATCAACCCTAATCTCAGTAACAAGCAGGGGCAGAACTGGGGATTCAGCACTGCCAATCTCCCCACTCCCGGTGTCGTTAATTCTTCGGCAGTCGACAACACGGCCCCGTTGATTCTGGACCTCGAACATCGACCTGCCGTCCCCACGTCATCCGACCCCATCGGCATCGTCGCCGAACTCAGGGATGAAGCCGGCGAGACAATTGGTGGGATTCTCCATTACCGGGTTTCCGCCCAGAACCCGGGCCCGTTTCAAACCACACCGATGCTCGACGACGGCGCGAACTGCGACGATGAACCGGGTGACGGCATCTATGGAGCCATGCTTCCTCCCCAACCAAATGGTACGGTCATCGAATTCTATGTCGAATCAACCGACGGAACACATACCCGGACCTGGCCCGCTCCCGCCGACAACGGACAAACCGCCAATGCCTTGCTTCAGGTTGACGACGAAGCCAACACCTTCGATCACGCCTTCTATCGCGTCATCATGCCGGTTTCCGAATTAAACCAGTGGCGGGGTATCCGCAGGCAAAGCAATGCCCAGATGAATACAACCGTCATCCTCGATGATGGCTCGGGACCGGACATTCGCTACTCCGCAGGGATGAGGGTGCGGGGTGCCGGCAGCCGAAACCACACACCCGTCCCCATGAGAATCTCCCTCGCCCGGGACAATGACTGGAATGACATGACGAGGATGAATCTGAACACCAAGTTTACCTACCTCCAGTTTCTGGGCATGAAACTCTTTGAAGCTTCGGGCATGCAAGCACCCGACACCTACCGGGTCCAGGTCAGAATCAACGGCGGAAACATCGCCCGTGGAGATGGTTTCGACTACGGATCGATGGTTCACGTCCAGCCTCTCTCCGGCGAATTCATTGACGACAAATTCGAGACCGACGATGGCGGAAACCTTTACAAAAAAGTTAGGCCCGACCGGGAATTCCGCTGGCGTGATGGTGACATCAACGATTACGAATCCGACGGCTGGAGTAAGCAAACCAATAGCAGCGTAAACGATTGGAGTGATCTCGATGAAATGTTGAGAGTCATTAACAACACCTCCGAAGATGACGACTACATCAATCAAATGGAGGAGGTTGCCAACCTCGACCAATGGATGAAATGGTTCGCAGCGATGGCCATTCTCGCCAACGGCGAAACCAACATCAGCAACGGCGCTGATGATGATTTCTCCATGTATAGCGGAGCCAAAGATCCCCGCTTTGTCTTCCTGCCCCACGATCTCGATACCATTCTAAGCATTGGAGATGGGAGCCGAAACGAGAATCCGGAACACACCCTATTTGATATGATCGACGATAGTGATGTGCTCGATCCCTTGATCCCGCTTTTCACCCACCCCCTCATCGTCGAGCGTTACTTCGAAGCTCTTCGCGAGCTTCTTCAGACCACCTTTTCAAAAGAGGAATTTGATGAACTGCTCGACAACAACCTCACTGACTGGGTCCCCCAATCCCAGATCGAACAAATGCGGACGTTCATGGATGCGCGCCGCATCTACATCGAACGTGAAATTACTCCGGTGATCGGACCTCCCGATTCACTTCCACTCGCAACCAGCAACGGCACTCTCGCTTCCCCTCACGGATCACTCTACCTGAGCGAGATTCTTGCCGTGAACAACAGCATCCGAAATGTGGATGGTAGCTTCCCCGATGTCATCGAGATTCATAATGCGAGTGCACTTCCTGCTTATCTCGGAGGAATGTCCCTTTCCGATGACCCCTCGGATCCCACCCGCTTCATCTTCCCGGCAAATACCGTGGTTCCTCCAAACGGATTCCTTTTGATCTATGGCGACCTTACGACCGGAGCACAGGAACTCTTCGCCGGTTTTAACCTCAATGCGGACGGAGAATCGCTTTCGCTCTTTGACACGGCCGCCAATGGCAATGCTGTCATCGACACCGTGGCATTCGGCCTCCAGATCCCGGATCATTCGATCTCCCGCATTGATGGAATCTGGCAGCTCTCGCTCCCATCGCTAGGTGCACCCAATCAATCGATCAGGCTTGGAGACCCCGGTGGAATTCGAGTCAACGAATGGCTCTCCCAAGACGCGTCGGTCTTCGAAGACGAATTTATCGAACTGTTCAATCCATCGGGCCAGCCGGTTGCACTCGGTGGACTCGCCATGAGCGACGAACCTGTCAGTTTTCCTCAAAAGCATATCCTGCCCGAACTCAGCTTCATCGCCCCGCAAGGCTTTACGCTCCTGACCCCCAAGGGGAATTCGGCTGATTCCTCTAGAGCGGATGAACTTCCATTCAAGCTCGCCTCCGAGAACGAATGGATCTCACTCCTCGGAACAAACGGAGTCATGATCGACCAGGTCCACTTTGTGAACCAACGCTCTGATCTCTCCCGCGGCCGGGTCCCGGATGGCAGCTCCACCTATGAGGAATTTGTCGTCCCAACCCCGGGCTACACCAACAACACTCCGCTCGCCAACGAGCGCCTGCTCATCCAAAGTCTCCGGATCAGTGAGATCATGTATGACCCGCTTGGCGGCTCTGATTTCGAATTTATCGAACTTCAAAATATCGGCCAGGAAGCAATCAATCTCAATGGGGTTCGCTTCACCGAGGGAATTCGTTTCACCTTTCCCAATCTTACCCTTCAGCCTGGCGAATTCGTGGTCCTGGTGAGTAACCAAGCTGCCTTTGAAAACCGCTATGGCGACAATCTCCCTGTTGCCGGCCAGTATGATGGCAAGCTCGACAACGGCGGAGAACGGATCCGCCTTGAAATCACGAGCATCAACGCAGGGATTCATGACTTCGAATACGATGACTGGTATCCCGCGTCCGACGGCACCGGATTCTCGCTCGAATTTAGCGACACTTCGCTTCCCGTCGAAGGATGGAATCTGAAACCCAATTGGGCACCGGGGCTTACCATCAATGGAACTCCGGGAAACTCAGGAACCTTCTTCGTGAGCACTCCGCCCAGCGAAACGATCACTCTGCCGGACAGTCTTACCATCGATCCCTTCGTCTCATATGGCTCCATCAGCCCCGCTTCCGTGACCTTCCAATGGGAGCTGCTCGACGGTCCAGCTCCGGTATCTTTCACCACCCCCGGAGAAGCGTCGACCGAGATTTCCTTCGACCTGCCAGGAACCTATCATCTACGCTTGAATGCCACCGCATTTGACTTTGATCAATCGCAGGAAGTTGAAGTGACTGTTCACGACTCCTATCCTGCCTGGGTGAGTCGAACCTTTGGCATTGCCACTCCAGGCCAAACCGACAAAGAGAATGATCCCGACGACGACGGGATTTCCAACTTCTTCGAGTTTGCTCTCGGGATGGACCCTACCATACAGGACTCCGACCTCTTCCCCGTCCCGGTCTTCGATCCCGAGACCAAAACCTTGAGCCTGACCTGGACGAACCAAAAACTTGATACCCGGAGATTCGCCGTCATTGCCGAAGTGTCAAACGATCTCAAAACATGGCGGAGCGGACCTTCTGCCATTCATATCGAAGCCCTCTCCTCAACGGATCTCACGGAAACCTTCCGTGCCATTGACCTCACTACAGCGGACCAAACCCGCACACGCTTCATGCGTCTGCGAGTCATTGGCTTTGATGGCATCATTGCCAACACTGCACCGGAAATCACCAGCCTGACCAATCTCGAAACCGAACCCACCATTACCTTCACCAGCCAGCCCGGCCAAAGCTACCAACTCGAAGCCTTGTCCGACCCGTTGGCTGGATGGTTCATCGTCGGTGGGATAATCCTCGCAAACTCGGAAACGTCGACTCTCGTTGACCAAAGCCAGCGAGACGGGCGATATCGTTTCTACCGGGTGAGAGCCATTTCCGGTAATTGACACCACACGGATTCCCTGGGAAGCCGGCTGAAACATGCTGCGTGAGTGGTGCGGAGGAATTTCATCCCAGCAAGGCGCGATGAGGAAGCCGCTCGAGACCGGTGAATCGGGAGAAACGCAGCTTGATCTGAAAGGCCTCGCAGCCCGAAAGGGATCCTTTTCTAATCAATCGGCGCAACCGCCATTCTTCACCACTTCAAATCTGAAACACTCGTTTGGCAGTTTTTTGACAGTCTCTTGGATCGAGTGACATCGCCCCTGGAAGGAGACTTCATGATCTCAAGACGAAACCGCAGAATCTCTTGAAGATGCTTCCCGGGTAACACCAGGATTGAACAACACAAAAAATATCCACATATCATCCCGAACCCGCAAAAAATTCCAATAAGAAGCCCCGCTTCATTCCGAATTGATTCAATTTTGGCCCTCACTTGTCAGACCTCATTCCCCTTGCTCATTCCTCCTCGTCCACTAACCTCACGGCTTCATCGCCATGCATCGCCTTTTCGTCGAAAAAACCGCTCCTTTCGCCAACGAGTCCGCTCACCTCATTGCAGATCTCCGCAATAATCTTGCAATTGAGAGCATCCAATCAGCCCGTATCGTTCAACGTTATGATCTCGATGGGTTGACCGACGGGGAATTTGCCAAGGCGAGTCAACTGATCCTGTCCGAACCACAGGTCGAGACCTCCTCGACCGAGCTTTCGCTCTCCTCCGGCGAAACTGCTTTCGCGGTCGAATTCCTTCCCGGTCAATTTGACCAGCGCGCTGACTCGGCCGCGCAGTGCGTTCAAATTCTTACCGGCAAGGAGCGCCCCTTCGTATCCTCTGCGCGCATCATTATTCTTAATGGAGATCTCTCCGAGGGCGACCTGGCCGAGATTAAGAAATACCTCATTAACCCTGTCGATTCACATGAGGTTTCAGTCACCGCACCCTATCAACGCAGCAATTCCCCCGAACCCGGGGACGTCCCCATCCTTGAAGGGTTCAATGAGAAGTCCGAAGCAGACTTTGAACAATACCGCAGTGAACTCGGTCTGGCCATGTCCACAGCCGACCTGCTTCACACTCAACAGTATTTCCAAAGCGAAGAACGGGAACCAACCATCACGGAACTTCGCATGCTCGATACCTATTGGTCCGACCACTGCCGCCACACCACCTTCATGTCGAAGATCGCCAAGGTCACCTTCGACGAAGGCACCGAGATTATCGAGGACACCTATCAAACCTACCTCGCCACCCGAAACGAAGTTTACGGAGCCAATACCGACCGCCCCGTGACCCTCATGGACATCGCGCTGATGGGAATGAAGGAACTCCGCAAGTCCGGAGAACTCGATAACCTCGAAGTCTCGAACGAGATCAACGCGGCCTCCATCGTGGTTGATGGCGACGATGGCCAGGAGTGGCTCGTCCAATTCAAGAACGAAACCCACAACCACCCCACCGAGATCGAGCCTTTCGGTGGTGCCGCCACCTGCCTCGGCGGTTGCATTCGCGACCCCCTCAGTGGTCGTTCCTATGTCTATCAAGCCATGCGCGTTACCGGTGCCGCCGATCCGCGCACCCCTTACGATGAGACCATCCCCGGCAAGCTTCCCCAGCGGAAAATCTGTCAGGAATCGGCGCACGGTTACTCCTCATACGGCAACCAGATCGGCCTCGCCACCGGCAAAGTCTCCGAAGTCTACCACCCCAACTACGCCGCCAAGCGCATGGAGATCGGGGCCGTGGTCGCGGCCGCACCGCGCAAGAATGTCTTCCGCGGTGGCCCGGAAAACGGCGACTACATCCTCCTCATCGGAGGGCGGACCGGTCGTGATGGGGTTGGAGGTGCCACCGGATCATCCAAGGAACACACCGATGATGCTTTGGACAACTCAGCCGAAGTCCAAAAAGGAGATGCCCCGACCGAGCGCAAAATTCAGCGACTTTTCCGCAACCCCGAACTCGCTCCCAAAATCAAAATCTGCAACGACTTCGGCGCCGGCGGCGTCTCGGTTGCAATTGGGGAAATTGCCGAGAGCCTTGAGATCAACCTCGATGCCGTCCCAAAGAAATACGATGGACTCGATGGCACCGAACTTGCCATTTCGGAATCCCAGGAGCGCATGGCAATTTGTGTCGATCCTTCCGAGGTCGCTTACTTCATCGCTGAGTCGGACAAGGAGAACCTTGAGTGTGTTCACGTTGCGACTGTCACCGACACCGGTCGCCTGCGCATGACCTGGCGGGGAAAGACCATTGTCGATCTCTCCCGCGAGTTTCTCGACACCAATGGCGTCCAGCAGGAAGCCACCGTCCACGTTGAAACGGTTGGCTCGGAAAGTCCTCTCGGCTGCACTGCCTTTGAAAGTTTCGAAGAGGCACTCGGCGATCTCAACATTGCGTCTCAGAAAGGGCTCGGTGAAATGTTCGACTCTTCAGTTGGGGCGGGCACCGTTCTTGCTCCATTTGGAGGAACCTACCAACGCACTCCAGTCGACGCCATGGTCGCCACCCTGCCCTTCCTGGAAGGCCAAACCGAAGTCTGCACGCACATGTCGTGGGGCTTCAATCCCAACATCGCAACCTGGTCACCCTACCATGGAGCGGCCTACGCGGTGACCGAGTCTGTTTGCCGGGCCGTGGCCTCCGGAGCCCGCCTCACCGACATCCGGCTTACCCTGCAGGAATACTTCCCCAAACTCGGAGACGATCCCACTCGCTGGGGCCTCCCTTTCGCCGCTCTGCTGGGCGCCTTCAAAGCGCAGCATGAACTCCGACTTGGAGCGATCGGAGGAAAGGACTCCATGTCCGGGACCTTCAACGACATTGACGTTCCCCCCACGCTCGTTTCCTTTGCCCTCGCCCCAGGAAGTACGAAAAACGTCGTCTCTCCCGAGTTCAAGGAGGCCGATTCGGTCATTTCCTTTATCGAAATTCCACGCGACGGAAACCAGCTTCCTGATTTCAAGAAGCTCCGGGAGATCGCAGCCATCCTCCACGGCGCAAACATCCTCGCAGCGCACACGCTGGACCACGGAGGCATTGCCACAGGACTCAGTAAGATGGCCTTTGGAAATGGGATAGGAGCCGTTATCGAAACCGACCTCGACCTCTATCAAGAACGCTTCCTTTGCTTTTTGATCGAGTCGAAGGAAAAAATCCCGGGAGGAATCGTGATCGGGAAAACCCAAACTGAACCAACCATCCGAATCGGTGATAAAGCTCTTGCGCTTGGAGACCTCCTTGACGCTTGGACCGAGCCACTCTCCGAGGTCTATCCCGAAACCGAAGATCCATCGACCAGTGATGCCCAAACCTTCTCTTCCACTTTCGATATTAAACACTCAACAACCAAGGTTCAGAAGCCCAAAGTCATCATCCCTGCTTTTCCGGGAACCAACTCCGAATACGATTCCGCGAAAGCCTTCCGTGAAGCCGGAGCAGAAACTGAAATCCAGGTCTTCCGAAACCTCACGCCACAAGCTGTTGAGGAATCCCTCGCGGCTCTCGCCAAGAGCATCCGTCACTCTCAAATCCTTATGCTCCCCGGTGGATTCTCGGCTGGTGACGAACCCGCGGGATCAGGTAAGTTTATTGCGACCATCCTGCGAAGTCCCGAGGTCGCCGAGGCGGTCATGGATCTCCTCAAGAATCGCGACGGACTCATCCTTGGAATCTGTAATGGATTTCAGGCCCTCATCAAAACCGGTCTTGTCCCCTATGGTGAGATTCGCGAACCGCAACCCGGCGATCCCACTTTGACATTCAACGATATCGGCAGGCACATTGCCCGCTACGCAACCACCCGTATCGCATCGACACAGTCACCATGGCTTGCAGATACTCAGGTTGGCGATCTTCACAACGTTCCGTTTTCTCACGGCGAAGGCAAATTCTACGCCAGCGAAGAGGATGTTCAAAAACTCGCAAGTGCTGGTCAAATTGCGACCCAATACACTGACCTTGAAGGGCAACCCACCATGGCTCCCGATTTTAATCCGAACGGTTCCATCCACGCCATCGAAGGGATCTCATCACCCTGCGGTCGCATCCTCGGGAAAATGGGCCACACCGAACGACGGGGGCCCGATGTCGGGCAGAATATTTCGGGTAATCTTCACCAGCCCCTCTTTAGCACGGGGGTAAAATACTTCTCATGATGCGACAGAGTGGCTATCTTCAGACTGTCATCGTATTTCGCACTTTTTGACGACTGCGGAAAACGTTGCCCGGCAATTCCTTCTGCATCGGGCTAGCACCGCAGGGCAAGACGTGCTAGAGGACCGCCCGTGTCCAAAACCTCCGTCAAAAAGCGTCGCAGCCTCCCCGAGTGGATGCGTGCGCGCATGGACGATCAGCAGCGCTTTCTCGCGCTGTGCATCATGTGTGGTTTGGTTTGCGGGCTCGTGGGAGTCGGATTCCACCTCGCCATTCATAGCCTCTTTGATTTGGTTTGGCAGCTGGCCAGATCTCAATCCTTCTGGGGCTTCATCGGGGTCATGCTTTTGGCACCTACGCTGGGAGGACTGATCGTCGGACTGGCCGTGCAAAAATGGGCACCGCAATGCGCAGGTAGCGGCATCCCCCAAACCAAGGCGGCCTACTTCAACAAAGGGGGGCACATCTCGGCGTTCACTGGAATCTGGAGATTTGTTCTCGGTATTCTCTACGTCGGCCTCGGAAACTCGCTGGGGCGGGAGGGTCCCACAGTGCACGTCTCGGCAGCGGTTGGATCAAAAATCGGACGCTGGGGATTTCGCGACCCTCTGAGAAAACAAGCGATGGTTCCAGTTGGAGTGGCTGGAGGTATTGCGGCCGCCTTTAATGCACCCATCGCAGCCATTATGTTCGTCTTCGAGGAACTACTCGATGACTTTTCGACCAAAGCACTGGGCGGAATAGCCATTGCGGTCGTCATTGCGGCAACCGTATCGCGAATGATTCTCGGAGCGGATCCGGTCGTCCAAACCCACCTGGGTCTCCACTACGAAACCGCTCTGTGGATGCTCGTCGCCATCCCCTTGGGAATCGTGGCCGGACTGTTTGGCCCCCTCTTCACCGGATCGATTCTCGGGCTTCGTCAGTTTCTCAAATCACGAAAACTCATGCCTCTCTGGCTCAGACCCGCCAGCGGAGGTTTCGTCATCGGTTGCCTTGGCCTGAGCGCCTGGTTTCTCACCGGGATGCTGGGTCACCAAACCAAAGACGTTTTCAGCGTGGGTTACGAAAGTCTGGAACTTGCCTTTGAATCCAAGCTCGCCTTTGGCGTCCTGGCTGTTCTTTTCGTTCTAAAAGGAATCGCCGTGGTTATTAATTATGCCACGGGAGGCTCCGGAGGTCTTTTTTCGCCAACCTTGTTTCTCGGTGGCATGATCGGCGGGATGACCGGAATAGGTCTCGCGGAGCTTCAAAAACTCTTTCCCCTGCCCGGTTATCCCGGGGATCAACACGTCATCGGTGCCTGCGTGCTTCTCGGCATGGGCTCTCTTTTTGGCTCGGTCATTCGCAATCCTCTAACGTCCCTGATCATGATCTTTGAGATGACCGGGACCTACTCGTTAATTCTTCCATTGATGGGTGGCAATCTCATTGCATGGGCGATTGCGAGTCGTCTCGGCAGTGTTTCAATTTACAACGCACTCCTGCTTCAAGATGGCATTTCACTGAGACACCTTCCCAGCTATCGCGGCGCACAAGACTATGCGAAACTACCAGTGAGCACCATCATGACCCATGACGTGGAGGGGCTATCGCTGAATGCCACCATTGAAGAGACGCGCAATGAACTGCGGACCCGAACCGAAAGGCACCACGGGTATCCGGTTCTCGATGACGGGCGACTTTGCGGAATCGTTACCCGTGCGGAAATCCAACAAGCCGCACCGGATTCCCACCTCTCGGACCTCATCGCGAATCAAAAACTTTTTGTCGTCGACACCAATTGCTCGATTCGTGACGCCGCCAATCACCTGATTTCGCGCGACTTTCAGCAGGTCCCGGTCGTCAGCCCCACCAATCGCGAGAAAATAGCGGGGATTCTCACCTTAAACGACATTTCTCGTCAGCAGAATGCCTCCGACGAGACGATCTAAGTCGGCACTTTCTTAACGGTGATTCCCATTCCGTCATCGCTAATGACTCGCACGGACTCCCCTCTCTCCAGGAAAACTCCGTCGGCGAGAACCTCCAGGATGGCGCCATCGATCTCCGCTTTTCCATTCGGTCGTAAATCAGTGATTGCGACTCCGGTCATGCCGACCAAAGCTCCCGCCTCGGAGGGATCTCCAGCGCCGGTTCCTCGCTTCAACGATCCGGGCAGCATGGTGTTCTCAATGAACTTCACCTTGGGAAGGAATTTCATCATAAGAAACAAGAGGAAGAGTGATCCAAAAATTCCCAATGCCACATTCATTGCGGGCTTCTGGAGAGCATCCAGGACGCTGATCTCCTCGGAGCCTCCCCACTGATAGGTATCCCAGGTCACACCGTCGAACATCGAAAAAACCAACGATCCCACGACCAAAAGAAGCCCTGTGATCCCGGCAACTCCAAAGCCCGGAATGACGAAGACCTCGACTCCGATGAGAGCGATTCCAATCACAAAAAGTGCCGCAAGTTCATAGCCCGCCATATTGCCGGCCATGTAATTTCCAAAAAAGAAAAGACCAAAAGCAGAGAGACAAATGATTCCGCCAATTCCAAAGCCCGGCGTCTTGAGTTCCAGATACCCTCCTCCCAGACCAACCATAATCAGGACTCCGGAAAAGCCGGCGATCCACCAGGCAAGACGCTCAAAGCCGGTCGGCTTTGCAGTGATCAAATCCTCCTCACTCCAGCCCTCTGCTTTCAAGACCTCCTCGAGAGAAGCCAATTCCGCTTGAGCCAGGAGAGGCCCATCGCTCATCATTTTCGTCGCTTCACTTGAATTAAGATTCAGCAAGGAACCGGGCTTCACCTCGACATCCCCAATCACCCGTTTCTCGTCGCTCAGAAACATCATGGCTTCAATCACCTCGGGATTGTATCCCTTCTGTTGCGCAATATAGCGAATCTGCGCGCCAAAATAGCTCTCCAATTTCGCCCTTCTCACCGGGTCGATTTCCCGGCCCGAACCGTCGATGATTCCGGATGAGCCAATTTTCGAACCCGGCGTCATGTAGATCCGGTCGGTCGAAACAGCGATAAAGGAGCCCGCGCTTATGGCGTTGGGATTGACGAAAGCCACCGTAGGAACACCCACATTCGCAATTTTCGTCATGAGCTCCTCGGTCGGGAAAGCCAAACCACCGGGGGTATCGAGATCGAAGATAATGCCCTTGGCCCCTTCATCGGAGGCCCGCTCCAGAACCCGCTCCCAGAACTTAAAGCTTTGACCGTTTGTGAGTGAATTCTCACCCACCTCAATTCGGATGATTTTTCCGGCATAGCTCTCTTCATCTGATTTCCCAAAAACCTTCTTATCCTGACCAAAGAGCAGACCAAGGCCCGCAAGGATGTAAAAAATAACCGTTTTCATAGGAGGAACCTAACCCAAGGCTGGCGAAGTCCAAACATCCGATTCACACTACGTGCGTGGGAATGATTCCGAGAGAAACAATCGAACGTATCCTTGAGGCGACGGATATTGTCGACTTGATCGGAGGATATTTCCCACTCAAGCGATCCGGTTCGGATTTCAAGATCAACTGCCCGTTCCACGGTGAGAAGACTCCTTCTTTCAATATCAACCCCGCCAGACAACGCTACAAATGTTTCGGCTGTGATGCCAGTGGCAGCGCTCTCAACTTCTTGATGGAGTACGAAAACCTCCCCTTTGTTGACGCCGTCAGAAAACTGGCTGATCGGGCAGGCATCCCAATCATTGAAGAAGCTCATGACCCCGAGTCAGACCGCAAGCGCCGAAAAATTTCCCGCTTGAAAGAGCTGAACAACAAGGCCGCCCGCTTCTTCCACGAACAACTCTTAAAAAACCCCGATGCGGCCCACGCCAGGGAATATTTAAAGAGCAGAGGCTTCAGCAAGGAAACCGCCCAAAAATGGCTGATTGGCTGGGCTCCACGTAACTCCAATCTCTTTTTACAAATGGCCAGGGAAGGTGGATTTAACGGTCGAGAAATTCTTCAGGCCGGGCTGGGAGGATTGCGGGAAAAAGACAATCCCCGCTCCGGACTCTGGGTGAAGTTTTACGATCAACTCACTTTTCCCATTCAAAACGACGTTGACGATGTCGTCGGCTTCAGCGCCCGAATCCTCCGGGAAGATGACAAGAGAGGCAAATACATCAACACCAACGAAACGCCCCTTTTCAACAAGTCGAAGCTTCTCTTCGCCCTCAATAAAGCGCGGCGCGCCATGGGAAAAGAGAAGTTTGCGCTCATCTGCGAAGGTCAGGTCGATGCCATCGTCCTTCACGAATCGGGATTTGAAAATACGATCGCGCCGCTCGGCACGGCCTTCACCGAGCAACACGCCCGTATGATCAAACGCTACACCGACCGGGTTGTTCTGTGCTACGATGGTGACAGCGCCGGACTCGCTGCTGCCGACAAAACATTCAAGCAACTCACCGCACAGGGGCTTCCGGTTCGTCTCATGCATCTCCCCGAGGGTGAGGACCCGGACACATTCGTGAAAGAAAATGGCGCCGAAACTTTTCGCGAACTTCTGGATTCGGCCAAGGAATACTTCGACGCCAAACTCGACAAAGAGCTCAAAACCATTGATTTATCCTCTCCTGCGGAGAGGACAAAGCTGCTACAGGATCTCGCCAAATCGGTCTGTGTCATGGATGACGATCTCCTCCGGGACGCAACCATTCAGAATCTTGCCATTCGACTCCGCCTCGGAGTCGATGATTTCCGACAGGCGGTGGCAGTAGCCAAGAAGAATCTCAAGCGCTTCAGGCCACGAGAGAATGACGATGAAAAAGCGGCAAAGGTTGAACCTACCGCGATTGACCATTTTGTCATCTACCTGTGCCACCTTGCCCTGAACTCGGAAGCTGCAGCCGAATATATCCGAGAGCAATTGGAAAACCTTCAGGAATGTCTCACCGAAACTCTGGGAAGCCATGTTCTCCTCGATATTCTTTCGAAACGCCCCAATCCCGAAAGTGAGGCATCAAAACAGGCCTATCTGATGACGATTCCGACGAGCGATCGAATTGCCTTGGAAGATGGCTTTAGCGATTCCCTCCCGGAGGACCCGGTTGCCTCGGCCAGCGATACGATCGCGATGCTTTCCGCCCGCTTTTATCAAATCAAGGAAAAGGCTCTTCGGACCAGGCTCAACGATCCAAACCTCACCTCCGAGCAAATTTTTGAAGCATTTGAGGAGGTGAAACGCCTGCAGCTGATCCTTAAAGAACTCGATCAAAGGTTTTAGGATCCCGGAGATGCGAGTTCATAAAGGGCTTGCACGAAGTCGGCGCGCTTATTAGTTTGGCGATATGAAATTTCGACTTCCATTAATGATTGCCGCCGCCCTCGGATCCTCACTATTACTTTCATCCTGTAATACCTTCCTTGGAATGGGCCGTGATTTCCAACGCCTCGGCCAGGGGCTGGAAAATACCGCGTATGGTAAGAAGTGGTAACCCCGCTCTTCAAACAAAACGGGAGGCTCATTCGAACCTCCCGTTTTTTTGTGATTTGGTTTTTCGACTGCGTTTACGCGAGCGCCTGAAGCTTCTCGGAAATTTGTCCCTGGGTCACATTTGCACCTACGATCTGGTCCTTCACTTCTCCGTCCTTGAAGAATAAGAGGGTTGGGATGGAACGAATGCCATACTTGGCTGCAAGAGCCTGACCGTCGTCCAAATTGCACTTTCCGACCTTGGCGGTGCCTTCGACCTCTGCGGCCACCGCGTCCACCATGGGAGAGATCATTTTGCAGGGTCCGCACCACTCGGCCCAAAAGTCGACAAGAACGGGTTGGTCGGATTTGAGGACTTCGGCGTCGAAGTTTTCTTCAGTAATTGTTAGAGCCATGACGCGAATATGTACGTAAAAAGGGTGGCGTCAAGAGCCACCCTTTGAGGAGTTTGCCGACAAACAGGGCCGGAACAAAAAAATCTTTACGAGTCTCGCATCCCGGCATCTATCCGCCAACGCCCATGGTAAGGAAGTTGAGGACCGCAACACCGGCGGCGATAACAAAAATGATCAGAGGAAGTGCCATAATTTTGGTTTATGTAATTTGAGTCTTATTTGAAAAGATCACCGAACTCTTTCTCGGTAATCCAGAACATGACAGTCAGCGCAAGAACTGCGAGACTGAGAACAAACGCAAGAATGGACATCACCGTTGGGATGGTGTCGCTTGCCTCCTCGTCATCATCGTCCATCGCGATGGTGCCAATGGTTGCCATTGTCGGAGCAGTCGGAGCAGAGGGCTGCCCGAGTTGTTGGGTACTTTGCAGTTGCACCGTAGCCTGTGGAAGAGCAGTTGTAGGAGCTCCCGGAGCGGAAGGTGCCGGTGAAGTCTTGAGAGGAACGGTTGCCGGACCAGAAGCTCCCGGACTCGTTTTGAGAGGAATAGTAGGAGCTGGGGCCGGCGGCCGGGGAGCTCCACCCGCAGTTGGGGCCGGCGGAGGAGTCGGAGCGCCGGTCGGTGCCGGAGCGGTCTTCAAAGGAATTGTGGGTGCCGGGGCCGGAGGCTTGGGCGCACCCGCAGTCGGGGCTGGCGGTGGAGTGGGAGCACTCGGTGCCGTGGGCGCAGGCGGATCAGCCTTGAGAGTCACGCGGACGGTCTCTTTCTTAACGGGCACCGATGAAGTCTGATCATCGGGTGCGGGCGGTGCGTTTTCGTTTTCGTCGGCCATAATTAGATCGTGGTGTTTGTGATTGGAATAATCGCGTGGTGTTTACCAGTGCTTTCGGTGATTAAACAAAATTCAGCCTCAACCTGTCAAACCACGAAGTTTGGAAAATGTCGGAAATATTGAGAACAAGAGGCTAAATCGGGGAAAAAAAGAAGTGGCGGGCCAAAAACCGCCACTTCCCGCTAAATTTGGTGCTCTTAGGCCGAGGGTCCCCGCCCCTTGAAGGTGAGCTCGGCGATCCCCGATTTGTCGAGTTCACCAAGTCCCACAGTCACCATTCTATCATATTGGGCCTTGGTGGCATCGTTGACAGGAAGATTGATACCGGCCTCTCCGGCCAGAGCGGCAGCAATTCCGGAATCCTTGGCAGCGTGCTCCGCTGAAAACCAACATTCGTGGTCCCGGGCGATCATATCTTCGGAATCAGTCTCGAGCACGCGGCTATTCGCACCGGTCTGGGCGAAAATGTCGCACACCATCTCCAAATCGAGGCCCAGGGCATCCGCAAGGCCCAAGCCCTCGGCGAGAGCCGCGGTATTAATATTCATGACCATGTTCACCAGGGCCTTAACTTCGGCGGCCTTTCCGATGGGTCCGCAGAGCCGAAGATTGACCGAAAGTTGCTCAAGGATGTCCTTGTGCTCGTCGAAGACCTCCTGATCTCCTCCGATCATGAGGAATAGCTTCCCTTCGCGGGCCTGGGAAATCGATGAGGCCATCGCACCTTCGAGAACGTGGGCTCCGACGCTCTTTCCGGCTTCGTAAACTTCCTTGTGAATTCCCGGTGAAAGAGTCGCGCAGTTGATGAAGGTTTTACCGGATGAACCGGAGAGGAGATTGTCACCGTCCTGCAGGAAGATGGCCCGCATGGCATCATCATTGGTCACCACGGTGAAGATGATCTCTGCAGCATCGGTGACTTCCGCCAGGGTGCCGCAGTCTTTGGCCCCAAGCTCGTTTGCAATTCCTGCTGAGGCTTCCTTGTTCACATCATAGACTGCCGTGACATCGTGTCCGCAATCGAGTTGGAGGTGACGTGCCATATTGGCGCCCATGCGGCCGACGCCGACGAATGCTACTTTACTCATTATATTTTGTTGGGTTGGGTGGTTATGATTTGAATTCCGGGAAAAATGGATTGTGGGCTTTTTCCTCGCCCACCGAGGTCATCGGTCCGTGTCCGGGACAAACGACGGTTTGATCTTCGAGAGTAAAAATCTCTGACCGGTTGGTGGCAAGAGCATCCTTAAAGGAGATCACGCCTCCGCCCATCGACTGGGCAAAAAGAGCATCACCAACAATGGCTACGGGGCGAGCGAGACCATTGACCACATAGGTGGTTCCAGCGGGCGAATGGCCCCAGGTCAGGCGGGTGGTAACCCGAAGAGTTCCAATGGAAAAAGTGTCGCCAACCGCAAATCGTTCTGCTCCGGCAACAGGCTCTTTGGCATTCACCAAAACACGAATTTCAGGGTGAGCCGCGACCACCTTTTCGCGATCAATAATATGATCGATATGGGAGTGCGTGATAAAGAGCGTTTTCAGCTCAAGTCCGAGCTCCTTCACCATCTCCAGGGCGGGTCCGGCGTCCGCGCCTGTGTCAAAAAGGGCCGCTTCCCGGGTCTGGGGATCCCAAACGAGGTAGGAATTCACGGTCATCATGTCGTCAGGATCGGGATCGAATACGGTATTGGACTGCCGGAGTCCATCGAGTTCGACCGGTTCGGGCTGCCACGCCCGCTTTCCAAGCTCCACCAGACTATCGGCATCAAGTCCGAGCGCCGGAGCAATGGCACGGACCGCCGCTTCATCGAACTCACCGTCTTTCAGCTTGGCGATGGTTTCCGGATCCACGTTGGTAAGAAATGACAAGACCCCATCGGCCATTCCTGTGCCTTTGAGAGTTTTGCCGATGACGTCTTCAAAAAAGTCTTCAAGTTCGATCATAATTTTAATGAGAGTTTATTTTTTAGGAAAAAGGGCAATCAGGCGGCCCGCATTAGAGTGCTCGGTCACGTAGATTTGCCCCTGCGCCCCCCACTTGATGCCGTGAGGTGCGGTGAAGGCATTGTCGTGAAGTTCTTCAGCCGGGATTCGCTCCATTGCCCACTGATTCCGGTCCGGGTTATCCAAAAGTACCGAGACAACCTTGCCGGCCTTGTCCATAAGAACGACCCGTCCTTCAAACTCGGCCACAGCCGCAAAATCGCCCCGTAGAGCCACATCGGCCGGACGACGCATCGGAGTCTCGCCGTAAATTCCGATCCAATTCAAGTCCATGGTGAGGTGAATCATGCGCCGCCCATCGCGATCGCAAACGAGAAGACGGGGCTCACCATAGCGGTGGTCGATTCCGGCCCCGTGACAAGATTTAAAGCGATCCTTGCCAGTGCCCCTGCCCCCGTAGGTTTTCACAAGAGTTCCATCAGACTTCAGCTTGTGGATTTTTTTCGATCCATATCCCATGAGTAAGTAAATGTGTCCATCCGGTCCGACCAACAGCTCGGTCAGCCCGCCAATTCCACCTTCGAGCTCCCCGGTTTTCTCGTTCGGAAGAATCGAGACAATATTCCCCTCAAGATCAAATTTGACCGCGCGATTTTTTTTTAGCTGTGATCCCCAGATAAATTGCATGTCTCCTTCGGTCACCATGGTAAGAGAGTGCATTCCGGCCAGGCCTTCCTTCAGTGACCGGCAGTAGTTCCCAAAACGATCAAACACCGCGATTCCCGGTTCAACAGTGGTGGCAACGTAAACATTCCCTGCTTTATCAACGGCAAGGTCGCCATGCAACGGGCCGATATTTTCTCCGTTCGGAGGAGCACCCCACCCCGGAACCGTGACATATTCGTGTGCCCCGGAACCTGTTACCGTGGCGGTGGTGATGATCGCCCCCACCCCGTCTCCATGATGGTGACCCTCATGGGCATCGAGAGGAGAAGTAAGAAGCAGAGCCACGAGCAGGGCGGGTGGTTGTTTCATGACCCCGGAATGGTGTCTGACATCTTGTCGGCGAAAAGAAAAAAAATGAGCCTTTGAAGAGAGTGTGGTTTGCAAGCGAAGATTGCGCCCGTCTTCCCGCCGCCCCAGCGGATTTTTTGTCATCAATCCCACGCTTCTGTGCTATTTGTTACGCATGATTCGGAAGGGAATTGCCGCAACCGCAACTTTGTTGATCGGTCTCTCTCTCTTAAAAGCAGATCGGGAACCACCGCAGGGCTCCACTTCGGTAAAGCTGGCCTACCCCCGGAAATTTGGAGAGCCCTCCCTTCCCAAGGACAACGCGCTTACCAAAGAGAGGGCCAACCTGGGAGAACGGCTGTTTCATGACACCATTCTTTCCATCGATGGAACCGTTTCGTGTGCTGGTTGCCACGTCGCCGAATTCGCCTTCAGCGACGATGTCGATTTGTCCCGCGGCTTTGAAGGTCGCCTCGGAAAACGGAATTCCCCTCCGATCTTCAATCTGGCATGGAAAGACCACTTTTTCTGGGATGGTCGCGCCAAGACCGTTCGCGAGCAAGTCCTGCAACCAATTCAGGACCATCTCGAGATGGCCGCTAATCTAGACCGGGTGATCTTCCGACTCAACCGCCAGAAATCCTACCGCGAGGATTTTGAGAAAGCCTATGGCTCCGGCCGAATTACCAGCGAGACGCTTGCGCTGGCTCTGGAAAACTATCTTCTGACCATTGTCAGCGGAGACTCAAAATTTGACCGTGTTCTCGAAGGGAAGGCTCAATTCAGCCCGCTGGAAGACCAAGGTCGCAAGCTCTTCTTCACCCGTCACGACAAAGGAGGCGCCGGGTGTTTTGAATGCCATAGCGGCCCTCATTTCAGCGACTTTGCCTACCGCAACAACGGCCTGAAACCGGCACGGGATTTGAACGACCTCGGGAGATACAAAATCACAGGGAACGAGGAGGACAAGCTACTCTTTACGACCCCAAGCCTCCGCAATATCGCCCTTACTTCACCGTACATGCACGATGGGCGTTTGGAGAAGCTCGCGGACGTGATCGAACACTACAATTCCCCCCTCCATCAATCACCTACGCTGGACCCAAAACTTAAGAAGCAAGGCCTCGAATTGGACGACGGGGAGAAGAAGGCGCTCACCGCCTTCCTGGAAACACTCACCGACCCTCAGTTTGTTGAGGAGACCGAGTGACCCTTCCAAACTTCTCTTCAAGAACCTCTCGACGATGTTCGAACATCCTCGCCAATTGGTTTTTCACCACCAAGGCTCTGGCCAGTTCGCCAAAGATGCCAAAGCCGACCGAGTAATGGATGAGATCTTGCACCACCGTCCCGCACTCCGTTTCCTCAAAGGAATGACGGTGGTGCCAAAACTTGAATGGACCCGAAATTTGATCATCCACGAAGCTTTCGCCCTTTTTTAGGGACTTGATCTCCGAAACCCACGGGATCCAGATCCCGGGAAAGGCCTTGACCGAATACTGAATAATTTCGCCTTCATACAGAGTTTCAGATGGAAGTGAAACAATCTTGAACCCCATCTCGGGAGGTGTCATTGCCTCGAGGTTTCGGGGACTTGAAAAAAACCGCCACGCCTCCTCAATCGAAATTGGAATCGTCTGTTCTTGCGAAAGCGAGTGAACCTTCATATGGATGCCACCCTAACCTCACTTTGGGATTGGTCGCCCGAAAATGTCAAAAATGGCCCCGACCCCTTTCTTGATCGTTCCGGTCCCCTTCTCAATGACACCCCCGCCTCCTTCGATCACTGCGGCCGGAGTATCAGTGCTATCGGGGTTGAGAAGGTCAGAGGCCTTTTCCAGGGCCGTCTTCCCCAGCCCAAGAATCACACCCTCTTCTTCAAGGGTTGCCTTGGTCGATTCTCCGATCGGCTTCCCGGTGAACTTAAGCGCATATTCTCCGATCCCGGGAAGCAACTCAAACATCCGTTCCTTGGCCGCTGCAATCAAGCGATCGCTCAGATCTTCCTGGGGAGCGTCGAGCGTGCCGCTTATTTTGAGCGGAGTCCATAAAAGCCCCAAATCGCCACGGCTAAAGACTTTGGTCTCGGCACCCGGAAGGTGAGCCAAAGTCCCCGGAGTAATTCCGACGCGGAAGTCTCCCTTGAGGATCTGACTCCCTTCAATCTCCATCACCCCTTCAAGCCGGACCAACCCCTCGCTGGACAAAATAATATTGGTAAGCTCGATGTTCTCCCCGACTTTTTCGAAGTCCAGACTTGCTTCATTCAGAGCCAGCCGACGAAAGCGCGAGGTGTTGGCGTAAGCCGCGATAGTGTCGAGCACCGGAAGGGCCGTGAGCATTCCATCCTTAATTCTAAGATGGCCGGTTACCCGGGTTTGGGAGTCAGGCTTTCCGGTCGCTTCGAAGGAAAGATCAAGCGGCCCCATGAGACGCTGTTTCCAGTCCTCAGCCACGACTTCCTGGATCCGGGAACCGGTCACTTCCCCCCGAAACTGCCATCTGCCATCGTCGATCCCAAAATCCCCCTCCGCCGTCATCAAACCGTTCTCCAGCACGTTAATTTCAGAAGAGAGCAGGTAAAAACGATCCCCCGAATAACGGCCCTTTGCTGTGCGCAGGGTTACCCTTTCCGCCAGTGGCATGGGAGTTGAGATTTCACCGCCAGCTAACGAGATATCGAAAACTTCCTTCGTGGAACCAGGCCGGATTTTAGCCGAAGCATTTTCCCACGCCCAAATCCCACCATCCGTTGCGACCGACCCATTCACGGACGCGACATCAACCCCCGTCACTTCGAGAGATTCAGGCAGAAAGGGATCCCAAAAACTCTTCTCCTTCACCGGACGCTCTTTGAAGACCATCTCGCGGTTAGGATCGTCCCGAAAATCACCTATGAATTCAAGTTCGCGCAGATGTACGTTCTCTATGCGATAAACTCCGCTCCAAACCGCTCCAATATCCACTTGGGCGTCAATGCCCCGCGCATTGATATTCCGCATGCCATTCAACCCCTTGAAGGCAAAGTTGTCGGTCTTCACGCTCCAACCATCCCACTGGAAAATTGAAAGTTCGGCATCTCCATTAAGTTCGTAACCGACCTCCTCGCCGAGCATCAACCTGAATTCATCACTTCGCAAATAGCTTCGAACCGAGTTGTATCCAACGATCAATCCGGCCAAAATTAAAAGCGCAAAAATCCCCCCTGCAAAATACACCCACTTCATCGACCCTCTCTTGCGAGACTTGCGACTCTGCGCCTTGCGCGCTTTTGATTTGCGACTTCTCCGACTGGCCATACCGGAAGTCTAGCAGCGAGTTCAACTTAGCCAATCCGGCAAAATCACTTTTTCACCGGGAAAAAAATCGCTCCAGCGTCATTACTGACCGGCACAGGTGCGAAAACGATCCCGTCGACACGCTGTCTCGAGGGCTATCCTTAGTAAGTCCGGTCGTAGCGTTCAACTCCGGAAACGATGGCCCGGGCTGCTGCGGCCTGATAACTTGAAGTTTTGCAACGGGAACGCTCATACGAATTGCTGATAAACCCGCACTCCACCAAAACAGCGGGACAAAGAGTGTGACTGAGAACGGAAAACTTTTTGAATTTGTATCCCCGATCTCGCACTTTGAGGTTACTCACAAGGTGACTCTGAATGCTTTTCGCAAGAAAACTGCCACGCTTGCCGACATAAAACGTTTCCGCTCCCCGGACGCCCGTGTGAGGAGTGGCGTTGAAGTGGATGCTAATAAAAATACAGTTGCGGTATTTGTTCGAGATCTCAGCCCGGCGACGAAGGTCCACAAAAACATCGCTGCGACGAATCATGGTGACGGGATATCCCTTGCTCTTCAGGGAAGCTTCGACGCGGCGAGCCACCTTCAAATTAAGGTCAGATTCCCGGACTCCGCCCCAAACCGCACCCCGGTCCTTGCCGCCATGGCCCGCATCAATAATGACTCTGAGAGACTTGGACGCCGTTTGGGATTTGGGCGGCGGGCTGACATTCGAGACCCGGGTCGCAATCTTCACCGTTTTCGAGGGAATTTTAAGCACCTGTCCGGCCCTCAAACTATTCTTGTCCTTAATCCCGTTATACGCCGCAAGACTCTCCATCGAGACTCCATACTTAAGCGATATTCGATAGAGATTCTCAGCCTTCTTGACGGTGTGCGTCAGTCCCATTGACAGAGCACACGAAAAAACGGCAAACATGACGCCAATTAGATATTTTTTTAGCCGAAGGACCCTCATAATCGCAAAACTTGCGACTTTTTATCCTCAGCAATCCCTTAAGTCAACGAAGTTTTTAAAAAATGTCGATACTCATGTAAAACTAACCTTTAACCTCCGCCCTCTTTCCTCTGAAGAGCGGGAGAACCAGATAAACCACGAAAATCGCGGCTGGAGTATAAACGGTCCACTTGACAATAAGCCCCAAAAGCAGGGCAAATCCCAGGAGAGTCCAAACATTGGCTTTGGTTTTGAGATCAATCTTTTTAAAACTTGGGTAGCGCACGTTGCTCACCATTAAGATCGAAATCCCGAGAATCATTCCGGCCAAAACGTAGGACCAAAGCCCCAGCGAACGATCATTCTCAGCCAGACTAATCATAATGAAGGTCAATGAGGCCACAAAACCCGCCGCCATGGGAATGGGAATGCCCCGAAAGTCACCGCTGGTCGAGCCGATCCTCGCGAGACAATTAAATCGCGCCAGCCTGATTCCACCACACAGCAAATAGATAAAGGCTATCGCCCAGGTCAATCCACGCTCGCGCGTTCCATTCGGGTCAAACACTTCCGGCAATTGGAGATCACCCAGAACCGCACGCGAGACCAACATCGCCGGCGCGAGACCGAACGAAACCATATCAGCCAGCGAGTCAAACTCCTGACCAAAGGGAGATTCCTGACCTCCCAGCCTCGCAAGCCGCCCGTCAAGAAGATCAAAAAGACACGAGCCGAAAATATAGAGCATCGCTTTCTCGTAGTATCCCTTCGAGATCATGGCTTTCTCGTGAAAATCCAAATCCCCCAGGAGGTCTTCAGCCTGCATCCCCTGAAAAATCGTCAGGATCGCCAAAAATCCGCACAAGAGATTGCCCGCCGTCATTAAATTCGGCAGGAGGTAAATTTTGGGTTCTTGGTCTTCTTGTTCCATGACTTCTTCCTAGGGAAAGCCTGTCAAAGGTCTTCGCCCTTGGAAAGTCTCAACTCCCCTCTTTCCCCGAAGGGATTCTCTGTCATCTTTGGCCCATGCCAGCTGAGATGACCGCGGACCTTACCATGAAATCACTTCTCGACCAGTACCCGGGAGCAAGGAGAGCCCTCTTCTCCGCCTTCCACATAGGGGGCTGCCAATCCTGCGCCTACCAGCTCGATGAAACTCTTGAGGAGGTTTGCAAAAATCATGAGATCGATTTGGACACCGCCCTCCAATGCCTCGTCGAAAGCCAGGAACACGACGCCAGCATGTTGATTTCGCCTGAAGAATTAAAAACCCTGCTTGATGGCGATGAACCCTTCGTCCTTCTGGACACCCGGACCCGCGAAGAGTTCGAGGCAATTACCCTGCCGGGAGCCCAACTCATGACCCAGGAACTGCAAAACAGCTTGTTTGCCCACAAGAAGCCTGATCAAAAAATCATCCTGATTGATCATCAGGGACGAAGTGTTCTCGATCACTGCGCATGGTTCCGGGGGCATGGGCTCACCGGGACCTACGGAGTCGATGGCGGAATTGATCGTTACGCCAGGGAAGTCGATTCCTCAATTCCCCGCTACCGGCTTGAAATGGATTAAGGTAAAAAAAAAGCACCCCGCTTCCGGGGTGCTGAGAGTTTTGAGAGGACTTTGAAACTTACTCGCCCTTCTTTCCGGGAACGTCTTCCTGACCACCTTTCTGTTTCTGAAGGAGGTCGCGGCCGTTCAGTTGCAGTCGAAATCCATTTCCGTTACCACTATTATCGAGCCGTTCAACTCGCTCACGGTACTCCTCTGGCACGGCAGCCTTGTCGATGTCGTTATCGTAAGGCCCCTCGAAGAGAAGATTTCCATCCTTGTCCCGGATTACAAGTTCACGCTGACCATCGGTCATCTTCATTTCAATCGATCCATCTTCATCGACAAACTTCATCGAGCCGATTCCACGGAAGCCCATCTTGAGATTCTTCTCATCGAGCATGTCACCCCCGAGATTAAACTTGAACTGCTTGAAGCCCCCGGCATTTCCGCCAAGCGCCTTCTCAAGCTGCTCCATCATCTCCTTCTGCAACTTGTCGTTGCCGAGGTCACCCAAGGCATTCTGGAGTTGTTCGTTCAGCAGACGATTCATGTCAGCCGCTGGATTGGGAATGATTGCTTGAGGTGGGAAATTCCGGATGGCAGGTGCTTCACCGAGAGTCACCTTTTGCTCGATCGTCTTTCCTCGACGAATGATCTTCAAGGTCACTTCATCACCGGGATTATAACCGGTAATGACCTCGCGGAGCGAGTCCTGATCGGTGAGCTTGTTCTCATCAACCGACACGATAATGTCCAGCTCGCTGAGACCGGCCAGACCCGCAGGACTGGTAGGCTTCACCGTGCTGAGCAAAAGGCCTCCCTCAAGTTCAAGATGCGCGCGAAGAGCTTCGCTTGCCGCATCTCCCCGAACGCCAAGGTAGGCTACCTTCTCGATTGGCATCGGCTTGGGCGCCACTTTGACCCCATCTCCCTTGTCAGCTTTATCAGCCTTTTGGTCGTCTCCAAGGATTCCTCCCTTAGGCTGGGCAGGAGTTTTCCCAGTTGTTTTATCCCCGCCCGGACGCTCGATTGCCGAAAGGCCAAGGAGAGAACCGAGAAGAGCTGTCAGCCCGATTGTTGTGATTTTCATAGCAGGATTTTTCATTCGTCCATTGAGCGACTTGCCCCAAAAAATTTGTTTAATCAAATTTCACCGGAGTGAAAGTCACCTCTCTTTTGGGCTGCTCGATGATCAATTTTTCACCGCGCTCATTCACGAACTGCAGCTCGTTGTTCACGTGCACCTCCAAACAACGAAGCGGCTGCCCCCCCTTGGTCCAAACCACCCCGTGATCCTTTGCCGAGACCACCGAGGCACGCGCGTCCTCAGGCGTGAACACAACAGGCGCCGTGTTTCCATTGGTGAGGTCCGGGATTCGTTCGGCGACCGGCTCGGATTGGGAAAAAGGATTGCTCGAAAGAATCGCAGCACCCGCACCCAGAACAGCGACGGCCGCCACCGACCGGATACCAAGCCACGATGACCGGCGGTCAACGACATCCGGGTGAATCGCAACGATCTTTTCTTCCACCGGCACCTCCTCGTGCCAACGGGCCATCGCATCATCAAGACGGGAAATCATATCCGCCGGAACGCCATAAGGAACCAGTCCACGAAGGCTTTCTTCCAAAGCCGAAAGCCCGGTATCCGATGAGGCCACGATAATCTTTTCTTCGCGCCCGGCAATCTCCTCGGCCGCCGAAGCCATGGCCCCGTCGAGCCGGTCAAGAAGAGATCCTGATATTGGAGCCGGGGCCAATTTCTTCAATTCGTTTTCGAGAGTGATGGAATCCATATCCATAGGTTTGTGTATCGGGAATTAGGGTTTGTGTGTGTCTTTCAATCCGCAGCTTAAATGTCCCCATTCAAGCGTGCCGTTGCGAGTTGTTTTCTGAGAGCTTCGATTCCGTAGCGATATCGCGATGCCGCCGTGTTGAGCGAGATATCGAGGGCTTCACCGATCTCGGCAAAAGTGCGCTCGCCCCATAGCTTCATGCTGATCACTTCGGAAAATTTCTTGGGCAGGGTCTTCATCCCCTCGATGAGAATGCGGCGAGTCTCATCCTGACTCTCTCCTTCTTCAAAGAGCGGCATCTCAATGTCACGCCCCAGAGAGCGCTCATCCTTCACGACATTCTCCTCTCGCTTCCGCCGTCGGTCATCCTTCCGCCCCAGGTCGATCGCCTCCCGGCGAATCTGGGTGTAAATGAAAGCGAGCCACGAGTCCTGCCCCCCCACGAACGATCCCTCTTCGACCTTGCGGGCCAATTTCACAAGAGCGTCTTGCAAGACATCTTCAGCATCCGCGATACTCCGCGTCTGCTGTCTCGCGAATAAGAGGAGCTTTGAGCCGTGTTCGTCGAGCCACGGTCGGAAGCGTGACGAATTTTTGTTTTGCTTGGGTGCCAAATTCACGTGTTTCTCTGTGCTTGCCATAAGAGCGTTGCAGGTTGGGGATTTCGTTTCGATACCCTTTATTTTATCGCATTCAGGACGCCATGCAAGATCTCAACTTGAAACAAAAACGGCCCGATCGAGGGACGATCGGACCGCTTGGGTTTTAATCTCTGCAGATCCATCTACGCCGGAACCAGCTCCTCGGGCGATTTTTCGCAAAGGGCATTCATGACATAGTTGGCAGGCCGGAAGTTTTCAATGACCACCTCCGTGCGGTCGCCCCAATTCATGCGAACCTCCTTCACGTTGAAATTCGGTGTTTTGTGAGGAGCGAACAAAATATCGTCATGAGTGCTGTTCTCGTGCTTTTTGAACATCTCGGGAACGATGTCGCCCCCCAAATGGTCGTCACGACCGGTGGCAAGATGGCAGGTGCCCAGCACCTTCTCATCCTGGATGTCCTGATAAGAGACCGGCAGGACCTGGGTGCCAAATCCGAGTTCACCCAGAGTGCCCGTCATCGGGTCATCTGCGAGACGGGCGTTGTGTTCGTCGATCGTGGCCTGATTCCCCTCAATGAGAGTCGATTTCACCACATCACGATTCACAACATCAAGGACCCCCAGCGTCCCGTCTTCGTATTTCATTGGAAATTTCCCGCGGGCGTCCTGCGGCACAAAGTAAACCTCCCCAGCCGGAAGATTGGCAATATCGGGAGTCGTTCCACGACAAAGGCCATGCGACTTCTGGGCCTCCTGCCCGCCAAGGCCGAGCCATGCCGTCAAAATCTCACCGTCCTCAAGCTCGAAATCTATCTCCACCGAATCCGCCTTCGTCAGTGCCACCCTCATTTTCTCGGCGTCGTCGGACACCTCCTGGTAATTCACCGCGAGTCCTGAATTCAAGATAACATCGTTCATGCCGTGCATTGTCGCACCGCGGAAATTGAACTCCTTGCACTTCGCCGTCAACGGAGCAGTCGCGGACCAAGTCGAGACGCAAAGCACAATATCATATTTCGAGTAGATGTCGCGATCCAGCGAAAGCTGATTTCCCTCGGTATCCCAGACCTCGTCGCTCATATCAAGATTCGAACCATAGGTATACTTGTAAGCAAACATCTCGCCTCCGGTCATCCCCAACTCCTTAAGAACTCCGTTCTGGAGTCCCTCGTAAAAGTAGGTGTAGGCATTGTTCTGAACCTCAAATTGATCCTCGCCTCGAAAAGCGAAGTCCTTGATCCACTTTGCCGGGTCCTCAAAGTCAACGAGAATACAAACACGACACCCCTCGGTCGGGGCGAAAACGGTGTCAAGAAGGCGACTTAAGTCAAATTTTGGGAAGGTCCGCTTCTCCGGATTCAGGAGAACCTCTTCCTCGAGATACGATGGTTTACTCATGCGAACCATATTATCGCCCCTCCAAAGTCCCGCAAGCGATCTTTTGAATTCGGCTAAACCCCAAAGCCCTCGGGAGGGTTTTCCTGATTTCGCAAGCTGTCGAGAGCCTCGCTCATGTCCTCAAGCTTCTCCCACACTTCCGGGACCACGAAAACCGGGGCTTCATGCCTGACCGCCAGGGCCAGACAATCACTGGGCCGGGCATCGAGCTCCACGATCTTCTTCTCCATGATCTCGTTCTCGGCCTTGATGATGAGGCGGGCAAAAAAGATCTCCCCTTCCTGCTTCACAATCGTGGTGTGAAGCACTTCCGCACCGAAGGCATCGAGTGTTTGCGCGAAGAGGTCGTGCGAGAGCGGACGCGGCGGCACCGCCCCCGCTAAAACAGCATCGATAGATGCGCCGATTGCCGGATCGATGTAAAACACGATCACCTTTTTCCCATCACCAAGAAAAACGGCACATCCCGCCGGGGTTGGCAGGAGCGCCACCGGCTCGACTCTGACCAGATCGCTCATGCCGCAACCTCACCTCATCGGCTCCGAAAAACCAGCACCGACTTTTAATAAACGTCGCGAGCGTAGCGTTTCTCTTTTTTCAAGTTCTTGAAGTAATCCACTGCCTCCTCCTCGCTCAATCCGCCATGGGTCTGCGCGATCGTATGAAGCGCCTTATCCACATCCTTCGCCATACGCGAGGCATCACCACAGACGTAGAAATATCCGCCGCCTTGCAGCCATTCCCAGAGCTCCGCTCCGGCTTCAAGCATCTTATCCTGGACGTAAATCTTCTGCTCCTGGTCTCGGGAGAACGCCAGATCAAGCTTGCTCAAAGTGCCGTTCTCAACCCAAGCGTTGATTTCGTCCTCATAAATGAAGTCGGTAGCGCGGTATGGATTGCCAAAGAACAACCAATTCCGACCACTCGCCTTGGAAACCTCGCGCTCTTCCAGGAAGGCACGGAAGGGAGCAATCCCCGTTCCCGGCCCCACCATGATGACGTCTTTGGTAACATCCTCGGGTAGACGGAAGGCCTTGTTATTGTGGACAAAAACTCCGGCACAAACATCTCCGACCCGATCCGCAAGATAGGTGGAGCAAACGCCCCCCCGATCACGACCGTGGGTGTTATAGCGGACAATCGCCACCGTCAGATGAACCTCACCCGGATGGGCATTGGGACTTGAAGCGATGGAATAGAGACGTGGCTGCAATTTCTTCAGCACACTCACAAATTCCTCCCCGTCTCCAAAATCGGCGGGATGGTCGTTGATCAAGTCGATCAATTCACGACCCCAGCAAAATTCCTCGATTTCCTCCCGGCTTCCACTTTCGACAAGCGCGCGCAGAAAGGGCGAGCCGGATCGTTCCGACCAAGCCTGCAAAAGCTTCTTGTTCAAACTCCGAATATCATAAGAGGTAATGAGAGCCTCGCGGAGCGGAGCCTCGTCTCCATTCGGAAGCGGCACCTCGTCCTTGACATTGAAGGGAAGCAGCGGAAGCATCTCATCCACCACTTGGGCCGGATTATGCGACAGCACACCCAGCGCATCGCCCACTTGATATTCCAAACCGGAATCCTTGAGCGAGAGCTCGACGTGATAGGTCTCACGCACCGATCCCGCCTTGTTCAAATCATACGAATTGAGCAAGGGAGAAGGAAACGGGTTTCTCTTTCCGTATTCCTCCTCCTCAGCGACTTCCTGCGTTGCCGTCGCCGTCTCCATGCCACCCATCGCGGCAATGACCCCCTGCTTCCACTCGGCAAATTCATCGTCATAATCGACATCGCAATCGATCCGCTTGAACATCCGTTTGGCCCCAAAGGCCTCGAGGCGCTGGTCAAATTCGATTCCGCACTGGCAAAAATCGGGATACTCGCTGTCGCCCAGCGCAAAAACCGAATAATTGACCCCCTCAAGACTCGGGACGTCATCTCCCATGATGTATTCGTGGAGGTCCGCCGCATTATCAGGTGGCTCGCCATCGCCGTAAGTGCTCGTGATGATCAAAAGATTCTTCTCCGTAGGCAGCTTGCTCTTGTCATAAGCCGCCATATCAAAAACCTCCGGCTCGTAATTGCCCGCTTTCAGGGCTTTCATGAATTTCTTGGCAACCCCCTCGGAATTACCGGTCTGACTTCCCCACAAAATTGTCACGGGAATTGCAGGACCGGCCGGCTCGACTGAAACAGCCTGGCCACCAAGTGCCTTGGTTAAAAACTCACTGAGCCAAGCGCGCTGCTCGGCGTTAAAAGGGGCATTTTCTGGAATGACAATCGGAGAACTCATCTTAAAGAAAAAAAGGGCTCAGGGAGAGCTGGGCCGGAACATGGCGCTTACCTGGAGACCTGACAAGCGCGTTTCGAGCCATCCTCGATCTAACTTTTCAACCCGCCTATGAGACAGTCTCCCGACTGGACAAGCCTCAGAAGCCACGGCAACCTCATCGAGTCATGAAAATTGCGGTCATTGGCATCCTTTCGGTGCTCACGGCAACGGTTTGGGGGCAAGTCACCGAAACCTCCCAAAACCCGGGCCTCGGCCACCGCCAATACGAAGAGTCGCTCGCTGACGCCTATGAGCGCATCGACCCCAGCAAGGACGGCTGGGAATCCGAAGCCCGCTCCTCGAAGTATCAAGGAATCCTCGAAATTTTCCTAAGTGACCTCCTTCACCAGCAAGAAACCGGGACAATCGCACCGGATTTCAAATCTGCCCAGCTCCTCAAACCCGAAACCGCGGTCGTTTTTCAGAACTCCGGCATCACCGTTCGCAGGATTTCTGTCGATGCCATCGACACCCCCTACTCCAAGCTTACTCCCCGCCCCAAGCCAAAATTCAAAACCAAGATCAAGATGACCTCGGTCGGCAAGGCCACCTCAAACTCACTTGTCACCCTCAAGTCCCCACTCCTTCAAATCAATGCCCATTGGAGCTGCACCTGGACCGATACCTCGCCTCCAAAACTCAAAACCATCGCCCTTGAATACTTTGAGGAAGTGGAGCAATCCGGCACCTCCCAACTCCTCTCCGACGTCACCGCCTCTGCCTTCGAAAAAAACCCCTCCTATCACTCCCAGCTCCTTCGCTCCACCGACCACTGGCGCAGCCGCATTCCCCGCGACTTCGGGCTCGACTCCGCCGCCAACCACGGCCTCGCCCTCGGAGACGTGAATGGAGACGACCTCGAAGACCTCTACCTCTGCCAACAGGGCGGCCTCCCCAACCTCCTCTTCCTCCAGAACCCTGACGGCACCCTCACCGATTTTTCGGCCGAATCCCAAACCAACTGGCTCGACTACTGCGCTGCCGCCCTTTTCCTCGATCTCGATAACGATGGCGACCAGGACCTCGTCATCTCACAGGATTTCAAAATTCTCTTCATGGATAATGTCGACGGCAAGGGCCACTTCGAACTCGCCTTCGGTCGCTCCACCAAAGCTCAATCCTTCTCCCTTACCTCTGCCGACTTCGATCAAGACGGCTTCCTCGATGTCTATGTCTGCGGCTACAACCCCTCAAAATCGGCAGCCCGGGCCGGTGCCCTCGCCGAACCTGTCCCCTTCCACGATGCCAACAACGGCGGCCAAAACATTCTCTGGCGAAACATGGGAGACTGGACCTTCGAGGACGTCACCCCTCAGACCGGACTCGACCAGGACAACACCCGTTTCTCCTTCGCCGCCTCCTGGGAAGACTACGATCAGGACGGCGATCTCGATCTCTACCTCGCCAACGACTTCGGTCGCAACTGCCTTTACCAAAACCAAGGTGCCACCAATGGCAAGCTCCCTTTCTTCGTCAACATCGCCGGACCTCTCGGGGTCGAAGACTCCGCCGCCGGAATGTCGACCAACTGGGGCGACTTCAATCGCGACGGCTGGATGGATCTTTACGTTTCCAACATGTTCTCCAGCGCCGGGAGCCGGATCACCGGCCAAAACCGCTTCGTCCAGGAACTCGAGCGCAACGCCGAAGCCGCCGGCACCTTCCGCCGCATGGCTCGCGGCAACACCCTCTTCGCCGCCAACGGAAAGGGCGGATTCACCGACGTCTCCACCCAAACCAAAACCACCATGGCCCGCTGGTGCTGGGGCTCCACCTTCGCGGATCTCAATAACGACGGCTGGCTCGACATCCTCGGCGCCAACGGCTTTATTACCGCCGAAGACACCGGCGACTTGTGAAGTGTCTATTGGCGACAGGTCGTGTCGCAATCTCCTCTCGACCCCCGGGGAACAGCCGGACTTCAATCCTACCGCCAGGGTTGGCAGGCGCTGAACCGGCTTCTCCACGAGAACAAGTCTTTCTCCGGCCGCGAAACCAACAACGCCTTCCTCAACTGCGGAAATGGCAAACCTTTCGCCGACGTTTCTACCGCCATCGGCTGGGACTTTGCCGACGACGCCCGCGCCATCGGTCTCATCGACTACGATCACGATGGCGACCTCGACCTCTTCGTCACCAATCGCACCGCCCCCCGCGTCCGGCTCCTTCAAAACAACCTCAAATCCGAGTCAGACTTCCTCTCCCTCCACCTCACCGGAGACGGAAAATCCACCCCGCGCGACGCCATCGGTGCCCGTGTCGAAGTCCATCTCAAAGACCAGCCCATCCCCCACCTCCGCACTCTCCATGCCGGCCAATCGTTCCTCGCCCAGTCCTCCCGCTGGCTCCACTTCGGCCTCGGCAAAAAGGCCGTCATCGAAAAAGTGATCGTCCGCTGGCCCGGCGCCAAATCACAAACCTACACCGGCATCAAAGCGAACCAACACCTCCACCTTATCCAGGGTTCAATCGCCGCAACTCCGCGCCAAGGCCGCCAGGAGACGGCCCTCAAACCGGGCCCGCACCCGCTCCCCGAAAAAACCTCCATCGCCCGTATCATCCCGCCGGCGGGTCATGCCATCCCCACTTTACCCGTTTCAGAAGGTCAATCCGTCAACCTTTCCGGAACAACCCTCATTGCTCTCTGGAGCCACACCTGTCCACACTGTCAGGAAAAACTCAGGACCTGGTCCGGCGAAGCCGAGAAATTCAAAACCTCCGGCATCAACCTTGCTCTCCTTTGCACTGATCAGGAGCCCCGCGATGAAGCCGACGCTTTTCTCAAATCCATCAAGTCACCCTTCCTTACCCAAATGGCCGCACCCGAAGCCGTCGAACTCCTCGACGCTCTTCATGCCTCCATCATCGACCTTTGGATTCCCATCCCCGTCCCAACCAGCTTCCTCGTCTCGAATGAAGGCCAGCTCCTCGCCATCTATCGCGGCCCGGCTTCTCTCGCCCAAATCATCTCCGACACCAAACTCGCAAGTGCCACCGCCGAAGAACGCCGGCTCGCCGGCACTCCCTTCTCCGGCCGCTGGACAGGCAAGCCCACCCCCTCATCCCCACAACGGACCGCACAACAACTCGTCCAGCGCGCCCAACCCGATCTCTCCATCAACTACCTCCGCTCCTCCCTAGCCAAGCCCTTCCTGCAAGGCAACAAATTCACGCAAAGCGACAACCTCCTTCTTCTGGGGCAACTCCTCGGTCAACAAGGGCGCCCCGCCGAAGCCCTGACTCATCTGGAAGCCGCCCGCCAGCTTCTTCCCAAGGACATTCGCATCCTCCGTCTCATCGCCACCGCCTACGCGGAGACAGGAAACCTCGCCGAATCCTACGCCACCTTCGACTCGACCATGAAACTCCACCCGCAAAATCTCGATATTTATGACGATGCCATCGGGATTGCACTCAAAGCCAAAGATCCGGCACAAGCCCTGAATTACCGGCAAAAATCCGTCACCAACAATCCCCGGAACCCCATCCTTCGCTACCGCCTCGTCCTTTTTCAACTCGAACAGGGTCAGCCCGCGGATGCCGTCGCCAACTGCAAAACCATCCTCAGCACCTCACCCAAATTTCTCGAAGCCGCCAACCTTCTCTCCCGAATTCTCTCCACCCATCCCAACGACAAAATTCGCAGCCCCGAGGAATCCTTCGCCCTCGCCTCCCGTCTCTGCCAACTCTCCAAGAACAAAAACGCAAACCACCTCCTCACCCTCGCCTACGCCCAGGCCAACCTCGGCAAGTTCGAGGCCGCCACCAACACCCTCAACCTCCTCACCCAAGTCGCTCCACCCGATTCCCCTTTCACAAAAGAGGTCAACGCCGCCCTCCAAAAAACAATAGCAAACCAAGTCATCCGCAACCCCGCCTGGAAATAACCTAACTTGGGACAGGCTTCCCCACCTGTGCACACCCGAGCAAGCCTCACTCCGCCTCCCACTCCACAAACTCCGAGGCCAGAAAACCAGCCTCATCCACCTGCCGCCAACGCGCAATAATCGCTTGAGCCAATCTATTCTTTTTAGGGTTCGACCGACCTTGCCCTATGATCTGGCCATAGAGACGCAACGCTTCCGCCTCCAGTCGCTCCCATCTTCTCTTCACCCTTTCCGTCGGGTTTTTCCAGGTGTTCAAGACAGCTCTAAAATCTTCCTCCGATTTCAGAGTGCTTGTAAACCTCTCCGGATGCAGCGGAAAATAATCGGTATTGTGATAAAGCTCCATAAATCCCAGTGGACTCCCTGCCAACATCATCTCCGCCAGATCAGTCTTAAAAATCCTTAGCGGATGGTTCTGCGTCTTTTGCGTCTCTTCCCAGAAAGCAAACATCCCCATTGGGTCCTGATGAGCCCACTCAGCTGTCACCAAGGGCCAAGCGTGAAATAATTCAGCCATGTGACTATTGTCCTGATCCTCTCTAACCCAGCGCTCTTTAATAAATGCAACTGCTGCCCTTGGATCAAGCTCGGCAAGCCTCAGGATCATCACCTTGATAGCAAAGGACAACTTCCCCCGATATTGATCCTCCGGACATTCCTGCATCTCTCGCCTCACCTCCTTCAAATCCATCGCCTGCAACCGGGAAACTGCCTTCAACTTTTCCCTGCGTGATTCAGCATAATTCAACTCATCAAACACCCCTCTCCGATCCCCTTCAATCAACTTCACAGGAGATTCAGGAACCTGCCGTTGCGCATCCACGTCACCCTCCGGTAAAAGCACCCACCACAACCCCGCCACAACTCCACCAAAACAAACAGAGGTCCAAAACTGTTGCTTCATTCCCCCACTCCTTCCCCGTCTCTGATGATCTCGTCCAGGCACGCCTTCTTAAACTCCGCCGCAAATTCCTGCGGCAAGAACTCCATGTATTCCTCCTTGGTCATCCTCCGGCCATCGCGCCCCTGAGTGCCCCACAATTGATACCACCTCAACCAACTCACCTCCTTCAACTCACCAAAGGGCTCCTTATCAGGAAACTTCCCCAGACACTCCGCCAACTCCCGGGGATAAAGCTCACCGGGTTTTGGCGTCAACAAGAAGACATATTTCCAAACCGCCACCTTTGACTGGTCGTCAAGATCCGTTACGAACCTCTCAACCGCCTCAAGCCCCCCGGAGGCAAAAACTCTCAGTCCCAACGACTGTCCCAGTTCATCGGCAACCGTGTCGTTGTTCAATGGTTGAAAAGGCCCTTGACGTCGTCTGGCGGTTTCCATTGCCATGAGGCCACCTTTTCGGCCCAGCGCATCAAGATCACCCCAGTGGTCCATCAACCAATTTAAAGATTCCTCAAGCGACTTCCCACTCCAGCTCGAGAAGGCCCTCACTCCCAGCGTTCCAGAGTATCTATCACCGAATTGACCCACTTTAAAAATACCCTTCTCCAGCATCCTTTCCAAGGTCCCTGCCGGGTCATATTCCATCGACCGTCCCACCAACGCAAAACAGATCCGCTCTCTCATTCCCATCGAAACGTGCAACCCGGCCCAGTCAACAAATTCAAAAAACCTCTCCCCACCAACCGACTCCAGGACCTGCTCCAGCATCAAATCACTCACCAAGGTAACCGGTTCTCCATCCAGAGCGATCAAATGCTCGTAAATCTTCTCATCGCTCATCGGTCTCTTATCCAATTCTGCCATTTGGAGTCGCTCTAAAACACTCCCTCGACTTCCCATCGCTCTGCCCGATTTCGCTACCTCTACCTTTTGCGCTTTTTCAGCATCCATCATTCTCACCCCACCCATCACCACACTCACCCCGGCCGCTCCTGCCAAAATCCCAACAATCGAAAACGTCCCGCCACCCACAACAACACCCGACTTCATCGCAACCCGACTGACGCTTGCCACCAGCTCTGCCGACGCCCTCGGCCCACTCACGCCCACTAACGTCACCGCCAAGGCACTTGCCGAAACCCTCACTCCGCTCTTCTCCAAAATCACCCGCAACTTCTCCATCGCGCGCGCCACCCGCTTCCTCGCAGCCTCTCCCGAAATCCCCACCTTCTTCCCAATTTCCGCATAATCCCGCTCCTCCACATACCTCGCAAGAACCAACTCCCGCTCCTCATCATCCAGCCTCAACAAAGCCTCATCAATTTCTCCCGTCATCTCATTTTTAGTTTCAATTCCTTCATCCTCTCCCGAGCCAAATTTCTCCTCCCGCTTCCGCCGCCGCACTTCCCCACGCACCCGGTTCGCCGCCAGCCGACAGGTCTGCCGATAAAGCCACCCGCTCACCGAAATCTCCCCTCTCACCAAAACCCGGGCCTTCCTTGCCAAGAGCACAAAAACCTCCTGCATCACATCTTCCGCCCCGCTTCGATCGCCACCCAATCGCCGCGCCGCCGTCCCCAGGACCAGGCCCGATTGCTCCGCCACTACCTTCCGGAACGCCTCTTCCGAACGCAACTTCACAAACTCAGCCAAGCACTTCTCTGACTCAAATCTCACCATCACCCAAAAGACACCACCACCCCCAAAAAACGGACAAAAAAATTCCACCACTCCGTTTTTATCTTCCGACAAGGAATTTGACACCTACCCACCTGCGTAATACATTGTTTTCCATAGTTAAGACGATCAAGAAAATCGGGAACTCAAAAGGCATCATCCTCGACGCCGCCTTCCTCGAAATGGCCCACCTCAAGGAAGGCGACCAACTCTCCGTCACCATTCACGAGGGCGGGACGATTACTTTCACTCCCGTCAAAGACCGGACTGTTGATGATGAAAGTTTCGATCAAGCGATCGAAAGCGTGCTCGAAGATTACAGTGACACCCTCACCAAGCTCTCATGAGCGACTTGGTTCATCCCACCAAGAACCAGATCCTTCGCCTTCACCAAGCAGTCCTCGAAAAAGATGGAGGCAGCGACGGCCTGCGCGACGAGGCTCTTTTGGAAAGTGCCCTCGCCGTGCCACAAGCCACCCTCGGGGGCACCCCAATCATTACCGATCCCATTGAGGTTGCTGCGGCCTACCATTTCTACCTCTGCAGTAACCATCCTTTCGTGGATGGAAACAAGCGCGTCGCCTTCGCCACCTGCCTCATCTTCCTAAAGCTAAACGGTTACCAACCCACACCTGACAGCCCCGACTGGGAGGCCCTCGTCCTCGACGTCGCCGCCTCCCGCATCCGCAAGGCCGACCTCGCCACCCGCCTCAGAGATCTCATCACATAAACTGCATTCATCCCTTTGCCTTTCCCTCTTCATTTAGCTATCATCCCTCCAGCGCCATGATCAACGACCCAAACTCCGCCATCGCCTCACAACTTGCCATCACCATTGATGGCCAAAAGACCACTTTCACCGAAGGCGAAACGATCTACCAAGTCGCCACCCGTCTCAAAAAAGACATTCCCACTCTCTGTTACGATGATCGCCTAGATGCCTTCGGCGGATGCCGCCTCTGCGTTGTCGAGGTCGAAGGCATCCGCAATCCCGTCGCCTCCTGCACCACCAAGGCCAACGACGGCATGGTCGTGAAAACGGCCCCACCCCGAATCGAGAAAATGCGTAAGACGCTCCTCGAAATGGTCGCTTCTGAAAACCGCCAGATCGATGTCGACCCTCTCCGCGGCCTCGCCTCCCAGGAGCTCTCCACCCTCGTTAACAAATACGGCGCCCGCAATGGTCGCTTCAAAGGAGCCAAATCGGGCACTTCAAACATCAAAGACGAAAACCCCTTCATTCTCCGCGACTACGAGCAGTGCATTTCCTGCTACCGTTGCGTCCGCGTCTGCGCCGAACAGGAAGGCGACTACGCCATCACCGTCGCCAACCGCGGCTTCCACACTCAAATCACCACCGAGTTCAACAACGACCTCCGTGATTCCGACTGCACCTTCTGCGGACAGTGCATTCAAACCTGCCCCACTGGTGCTCTTGCTGACAAGAAGGCCATTCGCGCCGAAGCTCTCCCCGAGCCCATCAAAAAGACCCGCACGGTTTGTCCATATTGCGCCGTTGGTTGTTCGATTGACCTCATGACGAAGGGCGACAAAATCGTCGGGGCCCAGCCCGCGATGGACGGCCCCGCCAACAAAGGTGCCCTCTGCATCAAAGGCCAGTTCACTTACGATTTCATCCAACACGAGGATCGCCTCAAGAAGCCCCTCATCAAACAAGCCGACGGAACCTTTAAAGAGGTCGAGTGGGACGAGGCCCTTAAGAAAGCCGCCGAAGGATTTGCCAAGGCGAAGGCCAAATACGGCAGACATAGTATTTTCGGAATCGCTTCCGGCCGGGCCCCGCACGAAGCCGCCTACTCGATGCAAAAGTTCATTCGAGCGGGATTCGGGACACACCACATCGATAACTGTAGTCGAGCCTGACACGCTCCCACCGTGGCCGGTCTGGCCGCTCAAATCGGAAGAGGCGCAATGTCCAACCCCCTCGTGGACATGGACAAACCCGACACCATCTTCGCCATCGGCACCAACATGACCGAGTGCCACCCTGTCGCCGCTACCGGCCTCAAAAAAGCACTCACAAAGGGAGCCAAACTCGTCGTCGCCGACCCCCGCAAGACGCGCCTCGCCGAGCTTGCCCACCTTCATCTCCCCATCCGCGTTGGATCCGACGTCGCCCTTCTCCTCGCCATGGCTCACGTCATCGTGCGGGAAGGATTGGAGGACACGGAATTCATTTCCGACCGAACCACCGAGATCGAAGCCTTTAAGGAACACGTCAGGGAATTCACTCCGGAGTGGGCCTCTGAAATCTGCGAAGTCCCTGCGGCTGATATCGAACAAGCCGCCCTCTGGTATGGCTCGGCCAAACTCGGAGCCATTTATTACACTCTCGGCATCACCGAGCACATTTGCGGAGTCGACAACGTCCAGTCCCTCTGCAACCTCGCCCTGCTCACCGGCAATCTCGGCAAGGAAGGCACCGGCATCAACCCGATGCGCGGACAGAACAACATTCAGGGCGCCGGTGACTGCGGAGCCGTCCCCGCAAACTATCCCGGCTTCCAACCCGTGGTCTCGGAGGAGTTTCACGAAAAGTTCAAGAAAGCGTATCAACAACCCGACCTCGACCTCGGCAATGCCATGACCAAGGTCACCGCTCTGAACCTCTGCGGGCAGAAAGAGGGAGGAATCCACGCCATGCTCATCAACGGCGAAAATACCGTGGTCACCGACCCGGATAAAAACCACTGTGAAAAGGCCCTCAACTCTCTGGACCACCTCGTCGTCATTGACATTTTCCTCACCGAAACCGCCCAAATGGCCGACGTCGTCCTCCCCGCCTCCGCCTGGGGCGAAACCGATGGAGTCCAGGCAAACACCGAACGACGGGTCCAACGCCTCCGCGCCGCCGTCCCTTCCTGGGGCGACTCCAAACCCGACTGGTGGATCATCGCCGGCATCGCCAAAGAAATGGGCATTCCCGGATTCGAATTCGAATCTGCAAAAGACGTTTTCAACGAACTCTGCTCACTGAGTCCGATCTACAAAGGTCTCAACTGGGACAATATCGGCGACGGCAACTACCAATGGCCAGTCCCCGAAGAAGGCCACCCCGGCACTCCCATCCTCCACCAAGGCGAATTCAAAGACGGCAAACCAGGCCTCTTCAAAATCATCGGCTACCGTGACCCCGCCGAAGTCATCGATGACGACTACCCGGTCTGGCTCACCACCGGTCGCCGCCTCCAGGCCTATCACACCCGCACCCAAACCGGGCGCGCCAGTGGCATCGACTACCTCCTCTCCGAGGAAACTCTTGAAGTCCACCCGGACGACGCCAGGGACTGGGGCCTCATCGACGGCAAATTTGCCAAGATTGCCAGCCGCCGGGGCGAGATCCAGCTCAAGGTCGAAGCCACCACCCGCTCTCCGCGCGGCACCGTTTTCACCTCCTTCAGCTTTGCCGACACCAACGTCAACATTCTCACCGGATCCGGCTACGACCCTGTCACCCAAACCGCCGAACTCAAAGTCTGCCCTGTCCGGATCAAGCCAGCTTAGCGGAGACTCTCTGTCTTCCGGCATTGCCATGAAAAAATTAATCGGTCTTCTCAGCCTGGTTCTGAAACACCGACCGGAAGAAATTGGCCTCACCCTTGATCCAAAAGGCTGGGCCCGGGTCGATGAACTCCTGACATGCCTGAACAAAAAGCATGGCCCGTTCACCTGCGCCGATCTCGAAAAGCTGGTGAACTCGCATGAGCCTCGACGATTTTCCTTCACTGACGACGGAACCGCAATCCGGGCAAACGAAGGACACTCGATCGAGATCGAACTTGTAGCGGTCGCAAAAAAACCTCCCGAATTCCTCTACCACGGGACCGCCACTCGTTTCATGGATCTTATTGAGCGCGAAGGTCTTTCCAAAATGTCCCGTCAGCAGGTTCATCTGAGTCGCGGCATTCGCCCCGCACACGACGCAGGCGAGAAACATGGCAAGCCCATCATTCTCGAAATTTCCTCAAACGTCATGCACAACCACGGTCACCAATTCTTTCTGTCCGAGAATGGAGTTTGGCTGACCGAGTCGGTCCCGCCGGACTATCTCACCCGCCGTTTTTCTTTATGATCACACGATCACGAAAAAAGCCGCCGCCCAATCCGGGCGGCAGCTTTTCAGTGTCCGGGCCAGCAAGACAATTAGAGATCTTTTCGACGCTCGCGCTGGGCGGGCTCGTTCGCCATAAGAAGCGATCGCAAAACCGTCCCGATCGTAACCGGTTCGTCGTGACGAATTTTAGAGGCCTTCTCGGCAGAGAGATTGGGGGAGCCGGATGAGCCGCTGGCTCCGTTTTCATCGGACGAGACAGATCCTGGTTCGTCGCCGTCGGAATTGGCAAGTGCTTGCGCCGATTTGATCTCAGAGCGAATCGCACCAAGGGCACTCTTAAGATCAGCAACCACTCCATCGAGCTGTTTTAAATGTTCCTGCGTTTCGGAATCCTCATCTGAAACCAGCTGGTGCAGATTCAAAGCCTCTGCGTCCAAATCCTTCGTGATGCCCTTTGTGTGGGCGTCGAGCAAGGCGATCGCATTCTCCAGCTTTGAGTCTAGTTCTTCGTTTCGTGTCTTTTTCATAATTAATTCGGATAAATTTTTAGTAGCGCTCCAGGACTCCTTCTTGGATTTAAGAAAGGTGTTGCAGGTTGTTGCTGACTCAAGATTTCGTTTGGCTTGATTTCCTTCGTCAAACTTTGCGCCGTTCACGCCTTGTTCCTCGCATCCGACATGCCAACACTCCACGACATGACGGAGGAAGACATCACACACTGGTCAACAGTCTTTGAGACAGCCATTGAATCGGGAGACCCGGCCCACGATCTCGAACACATTCGCCGGGTTGTTCGGAACACCAAAAATCTCGCTCGAATTGAGAATCTCTCACTCGAAGTCCTACTTCCCGCTGCCTGGCTTCACGACTGCATTCACGTCCCAAAAAATTCTCCTGAACGGTCCAAGGCATCAAGCCTGGCTGCCGATCACGCGCTCACCATTCTCAAATCCCACAGCTATCCCGGGGAACATTTCGAGGCCATTCACCACGCCATCGAAGCACACAGTTTTTCCGCAAACATCACTCCAAGAACCCTCGAGGCAAAAGTCCTGCAGGACGCTGATCGTATTGACGCCCTTGGTGCGGTCGGACTCAGCCGCTGTCTTATGCTCGGAGGGCACATGGGTTCCGACCTTTACCACATCGAAGATCCATTCGTTGTAAATCGCACGATCAATGATGCAAAATACTGCGTCGACCACTTCTACGCCAAGCTCCTCGGCCTCAAGGACACCATGCAGACCCGAGCGGGCAAAGCCCTCGCCGGGGAACGCACTCAATTCCTGATCGACTTCCTCAATCAGCTAGGATCCGAGATCGGACGTACGCCCTAAAAAAGCCACCTTGCCTTCCAGCACTCATTTCTTCAACTTTCAACAGTTTCCCTTTCTTATGTCCCGCCTACTCGTCTTCTTCCTCCTCAGCTCGTTCGCATCTGCGGCAGACTCCTTCCGCTTTCAGGTCAAAACCATCGCGGAAGACTTCGCCCGCCCGATGGGCATGGACCTAGGACCCGATGGATCCATTTATCTCATCGAACTCCAAGGCAAGGTGAGCCGCATTCACCCGACGACCGGGGAGCGCTCCACCCTCGCAGAAATCAAGGTCTTCGGAGAACAGGAAAATGGTCTCCTCGGCATCGCTCTCGATCCAAACTTTGAAAAGAACAATCACCTCTTCCTTCTTTACTCGCCTGCCGATTTCATTGGACAACGCATTAGCCGCTTCACTGTCCGGGAAAACACTCTTGCCGATGAAAAGAAGGTCATCGAATGGGCCACCCAGCGTCGTGAATGCTGCCACCATGGCGGCATGCTCAAATTCGGTCCCGATGGCTGCCTCTTCGCTTCCGCCGGTGACAACACCCATCCTTTCGGAGATTCGGCGTCTTATGCACCCATCGACCGACGCCCCAACCGCGAACCATGGAATGCCGAAAAATCCTCAGCCAATCCCAACGACCTTCGCGGCGGATTGATTCGCATCAGAGTCAAGCCCGACGCAACCTACACCATTCCCGAAGGCAACCTTTTTCCTCCTGGAATGAAAGGCACGCGCCCCGAGATCTACATCATGGGTTGTCGCAATCCCTGGAAGTTTTCCATAGACCCCAAGACGGGCCACCTCTACTGGGGAGACGTCGGACCCGACGCCGGAAATGACGGGCCCCGCGGTCCCCGTGGACACGACGAAATCAATCAGGCCCGCAAAGCCGGTTTCTTCGGCTGGCCCTACTTTATCGCCGATAACAAACCGTATGCCCGCGTCGATTTCACAAATGGAAAAGTTGGAGAAAAATTTAACGCGCGGAATCCCATCAACGACTCTCCGCTTAACACCGGGCGCAAGGATCTCCCCCCCGCTCAATCAGCATTCATCTTCTACCCTTACGCGGATTCGAAAGAGTTCCCAGAACTCAAAAAAGGGGGGCGTACCGCTTGTGCCGGGCCCGTCTTCCACTACGATCCCAAGTTCGAAAAAACCGGCGGCTTCCCCAAGGACTTCGATCACTGTCTGCTCTTCTGGGACTGGAATCGCCCCTTCATCAAGTGGGGCCGACTTGATAACAATGAGAACCTTGCTGGAATCGAGAACTTCGATCTTCCCGTAAAAATCAAGCGCCCGTCCGATGCCCTTTTTGCTCCCGATGGCACCCTCTGGTTTATCGACTACGGAGCCACCTGGGGAAACAACAAGGATGCCAAGCTTATCCACATTAGCTATCGTCACGGAAATCTCGACCCCATCGCCAAATTCACCATCGACAGAAAACATGGCTCTCTTCCCCTCAAGGTCCAACTTGACGCCTCGGGTTCCACCGACCCCGAAGGCGAACCTTTAAAATTTGCTTGGCTCAAAGACGATGAAGTCGTCTCAACTGACGCGAAGACCACCGTCACCTTCACCGACCCCGGAGACCAACCGGTGACCCTGAAGATTACCGACACACATGGTGCCACCAGCGAACTCACCCAAAACGTAAGTGCCGGAAATTCGCCGCCCGAACTCACTTTCGAATCTCCCCTCGACGGGTCCTTCTTCACCCCTGGAGCTCCCATCGATTACCGACTTTCCGTAAGCGACCCTGAAGATGGTGATTCCACAACGAGGCCAGACTCCTTTGCCTCCACGGTGGTCACCCTCGCCCCTCTCGCCAAAGCCGCTCCCGGTCTCTCAGCCATCCGCGCCTCCGACTGCTTCAACTGCCACCACTCCACTCAGAAGCTCATCGGCCCGTCGTTCAACGACATCGCCAAACGCTACAAGGGAGACCCGGCCGCCTTCGACATCTCGGTCGAAAGAGTGATGAAGGGTTCATCAAAAGTTTGGGGTGAAATCCCGATGCTTCCCCATCCCAACTTGAAGCGTGACCAAGTGGCCTCCATGGTTCGCTGGATCTACTCCCTCTCCGAAAAAACCGCTCCGCAAGTCTCGCGAGGCGTCGAGGGGAGCCTAACACCGACAGCGGGCATTCAATCCCTTGAGCTTTCCGCAAACTTTACCGACTTCGGTGCACACGGAGGTAAAGCCTCTTCGCTTTCAGGCGGCACTTCCATTCGGCTCCATCCGCGCACCATTCAGGCCGAAGACTTCTCGTCCCACAAAGGACCTCAAATCCTCGGAAGCGGCGATTCCAAATTCATTGGAGCCATCAACCACTCCCACTGGACGGAGTATCCTGGCTTCCGCATCAATGACTGCAAATCCATCACTCTTCGCTACGCCTCGGCAGGCCCGGGAGCACGGATTACCATCACGGCCGATGGGAAGAGTATTGCCGTCGCACCAATCAAACCCACGGGCGATTGGAACAAGTGGGAGGAAGTCACCGTACCGCTCGTAGATACACCCCGGGGCCTCGTTAACCTTCGCCTCACATTCACCAATCCTGGCAAACAACATCTCGCCAATCTGGATTGGTTTCGTTTCGAATAATCCAAACTTCCCATGAAGCACCTCCTTTTTCTCCTCTGCATTCTTGCCACGCTAACCGCAGCCGACCGCCCGCACATCATCCTCGTCATGGCCGACGACCAAGGCTATGGCGACTGCGGGTTTACCGGACATCCCTACGTCAAGACGCCCAACCTCGACGCGATGTCAAAAAACTCGGTCGTCTTTGACCGCTTCTATGCCGGAGCACCGGTCTGCTCACCCACCCGGGCCAGCGTCATGACAGGGCGCAACCCTGTTCGAGTCAACGTTCCCAACCACGGTCACTATCTCCGCCCTCACGAAACCACCATCGCCGAAGCCCTGAAATCAAGCGGATACCTGACCGCTCACTTCGGCAAGTGGCACATCGGCTCGGTTCAAAAAGAAAGCCCCACCTCTCCGGGAGGCCAAGGCTTCGACCATTGGCTCAGCGGACTCAACTTCTTTGACCGCGAGCCCTACCTCTCGCTCAACGGAACCTTCCAACAGTTCAAAGGCCAAGGCACCGTCATCTCCATGGACCACGCTCTCGAACACCTCAAATCCCACGCCCCAAAGCACCCCACCTTCACCGTCATCTGGTTTCCCTCGCCCCACGATCCCCATCGCGAAACCTCCGCCAATCCCAGCCTCTACCGAGGAAAGCCCCACGCACCCTACTATCAGGAAATCACCCTGATCGATGAACAAATAGGACGCCTCCGCACAACTCTCCGCGACCTTAAAATCGCCGACAACACCCTCCTGTGGTACACCTCCGACAACGGCGGTCTCGTCAAAGAACATTCCGGCGGACGCGAGAAAAAAGGCTCGGTTTACGAAGGCGGACTCCGGGTGCCCTCCCTCATCGAATATCCGGCCAAATTCAAACCAACCCGTATCACAGTCCCCACCAGCGCCACCGACATTTACCCAACCCTCCTCGCACTCACCGACACCAACGTCAAAAACCAAACGCCGCTAGACGGCATTAACCTCCTTCCCTTCATCTCTGGCGACAAAGTAAAACGCGCCAAGTCCATCGGCTTCTGGCACAGATTCACCGGGGGACAATCAACACAAAGCGACCGCATCATAAAAAAGCTCATGGAAGCCCAGCAGGCGAAGCAAGCCAACCCTTTCCCCGACCGGCTTCTTAAGAATGTGAACGACTTCCCCAATTACGAGGACGGCTCTCATCAAAGCGGCCACGCCGCCCTTCTTGACTGGCCCTTCAAGATCCACGGCATTTACAACAAAAAGAAAATCACCTGGGAACTCTACGACCTCTCCAAAGACCCCATGGAGACCTCTCCCCTGAATGCCCAACAGCCCCAGCGCCTTGCCGGCATGCAAAAGCAACTGACCACCTGGCAAAAATCAGTCCTCAACAGCCACGCCGGAAACGACTACAAGAAGCAATGAAATCCCTCCTCCTTTTCATCATCTGCGTATCGACTTCGCTGCATGGTGCCGAACGACCCAACATTCTCTGGCTCTCGGCCGAAGACATCAACGCCCACTTTGGCTGCTATGGCGACCCCAACGCCATGACTCCCAATCTTGACCAACTGGCCAGGGAGGGTGTCCGCTACACCAACGCCTACACCGCCGCCGGAGTCTGCGCGCCCTGCCGCTCCACCATCATCACCGGCATGTATCAGACGAGCATTGGCACCATGCACATGCGCAGCAGCGCCGTCCTGCCGGACTCCATCAAACCCTTTCCAATCTACCTCAGAAACAGCGGCTACTACTGCACCAACAATTCGAAAACCGATTACCAATTCAAGGCTCCTAAAGAGACCTGGGACGAGTCCAGTGGCAAGGCCCACTGGAAGAAGCGAAAGGAGTCGAACAAACCCTTCTTTGCGGTCTTCAACTTCACCGGCTGCCACGAGAGCGGCATCGCCGGCGATGCAAAATACAAGTCCGTGACCAAAGGACTTTCGCCCGGCGAACGCCAGGATCCCGCCAAACTGAAAACCCTCCCCCCCTACTACCCCGACACGCCGCGTGTTCGGGAGGACTGGAAGCGAAACTACGAGCTCATCACCGCCATGGATGCGTGGGTCGGCAACCACATCACCGCGCTCAAGGAGGCCGGAGAATATGAGAACACCATCATCGTTTACTGGTCTGACCACGGGGTCGGCCTGCCCCGGGCCAAGCGCTGGCTCTATGATTCCGGTACCCGCATTCCCCTCATCGTTCGCATCCCCGAGAAGTTTCGTACTTCCGGCCAGGGCAAGCCCGGCACTGTCGACGAGCAACTCATCAGCTCCATCGACTTCGGCAATACCGCCCTCAATCTAGCCGGACTCCCCGCCCCACCCCTAACCCAGGGCCGTGCCTTCCTCGGCGAAAACCTCTCGCCTCAACGCGACTACATCTTCGGTGCCCGCGACCGCATGGACGAACGCTACGACATCATTCGCAGCGTCCGCGACAAACGCTATCGTTACATCCGCAACTACGAACCGCTCAAGCCTTACTTCCAATACATGAACACTCCCGAAAAAGGAGCAACCATGAAAGAGCTTCGTCGCGTCGCTAAAACCGGAAAGATGCCCCCCGCCATGAAACTCTTCATGGCGGATCGTAAACCAGTCGAAGAATTCTACGACCTCCAAAACGACCCGCACGAAATCAACAACCTCGCAACAGACCCCAAATATAAGGAGCAGCTTGAAAAGTTTCGCAAAGTTCACAAGCAGTGGATCAAAGAGACCCGGGACCTCGGACTCATCCCCGAACCCGAAATGGTCCTTCGCGAAAAGCAGGCCGGATCACGATACGACATCCTTGGGAAGACCGATGACAAGACCCTCCCCGAGCGACTTGGTCGCATGGCTGCCCTCGCGTCGGAAGGCACGAAGGCTCTCCCCGAACTCCTCAAAGGTCTTCAGGACAAGGACGCCGCTGTCCGCTACTGGGCCGCCACCGGAATTGGAAACATCGGGAGACTCTCGGACGAGGCCACAAGGGCATGCCTGAATATTCTCGAAAAAGAAACCTCCACCGTCGTTCGCATTGCCGCCGGCCGGGCCCTCCTCAGAATGAAGACAGAAGAGAAGAAAGCCCTGTCCGAATTATCCAAATCCCTAGAATCTCCGGAGGAATGGTCCCGCCTCCACGCAGCAATCGCACTTGATGAAGCCGACGAGCAGGCCCGCCCCGTTCTAACATCCCTTAAGGAGGCCCTGAAAAATCAGCCAAATAAATACATTATCCGCGTGGCCAACAAAGCGGTTAATGACCTTCTTGGCACCACCAACACGGTGAAATAGCTCAAGCCCATGTCAACTGTCCGCCAATCAATCTACGAAGTCTTTCCCCATCAGAAAAAAGACCTTCTCCTGCACCTTTTCTCCAAATCAATCTGCGAGGCACCCGCTCTCGTCTTTGTGCGGAGCCGGGAAACACTCCATGCCTTGAATACCGCTGCAGGACTGAAGGGCCTTGCCACTGAGAATATCTCGGGAAACAAAAAACCCGACGTCCGCGAACGAACTCTCAAGGAACTTAAGGAAAGGGCATTCGATATTCTCTTCGCCACCGAGTCGGTCCTGCGGGAGAGCGACCTCTCGGGCATCGCAACCATCATCCATTTTGATGTGCACGAGATCGATGCCGACTATCTGGGTCATCTTCAATCAGCCTCTTCCGAAGTCATCACCTTCATCACACGAAGTGATCAGAATCGCCTAAAAGCGCTGGAAAAGCTGGCAGGAGAAGAGCTTGAAAAGTGTCTCGCCGAGGGATTCATTTACGACAAGCAGCCGCATTTGATCAGGGTTCAGCCAAAAAAGGGGCAGAGCAACCGGAGTAACTCCAAGCCGCTTCAGCACAAAAAACCAAAACTGAAGAACAAAGGCCCTCGTCGTAAAACCGGACGAACCAGAAAGCGTTAAGCCTCTCGCAGAGCCGGACTACTCCAGCTCCGAAGGAGGAGACACTTTACAGAACCGCTTATCTCACTCGGCAAAGGACTTCATCAATTCTTCCGGGGTGAAAGCAGTTTGACGCCCACTCAATTTCTCACGCGTCGTCTTGACTGTCTCAACCTGAACCGCTGAATGATTATTTCCCCACGCATGTCTGATAAAAGTCGAGACATCAGCCAGGTCGGCATCATCTATTTGCGGAGCATCTTTCAATCCGGGCATCGCTGCTGCCGGAGTGTATTTTATGCCATTGACCTCGATGGGGCCCATCAAGCCCTGAAGCAAAATTGCCGACAAACGCTCCGGCGAGCCCGTGACCCACTCCGACTTGACCAAAGGCGGTCCAAGCTGCTCAAGCCCCTTTCCGTCCGGCCCGTGACAAGCCATGCAATTGGTGATGTAGAATTTTTCGCCCCGTTGAAAAGACTCCCTATGTTCCTTGTTACGAGGTGCCTTGAAAGCAGAGGCTGTTGTTTTGGGGGTCAGGCAATGCTCGAGATACTTGAGAAACTTTCCGTCTTTAAAGTCGTTCCCAAGAAAGTCTTGAAACTCCTTCTCTCGACCAGCCAACCCACTGACAACCACTTCGCGGAAGTAGGGTTCGTCGATATTCCTCAAGAGGAGCTTCTTCAGCAAAATGAGTGCTCGCCTCGAACCCATCTGACCAAGCCCTCCGGCAAGAGCGCGCTGAACCACAAGACTGGGATGTTCTGCAAGCAGCTCAAAAGTCGCAATCAATTGCTCCCGTTCCTCGGAAGAAAGAAGGCTCGAGAGACGAATCGCGGACTCCAGGACATATGGGTCCGATGAAGCCATTGCTCCCGCAATATGGTCGAGCTTTACTTGCCCCAACCCTTCAAGGGCCCAGAGAGCATGGAGTTGGCCCAGCGACTTCCCTTTATCATCAGCCAATGCAACCAATTGAGGAACGACCGCAAGGTCTTTTGAATCAACGATGAGTTGCTGGGCGGTATCGCGCCACCACCCGTTCGGATGAGCAAGAAACTCCACCAACTCCCCCGGCTTCTTTCCAATCATTTCAGGCTTTGCGCCGCGGGGGCGATCACGATGCTTAATTCGATAAATCCTCCCAAGACGCGGATGACTCTCTAGGTTACGATGTGTGATGTGCTCGCGAAGATACTTTGTCAGGTAGTGTTTGTGCTGAATGATGCCGTGATACATATCAACCGCGTAGATCGTCCCATCAGGAGCATTAAAAAGATTCACCGGCCGAAAACGTTCGTCGGTCGACGCAAGAAATTCCCGTTCCCCCATCAGATGCTCACCAGTGAGCAGTCCATCTTTACGACTCACGTGGACCATGCGAATGAGATTCGCGGTCGGCTCACAAAAAAGCGCGGTATTTTGAAACTCAGGAGGAAATTGATCACCTCGATATGCCACCGGGCCGGCTGCCCCGGTCGCGGCTTTCAAATATCCATTTTCATCGATATCGCCTTCACCCCCGCGATTCACCCCCGGGGTGATGCGGGCGGGATAAAGCTTATCCCGGAAGGAAATGTGTCGGCCGTGCGCCCGCCCCAGCTGGAAATTGGGATTCCTCATGAGGGTGTTTGGCAGCAATTGATCCGCTTTGATCCCAAACCAATTCTCGTTGTAATAAAGCCGCCCAAAATTGTCTTGGGACAACCCCCACTGCCCGCGAAAGGAGGTTTTTTCCTTCACCCACTTTCCATCGACCTCCCGATACCGGGCATCTGACTTCACGTTGTAAATCCAATTGTCAAGCCCACGAAAAAGAGCATTGGTGCGGTGCTCCACGTTTGCGTCCTGCGTGTAATTTTCATCGATGACCGTCATCTTACCCGCCTTACCATCGACATTCTCGACGTAGTAGAGCTTCTCATGTCCTCCAAAAAGAAGGCCGTTTTTATAAAGGGCGATTGACCGGGGTTGATTGAGCCCATCAAGAAAGACGCTCGTTTTGTCATAGAATCCGTCACCGGTCGTATCCTCGTGGATCGAAATCCTCCCGGTTGGAGCATCCTCGCCTTCCCCATTGGCATTGGGCATGTAGGATCGCATTTCCACCACCCACATCCGGCCGTTGCCATCAAAGCGCAACGCGAGTGGATTTTGCACCGCCGGTTCGTGGGAAACCAGACTCATCTCGAAATCCTTGTGCAGCCGAAAGGTCTCCAAAGCTTCCTGCGGCTTCAAAGCGGGCGAGGCCGGAATCTCATCGAAGGGAATCACATAGGTGTAACCCTTTTTTTTCTGAGGCTTGGGGGCATCCTTCTTTTTCACTTCGTCGAGTTTTAATCGTTGGATCCAGGCGTTCCGAAACTTTACCGGGTTATGATGTCCTTGAAATTTAATGGGGCCCGGCTCGGGCCCCTCCTTCTGGCCGGCACCCGTCTTGTTGACGAGGGCGTAATCATCATGAATTAAAACCCCGTTGTGCTGAACACTGATACGGGCCTTTTCAATCCGTTCGCCATCCTTAAAGCGGGCAGCCCTGAAAACAATATCATAGGTTTGCCACTCTCCAGCCGGCTTGGACACCAACTTGTCCGGCTTCTTCTGACGATAAAGACTGCCGGCATAGCTCGCCTTGTAGTCTTCGGGCGAAACTCCGTGGGAATTTAAAATCTGAAGCTCATATCGCTTCTGGATGTAGATCCCCGAATTCCCGTTCTTTTCGGCATCCACATTTGGCACGTTGTTTACATTGAACTCCACGTGCATCCTAAAGTCGGTATACGAATCCGGAGTCACCAGGCTGTCCCACTTGGGCGAAGCCGTCAGCACTCCGTCATTAAAAACCCACTGGCTTGCCACCTTCCCGGATTCAGGAACCAAAATGTGCCCGCGTTCGCCCACGAGTTGGACCGCATCCATCGGACGTTTCCCATCAAAATATCCCTTTGTGATGCCCGCGACAGGAACCGCGGCAACGGCTAGACCAAGGGATTTGGAAGCCAACAGAAAAACGGCAACGCTCTTTAAGTTCATGTCTGAAAGCTAAAGTCAGACATCCTCCCATCAAGTCGCAATCCGTGATTTTCTTACCCCGCTTCGGGAATGCCACCTGTCTGGCCTGGGGTTGGAATAATTTCAATCCATTCCCCTTCTTTAAGCTCGCCGGAAAGCTCCAACTCCCCGATGGCCTCGCGATGAAGGGCGATCACTTTCAGCGAGAATTTTGCAAACATCCTCTTAATTTGATGATGCTTCCCCTCGTAGATGGTGAGGCGGCACTTGCCTGGACCCAACTGCTCAATTGCAGCTGGAGAGGTCGTCACCTTTTCCTTGGCAAACCATATCCCGGCCTCGAAGGCCGAAATCACCTCCGGGCCAATCCCGCCATCCACCTCTACCAAGTACCGCTTCCCAACCTTGTTCGAAGGCTCGGTCAATGATTCGGAATAACGGCTGTCATTGGTAAGAATCACCAATCCGGAGGTGAAGCGATCGAGCCTTCCTGCCAGATGAAGTTGGTCCGCCCAGTCTTCCTGAATCAAATCAATCACTGTCTCGTGTTCAAGATCAGTGGTCGCACTCACGACGCCTTTTGGCTTGTGGAGCATGATGTATCGAGGCACCTCATTTTGCAAAATCACTTCATCAACCTGAACGTGATCAAACCTGCCCACCTGGACCTGCCCATCTTCGCACAGCTGCCCGTTTAGCATCACTCTGCCAGACTCAAAAAAGCCGCGAGTCCGACGCTTCCCCGTCCCCGCCCATTTCCCGACCATTCGATCAAGGCGCATCTAACCGACGAGATCACCAATACTTCCAAATCCGGGCTCAAAGAGCCGCCGGAACGTTCTGGCAGCATAACCATCAGTCATCCCCGCCAGAAAATCACAAACAAGACGGGCCTTTTTTTCCGAAGTCTCCGCTTCCAAAATCTCAGCCGCGTCGGCCTCCGGCAGCAGCGCAAAATCCTGTCCATCAATATCAGCACCCAGCACGTATCGCTGCTCCATCACTTCCCACAATCGCCGAAGCATGTAGCTCCCTTTGTGCTCCAGTTGCTTGAGTTGTGGCGATAGAAACACCACTTCATACGCAAGACTCTTGAACAACTCGCTTTCCGCCCGAACCCCGGAATTGATCACCAGGTCCAGGGCATACCGGTGGCTGGTTCCACTCAGCAAATTTGTGGCTTTTACCAGAGTGGCCGATTGAATGTATTTCCCGATGCGCTTCCCGACAAAGGGTTCGATCCTTTGACCGCGAATCGCCTTCAAAAGAGCACCCAGCGGAGCATCCCCCGAGGTCTCGTGACCGCGCCTTTCGGCCCAGCGCTCAATTCTCTCCACCGTGAGAAATCCCGCCTTCACCGAATCTGCCAGATCATTAAGCGAGTATGCGGTATCGTCCGCCCAGTCCATGATCTGGCATTCTATCGACTTAAAGCCGTCCCTTTCATCACCCGGAGGCAGTTCGGCAGGGAAGTCATTCCCTCCCATGGCCCAGCTTAAGTCCTCGCTCTGTGAATCGTAAAGGAAATGATTTTTGGGCAGCTTTCCTTTGGTGGTCTTTAACTCGGACCAGAGAGATTTGTATTTCAGAACTCCATCCAAAAACGCCCGCGACGGATCCATGCCCTTGCGGCTTTGCGAAAAGATTCTGTCAGTGAGCAATCGCAGCGTCTGGGCATTCCCCTCAAACCCTCCGTAGTCCGCCATAAAGTGGTTGAGCGAACGTTCCCCGGCATGGCCAAAGGGTGGATGCCCTAGATCGTGGGAAAGGCAGACGGCCTCAACCAAATCCTCGTCGACAAAAAAATCATCAGCGAGCAAATCGCTTGAATGCTTCAGCCAGTGGCAAATCGACTTGCCAATCTGCGCAACTTCCAGCGAATGGGTAAGGCGGGTACGGTAAAAATCGTACTCTCCGCTCCAAAAGACCTGGGTTTTGCTCTGCAACCTGCGAAACGCCGGAGTATGCAGAACCCGGTCGCGATCGATCTGAAAAGGCGAGCGAAAATCATCCGAAGTGTCGTAACCGGAAGCTCGCGCGGTATCAAAGGCCTGGTAAAAACGGTTCTGCACGCCGGAGGATGAACACTTTTGTCCGAATCTTCAAGAACCACCCTACTTGACCGCCCGGCCTTTCAGTTCCGGTGCAGAGACCGGATTCGCCCGGGCAACGACACGACCAGGAAACCGGACCTCGTATTCGCCGATCCGGGGTACATTGTCGGGGAAATCCGTGCTGACAAACTGGGCTCCACTGGCGAGAGCCCTGCGGGCCCGGTTCCTATCATTGGCACGGGCCTCCACCGTATTGGCATCGGCCCGGGTACGCACCATGAACCCCGCTTTGACCAGTTTCTGAATCTCGTCGAAACTCCCAACCGGATTATTCCGCTTCATCCAGGCTGCCGCAGGGTGCACGGGATCAACACTCACGAACAAGAGTCGCTTCTCCAGGGTGGGATTCCCTTTCAAGTATACATCCCGGTGCCCCCCTTCGTTATCGAGACAGAACATGAGCTTCCCCCGACATTTCTCCAGCGTCGGCCATCCATTTTCACCAATCGCATCCCGTAAAGTGGCGCTCTCTCCCCGCACAAAATCAGGCGTGATCAGATTATCCTTCTTCACCACCGAGAGAATTTCCTTCTCCAACGCGATCATCTGCGCTCGATCGAACTTCACCGGCTTCTGAGCGAGAGGATTATCAGCCCGGTCCTTCAGCTCCACCAGAATCATGACCGGCAAATGGTTCGGATTCTTATCGGACCATTCTTTCACCGCAGCCAGCGCGCCCTTGAAAGTAGGGTGAATCGATCTCGCATCAAATTGCGGAACATGGAGGACTTTGATCCCGGGCTTTCGCATCGGGCTATCTGCAGGGTCACCCGGCTTGGCAAAAAGCCCGCCCTTTGGATCGGCAAAGACATCGAGCTCGAAATGCCGCAAGCCATTGTCCAGCTGCTCTCCCAAAGGCTTCCGTGTGTAGTCCCAGGCTGTCGCAGCCCGCTTGTCGAAGAGGCCAAAAACTCTCATTTCCTGCGCCGTCGGAGCGACATGGTAGGAATTATGGGTTCCGATCAGCTGGATCTGATTGAGACGGAATTCCGCAAAAACCGGGAAAGGCAAAAGGAGGATCAAGAGAATTATTTTCATGAAGTGATTATTGAAGTTTGCTTTTCCAGGGTGAAGGAACAGGGCTTTTGGTAACTCCGGAATCAGGCACCCACGCGGGGTGTTTCAGCCCCCTCTTCATTGCTCCGACCAATCGCAGAACCGGGCTGCTTCGGTAGTAAATTTTCAAAGAACCAAGATGAGCGGTGCCGTCAAACTTCTCAGGTTGTTTTCCGACCCAAACTTCGCTGTAGTCCGGAATCTTAAACCATTCCCCCGGCGTGGCTCCCATGACCCAGAGTCCGTCCACCTGATCGTAGGTTTGATTGGACGGCATGATCAATCCCCTTCCGCTCTCAGGAATGACCCGGATCTTTTCCAACTGTGAACCCGCCACCTCTTCGAATGTCACTTGCCCGGCAAATGCTTTCTTCTTTGATACCACCGAAGCCTCAACCTTGGGCAGCTTATTTTTGGATGGTGCCTTTGCCACAAAAGGCCGCGACACCGGATCCGAACCACAGGACACCAAAACGAACAGCAAGCAGTTTGCCGCGAAGATCAATCTCATGAGCGCAAGTTTCCTTATCCTCAAAGACTTCGCGAGATCTAAAATGCCCCTCTGTCACAAGCCTGCCATTGACAGTTTTTCGTCCTGTGGTCTGCTCATTCACAAATGAACGCAGCCTTTGAATGCTTTCTCGTTGCCCTCCGGCTCGGACTCACCTCCTTTGGCGGACCCGTTGCCCATGTCAGCTATTTCCGCGAGGAATACGTGGCCCGACGCCAGTGGGTCACGGAATCCCGCTTTGCCGAAATCATGTCGCTCACCCAATTCATTCCGGGCCCGGGAAGTAGCCAACTCGGCGCTGCCATCGGCTACGAACGGGCCGGATTGCCCGGAGGCCTGGCGGCTTGGCTCGGCTTCACTCTCCCCTCGGCTCTGGTTCTCATTCTTGTCGCGCTTGGTATTGGCGACCTCTCCGGCGATCACGCGCAAGGAGCGCTTCGCGGACTTAAATTGGTTGCGCTGGCCGTCGTTGCCGGAGCATGGCTGGGAATGCGCAAAAACCTCGCCCCGGACCTCCGACGCCTCGCCATCGCTTTTCTTGTGCTGGTGGCGCTTTGGTTCTTCCAGGCACCATGGATTACCGTTCTTATGATCACCATTTCCGGAATAATCGGGGTCTTCACCCTCTCAGCCGGGGAGAAAATTGAAAAACAAAAGACAGGCGGTCGCGGGCTTCTCGGCTGGGGAGCACTCGTGGTTTTCTTTCTCCTCCTCTTTATCTCCATCGGTCACAATGGCCCCCTCGCCGGAATCTACCGCGCCGGCTCTCTCGTCTTCGGCGGAGGCCATGTCGTTCTCCCCCTCCTGCAAGAAAGCATGGTCGATGGTGGCTACATGTCAAAAGAGGTTTTCCTCGGAGGCTATGGAGCGACCCAGGGTGTTCCCGGTCCCGTCTTCACCTTCGCCGCTTTTCTCGGGGTCAAGGCCAACATCTTCGATAATCCCTGGCTGGGCGCCGGCGCAGCCCTCATCGCGGTTTTCCTCCCCGGAATGCTGCTCCTGGGCGGCACAATGAAGATTTGGGGACGTCTCCGCGGCAAACGGTGGGCCCAGCGCGCGGTCAATGGAGCCAATGCCGGTGTGGTCGGCGTCCTCGGTGTCGCCCTCCTTCGCATGGCGACCGACTCCACCACCCTGACGGGCTGGGTCGATGCCACCTGCGTCGCCATTCTCTTCCTGATTTTACGGAAAAAAATCATCCCGGTCTGGGCACTCGTGATCATCGCGGCAGCCGGTGGTGCCGTCATCGGCTAGAAACTCCCGAGATGCTTGCTTTCAAGCGGATTTCCGTACATCGTCCCCGCCCCGCGAAAAATTCGCGGTTTTGCCATGGGAAAGACTCTTTATCAGAAAGTTTGGGATGCTCACACAGTGGGAACCCTGAGTGATGGACGCACGCAACTCTTTATCGGAACCCACCTCATTCATGAAGTGACCAGCCCGCAGGCCTTCGGCATGCTCCGAGATCTCGGCCTGAAGGTGAAATACCCTTCGCGGACCTTCGCCACCATCGACCACATTGTCCCCACCATCAATCAGGACGAACCCGCTGATCCACTCGCCGCCGCCATGATCGATGCCATTCGCAAAAATTGCGATGACTTTGGAGTGACCTACTTTGATCTTAAGTCCGGCAAACAAGGGATCGTTCACGTGGTCGGACCCGAGCAAGGAATCACCCAACCCGGATCGACCATCGCTTGTGGAGACTCCCACACCGCCACCCACGGTGCCTTCGGAGCAATTGCATTTGGCATCGGCACCACCCAGGTTCGCGATGTTCTGGCCACTCAAACCATGGCTATGGAATCTCTCAAGGTTCGCAAGATCGAGGTGAACGGAGAGCTTCGTCCGGGGGTTTACGCCAAAGACGTGACCCTCCACATCATCCGCATGCTGGGAGCCAAAGGCGGCATCGGATACGCCTACGAATATGCCGGCACCACCTTCGACAACTTCTCCATGGAGGAGCGCATGACCGTCTGCAACATGGCCATCGAGGGAGGGGCCCGCTGCGGTTATGTCAATCCTGATGAGACCACTTTCGAGTTCCTCAGAGGCCGACCCTACTCTCCCACGGGCGAGGATTGGGAGAAGGCTGTCGAGGAATGGAAGTCCTTCGCCACCGATGCCGATGCGGAATTCGATGATATCATTGTCATCGATGCCCAAGACATCGAACCGACCGTCACCTGGGGGATTTCACCAGACCACGGAATCTCCATCGGCGAGTCCATCCCGGACCCCGCCACGGCGGAACCCGATCAAAAGGCAGTCATCGAGGAAGCCCTCGCCTACATGAAGCTTCCTGCCGGAACCCCGATCAAAGGCATCCCCATCGATGTTGCTTTCATCGGCTCCTGCACCAACGGACGCCTTTCCGATTTCCGCGAAGCCGCCAAATACCTCAAAGGACACAAGGTTGCCGAAGGGGTTAAAGCCATCGCAGTTCCCGGATCACAAATCACCGCAATCCAATGCGAGAAGGAAGGGATTGACAAGATCTTCGAGGAAGCCGGATTCGAATGGCGCGCCGCCGGTTGCTCCATGTGCCTCGCCATGAACCCCGATAAACTCATCGGCGATCAAATCTGCGCCTCTTCCTCCAACCGAAATTTTAAAGGCCGCCAGGGATCCCCCATCGGTCGCACTGTCCTCATGTCGCCCATCATGGTCGCCGCTGCCGCCGTCGAAGGCCGAATCGCCGATGCCCGAGAAACATTCGACGTCACCGAAAAACCGGCCGTCGCCTAATCCAAACAAAACCTAAAAAATGAAATCCATTCTACTCCTCACCTTTTCACTCCTCCTTCTACCGGTATCCGGACAGGAGGAAGCCAAGCCCGCCCCAATTGACGAACTTCTCAAGATCATGAAGTTCGAGCAAACCGTGATCGATGGCGGTGAAGCCGGCTTCGCCATGGTCGAGCAGAGCCTCGCGGGCCAGGACCTCAACAAAGAGGAAATGGGCGAAGTCAAAGACGCCTTCATGGCCTATATGGGCAAAGTCGCCGGCGATCCGCAGCTCAAGGCTAAAACAAAAGCTGTCTATGAGGAACACTTCAGCGAAGACGAAATCACAGCACTGATTGCCTTTTACAAAACGCCAGTGGGTCAAAAAACCCTCGACGTTATGCCTGCGATCACCGGTGAAGTCATGGCTCTGAGTCAGCAGTTGGCCCAGAAGCACGTCGGATCGTTCCAGGACGCCCTCACCAAGATCCTCGAGCGCAGAGCCGCCCGTGGAGACAAGTAAGGAACAAAACTCCGTTAACCACCATGGCTATCGCACCAATTACGCAAGTCTCCGGCACGGCCGTTCCCATCCCGGGAGCAGACATCGACACGGACCGCATCATTCCCGCACGCTTTATGAAGTGTGTCACCTTCGACGGACTGGGAGAATACGCCTTCTACGACGTTCGCTTTGACCCGGAGTCAGGAGAAAAAACCGATCACCCGCTCAATGACGAGCGCTTCAAGGGAGCTTCCATCCTCATCGCCGGTATCAACTTTGGCTGCGGGTCCTCCCGGGAGCACGCACCCCAGTCGCTCACCAAGTATGGTTTCAACGCCATCATCGCCGAGTCTTTTGCCGAGATTTTTTACGGAAACTCAACGACCCTCGGACTTCCCTGCGTCAGTTCCTCCCGCGAAAATATCGACACGCTCAAAGCAGCATGCTCGGCAGACCCATCGCTTGAAGTCTCGATCGATCTTAATGCCATGACGGTGACAGCCGGAGATCTTTCCTTCCCTGTCGAGATGCCCGCCTCCGCCCGCCAAGCCCTGCTGGCCGGCAAATACGATCCCATCAAGGAACTCCTCGATAACAACGACAAGATTGAAGCAACCGCCGCTTCCCTGTCCTACGTCGGCTAACATCCGAATCACCTTCAAAAAGCCCCGCGACCAATCCGGTTGCGGGGCTTTTTTTACGCCAGATTCCTTCGAAATCCCCCTTAAATACGACACTTCAAGTTTTTTACTTTGACTATTCAAAGTCGTGGTGCCACTTCACGTATATGAAGAAATCACTCCTCCTCGCTCCTTTGCTTTTTTTGGGGGCCTGCACGAATAAGGATGAAGCGGCCAAGACCGACGGGACGATTGTCACGACGGTGGGCATGATCGGGGACGTCACGCGTCAAATCGCCGGAGACAAGCAAGAGGTTATTAATATCATCGGCGAAGGCACCGATCCACACACCTACCAGCCAAGCAAGTCTGAGATCGACAAAATTCAGAAGGCCGGACTCGTCCTTTACAACGGCCATTTCCTTGAAGGCAAGATGGGATCAATTCTCAAAAGCCGGGCAGAACGGGACAACCCTGTCTCTGCCGTAGCCGAGGGCTTGGCTGAGGTCGAACTCATCGGTAATGGCGACCATCCAGACCCCCACCTCTGGATGGACCTTTCCATCTGGTCCAAAGTCGCCGGAAAAATCGGTGATGAACTGGCCGCATTTGATCCGGACAATGCCAACCAATATCAAAAGCAATGCCAGGAATATCAGGAGAAACTCAACGACCTTCACACCTATGCACTCATGGTATTTCCCACCATTCCTCAAAAGCAGCGAGTCCTCGTCACCGCTCATGACGCCTTCTCCTACCTCGGTCGGGCCTACGGGATCGAGGTGCGCGGCATTCAGGGAATCTCAACAGAATCCGAAGCCGGCACCAAAGACATCAACGACCTTGTTTCCTACCTTGTTGAAAACGAAATCCCCGCAATCTTCATTGAGTCATCGGTCCCGGAAAAATCTGTCAAAACGGTGATCGAAGGGGCTGCCGAAAAGGGCCACACCGTCAAAATCGGTGGGAAGCTTTTCTCAGACGCCATGGGTCCCGCCGGAACCTACCAGGGAAGCTACATTGGAATGATGGACCACAATATCACAACCATCGTAAACGCCCTCGGCGGCAGCGCGCCCGAAGGCGGCTTCCAAAATAAACTCAACGACTAGATGCGCCCGGAACACCCTCCCGAATTCCCGCTTGCGGTCCACGACCTTACCGTGGCCTATCATCGCAAGCCCGTTCTTTGGGATGTCGAATTAAACATCCCCGAGGGAACCCTGGCCGGCATTGTTGGACCGAACGGAGCAGGCAAATCCACCCTGCTGAAAGCGTGTCTCGAACTCATCCCAAAAACCTCCGGCGAGGCCCTGATTTACGGCAAACCCTACGAGCAACAACGCGACCTCATCGCTTATGTCCCGCAACGCGAAAGTGTCGATTGGGACTTCCCGGTGAGCGCTCTCGATGTCGTCGCGATGGGAACCTACCGAAAACTTGGATGGTTTAAACGCATTACCGGCGCACAAAAAAAACAGGCATTCGAAGCCCTTGAAAAGGTTGGCATCGGTCACCTCGCCAGGCGTCAAATCTCGCAACTCTCGGGTGGCCAACAACAACGCGTCTTTCTCGCCCGTGCTCTCGTCCAGGACGCTCAAATCTACTTCATGGATGAGCCATTTGCCGCCGTCGATGCCGCTACCGAACAAGCCATTATCGAGCTCCTCCAGGAGCTCAATGCGCAAGGGAAAACCGTTCTCTGCGTTCACCACGATCTCGCCACCGTATCGCGATACTTCGACTATCTGGTGCTGCTCAATATGCGCGTCGTGGCCAGCGGCCCCACCAGTGAAACCTTCACGCGGGAGAATCTCCAAAAAACCTACGGCGGCAAACTCAACCTGCTCGACGATGTCGCCCAGGCGCTCAAGAACGTCGGACGCTCTTAATACGAAAGAACCATGACCTGGGAGCTCCTTAGCGAAACTCTTCGCCTCGAACACTACAACACACGTTTGGTGGTTCTTGGCGTCGCCTTCCTCGGAGCCACCGCAGGTCTCGTCGGCAGCTTCCTGCTTTTGAGAAAACAATCCCTCCTCGGCGACGCCCTCTCCCACGCCACCCTCCCCGGCATTGGTATCGCCTTTGCCCTGATGTCCGCCTTGGGCTTCACCGGCAAAAGCCTGCCCGGCCTCCTCATCGGAGCCACCATTACAGGCCTCCTCGGTGTCTTGCTTGTTCTGGCCATCCGCAAAACCACTCGCCTCAAAGATGATGCCGCGATGGGCATCGTTCTCTCCGTCTTCTTCGGCCTGGGAGTCGCCATTCTAAAAATGGTGGAGAGAATCCCGGGCCAAAGCGCAGCCGGACTCGATGGCTTCATTTACGGAAAGACCGCCTCCATGGTTTGGTCTGACTTCGTTCTCATCGCCATCATCCTTGTGATCACCACCGCAGTCACGATTGCCCTTTTAAAAGAACTCACTCTCCTCTGCTTTGACGCCAATTTCGCCTCGGCGCAGGGCTGGCCCGTTCTTTGGCTCGATATCATTTTGATGGCCCTCGTCACTGCAGTCACCGTCGTCGGTCTTCAGGCGGTTGGCCTGATTCTCATCATCGCCTTCCTCATCACCCCACCCACCGCAGCACGTTTCTGGACCAATCGGCTCGGATGGATGCTTTTCCTTTCCGCAACCATCGGAGCAATCTCGGGCTGGCTCGGGGTTTCGATTTCGGCGCTTTATTCCAATCTCCCTGCCGGAGCAATCATCGTCATCTCCGCCGCAACCATGTTCCTCTTCAGCATGATTTTCGGCACCGCCCGTGGCGTCCTTCCCCGCTACCTCCGCCATCTCAAATTGCAGCGCAAGGTTGGCCGCCAACACCTCCTGCGCTCGACATACGAAATTCTCGAAGAAACCCAGGATGCCAAGCCGCTCAAAAACCTTCCCATCCCAATGGATCTTCTGCGCAAGCACCGCTACTGGTCAAAAGGAGAACTCCCAAAATTGATCCGCCAAGCCCGGTCCGAAGATCATATCGAACGCCAGCCGTCGGGCGAACTTCGCCTCTCCGAATCCGGCTTCGGCGAAGCCTCACGCATTACCCGGAACCACCGGCTCTGGGAACTCTACCTCATCAAATACGCCGACATCGCACCCAGCCACGTCGACCGCGATGCCGACATGGTCGAGCACCTTCTCGGTGCCGAAATCGTCCACCAACTCGAAGCCGAACTCGACCTCTCCAAGCCCACCATTGACTCACCTCACACCATCGAACCGAAGGCGCTTGGACCTCTGTCCGAGCCTACAGGCTAAACCTTATCACCTCATGAATATGAAACCACCCGCTATCCTCATCCTCAGCCTGATTGGCACAACATTAGCAGATGACCTCAAAGCGATTGCATTCATGCCGCACTACAGAGAACACCCTTCAGGAAAACTAACTGGAACTCGGACCAATCAAGACTTCATCGGTGTCGTCAACGCAATCGACATTCCCGGCATCCCACCCAGCCCAGTTTACGATAAAACGCAATACAACCTCTTTAAACCCACACCCAACCACCTGCTCCGTGGACTCTCTCCTGATCGCCCCGACGCAACCGAATCACCCATCACCGTCGATGCCGGGCGCTACCAGATCGAAGCCTCCCTCTTCGACTACCGCCGCGACCAAGGCCTCGAGACCTCTACTTATGGTCAGATCAATATGAAGGCCGGACTCACTCACAACATCGACCTTCAGGCGGTCATCGACGTCAGGTCCGAGACCGCCGGAGATTGGACCAGCTTCGGAGACCTCACCGTTCGACTCAAGTACAACCTCCGGGGCAATGATAGCGGCGACTCCGCCCTCGCCATCATGCCCTATGTCACCGCCCCCACCCACAGCGACGAATGGCAGGGCGGAATCATCGTCCCTTGGGCCTCAACCCTAACCGATGACATCAGCCTCGGGCTTCAGGGCCAGCTTGACTTCGTCAACGACGGCACCGGAAGCGAAACCGAGTTCCTCTTCACCGCCGTCATCGGCTACACCATCATTGGCAATCTCGGCGGCTACACCGAATACATCGGAGTCATCGCGGAAGACCGCTACGAATCCTACTACTCCGGCGGCTTCACCTACGAGATCAACGAAAACTTCGTCCTTGATGCCGGCGTGCAGGTTGGCCTCAACAGCGACTCTGAAGACTTCGGCTGCTTCACCGGCTTCACTCAACGCTTCTAAATTCCTCTACCCGTGAACTGGACCACAAACGACTTCCACATCATCCTCGTCGGAGGATTGTGTGCCATGGCGTGCGCGCTTCCGGGCACCTTCCTCCTCCTGCGCCGCATGAGCATGATGGGAGACGCCATCAGCCACGCCGTTCTCCCCGGACTGGCCATCGCCTTTCTTATCTCAGGCTCACGGGCCAACATCTGGATGTTCCTCGGCGCCGCCATCGCCGGAATTCTCACCGCCCTCTTTACCCAGTGGATCACCCGCTTCGGAAAGGTCGAACGCGGAGCCGCCATGGGGATTGTTTTCACCACCCTCTTCGCCATCGGACTTGTTCTCATTCGCAAGGCTGCCGACCACGTTGATCTCGATGCCGGTTGCGTTCTCTATGGTGCCCTCGAATACACCCCGCTCGATATGGTCACACTCTTCGAAAACGAGACCTCATTCTTCGCAGTCCCACGCGCTGCTCTGATCATCGGGGCCACTCTCCTCTTCAACACCCTCGTCATCACCCTTTTCTACAAGGAATTCAAACTCGCCTCCTTTGATCCCGGCCTGGCCGAAACCCAGGGCTTTCGCCCCCAACTCATGCACTACCTGCTCATGACCATGGTTGCCGTGACCACGGTCGCAGCATTTGAAGCAGTCGGTTCCATCATCGTTATCGCAATGCTCATTGTTCCTCCCGCCACCGCTTTTCTCCTCACAAAAAACCTTCCCGTCCTCATCATCGTCAGCCTCATTGTGGCGGTCCTTTCTGCAGCCCTTGGACAAGTTGCCTCCCATCTCCCTCCCCTGCTCGGCCTGCCCGACACCACCAGCTCCGGCATGATGGCCACCGCCGCCGGCTTCCTCTTCCTCCTCGCCTGGCTTTTCGGGCCTGAAGGATTGTTAAAAGGACAATCGAGAGAAATTGAAGCACCCGAATTCGACTGAGCCCATTGATGAAAATCGCCCTCTTCTGCCCCCCTTTGTTCGCCTGACCCCAGTCTGCCAAGGAGTTCATTCTCGACGACCTCCGATGCCCATTGCTTTGGGCTACCTGGCGATGGCCTCAACCAAAAATTCCAGTTCTTCCATCGTCACGGATAGCGGTGGCATGATGACAATGGTGTTTAAAATCGGTCTTGTTAGAACTCCGCGTTCCCGGAGCTTACGGCAAAATTCCTGACCACATCCCTCGATATCAAACCCGACCACGAGCCCGACCCTTCTTACCTCCTGAATCTTCGGAATCCTGACCAACTCCCGCTCGAGATAAGCGCCCTTCTCTTCCACTTCCGACAAAGTCTCTCCCGTTTCGAAAAGTGATAGACTTGCGAGAGCCGCCGCGCAGCCAAGGGCATTCCCGGTGTAACTATGACCGTAGTAGAAGGTCCGGCCCGGCCCCTTGAAACCTTCGTAGATCTCACTTGTCGTCAGGGTGGCGGCCAGCGGCATGGTCCCGCCGGTCAAACCTTTGGCAAGACAAAGAAAGTCGGGAATGACCCCTTCCTTTTGACAGGCAAACATCTCGCCAGTCCGACCAAATCCCGTCATCACTTCATCGAGAATGAGATGAATCCCGAGACTTGCCGCCCAAGCCCTCAATTCACTCAGCATCCCTTGGGGCCACGGACGCATTTGGTTCACCCCCTGAATCAGCGGCTCGATGACAACTGCCGAAGCCGTTTGTACGACGACTTCCGGCAAAACCTTTAAATCCTCCAGCGAACCAACACGATAAACTTCGAGCCCTGCCTCGCCGTAACCTTTGATAAACCTCGAAACGCCTCCGACTGAAGCCGCGCCCAATGTGTCACCGTGGTAAGCATTTTCAAACGCGATGATTCCCGTCCGTTCGTGTTCACCATTTTGCTGACGCCATTGCAGGGACATTTTAAAGGCCACCTCCAGCGCGGTTGAACCATCGTCCGAAAAAAAACATCGCTCCAAGCGACCCGGAAAAAATGAGCACAACTTCTCGGCCAATTCACTCGCCTTGTCATTCGCCAAACCCAAGTACGAGCTATGGCAGAGTTTGGCCGCCTGCTCCTGGATCGCCTCGACAATCACCGGATGACTGTGCCCGTGGATATTGGTCCAGATACTGGAATTGGCATCGAGGTAGCGATTCCCCTCCACATCAAAAAGCCAGCTCCCCTCGCCCCGGGAAATCACAACCGGAGCTTCGCTTTCCCAAATTTCCTGATCAGTGAAAGGATGCCAGGAATGAGCATGGTCTGCTGCGCCCCACCTATTCACCGGGTCCTTCATTAGGCTTACCCAAAATTTTGTCGACCTTGGCAACCAAATTCCAGGCGCAACGCTTACGCTGATATTTCCGCCAGAGAACATCGCGGAGAGCTTCCCAGACCTCCTTTGAGGGAGGATCAAGCTTTTCCCATCGATCGTCCTCATCGGTCTTGGTATAAAGTTCAAAACGACCCCCATGATAATTCGCCCGCCAAAAACGAACCTCCTCGCCATCTTCTCCCCGCCATTGGTGCCTCGTCATGCTTCCAGTTTTCTCACTTTCACTCGAAAACCAACTTTGAAATTCGGTTTTCCACGATTCACAGCAATTTGAATCACGGTGCGTAAGATTGTCAAACTGACATCGATCTCTCCTCGCAATGCCGGGCCATCTGTTTTTAAATTCTCGAGGAAGATGACCAACGCACATCACCTCAAACATGCGGAAACGAGATAGGAACGGCCTGCGGATTTCAACCCGGATTCTCGATCTTCTTTATCCGGCTGTCTGTGAACTTTGCCAAAGTTCGCTCACGCGGGGGCGTTCCCTGTGCGGCGACTGTCGTGATGAACTTCCTCGAGTCACTCCACCCTTTTGCGAAAAATGCGGTGAGGTGTTTGATGGCAATATTGAAGAAAGCTTTCGCTGCCAAAACTGCCATGGATTGAAGTTCGATTTCGATTTCTCACGAGCGGCGCTCAAGGGACTTGCCCTCTCGTTTCACCTCGTTCACGGGCTCAAGTATCAACGACAATTCTATCTTGCCCGTGAACTGGCAGGGTTTCTCCACGAGGCCCTGGAAGAGGATCCGCGGCTTGCCGAATTCAATGACGCACTTCTAATTCCGGTGCCCCTTTACTGGAAAAGGAAGCAATGGCGGCAGGGGAACCAAGCCTATGAACTGAGCCGGGAACTCACCCGGCTCACCGGACTCCAGACAATCGAAGCCATCAAGCGAATACGCCCTACAAGCACGCAAACCAAATTGAACAGAAAGCAGCGTCTCTCGAATCTCCGTGGCGCTTTTAAAATCAGGAAGAAGTGTGCACCCGAAATTTCCGGGAAAAAGGCTCTCATCATCGATGATGTTTTCACAACCGGTGCTACGGCACACGAATGTGCCAAGGTCCTAAAAAATGAGGGCGGAGTCACGGAAGTGGCCGTTCTTACCCTCGTCCGGGGATAAAAAAAGCGCCGGATCAACCGGCGCCTTGTTTTTAAAAACAATACGGTTTGTGGAATCTAGCGCTTCCGTCGCAGAAGAACGACAGCTCCGAGCATTGCCAGGAGGCCTGTTGACGGTTCCGGAACCGGGTTGTTTTCAAAGGCAATCTCACCAATTCCCAGCCGGTCACCACCAGCACCAGCCCCTCCTTGTGGAAGTCCGAAGAATGTTGAGGTCGCTTCCACCTGCACATAACGTGCAGTCACCGGAGAGAATGTAAAACTTTGCCTGGGGCTCGGATCCAGAATGGCAGTAAATGCCGGATTATCGGCAATCGAGGCTCCAAAGCTCTCATCACCCAAACCAGCGGCACCACCTTCGGCATCGGTAGCAAAGCTCAGGTTAAACTCTCGCATTCCATTGAGGTTTGTCGACGCATATCCCCAATAGCTGATCTCGGTCAGCACGACATCCTGACCAAGGTCAAACCACATGTATTCGGGTCCCGCATTGACCGCGATATAGTCCGAAGGAAATCCTCCCGGAGCGTCGGTATACCAGGTTCCACCGGTGTTCGCGTGAGGTTCGGCAGCGTCAAAACCAACACCAGCCCCCTGAATAATGTTGCTAAGCGGATTACCACCAGGGTTTCCGGAGTTCATGTTCGTCCCGATGTCGCTGATGGGGTAAAATACAGCGGCTTGGAGGGAAGCTCCCACAAACAGGCCTGTAAGACTTATCGCTCTTGTTTTCATAGACTTGTGGGGAGCTTATCGAGCCACAAGGTCACTATACAAGAAAAAACACCTCTCCGGATGCTGTGCGTGTTGCCTCACAAAAGAGGACACCCTACGGGAATTGTGATTGGGCGGGCAAAGTCCCCATTGCCTCATAAAAGAGGACACCATGGCGCCAGCCATGGAAATGAGCAAAAAGAGCATTGATGAAT